>CAWBON010000006.1:0-33237 GCA_963790445.1 uncultured Alphaproteobacteria bacterium | reverse complement strand
ATCGTCGTTGCCGTGTAGGTCGTCCCAGCACGGGATTCGAGGCCTTCCAACTCGTCTCACCCGCGTTTCAGTGATCGCGTGAATTGCCGTCGGTAGTTGTGCTCCGCGCTCGACCTAACACCGCCAGAAGCCAATCTGGTAACTTGGCAGCTCGGCTGCGGTGCTGCTGCGGCTGTCTGCGCGACCGGGCCTGTCGGTCCGAATTCACACAGAAAGTGGGAAGGAGCGCCTCGAGGATTATCGCGCGCGGTGGTGGCTGAGTGGTGTCCAGCCCAGAGACGCTGCAGGGCGACCCACGCGATGTAATCTATAATGTCTTGATTACACACGGTAATTTGGAGCGGGCGAAGGGATTCGAACCCTCGACCCCAACCTTGGCAAGGTTGTGCTCTGTCTTCTGTCCCCGTCCAAAGATACGACCACCCCGGCTCAGACTGCCACTGCCCGCGCCTTGCTGCCACCTTGCTGAGAAGATCAGTGCGGGATTTTCTAATGAAAAACAACGAGTTACGGCGTCAGTCGGCGCGACTGAAAATCGTTGATCCCACGTATCGTCCCAACGGTCATTGCGAATACGTGGCAACCTCAGCGAGAACCTTGTCCGAAGCAGGAACCCGCAGCTGATCAAGGTAGTCAGCCCACCACTGCATCATCGACACGCGTTCGTCCCAGTGCTCTCCACGGGCATAGGCCGCGCGGACGCTATTGCCTTCGATATGTGCAAGCTGACGCTCTATGGCGTCGGGATGCCACTTGCCAGATTCATTCATCAGGCTCGATGCCGTCGCGCGAAAGCCGTGGCCGGTCGCCTCGTCCTTGGCATATCCTAGCCGTCTGAGCGCGGCATTCAGAGTGCCGTCAGGAGATCGGGCGGGATGGCGAACGAACGCCAGGGAACAGAAAATTCCCTTTGGAGATCAAACCGAGCGCATTGAGCAATTCAATAGCCTGTCGAGGTAACGGCATCCGGTGCGGCCGCCGCATTTTCATCCGGGACGCGGGGATCGACCACATCGCTTGTTCGAGGTCGAACTCGGTCCATTGAGCCAACCGCAATTCGCCGGGGCGGGGAAACAAAAGCGCGAGCAATTGCAACGCGATCCGTGTACCAAGCTGCCCGTCGAACGCATCGATGGCGCGAAGCAAGGCGCCAAATTTCTTGGCGTCTGTGATCGCCGCACGCGGCGGCGCCTTGACTTGCGTCAAAGCGCCCCGTAGGGCGTAGGTCGGATCGAATTCCGCACGGGCGGTGGCGATCGCGTATCTGAATACGCTTCCGATCGTCGATCGGAGCCGGCGAGCCAATTCGTATCTCTCGCGAGATTCGAAGAGATCGCAGCACTCCCAGAATGGCGGGAGCCGAGATCTGACCGATTGGTTCGTCTCCAAACTCCGCGTTGGCAAAGCCGAGGAGCCATTCGATCTTTGCCATGGTTGCCTCTGACCGCTTCTCTCGCCGAAGCTTCGCGACATACTCGTCGGCGATGCCGCGAAACGTCGGGGCGTCCGCCTGGGCCCGGGCCCGGCGCTTTTTATCGAGCGACGGATCGAGGCCATCCGCCAATAGGCGCCTGGCGTCCTCTCGCAGCCTGCCGAGCGCGCGCCAACGGAACCGTGGGATACACCCCGAGCGCAAGCAGCTTCTGCTTACCGTCGAAGCGGTAGGCGAACCGCCACAATCTGGCGCCGGTTGGCTGCAGCCATAACTGTAGACCGCCACCATCAGTCAGCTTCTGGAGCCTGGGTCCGGGTTGAGCCGATCGGCACCTTGCGTCCGTCAAAGGCATCGCCTTGTCCTCCTGGGAGGCACGATACCAACAGGAGCCGGGGATACCAACAGGGATACCAGCAGAGGGAAACCGATACCGGGGATGCGCCAAGGTATCCGGAATTGCGCGGCTGCACGCAGCGTCCTCTCAATTATGGCTATTAATCAAGGATTTAAGAGGGCTATAGCGTAGCCCGGCGGTGGAAAGAAACTGTGGAGTAGAAAGGGAATGGTGCCCAGGGGCGAACCGAACCACCGACACTGCGATTTTCAGTCGCATGCTCTACCAACTGAGCTACCTGGGCATCCGGTCTGTGGGCCGGCGGCAGGCCATACCCCATGCCATCCACCCGATCAAGCGGACTCGTCCGCCTCCGGAGCTCCCTCCTCGTCGGGATCGGTCGGCACGGCCGGCACGCGGTATTGTTCGGTCAGCCAACGTCCAGATCGACATCGGCGCACCGTCGGCTGCAGAACGGCCGAGTGCCCGCCGCGGCAGGTTTGCCGCAGATCGGGCACGCGGCAGCGGTTCGCCTCTCAGTCATCGCCCCGCTCGATCATCCATCGGTCAGCCGGCAAACCAGGATCGGACCGCACAGTCAAGGCACGTCCCGCCCGATGTGCAAGAGCCGCCAATGCCTCCGCATCCGCCTGCAGAGTCGAGACAATCGCGGGCGAAGCGCGCAACACCGGCAAACGATGCGGCGCCACGCCCACCTGCATCGCAATCGCACGCAAGGCGGCCAGACCCGCCGCGTGCGGCCCCGCGAGCAGTTCATGCAGTGGCGGATGCACCCGCGGCCGCACGATCTCGGCAAACCCGAGCGCGTGAATCCGAGCAGCCGCGGCCGCAACGGGTCGTCGGCCAGCGCGGCGTTCAGGTCGGGTGCCAGCGAGGACCGCCGCCGAGCTGGCAACCCGGCAAAATCCACCAGCACCGCGCCGGACAGGTTACGCAGCCTGATCTGCCTGGCGAGCGCCGGCAGCACCGCCCGGTTCACCGCCAGTTGCGAAGCGGCCTTGCCAAGCCGCCCTTCCGTTGCGCCGCCGGCATCCACGTCGATCGCCACCAGGGCCGGTGTGGGGTGGATATGCAGCCGCGCCCCACTCGGCAGATCGACGACCGGGCTGCGCCAGCGCCTCAACCTGCTCGTCCACTTCCTCGTCGAACGCCTTGGCGCACGAGCGCACCCGATCGCCGAACGCCGGCCGAACGCGCGCGGCCATTGCGCTGTCGTCCACCCACACACCGGCGTCCGGAAAGCGCGCCGCCAATTCCAGCAACGCTCCGGGTCCAGGCGCGAGCAGCGGAGCCGGACCGTCGCCCGGCGGGCTCGGCTGGCAAATCGCGCAGTCAGTCGAGGGCCCTTGCCGCCCTGCGCCGCGCGGGTGACCCGGACCGCCAGATATCGCCCTCGGTTAACCCGGCGCCGCCCTCGCTGTCCGGCAGGAACCCCTCGGCGCCGTCGAGGGCCACGAATGCCCCGGCCATCGCGGGCACACTGACGATCACCCGGCCGCGGTAGATATCGCCGACGCCATCCGGCGCCCCCGGCCGCCAGATCGCATAGTCCAGCAGCGCGCCATCCCGCACCACAGCAACGCGCACCTCCCCAGGGCTCGTCGCAGCCAGAATCCGCACATCATGGCAACGGCCAGCCCAGCCCGCGCAGCAGTTGCGCCGTCTCGAACAGCGGCAGCCCGACCACGCCGGAGTAGCTGCCCGACAGGAAGCGCACGAACGCCGCGGCGCGGCCCTGGATCGCATAGCCGCCGGCCTTGCCGAGCCATTCCTCGCTGGCCAGGTAGGCGGCGATCTGCCGTTCGGTCAGCCGCGCGAAACCCACGACACTTTGCACCAGCCGCTCACCCTGCCGCCCATCCGGACCGCGCAGCACGACCGCGGTGATGACGCGATGCCGCCGGCCGGACAGCAGCGCCAGGCAGCGCCGAGCCTGCGCCTCGGTTTCCGTCTTCGGCTGGATGCGCTGTCCCGACCGCAACCACGGTATCAGCTGCCAGTATGAAGCATCCGGGATCGTCGACCGCGGCGGCCTTCGCGCGCGCCAGGCGCTGAGCGTGGTTGCGCGGCGATTGATCGCGCAACGGGGATCTCGTCGATGTCGGCGGAAACCACGCGTTCCGGCACGATGCCGATTTGCGCGAGAAGCGCGAGACGCCGAGGGCTGGCCGAAGCCAGGACCAGCGCGGGAGGAGTCACTTGAAGCGGAAGGTGATCCGACCCTTGCTCAAATCGTAAGGCGTCATCTCGACATTCACCCGGTCGCCCGCCAGCACGCGGATGCGGTTCTTGCGCATCTTGCCGGAGGTGTGCGCCAGGATAGAATGCTCGTTGTCGAGCTTGACGCGGAACATGGCGTTGGGCAGCAGCTCCATCACCGTCCCGCTGAATTCGATCATGTCCTCTTTCGGCATCCGGCCTCGTTCAAAAGCTTGATTTCAGGCCGGAACATGAGCGCGGGGCTGGGCAAGGTCAAGCCGAGCAGGATGGCAGCTTTCCAGCCGACCGCGGTTCGCCAGACAAAATCAACACAAAGCTCACAAGGAACGCAAAGGTCACCAAGAATGGTTCGGACGCTTCGTGCGAGGGGCAGCGGGTAGGTGCGGATTTGACAGATAAGCCGACGGATCGAGTCCACGGTACGTAGTTTCGTTTAGGATTATGGCTACCGAACGTTGCGTTTCCAGCTTATGAGTACCAGAGGGGCGTTTCGTGTGTTCTGGCCAATTCATATAGATTTATGACAGCCGATGCCACGCGGTTCATCCAATCGGTGTTCATGCTGACTACGGAACAATGGCCACCACTGTGACCGCGTTCCGGAGCCGAAGGTCGAACCGGCGACGGACCACACATCAGTCGGCCTGCTAATGATTCGGCGGCATGAAACACAGGTGTGCGATCGGCGTCTGTGCTGGCGGTTTGCCGGGAATAGCAATCTCGGTAGAACGTCTCCCTGGTCGTGCATGCCGGTCAGAACATTGGCCCTCCGTGACATGACACGCTGCATTGGGGAGCGGGGAACATGCGAGTTGTAAACGGTCTGCGGGACTTCAAGCTGATGACGGCGATCGGCATCGGCGCGTTTGTCACCTGCACGTCACAAGCCCACGCGGAGGCTTTCGTCCAGACGAATCTGGTATCGAACATCGCGGGCTTGGCTGAGGTCACTGACCCTGCTTTGGTGAACCCGTGGGGCGTTTCGGAAAGCGCGACAAGCCCGTTCTGGATCTCGGATCAAGGTACAAATGAAAATACCCTGATCACAGTGAACTCAGCCGGCGTCAGCATACCCAACCTCACTGTTACTACCCCGCAAACCTCATCTGGGCCACAAGGACCTACCGGCCAGGTCAGTAATTCGACCACCGGCTTTGATGTGGGCACCACGGGAAAGCCAGCCGCATTTATATTCGCCAACCTCAATGGCACTATTTCGGCGTGGAACCCGAGCCTGGGAGCCGCAGGGACGGTCCCAGCGGCAACCGAGGTAACGACGCCGGGCGCAAGTTACACGGGTCTCGCAATCGATAGCACAATGGGGCATCTCTTCGCTGCCACTGCGACAGGTATCAACGTCTTCGACAGCTCGTTCCACGCGGTTACCCTGCCCGCTGGTGCGTTCACTGACCCGAGTGCAACCGCCGCAGGGCTGGTGCCGTTCAACGTGCAGGAAATCAACGGCAACATCTACGTCACCTACGCACCTTCGGGCCATGCGAACCAGACCGCGGCCATCGCCGGGATGGGGGCGGTAGCGGTCTTCACCACCAGCGGGACCTTCATCCAACAACTTATCACGGGCAGCGCTCTCGCTTCGCCCTGGGGCGTCACCCTCGCCCCGGCCAGTTTCGGCGTGTTCGCCGGCGATCTGCTGGTTGGCAACTTCAGCTTTAAAGATAGTGAGATTAACGCGTTCAACGCAACGACCGGAGCGTTTGAAGGCTCGATTCCGATCGATGTGGGCGCGGGCAATACCCCCGGTGGGCTTTGGGATCTCACCTTCGGCAACGGCGGCAGTGGTGGCGCGGCGGATACCCTCTTTTTCTCTGACGGCATCAATATGGAGACGGCCGGGCTGTTCGGTTCCATATCCGCAACCGCGGTCCCAGAGCCTTCCAGTATGTTGCTGTTGGTGGCACCGGCACTTGGTCTCATCGCGATCAGCCGCCGACGCTCCAACTAATTCAACAGTGCGGCCGTCGCGCAGAGCGGCTGTCAAGGACGGTCCCTTCTTGGGGCCGCCCGCGGGGCTTGTCTTTGACGGCCGCGAGCATGGCGGCAGGCTGACGTGCGTCGGAATCGACTGCCGCTATGTGATGCCGACGCTCATCGTCGATCGGTGAGAGCTATCCGATCGAGAAGTGACGGCGGCGCGGATGATAAAAGCCTTCGACGCATTCAAAGGCCGCGCTTCGCGCCTCGGCGTGCGTCTTGAAACGACGCCGATCGAGCAACTTGCATTCAAGCATGGCCGCCTCGAACACAAATCGTCCGCTGTCCACAAAACCAGGGCAACTTCAGCCCGCATCTTTGCGAGCGCTTGCCTGACTCAGCCGGTGAATTTGTTCCCCAGCCGCAGCGCAATGCTGCGCGCATGTGCATGAAGTCCCTCGGCCTCGGCCAGTGCGACCGCAGCCGGCCCCACCTGCGCCAGGGCATCGGCATCGGCCGCAACCCACGTCGTGCGCTTCAGGAAGTCGAACACCGACAAGCCCGACGCGAAGCGTGCCGTCCGTCCGGTCGGCAGCACGTGGTTCGGCCCGGCGATGTAGTCGCCCACCGCCTCCGGACACCACGCGCCGAGAAACACCGCGCCAGCATGTCGAACCCGCGCGAACACCGCCCCAGGATCGCGCAGCATCAATTGCAGATGTTCCGGCGCCAGCCGATTGACCAGTCCAATAGCCTCGTTCCAATCCCGCACCAGGATGATCGCGCCGTGCGCCTGCCAGCTTGCCCCGGCGATCGCCGCGCGCGGCAGCGTGGCGAGTTCTGCCGTCACCGCCGCGGCAACCCTGTCGGCAAACCCCGTATCGTCCGTTATCAGGATCGCCTGAGCCGCCTCGTCGTGTTCGGCCTGGGCCAGCAGGTCGAGCGCCACCAATCGCGGATCATTCGCGGCATCGGCCAAAATCACGACCTCCGACGGACCGGCGATCGCATCGATGCCAACGCGCCCGAACACCTGCCGTTTAGCTTCGGCAACATATGCGTTCCCAGGCCCGACTATGCGATCGACTGCGGCGATGGATGCAGTGCCATACGCCAACGCCGCAATCGCCTGAGCCCGCCGACCCGATAGATTTCCGCAACACCGGCACGACGAGCGGCGGCCAACACCAGCGGGTTCAGCGTTCCGTCCGGCATAGGCACGCACATGGCGATGCGAGGCACGCCCGCGACACGGGCCGGAATTGCGTTCATCAGGACCGAGGACGGATACGCCGCCTTGCCGCCCGGCACGTAAAGCCCGACCGCGTCCAAAGGCCCCCACCGCATGCCAAGTGTTAGGCCAACAGCGTCCGTGGTTTGCAGGTCCACAGGCAACTGCATGCGATGGAAGGCTTCGATGCGCGTCGCCGCCAGATCGAGTGCCGCCATCAGCGCTGGTGCAATCCCGGTCACAGCGGCATCGATCTCGTCGGCCGCAATGCGCAACCGATCCGTCGTCAACGTCAGTCGATCGAAGCGCGCCGTGGACCGCAGCAACGCAGCGTCACCGTCAACGCGCACATCGGCGATAATAGCCGACACCGCCTGATCCACGCTTTCGGTGGTCGCGCGCGCCTGGCCCAGCAGAGTGGTGAACTCAAGCTCGAAGCCAGCGTCAGCGGTGCTCAGGCGAATCATTGCAGGGCCAGAGCCTCCGCCTCCCGCTGTTGGAGGGGGCTGAGTGGGAGGGGCTTGGGGGGAGGGGGAGCAATCAATACGTTTCACCCACGGATGTTTCTCCCAGCGCTGCACGGAAACGGGCGATCCAGGCGCCGATCGTCTCGGGCTGCGTCTTCAGCGCGGTGCGGTTGACGATCAGACGGGAGGTTATCGGCGCGATCACCTCGGTTTCCACCAGGCCATTCGCGCGCAGGGTTGACCCGGTCTGCACCAGATCCACGATCAGCCGCGACAGCCCCAGGCCGGGGGCCAGCTCCATCGCGCCGTTCAGATGCACCACATCGGCGTGCACGCCGCGAGAGCGAAGTGACGCCGGGCAATGTTGGGATACTTGGTCGCGACCCGAACCCTGCGACCAGCGGGACGGATCATCGGCGCCGGCGGTTTCGACGGTTCGGCGACCGATACCCGGCAAACCCCGATCCCGAGGTCGAGCGGGGCATAGATTTCCGGGTAGTCGAATTCCATCAGCACATCGGCGCCGCAGATGCCAAGTCTGCGCGGCGCCGAAAGCGACGAAGGTGGCGACGTCGAACGGCCGGACCCGGACCACGTCGAGTATCGGGTCGTCGGTCGGAAAGCGCAGCCGGCGGCTTTCCTCGTCGGCATAGTCGGGCGCGGGCGCAACGCCGGCGCGGGCGAGGAGCTGGCCGCATTCGGCCAGGATGCGGCCTTTCGGGCAGCGCCAGGACCAGCGGGGTCGTGACGTCGGGTTCCAGCGCGGTGGCGGGGTAAGGGGCGGTCATGGGATTTCCAGCCGACGAGGGTAGCGGCGTCTACACCAGGGTGGCGCTGACGGAAAGACCGGCCGGAAACGATGGGCCGTGAGGTCAGGCCCCGGCAAGGAGCAAAATCCTCCCGGCCGGGGCCTGACCTCACGGAAACGCAACCACCCGCAAGGGGCGGTCACGCAACACAGCACCAATCAGGGCGTGTGCACGATCGTCGTGCTGGGGGCGCAGCCGGGGCCACATAGGTCGCCTGCGGTGCCGGCGTCACGACGGTCGAAGTCTGGGCCGGTGGCTCATGCACGGTGGTCACGCAGCCAGCCAGACCCAGAAACGCCAGGGGAATCAGGAAGGAAATGCGCATTGGACGGATCCTTCAGTTGCGGATGGTGGACGCGCGTTAATGTGGACCGTTCCGTGGCCGGTGCGCGCCGGATTTGTGGCAGGTTCTTGGCGAGCCATCACGACCCGGTGCGGCAGCAAGCCCTATTGCGGCAAGCAAGGCCCGGTGCGGCAAGCAGGCCCACGTCTGTCAGCAAGCCCGGTGCTGTCAGCATAGCCCGGTGCGGAAAAAGCATTTGACGCCTGATCACTGATCGCTGATCACTGGCCACTAATGTGGACCCTGCTCGACCTGGCTGGCTCGGTAGCGTTGCTGCTGTGGGGACTGCACATGGTGCAGACCGGCATCCAGCGCGGCTTTGGCCCTGATCTGCGCCGCTGGCTCGGCACCACGCTGGGCAATCGGCTGGCCGCGTTCGCCGCCGGCCTGGGCGTCACCGCCATCCTGCAAAGCAGCACGGCGACCGGCCTGATGGTGGCGGGTTTCGCCGCCGGCGGCGCGGTCGCCCTGGTGCCGGCGCTCGCCGTCATGCTGGGCGCCAATGTCGGCACCACGCTGATCGTCCAGTTGCTGTCGTTCGACGTGGCGGAGGTGGCGCCGGCGCTGATCCTGCTCGGCGTGCTGCTGTTCCGTCGCGGCACAGCGGCGCGAACGCGTGATCTCGGCCGTGTGGCGATCGGCCTTGGCTTGATGCTGATGGCGCTGCACCAACTGGTCGTTCTGGTGACGCCGTATGAGGACGTGCCCAGCCTGCGCCTGGTACTGGGCGCGATCGCCACGTCGCCGGTGGTGGACGTGCTGGTGGCCGCCGGACTGACCTGGGCGGCGCATTCCTCGGTCGCGGTGGTGCTGCTGGTGATGTCGTTCGCCGCCAAGGGCGCGGTGCCGCCGGATGCCGCGTTCGCGCTGGTGCTGGGCGCCAATCTGGGCACCGCGATCAATCCGGTGCTGGAGGGGGTTTCGGGCGACGATCCGGTGGCCCGCCGGCTGCCGATCGGCAATCTGCTGAACCGCCTGTTCGGCTGCGTGGTGGCGCTGCTGCTGTTGCCGCATCATCGGTCCGCTGGATGGTGCAGTTCGACCCCGATCCGGCACGCGCTGTCGCCGATTTCCATACCGGCTTCAACCTGATCCTGGCAGCGCTGTTCCTGCCGGTGCTCGGTCCCTACGCCTGGCTGCTGCGCAAGCTGCTGCCGGCACGGATGGCGGCGGACGATCCGTCGCGGCCGCGCTATCTCGACCAGGCGGCGCTGGAGACGCCGCCGATCGCACTGGCCGCCGCGGCGCGCGAGGCGTTGCGTATGGCCGATGCGCTGGAGGCCATGCTGACCGGCGCCGCCGACGCGCTGGCCAGCACCGATCGGCGTCGCATCGGCGAGGTGCGGCGGCTGGACGATGTGCTCGATCGGCTGAACACCGCGATCAAGGAGTACCTGACGGCGCTGGATCCGGATGCGCTGTCGGATGCGGATCATCGGCGGCTGTCGCAGATCCTGGTGTTCGCCACCAACCTGGAGGCGGCGGGCGACGTGATCGACCGCGACGTGATGGGACATGCCGCCAAGCGCCTGAAACGCGGCATTCCTCTAGGCGAGGAAGAGCGCGCCGAGGCCCGGCGCGTGCTGGATCGGCTCGCGGCCACGGTGCGCGCGGCGGCGGCGGTGTTCATGACCGAGGATGCCCGCTCCGCGCGCCAGCTTGCCGCGGAGAAGGAAGCGTTCCGCGACCTGGAGACGGCCGCGACCCGGGCGCATTTCGCCGGCATGCGGGGCGGCAAGGCGGACCCGGGCGCGCTCGATCTGGACCTGCTGCGCGATCTGAAGCGGGTCAACGGCCATCTGGTGGCCGCCGCGGCCTATCCGGTGCTGGAGGGCCAGGGGGAACTCCTGTCCAGCCGATTGCGCCTGGATTCCTGACGGCCAGCGGGGACGGATTGCGCTTCGCCTTGCGCCGCCCCACACATTAGTCGACAGCGTGGGGTGATAACCCGGCGGGCAGTCCGCCGGCCACGCTCGGTTGTCTCCATGCGGCACACTGTGGCGAGGTCGCAACAAGACATGTATGTTGTGGCCCTATCGGAAGTGGTGTCCCATATGTTGATTGACGGCACGGTCCGCATCGGCGGAAAATCGGCTCCAATAGGCCAGGGGGAATCCGACGTGCTCGACGCAGTCCAGATGCCAGGTCGCCATCAGGTCCATATCGACCGCTCGCGCGACGCGTTGCTGACCGATTTCGGCCGGGCCACCCTGTCCGACCGCTATCTGATGCCCGGCGAGGATTTCCAGGACCTGTTCGCGCGCGTGGCCTCCTATTACGGCGACGATGCCGGCCATGCGCAGCGCATCTACGACTACATGTCGCAGGCTGTGGTTCATGCCGGCGACGCCGGTGCTGTCGAACGGCGGCACGCAGCGCGGCCTGCCGATCTCCTGCTTCCTGAACGAGGCGTCCGACAGCCTGGAGGGCATCGTCGGGCTGTGGAACGAGAACGTCTGGCTGGCGTCCAAGGGCGGCGGCATCGGCTCCTATTGGGGCAATCTGCGCTCGATCGGCGAGAAGGTCGGCGCGGTCGGCAAGACCTCCGGCGTGATCCCGTTCATCCGGGTGATGGATTCGCTGACGCTGGCGATCTCGCAGGGCTCGCTGCGGCGCGGATCGGCGGCGGTCTATCTGCCGGTCTGGCATCCGGAGATCGAGGAGTTCGTGGAAATCCGCCGCCCGACCGGCGGCGATCCGAACCGCAAGGCGCTGAACCTGCACCACGGCATCCTGGTGTCGGACGCGTTCATGCGCGCGGTGGAGGCGGACGAGCAATGGGCGCTGCTGTCGCCAAAGGACGAAACGCCGGTGCGGTCGATTTCGGCGCGCGCGCTGTGGGTTCGCATCCTGACCGCGCGGATCGAGACCGGCGAGCCGTACCTGATCTTCTCCGACCACGTGAACCGCGCGCGGCCGCGAGCATCACAAGCTGGCCGGGCTGGAGGTGAAGACCTCTAACCTGTGTTCCGAGATCACGCTGCCGACCGGGCGCGACCAGCACGGCATGGATCGCACCGCGGTGTGCTGCCTGTGCTCGCTGAACCTGGAGAGCTGGTTCGAGTGGCAGGACCATCCGACGTTCATCGAGGACATCATGCGGTTCCTCGACAACGTGCTGCAGGATTTCATCGACCGCGCGCCGCCGGGGATGGAGAAGGCGAAGTATTCCGCGATGCGCGAGCGGTCCGTGGGGCTGGGCGTGATGGGGTTCCACTCGTTCCTGCAATCGCAGAACGTGCCGTGGGAGAGCGTGATCGCGAAGGTGTGGAACAAGCGGATGTTCAAGCACATCCGCGAGCAGGCGGACCTGGCGTCGCGCGTGCTGGCGCGAAGAGCGCGGGCCGTGCCCGGATGCCGCCGAGTACGGCGTGATGGAGCGGTTCTCGCACAAGATGTCGATCGCGCCGACCGCTTCGATTTCGATCATCGCGGGCAATTCGTCGCCGGGGATCGAGCCGATCGCGGCCAACGTGTTCCTGCAGAAGACGCTGTCGGGCAGCTTTACCGTGCGCAACCGGCATCTGCAGATGCTGCTGGCGGCGAAGGGGATGGATAACGACGAGGTTTGGTCGTCGATCACGCTGAACAAGGGCAGCGTGCATGGAGCTGGATTTTCTGACCGAGCAGGAGAAGGCGGTTTACAAGACCGCGTTCGAGCTGGATCAGCGCTGGATCATCGAGCATGCGGCGGATCGCGCGCCGTTCATCTGCCAGAGCCAGTCGGTGAATGTGTTCCTGCCGGCGAATGTGCATAAGCGGGACCTGCATCAGATCCATTTCATGGCGTGGAAGCGCGGGGTTAAGTCGCTGTACTATTGCCGGAGTCTGTCGCTGCAGCGGGCGGACAATGTGAGCGAGAAGGCGGTGGCGCCGGCGGCGTTCACCGGGGTGATGGGCGTGCCGCTGCCGGCGAATGATGGGCAGACGCAGTTGCCGCTGGTGGCCGCGGTGGCTGGCGGCGAATGCGACGGATTATGAGGAGTGTCTGGCCTGTCAGTGATGGCTAGTGATCCAATCGCACCGTAGTGCAGGGCCCATGTCGCTTAGAACAATACATTACAGTACAAGCGAGAGCGAAATTGAAAAGGGAAGCACGTACGCTACATAGCAAGGCAGTCAATTCTCTCGTTCTTGCAGTCGATCATTTCAATCGAGCTTGGGACAGAGGACGCGCTGAGGCCGTCCTGATCTTGTTGGATCGCGCATTCGAACTCCTCCTCAAAGCGATAATCGTTCACCGTGGGCGCTCCATTCGAAGCAGAGCCAGGACTGGAATAACGATTGGGTTCGACCTGTGTTTGCGAAAATGCCTTACCGTGGCGCCCGTTAAATGTCTATCCGAGGATGATAGTGTCACCTTGCAAAGTCTGAACGCTCTTCGGGACGCCGCCCAGCACTACATGATCGAGGTATGTGAGGATCAGCTCTACGTACACGCGCAAGCAGGAGTGACGCTTTTCCAGCGGCTGACCAGGGACGTGCTCGGACTGCCGCTTAAGTCGGTTATACCTGACCGTGCCCTTCCAGTATGCGCCCGGCCTCCGAAGGATCTGGCATCGGTCTTTGATATCGAATTTGCCGAGATTAAGCGCATGGTGGCGCCGGGTTCACGGCAGCGAATAGACGCCCGTGCCCGCCTCCGCTCACTGGCAGTGCTCCAATGCTCGTTGGACGGTCGCAAGTCTCAGGTTAACGATACTGAGCTCGATTCTGTGATAAAGAGGATCAGTCATGGCGATGACTGGAGGACAATCTTTCAGGGTGTTGCCGCTCTGACTATCAATCCAGCCGCAGATGGTCCTGGCCTATTGCTACGGATTACACGAAATCAAGGTGAATCTGTGACCCTGTACCCGAGGGCACACCTGGCGCAACAGTGGTTGCTGTTCGAAAGGTCAACGAGTTGGACTATTACAATCTCGGCTTGCGTGACTTGAGTCAGCACCTTCGCGTCAACGAGATCAAGCTCCTGTGGCTGATTTAGCGCGAGAAGTTACAGGCGAACCCCGAATTCTATAAGCTGATCAAAGTAGGGCGATCCCAATACAAGCGATATAGTGGAAAGTGCTTGGCAGCCCTATCGAGTTCAGCTTGCGCAGATTGATCTGGAGGGGCTGTGGGCCAGTCGGAAACGAAGACAAATGCATCTGCCCGAGGTAAGCATGCAGGCCACACCGTGACCTGATGGCTCGCCTCGCATGGGTCAGGTCATACCGACGGCCCTCTGATCTAGGCCTGCTGTCGGGGCAGGCTCAACGCATGGAGAAGAGTGGTCGATATCCGTCGCAGCTACTTGCGTGACCCGAATAAATCGTCGCCGTCGTTGGGACGATCGTCTCGGCGCATTGGTTCATAGCCTTCTTCTACGAGCGCGTCATGGGCATCAGCGAAAAGCTGGAGGTGAGCAGTAAGCTCTTCTTCAGTAAGCAGACCGTCCGGGGAGAAACGGTGTGGTCTCACCTCCCGAGCGCTACCATCGGAGCCACTCAGATCCAAGATTTCAATGATCAGTTCAGGTGCGTCGAACAATAGCGTTCCATCATCGCCAGCGTGAACCAGATAAACGATCGAGGCCCAAAGTCGCCAAGCGGCCTCGCTCATTTCCCAATTCTTGCGAGGCTGTGTTGTAACCAATACCAACTGTCCGGCATCGCGAGTAACGACTAGCGGCCCTACGGACGTACCAAGGTCACGCCGGAACGAATATCGATCGCGGCTAATCTTCCGGCCGAAGCCAACCCGCGACTGAAGGAAAGGGAAGACCAGCCTGACCAGCGCTACGTTTGGCTTGCGACCAGCCTTGGCGCCGCGCGATGCGCAGAACGCTTCCGCATCCTCTTGAGAACATTTGCCGGATAGGTAGTCCACCAGCGATTGACGAAACCAGTCGTAGCCGAACTGCCCTACACCATCTTCGTGATACGCGCGCAAAACGGCCTTGGCCGCAGTCCGATTGGCCTGAGTGCCGATCACCGCGACATGATATGCAGGAGGAACCTTCAACGCCATGGGATACTCTACCTAGTAGGTCGATGCTTGGCGAGTCCCTAGTTCTTGATCACGAATCTGTGATCCATAAAATGCTCGCGGATCAAATGGTCCGGAATCCTCATGCCAGGAATCACCGTTTCCGAGGTCCAAATCTTGTGCCACGGCGATCCCGGCTCGTGGGTGAGCCGTGACAGTTCGAACGCATGAAGGTGGCCGTGCCGCTTCAGCACGTCACGCATCAGCTTGAGCTCTACGTCGTCGAAGTTCGCCGTAGCTACCTTCTCCTCGTCGGTGCCAAGGTCAACAAAGATCGCTCGCGTAGTGATCGCTCGGTCCGCCGAGGTTTTGAACACGGCATACACTGCGCGACTAACCGGCCCGTGTTCCCACGCCTGGAACCCACCGCGCACTAGTGGCCTCGTATGCGCCGCGAGGAGCCATCCGTGACTGAAATATAGAAGTTTTTGAAGCGCCAAGTTGCTGATCGGCAGCCCTTGATCGGCAGCCAAATCCAGTATCTGGTTCGCTACCGCGAGCGGATGGCGACCAATCAGTCCCATAGCTCGGGTGTTTACAAGTGATTCGGCCTCAAGGGAAATGATTCATCACGGCTGATTACGCCCGTCGGCATGAACCTGCATATGATGGCGTCCTGAGATCCGATCCTCCACGAGCCCTGCGCGCCTTAAGGCAACGAGCACCTGCCGAGCATTCACGGCAGGGAGCGACGGGCTCATGCGGCGACAACTGCCCGGCCGAACCACGTCCGACCCAGGTACTATGCCGCCTCTAAACTCATCGTCTCCCGCAGCTCCCTGCATGCTGCCATCAACGCTGCAATATCGTCGCCGCTCGCGGTCCGTCCCGCGTCGCTTCCGTGCACGATCCGATTGCGCCGATCCCAGCCAGCATCCAGCGCATCGACGGCGTCGTTGCCGACGATACCGCGGAATGCCAGCTCGCGGATTATCGACCGCGTGGACTTCCGATATCCCTTGAGCCCGTGCTGCAAGCCGATATCCCGGATCAACTCCTCCAGCAACGACACCAGAAAGATGACCGCCACATCGTCAGCGCCGGCGTCGCGCAACGCCACACCTCGTGCGATCAGGCGTTCCAGTTTCTCCTCACTCGGCACGACCACGTCCCATGGGCCAATCCCAAGGGACATCAGTTCGAACCGCCATCCGGCCTGTCGGTCGATGACGGCAGCCAGTTCCTTGATCTCGTTGGATCCCTTCAGATCGGCGGCGCGTTTGATTTCCAGCACCAACTTGTCGTCGTCGCTGGTGGCAATTAGGTCGGGTGCGAAACCACGCAGGAAGGAGGGCATTTCTCCCTCAGCGGGAAGCTCGACCACAGTGTATCCGAGTTTGCGGTACCTCCTGGCGGCGTTTCGCCTGGTCTTCACCCTCTCGTCGGTCCAGGTCCTGGACATTCAACTTAGCTCCTGTCGGCTTGGTGTCACCCACAGACGAATATGCACGAACTCGCGGCCGTCGCTGAACGCAGTGGCCAACGGCAGCGGCATGAAACGCACAGGCAACCTACTGTTGATGTCACGCCAGCTTCCGGTCACGTCGACCACCATACTGTCGTCCAGATATGCAGTCCCCTGCAAGGCGTCCTGGATTGGCTTGATCAAATTATCCATGTCGGCAATGCGCTTCTCGGCATAATGGGTGATCCACAGTTCAACCGCCACGGTGAGGGCGGGTGCATTTCGGGGCCAGACGGCCATGGCCGCCTCGCGGACCTGGTTTCTCCAGGCGTTCAGTCGCTGGCGGTTATGGGCTTGTGCTGAAATCGGTCGGCCGTGCACGCAGAATTCGAAGTACGGCGCGACCGCGCCGCTGCTTCGATCGCGTCGAATGGATGTCCGGACCATAGGTGGTCTGGATACGTCGCAAGCGTGAACTCCGGCTTAACGACTTGATTCCGGGACGGATAGCACCGCTGGGACAACCGGATCACCCCCGCCGCGACACCAAATTCTCCATCGGAATCGCCAGCACGCGCGACAGCTTGCGCAGTGCATCGGCGCTTCCCGGCTTCTTCCCGGTTTCGATCTCCGCGAGATAGCTCGGGCTGACGCCGGCCTGCTCCGCGAGCGCGCGCTGCGAAAGTCCGCGCTTCTCGCGCCAGACCTTCACCGGGCTCTCATCGTCCAGAATGCGCCGCAACTCGTCGCCCGTCATATAGTCCCGCCGAGCGACTGCCTTGCCGACCTTCTTCTCGTGCGCGAGCCGTTCCTCAATGGCGGCGATGTCTTCGAGATCCTCAAGTCGGGCCATGAGCGCCTGCCAATCGCGCTTACGCAGCGTGACAGTCTTGCTGGTTTCCGCGATCGGCCGTGGCCATGGTGCATTCATCGACACACCACCTTGCGGTCTCCTATCCGTTCGACAATCATGTCGCCGTCCTCGATCGAGTACACGGCGCGCCAATTACCCTCTCGTACGCGGAACACACCCGTCAGTCCAACCAACGGCTTGACGCCGATTTGCGGCGCCAGCGGATCCTCCGCGATACGCTCCAGCCTTGCGCGCAGGCGCTTTGCGTCGGCGCGAGGCATAGTGGCAAACGCCTTGGCGACGCGCGGCGGGATGATCAGCGCCACGACAGACACTCGCTGTCAGCGAGCAAAATGTCAAGCATCGGCGGTACCGACTCCCGTCTCGCGTCCGGTCATCGGACCCATCGGCGGCGATGATCAGGCCGATTGTCTTTCCGCTTGCTTAATCTGGATGCCCAGCGTTCGCACCTGCTGCTCCGGCCAGCGTCACGCGGCTTGCAATTGCATCGCTGCTTGAATTTGGCGGCACGCTGCGACGACCTGGAGAATCTCGTCTCGGTTCGGGCTCTTTGTCTGGGCGTGACATCCGCCACCGCTCGTTGATCGGGACACCATCATCCCGACGCAAGAACCGTCAGGCTTGCAGGAGCACCTGATGATAACTATTATCTACCAACAATCAACCGGATGCCACCACCATGCCCCGTAGCTTTGCCCTCGGCGATCACTTCGAGGACTTCATCGACACTCAGGTGACCGGCGGGCGCTACAACAATGCAAGCGAGGTCGTCCGCGACGCGCTTCGTCTATTGGAAGACCAGGAGCGGCAGCGGCAACTCGAATTGCGCCAACTGATTGAGCAAGGTCGTACCAGCGGCCTTTCCGATCAGCCAGGTGAGGCAGTCCTCGGTCGGCTTGAAGCAAAATATCGCCGCATGACGAAACGCCGCCGCGCCTGATGCAGTACCGCTTCAGCCGTCAGGCCGAGCGCGACATCGAGGAAATTGGCGACTTCATTGCGCGCGATGGCCCAAGACGCGCTGTCACGTATATCCACGAACTTCGTGATCGTTGCAGCCAACTTGTCGAATTCCCTCGGGCGGCGCCGTTGCGGCCAGCATTGGGCAACGGTGTCCGATGTGTCGTGTTTGGCCGCTATCTGATCTTCTATGTCGTGCATGCCGGTGTGCTGGAAATCAGGCGTGTTCTGCATGGTGCACGCAGCATATCGGCCGGCGATCTCCACTAGCCGCGGGTGCCATGATCCGCTTCAGCGGCAGATCGTCCCGGATTGTCAGCATGGCACATCGCGCGATGCCTCGCTTCTCGGCGCCCACACCATCGTCGAGTGGGTGAATACCAATATCGACCGTGTGCATATCGCGTCCACCAACGCCTTTGCCGCCTTCACCCGCTGCTATGAGGCAGGCGAGATTGAGCGTCAGCTCGATCTCGGCGAGCAAGCGGCAATTGAATATGCGCGCCACCATGTCCATCCGGAACCGGACGAACGTGCAGTGCGAAGACCGGAAGGTGACAGCCACACGTCTCGCACGCGAGGAGGCACCGCGCGCCATTATCATCACGGTACGCGACTTCCTCATTACACTGGAGCACATCGGTCGGATCAATGATGCTGTTTACAATACGGTCGTCGCCGCGGGACGCACACCTTCGCGCCGTGAGCTGCTCGATCAACATGACCCGCTGATGAAGGACGCCATAGCGCGGTTGATGGGCAGCAAAAAACCGGATGGAAAGGACAAATCACAGACCTGACCAACTAACCTCGATCGTCACATCTTCCGGTCCTGGCGAAGCGGCGGGCCACTTGAAGCACATCCGCACGCGGAACACACCTGCTCGCCCAACCAACGGCTTGACACCGATCTGCGATGCCAACGGGTCCGTCGCGTTACGCTCCAGCCGCTCACGCATGCTCATCACCGCCCAACCGTTTTTCCGTTGACGTCCGAAAACCGCGAGACAACCGCGCCCGCATCAGCAATCATCACTGCATGGATATGGACGACGACGCCTGCTACCGCGCCATCGAAACGCGAGACCATCGGTTCGATGGGCGCCTGTTCGTCGCCGTCACCACGACCGGCATCTATTGCCGCCCGTTCTGTCCGGCACCCACACCCAAACGAGAGAACGTCCGGTTCTTTCCCACGGCCGCCGCGGCACAGGAAGCCGGGTTTCGCCCATGCCTGCGCTGCCGCCCGGAAACATCACCCGAGCTAGCCTTCTGGCGCGGCAGTTCCAACTCCGTATCCCGCGCACTCGGATTGATCGAAGCGGGCGCCCTGGACGATGCGAACGTCGAGGCGTTGGCGGAACGGCTGGGCATTGGCGAGCGTCAGCTCCGACGCCTGTTCAGCCAGCACCTCGGTGCGTCGCCAATCGCGATCGCCCAGACCCGGCGGATCCTCCTGGCCAAGCAATTGATCCAGGACACGCGGCTGCCGATGGCCGAAATCGCCTCCGCGGCCGGCTTTGGCAGCATTCGCCGGTTCAACGAGATTTTTCAGCAACTCTACCGGCGCCCGCCCAGAGCATTGCGGCGGACCGGAATCACGGACGAATCCGTTGCAACGACAGGCGCGGTTACCGTCAAGCTGGGCTACCGACCACCCTACGACTGGGATGCCATCCTGGCGTTTCTTCGTGCGCGCGCAATCCCGGGCATCGAACTGGTGTCGAGCAACCGATATTCACGCACGATCGCGATCGGCGATGCACGTGGTCTATTGGTCGTCGAACCCGCCGACAGAAACTGCCTCAAGGCAACCGTCCGCCTGGCAAATCTCAAGGCCTTGCCGACGATCATCGCACGCATCCGCCGCGTGTTCGATCTTGCAGCCGATCCTGTGGCGATCGGCGCTCATCTCAGCCGAGACCCTGTGCTGGCGCCACTTGTCGCCACGCGTCCGGGCCTTCGGGTTCCTGGTGCGTGGGACGGATTTGAACTCGCCGTGCGTGCCGTACTCGGGCAGCAGATCACGGTGTCGGCGGCGACCCGGCTCGCCGGCAAATTGGTCGCAGCCTATGGCGAGAAAATTGTCGATCCCGCTGCGTTCGACCAAGGGCTGACACATGTGTTTCCCACCGCCCGGCAACTGGCCGGGTCGATTTGGCCGCGATCGGCATGCCGCAAGCCAGACGCCTGGCGCTAGCCTCCCTGGCGGCGGCTGTCGTCGCTGATCCGCTGATCTTCGGCCCCCGCAGAAGCCTCGAAGATGCCGTCGCACAGTTGCGATCGCTGCCGGGGATCGGCGAATGGACCGCCCAATACATCGCCATGCGCGAACTGCGCGAGCCAGATGCCTTTCCGGCCGCCGATATCGGCCTGCTGCGAGCGATGCGTGATGCCGGCGGTGTGCGGCCATCACCCGCCGCGTTGCTCGCACACGCCGAGAGATGGAGACCGTGGCGCGCCTACGCCACACTCCATCTCTGGGCGTCCGAAACACACGCGGCCCCGACAATTGAAAAGGTGCAGCATGACCAGCAAGCCGCCTGAACGCCTCCGGCTGGACCGGCTGGCAACGCCAATCGGCAAATCGCTGATTGTCACGGATGAGGCTGGCACCCTGCGTGCGCTCGACTGGGCCGATCGCGCGTCCAGCATGGCCCGGCTGCTTCGCCTGCATTACGGCTCGCTCGTGCCGGAACCGGGTGCCGCACCAGGTGACATCAAACGCCTGCTGCGGCGGTATTTCGAAGGCGAACTCGGATGTCTTGCAGCCATCGAGTGGCGCACCGCCGGTACGCCGTTCCAGCGCAGCGTCTGGATCGCTCTGACCACGATCGCGCCGGGCGACACGCTCAGCTACGGCGGCCTGGCGGCGATGCTTGGCTGTCCGAAAGCCGTGCGAGCCGTCGGCATGGCCAACGGGTCCAATCCGATCAGCGTGGTGATACCGTGTCATCGCGTGATCGGCGCCGATGGCTCGTTGACCGGCTACGGCGGCGGCATCGAGCGCAAACGGTGGCTGCTGAAGCACGAGGCCGCCGCGTTCCGCAACTCGCCGTCGGGCCTGGGGCGATCGCATTTGCGGGATCATCACTCCGCTGCGTCGGTCCCGCGCACACGAGAATCCGGAACTGGCGCAAGCGGCCAGACTGAATTTCGACCCTCGGACCGTTGCATTCCGCCATGCTGACGACGGTCAGCCTCCAAGTCCCTGCGGATCAGGTCTTTGCAGATCGCTGCATGGACAGGCGCATGACCTGGAAGCGGAGTCCAAGAGCCGATCCTGTCGACGCCTCGCCAGTCGACGCCTGATATGACCTCATCGCCTAACCCTCGTCACTCTCCAGCTTCAGGCGCGCAGCCCGCAGCGCAGACTGCTCATCGGCGGACAGCACGGGATACGTCAAATGCAGTGCGTCGAGCGCCTCGATCATCGCGGCGACGACGATCAGGCGGGTGAACCACTTGTGGTCCGCCGGCACGACGAACCACGGCGCATGCGGCGTGGCGGTGGCAGCGATCGCTTCCTGGTAGGCGTGCTGATAGTCGTCCCAGAAGGCGCGCTCGGCCAGGTCGCTGGCGCTGAATTTCCAGTTCTTGTCGGTCTCCTCCAGCCGATCGAGGAAGCGGCGCTTCTGCTCCTGCTTCGAGACGTTGAGGAAGAATTTCAGCACCACGTAGCCCTGCCGCGTCAGGTGACGCTCGTACGCCACGATCGCCTCGAGCCGCTGCTCCCAAAGCCGCCGGCCGATCAGTGTCTTCGGCAGATGCTGGTGTTCAAGGCATTCCGGATGCACCCGGACGATGAGTACCTCCTCGTAGTGGCTGCGGTTGAAGATGCCGATGCGGCCGCGCTCCGGTAGCGCGCGGTTGGCACGCCACAGGAAGTCATGCGCCAGTTCTTCCGGTCCCGGCGCCTTGAAGCTGGTCACCTGCACGCCCTGCGGGTTCACCCCCGACATCACGTGCTTGATCGTGCTGTCCTTGCCGGCCGCGTCCATCGCCTGCAGCACGCACAGCATCGCCCAGGACTTCTGCGCGTAGAGCTTCTCCTGCATCTCTGCCAGACGGTGCACGCCGTGGGCGAGCGTGGCATCCGCCTGCGCCTTGGACAGCAGGTGCCCCGCCGTGTCGGCCGGGTCATGATCCTTCAGCCGAAAACCTTTGCCGGACGTCACCCGGTAGCGATCCAGGATCTTGCGCATCTGCTTGCGCGACAGGTGCAGGGTGCTGGCGACATCGGCCGCTGCGTCCATGAGTTGTCTCCTTGGCTTGGCAACCAGCGACTGCGTGCCCAGATGAAATCACGGCAACCTGCCGCGACGACCCTTGCCGCGGCTGGCAGCCACGGACGACAATACAGCGATGATGCCGCGGAATGCCCAGTTTTGGTCGACGCCGCCAAACATCAGGCGGGCGAATCGCGGCGGTTTTCTTGCCCCGCTTTTGCCGCACTCGACCTCGGCACCAACAATTGCCGCATGCTGGTGGCCGCGCCCGTCGGGCGAGGGATTCCGCGTGCTCGACAGCTTCAGCCGCATCGTCCGGCTGGGCGAAGGGCTGCACCGCACCGGCCAGCTCAGCCCGGCCGCGATGGAGCGTGCCCTCGCCGCATTGCACGCCTGCGCCGCGCGGCTGGAACGCCGCCCGGTCCGCAGGCTGCGCGCCATCGCCACCGAAGCCTGCCGCCGTGCCGCCAATGGCGCCGCGTTCCTGGCCCGGGTAAGGGACGAAACCGGGCTGGACATCGGCGTGATCTCCACCCGCGAGGAAGCCGAACTGGCGCTGGAGAGCTGCGCGCCGCTGCTGGGCGGCTGGGGCCGGCGAGCGCTGCTGTTCGACATCGGCGGCGGATCGACCGAACTCGCCTGGGTGCGGATCGATCCGAACGGCCGGCCGGAACTGATCGGCTATGATTCGCTGCCCGTCGGCGTGGTGACGCTGGCCGAGAGGTTCGGCCAGGCCGGCTTCGACCCCGAGGGCTTCGAGGCGATGGTGGACGATGTCGCCGCCAGGCTGGCGAGCTTCGAGGCGGTGCATTGCATCGCCCGCGAGATCCGCGAAGGCGGCGTGCAGTTGCTCGGCACCAGCGGCACGGTGACCACGCTGGCGGGCGTCGCGCTGAAGCTGGCGCGCTACCGCCGCCCGCTGGTCGACGGCACGGTGCTGAGCGGCGACGCGGCCGACGAGGCGCTGGCCAGTCTGCGCGCGCTGGGCCGCGCGGGGCTGGAGGCGCATCCCTGCGTCGGGCCGGATCGGGTGGACTTCGTGCTGCCCGGCTGCGCGGTGTTTGCCGCGCTGATCCGGCTGTGGCCCGCGCCGCGCGTCATCGTGGCCGACCGCGGCCTGCGCGAGGGCATGCTGCTGCGCATGATCCGCGCCGACCGGACGCCGATGCGACGGGCGCGCCGGCCGCGGCGCATGACGCAGCCGCCTCGGCAAGATGGCGCGCGCCGCGGGCCTTGGCGGTTCCGCTGCGCACGGCGAAGGGTCGCACCGGCGCCTCGCAGCGCTGGCTGCACCCGTCAGCTGAACGATCCGTATGTCGCGGCGGCGAAGCAGCAGGGCTGGCGATCGCGCGCCGCATTCAAGCTGCTGGAGCTGGATGACCGGTTCCACCTGATCCGCCGCGGCGCGCTGGTGGTGGATCTGGGCGCCGCGCCGGGCGGCTGGAGCCAGGTGGCGGTGCAGCGCGGCGCGGGCAGGGTGGTCGGGGTGGACCTGCTGCCGATCGATCCCGTTGCCGGGTGCGACGCTGCTGCTGGGCGACTTCACCGATCCGGACGATGCCGGCAGTTGCTGGCGGACGGAACTGGGCGGCAAGGCCGACCTGGTGCTGTCCGACATGGCGCCGAACACCACCGGCCACGCGGCCACCGACCATCTGCGCATCATGGCGCTGGCCGAGGCTGCGCTGGCATTCGCGCTGGAGGTGCTGACCGAAGGCGGCGCGTTCGTCGCCAAGGTGTTCCAGGGCGGCTCGGAGCGGCAGATGCTCGAGCAGCTGAAGCGGCACTTCGCCAGCGTGCGGCACGCGAAGCCGCCCGCCAGCCGCAAGGAATCGAGCGAGCTCTACGTGGTGGCGACGGGGTTTCGGACTTGATCCACGCGCCCGGCCTTCACCACAGGCCGCCACGCGAGACCTTTTGCACGGGGGGGCGGCAGGCACGTGGTTGCAATGCACGCCTCCGTCCCCTTGCTGGACGGGCTTCCTGACCTCCTCAGTCCAGCTTCAATGCCATCCCGTCCAGGTCTTCCGCCCGCTCGACCTTGATCAAAACGGCAAAGCCCTTCTTGTCGGGGTCGCGATCCTTCTCCGGCTGCACCAGCTTGCGCCACACTTCCTCGTACGCCGGCGCCGGACTTCACCACCTTGGCGGTGCCGTAGAAGCGAGCGATGCCGCCCTTCGGCAGCATGCCGTCGGCGCGAAGCTGCGGCTTGCGGAAATAGACGGTGACCTTGGTGCCATCGTGCAGACTTGCGGTCGTCGATCCCTTGCCGCGTTCCCACAGCGCGATGTGGTCATCGTCGAACACCATCGTGCTGCCGCGCGGCGTGATCTGCGCGTAGCCGTTCGGCAGCACGGTCCCGACCAGGCAGACATGCTCCGGGAATGCCGTGTTGATATGCGGTTGCAGTGTTTTCGGAATCGTTGCCACGTGATCAGGCTCCTGGTTGGTTGCGGCGGTATCAATCATCATAGGTCATCTGGTTGCAAGCCGGCGCGGTGCGATCGCCGGGATAGGTGGCGATCACCTGCGGCACCGGCATCGCGTCCCCCTGCTTCACCACCTTGACGATGTAGCCCTGCTGAATCGCCTGGTGGTCGCAGGCGCGGATGGCGACATGACCCTTGATGCTGTCGATCGCCACCGTCTCCAATGCCGCGCGCAGCTTGTCGGTCTCGATGCCGCCGGCCTTGCGATGCCGTCGGCCAGCATCTGGCAGGCCTGCCACTGCTCGCCTTCGTTGTTGTCCGGCACCTGGCCGTATTCCTTCTGCCACAGTGCGACGAATTCCTTGTTGGCCGGATTGTCGAGCGTGTAGGTGTAGCGTGTCGAACCGATCAGCCCGACCGCCGCATCGCCCACCGCGCGGATCGACGTCAGATCGACGACCTCGGTCAGCAACTGCACCTTGTCGGACAGGCGATACTGCTTCGCCTGCGTCAGGAACGCGTTATAGTCATCGCCGGCCAGCACCATGTACAGCGCATCGGCGCCGGACTGGCGGATCTTGCTGATATACGTTGCAAAATCCTTGGTGCCGATCGGCGAGAACACGGTGCCGATCAGCGGGCGTCCCGCCTTCTTCAACTCGTCTTCGAACACGCGCGACGCTGCCGCGGCCCCAGGCGTAGTCCATGCCGAGGGCATAGAAACGCTTGAACGGCGAATCGCGCAGATACAGTGACACCGCGCGTGTTCCCATCGGGCCGGAGATGTTGGAGCGGAAGAAATTCGGCACGAACGATGACGCGGTCAACCGTCCGTCGCCATTGTCCGACGACATGAAGATCGCGTTCCACTCGGCGAGTTTCGGCACCACGGCGAGCGCTTCGGATGACAGGGTCATGCCGAAGAACACGTGGCAATCGTCGCGCTCCACCAGTTCCTGCGCCTTGCGCACGCAGGTGGCGGGGTCGCCGGCGGTATCGGTGATGAACAACTGGATCGGCCGGCCGAGCAGTCCGCCCTTGGCGTTTTCCACCTTTGCCCAGAGTTCCGCGCCGTTCTTCATCTCCTGACCGACCGAGCCGAGGGGACCGGTCAGTGCCAGCGGCATGCCGATCTTGATTGGATCCACCGCGCCGGCGGTGCGCGATAATGTAGTGGCGGCGAGGGCCGTAGCGACCAGGCTGCGGCGCGTGATGCGGTTCATTGTTCGGTTTCCTCCGCTGCGCGGGACTTCTGTGTTTCCCGTTCGGTGCGAGGGTATTGCTGCATGCCCGCCGGCGCAATGTTGAGCATCGCGGCATTTCCTGTCGTTGGCCTGGCCGCAGTGACCAGCATCACGCCGACCAGCATCACCCGCGGCAACGAGGCGCCGGATTGGGGTGTGTCCCCAATTGAAAACGGAACAGGGCTACAGGCTGCCGACCAATGGGCGAAATGCCACGTCCGCGACCCCTACGCCACCTTCGGCACGAACGGCTTGCTGGTGAAGTGCTCCGCGCCGCTGGCGAAACGCAAGCCTGCTGCCTTCACCGCCGCATCGGGCACCTTCTCCAGCGGCACGTAATATCGGTCGTGGTCGCGCGTCACGGTATCGTTGTCGATACGGTTGTAGCAACAGATCAGCGTCCAGCGCCGGTCGCGGCGAGCGATTCTGATCCGACCGATGCAGCGTGTTGGCGTGGAAGAACACGGCATCGCCTGGCTGCAGCTCGCATGGCACCACCGGCAGCCGCGCCAGGATGTGCGTCATGCGTGCGGGATCGGCGACGTTCTGGCCCTCACCGGGGACGGGCACGTGATCGATGCGGCCGAGCAGATGCGAACCCTGCACCATTTGCAGGCAACCGTTTTCCCGCCCGGAACGATCGAGCGCCACCTGGCAACTCGCCAGATGAGGGAATACGCAGCCGTTGTGGTACCAGTAGCCGTAATCCTGGTGCCACTCCCACGCGCCGCCGACGAACGGCTGCTTCGCGGTCAGCTTCGACTGAAAGTGATAGACCGGGCCGCCGAGCAACGCCTCCATCGCGTCGACCATGCGCTCGCAGCGCGCCGCCATGCCGTAGACCGAATCGCCGGCGCGGTTCCATAGAGCGATGCGCGTTGCCGCGCCGTGCGCATCGAGCCGATCCAGCAAGATGGCCGGCGACTTCCGGGTCCTGTTCCATCGCGCGGCGCAGCAGGTCGGTTTCCGTGGCGTCGAACATCGCACGCACGATGACAAAGCCGTCAGCATGGAACCGTGCGACGTCGGCCGGTGAAAGCACGCAGGGCATGACGCATCCTCGGCGATTTCAGCGCAGGATACTCCCGCCCGCGCGATCAGCGAAGAGGCGTCATGCCTGTCAGGGGTCAGCGGTAATAATGGTTATGGCCGCCATTGTAGCCATAACGATGATAGTCGTAATGGTGCCACCGGTGGCTTTCCACCCAACGCCGATGGCGCCAGTAGCGGCAGTGCGGACCGCAGCCCCAGGCAGCCTGCTGAATGGCCGAACCGCCGACGGCGACGGCTTGCGCGGGGTCGTGCAGCGGCGCGAGCGGTGCGGCCGACGCGCCGATGGAACCCAGCGTGAGCAGGCCAGTGGTGGCCGCGAGAGCGATCAGTGTTTTGCGCATGGACGTAATCCTCCTGGCAATTCCAGAGCGCTGATGGTGGTGGCGCGGTGCGGCCGCACGGCGGCGCGATCGCGGCGAAATTCTGGTGGCGGCTGAAACTTTATTGATGCCGGCGGGGATGTGCTGTGTGGCGACGGCAACCCGGCATCGCGTCAGCCGTTCGATCCTGGATAAAGGAGATCTACGATGCATGCACAGCAGCCGCCGCAGCCCAACCCGCAGCCGGACCCCAATCCAGCCCCGCCGCCGCTGGAGGTTCCTCCGCGTCCCACCCCACACCCGACGGAGGGACCGCCGATGCCGACGCCCTTGTGATTGGGGTGGAGGGCAGCGCGAGGAGGCGGGTGATGAGCCAATCCGATCGCGGCGATGATCCAGCGCGCGGCACTGATCTTGACAGGCGCAGCTGATGCGGCGGCGCATGGGCAGCCACGGAGGCGGAGATCGATCGGAGCGCCGGCGAGGAGTTCGTCGTACCGCATGCCGCGGAGGCGACGGGCGTGGCTGCGGATTTTGTTCGCGATTGGGGGCGTGATACCCGCGACGAGTTATCCCATGGTCGGGTCTGGTCCGCACTCCGTACAACAATGCATGCCGATTCATCTCGGTCGCCGTGCGGCGGTCGCCCAATTGCCGGGGATACCGGGTTACGCTCGAGCAATTCCAATCCGGCGCTGCGGCGGGGGACCGAAATGGCTGGCGAGCCTGCCGATGATCTCGAATTCCGCACCCTGCATCCTGGATCAACCGTTCGCGCAGATACGTTCGCGGCCGCCGGCGACATAGTTCGATTGCGACGATCGTCGGCGATGTACGACAGGTAGGGACGATGTATTTCATCATCGCTCGATCTCGATGTATGGCCGGAAGTGGGGACAGGCAAGAGCCAGTTCGAGATCGACCTTGCGGTGCCTTTTCGTCTCGACGATCCTCGTGCCAGACGGTGAGTCGCTGTCTGGACGCTCCCGACGGCCACCGAGCCGAGCGCAGGCGAGCTCCGCCTCGCACTGGTGCAGCGCGTCACGACGGAACAGGTATCGCGCAAGGCCTGGTGAATCTGGTGCAGAACTTCGACCAACTACGTCACGCCAACGATGTCAGATCGACATGGCCGGCACGTCTCGATCCGCAGGCCAGTCGGAACGCACGACGTGGATTACCTGCGCCGGATCACCGCACTCATCGAGCAGACTGACGCGTCAAGGACGATCAGGGATCGGCGCTCGGGGTTCTGGGCTGCGAAGTTCCTCTTCGGAGGATCTCATCGAGTCAGGCTCGCTTCGCTTCGGCGTCGGCTCCCAACCGCTCCATGGCGGCGAACAGTTGCTCGATATTCCGACTTGATCGGCTTTGGCGGTCCAGCATGCGGCTGACCAGCGGCCGATTGCCTCCCGCGTCCGTGCATCGCGCAGTTCGCTGGCCGCTCTCGCTCCACTGGGATCGTGACGTAACTGTGGTGTCCATGCGGCCTCCTCGCGTTCCGGACTATATCGGATTCAGTGCCCTTAACAGTAGATGGGTTTGCGGTGGCCGCCGACCACGGGCAAGCCCGACCACGGGCAAGCTCGGCTTCCACGGCGGTAAGGTGCGATCGAACCGGCCCTGGCCCCGCTGGATGCTGCTGTGCTGGCGGCCGATGCGCGAATGGCACTACCTCGTCCTGGATCAAACGCTCAAGAACAGAATGTCACCGGTGCTGCCGGCGAAATAGGTTCGATCGCGGCGATGGCGTCGGCGACTCCTCAGGACAATCGATGCGCGACGGTAGGGACGATCGGATTTCACAGCGGCGTCGCGATGGCCTCGATATAGGGCCGGAACGTGTCGAGACTATGTTCGCGCGGCCAGTCTCGAACATAGAGATCAATCGTTGCGCCTTACGAATTTGTTGGCGCGACTGCGCCGTGCCCTTGCGCTCCCCCCACCGCCCCGCCTACAAGGCGCCGCCAAGGTAGCGGAAAGGCCCTCCCGCCCATGGCGCTCGACATTCCCCAATCGCAGACCACCCACACCGCCACCAACCGCGTCGAGGAAGCGCTCGCCTTCGACGACGTACTCGTCGTGCCCGCCTACTCCCAGGTGCTGCCGTCGGCCACCGACACGCGCACCCGCTTCACCCGCACCATCCCGCTCAACATCCCCATCATCTCCGCCGCCATGGACACCGTCAGCGAGGCCCCGATGGCCATCGCCATGGCCCAGCAGGGCGGCATCGCCGTCATCCACAAGAACCTCGAAGCCGCCGAGCAGGCCGCGCAGGTCCGCCGCGTCAAGAAGTTCGAGTCAGGCATGGTGGTGAACCCGCTCACCATCCACCCCGACCAGACGCTCGCCGATGTCCGCGCCCTGATGACCACCAACCGCATCAGCGGCATCCCGGTGGTGGAGCGCGACACCAACCGCCTGGTCGGCATCGTCACCAACCGCGACGTCCGCTTCGCCACCGACCCCACGCTGAAGGTCTACGAACTGATGACGCGGGAGGGCCTGGTGACGGTCGCCGACCGGCGTCGCGCCGGACGAGGCCCGCCGGCTGCTGCACCGCCACCGCATCGAGAAGCTGCTGGTGGTGGACGATGCCTACCGCTGCGTCGGGCTGATCACCGTCAAGGACATGGACAAGGCGGAAACCCACCCGCTCGCCAACAAGGACGAACTCGGCCGGCTGCGCGTCGCCGCTGCGACCGGTGTCGGACCGGAGGGTCACGAACGCGCCCGCGCGCTGATTGCAGCAGAGGTGGACGTGATCGTGGTGGACACCGCGCACGGCCACTCGCGCGGGGTGCTGGATGCGGTGGCCAACATCAAGAAGCTCTCCAACGCGGTGCAGGTGATCGCCGGCAATATCGCCACGCCCGAAGGCGCGCTGGCGCTGATCGAGGCCGGCGCGGATGGCGTGAAGATCGGCATTGGCCCCGGGTCCATCTGCACCACGCGCGTGGTCGCCGGCGTCGGCGTGCCGCAGTTCACCGCGGTGCTGGAATGCGCCGCGGCGTGCCGGGAGGCGGGGGTGCCGTCGATCGCCGATGGCGGCATGCGCACGTCCGGCGACATCGTAAAGGCGATCGCGGCGGGGGCGGACGCGGTGATGATCGGCTCGCTGCTGGCGGGCACGGACGAGGCGCCGGGCGAGGTGTTCCTGTATCAGGGACGGTCGTACAAGTCGTACCGCGGTATGGGCAGCATCGGCGCGATGGCGCGGGGGTCGGCGGACCGGTATTTCCAGCAGGACATCAAGGACCAGTTGAAGCTGGTGCCGGAGGGCGTCGAGGGCATGGTTCCGTATAAGGGTCCGGTCGCCCAGGCGATCCACCAGTTGGTCGGCGGGCTGCGTGCGGGAATGGGCTATACCGGCAGCCGTGACATCGCCGATCTGCAGACCAAGGCTCGGTTCCGCCGTGTCACCGGCGCGGGCCTGCGCGAGAGCCACGTGCACGACGTGGCGATCAGTCGCGAGGCACCGAATTACCGGCAGGACTGAGGGTGTTGGCATGGAGGTAGGGAAGGCCAGGGGCTTTGCCCCTGGACCCCACCAAAGGCATCGCCTTTGGAATCCAATCGTTTGGCATTGGGAGGGGGGCGACACGGACCTCGCGAGGTCCGTGTCGCCCCCCTCCCAATGCCAAACGAACGGGTTCTAAGGGCTGCGCCCTTAGCGGGGGCCCGGGGGCAGAGCCCCTGGCCTTCCTTGCCAACATACCAGTGCCGGTAATTCGCGCCGCGGTGTTCGACGCCTACGGCACGTTGCTGGACGTCCATGCCGCCATGGCCCGCTACGCGCACCGCCTCGGCCCGGACTGGCAGCGCATGAGCAGCGACTGGCGCGCCAAGCAGATCGAATATACCTGGGTCCGCAGCCTGGCCGGCCCGGCGCATCACCGCGACTTCTGGACGCTGACCCAGGAGGCGCTGGCGCACGTCGCGCAGCGCCACGGCGTCGCGGACGCTGGCGCTGCTGGCCGATGTGCTGGCGGCGTATCGGCGTGCTGGATGCGTATCCCGAGGTGCCGGCGATGCTGGCGGCGCTGCGGGATCAGGGCGTGGCGCGCGCCATTCTGTCCAACGGCGAGCCACGGATGCTGGCCGATGCGGTGCGGTCTGCCGGCATAGCGGCGCTGCTCGATGATGTGCTGAGCGTGGAAGCGGTTGGCGTGTTCAAACCCGATCCGCGGGTTTACCAGCTTGTCGTCGATCGGTTTGCGCTGCCGCCCGACGCGATCGGCTTCTTCTCGTCCAATCCATGGGATGCGTTCGGCGCATTGGCGTTCGGGTTCCAGGTCTTCTGGGTCAATCGCACCGCGCAGCCGGATGAGTATGGCCTGCGTGGCAAGGTCACCGAACTGGCGGACCTTTCGACCTTGCCCGACGTGCTCCGGTGACCCCCACCGCGCGGATCGCCGCGGCGATCGAACTGCTTGCCGCGATCGGCGCCGCGCCGGCGCGCCCGGCCGATGCCGTCGCCAACGACTACTTCCGCGGCCGACGCTTCATCGGCGGTGGTGATCGCCGCGACGTGTCGGACCGCGTGTGGCGCATCCTGCGCTCGTACCGGCGTCTGACCTGGTGGCTGGCCGACAAACCGACGCCTCGGCTGTTGGTCGCGGCGTCGCTGCTGCTGGAGGGTGCGGGGCTGGCGGACGTCACAGCCGGTTTACACCGGCAGCCAGTTCGCCCCCGCCGCGCTTGCGCCGTCCGAGCAGGCAGCGCTGCGCCGACTTCAGGGCCGCACGCTGGAGCACGCGTCGATGCCCGATGCGGTGCGGCTGGAAATGCCGGACTGGCTGCTGCCGCATCTTGCCCCGCGCTTCGACGCGACGGAACTGGGCGCGCTGCTGCAACCGGCGCCGCTCGATCTGCGCGTCAACCTGCTGAAGGCCACGCGTGATGCGGCGCGTGCCGCGCTGGCGGCCGAGGGATTGGAGGCGACGCCGACGCCGTTCTCGGCGTGGGGGCTGCGGATCGAGGGACGTAAGCAGGTCACTTCCGGGCCGGCCTTCCGCGCGGGGCTGGTGGAGATCCAGGACGAGGGCAGCCAGCTGGTCGCCAACCTGACGAGCGCGCGGCCTGGGATGCGCGTTGCCGATTGGTGCGCGGGGGCCGGCGGCAAGACGCTGGCGCTGGCGATGATGATGCAGAACCGCGGGCAACTGCTGGCGTGCGACGTGTCCGCCACTCGGCTGGACGGCGCGGTGCGGCGGCTGCGGCGCGCCGGTGTGCATAACGTGGAACGCCATTTGATCGAGCCTGGCGACAAATGGGCCAAGCGCCGCGGCGGCAGTTTCGACCGTGTGCTGGTGGACGCGCCGTGCACCGGCACCGGCACCTGGCGGCGCAATCCGGATGCTCGGTTGCGGTTGCGCGAGAGCGATCTCGCCGAATTGCTGCCGAAGCAGGCTGCGATCATGGATCAGGCCGCGGCACTGGTTCGCATCGGCGGTCGTTTGGTTTACGCTACCTGTTCCCTGCTCTCCGAGGAGAACGAGGACCAGGTGACCGCATTCCTCGCCCGCCATCCCGGCTTCGCCCTGGTGCCGCTCGCGCGCGCATGGCCGGGAGCACCGCCCGGAATCGCCCTCGTCACGCCCGGGCATGACGCGGGGGAGTATCTTTCGCTGACACCGGCGCGCCACGGCACCGACGGGTTCTTTGGCGCGGTGCTGGAGCGGCGCGCGTGATCTCGATCCGTCGCGCGCGGCCGTCGGACGCCATCTCGATCGGCGCGGTGCATGTCGCGGCGTGGCGCAGCACATATCCGGGCATCCTGCCGGACGGGTTTCTGGCGCGGCTGTCGGTGCCTCGGCAGGCGGCGCATTACGATGCGGCGATCCGGTCTTCGACCGCGGTGTTCGTTGCATCGGCGTCCGGCAGCGACGTGC
>CAWBON010000005.1:0-64580 GCA_963790445.1 uncultured Alphaproteobacteria bacterium | reverse complement strand
ACCATGCGCGCGGTATTCGACGAGCGCGCGTATTTCCAACGCATGCTCGACGTCGAAGCAGCGCTCGCACGCGTGCAGGCGCAACTCGGCATTATCCCCGCCGCCGCCGCCGCTGCCATCACACGCGCCGCACACGTCGATAACCTCGTCACTGAGGAACTCGCCGCCAGCGCGCGCAATGTCGGCTATCCCGTGGTCGGGCTGGTCGCTGGACTGTCGCGGGCCGCCGGCGAAGCGGGAGGCTGGACGCATTGGGGCGCCACCACGCAGGACATCATGGACACCGCAACCGTCCTGCAGATACGCGACGGACTTGCGCTGATCCGTACCGCCTTGCGCGGCATGGTTACCGCACTGTCGGCGCAGGCCGACAAGCATCGCCGCACGGTGATGGCCGGGCGGACGCATCTGCAACAGGCGCTGCCCATCACACTCGGCTTGAAATGCGCGGTATGGGCGCAGCCGCTGATCGCCCACATCCATCGCCTCGACGCACTGCGCCCACGCGTGCAGCAGGTCAGCTTCGCCGGTGCCGCCGGCACGCTGGCATCACTCGGGGATCAGGGCATCGCGGTAATGGAAGGCCTGGCGACCGAACTGGACCTCGCCGCACCCGCCGCACCCTGGCACGTCAGCCGTGACGGGTTCGCCGAAACCGTCGCGTTTCTCGGCTTGATCTGCGGCAGCCTGGCAAAGCTGGCGACCGACGTGATCCTGCTGGCGCAAACCGAAGTCGGTGAACTGGCAGAGCCCTACGTCGCCGGACGTGGTTCGTCATCCACCATGCCGCAGAAGCGCAATCCGATCGCCAGCGAATACATCCTGGCCGCCGCGCGCACCGTGCACGCGCTGGTGCCGGTGATGTTGGGCGCGATGGCGGCGGACCACGAACGTGCCACCGGTCCATGGCAGGCCGAACTGCTCGCGCTGCCGCAGGCGTTCGTGCTGACGCATGGCGCATTGCAGCACGCCGGCGCCATCGCCGAAGGCATGGTGATCGACGCGGCTCGCATGCGCCGCAATCTCGATCTCACCGGCGGTTTGATCGTCGCCGAAGCGGTGATGATGGGACTGGCGCCGCATATCGGCCGCGGCGAGGCGCATCATGTGGTCAAGCACGCTTGCGACGCAGCACTCGCGGAAACCATCCCGCTGGCGGATGCGCTGGCGCGCGAACCGGCGGTCGCTGGCCGCCTGGACCGCGCCGCGATCGACCGGCTGACCGATCCTGCGCGTTACCTGGGCAGCAGCGACGGCTTCATCGATCGCGTGCTGCGGGCTGCGGGCGCGCTGGACTGATTACATCGGCAACAATCCACGACGCCGCCCCTGCCATGACGTGTGCGTAGGGCTCGCGCCGTTGCCTGCAACACGGCTTGCCACTAGGTTGGCCGCCACTTTGACGGGATCTCTCCTAGCCGGTCGGTAACGCCGAACTGCGACGGAAGCTTGCAAAGGCAGTTGCGCCACGCCGGAAATGGCGGTTGTGCGCCGGTAAAAGCAGGAGGAAAGTCGATGCCGATGTCCAACATGGTCACGCGCCGAACCGCGCTGAAATTCGGCGTGGCGAGCGCGGCGCTGCCGCTCGTGCACATCCGCACCGGCCGCGCCGCCGGCAAAGTGTCGGTCGCCTTCTGGGACCACTGGGTGCCCGCCGGCAACGACGTGATGAAGCAGCAGTGCGAGGCGTTCGGCAAAGCTCATCAGGTCGAGGTCCAGCCCGACTTCATCACGTCCGTCGGCGCCAAGAACATCCTGACGATCGCCGCGGAGGCACAAGCCAAGACCGGGCATGACATTCAGCAAATTCCTGGATGGGAAACGCAAAATCATGCCGATCAGCTCGTGCCGATCGACGATGTGATGAAGCGACTGACGGACAAATACGGTCCCGCCAATTCGGCCAGCGAGTACCTGTTCAAGGTCAAGGGTCATTGGATGGCGGTTCCAGCCAGCAGCGGCACGCAGAACAAGGGGCCATGCGGGCGCATCTCGATCCTCAAGGAGACGGCGGGGATCGATGTCGTGAAGCTGTATCCGCCCTCGGCCGACGCCACGCCCGATGCCGACAACTGGACCTACGACGCGATGCTGAAGGCTGCCGAAGCGTGCCACAAGATCGGCAAGACATTCGGCATCGGGCTGGGGACCACAGCCGATTCCGTGGACACCGCCGGTGCGTTGTTCGCCGCATTCGGCGCCGAGGCGGTCAACGCCAAGGGTGACATAACCATCCGGTCCGACGCGGTGACGCAGGTGCTGGAATACGCGCAGAAACTGGTGAAGTTCCTGCCGGCCGATGCAGTCAGCTACGATGACGCGTCGAACAATCGCGCGTTGATCTCCGGGCAGAGCGCACTGATCTGGAACCCGCCATCGGCCTGGGCGGTGGCAAAGCGCGACGCACCGACGGTTGCCGCGGACTGCTGGACCTTCGCGGCACCGAAAGGGCCGAAAGGCCGCTTCATGCCGCTCGGGGCATTCTCCTGGGGAATCTGGAATTTCTCGCCCAACCAATCCGTGGCCAAGGACCTCATCGAATTCCTGTCGCAGCGCGAACAGGTAGAGGCGCGCTGCAATGTCGTGATGGGCTATGACGTCCCGCCGTTCGCCAGCATGACCGACTTCAAGATCTGGGATGAGGTCGAGCCGCCGAAAGGCACCGTCTATCACTACCCGATCCGCAAGTCGCACAAGGAGCAGTCGTGGATTGCCTGTGCGCCGGCCCCGCCGGACATCGCGGTGCAGATCTACAACCGCGGCACTATTCCGACGATGCTGGCCAAGTTGCAGAACGGCCAGTCGATCAAACAGGTGCAGGACTGGGCGCAGGATGAGTTGGAGGGGTTCATTCGATAACTGCTGGACCGGGTCGATGCCCGGTGAGGTGACTGATCGTCGAAGCGGCCGGCATGCGGACTTTGGTGTGCCGGCCAACCTTCTTCCGCGATCCCGATCGGCCGGCGATCCCGATCGGCGCCGGCGGATAGTCGGCCAAGGCCAGTCCACTCATCCGGTAGAACCGGCAGGTGCGGCTGGCGCGCGACGGGCGGACCCCACCGCCTGAATGACCAAGTGAGCTTTCACACAGCCGTCGTTGATGGCGGCGAAGGAGACAATGCCGATGACGAAATCGTTCAAACTCTCGCGCCGCCAGGCGCTGCGCATGGGGGCGGCGGCGACCGCACTGCCCCTGGTGCATATCCGTACCGCGGGTGCCGCCGGCAAGGTGGCCATCGGCTTCTGGGACCACTGGGTTCCCGGGGGCAACGACGTGATGCAGAAGCAATGCGATGCCTGGGCCGCGCAGAACAAGGTCGAGGTGCATGCCGATTTCATCACCAGCACCGGCAACAAACTTCAATTGACCGGCGTGGCAGAGGCGCAGGCGAAGACCGGGCACGATGCCTTGGCGTTCTTCAATTGGGACGTCTACAACGTCGCCGATTCGCTGGAGCCGATGGACGACGTGATGGCGCGGCTCATCGCGAAGAACGGCGCGGTGGACGCCAATTCCGAATATTTGGCAAAGGCCAAGGGTCATTGGGTCGCGGTGCCGACCAGTTCGGGTACGCAAACCAAACCGCCTTGCGCGCGCATCACCTGGTTCAACCAGCAAGGCCTCGATATTCAGGCGATGTATCCGGCCAAGCAGGAGCACAATGCGCTGCAGGACGCGTGGACCTGGGACGCGTTCACCAAATACGCCGAGGCGGCGAAGAAGGATAACCTGACGTTCGGTCTCGGCATGGGCGGCGGCGGCAATACCGACGCCACCGACGTCCATGGTGCGCTGTTCAAAGCCTATGGTGCCACGCTGATCGACGCGAAGGGCAACATCCAGCTCAAGTCCGATGCGGTGCATCAGGTGCTGGAATTTGCGCAGAATCTGGTGAAGTTCTATCCGGCCGATGCGGTCAGCTACGACGACGCATCGAACAACCGCGCGTTGATTTCCGGCAAGAGTGCGCTGATCTTCAACCCGCCATCGGCGTGGGCGGTGGCAAAGCGCGACGCACCGGACGTGGCGAAGGACTGCTGGACGTTTCCGGCGCCGAGTGGGCCGAAGGGCCGTTTCATCCCGACGCTGGATTACTTCTGGGGCGTCTACAAGTTCAGCCCGAACAAGCCGGCGGCGAAGGAACTGATCGAATACCTGATGCAGCCCGAGCAGGTTGAACAACGTTGCATCGCGACCTCCGGCTACGATATTCCACCCTATGCCGGTTTGCTGAACTTCAAGATCTGGGAGGAAGTGGAGCCGCCGAAGGGCACCGTGTTCAACTACCCGAACCGGCCGTGGTTCAACCAGCAGCCAAGTCTGACTGCCGCCGAGGCACCGCCCGACATCGCGGTGCAGATCTACAACCGCGCGATCCACAACCAGATGTTGGCACGGCTCCGGGAAGGCCAGACGATTCCGCAGGTGATCGCCTGGGCGCAGGATGAACTCGAGGGCTTTGCGCGTTGAACCAGCGCTAAGCACCTAAGTGACGAATTGTCGACCGCGCCGATGCGCCGGCGCGGTCGACAATTGCCGCGTCGCCCTCTGGCGACTTTCTCGCGCCGTCGGCGGCGGCTCATGTTCACCGCTCCGCTCGGCAGCTTGGTGCTCAATCGACAATGCTCACGCAGCGTCTCGAAGCTTCCTCGTGGTGTTGTATCGGCAGCCTGACAGACCGCGGCTCTCCAGCCACTGCAAACCCCGCCTGCCCGCCACCCTGCGCCGGCATTCCCGTGAGAGACGCTGCCAGCGCGGATAGATGGTTGCTGGATGCGCGAGCCATTGGCAGATCTTCGTTAGACCGTGCTAGGCTCATCAAACAAGCCGGAGGCGGGATCAATCGCCCCGACCAGGGACTGGCTTTACGACACGGCCGGAAAGGCCGGCCGCAAATGGGAGAGCGAACATGCAAAGAGAACGTAAGGTCTCGCGGCGCAGCGCGTTGAAGCTGGCGGCCGCGACGGCGGCGCTGCCGTTGGTGCACATCCGCACCGCCGGCGCCGCCGGCAAACTGTCGATCGGCTTCTGGGACCATTGGGTGCCCGGCGGCAACGACGTCATGCAGAAGCAGGTCAACGCCTGGGCCGAGAAGAACAAGGTCGAGGTCAGCGCCGACTTCATCACCAGCACCGGCAACAAGTTGATGATGACCGGCGTCGCCGAGACGCAGGCCAAGACCGGCCACGACGTCTATGACGTTCTATCAACTGGGACGTTTACAACTACGCCAGACTCGCTCGAGCCGGTCGATGATGTGATGAAGCGCAGCTGACCGCCAAGTACGGCGCGGTGAACGCGACAGCCGAGTATCTCGCCAAGATGAAAGGGCATTGGACCGCGGTGCCCACCAGTTCCGGCACGCAGACCAAGCCGCCATGCGCGCGCATCAGCGTGGTTCAAGAAGAACGGGCTCGACTGCAGGCGATGTATCCGGCGAAGCACGAGCACAACGCGCTGCAGGATGGCTGGACCTGGGAGGCGTTCATGAAATACGCCGAGCTGGCGAAGCAAGGACAACATGACCTTCGGGCTCGGCATGGGCGGCGGCCGCAATACCGACGCCACCGACACGCACGGCGCGCTGTTCAAGGCGTATCGGCGCCACGCTGATCGACGCGAAGGGCAACATCACAGCTCAAGTCCGACGAGGTGCACCAGGTGCTGGAATTCGCCCAGAAGCTGGTGAAGTTCTATCCGGCCGACGCGGTCAGCTACGACGACGCCTCCAACAACCGCGCGTTGATCTCCGGCAAGAGCGCGCTGATCTTCAACCCGCCGTCGGCCTGGGCGGTGGCGAAGCGCGATGCAGTCCGGACGGTGGCGGCGGATTGCTGGACCTTTTCCGGCGCCGGCGGGCCCAAAGGGCCGCTTCGTGCCGACGCTGAAGTTCTTCTGGGGCGTCTACAATTTCAGCCAGAACAAGCCGGCGGCAAGGACCTGATCGAGTACCTGATGCAGCGCGGAGCAGGTCGAAGCGCGCTGCATCGGCAGCTCGGGCTACGACCTGCCGCCGTATGCGGCATGCTACGACTTCAAGATCTGGGCAGAGGTCGAGCCGCCGCCAGGCACGGTCTACAACTATCCGATGCGGCCGTGGCACAACGCGCAGCCCAGCCTGACCGCGCCGGAGGCGTCGCCCGACATCGCCGTGCAGATCTACAACCGCGCCATCCACAACCAGATGCTGGCGCGGCTCAAGGACGGCCAGACGATCCCGCAGGTCATCGCCTGGGCGCAGGACGAGCTGGAGGGCTTCGCGCGCTGATCGGTTTCAGGTCGACACCGTCGGCACGCTGGCGTTGCACAACGCTGCGCCAGCGGCTAGCGTGGCGGAACACCAGCAGCCATACGGTCGTCGCCTGCCGAAGTCGGTCGGACGGCCAATCGCCAGGCGGGGACGCAACCGCTATGGGCAAGGGTGGCTTTGGCTGCGCTCGGCGCATACGGGCGACGCGGATGGTACGTGCATGAGGACAGGTCTGACGCGCCGCGCCATCGGGAGATGCACTGAGCAGCGCGCACGGCGCGCAATCGCGCCGTTGCGTCCATGCTGCACCGACAGGGTTGCTCATAGCCGCGATGGCGGCGATCGATGTGCACGCCCCGATCGCGGCATCGCCGGACTGCATCGTGCAGGGCAGCGGCCAAGGGAGGACGGCATGGCTGACGGGACGAGCGTATCCAGTCGGCGTGATCACGTCGGCACCACGCGCGGCGACGCGCCGCGCGGGCAGCATGAAGCGCTTCGCGCAGCGGCGATCGACCATCGGCTTTCTGATGTGCCTGCCGCTGATGCTGCTGATCTGCCGGCTTCGTGATCTATCCGGCGTTCTACGCGATCTACCTCAGCATGCTGAACAAGAAGATGACCGCCTTCGTCGGGCTGGGCAATTTCGCGTTTCTGCTGAAGCGCAATACGTTCCAGCTCGTCATTTTCCAGAGCTGCCTGTTCGCCATCACCGCGGTGGTGTTCAAGGCGCTGCTCGGCTTCATCATCGCCCATCTGATGCACAACATTCCCGGCAAGAACCAGCGCATCTGGCGCGGCCTGCTGCTGGTGCCGTGGGTGATCCCGCTGGCGCTGTCCACGCTGACCTGGTGGTGGATGTTCGATCCGTCCTACTCGGCGTTCAACTGGATCCTGAACCAGTTCGGCTTCGCCATCGGTGCCATGGCTCGGCGTCGGCTGGATCGCGCGCGTTCTGCACCATCACGGTGAATGTCTGGTTCGGCACGCCGTTCTTCATGATCATGTATCTCGCCGCGCTGAAATCGGTGCCCGAGCAGCTTTATGAGGCGGCCTCGATCGACGGCGCCGGCGCGCGTGCAGAAGCTGTTCTTCGTCACCCTGCCGATGATGCGCAACATCATCGCCATCACCGTGCTGTTCAGCCTGATCGTGACCTTCGCCGACTTCGACATCGTGCGCATCCTGACCGCCGGCGGCCCGCAGGACATGACCCACGTGTTCGCGACCTATGCGTTCCAGGTCGGCATCCAGTCGGGCGACATCCCGCTGGGCGCGGCGGACAGCCTGTTCATGTTCCCGATCCTCGCGTTCGCGGCGTTCTTCGTGCTGCGCGGCGTGACCCAGCGCACCAAGGAGATCGCGGCATGAGCGCGTCGACCAGCCGTTGCCGATGCGGCGGCGAGCGCGCACGTCGCCAGCCACGCCGCAACAGCCTGCACCGCCAGCGGCAATGGGCGCTGTGGGGCAGCTACGCCGCGCTGGCGGTGTTCGTGGTGATGTTCCTGGTGCCGCCGTTCTACACGCTGATGACCAGCCTGAAGATCGTCGGCGGAGATCTCGGCGCGGAGCCGGGCAGCCCGTGGTATCGCGCACCATCCGACGCTGGAGAATTTCTGGTACCTGATCACCTATCCGAACTTCCAGACCTACTATCTGAATTCGGTGATCGATCACGGTGCTGACGGTCGCGATCTCAGCATGGTCGATCTCGGTGCTCGCCGCGTTCAGCCTGGCGCGCATGGGGTTCTGGGGCAGCCAGACGTCTGTCCACCGGCGTGTTCCTGACCTACCTGATCCCGCCGTCGCTGCTGTTCATGCCGCTGTTCCAGATCGTCGGCTGGATCGGCCTGATCAACAGCTTCTGGTGCCTGGTGCTGCTGTATCCGACGCTGGCGGTGCCGTTCTGCACCTGGATCATGATCGGCTATTTCAGCTCGATCCCGAAGGAACTGGACGAGGCCGCGCTGATCGACGGCGCGGGCTATATGCAGATGCTGTTGAAGATCTTCATCCCGGTGGCGATGCCCGGGCATCATCGCCGCGACGATCTTCGCCTTCACCGTGAGCTGGGGCAGCGTTCCTCTATCCGCTGGCCTATCTCTACACGTCGAACCAGATGGTGCTGACCGTCGGCATCATCAGCGACCTGATCCGCGGCGACGTGTTCCAGTGGGGCAAGATCATGGCCGCCTGCCTGCTGGCCTCGCTGCCGCCGATCGTGATCTACGCCTTCCTGATGGACTACTACGTGGCCGGCCTGACCGCCGGTGCCACCAAGGGCTGAACCTCACCGCCAACCGCTACCGCAGAACAACGAGGGAACGACCAAACCATGGCTGAAGTTTCGTGTCCGCAAAGTCGTCAAGAAGTACGACGGCGGCGTGCAAGCGGTGAAAGGGCATCGACCTCGAGATCGCCGATCAGGAGTTCGTCGTGCTGGTCGGCCCCTCGGGCTGCGGCAAGTCCACCACGCTGCGCATGATCGCCGGGCCTGGAGGAAATCACCGACGGCGAGATCTGGATCGGCGGCGACGTGGTGAACGACGTGCCGCCGCGCGACCGCGACATCGCCATGGTGTTCCAGAACTACGCGCTGTATCCGCACATGAGCGTGTTCGACAACATGGCGTTCGGGCTGAAGCTGCGGAAGTTCCCCAAGGACGAGATCAAGCGCCGGGTCGACGAGGCGGCGCGCATCCTGGACATCGAGCCGCTGCTGGATCGCAAGCCGCGCGCGCTGTCCGGCGGCCAGCGGCAGCGCGTGGCGATGGGCCGCGCCATCGTGCGCAACCCAAAGGTGTTCCTGTTCGACGAGCCGCTGTCGAACCTGGACGCCAAGCTGCGCGTGCAGATGCGCACCGAGATCAAGAAGGTGCACCAGACGGTGCGCACCACCACCGTCTACGTGACGCACGACCAGGTCGAGGCGATGACGCTGGCCGACCGCGTGGTGGTGATGAACCACGGCGTGATCGAGCAGGTCGGCACGCCGCAGGAACTGTACCACAACCCGGCGACGCGGTTCGTCGCCGGCTTCATCGGCTCGCCGGCGATGAACTTCCTGCCGTGCCGCGTCATGGACGGCGCCGGCGGCGGATTGGCGGTGCGCGTCACCGACAGATCCTGCTGCCGGTCCCGCCCGCACGCGTCGGATCGCTACGGCAAGTTCAAGGGCAAGCGAGATGGTGCTCGGGCTGCGGCCGGAGCATCTGTTCGAATACCACGAACAGGGCCGCGCCGGGCTGGGCGCGCGTCGACCTGCCGGTCGACGTGGTCGAGCCGATGGGCATGGAGACCATGGTGCACTTCTTCCTCGGACGGCGACCCGGTCTGCGCCCGCGTCGATCCCGGCGACCGCACGCCGTGCCGAGCGAGATCGCTGCCGCTGACGGCCGATATGAACAACATGCACCTGATGGAGCCGGACAGCGGCCGGGTGGTGTAGCCGGAATTGGCGGTCGGCGGCTTCGCAAAGGAACGCATTTGGCGCAGGCAAGAAGCGGACGCACGCAGATAGCACAGGGTTGCATGAACTGTCGGGGCATGTGATCGGCTGCGCGCTTACCGTGCTCTATATGCGGCTGGGACACGTCCACTGAGAATGCATTGGCGCGTCGTGCTTCAGGCAGGCCGTTCACGATCTTTCTGGTGACACCGATCGTCTCACCATCCGCGTAGTGAGACGCAATCGGCCAACACACTCCGACTCACCCATCCTGCCTGCTGACGACACTCCCGGCCATGCCACTGCGCGGCCGCCACATCCCGCCGACCCGCCGCACCAATGCCAGCAGCGTCACCGACAATCCCAACAGCGCCACGTAATGCGCCGGACGCAGACCGTAGGTAATCGTTTCGCTGGCCGCCAGAACCCGCCACGGATTGATCCCCGTCGCCACCGCGTACCAGGCGAACTCGATACCGGCCGATGCACCCGCCGCCACCACGCTCAGCGCCACTTGCGCGATCACGCTGCGCTGCCAATTCATCGGCAGCACCCGCCACAGCAACAGCCAGACGAACACGCCGGACATGAACACAGGCTCCGAAACGTTCGACTTCGACTGAATGAAGTAATGCAGCAACGCCACCACGCCGAGTCCATAGATCGCGCGATGCAGTCGCTTCCATCCGCGCCCCAGCCGGCGGGTCCAGCCATCGGTCGAAGTCACGCCCAGCACGCTCAGCCCGACCAACGTAACGAACCCGATCGTCAGGTAGAACCGCCGGACAATCTCCGACACCACCAGCAGCAGGTGGAAATTCTCGTCCACCACATACAGCGAGAAATGCGCCACCGCGTACGCCAACGCGGTCAGCCCGACCATCCGCCGGACCAGCAGGATGCGTGGCCAGTTCAGCACGCGCGCCGACGGCGTGATCGCCAGCGAGATCATCAGGAACCGGATCGCCCAGTTACCCGTGCCATGAATCGCCTCGAGTATCGGACGCCCGCCCAGCGCGCCGGTCACCCACCAGTACGCCAACACCGCGCCGGGAATGCAGTCCGCCGCCAGCACTGCCGCCTTGATCGGCAGCAGCCGGCCATGCCGGTCGCGCCACGGAACCCTCATCGCGGCGCCCCGGTCGACCGGTGCACGTAGTCCGCCGGCACGCGAAATTCCGCGGGGTCCTGCGGCGCGTATTGCACCGAAACGGCGGTCACCAGTGTCCGCCCATCGACCCCCGCGCGCAGCGTGACGCCATCGGCGGTGATGCACAGCAGCGCCTGCCGGCCATCGCGATCGTGCGTCTCCCAGTCCGTGCAGGGCAGGCCCGCAACCGTGTCCTCGCCACGGCGGACGTAGCCGCCGGCGCCCGCGTTGTCCGCCACGCCCGTCGCATCATCCGGAGCCGCCATTTCTGTCACCGACCTGTCCGCTTCTCGCACCAAGCTCATGCGTCTCGCGACATAGTCGATAATTACAAATAGGCCAGTGGTCGGCGGATCGATTCGCATGGTTTGAGCCGCCGCCAGCCAGCGGACCCGCTGTTCCAGACGCCTGCCCTCCCGCGACGCCCCGGCGGCGGTCGAGCTATAGGTTATATCGACGTCCCTGCTCGGACGCAGTTGCGGCTGGTCCGCGAACGCCGGAAGCGCCGCAACCGAGAGCCAGAATGCCAGGATAGCGGTTGCAGTCGCCCTCATCCGGGCTCGTGCGTGACGGCGGCGGATTTCCGGGACCGACCGCGTGGCGCAGCCATCTCCGGCTCGCAGAAATCCCCTGTCGGCGAAGACGCCGCCAACCGCGCCGAGCGCCGGCACCCACATGCGCGCCGTCATCGCCCTAGCGTCCCGCCAGTGCGAGGATTTCCGCCACCAGCGCCAACGGGTCGAGTGCCACCGGAAACTGCGCCGGCGCCTCCAGCGCCAACGCAAGCCGCGCCTTATAAGCCTCGCGCGGCACTTCCTCGGCGCCGAACTGCGCCAGGTGCGCGGTGACGAACTGGGTGTCCAGCAGTTGGAAGCCGCCCAGCCGCAGCCGCGCGACCAGGTGCACCAGCGCCGCTTTGGACGCATCGCGTGCCAGGCTGAACATGCTTTCGCCGAAGAACACGCCGCCGATCGCCACGCCGTAAAGCCCACCCACCAACTGTCCGTCCTGGCGGCTCTCTACCGAGTGGGCATGGCCCCGTCGATGCAGCTCGCCAAACAGGCGCTCGATCTGCGGGTTGATCCAGGTATCTTCGCGGCCGGGCGCCGATGATGCGCAGCCGGCGATGGTCGCATCGAAATCCTGGTCCACCGTCACGCTGAACACGTCCGCCAGCACAGTGCGGGCCAACCGGCGCGGCAGGTGGAACCGGTCGAGCGGCAACACGCCGCGCCGCTCCGGGTCCAGCCAGTACAGCCGCTCGCCCCGCCGCGTCTCAGCCATGGGAAACAGCCCGTGCCGATAGGCCCGCAGCATGAGCTCAGTCGTGATCTCCACCGTGCGCCGCGACATGGCGCCATTGTGCGGCGGACAGGGCCGAGCAATGGAAGCGTTGGCGTATCACGTGTGTGGCGGGGGTTGGCCGACGATTTCACCGGGGCCTGCCGCCCGCCTGATGTCTGATGGGTTAATGCGGGCAGGATTTTGGCCGCGGAGGGAGAGAAACATGACCAAGTACACCTGGGAACATATCCATCTGCGTTCGCCTGACCCGGCGTCCACCGCGCAGTGGTATCAGGACAAGCTGGGTGCGGAGGTGATCCGAACGCCGCAAGCGGACGGCTCGACGCGCTTCGATCTGGACCTGACCGGGCAAAAGATCTTCATTGCGCTGGCCGATCCGGCGAAGACCGGCGGATCGCCTCAGATCCCGTATATGGGCCTCGAGCATATCGGCCTGACGGTGGAAAACATCGACGCCGCGGTGACCGAACTGAAGGGCAAGGGCGTGGCGTTCACGATGGAGCCGAAGACGATCCGCCCCGGCGTGCGTATCGCATTCCTCACCGCGCCGCAGAACGTGTCGATCGAGCTGATCCAGCGGGGGTAAGGCGGCAACGGCCGCAACAGACGCGGCCCGCCCACCCGGCAACAGCCGTCGCTAAACCTTCTCCACCTGCCCGTACTCCAGCTCGACCGGCGTGGAACGGCCGAAGATCGAGACACTGACCTTCACGCGGCCCTTCTCCTCGTCCACTTCCTCGACCGTGCCGTTGAAGCTGGTGAACGGACCATCGGCCACGCGCACCTGCTCGCCGATCTCGAACAGCACGGCGGGACGCGGACGTTCCACGCCCTCCTGTGTCTGCTTCATGATCCGTTCGGCTTCCGCCTCGCTGATCGGGCTCGGCCGCGTCTTGCTGCCCAGGAAGCCGGTCACCTTCGGTGTGTTCTTCACCAGGTGCCATGCGTCGTCGGTCAGCTCCATCTTCACCAGCACGTAGCCCGGAAAGAACTTGTGCTCCGCGTTCACCTTTTGCCCGCGGCGCATTTCCACGACCTGCTCGGACGGCACCAGCACCTCATCGAACTGGTCGGCAAGCCCCTTCTGCGCCGCCTGCTCCTTGAGCTGCTGCGCGATCTTCTTTTCGAAGCCCGAATAGACGTGCACCACGTACCAACGCTTGGCCATTGCCCTGAAACTCTCCTCAGCCGCCCATGCCGAACAGCGAGCGGATACCGATGCCGACGATCTGGTCGACCAGGAAGAAGAAAATCGCCGCCAGCGCAACCATGGCGAATACCAGGCCGGTCGTCACCATGGTCTCCTTGCGGGAAGGCCAGGTCACGCGCGCCATTTCGGCCCGCACCTCACGCACGAATTTCGCCGGATCGACCGCCACGCCGTTGCTCTCCAAACCCTGCTACCGGGACTATAGCGCGTTCGCGGGCCGCTGGCAGGGGTGGAGGGTCTCGAACCCCCAGCCTCCGGTTTTGGAGACCGGCGCTCTAGCCAATTGAGCTACACCCCTGCACGGCAGGCAGGCGTCTCGGCGTATCGAGCCGCTCCGGTGACCACTCACGCAGGGCGCGTAGAAAGGATGCGGGCGGGTTGGTGTCAAGGGGCTGGGCCGGTTGCTGTGGCGCCCCGCTTGAATCTGGCGCAATCTGACACCCGGCCAAGCCAGCTGGGGCCGGCCACCGTTCAGCAAGAATCCAACGCAAAAGGCCGATGGCGGGCCACGGAGCAAGGCTTCAGATGCTGGTCCACTGGTCGGCCATGCCGAAGCGCACGATGCGGACGCCTTGTATTGGAGCGGGTGGAGGGAATCGAACCCTCATAGCCAGCTTGGAAGGCTGGAGCTCTACCATTGAGCTACACCCGCGGCGATGCTGGTTTAACGGCGAGCCCGAACCCGTGCAATCGCCGCCTGTGGGCAATAGTGGCTGTCATTGCCCGGCACCACCCTGGAATCAGCTGTGGCGGTTGGGCGCCTGCCCGACGGCGCCCAGGCGGATCGGTGAGCCACGCAATCGCACGCCGGTTGCTGGCCTACCCCTCATCATTCGGCCCGAGAAACAGGCAAGTGATACCAACCGCAGGCGAGCGCCAATGTGCCAAACGCAGCGAATCTCGCACTAACAGCGCTGACCTTATCTGTGTGCATCTGCGTGCATCTGTGGTTAAACACTCTTCCTGTGCCGTTGCGACCGCCGACACGAAGCGCAGGCTCGACAGACGATCGTGCGTCGTCGCGTCCGAGCCGCTCAGAGCGTCATCTCCACGCACACCGGCACATGATCGGAGGTCTGCGGCCAGTCGCGGGCGTCCTTCAGCACGATGTGCCGCTTCAACTTGCCTGCCAGATCAGGCGTCACCCAGATATGGTCCAGCCGCCGGCCGCGATCCGATAAGCGCCAGTCTCGGTTGCGATACGACCACCACGTGTACAGCTTCTGATCCGCCGGAACGAAATGCCGCACCGCATCGACGAAGCCGGTGTTCTGCCAGGCGGTCAGCCCCTCGGTTTCCGGCGGCGTATGGCTGACCACATTCAGCAACTGCTTGTGGCCCCACACGTCGTGTTCTAGCGGCGCAATATTCAAGTCGCCGACGATGACATTCCGCGCCAGGCCGGTGCGCGATGCGAACCAGTTGCGGGTTTCGGCAATGAAGTCGAGCTTGTGGCCGAATTTTACGTTCTGCGCGCGATCCGGAATGTCGCCGCCGGCGGGAACGTAGAAGTTGTGCAGCTCCACCGGACCGCCTTTGGCATCCACCAGCACGCTGATGTGCCGGCAGTCGCCCTTGGCGCACCAGTCGGGAGCGGTATCGTGCAGCTCGATCGGCCGGCGCGACAGGATGGCGACGCCATTGTAGCCCTTCATGCCGCGGAACAGCGCGTAGGGATAGCCGATCTCGGCGGGTGCCGCCGATGGGAACAATTCATCCGGCACCTTGGTTTCTTGCAGGCAGATCACGTCCGGATCCAGTGCGCCGATCAGCTCCTTCAGCAGGCTGACGCGCAGGCGCAGCGAGTTGATGTTCCAGGTGGCGATCCGAAGTTTCACGTGGTGCGAATCCGGCGAACAAATGGGAAGCAAAATGTAGCGGTGCCTGGACAGAATACCAAGGCGGACCGGAATGCCAACCTCGCCGCGCCAGGGCCCGCCTGTCACAGGGCTCACCCATCACTCGCCCCACCTGTCATTGCGAGCAGCGCAGCAACGCGGCAATCTCGGTCCAGTACCGCACTGCATCGTCACTGCACCGCTAGCAATGACAGGAATGACCGGGAGGCAAACGAACAATGGGCATGACAATCGCGGAAAAGATCCTGGCGCGTGCCGGCGGCGTGGAGAAGGTCTCACCCGGCGATGTCGCCGTCGTCGACGTAGAGACTGCCTGCCTGATCGACCTGTCATTTCTGCCGGAGGGCTGGCGTGAGGTGTTGCAGGTCGCCGATCCGTCGAAGGTGGTGATCGTATTCGACCACTTGGTTCCGGCGCCGACCGCGCAGGCCGCGACGTGCATGCAGACAGGCCGCGCGTTCGCCAGGAAATTCGGCATCCAGCGGCTGCATGATGTCGGTCCCGATCAGGGCATCAGCCATGCAGTGATCGCCGACAAGGCCTACGCGCTGCCTGGCACCGTGCTGGTGAATGCCGACTCGCACACATGCAGTGCCGGCGCGTTCAACTGCGCGGCGCGCGGTGTTGGCGGCCCCGATATGCTGTACGCGGTCACCACCGGCAAGGCATGGTTCCGCGTCGGCGAGACCATCCGCTACGATTTGACCGGCAGGCTGCGTCCCGGCGTTTCGGCCAAGGACATCTTCCTGTTCATCGCCGGCAAGTGGGGCGCGCACGTCAACCAGAACATTGAATACGGCGGTCCCGGCATGGCCAGCATGAGCCTGAATGCCCGCCGCACGCTCACCACGATGGGCACGGAATTGTCGGCGGAGTTCGTCATCTTCGAACCGGACGAAACGCTGATCGAGTATGTTAAGGCGCGCAATCCCAAGCCGTTCACGCCGACACCGCCGGATGCCGATGCCACGTACAAGGAACGCCGCACAATCGACCTGAATACGATCGAGCCACTGGTGGCACTGCCCGACGCGGTGGTGAACAACTCAGTCGGCATCAGCGAAGTTGCCGGACAACACATCGACCAGGCGTTCATCGGCGCATGCTGCAACGGCACGCTCGATGATCTCGCGGTGGCCGCGCGCGTCGTGCAGGGCCGCAAGGTCGCACCGGGCACACGCTTCATCGTGACGCCCAGCACCGAGGCGATCCATCGCGCGGCGATGGCGGCGGGTTATGTCGCGACGCTGATGGAAGCCGGCGCCATCGTCACGCCGGCCACCTGCGGCGCATGCGTCGGCGGCCACATGGGCGTGCTTGGGTCCGGACGAGGTCTGCATTACCGCGAGCACCCGCAACTTCAAGGGTCGCATGGGCGACCCGTCCGCGCGTATCTACATGGCGTCGCCCGCCACCGTCGCTGCTTCAGCGCTGGCGGGACAGATCGCCAGTGCCGCCGAGTTCTTCCAGGGAGACGTGTCATGATGGCAGGACGCGTGTGGAAATTCGGTGACAACATCAACACCGACCTGATGCTGCCGGGGCCGTACCTGTATCGCGACGCAGAGGATCAGGCGCGCGCGGTGTTCATGAACAACCGGCCTGGCTGGGTGGATCAGGTGCGGCAGGGCGACGCCATCGTCGGCGGGTTCAACTACGGCATGGGCTCGTCTCGTCCGGCGGCGCGGTCCCTGCGGATTTGCGGCCTCGGATTCCTGCTGGCGGAGACGATCAACGGGCTGTTCTTCCGCAATGCGGTGAATTACGGACTGCTTGCGTGCGAATGTCCCGGGGTGTCCACGGCGTTCGAGGAAGGCGATACGGCTGAACTCGATATCGAGGCGTGGTCCGTGCACAACCCGCGCAGCGGCCAGGCGCTGGAGGTGCTCGCCGGTGCCGGAGCAGCTTCTGGCGATGATGCTGGGCGGCGGCGTGTATCCGGTGCTGGAACGCGAGGGACTGATCGCGACCCGATAGTCCTGTCCCGATGGAGGCGGAAAGCAATGAAGGTAGTCGTGTTCGGCCCGGAACGGCGTGTTGGCGCTCTGCGCGGGGACTTGATCGTCGACCTCTCGCTCGCTTACGCAAAGTTCCTGAAGGAACGCGAGAACGAGCGACACCCGATAACGCTCGCGGCAGCACTGGTGCCAAATGATCTGGCAATGTTCATCGAAGGCGGCAGGCGTACGCTTGACCGGGCCGATACCGCACTCGAGCATCTGTTCGGTGATACCCACGATGTACTCGGCGCGAACGGTGAAACCGTGATCCATAAAGCCTCCGAGGTGCGTCTGCATGCGCCGCTCCCGAATGGCTCGCGCATCGCCTGCGCCGGGGGGAATTTTGCCGATCATCTCGCGGGCATGGCGGCTATGGGACTGCTGCCGGGTACCGGCGCTATGTCGGTTGACGAGGCCGCCGCGAAGATCAGGGACAACGGCATTTGGGGATTCTGGAAAGTTGGCCGGATCGCCGCCGGGCCGGATGAGGAGGTGCCCTATCCGACAAGAGGCGATCGACTGGACTATGAAGGCGAGGTCGCCATTGTACTTGGCAGGCAGGGCAAGGATGTTCGGGCCGCAGACGCTAAGGAGCTCGTGTGGGGCGTGACCCTGTTGGGCGATTGGAGCATCCGCGCGCCGCGAGAGCCCGACGGTCCCCTCAAGTTCGGCATGGCGAAGAACTTCGATCAGTCTTGCTCATTGGGGCCGTGCATCGTGGTCGATGAACTCGACCCGTGCGATATCGATGTCGAAACCTGGGTGAACGGCGAGCGTCGGCAGCAATTCAACACACGCGACATGGTATTCTCGTATTGGGAGTATATCGAGTATCTGTCGCGCGACCTCACATTGTATCCAGGCGATATCATCAGCGGGGGAACCGCGGCCGGCACCGCCGCGGACTCGAGCCCGCGAATGGGCGATGGTCAGTTTGCACCCAAGCGTTTTCTGAAGGCAGGCGATGTCGTGGAGATAAGGTCGCAGCCCATCGGGACATTGCAGGCGCGCATCGTGGCCAAATGACCGCACGACCTCGCATAGGACGGCGGCCGTGATCAGCCTCATCCGCCAGCGTCTCGCTTTCCAGCTCCAGCAATTGCTCGGCACGCTCAGCCTCGATGCCCTCGATGCCGCGCAACTTGCGGCCGACCGCGCGCGTGCGACGACGCGCCAGATCAATCGTGTTGCTGAACGTGCCGGCCTGCTTGCCGAGCCGCTCCAGCACATCGTCCATCCTCAGCATCTCGGTGCGCGTCGCACCCAGCAGGTCGCGGATCTGGTCCGCCTTCTGCTCCAGCGCCAACGTCACGAACCCCAGATGGATCGTGCGCAGCAACGCCGGAAACAAACTCGGCCCCATCACCAGCACGCGGCAATCGCGGCCGATGTCGTCGATCAATCCCGGTATCCGCGCCACCTCGGCGTACAGCGCATCGGTCGGCAGATACAGCACGGCGAATTCCACCGTCACCGGCGGATTGATGTACTTCGTCGAGATCTTCTTCGCCTCGTCGCGCATGCGCCGCTCCAGCATGCGGGTAGCAGACCGTTCCGCCTCTGCATCGCCGGCCTCCGATGCCGCCAGCAGCCGTTCGTAATCCTCGATCGGGAACTTGGCGTCGATCGGCAGCAGCGCCCGATTCTCGCCCTTCATCGGCATACGCACGGCGAACTCGACCACGTCGTTGCTGTCTTCTCGCACCTTGCAATTGGCCTGGTACTCCCCAGGCGGCAGGATGTCGTCCAGCATCGCCCGCACCTGCGTCTCGCCCCAGCCGCCACGCGTCTTCACGTTGGAGAACAGCCGCTTGATGTCGCCGATCTGCGCGGTGACCGCCTGCACGTCGCCCATCGCCTTCTGCACCGCGGTGAACTGATCGATCACCCGGTTGAAACTTTCGTTCATCTGCTTCTCCACCGCGGCGTGAAGCTGCTCGTTCACCGTCTTCTGGATTTCCGCGAGCTTGGTTTCGTTGCCGTCGCGCATTTCACGCAGCTTGCTTTCCAGCATCGCGCGGATGCCCTCGAAATGCGCGCCGACCTCCTGGCGCTGCTGGCCCTGTTCGCGCGACAATGCCGCGCGCGTGGTCTCCGCCTCGCTGCGCGTGCCCGCCAGCCCCTGCTCGCACAGCAGGCGCAGGCGTTGCAGCGTGCCTGCCTGGTGGAGCACCACGAACAACGCAGCGACGGCGGCAAGCGTCGCCAGCGCCGACAGAACGACAAGAAATTCGGAGAGCATGGCCGTTCCTTCAGTCTATCGGACGGGATTATGCGCCTGATTGCCGCGAGTCGGGACGAACATGGCATTTTGCGTCAAATTGCCGCCCGGCTTCTCGCAACGCCGGCTCCTCGCAGCGCCGGCTCCTCGCAATCACACGGGAACCATCCTGGCAGCGGGTTATCGACCCGTCCTAGCCCGAAGTTTGCACTTGCAGTTACTGGAATGCCGAGTTTTTTGAATTGATTAGGTGAAAAAGCCCTCGCGAAAGTGTCCATGTAGCTCTTCACAGAACGGCGGCACTGTGATTATCGATTCGGTGCGGCCACCGGCTACGGCGACGTGCGTGTCCAGTAGAGGAAAAGGCCAAAATTGAAATCTGCGAGTCAGATTAGTGCGTTGCTCACTTCACCAGTGCAAACTTCGGACTAAGCGACTGATATCGTTCCTTTTCCCATGTTTTCCTAAAATTTCGCCTCGGATACCCTGGCAAGCCCGCGCAGTTTGTTGCATATTTGCGTTCCGACAAATAACGGGGGAACCATCCATGCGCACCAGGACAGCACTGCTGACGTCCGCTCTCACTCTGGGGATCGCGATCATGTCCCCGGCGTGGGCCGACGTGGTTTACTCAGTGACCAATCCGAGCGCGGACTTCGTGTTCTTCAAGTACAACTCGCCAACCTTCATCACGACCGACACACTCGTCCCCGCCTCCGCGCTCAGTTTCAATAACACGATCCATCCGGCGACATTGGTCGACTTCATCATAGCGTCCCCGCTCGATCCGGGCTTCGCGGATGTACAGATCACGATCAATCCTGTCCCAGGTGTTCCGGCCGTTCAGGACAAGTTCATACCGGCAGTGGATCTGGCACGGTACGGGATGTTTCAGGCGGCTCCCGGAAGCTTCGGATATCCCAATTCGTTCGTTGAGGTGGCAGCTCCGGAGCCGACTTCGATCGCGATCCTGGGCGTCGGTCTGGTCGGGTTGTTGGGCCTGTGCATTCGACGATCGCATAGGCATTTCTGATTGGCCCGACCACTGACTAAAAGGCAGGGCCAGATGTAACCCAGCGTCGACCGAACGCAGTGTAGAAGATCGTCCTTGATGCTCCATGGAGTCCATCGACAGAAAGCCTAGTGCGTTTCCACGCTGTCCGGAATCGGGACTTCCGGCGCGGGCATGAGATGTGATTCATGAGCTTCCGGCATTGACCGGAGGCTTCCATGTCATCGTGGCGTCGTGGCAAAGCGTAAGCGCAGGACCTGCGGGACCGGGTTTTGTCGGTGGATGGTGTTGCGTCAGGCCAGGTTGCTGCCAGGTTCGCGGTAAGCATCTCCTATGTGGTGAAGGCACGGCAACGTTGGGATCGGCTTGGTGCGGTAACGCCTGGGGCGCAGAGGTCGCATACGCGACCGAAGCACGCGGGGCACGAGGCGGTCATCAGAGCGCAGGTGAGGCTGCTCCCGGATATGACGCTGGATGAGTTGCGCGCCTGGATCCTCAAGGAGCTGGGCATCTCGGTCAGCATCACCACCGTATGGAAAACGCTGCGCCGGCTCGAGTTGACGCTCAAAAAAAGTCCCTTGTCGCGGCCGAGCAGACCCGTCTGTAAACGGCGGAGCAATAGTCGGCCACGGAGCGGCGGCATGATGCTGCTGCGTGGCGGCGTAAAACCCGGCCACGAGCGAGGCTTGCCCTATCGAGGTTCGAGAGGGGCAGCCGAGGATGTTTGCGGTGGAGGTTTGCGCGGCTGTACGGCGGTTTGTGTTTATTGAGGGCAACAGCCGACGTGAGGCGGCCAGGGTATTCGGACTGAGTTGGGACACGATTGGCAAGATGTGTCCGTTTTCAGTTCCCCCTGGCTATGTTCGCTGCAAGCCACCCGAGAAGCCAAAACTCGGAGCACTGATCCCGGTGATCGATGCGATCCTGGAGGCTGACAAGACGGCTCCGCCGAAGCAGCTGCACACGGCGAAGCGGATATTTGAGCGGCTACGCGACGAGCACGGGTTCTCTGGCGGCTACACGGTAGTCAAGGACCATGTGCGGCTAGCCCGAAGTTTGCACTTGCAGTTACTGGAATGCCGAGTCTTTTGAATTGATTAGGTGAAAAAGCCCTCGCGAAAGTATCCATGTAGCTCTTCACAGAACGGCGGCACTGTGATATTCGATTCGCATTCTGATTCACGATCTCGATGCGGCCACCGGCTACGGCGATGTGCGTGTCCAGTAGAGGAAAAGGCCAAAATTGAAATCTGCGAGTTAGATCAGTGCGTTGCTCACTTCACCAGTGCAAACTTCGGCCTACGCCGCCGCCGGCACGATATCCCTGTTGGTAGCCAACTGCGGCAACAGCGGCAGCAACGTCGAAAGATCGCGTTCCGCCATGCAGACGAGATACTGCCGTGCCTCCGGCGTGTTGTCCGGCGACTCCGGCATCGGCAGCCCATCCGCCCCGAGCGGCAAAGCGGTCAGACCCAGATCGCCATAGACCTTCAGCAGTCCCCGGCCGGCGCGCCAGAACGCTGGATCCAGTCCCTCCTGCTGTGCCAGGTCGCGCAACCGCCAGATCGCCGAGACGCGGTCGCCCTCCGCACCCATCGGATCGCCGAGACCCAGCAGCACCCGACCGCAGCGGCGGAACGGAATGCCGGCGCGTTCCGCTTCGCCCATCACCATGCCGTCCGCCCGGGCCGGCGGGATCGTGCCGCCCAGCATCGCCAGCCGCTGTCGCGCGGTCGCATCCCATGGCAGCCACCGCACCTTGCCGGGACGCAACAGCCGCCAGATCGCGATCAGCGCCAGCACCACCGCCAGCGCCACGGTCAGGCGCAGCGAATTCGGCACCTCGCGCGACATGATCACCTGCCACCATGCGTTGTTCGCCAGCAGGTGCACGCGCGGACGGGTGCCCGCCAAAGCGAGGATGCAGATCACCAGGGCGAACAGCGAAATCGCACTGGCCGGCTCCAATGGTCCGCTCAGCAGGCTGGCGTGGCGGTAGAAGCAGCTGCGCAGCGGCGCCACCAGCATCGCGATCACCACCAGCACGCCGGCGATCCACAGCCGTTCGCCTTGCGTGGCGGTGAATGCGGCGCCCGCGACCAGCAGGAAGATCGTCGCACCCCAGGCCAGGTTCACCCGATGCGACAGACCGATCGCCAGCACGATCAACCCGGCGCCGATCAGCGACGGAATGAACTGGCCTGCCTGCGTCGCCATCTCGGCAAAATCGGGATCGATCCAGGAGAAGTCGGGTGCCGGCGCCAGGATGCCGACGCACAGCAGCATCACGCCGCACAAGGCGACCAGGCCGGTTGCACTGGCGACGGCGAAGTCCGGCTCGCTCCAGCGCGCCAGCGCCTGCAGTCGAGCCGAGTCGTTCGACGCGTCGCAGCAACAAGCCGCCGCGCAGCAGGATCTCGTTGCCGGTGAACAGGGTGCCGGCGAGGAACAGCGGGATGACGTAATAGTACAAGCGGAACACGACGATCGCGCCGACGATATGCGGCGCGCTGATATAGGGCTCCAGCCCGAACAGCATCGCGGTATCGAACACGCCGATGCCGCCTGGCAGATTGGCGGCCAGGCCGGCGGTGTAGGATGCAACGTAGACACCGAGGAAGATCAGCCAGGTCAGATGCGGCGCGGCCGGCAGCAGGGCGTAGAAGATCGAGGCGGTGATCGCCACGTCGACGGTTGCCAGCAGCACTTGCAGGATCGCCATCCGCCAGCCCGGCAATTCCAGCTTGTGGCCGAACAGGCGCACACTGCCGAGGATGCGCGACAGCGTGACGTAGCCGATGACGATGCCCCACAGCAGCGCGCCGACGGCGTACAGCACGCCGACCGGCAGATGCTGGCCGAAGAACGGCACGGCCCGCGGCTCGAGGAACAGGATCGCGCCGCCCAGTACCATGCCGCCGAGCCCGAAGGTCAGGCTGCAGAACGCCACGGTCTTGGCGATCTGTATCGGCGTCAGCCCCCAATGCGCGTACAGCCGGTAGCGCACCGCGGCGCCTGATACCGCGGCAAACCCCAGATTGTGCGACAGCGCATAGGCGCAGAACGAAGCGAATGCGACGCGGCCGATAGGACACCTTGTGGCCGGCGTAGATCGTGCCAAGCCGGTCGTAGAGCGTCAGCACGGCGTATGACAGCACGGTCCACAAGAAGGCGATCGCCAGCGTGCGCAGCGGTATGGCGCGTCAGCGCCATCTCGATGTCATGCAGCCGGAGGTGGCGGAATTCCTTCTGCACCACATAGATCGCACCGATCAGCAGCGCGACGCCAAGGATCGCCGGCAATTGGCGCAGGCAGGACTTCAGCGTAGCGGAAGCGCGATGGACACCCATCATGGTCAGGCGGCATCCGCCGGACGTGACAACGCAGCCTCGATCAGGGCGACGGTTTCGCCGATGCCGTACAGCGCGATGAAGCCGCCGAAGCGCGGTCCTTCCTGCTGGCCGAGCAGCACCTGATAAAGACAGCCGAACCAGGCGCGCAATTCGGGGAAGGGGTGCCGCTTGCCGACCTCGAACACCATGGTTTGCACTGCCTCCGCGTCGGCGGTCTGGTCCATGCCTTTAAGGGTTTCGGCCAGATCGGTCAGCGCCGCGCGTTCGATGTCCGTCGGATGGCGGTAGTGCTTCGCCGGGCGGACGAAATCGCGGTAATAGGCGATGGCATGATCGACCAGCTTGTCGAGGAACGGCATCGTTTCGGGCGTTGCGTCCGGATTGTAGCGACGGATGAAGCCCCACAGGATGCCCGGCGTGTCGGCGTTCACCACCGACGCCAGATTGAGCAGCATGCCGAACGATACCGGACTGCCGCCGTGATTGGGCAGGCGGCCGCCGTGGATGTGCCATGCCGGGTTCAGCGGCCTTTCGGCCGGCGGCTGCGCGGCAAGGCGTGCGGCATTCGCCAGGTATTCGTCCACCGCACGTGGGATCACGTCGAAATACAGCCGCTTGGCGCGTTGCGGCGCGTTGAACATGAATTGCGACAGGCTTTCCGGCGGCGCGTAACGCAGCCATTCCTCCACCGACAGGCCGTTGCCCTTCGACTTGCTGATCTTTTGCGCCTTCTCGTCGAGGAACAATTCATAGGTGAAGCCTTCGGGCGGCTGGCTGCCCAGGATGCGGCAGATGCGTCCCGACAGGCGCACGGAATTGATCAGGTCCTTGCCGGACATTTCGTAATCGACATCGAGCGCGTACCAGCGCATCGCCCAATCGGCTTTCCATTGCAGCTTGCAGGCGCCGCCCCTTACCGACGTTTCGAACGACTCGCCGCTCGCTGGATCGCGCCACACCACCGTCCCCGCGACCGGGTCGCGTTGCTCCATCGGCACCTGCATCACCTGACCGGTGCGCGGATGGATCGGCAGGATCGGCGAATAGGTCGCGCGACGATCCGGTCCCAGTGTCGGCAGGATGACCGCCATCACCTCGTCGTAGCACTCCAGAACGCGGATCAGCGCGGCGTCGAACCTGCCGGTGGCGTAGTATTCGGTGGAGGAAGCGAATTCGTAGTCGAAGCCGAATGAATCCAGGAACGCACGCAGCCGCGCATTGTTGTGCGCGCCGAAGCTGTCGTGAGTGCCGAATGGGTCAGGAATGCGGGTTAGCGGCTTGCCGAGATGCGGCGTCAGCAGATCGCGGTTCGGCACGTTGTCGGGTACCTTGCGCAACCCGTCCATGTCGTCGCTGAACGCGATCAGCCGCGATGGCAGGCCGGTGAGCGTGGTGAACGCGTGGCGCACCCAGGTGGTTCGCGCGACTTCGCCGAACGTGCCGATATGCGGCAGTCCGGAGGGGCCGTAGCCGGTTTCGAACAGTGCATGCGTCTTGCCCGACGCGGCAAGCCGGCGGGCAACCTTGGCAGCTTCCTCGAACGGCCAGACTTTTGGAATTGCCGGCTCGTTATTGCGAACTGTTTCAGCCATCCAGCGGAAGCTAGGAACCGGCGGATGCCCGGTCAATCGCTGCGTGTCATTTAGTTGCGCGCGCTATGCTACTGCTACGCAGTGCGTCACATACCGCTGCCGCCCCCGCCACCACTGCCGCCGCCGCCGCCACTGCCACCACCGTCGTTCGACAGGCTGGCGCGGGCGTTTCGCATGGCGGCAATATCCGAAGGTGCTGTCGTGCACGTGGCCAGGCAGCACAGCAGGCCAACGATTGCGGCACTCAGTATCCTGCTCATCGCGTCTCTCCGCCTTTGATGTGTCACGCTGCGATGGACGCATTGTGATGCGCCGGCATTCCCTTGGTCACCGCTGCCGAACCCGCATGAGGGCCAGGAACCAATGGCGCCACGCGCCGATTGCGGCTAGAGCAATGTTGGCCGACTCAGGAAGCAGTCATTGCGTGTTCCGTAACGGCGGGCGGCCGACCGGCCTTGGATGAAACTGGAGCGCGTCGTCATGCCGTGGGCTGTCCCGGCCATCCGTCGTGACATCGTGCCGCTACAGATGGCCGGCACAAGCCCCATGCGCGTCAGGATGAGCCCAGCTGCCATATCCTCGCCCACCCGTTATCCGCACGCCCGTTATCCGCACACCCGTTATCCGGACACCCGTTATCCGAACTCCCATGGGGCCAAACCCTGCCATGACGGGAGAAGGGTTCGCCCCTCCCAATGACAGGTGAACGCGCGTGACGCGAATTGCGCTGCCCGATGCACCTGCCGTCGTTGCCGGACACGGCCGCGCCGCCATTTTCACGGCCGATGGCGAACTGTTGCTGCTGCCCGCGGCCGATGCGGCCCGCTACCTGCGCAGCCTGCCGCCGGCCATCGTGGTGCACGCGCCTGCCACGTTCCGCCGGCTCGGCCTGCGTCCCATGCCGGCGTTCGATCTGCTGGAATTGTTTGCCTTCGCGTTGCCGGGCCGCCCGGCTGCACCGACGCCACGCGGCCTCGCCTTGATGCTGGACTTCGAGCCGCCGACCGGCGGGCTGGAGGCGGAGGCGGCGCTGTTGCCGGAATTGGCGGCCGCGTTGCTGAACCGCATGGCGCAAGGCCGCGACATTGCCCTGAACCGCGATGCCGCCGGGCTGGCGGCTCGGATGGGTCAGGCCGGCTGGGGCTGGGCGCCATACGTCACCGCCGCACTGGGCAAGCCGGACGCCGTCCCGTCCAGCGACGGCCTGCGCGTCTGGAAGCGCCTGCCGGAGTGGCAGGACGCCGCGCCGCTGCCGCCCCCCGCATCCCATCCGGTCGGCGAGGCGGAGGCACGGTCGCGCCTGGCCGCGATGCTTGGCCCGGACGCGGAGCAGCGGCCCGGGCAGGCAGACTACGCCGGCGCCGCCACGGCTGCCTTCGCACCACGTGAAACGCGCGGCGATCCGCATGTCGTGCTGGCCGAAGCCGGCACCGGAACGGGCAAGACGCTGGCCTATCTCGCGCCCGCCAGTCTGTGGGCGGAAAAGAACCACGGCGGCGTGTGGATCAGCACCTTCACCCGCCATTTGCAGCGCCAGATCGACGCCGAGTTGGCCCACCTGTTTCCGGATCCCATCCGAGCGGCACAAGCGGGTGGTGGTGCGCAAGGGCCGGGAAAACTACCTGTGCCTGCTCAACCTGGAGGACGCGCTGGGGCCTGCCACGTCCGGGCATGGTCCCGGCGTCGCTGATCCCGCTTGGTCTGGTGGCCCGCTGGGCTCTGGTCACCGATGACGGCGACATCCAGGGCGGCGACCTGCCCGGCTGGTTTGCCGAATTATTCGGCACGTCCACCATCCTGGCGCTGGCCGATCGCCGCGGCGAGTGCATCCATGCTGCCTGCCCGCACTGGCGGCGCTGCTTCGTCGAGCACACCATTCGCCGGGCACGCACCGCGCAGCTTGTCGTCGCGAACCACGCATTGGTCATGACGCAGGCGGCCTGGGGCGGGTTGGACGACAGCATCGTGCCGACCCGTTACGTGTTCGATGAAGGCCACCACGTGTTCGACGCGGCCGATGGCGCTTTCTCAGCCGAGTTGTCCGGACTGGAGACCGCCGAATTGCGCCGCTGGCTACTCGGCGCCGAGGGCGGCCGGTCGCGTGCCCGCGGCCTGAAGCGCCGGATCGAGGAGTTGGTGGCCGCCCGTCCGATGCTGGAGACGCCGCTGGACGCGGGCCTACAGGCCGCTCGCGCGCTGCCGGCGCCCGGCTGGTCAAGCCGCATCGCGAACCACCATCCGGAGATCGCAGTCGATACCGGCCGGCCGAACCCGACCGAGGCGTTCCTGCGCCTGATCCGCCATCAGGTGTTCGCCCGCACCGGCGGCGATGGCGACCCGCGGGACCGCCACCAGGGGGGCCAACACGGGGGCCAACAGGGGGGCGTGTGGCAAGGCAGCGTCCGCGGCGCCATGGAATGCGACGTCTTCCCGCTGGGCCCGGACGTCGCGGAGGCAGCGGATCGGCTGGCCCGCGCGCTGGCCCGCATCGCCGAACCGCTCGCCACGTTGCGCGAGCGGCTGCTGGCGCGGCTGGACGAGGAAGCCGACGATATGGACGCGGCGACGCGCAATCGCATCGAGGCCGCCGGGCGCTCGCTGAACCGGCGGGTGCTGGCGCCGCTGTCGGCGTGGCAGAACATGCTGCATGCGCTGACCGAGCCGCGGCCGGAGCCAGGCAGCCGGCCGGCCAACATCCTGTTCCTTCGCGTGCAGCGCTGGGACGGTGCGCGGGATGTCGATGTCGGGCTGCATCGCCATTGGCTGGACCCCACCATCCCGTTCGCCGCGACGCTGGCCGCGCCGGCTCATGGGATGCTGGTCACCTCCGCGACCCTGCGCGACTCGGGCGACGCCGATCCGGAAACCGCCTGGGCATCGGCAGAGGCCCGCGTCGGCACGCCGCATTTGCCGTCGCCGGCAATCCGCGCCGCGGTCGCCAGCCCGTTCGACTATGCCCGCCAGACCCGCGCCCTGATCGTCACCGATGTTGCCGGCGGCGACATCGCCCAGCTTGCCGCGGCGTACCGCGCATTGTTCATCGCGGCGGGCGGCGGGGCACTGGGCCTGTTCACCGCGATCCGCCGGCTGCAGGCGGTGCACGCGCGCATCGCCCCGGAGCTGGAGGAAGCCGGCATCCCGCTGTACGCCCAGCACGTCGATGCGATGGGCAACGCCACGCTGGTCGACATCTTCCGCACCGAGGAGGAAAGCTGCCTGCTCGGCACCGACGCCATGCGCGATGGCGTCGATGTGCCGGGGCGCGCGCTGCGGCTGGTGGTGTTCGAGAAAGTTCCCTGGGCCCGCCCCGACATTCTGCATCGCGAACGGCGCATCCATCTGTCGGAGGGTGACCCGAAAGCCTATGACGACCGCATCGCGCGGCTGCGGCTGCGCCAGGCGTTCGGTCGGCTGATCCGCCGGGCAACGGATCGTGGGGTGTTCGTGCTGCTGGATCGGCAGACGCCGTCGCGGCTGCTTTCGGCGTTCCCGGCGGGGGTCGCGATCCGGCGGGTGGGCTTGGCGGAGGCCGTCCGGCAGACGGCCGAGTTCCTGGACACCGAGTTCCTGGGGGCCAAGACCCTGGGGGAGTGAGTGGCGGTGCCCGGGAATGCGGCGGCGGACTGGTACTCGCCGATCCCGAGCCTGCGCGGGGATGACGCCTTTTTGCTCTTCCGCCTCTGCAGTTCACGCGATTGCTTGGGCACCGAATCGCTGGCTGCTTGATATGTCTGGTCAGTTCGATCAGGTTCCCGCGCCGCAGCACGGAGGCTTGCAATGCGTTCGCGCGATGCCCTGGATGCACCAGAGGCACTGATACTCACCATGGTCCTGGTGGCCGCCGCGGATGGCGGCATGTCGGACCGCGAGATCGGCGTGATGGCCGGTCAGGTGCAGACGTTGCCGGCGTTCCACGAGTTCACTACCGACCAATTGGACTCCGCCACCGATGCGGCGGTGCAGTTGCTGAACGAGGACGACGGGTTGCAGCACGCCGGCCGGCTGGTGCGCAGCGCCCTGGAGCCGCGCCTGCGCGAGACCGCCTACGCGCTGGCCTGCGAAGTGGTCGCCGCCAACCAGGTGACCAAGCAGCGGACGCTGGAGATGCTCGACTTCGTCCGCAGCGAACTGCATCTCGATCCGCTGGTCGCGACCGCGATCGAACGCGGCGTTCGTGCCCGCCACCAGCATCTGGAGACCGGCATCAGGGAATAGGAGGCTCCGCCATGCGGTCGCTGGGGGCGGCGGCGATCATCGCCGGGGTTCCGGTGGCGGCACTCGTGGTGCTGGCGGCGATCGGTTCGGCGCCGGTGGGGCCGGTGCTGCTGGCGATCGGGTGACGCTGCTGGCGGCATGGCTGCTGGCCATGCGCTGGTCGCAGCGATCTCGACGCTCTGTCGGAGAGCCTGCGCCAGGTGGATGTAGAGGAAGCGCCTGGGTTGGGCACTGCTTCTTCCCCTCGCCTTACGGAAGCGGGCAGGGGGGCGACACGCGCCCCTGCCTCCGCGCATGGCGGAACGGGAAGGCGCATCCCGCGTTGCCGGGCATGCAGCGGCTGGGGCGTGATATCGAGCGATTGGCGCGGCGCATGGCGACCCGGACCGCATTGGTCGAGCAGTTGCGGCGCACGGACGGCACAGTGGTGGAGCGATTGCCCGACCCGCTGATCGTGCTGGCGGCCGATCGCAGTGTGCGGCGCGCCAATTCGGCGGCACGGGCGGCGTTCGGCACGGACATGCCGGCGGTGCTGCGGCATCCCGATCTGCGCGGCGCGATCGATCGCGCGTTCGCCACGGGCATGCCGCAGACCGCCGAGGTGACGCTGCCGGTGCCGGTGCCGCGGGAGGTGCATGCGGCGGTGGTGCCGATGGATCCACCGATGGCGGACGGCGGCCAGGCTGTGGTCGTGCTGTCCGACCGTACGCGCGAGCGCGCGGTGGAGCGCACGCGAGCGGATTTCGTCGCCAATGTGAGCCACGAGTTGCGCACGCCGCTCGCCTCGCTGATCGGCTTCATCGACACGTTGCGCGGCCCGGCGGCAGATGATCCGCCGGCGCAACAACGGTTTCTCGGGATCATGGCCGAGCAGGCAGCGCGGATGAACCGGCTGATCGATGATCTGCTGAGCCTGTCGCGCATCGAGTTGGTCGAGCACCAGGCGCCGGCGGATGCGGTGTCGCTGCGCGATCTGGTGTCGCGGCTGGCGGCAGGCTTCGAGCCGCGGCTGCGTGCGAGGCCGGCTGTGCTGGACATGCGGGTGGCCGATGACTTGCCCGCCGTCGTCGGCGATGCGGACCAGTTGACCCAGGTGCTGCAGAACTTGCTGGACAATGCAGTGAAATACGGTCGCGAGGGAGGCACGGTGCGGCTGGAGGTCGGCATGCGCGCAGGGCGAGCGATGGCCGGCGCGCCCTGGCGTGGTGGTGTCGGTTATCGATCAGGGATCCGGCATCCCGCGCGCGCACCTGCCGCGGTTGACCGAGCGATTCTATCGTGTCGATGCGGGGCGATCACGCGCGGCTGGTGGCACTGGCCTGGGCTTGGCGATCGTCAAGCACATCGTCAATCGGCATCGAGGGCAGTTGCTGATTGAGAGCGAGGAAGGCACCGGCACGTCGGTGAGTGTCTGGCTGCCGCAGGTGGTGGCACGCGGGGCGGCTGCGGATTGAAGTCGGCGAACCGGTTGTTCGACGCGGTTTCGATGCTGCCGCGCAATGCACTGCAAACAAGCGACGAAGCGGATGTCGAGGATGACCACCTGCCTTCGACCCATGGCGCGTTCGTCGGACGCCTTGATAACGGCGCCTCGATTGCCGGGCGCTGCCATGACGTTGCGCCGCACTTCGCCCGGCGCGAAAGTCCGCCAAGAAGATGGAGGACACGCTAATGGCAGCCGACCGAACAACCGCGATCGTAACGGGCGCGGCGAGTGGCATCGGGCGCGCGATGACGCTCGGACTGCTGGGCGCCGGCGTCGATGTGGCCGCGGTGGATCGCAATGAGGCCGCCGTCGCCGCGCTGGCCGCGACTGTGCACGACATGCAGGGCACCATGCAGACGGTCCCCGCCGACCTGGCCCAGCCGGATGCGTTCGAAGCCATCGTGGCCGCCGTGCTTGGCCGGTTCAACAAGATCGATGTGCTGGTGAACAACGCCGGCATTGGCCAGGCCTCGATCAAGGCGGACGCTCGGAGAAGTCCTATCCGGATGTGGGAAGCTACGCCCGAACAGTGGCAGCGTTTCCTGACGGTGAACGCGACCGCGCCAATCATGATGGCGCGCGCGGTGGTGCCGCAGATGCTGGCAGCCGGGAAGGGGCGGGTGATCACCGTCACCACCAGCCTGGGGACGATGGTGCGCGAGGGCTATCTGCTGTACGGCGCGAGCAAGGCGGCGGCCGAGGCGGCGATGGCGGTGCTGGCGGCGGACCTGAAGGGCACTGGCGTGACGTCGAACGTGCTGGTGCCCGGCGGTGTCACGAATACGCCGCTGGTCGGCGAGTGGGCTGGCGATACCGCGAAGATGCTACAACCGGAGATCATGGTGCCACCGCTGCTGTGGCTGATCTCGGACGCGGCGTCGGGGGTGACGGCGCGGCGGTTCGTGGCGATGGACTGGGATGCGTCGCTGCCGGCCGAGCAGGCGGCGGAGAGGGCGGGCTCCCCGATCGCGTGGCTCGGGATTGCCCGGATGCCGCGGGAGCCGGGGTGACGCAGGCGGCTGGTGTCAGGTCGTCCGCACGTATGGACGAACCACATCCAGCAGTTGCGCCGACGGGGCGAGTCGCGGTCCGTCTCCATCGTCGACCGGCGGCACGATCGTCACGCGCCAGGTAGGCAGGATCCGCAGCGATGCCTGCGCCTGGGGGTGGTCGAGCAGCGGCTGGTTCAACGATGGCGCCACGATCACCGGCGTGCCGCGCCCGATGGCCTCGGCCGCGACGGACAGCGCCAGGTTATCGGCGATACCGTGCGCCAGCTTGTTGAGCGAATTGAAGCTGCATGGCGCAAACAGCACCACGCCGCGCGGCGGGCGGGGACGGATCGCCAGATCGAAGTAGAACTCGACTACCTGCGCGCCCTCGACGTCCGCGAGTTCGCGCAGTGCGATCGTGCGCGAGGCGTTTGGCGTCGGCAGCGCGATGACGGTGGAGAAGCCGAGCCCGACCAGCCCACGCAAAATCTCGGGACAGCGCGCCGCCGTGGTCGTTCCGCTGAGCACCAGATAGGCGACTGTGAAGCGCTCGCCGCCTGGCGTGTCGTCGTGGCTCATTCCCGCTACCTCTGCCCCGCTACGTCTGCTTGGCCGCTACGCCGCCGCGCCGCGGCGTTTGGATTTCTTGCCCGATCCGCATCTGGCCTGCCGAAGGTCCATGCCGTGCGGGAACCCGCGCGTCCACAGGATACCTGCCGGATCGCCCGTGTCCTGATCGATCAATGGAACCATCAGCTCCGTCCAACATCGCAGCAATTACCGCGCAATGCCGTTTCGGCGCCATTGGCGGTGGCCTCGCGAAATGCCGTTTCGGCAATGCCCCCGCGTTTTCCAGTGCGAATCGGATGTCGCCCACGTTCATGCGTCTACGCTACTTCAGCCGGCTTCTGTCGCACCAGGCGGCCCCCTGACTTGACAGCAGGCGCCGCCCGGCGCTCGCATCTGCGCCGTAACCACCGGAGCCACGCCGCTGCCCCAGTTGTCGCTGCATTCGCCGATCGGTGACATCTCGGTCTCCGAAGATGCGGGCGCTATCGTCGCTATCGATTGGGGTTGGGGGCGGGACCAGGACGCAACGCCGTTGCTCCGGCGCGCGCGCGAGCAGTTGCACGCATTTTTCGACGGCGAACTGACCGAATTCGACCTGCCCCTGGCGCCCGCTGGCACGCGCGTACCAGGCGCCGCGTGTGGCAGGCGCTGTGCGCGATCCCGTATGGCGAGACACGTCGCTACATCGACATCGCCCGCGTGGCCGGCGGCAGCGCGCGTTCGGTCGGGCAGGCCAACGGCAGCAACCCGATCCCGATGATCATTCCGTGCCACCGGGTCGTCGCGACGACGCATCTCGGCGGCTATTCCGGTGGCGAGGGTCTTGCCACAAAACGCTGGCTGCTCGGCCTTGAAGCGCGCGCGCAACCACTGCTGAAGCCAATCCCTTCCGCGGCCGCCTGATCCGGCCCGCCTGCACGGAGAACACCATGATCAAGGCCATCCGCATCCATTCCGCCGGCGGTCCCGAAGTGATGAAGTGGGAAGACGTGCCGCGTCCTGAACCGGGTCAGGGCGAGGCGCTGCTGAAGCAGGAAGCGGTCGGCCTGAATTACATCGACGTGTATTTCCGGTCGGGCATGTACAAGGCGCCGATGATGCCGCTGATCATCGGCCAGGAAGGCGCCGGGCACGGTGACTGCCGTAGGCGCCGGCGTCACCAACGTGAAGCCGGGCGATCGGGTCGCGTATGCCGGCTCGCTGGGCGGCTATGCGACCGAGCGGGTGATCGCCGCGGATCGGCTGGTGAAGCTGCCCGACGGTATCGACTTCAAGACTGCCGCGGCGATGATGCTGCAGGGCATGACCGCGCAATACCTGGTGCGTCGCACTTATCCGGTGAAAGCCGGCGATACGATCGTGGTGCATGCCGCGGCCGGCGGCGTCGGGCTGATCCTTTGCCAATGGGCGAAGCACCTTGGCGCGACGGTGATCGGCGTGGTGTCCACCGAGCAGAAGGCGGAACTCGCGCGTGCGCACGGCGCGGCACATACGGTGATTGGTCACGCGGGTCTGGTCGCGGAGGTAAAGCGGATCACCGGCGGGGCGATGGTGCCGGTGGTGTATGACAGCGTTGGCAAGGATACCTGGAACGCGAGCCTCGATAGCCTGGCGCCGCTGGGGTTGATGGCGAGCTATGGCAATGCGTCGGGGCCGGTGGGACCGGTCGATGTCGGCATTCTTGCGGCCAAGGGCAGCCTTTATCTGACGCGACCAACACTCGCCACGTACACCGCGAAGCGCGCCGACCTGGAGAAGACTGCCGCCGACCTGTTCGACGTGGTGCTGAAGGGTGCGGTGAAGATCGAGGTCAACCAGACTTTCCCGTTGAAGGACGCAGCGGCGGCGCACGTTGCGCTGGAATCGCGGAAGACCACCGGGAGTACCGTGCTGCTGCCGTAGCAGGATTCCTGACACGAATGACCCTCGGCATTGAGCCCGGTTTGGGTCAGTGCCGCCCAGCGTCACGCCCAGCGTCAGTGCCGCCTCGGGTCAGTGGTCGAAGTGCAGGTACACCACGGTCTGATCGTTACGCCTGGTCGCTCGCATACGGTCCGCGAAGCGCCTGATCAGGAAGCCGGCGAGGCGCCGGGCGCCATGCTCAGTCTCCACTATCTCCTCGCTGGTCGGTGGCTGGGTTGGGAATTCCAACGGCGCACCGTCATAGGCAAGGACCGCATCGATAACGAACTCGTCGTAGCTGATATAGAGCCTGATAGGACCCCTGGCAGCGCAAAACGCGATGATAGCCTCGATCGTCTGCTGGACCGCAAATTGCACCCGGTTGACCACGTCGCGGCGCGCGCCCCAGATGCCGGCGTTGCGTTCGATGACATTGGCAATCGCCTCCAGATCGCCGCGGCGGGATCGATCGTCGCTTCCACCGTTCTGCGGATGCCGATCCGGAACAGAAGATTGAGCGACAGCGCAACCAGCGTCGCGAGTACGAGTGGAGAGGACACCAGTGGCTGCGCCCATTGTGGCGCTCGGTGAACGCGGCCGGATAGATCGAGGCAACGAAGAACGCCAGCATTCCCATGCCGATGACCAACGTGCGGCGGCCGTCGAGCACCCTTGTCGAGATGATCTGCACCCCGCTGATCATGATGAAGACTGCCGTAAACAGCATTGCCGCGGCCATCACCGGACGGGGCATGATCGTGAGCACGCCGATGAGCGTGGGTTGCAGCGCGGCGACAACGAGTAGACCGGCAACCGCGAACGCGATCACCCGGCTGGCGGTCCCGGTTGCGACCACGAGGCCGACATTCGCGCTGGAGACCGTGACGTACCGTAGGTCCCGAGCAATCCCGATACCATCGTCGCGATCCCGTCACCCAGCACGCCGCGTTTGATCGAGGCCATGTCGGGCCGCGCCCATTCGGCGTCGGTCAGCCGCTGATAGGTGGTCACCACCGCGGTCGAGTTCATGGCCGCTGCGAGCCCGGTGACGGCGAATGGAATCGCCAGAGACCAATCGAATGCCCAGGTGATCCGGGAAACGACTGGGACAGCGAACAACGGACCGTTCAGCGTATCGACTCAGATCATGCAGGCTCAGGAGCCCGACTGCACCGGCGGCGAAATATCCTGTGACCATCCCGATCAGGACACAGAACAGCTTCAGCCGGCCGTTGTTCCATATATTGAGCGCGGCCATGACGGCGAGGGTGCAACCTGTAACGATGCCGTCCCGCGCCGTAAGCACGCCGGCGGGATTATCCTCCAGCAGCACACGCATCGCGGCGAGCCCGATTATGGTCCCAACGAGGAAGACCACGAGACCAGCCAACTCCGGCGGAATGAACGCGCGCAGGCGCGACCACGCCCGTGATAACGCCGTTTCCACCAGGCCGCCGAAGATTGTCATGCCCCACACCAGCGGCATGCCACCGGCCTTCACCGCCAGCAGGGAAGGCGCGAGATAAATGCCGGTGAAAATCGAAGGCGCGAGCAGGCGGCTGCCGATCGGGCCGCGCGGCAGGGCTTGCAGCACCGTCGCGAAAGCCAGGGCCACGAACCCCAGTTGCAGGATATTGGTGGTCTGCTCCCGCGTCAGTCCGGCCTGGCGCGCAATGATCAGGGGATAGACCATGAAGATTGCCGATACGCCGACGTGCTGCACCGCGCTTATCCAAGTCACCATCGCGGGCGGCAGTTCCTCGAGCCCGTAAGTCAGCGTAGCCGGCTTCTTGGCGATGGCGCCGCCGGCCGACGTCGCCAGCAACGCGCGGATCTTCGTGGCAAGTGAGTGGCGGACCGTCTGATTTCCTGTCATCGCGAGGAGAGTGGCGGCGCGGCAATCTCGATCAAGGTGCCCAACCGGCGAAGCGCCCAACCGGCGAAGCGTCCAACTCGCCCGAGATTGCTACGCCCCGCTCGCAAGGACAACAGAGGTCGGCATCATCGCCGCTATCCGCTCACCAACCGTCCGGCGCCTTCAATCACCGCATCCCAGTCATCCACCTCGCGGTTCTCCGGCGCTACCAGCAAGTGCTGCACGCCGACCGCATCATACGCCGCGACACGGTCCCGCAGCTCGCCCTGATCGCGCCCGTTCCACTGCATCCGCATCGAGACGGTAAACCCGGCACCCGGCCTGTCGGCACGCAGACGCTGCACGATCGGCGCCACCTCCTCCGGTGTTTCGCGGCTGCCATGCCAACCATCGGCAATACGCGTCGTGCGCCTCAGCGCCGCATCCGAACTGCCGCCAATCCACAGCGGAATGTGGCTGATCGGCTGTGGCAGCATCGTCATGTCGGCGATCTTCGCCGGAATGTATTTCGCCTCGAACGTCACCGGATCCTGCGTCCACACCGCGCGCATCATCGCGATGCCCTCGTCCATCCGCCGTCCCCGTTCCTTGAACGGCACACCGAGAGCAGCGAATTCAGGTTCCAGCCAGCCGACGCCGGCGCCCAGGATCAGCCGCCCGTTGGACAGGTTGTGCAGCGTCGCCAGCTCCTTCGCGAGCGGCAGCGGATGCCGCATCGGCAGCACCAATACTGTCGTGCCGAGACGCACGCGTTCGGTCACCGCGGCAACATAGCTCAGCGTCACCACAGGATCGTAGAACAGCGGTGAGCGCGGAAATTGCTTGCGCGGCACGATGATGTGCTCGCTGACCCAGACATCGTCGAACCCCAGCGCCTCGGCGCGGATCGCGTGGCGCCGGATCAGCGCCGGTGTCGCCTGTTCGCCGGCATGCGGCAGATGGATTCCAAGTCTCATGGCGCACTCCCCTCGGCGACCAACCGGCCGACGCCCTCGATGATAGCATCCCAGTTGTCGATGTCAGCGGACCGCAGCAGGTCCGACGCCACCATGATGTGCTGTACGCCGGCCGCTTCATAGGCCGCGATGCGCTCGCGCAGTTCGCCCAGGTCGCGGCCGTTCCAGTTCACCCGCATCGAGATAGTGAAGTCCGTGCCTGGCCGTTCCGCGCGCAGCCGCTGCACGATCGCCGCTGTCTGCTCCGGCGATTCGCGCGAGCCGTGCCAGCCGTCGGCGAGGCGGATGGTGCGACGGAGTGCGGCATCGGAGTTGCCGCCGATCCACAGCGGGATCGGCGTAATCGGCAGCGGCGTCATCGTCATATCGGTGATTTCGGCCGGGATGTACTGGGTGGCAAACGTCACCGGGTCCTGCGTCCACACGGCGCGCATCAGCGCGATGCCTTCGTCCATGCGGCGGCCCCGCTCGTGGAACGGCGCGCCGAGTGCTGCGAATTCCAGCGCGAGCCAGCCGACGCCGGCGCCCAGGATGAGACGGCCGTCGGAGAGGTTCTGCAGCGTGGCCAGTTCCTTCGCCAATGGGATCGGATGGCGCATCGGCAGCACCAGGACGGAGGTGCCAAGTTTGACGCGTTCCGTAACCGCGGCGACCCAGGTGAGGGTGAGGACGGGCTCGTAGAACGGCAGCTTTCGCGGGAACTGGGTGCGGGGGAGGATGATGTGCTCGCTGACCCAGATGTCATCGAAGCCCAGCGCCTCGGCCTGGAGCGCGAAGCGGCGGATCAGGGCGGGTGTGGCGCGCTCACCGGCGTGGGGGAGGTGGATGCCGAACTGCATGGGGTGGTCCTGATTACATCGTTGTCGCAGCGGGCTGGCGCAGGAATGCGTGGCTGGCGACATCGGACGGCGCTCGCTATCTCGGCTGAGTTCCTTGACGCGCTTTCCCGGGAAATCGATCAGATATCTTGTTCTAGGGGAACCAAGTGCTAAATTCTATCCCCCAGCGGGATAATCGTAGGACTTGGCTGATATATGGTACCGACCGCATTCATCTCATATGCTCATGATACGGAACCTCACAAAGTGCGGGTGCGAACTCTTGCCGACCGGCTCGGGCACGAAGGGGTCGATGCCATGATTGACCAGTATGAACCCCACCCTTCGGAGGGCTGGCCCAAGTGGATGGAGAAGCAGATGGCGCGGAACTACCTGCTAATCGTCCTCAGCCCGCGATTTGTGGAAGGCTTTGAGCAAGCCGAGACTTCTATGGGAGGGGCACGGTACAAAAGTGTTATCCTGTCTGCACGATTACTCCGGCAAGGTGTGAATTATTCACACACAGCGCTCGCCGTCTTTTCTTCATACGACGATCGTATCTGCTCGACCCCGGTTTGAGGGGTAATTGGCCCACGGTCTGACTGGCGCAAAAAATATTTGACACGCTCACGTGTAAGTCGATTCTAACCCAGGGCGTGACCGAGCTTGCCGACCTCAGCCACCTGAGCCACGCCGAGAAGGACGCCCTGATCCGGGCGCTGTGGGCGCAGGTGCAGAGCCTGACGGCTCGGGTGACGGCGCTCGAAGCGAGGCTCGGCGAACCGTCGAAGACACCGGACAATTCCAGCCTACCGCCGTCGAAGGGTCAGAAGCCGAATCAGCCGGAGCAGGCCAAGCGTGTTGGACCACGCACCGGCAGCTTGGGTCGCAAAGGGGGTGGCCGTCCGCTGACTTGCCATCCTGACGAGACGGTGACCGCGAAAGCCGCCGCCTGCGCGCATTGCCAATCCGCGCTGACAGATGCCGATCAGGTGCTGCACGGTCGTTACGATAAGATCGACCTCCCTGTAGTGCGCCCCATGGTGACCCGCGTGGAACGCTACGCCGGACATTGCCCGTGCTGCGGAGGGGTAACCCTGGCGGCGATACCCGCGAGCCTGCAAGACGGCTCGCCGTTCAGCATAAACATCGTGGCGCTGGCGATCTATCTGCGTTTCACCCACGCAATCAGTTACCGCCGCCTGACCCAGATGTTTCAGCACCTCTATGCGCTGCAGATCAGCGAAGGTGCGTTGGATGCGATGTTGCAGCGCGCGAAGCCCTGTTTCGACAGCGAGGTCGCAGCCATTCTTGCTCGGCTGCGTCGTTCGCGGATCGTCTGTTCGGACGAGACCTCGGTGCGCATCGACGGTCGCACCCATTGGAATTGGGTGTTTCAGAACGATCAGGTGGTGATCCATGTTGTGCGCAATAGCCGCGCCGCCAACGTCATCACCGAGACGATGGCAGGTCATCGGCCAAGCATCTGGGTCTCGGACCTGTATGGCGCGCAGCAGGGGCATGCCGATCTATGGCAGGTCTGCCTGGCGCACCAACTGCGTGACTGCAAATACGCTATCGAGGCAGGCGATACGATCTTTGCCCCACGCATGAAGGCACTGCTGCTGCGGGCTGTCGTGCTGGCGCGGCGGCGCAAGCGACTGGCCGAGAGCACGCGGCGCACCTATCAGGCCAGGCTGGATCACGAGTTGAACGCGATCATGGTGCTGGCACCCACCAACCACCATGGCAGGCGCCTGCGAAAGCGTTACGGGAAGGTGCGCGGTCACTTGTTCACTTTTCTCGAACATCCCGATGTCCCGCCGGATAACAATGGCAGCGAGCGGGAGTTACGACCCACCGCCACCTACCGCAAAGTCACAGGTGGCTTCCGTTCAACATGGGGTGCCGACCTGTTCGCCGGCGTTCGATCCGTCGTCGGAACCGCAGCGCGACGAGGAAAGGATGCGTATCGGGCAATTCTCGCAGTCCTCGACGGGGAATCCGTCATTCAGCCCGGTTGAGCAGATACCTGATCAGTATGAAGCCCTGTATCGGTTTCTGACGTCTCAGCCACAATTCCAGAAGCCGGCCATTGGTGACCTGATAAGACTGCCAGCTGCCAGGACTTCTGTCGAGCCGCAGGATGCCTCGTTCCAGTTGCCAACTCCAGACTTTCCCAGCCTTTGTCGCGCCATCTTGCCGCTGATGGATGAAAATCGCAGGATGTTCGTCAACTTCGGCCCGAACTCTGGTCGAGACGCCGTTGGACCTGTCCGTATGGACCTATCGCTTTGGTATTCGTATAGACCGCGAATCGTCCAAAACAATCGTGCGATAGCTGCTGAAGTGACAGCACAGTTTGCCTCAGTGCCCGAAGAGCATAAGCCCTTATTTACAAGCTTATTGGTGCACATCGATGCCTTCGCGGCACACGTTGACGATGAGGGAATTGACTACCGAGACCATCAGTTTCCTTCCGGGATTGAATGGGTCCTCCGTGAGTACGCACATAAACGAGCGTGAGATTTGTAGATGGCTCCCCTATAATGTCAGAGACAAGCCTGACATCCTATGGGCCACGTTGTTTGGTTCTTTCTGCACGCGTTGCCAGCGGATGAACGACGTAGATGTCCTGATAGTTAGCAAGAGTTGGCAGGGAGCTATTCGCCTTTGTACGGTGCGCAGCAGATTCCGTCGAACCTTCAATAGGCGCCTCCATCTTCAGATATTTCATGCTACCCAAACTCGGCTGCTTCGTGCATTTTTACTCAAATGTGAACGTCTGCGGGAGGTAAGATATGGGAACAAACCTCTATTACACCATTCTTCAGTTCTTCGAGGCTTGCATGCGCGAGCATTCCGCAGTCGAGTTGTTCGAGCGACTGCGGGTAGAAAGCGAAATAATCTATGAGCTTGCACGTCGAAAGCATCGGGATGCCGTCAGGGTATGGCTTGCTGACCAATATCATTTTACTGATGCAGATTATTACGCGCGACCAAATGAGCTAAGGCCCGGAGATTATATTCTAATAGCCCGTCCGGAAGGTCGTGAGAGCGTCGATCGTGATTTGACTCGAATTGCCAAGATTGGCGTTGGGAAGCTGGTCGAGCTTATGGGTGCGCTCAACAAGCTCGAAATGTGGAAGGCACGTTCCTCCCGCGGAAGAAGAGAAGCGTGAGAAACAGCGACGGGTCCGTTAGTACTATTGTCGATTGTGAAGCAAGCTAGGGACAGAAATACTGACATCCGAGTTTGCTGCTATGGGGTTCCGGGCAGCTTCTACACCCCACCACCACCTTCATCGGCATTAGCAGAAGTTCCCTCGCAGCAGCACCTCCGCCTGCCCGGTCAGCCAGCGTCGCGGAATTGCGCGCTGCAGGGGGTTCCCCCGCTGTATCTCCGCCCTTGTGTGTCAGATCAGTCGACCGAACACCTTGAAGTCCGCCCACGCGTGCCGCTCCGCGAAGAACACGGCGGTACCATGGCCGCGAGCTTCTCGGCCACCGCGGTGGCGACGAAATGGTTGACGCAGATCCCGCCCGCCTTGGCCCGTCGCTCGACCTCTGCCCTTGACGGACCGCGGCAGTCGCATTGGGGCGCCTTCGTCTGGCCCATTTTCGGGTCTCCGGATCGCGTCGGCGGGAAGGCTGCTCAGCCTTTCACACCCTGCGCGAACGTTGCTGGTGCGACAACGGGAATGCCTCGAAAGGGACCAAGCGCGAGGAGATCGAGATCGCCAGATACGATCACGTCCGCATGGCCATTGACGGCCAGTTCGAGAATCTTGTCGTCGGTCGGGTCACGACAGGCCGCGATGCGTTCGCCAATCGTCACAAGCTCCGCGCCGGCCAACATCCGCAGCACCTCGTCGAGATAGAATGGCGGCAGCTTCGACGTGAAATAGGGGCGCTGCAGAACCTCAATGAGTTGCGCTTCGGTAGCCGAACTCTTGAGCAGCCCGCCGAACACGTCGATCCACCTGATAACCGCACCGGGCCAAGACGACTGCTTGAGTGCTGCACTGACGAAGACGTTGGTATCGACGACAATCCTCATCCAGGACCAGACTTAACTTCCCCTTGAGCCTGTTTGATCAGCCGTTCGATATCTTCATCCGACCAACCCGCCTCTATGACTTTGGGTCGAGAAAATTGCCTGACCTTGGCGATCCAGTCGGCAGGTTCGTCCGGTTCAATGGTGATCGTCACGCGCTGTTCCGGTGCAACCCCACGGCGCGCGAGTTCGGCCGCTACCTCGCCGGCGGTGCTTTCAATGACCAGGGGTTCCGTCGCGTTCGCCATGGCTCCCTCATACATCCATTCTATCTGGCGACGCACCCGAGCGCATCAAGGCTTCTCGCCCCACCCGCAGAGATGCCCCTGCCGCGGGCCCCCAACCCGAACCACCAAGCGTCCCCCATCGCCCCACACCGCCCGCCGCGTTGCGCGGCACCGCGAAAAGTCGAACGATAGTGCGTGCCGGTCCCAAAAACAGGGACATCTCGGCTGAAGGGGGAACATCCATGAAGTATGACGTGGTGATCGCAGGCGGTGGTGCGGCCGGATCTGTGCTGGCCGGCCGGCTCGCGGCGCAAGAGCATCTGTCCGTTCTGCTGCTCGAAGCCGGGCCGGACTATCCCGATCCGGCCAATCTCCCTGACGACGTCAAATTCGGCCACACGCGCTTCGCCGAAGCTCCGGAACTCGCGACACAACTGGGCCTTGCGCGGTACCATCACGCAGGAGCAAGGGCCGATCCACGTGGCGCAGGGCAAAGTGATCGGCGGCGGATCGTCGATCAACGGCCAGGCCATGCAACGCGGCTTCCCCGAGGATTTCGATTCCTGGGCGGCGCTCGGCAACGACGAATGGTCGTATGATAAAGTGCTGCCGTACTTCCGCAGATCGGAACGCGATCTCGACGTCCAGGACAATTATTGCCACGGCTCGGACGGCCCGATGCCCGTCAGGCGCCGCCAGTCCGGCCCTCGGCTTGCCATCCAGCAGGCGTTCCATGCTGCCTGTACGCAGGCGGGATTCCCCGCCACGGACGACACCAACGGCCTGCACCCTGCCGGCCTTGGGGTGTCACCCACGAACAACCTGGACGGCGTGCGCATGAGCACGGCGATGACGCATCTCAATCCGGTGCGCCATCATTTGAACCTGACGGTGCGTGGCGGGTGCTTCGTGCGGAAGATCGCGATCCGGGATGGCAAGGCCGTCGGCGTGGAGGTGGAGAGCGGCGGCAAAGTCTTCCACGTCGAAGCCGACCGGGTGGTGCTCAGCACGGGGGCGATCCGATCGCCCCAGTTGCTCATGCTGTCCGGCATCGGCCCGGCGGATCAACTGCGGCAGTTCGGCATCCCGACAGTGCGCGATGCGCCTGGTGTCGGCGAGAACCTTTGGAACCACCTCAGCGCCCAGGTAACGTTCAAGGTGAAGGACGGCATCTCGCTCGACGCACACACCGATGCGGCGCACTTCAGCCTGCACTATACGGCCGAAGGCTCGAATGCCACCAACGATATGGTGCTGCGAACCACCCCGATGATCGATGAGCGCCAGGAGCGCGTGCCGGGTGTGCGGACGAAGTTCCTGAACGGGGACGTGCCCCCTGAAAGGGTTGCGCGGATCTCCTGCACACTCGGACTGCCCGACGGCGCGGGATACGTCAGGCTGGCCTCCGCCGACCCCAGCGTGCAGCCGTGCTTCAACTATCGCTATCTCCAGCATCCGAATGACGCTCGCAGGGTCCGCGAAGGACTTCGCATGGCGATCCGGCTGTTGGCTTCGGACTCATATCGCGACGTGGCCGATCATCGGATCCACCCGACGGACGATGTCCTGGCGGACGACGACGCCCTGGACCGCTGGATACGCCAGACCGTCGGCTCGGCCAGGCACGTGTCGGGCACCTGCAGGATGGGGCCGGACGCGGATGCGATGGCGGTCGTCGACCAGCATTGCCAGGTCAAAGGCATTCAGGGGCTGTGGGTCGCCGATGCGTCGGTGATGCCACGCATCCCGAGGTCAGGGGGCATCCATGCGACAGTGATCATGGTCGCTGAACGGGTCGTGGACTGGATCGCAGCCGGTTGAGCCACGCGCCGCTACCAGCGGCACGGGCAGGACCATCCACGATGGGGCAGCCCGGCTTCGCGTTCAGGAATCCGGTCTGCCGCTGCCGGCGTCGGTGCGGCCAGCAGATCCTTCGTCAGCCGTGCCAGTTCACGTTGCGCCCTGAGATGTCGCTTCACCACATCGCCCGTGATTTCAACGATCAATGCCTGTGCGGCATGCAAGCCTGCAAGATACGCTTCACGCCCGGCTTCGTCAGGCCAGCGGTCAATCATGCCGTCCGCCTTGGCAAGACACACACGGGCCTTGCCGAGAAAGGCGGCGGCCTCTGGCTTCAAAGGTCGATGCCGTCGGTGCGGATGCCGAGCATCAGCGGTGTGCGTTCGTTATAGGCGCCGGCGCGGTAGGGCATCGCGTGCACGAACTCACCCGTTTCATCGATGAGGCTGGTGCTCAGATCGGCTAAACGGTTGAGTTCCGCGCCGCGGTCTTCCACGTCGTAGTCGGAATCGACATGCGCATCGCCGCGCGCGCGCGAGCCGAACAGCACCACCCGTTCCAGCCGGTCGCGATACACCTCATCCAACGCCTTGCGGAAGCGGACGAGCACGGGATCTATAATCAGTGTCGCAGCCATGGCGCCCTCACACTTCCACTTTAGCTGGCGTCGCGTCCGGTTGCATCAAGGCCTCCGCCGCCACCCGCACAAACGCGCCCTGCCGCAGCAGTTCCGCCTGCACCTCGCCAATCGGCACCGCGCGCGGCACCACGCCGTGCCTCACCGCCACCCCTGCCGCGACACCGGCCGCCTGCCCGGTCAACCAGCATTGCGGAATCTCGCGCAGGAACGAATGGCTCGCGGCATCGCTCGACACATGGCGTCCCGCCGCCAACAGGCCATCCAACGTGCGTGGCACCAGGCAGCCATACGGCACCGACACCGGCGGCAATTTCGGCGACAGCGACGGCGACACGCCAATCTCATCGGCATGCGGCGCCGCATCGTTCCACCGCTCGCGCAGCACCCGCGCCACGCCGGGCAACCGCCGCGAATGCCGGACGCCAAGCTGCGGCGCCGACAGCATCAGGAATGCATCGGCAAATCCCGGCGCATGTGCCCGATATGCATCCAGGTGCAGCGCCATCAGCCGATGCGAACACACCTCCACTTCCGTCTGGTCCTGGATATCCACCGCGGAATAGCCGGACAGCCGAGGTCCCATGAACAGCGCCACATCGTTGCGCCACGACACGAACGGCCGCTCGAACAATCCGCCGCACAACGCGCGTCCGCGATCCATGAACGCCGCGAACCCAGCGGCATCACCGGACTTGAATGCGATCCAGCGCGCCATGTCGACGCCGCCGAACAGCCACGCGGTGTTCATGCAATGATGGATGTCGCGCTCCTCGATGTCCGTGTCGCCGCCGGCGCCGGCACGGCCGAAGATGTCGCCGTCGCCGGTGCAGTCCACCGTGACGCGCGCGCGGATTGCCAGCCGTCCCTCCTTGCTCTCGAACACCACGCCGGCGACGCGTCCGTCTTCCAGGATCGGCGCCGCACCCAATCCGTGCAGCAGCAACTGCACACCGCTCTCCAGCACCAGTTCCTGGCTGGCGAGTTTCAATCGTTCGGGATCGATCGTCGGCGACCACGTGACGATGCCATGGTACGCGGCGGTGCGTTCGCGCCAATACGCGGCGGTGGCCTCATCCGCGCTGCCCCACAGACCGCGCGGCGGTCCGGCGATCGCATCTTTCGGCAGCCGATCCAGCAGATCGCTTGCGATGCCGCGGATGACCTGCGCACCGGACCAGTCGGTCATGCGATCGATCCAGATGACCAGACCGCCGGTGGAAAGTCCGCCAAGGTGATTGTAGCGCTCCAACAGCACCACGTCGGCGCCGGTGCGCGCGGCCGCGACGGAAGCCGCGGTGCCGGACGGGCCGCCGCCCACCACCAGTACGTCGCAGTCGCGGAACACCGGGATGGCGCGCGCCGCTTCGTGCACCACGCCACCAGGTCGCGCGCGGCGTGCCAGCAGACGGCTGGCGGAGAAGATGTCCGATTCGAAGAAGAACGACTGCGTGCTGCGGCGCACCGCCTCCGGTCCGTTCGGCTTGCTCTCGCTCATCGGTCGCGCCTTCCGCTTTCAGTGGGCACGCTAGTGGACGCGCGCGGGATTGGGCAATGTCCGAGCCATGCGGCAGCAGGGCAATCGGACGCACCGCGTCCTCATACGCGCACGGCATCGCGCGCACCCCATGCCGATAATCTCGCTGCAATGGTGGACCGGGCCAAGACGCCCGCTGCGAAGGCGCGGTCTTCAATCGGTTCCGCAAGCCACTTCGCCGCTTCATCTACATCGACCGGATGATTGTCGCGGATCGGGCAGGCGGACGACGCAGCGGATCGGGCAGGCGGACGACGCATCAACCGCGGCAAAACACGCCGGCCATACTGCGCTGCGACGAAAGTCAGCCCGCCCAATCCGGGTTCAGCGCATGGCAGCTTCCGTTTCGCGGGTGGCCTTCTCGACCTCCTGCGGATCAGTCTCCGCCGCTCCGGCGCCCAGCTTCACCGCGCCATCCTTCTGCGGCACGGCAATTGGCGCGACGACCACCGGAGCCACGCCGTCCTTGCGGATATCAAGCTGTCCAGCGACTTTTGGGGTAAGGTCCACGACACGGCCGCGGATGTAGGGTCCGCGGTCCTCAACTTGGACCATTGCCGATTTGCCGTTCCGCAGATTGGTCACCTTCGCCGTGGTACCGAATGGCAAGGTCTTGCTGGCGGCAACGTTAGAATTCGGATCGAAGCGACTGCCGTCGGCCATCTTCCGATTGTTGAACCGATGCGCATAGTAGGAAGCACGGCCCTTCTGCACCCGGCCGGAATGATCCGGACGGGAACCCACCAGCCGGACCGGCGGCAACTGGGCGAGCTTCTGCGCCTCCTGCAACGCCGCCGGGCTGTCGGGCGGCGGAGTTGTCGCCGACGCCATCGGCGCGGTACACAGCATCAGCCCGATCGCGGCTGCGATTCCGCGTGACGTCATGCCCGCCCCTCCACCGGCTTCGTGGCTGAAACACGCTGCTTACCGGTTGGTTCGTCGCCTGCACAGTCCTTGCCCGGCGCACGCTGCCCTTGTGAACAGCGCGTACGCCCGCCGATCAGCCCCCGCCGGTCAACCAACGTGCTTGGCGAAGAATGCCAATGTGCGCTGCTGGGCCAGTTCGTAATCCGGCTTGCTGAAGCTGCCGCGCTCGTCGCAGCCAAAACCGTGGCCAGCGCCCATGTAGACGTAGGTCTCCGCCTTCGGCTGGGCGGCGCGAACGGCTTCCACGTCGGTCATCGGGATCGACGCGTCCTTCTCGCCGAAATGCATCTGCACCGGGCAGTTCGGCCTCTCGTCCTTGGTCCCGGCGATGCCGCCGCCGTACCAGCAGGACGCCGCGGCGAAGCTGTGGCTGCGGGTAGCACCCCACCAGGCGACCGTGCCGCCGAAGCAGTAGCCGACGATGGCGAGTTTCTTGCCGGCGAGGTGCTTCGCCGCAGCCTCGACATCGGCCATCACCTTCGCGTCGTCCAGCTTCATGCGATAGTCGCGGCCCTTGGCGATGTCGTCCGCCGTGTAGCCCAGCTCCACACCCTTCTCGACGCGGTCGAACAACGCCGGCGCGCACACCGCGTAGCCCGCCGCCGCGAAGCGGTCGGCCATCTCGCGCATGTGGTGGTTGACTCCGAAAATCTCCTGGATCACCACGATCCCCTTGTTCGCACTCGTCGGTCCGGCGGTGTAGGCGGAAAGCGTGAAGCCGTCGGCGGCCTTGAGGTCGATCGTGCTGCCCATGGGTTTCCTCTCGGTTGTGTCTGCGGTCCTCGATGAGCAGGATGGCGTTATGGGCGAGATCGTCAACCTCCGACGCGCCAAGAAGCTCCGCGAGCGGGACGACGCTACCGTGGCGGCGCAGCGGAATCGCGTCCGCCATGGCCGTACCAAGGTCGAAAAGGCCAACGACAAGCGAGTGGAGGAGCGGCGCCAGGCGCTGCTCGATGCCTCACGGCGCGGCGAAACGGGCGAATGATCGCGCCAGGATCCGATAGATCGGCAACTTGAAATCCACCGCCAGCGCCGGCAGCTCGCTCAGGTCCGCCCAGCGCCATGCATCGAATTCCGGATGCGGATCAAGATCCAGCCTGACGTCGCTGTCCTCGCCGGTGAAGCGCAACGCGAACCAGCGCTGCTTCTGGCCACGATAGCGTCCGCCCAGCGCCACGCCGACCAGGTGCGCCGGCAGATCGTAGGTCAGCCAATCGGGATGTTCGCCGATGATCTCGGCACGGTCGGTGCCGATTTCCTCCGCCAGTTCGCGCAGCACCGCCGATCGCGGGTCCTCCGTCCCGTCGATGCCGCCTTGCGGCAATTGCCAGCCGCCGGCAGGGCCTTCCGCATTGGGCAGGTCGGCGCGCCGGGCGACGAACACCTTGCCATGACGATTGAACAGGACGGCCCCGACGTTCGGTCGATATGGCAGAGGAATGGCAGTGCCGGATCGTTCATTGCGTCGCCCCTTCCGGCGCCGGCGGCCGCACCAGGGCGCTGACCGGGGCGAGTGCCAGCCCGTCAGCCGTCAACCCGTTCGCCCAGTTGGCGATCCGCTCGATCGTCACCGGCCCGACCACCCCGGCAAGCCCGAGCGCACTGCCCTTCTCGCGCGCCAGCCGCGAAAGCTGCGCCAGCTTGTCGTCGATCTCTGCCGCGGTAGGCGGTTCGTCGACCACGAGATCGACACTCCTGCTCCATACCGCCGGCAGCGGCGACGCGTCCCCGGCCGGGGATCGACGTACAGCAGACCGCGATGCGCGAGTTCCGCCAGCACCGGGTTGATCTGGTCCGGCAAGGAGGCGAACCGCTCGCCGCGCAGGCTGCCCAATGCGCCGGTCGCGCCGACGTAGCCAGCGATGCGCGACAGCGCCCAGTCCAGCTTGGTGGTGTTCTCCTCCGGGGGCAGATTGGTCATCAGCGCCTGCGGGCCGGGATCGTTCAGCGGAAATCCCTGCGGCTCCATCGGAATGGACAGCAGATATTCGTGCTCCGCCAATCGTGCGGCGACCAGCAGTTGCGCGAGATTTTGGGCATACGGTGAAATCGCCAGGGTGATGCCGCCGGGCAGCGAACGGATGGCGTTTTCACTATCCGCCTGATTCAGGCCTACGCCCGCCAGCAACAGCCCGACCCGCGGCCGTCGCGTGCTGCTGTCGAACCCGGCGGCGTAGACCTGCATCGGCATGCGGCCATCAGACGAGATGCGTGGCAGGAGATCACCCGAGGTGCCGGCGACCGGCTCCAGCAGGGCCGGATCCGGATCGGCGATCGGTCCCGGCGTATCCCGCCCGGGGCGCGGCCCCGCAGCAGCCTTGACTGCTGCTGCCAGCGGCAAGGGCTTGGCAGGCTGGGGAGACTGCGGGTGCGGCGCCGGCGACCTGGCTTGGCGGCGGCGTCTGGACGGCGACCTTGGCTGGCGGTGCCGGTGGCCCAAGAAGCTGCAGCGTCACGCCGCCGCCGGCCAGCAGCAGCACGATGACGAGCCAGAACACCCCAAGGCCGCGCCATCCCGCAACCAGCGACCCAAAACGCCGCCCTGGCTCAGTACCGTCCCAGCGTCCCGCCAACGCCGGAAAATTCAGTTGGCGGTGGTGTGGGTCTGCGCCGCCATCGCCTTCGCCAGCACCACCGCCTGCTGCAACTGGAAGTCGGTGTCGTCAGGCTTGGCTGGATCGAACTTCGGGAAGCCCACCGGTGGCTTGTCAGGAATCTCTTTGGCGATCGGTGGCAGATCGGTTCTCGGTGGCACCGGCGCGTCCGGTGGCGTGCCGCCCTCGTTCTTCAGGATATGATTGAGGTCGGCCTCACGCTCCGGCCCGAACTGCGGCTGCTCCTCGCGCGATTCCTGGACCGGCACGTCGGGCTTGATGCCGAGGCCCTGGATCGATCGCCCGGACGGCGTGTAGTAGCGCGCCGTGGTCAGGCGCATGGCGCCGTTGCCCGGCAGGGGAATGACTGTCTGCACCGACCCCTTGCCGAAGCTTCGGGTGCCGAGAAGCACCGCGCGATGGTGATCCTGCAGCGCCCCGGAGACGATCTCACTGGAGGAAGCCGAACCGCCGTTGATCATCACGACCAGCGGCACGCCCGGAATGATGTCGTCGCCCTTGGCATCCCAGCGCTGGCCGTCCTCGGCGTGGCGTGCACGGGTGGAGACGATTTCGCCCTGGTCGATGAAGTCGCCGGATACCGCCACTGCCTGATCCAGCAGGCCGCCCGGATTGTTGCGCAGGTCGAGGATCAGCCCCTTCAGTTTGCCCCCCGCCTGCTGCTTCAGCGTCTTTACCGCCTGCTTGATGCCGGCGTCGGCCTGTTCGGTGAACTGGGTCAGGCGCACGTAGCCGATGTCATCCGGTTCCATCCGCTGCTTGACGACCTGGATATGGATGATCTCCCGCAGCATGGAGAGCTCGATCGGCTTATCGACGCCCGCGCGCTTGATGGTCAGCGTGATCTTCGAGTTCGGCAGGCCGCGCATTTCGTCGACCGAATCCTGTAGCGACAGACCCTGCACGGTCTTGCCGTCCAGCGCGGTGATGATGTCGCCGGCCTTGACCCCGGCCTTCGCCGCCGGCGTGTCATCGATCGGGCTGATCACCTTGATGTAGCCGTTCTCCTGGGTAACCTCGATGCCGAGGCCGCCGAACTCGCCCTTGGTCTGCACCTGCATGTCGCGGAACTGCTTCGCGTTCATGTAGCTGGAATGCGGATCAAGACCGGTCAGCATGCCGTTGATGGCATTCTCGACCAGGTCCTTGTCGGTGACCGGATCGACGTACTCGGCGCGCACACGTTCGAACACGTCGCCGAACAGGGTCAGCAGACGATAGGTGTCGGCGCGGTTGCTGCTGTCCTGGGCCAAGGCCGAGGTGATGCCGAAATCGTAGCCAAAATGGCGGGCGATCAGGCCGGAGGCTGGCCCAATGGCAACCCCTGCGACAAAGACCGTGCCAAGCAGCAGGCCGGTACGCAACCGATGGGAGCGAAAGTCCATTCGTTTTCATCCTCTGAGCGCCGATGCCGTCCGGGCCGGCGCATCTTTTAGCATAAGATAGGGAAGATCATCTTTTCGCGCGCACTGGGTTCTGCCGTCCAGTGTTCAATTCTAAAGTCTGGGAGAGGTATCGCTCCCCATCACGTTCAGGCGTCGCCGTCGGCCGAAGCCCCGGCCACCAGTACTACTGCCGCTGACGCTGGCAGGGATAAGTGCGGCCATGACGCCATTTCGCGCCCTCAACCGCTCGCTTTCAACCACGGCGCCGGGTTCACCGCCTGCCCATCGTGCCGCAACTCGACATACAGGGCCGGCCGGTTGCCGGAAACGCCGGGCTGCCAGGACGGCATCACGCCAACCGGTTCCCCGGCCGCGATCTGCTGGCCGACCTTGGCGTCGAGCCGGTCGAAACCCGCCAGCACGGCATGATAGCCGCCGCCGCAATCGACGATCAACAACAACCCGTAGCTGCGGAAAGGTTCGGCAAATACCACCCGTCCGCCGCATGGCGAGACGACGTGCGCGGCCGGTGGAGCATGATAAAGCAGTCCGGTGGCAGGACCGCCTTCAGTGGCGTCGCCCCAGGACTGGACGATGGTTCCCGCGACAGGCGCGGTGAGCTGGCCGTGTGGCTGGGCGGAAGTCGCGATGGTCCCGGCCCCGGTCGGAGGTTCCAGCGCAACCTGCTGCTGCCGCGCGGCGGCGGCCTCGCCGGTGTGCTTCAGGCGGTCCGCGCGGGTAGCCGCCGCCTGGGCGTGCGCGGCTTCTTCTCTGCGCTGGGTGTCGAGATCGGCCAGCACGGTGCGCAGGTTGTCCGCCCTGGACGCCGCGGTGGCGGCGCGCTGCGCGGCGGCGGAGGCGTCCTCCTCGGCTTGCCGGCGGCCCGCTTCGGCTGCCTCGATCTGCTGATCGAGCGCCAACGCCTCCGTCTGCTGGGCTGCCTCCGCCGCCGCCAGTTTCGGCACCTCGGCCTGCGCCGCCTGCGTCGCTGCCGCCAGCCGGGCCTGTTCGCGGCGCAGCGCCACGGCTTCCTGGCCAACCTGGCTCGCGAGGCCGCGCAGCACCAGTACGCCGCGCAACGTGTCCTCCGGCTGAGACGGTACCGCCAGCAGGGTTTCGGCCGGGAACAGCGAGAGACGCTCGATCAGCGGCAGCAATGGCTGCATTTCCTCGGCCCGGGCATCCAAGGCCGCCTGGGCCTCGCGACGATCAGCCGCGAGCTGGTCCATGCGAGCGGCGGCATCGGCGGTGGCCGTCTCGGCCTCCCGCAACTTCGCCGCGGCGGCGACGCGATCCGCCGTCAGCCGCTGCGCATCAGCCGCCGCAGCGGCAGCGCGGGCGGCAGCCGCCTGCTGCGTCGCCAGTTCGGCCGCACGGGACGTTCAGCCTGCTCCATCTGTTGGCGGGTCACATCTTCGGTTGGGCGGCCGGGCCGGCTGGGCGGCGACCGTAGCCAGGGCGACCGCAAGAGCACCAGGGCCGATCAGCGGCAGAACGTCCACTCCGCCGCGCGCGCCGTATCGGCACGGATCAGCGAGGTGCCCGGTCATTTCGTCCGGTTGCTTCAGGCCCATCAGATCCAGCAGCGTCGGCGCCACGTCGGCCAGCCTGCCGTCTTTCGAGCGCGGTCGCGCCGCCGCCCACCAGCACCACCGGCACCGGATTGGTGGTGTGTGCCGTGTGCGGTCCGCCGGTTGCCGGGTCCCGCATCAGCTCGCAGTTGCCGTGATCGGCGGTGATCAGCAACGCGCCGCCCTGCTTTTCGCACCGCGGCGGCGATCCGGCCAAGCCCGGCGTCGACAGTCTCCACCGCCTTGATGGCGGCGGGCAGGCTGCCGGTGTGGCCGACCATGTCGGGGTTGGCGAAGTTCAGCACGATCAGGTCGTACTTCCCGGAATCGATCGCTGCCACTGCCTTGTCGGCAAGTTCCGGCTCCGACATCTCGGGCTGCAGATCGTAGGTGGCGACCTTTGGCGACGGCACCATGATGCGGTCCTCGCCGGGGAAGACCGTCTCCCGGCCGCCGTTCAGGAAGTAGGTGACGTGCGCGAATTTCTCGGTCTCCGCGGTGCGCAGCTGGGTGCGTCCGGCTTCGGCCACCACCTCGCCCAGGATGTGGGTCAGCGGTTCCGGCGGGAACAGCACGCCGAGATACGGCGCCAACTCGTCGGAATAGCGCGTCATGCCGGCGGCGGCGGCGAACCGGATCACCCGCTTGCGGGGGAAGCCGTCGAAATCCGGCTCCAGCAGGGCGCGCGAGGATTTCGCGCACCCGGTCGGCGCGGAAGTTGAAGCACAGGATGCCGTCGCCGTCCTGCATGCCCTTGTATTCGCCGATGCAGGCGGGAACGACGAATTCGTCGGTCACGTCGTGCGCATAGGCCTCCGTCATCACCACGCTGGCGTCGGCGAAGTGCGGCGCTTCCGCCTCGGCCATGGCGGCGTACGCCTTGGCAACCCGATCCCAGCGCTTGTCGCGGTCCATCGCATAATAGCGGCCCGGACACCGTGGCGATCGGGATCTCCGGCGGCAGGCTCTTGCGCAGCCACGCGATGTCGTCGGCGCCGGAGCGAGGCGGACTATCGCGACCGTCGGTGAAGGCATGGACGACAGTCTTCACGCCGGCCTCGTGCAGGATCTTCGCCAGCGCGACCGCGTGTTCCTGATGCGAATGCACGCCGCCCGGCGACAGCAGGCCCAACAGGTGGCAGGTGCCACCGGAGGCCTTCAGCCTGGCGATGAACTCGACCAGCGCCGGCGCCCGCGCCAGGCTGCCATCTTCGGCCGCATGGCTGATGCGAGGCAGTTCCTGCATCACCACCCGACCGGCGCCGATGTTGAGATGGCCGACCTCGGAGTTGCCCATCTGGCCGTCGGGCAGACCGACGTCATGACCGGAGGTGTTGCAGGAACGCGTGCGGGCAGTTCTGCCAGAGCCGGTCGAAATTCGGCTTCTTCGCCTGGCGGACGGCATTGTCGGCGGCTTCCTCGCGCCAGCCGAAGCCGTCGAGGATCACCAGCATCACCGGCCGAATCGCCTGCTTCACGATTGCCTCCATCCAGCCGGGAACTGCCTAGCGCCCGGGCCTGTGTCGAACAGGTACGCCGTTTCGGCGCGCGGCCGCGGTGAGTTCGGCACGGCAATGACCAGGACATATCCTTTCAGCGTGCTCACGCTACGTCAGCAAGTTCAGGTTGCCCCGTCTCGTAAGAATGAATAACGCAGGGAATGCGCGGAGGATGCAGTTTCCGCACATCGGGCCAGAGCCCTTGCAGAGCGCGGCGTTCTGCGGGCAGGGCTATCCCCAGGTGGCCTGACCGCCGACGAGTGTTATCGTGATATGCCCCATCGTGGTATCGGCCTTGGCGCCATGCCAATGGCGTTCGCCGGACTTGATGTGCACGACATCACCAACATTGATCTCCCGCTCCTCATGCTCCGTTGCCACCATGCCCGAACCCGAAGTCACGATCAGCAACTGATCGCAGGAGTGGGTATGCCAACCGGTCGTGCAGCCTTGGCTGAAATTCACCACACTGCAGTTGTAGTTCGCGGAATCCCCTGGCTCGACGATGGTCTGGCGTGACCGGGAAACCGGCCCTGTCCACCCTTCGATCCTCTCGGCGCCCTCGACGGGTACCTTTGGTATATCTTGCAGCGTGACCACCTTCATGACGATTTCCTCCTTGCTGTTGAACAGGTTCAGTTTAGCCGGGCGCGCGCCCCAGTTCTGTAAGACGCTGCCCCAGCCGACTGGCTGTGAGACGCTGACGGACCCTTCGGCCACCTAACCGGCGGGGTCCAACACCACCACCGGGATCTCGCGGTCCGTCTTGAGCTGGTAGTCGGCATAGGGCGGCCAGAACTCCAGCGATTTCTTCCACAACCGCGCGCGCTCTTCACCGGCGGCGGTCCTGGCGTGCGCCTTCATCTTCGCGGTGCCGACCTGAACTTCGACGTCCGGATCGGCGAGGATGTTACGATACCAGCCGGGATGCTCGGGCGCTCCGCCTTTCGATGCGATAACGAAATATCTGTCACCGTCTTTCCCATAAAACAGCGGGAAGATGTATTTGTCGCCGGACTTCCGACCGGTCGTCGTCAACAGCAATGATGGGACCATCATCTCCGGGCGGCCGGGCTGGGTCATCTTGTAGATGTGTCCCTCGGTGCCGCCGCTGGACAAATAGCGGTTCGCATGGTCCTGCATCCACCCCGGAAGGTTGGGGGCGAGCTTGGCGTCGGTCATGTTCTGGGTCTCCCTCTGAACGCGAAGAGCTAGTCAGATATGATCTGCCGGCAACCGCAGCAACCGGTCCGCGTTGCCGTGGGCGATCTTCGCGCGATCGGCCGGTGAGACCGGCAGCGCGTCCAGGAACGCCCGGGCGCGGGCGTTCGACGCGAACGGGTAGTCGACCGAGAACAGGATGCGGTCGACGCCGAACGACATCAGCGCCGCCATGAACGGGACCATGGTGAAGAACCCGCTGGTCGTGATCCACACCTGATCGAGGATCGTCTGCCGCACCGAGCGCCGGAGGTGCGTCTTCGCCGTGGCGGCGGTGGTCTCGTCGATGCGGTCCAGCATGAACGGCAACGCCTCGCCCATGTGGCCGATGACGATCTTCAGGCCGGGATGGCGGTCGAGCGCGCCCTGACAGCACGAGGCGCAGGGTGTGGATCGCGGTGTCGGCGTGCCAGCCCCAGGCGGACAGCGCGAGGGTAAAGCTGAAATTGCCCGGCAGGTTGTCGTAGTAGGCGTTGCGCACGGGTTCGGTGGGGATGCCGGGGTGGAGGTAGATCGGCACGTCGAGTTTTTCCGCCCGCGCCAGGATCGGCTCGAATGCCGGGTCGTCGAGGAAGCGCCCGTCGGTGGCGCCGTTCACCAGCACGCCATGGAAGCCGAGGTGCTTGACCGTGCGTTCGCAGTTCGTCCGCCGCCGCGTCGGGGGCGAGCATCGGCAGGTGCGCGAAGCCGCGGTAGCGGGTGGGGTGGCGGGCGCAGGCCTCGGCCAGCGCGTCGTTGTAGGCGCGGGCAAGGTCGATGCCCGGCTGGCCCGGCACAAGGTCGGCGCCCGGGCCGGCGACGGACAGCACCTGGACGGTGATGCCGCTGGCGTCCATGTCGGCGAGGCGGGCGTCGCCAAGGTCGGCGAGTTCGTTGCGTTTGGTGGTCTGCGCCCAGACGAAGTCGGGGCCGGGGAAGCCGCGGCGGGCGATCGCGTCGGGGGAGATGCCGGCGACGATGCGGGGAACGGTGTAGTGTTCTTCCAGGGCGACGATGCGCATGTGGTGTTCCTCCCGTGCGGTTGGGCGGGAGGGTGGCATGGTGGGTGTGCCGGGGCTACGTGGGCGCCGTTGCTTGTCCGGAAAAATGCTGGGATGCCCGCTCGCCCTTTGGTCCGGCTGCAGACGGACTGCGGTGCATCGCAGATTACTCGGCGGCGCCGATGCAATTGCAACACTCGCGCCCTGACGTCGGATTACCAGCTCTACGCCGTCGAGAAATCGCAGCACGCCCACCGGCAGACCTGGCCCGTGGTTGTTGGGAGCCATTCAGGGACCAGCCACCCGATCGGAAGCAAGATCGAGCCCCTCGTAAAGCGCGGCAAACGGCAACATCACGCCTAATTCGTGAAGCTCGATAGACGCATCCATGCCATCGAGAAGCACGGCGCTCTGGATGCCAAGCCGTCCAGCCTCGTCGCGGGGGTAAACCATGGCCCTGCGCTCGTCCTGGCTGATGAGAACATAGGTGCGAATGGTCGGGTCGTCCGCTGCTTTGCCTCCGGCATCGTGCACTCCTTTGCGGCATACTGGCACGGATGCCGCAGCCGGGTTGACTGTTCACCCGCTCCTTCTCATCCAGCGATGCGTGCCCACCCGCTGATCCTTCGCCGCGTGGACAAGCCCGGCCGATCGGGTGCACACAGCCGGCACCCCAACCGCGCAGGACCAAACAATGCCGCAGACCGATGTTGGACGCTCCGAGGACCTGCTGGCCGAGTTGGCCACCTGGGTGGCGATGGAAACGCCCACCACCGATCCCGCTTCGGTCAACCGCCTGATGGATGTGGCCGAGGGCGAGCTGGCGCGGGCGGGCGCGGCGCTTACGCGCATCCCCGGACGCGACGGATACGGCGACAACCTGATCGCGCGCACGCCGGGCGAGGGCAAGCCGGTGCTGGTGGCGGGGCATCTCGACACGGTCTGGTCGCACGGCACGCTGGACGACATGCCGTATCAGGTGAACGGCGAGAAGGCGCACGGGCCGGGCATCTACGACATGAAGGCAGGCAGCTTTCTTGCGTTCCATGCGGTGCGTTCGATCCTGCGCCAGAAGGTGGAGACGCGGCGGCCGATCGTGCTGCTGCTGACGCCGGACGAGGAGGTGGGCAGCCCGACCTCGCGCGAATGGATCGAGCGCGAAGCAGCCAGGCGGCGTGCGTGCTGATCCCCGAACCCGCGGGTCAGGGTGGCGCCTGCGTCACCGCGCGCAAGGGCGTGGGACGCTTCGTGATGCGGATCGAGGGCCGCGGCGCGCATTCCGGCGGCAGTTTCCAGGAGGGCGCATCGGCGGTGGTGGAACTGGCGCGGCAGATCGTGCGCATTCACGCGATGGTCGATCTGGATCGCGGCATCACGCTGAACGCGGCGCCGGTGTGGGGCGGGTCGCGGCCGAACGTGATCTCGCCGGATGCGGGGTGCGAGATCGATCTGCGGGTGAATTCGGTCGAGGATGGCGGGCGCATGGAACGCACGCTGCTGGAGAGTACTGCGCTGACGCCTGGCTGCCGCGTGGTGATGGAAGGCGGCATGAATCGTCCGCCCTATACCGAGGATCCCGGGATACTCGGGCTGTACGACAAGGCTCGCGGGATTGCCGAGCCGGTCGGGATCGCATTGCCGCGGCAGCATCGCGGCGGCGGGTCGGATGGCAATTTCACCGCGGCGATGGGCGTGCCGACGTTGGACGGACTGGGCTGCCCCGGCGCCGGCGCACACGCGAGCCACGAGCACATCCTGTGGCAGCATCTGGCGCCGCGCGGGGCGCTGATGGCGGGGCTGCTGGAGACGCTGGACTAACCAGTCAGTGCCTCGGGCTTTTCGCGCCGCTGTCGTTGCCAGCTGGCCACGCGACGAGGTGATCTCGGGGCAACGGGGCTCCGCTGGAACGCTACATCCACCGAGATTGCTCCGCGCCATGACAATGGCGCATGACAGGGGCGAACGCCAGGTGCGACAGGGTCGAGCGCATTCAGCCGGACGCTGAGCGCTGTGCGAGCTTCGTGAGGATGGGCACCGCGGCAAGGAGATCGGCCACGCGCACCTTCTCCGCTGGCGTGTGCGCTTCGGTGATGTCGCCGGGCCCGAGTACCACGCATGGGCGATTGCCTGCAGTTCGGACGCGTCCGTTCCGTAGGGTGCGGTTGTTGGCTGCTGGCCGGCGAGGTCGGCGCACAGTCGCACGAGCGGATGGTCGGCCGGCAATTCGGGCGGGAAGCCTTCGCGAGCCTCTGTCACGGCGATCCCGAGGCGTTTTGCTGCGGCGTACACCGCTTGCAATACGGCGTTGGGATCGACCCGAGCCGAGTAGCGGAATTTGATGCGCGCGGTGGCCTTGGGGACGGTGACGTTCACCGCGGCGCCGTGGTTGTCGATCACCAGGTTGAAGTCGCTGAATGGCGGCGTGTAGTCGGCGTCTTGCAGCGTCGTGTCGGTGCGCAGGCGTTGGAATATCGATTTCATCTCCACCAGGAACGGGATCAGGTCCCAGTTGGCGTTGTGGCCGCGGCCGGTGCTGCTGTGCGCCTGCACGCCGGTTGCGACGCAGGTGAAGGCGATGTGACTGCGATGGCCGCGCACCGGTATCATGCCGGTGGGTTCGACCACCACGATGCCGTGCGGCTTTATCCGGCGCACCAGTTCGGAGTCTGCGCGATCAGCCGCGCGCCCTGTTTGGTGGTTTCCTCATCCGTGGTGATCAGCAGGGTGATCGGCACCGTCGCGGGTAGCTCGCGGGCTGTGACGATAGCGGCGGCGACCGGTCCCTTCATGTCCGTGGAGCCGAGGCCGTGCAGCGTGCCATCGGGGTCGAGGCGCGCGGACCATGGGTCTTCCTGCCAGCCGGTGTCGGGCACCGTGTCCATGTGACCGGATAGCGCGATGCCACCGGTGGGACCGCGATGCGCCACCAGCGCGCGCTTCGCCACACCGGCGGGTCGGTGTAGTCGAGGCGTTCGATCTCGAAGCCGGGCAGGGCTGCTTCGACGCGTTCTGCCACTGGCAGGTTGGAAACGAAGCTGCGGCTGTCGAGCGATATCAGTTCTCGCGCAAGCGTGACGACAGCGGTTTCGATGTTGGGCATCGCGGCCAATCCTTGGGATTGTTGCTTACGGGAGCGCGCGTTGTTGCGGTTGGGCCATGCGCGGTTGGGACAGTAAGCAAGTCTTTTCATCACTGATTACGCGGATTAAGCAGGGATTTGCACAGAAACGCAAAGGCCGCGAGGTAGTTTCGGGTTGCGGAGCACGACCCATCAGCTCGCTTACACGGAAAATCGGACACTCCCCTGCGATTTTGTTTTCCGTGAAACTCCCTGGCTTAATCTTCGTAATCTGTGCCAAAGACTTGATTACTTGCTGCCAACGCAGCCATTCGAATGTCCAAACCCCACCCGATCCCGCCATCGTCGTGCTGCGAAACTCTGCCTGCTCCGACGGCCCGCCGCTTGCCTCCTCCGCGGCCCAGGTCACAAACTGCCCCGGGACACCGGCAGGCGCCGCGAGACAACCGCGCACCCGCACGCAGGAGAAAGCACATGGACCTTAAGGGCGCGGTCGCGTTGGTGACGGGCGGCAACGGCGGGCTCGGGCAGCGCATCTGTCACGCGCTGGCGAAGAGGGCGCGCATATCGCCGTCATGTATGCGCAGAGCCGCGACCAGGCGGAGGGCGTCGCCCGCGAGCTGACATCGCAGCTATCAGATCAATGCCGCGGCGTTCGCCTGCGACATCACCGATGGCGCGGCCGTGGACGGGCTGATCGGCGACGTGACCAGGCGCTTCGGCCGTCTCGACATCCTCGATCAACGACGCCGCCTACAACAAGTCGATCCCGTTCACCGACCTCGACAATCTCACGCTCGAGGTGTGGGACAAGATCATGGCCGTCAACCTGACGGGGCCGATGCGCCTGACCAAGGCGGTGGCGCCTGTCATGAAGGCGCAGGGGCGGGGCCGCATCGTCAACATCTCGTCCGTGGCGGGGCTCGGGCCGACGGGTCGTCCATCGCCTATGCGGTGTCGAAGGCGGGCCTCATCCACCTCACGCGCTGCATGGCGGTGGCGCTGGCGCCCGAGACGCTGGTCAACTGCGTGGCGCCGGGACTGCTGGAGGGCACGCGCGCGACCGCCAATCTCCGGCCCGAGATGATCGAGCGCGCCGCGGCCGGCTCGCTGCTGAAGAAGGCCGCCGACAAGGACGACTGCGCCGACATGGTGGTCACCATGTGCCGCACCGAGACCATGACCGGCCAGACGATCGTCATCGACTCCGGACGCGTTTCCACTGAGTGGCGACCTGTCCCGCACGGGTGACCCCCGCGGGCCGCGGATCGCGTCGGACACCTGCCTCTTGTTGCGCCCATATTGCGATCGTCGAATACTGGCGGTGCGACGCCCTCGGGCAGCAAAGCGCGTTCACCCGCCTGTCGATGACGGCGCGGCGCCCCGATGGCCCGATGGAGACCCAAGACCCAAACCCATGGAGGAAGATCGATGTCATTCTACCGAGGCATGACCTGCGAGAACGTGACCATCAAAGGCGACAAGGGAACGCCGATCACCGCTTATGTGGCCAAGCCATCCGGTCCCGGCCCGTTTCCGGGCGTCGTGCTGATCCACCATCTGCCGGGCTGGAGCGAGCTCTACATCGAGACGACGCGCCGGTTCGCGCATCACGGCTATATGGCGATCTGCGCCAACCTGTATGAGCGCGAGGGCGGCCAGCGACGGCAACCCCGACGACGTCGCCGCCAAGGTGCGCGCCGAGGGCGGCATCGCCGGACTGCCCAGATGGTTGGCGACACCGAGGCCGCCGTGAAGTGGATGCGCGCGCAGCCCGGATAACAACGGCAAGGTCGGTCTGCATCGGCTCTTGCTCGGGCGGCCGGCACGCCTTCATCTACGCCTGCCAGAAGAAGGACTCGATGCCGTCGTCGAGCATTGGGGCGGCGGCGTGGTGATGAGCAAGGAGGAGCTCAACGCGAAAAAGCCGGTCGCGCCGATCGACATGACCAAGGACCTGAGCTGCCCGCTGCTTGGCCTGTTCGGCAACGACGACCGCGCGCCGAGCCCGGAGCAGGTGAACCAGCACGAGGCCGAGCTGAAGAAGCACGGCAAGAACTACGAGTTCCATCGCTACGACGGCGCCGGCCATGGCTTCTTCTATTGGCACCGGCCGCTGTACCGGCCCGAGCAGGCATGGATGGCTGGAACAAGATCTGGGCGTTCTTCGGCAAGCATCTGGCGAAGTAGGAGGGCCGGACATGTGCACGTCGATCATCGAGATCGTGCGCGCGGAGGGCATGGCGAAACGCGGGGACCAATGGTTCCCGCTAACCCATTCGGTGGTCGCCTACGACCACGCGCGCCATGCGCATCTGGGCGACGTCATCACGCTCGACTTCTACAACACCGCGCTCGACGCCGGCGCGCGGGCGGGGTCGAGCTGACGCTGGAGACGGCCAAGGCGCTGCGCGCCGCGCTCGACCGGGCGATCGCCGCCGCCGATTCGAGGAGGCGGACGTGCGGGGCAAGGGCGCCGTGCTCAACCTCGTCCGGGCGGCGTGACGAGCGAGTCACTTCGGGCGGGCATTTATCTAGCGCCGCTGTTCCAGGCGGTGCTTGCGCGAGCGAACCGCACGGTGTGAACCGTTCAGAAAAAAAAAAAAAAAAAACATTAAAAACACCCACGCGGCTGCGCGGGACATGAACTTGCTTCCCCGAAGAGGAGGTTACAATGGACGTAACTCCTGCATCCCCCGGCTGCCTGGCCGGCATTCGCGTGCTCGACCTGACACAATTCGAGGCCGGCACGACCTGCACCGAGGCGCTTGCCTGGATGGGCGCCGACATTGCCAAAGTGGAGAACCCGAAAGGCGGCGAGGCCGGCCGCACCGGCTTCGGCGACGCCTACTATTTCATGATGTACAACGCCAACAAGCGGTCGATCACGGTCAACCTGAAATCGGAGCGCGGCCTGGCGCTGGTCAAGGAGATGGTGAAGCAGGCCGATGTCTTCACCGAGAACTTCGCGCCCGGCGCGGTCGAACGGCTCGGTCTCGGCTACGACGTCGTCAGCGCGATCAATCCGCGCATCATCTACGCCCAGGTCAAGGGCTTCGGCGACGGCAGCCCGTACGAAAACGGCCTGGCGTTCGACCCGATCGCGCAGGCCGCGGGCGGGGCGATGAGCATCACCGGCGAGCGCGACGGCAGGCCGATCAAACCCGGCCCGACGATCGGCGACACCGGCACCGGCATGCTGCTGGCGTTCAGCATCGTCAGCGCGCTGTTCGATCGCGCGCGCACCGGCAAGGGAAAGCGACTGCAGGTGGCGATGCAGGATTCGGTCATGCATTACAGCCGCGGCATGTTCATCACGCAGGCGCGCACCGGTGCCGCGGCGCCGCGGCGGCCGCCCGCCAACAACCCGCCCGGCGGCATCTATCCGTGCAAGCCTGGCGGCCCCAACGATTACGTCTACCTGCTGACCAGCCGCGCCAACCCCGAGCATTGGCCTCGCCTGTTGAAGCTGATCGGGCGCGAGGACCTGATCGGCGACCCGCGCTACGACACGCCCGACGCGCGCTTGAAGTGCGAGGCCGAGGTCGATGAAATCGTCGCCGGTTGGACCCGGCAGCGCACGAAGCACGAGGCGATGACGCAATTGAGCGCGGTCGGCGTGCCGGCCGGTGCGGTGCTGGATTCGATGGAACTGACCAGCGAGCCGAGTTTCCGCGCCCGCGGGATTCTGCAGACCATGACGCATGGCGAACGCACGATGACGATGCCGACCTGGCCGGTGCGGTTCGACGGTGTGCCGACCGAGGTGAAACCGGCGCCGCTGCTCGGGGAGCACACTGCCGAAGTGCTGGCGGACTGGCTCGGGCTGGATGCCGCTGCGGTCGCGGGGTTGCGGCGGGACGGAATTGTCTGAGGGGGTGGGGGCTCGGCTTGCTGGGCGAAGGTCAAGAACCATGCACTTGCCGGATGGCCGCTTTCGAGCGTCAAGCACACAATTCCAGACGTTCGTTCGTCGACACCACCCCCATAGGTTCCGATCCGAAGCAGTCGGTTCGCAGGTTTCGCGACAGGACACGTGCTAGACTTTCCCAGAAGCGCGTGTGATCTTCGATGTCAGCCTCCTGGTAAAGCCTAGAAGATGCACACGATCGGCCAAATCTATGCAATACAACTGGTCCGAACTGCCGGCTGACCATTTCCTGCAAACCGCCATTGGCATCGTTCCGGCGATTTTGGCCGAACGAGACAATATCGAGCACGGCCGCGAACTGCCCCCTGGCCTCGTCCAAACCATGTGCAAAGCTGGCTTATTTTCGCTCTGGCTCCCTAAAGCGCTCGGGGGACCAGAACTTACCGCGGTCGATTTCGTGCGCATCGTCGAGGCCATCGCCCGAGCGGATGGATCGGTCGGCTGGTGTGCGGCCGTTGGTGCTTGCTACAGCTGTTTCGCGGGCTATCTGGGAGGAATCCGCCGCGCATGAGATTTACGGTTCCGGCAATGCGATTTTGGCCGGGACGCTTAATCCAACGGGCAGAGCCGTGGCGGTTCCAGGTGGCTACCGGGTCACCGGGCAATGGTCATATGGCAGCGGGATACAGCACAGCAACTGGGTCATAGGAAATTGCTTGGTTTTCGACGGAGCAGCCCAAACCAACCCGGACAAGAACCCCGGTCATCGAGACTAATGATATTCCCTAGGCCGGACGTACACGGTTATTGATACTTGGCGTGTATCCGGCCTGCGTGGCACTGGAAGCCATGATTTTCGTTTGGATGGTCTTTTTGTCCCAGAGCAACGCGCCATTACAGGCTTTGGTGGAACGCCGACGCAGCCGGGTCGCCTTTATGGTTTGCCGTTCACCA
>CAWBON010000004.1:0-251085 GCA_963790445.1 uncultured Alphaproteobacteria bacterium | reverse complement strand
TGGTCCCCTACACCGACGGGGCGAGCCTGGCTGAGCTCCACGAAGTCGCCGGGGAAATTGCCCGCGAGGACACCGCCGAGGGCGTGCGCGTGCGCGCCCTGGTGCCGGTCCACCTGGCCGACCGCCTGGCCCGGTTCGCGGTCGCCTGACTAGCGGTCGTCGCCGCTGCCGGAGAGCACCCCGCGCTGCTGGCGGGAGAGCAGCTTGTCGAGGTTGGCCCGGGCGACCTCGTCGAGGTCGAGGTCGAGCTCGGTGGCGAGCTGGGCCAGGTACCAGAGCACGTCCCCGAGCTCCTTGGCCATCGCCGCGCGCCGCTCGGGCGTCACCGTCGCCGCCGTCGTCGCGGATCGACTTCTTGACGTGCTCGGCCACCTCGCCGGCCTCGCCGGCCAGGCCGAGGGCCGGATAGGACAGCCACGGCCTCGCGCGGATAGGCCGCGGTCCGGCGCGACAGCTGCTGATACTCGGAGAACTCCACGCGGCCGATCCTAGGCACGGCCTCGGCCGCTGCCGCGGCGCCGGACGAGTTTGCGCGACATCGCGTCCCGCCCGGCTGGCGTCGGGGCCTCACACCCCGGCGGCGCGGCGGGCGCTCACGTGGGCGGCGCCTCGAGCGCGTCGTCGAGCGGGCGAGCTCGCCGGCTCGCGCCCGAGCGCGCGGGCGATCAGCCAGTCGGCGAACCAGGCGTTCTTGGGCAGCAGCGGGCCGTGCAGGTAGGTGCCGATCGACCCGCCCGCGGCGCACCCCCTCGTGGCCGCTGCGACCGTCGTTGCCGTGCCCGCGCAGCACCCGCCCGAGCGGCCGCTCGCCGGCGCCCAGGCGCGTGCGGCCGCCGTGGTTCTCGAACCCGGCGAGCACCCGCGCGCCGGTCACTCGCCCGCTCGCCGAGGTCGACCTCGATCGCCACGTTGCCGATCAGCCGCGGACCGTCCTCGCGCACCGTGCGCACGTCGAGCAGCCCGAGGCCGGGGATGCGCTCCTCGCCGAGATGTAGGAGTGGCCGAGCAGCTGATAGCCCCCGCACACCCCGAGGACGACCGCGCCGCGCGCCGGCGGCCGCGTGCAGCGCCGTCGCGCTTGTCGGCGACCAGGTCCTCCGCGCACAGCCGCTGGTCGCGGTCCTGGCCGCCGCCGAGGTAGAACAGGTCGTGCGCGCTCGCGGTCGACCGGCTCGCCGAGCCCGCTGGCGTGCAGCTCGAAGCCGATCCCCCGCCAGCGGCAGCGGCGCTCGAGCATCAGCAGGTTGCCGCGGTCGGCGTAGATGTTCATCAGGTCGGGGTAGAGCGCGCAGACCCGCAGCGCGTCAGGCACGCCGAGGATCACCACGGTGCTGCCGACGTGCTCGTCGGTGGCGGGGATCGTGCGCGCGCTCGAGCGCGCGCGCAGCCGGCCGCGCGCGCCTCGCGCTCGAGCTCGCCGGCCGTCAGCCGGTCGAGCTCGATCACGTCGCGCTCGGGGCGCGTCGGCGCCGTCACCGTCGGCGCGACCGTCTCGCGCCGCCGCTCGAGCACGATCGCGTCGGCGGCGCCGACGCGTCACGCGGTCGGGCGGCTGCTGTACTCGCACCCCGCGTCGACGGCTCGCGCACGTCGGGGCCGGAGCGACGTCGCCGGCGTCGAACGGCTCGAGCTCGCTCGACCAGCGCGCAGGCGCAGGCCCGCCCGGGCGCAGGTGCGGCGCGGGCGCGCTCGCAGGAACGCCGCCGCCCGGCGCGGTCCGCCGAGCAGCTGCACGGTCTGCATCGGCACGAGGCACAGGGCGAAGCGCTGCGGGCCAGCTCGAAGGCGCGCGCGTCGGCGAGCGACGGCCGCGACCGGCAGGCCGCGCGGCGCGTTCGGCGAGCGCGGCGAGCAGCACCGGGTCGCGCTCGAGCGCGATCACCGCGTGGCCGCGCCGCGCGAGGTCGAGCGCGACCCGCCCCGTCCCCGCGCCGACGTCGAGCACCGGCCGCCGGCGGCGGCCGGCCGCGAGCTCGCGCCACAGCGGAGGTCGGCCGCGTAGCGCGCCGCACTCGAGGTCGTGCCAGATGACCGCCGGGCGCTCGCGGCCGGCGCGGCGTCGGCCGGGAGGCCGCGTCACGCCACGAGCTGCTCCGCCTCGCCGCGCGCGACGAGCAGCTCGCGCAGCGCGAGCATCGCGGTGTAGGTGGGCAGGGCGTAGAGCGGCGCGTCCGGCGTCGGAGCCGGCTCGGCGGCGGCCCGGTCGAGCGCGCGCCGCGAGGTCCGGCTCGACGCGCGATCCGCGTCGGGCTCGACGCCGGCGTACTTCAGCCGCAGCGCGAGCTCGGCCGCGCGGGTCCCGCTGCAGGTGACGCGGCGCACGCGCCCGGCGAGCAGCTCGAAGTCGGCGTCCCAGATCCAGGAGACGTCGCGCCCGTCGGCGATTTGGTCGTTGAGCACCGCCGAGCAGGTCGTGCTCGCCCGGGCTCGAGCGCCAGCGTGCGCAGCACCTCGTTCGCGCCCGCCGGGTTCTTGACGAGCAGGATGCGCAGCTCGCGGGCGCCGCGACCGGGCGACGTCCGTCTCGGCAGCGTCTCGCGCGCCGAAGGCCGGCGCGCGTCGCTCGAGCCCGGCGGCGATCGCTCGCCAGCGGGACGCTCGAGCGCGTGGCGCAGCGCCGCGGCGCGCGAGCGCGTTGTAGACGTTGTAGAGGCCGGGGAGGGCGAGCTCGACCGCGATCCTCGCCGGCCGGCGTGCGCAGCGTGAACGCGCGCGCGCGCACGCCGTGCAGCTCGACCTCGCTCGGCGGTGACTGCCGGCGTCGGGCGCCGCGCGCCGCAGCGCGGGCAGTGGTAGTGGCCGAGGTGGCCGAGGTACACGGCGTCGAAGACGTAGGGCGCCCCGCAGCGGCGGCAGTGCTTGGCGTCGGCGGCGTGGCGAGCATCCGGGAGCGCGAGCGAGTCGTCCTCGACGCCGAAGTACAGGACGCCGCGGGTCGCGGTCGCGGCCGAGGTCGGCGACCAGCGGGTCGTCGGCGTTCAGCACCGAGCGCGCGCGCGCGACGGGCTCGCGCAGCACCGCCGCCCAGCGCTCGGCGATCGTCTCCAGCTCGCCGTAGCGGTCGAGCTGGTCGCGGAACAGGTTGCCGAGCAGGATCGCGCGCGGGGCAGCTGATCGACGACGGCGGCGAGCCAGAGCTCGTCGACCTCGAACAGCCCGAGCTCGCCGGCGATCCCGCCGCGGGCGCGGCCGTCGAGCAGCGCCGTGGCGACGCCGCCGGCCATGTTCGCGCCCGCGCCGGTTGTGGACCAGCTGCGACCCCTGCGCGCTGAGGATCGCGGCGGCCATCGTGGCGGTCGTCGTCTTGCCGTTGGTCGCCGAGATCAGGGCGCTGCCCCGCGCCAGGCGGCGCCCGAGCGGCGCGATCGCGTCGGGTTCGAGGCGCATCAGGACCTTCCCGGGAGGCTCGTGGCGCCGCCGCCCCGCGCCGGGAGAGCGCCCCGACGGCCCGGCCAGGGCGAGCTTGGCGCCGAGGGTCGGCGATCAGCCGCTCTCCGGGGCGCCCGCTCACGGTGGGCGGCCGCCGGCTCGGCGAGAGCGCGGGGTAGGCGCCGCCGGCCGGGGGCACGAGCACGCGGATCGCGCCGGGAGCGCGCGCACGCGGACCGGCAGCCGTCCGATCGGGTCACCGTCGGCGTACATCGTCGAATGGCCGCTCGCAGCTGATCGAGATCTCGGGGCGCGGAAGCAGTGCACGCTCGGGAGTCGTCACGTGCGTCGCCCTTGAAGACCTTCGGGCAGGCGGGTCGAGGAAGCGCGAGCTTGCTGACGTTTTCGAGCACGACACATCGAGCATGCCGTCGTCCAGGAGGGCGGCGGGGGCGGCGCGCATGCCGCCGCCGTAGCACTGGGAGTTGGCGGCCCCGACGGTGTAGCCGGTGACTCCGAGCTTCTCGCCCGGCGGGTCGAGCTCCAGCTCGAAGCGGGCCGGCTTCCAGGCCAGCAGCGCCCGCAGCGCTCCGTAGGCGTAGACGAACCCGCCCAGCCACGAGGGCGCCTCGTTGGCGATCCGGTTGGCGTCGCTGTCGAAGCCCACCGAGGCGATGCCGACGAACGCCTTCGGGGGACCGGCCCGTCGTCCACGACCCCGAGGTCGATCGCGCGAGCGCGCCCGGCCGCGACCACCGCGCAGGCCTGATCGGGTCGTCGGGGATCCCGAGCACGCGGGCGAGGTCGTTCCCGCGGCCGCCAGGGATCACGCCCATCACCGCTCCGGGGACTCGCGCAGGCGTCGGCGATCGCTCCGATCAGCCCGTCACCGCCGAGCGCGACCACGGTCTCCCCGGCTTCGGCACCGTTACGCGCGAGCTCGCGGGCGTGGTCGAGGTCGCGGGTGTCGAAGCGTTCGAAGCTGACACCGAGCGGCGCAGCGCCTGCTCGGCGGCGGGCGCGATGGTGGCCGCGCCTACCGCCGCCGGCGGACGGGTTGACGATCAGTCGAACTGAAGCTGACACGGCTGCTAGGCGCGTATTGGGCGTCTCGCCGCGGGGGCCGCAGCCGGAGGTCGCGGGCTCTCAGCCCGAGGCGGCCGCCGCCTGCGCTTTTTTCGCCGCCGGCGGCCGACCGCCGCGAGGATCGCGAGCGCCGCGATCACCACGAACAACCCGAGCAGGATCCCGGGCGCCAGGCCGATGCCCCCGAACGGGAGCGAGATCAGCTCGACGATGCCGAGCCCGATCGCCAGCAGGACGATGATCAGCACGATGATCAGCAGGACCCCGCGGATCGGCGCGAGGACGCCGGCCGAGGCGGGCGGGACGAGCAGGCCCATGGCCCTCAGTGCGAACAGCTGACGACTGCTCGGGAGGCGCCTGGCCGAGACGCTCGACGGCGCTCTTGAGATCGCCCGGCGCGGCGTTCGGCGAGGGCGAGGGAGGCGTCGGCCATGCGGCGGATCTGCATCCGCTCCTGGGGCCGGGCGGCCGCGATGGCGCGCTGGAAGTAGCTGCGCGCCGCGTCAGCGTCGAAGCGCTCCGACGCTCGGGCTCCGAGGATCGCGAGCGCTGCGGCCTTGTATTTGGTCTCGGCCTCGAGCTCCTCGTCGGAGCGCTGCTCGAGGGCCTGGATCGCCTCGATTCCGCCCCGCTGTTCGATTCGAACCTGGCGCTGTTTGGGTGCCATCGGCGGCCCATTCTATGGTGCCGGGCGGACCGCCGGGCGCACCGAGCGGCGACGCCGGACCGGACCGAGTGTCAGCGAGCCTGCAAACGGGGGCCCTGGAGGCGCTATCCTCGCCGGGTGGTGCCGCATCGTCGACGGGGACCGGTCGATGCTCCTTGCGTGGGGAGCGGTGATCCTGCTTGCGGTGGGTCTCGGCCTATCCTTCGCGCCGGCCGCTCGGCGGCCGAACGTCGGAGGCCGCGATTCGTTCAGGAACTCGCCGAAAACGGCGAAGAAACGACACCACCGACGACCACACGACGAGCACGACGGCCACGAAGCGCACCACCAACGATGCAAAACGATCCTGATCGCGATCGTGGCGGCGATCGTGCTGCTCAGTGCGATCGCCTTCGTGATCACCCGTGACGCGCGACGCGTGGCTCCGGCCACGACGCGGACCTCGAATCGGCCCGGGCCGGGAACCGAGACCCCGCCGTGATGCTCCGTAGGCGGCGCGCGAAAGCCAAGGCCGCGCGCCAGCAGCGCAAGCGAAACCGCTGAGCAAGACCCGCCCCGCGACGGTTCAGCCGTGCGTGGGAACCGTGCGCCGAGGCGGCGCGAAGCTCCTGCGGACGCGCGGCGGGAGAGGCCGGTGCCGGGGACCCGTGAGGGCCACGACGGGGAAGGCGGGGAGGGGGCCCCGAGGATGGGGTTCGAGCGGGCCGGCCGGGAGGACCCTGGAGCCGCCGTCGTCTTCGCCCGAGTCGGTGCTCTCGGGAGCCCGCATGGCGGCGTCGTCACGGAACGGGATCCAGAGCATCAGGGCGGCGATCGGCAGTTTGATGATCGCCGCGAGCATCAATACCCAAAGCCAAAGTGGCATCCAGATTGCGATGGTACTACTGGTCCGTGGCGACGCAAGGGCAGACGACGATCGAGATGCTCCACCAGGACCTGGAGGGTTGCCGGCGGTGCCCGAGGCTGGTCGAGTGGCGTGAGCGTGTGGCGCGAGAGAGACGTGCCGCCTGGGCGGACGAGCGCTATTGGGGACGCCCGGTTCCCGGCTTCGGCGACCCCCGTGCGCGGATGCTCCTGTTCGGTCTGGCGCCCGCCGCCCACGGGGCCAACCGGACGGGACGGATGTTCACCGGAGACCGCTCGGGTGACTTCCTGTTCGCGTCCCTTTGGCGGGCGGGCTCGCCAACCAGCCGACTTCCGTCTCCCGGGATGACGGACTGCGGCTGAATGGGGTGTGGGTCGGGGCAGCGGTGCGGTGCGCGCCGCCGGCCAACCGGCCGACCCCGGCAGGAGCGCGAAACCTGCCTGCCCTGGAGCGTCGCGGAATTCGCGTTCCTGGAGCGGGTGAAGGTGGCGGTCTGCCTGGGGGCGTTCGCCTGGGACGCGGCCCTGCGACTGAACGCCGCGATCAGCGGACCGCCGGCGGCGCTGCCGCGACCACGACCGAAGTTCGGGCACGGCGCGGAGTACGACGGGCGGCCGCTGAAGCTGATCGGCAGCTACCACCCGAGCCAGCAGAACACGTTCACCGGCAAGCTGACGCCCGACATGCTCGACGGGGTACTGCGCCGTGCGGCGACGGTTGCCAACGGTGACGAGGGGTAGCATCAAAACCAGGACGAGCTCGATGCGACTCGGACCACAGCCATCCTCGTGGCAGCGGCGGCCTTGATCGCCGCCGGACTGCTCGGGGTCGCTTCGGCGGAAGCGCCGACGACCACGCCCGTCCGGACCGTAGGCGTGGAGGGAACGGGCAACGCGCCGATAGCACGAGAAGCGAACGCCACGGTCGCCAACGCCGCCTACCGGCAGGCGATGGCTGCGGCCGTCGGCGACGGCCTGGAAAAGGCGCAGTTCCTGGCGACTCGCGTCGGCGGAACCCTCGGAGCGGTGCAGAGCGTGGTCGAAGAGAACGGCTACGTCAACTGCGAAGGGGAAGGCAACGAATACAACCCCTACCTGGGTGTGGAACCGGACTTCGGGAGCGGGCAGGCCCCCGCGGGGCGATTCGAGGAGGCGGCGCCGAGCGCGTCCAGTCGCACTCGCGGAAGCTCGCCGACGACGGCCCACAAGTCCAAGCCGAAGAAGAAGAAGAAGGCCAAGAAGGCGAGCGCGGTCAGCTGCACCGTGAGCGCGAGCGTGGCCATCAACTACGAACTCGCCTGACCGACGTCAGGCCGTACCGCGACTTGCGTACGGGTGGGCCTCTAGGCTGACGGCGTGCCCTACGACTCCGCCGACGCACGTCGCGAGCTGCTGGGGGAGATTGAACGGGCAGGGGACCATCTGTCGGTGGCGCTGTCGGACCTGAGCGAGGCCTTCGAGCTGCTCGACGACACCACCGCCGAGCGGCTGGAGAGCGAGCTCTTCGGCCCCGTGCAGGCGGCGTACGGACGTATCCGGAGAACCCACGACGAGTTCGCCCGCCGCCACAAACTGGCCGAGGGACGTTCACCGCAGCCGCCCGGGGAGCTCCCGGGCGGGGGGTCAAAGCCTTCCTCGACGACGCGTCCAGGGAGGTGTTGGAGGCCGACAGCACGCTTGTGACGCTGCAGGACTCGATGCTCCCCGTGGAGATCGGTGACCCCGAGTTGCGAGCCGGCCTGTCGCAGGTCCGCGAGCTGATCGGCTCCTTTCAGGGCAGAGCTCGGCAGTTCGAGCGCACGCTCGGGCGGTGAACCCTCACGTGCCCGGCGACGGGTCAGTCGACCGGCTGGCCGTTGGCGGTGAGAGCCACCTCGATGTTGCCCCGGGTAGCGTTCGAGTAGGGACACACCTTGTGGGCGCTGCTGACGAGCTCCTTCGCCGCCTCGGGGTCGGTGACCGAGGGCAGGTTCACGTCGAGTCCGACTTCGAGCTTGAACCCGCCTTGACCGTCCGGGAGCAGGGAGACCGAGGACTCGATCGCGACGTCACCCACCTCCGCCTTCATCCGCCGGCCCACGACGCCGAGGGCGCCCTCGAAGCAGGCGGCGTAGCCGACCGCGAACAGCTCCTCGGGGTTGGTGCCGCCGCCCGGACCGCCCATCTCCGACGGAATCCGAAGATCGACCTCGAGAGCCCCGTCGCTCGTGCGCCCGTGGCCATCGACCCGGCCACCGGTGACGTGAGCCTTGGCGGTGTACAACGTGTTGGCCATCTCGATCCTCCTGGTCGGTCTGAGGGAGGAAGATGCTAGCCGCGATCAAGGCACCGCGTTGAGAGCGCCGGGGCTAACGTGGCGCTCGTGACAACCACTCGCCCCGACCCGCTCATAAAGGGAGCGCGCTCGTGCGACTGAGCCGGTGGCTCGCCCGGCTGCCGTCCGGATTGCGGGCGCTGGTGATCCTGCTGGCGGTGTTCGTCCCGCTCGTGCTGCTGTTCCTGGCGACCGGCGAAGAACTCGGCTCGGCGGTGGCGCAGGCAGCGTTCTGGGCGATCCTGGCGGTTTTCGCGGCGGTGGTCGGCCGAGCGCTCGGAATGCGGCGTCGTGCCCAGCTCGACCCCGGTCCCGATCCCCGTGCCCAGTTCGACCCCGGTCCCGGCGCCCACGATCCCGGGGGAGCGGACGACGAAGAAACACGTGGCCCCTGACGGGGTCATCCGTTTCAAGTTGACATAACGTGCATTATCGAGCGCGATCGAAACGACGCTCTGAGGACGGCTCGAACACAGCGCCCATCAGCTTCTTCCTCGTCCCTTAGCCGCCAGATACCGATCCAAGCGCGGCCGATACGGGTCATCCCACCCCCACACGCTCTCCAGCGCCGCGAGCAGCGCCGGAACTTCGTCGGCCGTTGGTTCGATCAGGTCCATGGCTTCTTCGCCCTTCTCAAACAAGAGCGTCTCCACAGGCCCGCATCCGATCATTCCGATCGCGTGCTCGTCGCCTCCTTCCGCGCGCTCGCACAGCCTCCGAATGACTCGCCATCGGAACTGAAGCGGCTCGCCGTCAAGTTCCTCGACAGTCATCACGGCCCACCAGTCCGGGTGCTGGTCGTCTACCCCTTCTAGGTCGCGGGTCTGCGACTGATATTTCAGCCACGTATCGCAGACTTCATCGACCTCCTGATCCGACGGGTTCGGATGTTCTCGCCAGTATTCGCGATCGTCAAACGGCTCGCTTGAGTCCTCCACCGTTCGTGCATTATCGAGCACGGATCGCACGGCCTCGTATCCGTCACCGAGCACGGCAACCGGGGTATCTTCCGTGTGGACATCGTGCGCCGCGCCCTGCGGACCGCCGGATATTCGGCGTGGATCTTTTCGGCTGTTTTCGCCATCGCGGCAGCCGCACTGGCGCTGTGGACACCGTTCGCGGGGCTGGGCGTGCTTCTGTTCGCGACGGCTTTGGCGACGCTTTACGTGGTCCTCCAGCAACTGCATCGAACGCCCGTCCGCGGTGGCCTCGCGACCAGCTTCGTCCTCTCGATAACGACGCTGCTGCTGATCCTGCTGCTTGTGGTTGGCTTGCGGGCCGACTCGGGGTAGCCGCGCGGCGCGACATGCATTATCGAGCACTACTAGCGGCTGAGCCGCCGCCACCGTTCGTGCATTATCGAGCGGCTCAAGACGCCCGGGATCAGCTCGGCTCGCTCGGCTTGCGCCGGGCTGACCTAAGAGCCCGCGGCACATAGACAACCGCCTGTGCGCCAGTCGCCAGGCCGCCGAAGGCGCCCACACCGACCCAAATCCGGGCCGCTCCGTCAGCTGGCCGGTATCGGTTCGGTTCGAGTGCATCCCCTCAATTATCGACCGCAGTCAGTTCGTGCATTGTCGAGCACGACCACGAGCGCTCCTGCGCGGGCGGGGCGCTAGGCGAAAGTACGTGCGTCGGTATCGCGCCCTACTGACCGCACGTATGGACGTGCCGCAGTTGAGGGTGGGCCCGGAGCATGGCCTGAAGGTGGGAGAGCTCCGCGGGCAGCGCGCGGTGCCGGCCCATGTTGTCGATTTCGTTGCAGATGGTTTTCGCTAGGGCTTCGTATCGGGACTGCGTGGCCGAGGTGCCGCAGCCGACGAGAGTGCCCAGGACGGCGATAAGGCAAAGCCACCTCACAACGGGAAGCTAGCCCCCGCAACCGTCCATGCTGCGATCAGCCAGAACACAGTGAAGATCGCGAGGAACCGGGAAGCGGCCTTCGTGTCTCCATTCCTCGCGCTCCGGTGCGAGCGTTTCATGGCCACGCCAAGCACGTCGACAGCCCCTTGATAAGCCACACGCACCCACAGCGGCGCCATGCGCCCAGTATCGCCCAGCCGACACGCTGAACCGTTCGTGCATTATTGACCCAGCGCCGGAAGCAGCGGTCCTAAGGGGTTCGCGCCACGGCCTGTCACGCGCGTGCCTCTATGGCCTGACGGTGATAGTGAGCCTGTAGGGCTTCGGCACAGTGTTCCGTGGCAGGTTGGCTGCCCGCCACTGCGCGGTCAGCGCGGCGCTGATAGTCGCCATGCCAGGCCCAACCGCTCTGAAGGCGAAGGGTTCGACCGGCAGGCCGCTGAATACCAGGCCCTCCTTGCAGACCGCGACCGGCTTGAGGACCGCCGAGTTAGACGAGACGGGATGCGTCCACGGAAAGCCTCTGGGGAGCGTGTACTTCGCCGACGCCGGCCTCGACATGTACTTCTCGGGCTCGACGAGCGGCACGTACACCACCCCGCCGATGTCGGTCATGGTTTCTTCCTGCGCAGGTGGGCGCCAGCTCACGCATGCGCTCCTGCGGCCAGAGCCGCTGCAGGCGACCAGCGCCAGACAGATCCACGCCCCGAAAAGGAGAGCACCGAAGAAGCGCATCGCACAGGTGGGACTACCCGTTCGTCCGACGTGATGCTGCGTGCATTATCGTGCACCCAAGAAGCGCAAAGCCATGCGCGTCCTCAATCTAAAGACGCCCGTATCGTGCACTGGCTCCATTCGGCGCCAGCCACGCCCAGAACACCTTCCACCAGCTCAACCGCTTCCTCGTCGCTGATCGCGAAAAGGCCCATCGACGCGACTACCACTTGCAGCGGGGCCCCGACAGCTTTCACCCCGCACACGCTGTCGTAGATGATCCAGTACTCGGCGAGCACCCTGACGCACCTCTGGTGATCCCAACCGCTGCAGGTCGCCTCGACTTTGCGCCAATCAGCGCGCTGAAGCTTCTCAAAGCTCGCCGGCGAGCCGACCCAGTCGGATTCGAGACTCGGGACCTCGCGCAGCCTCCCGTTGATTTGCATACCGTGAACCTTGTCGACCACGATCCATTGGTACTCGCCAAGCGCCTTCCACACGGCCCCACTGCAGATCTCGCGGTCCGTCATCGCTAGACCGTAGTGCTCGCGGCCAGGTCCTCGATCCGGCATCCGTAGTGCCCCGTGGGGGTCTTCGTTATCTCTCCCGTTCGTGCATCATCGAACAGCGACGCTCAGCGGCCGAGAGGCGCGACCCGCAGCCGCACCGCCGTTCCCGGGCGAACTTCAACACGCTCGGTGACCTCGAAGCGCTTACGTCCCGTCTTGACGGGCCGCAGTTCCTCCGTTGCGGGCGACTGAGCGACGACCCGCTGTCTTGCGGCCGGTCGCCCACGCGTACTTGCACCGAGGCCATCGAACGCCAACGCCCGCACAGCGTCCGCGAACGAGAACCCCACAACGTTGGGCACTGCTATCGGGCGCCCCACACGTTCGCCACCGCAACGACTGACACCCGGGGCGAGCAAGCACGGCGCCTTGAGCGTTTGGCCGCGGACTTCGCGGCCATCAAGGGGCCGATGCAGCCGCACCCATTGATATGACGCCTGCGTACCTAGCGGCTGCAGGCAGGCTTCATGTTCTGTCGGGGCATAGATCGCGTCTTCTACGGTCACCGTCAAGGCGACCCACCCTCGTCCTTCCTCGACCCTGAAGTACGGCCCTCGCGAGGCACCACAGCCGCCCGCGTCCCAGAAGGCGACCTGCAGGCCCCTGCCGCCTTCTTCCACTTCCGCGGCCGCCCACGACAGCGTGTCGACCCGCCAACCGATCACCGGCCGTTCTGGCGGTGCTTCTGCTCCGGCAGCCGCCACCCAGATTCCGCAGGCAATTGTGCCCGCGACAACCGCTGCAGCTACAAGCCCCCTCCGATGCATACCGCTCCGATGCATGACCCGTTCGTGCATTATCGAGCAGAGGACGTGAGCGGCCAGAAGGACGGGTAGCCTTTCTCCGTGAAAGCCTCTCGGCGCCGTCCACTCCGATACCGCGGCTTCGATCCCGCCGCCTGGCGCTGGGGCAGACCACTCGCCCTGTTTCTTCTCACAGGACTAACGCTCCTGGCAATCACGGCGGTTGCGGGGTTCCTCAAAGAGCTCGCTGTCGGCCACACACACAAGAACGGCTTTTGGACCGCAGCCCCGATAACCGTCGTCCTCACCGTCCTCCTGATCTGGCTCACCTTGCGCACCTGGCGGCGCCACGCGTAGCAAGCTGCTCTGCGCACCAGGTCGTGCATTTCGAGCACACGACAGGCGGCCTGAGAAGGCGCGACAATCGCCGATCGCGGTCCTCTCTATGGCGCGCTGCGCGTGTGCGCGACCGGTGAGCACAAACGTGCTAACTGTCCAACCCAGTGCGGTTCCAAAAGGCTCTCCGACTGCCGCGGTCTCCCAGCGTACGTGTAGCTGACCTTCGCATAGAAGAGCCGCACGCCATGCGTCCAGCCCCGACCGATCCGTGGATGACGACCTGGTTCGGCATGGCAGCGCACCACGTCCGAGAACCGAAACGACGCCTTCAATCTCCGGCCGATCATTTCCTGACCCGTTTGAGGAACGCCCAGCACTGAACCCAGTGTGCATTCGTGCCACGTGCTCGGGGGTGCGAGCGGCTGGCCTCTCGGCACTTCGAAGCACGCACCGAAAAAGCCTGTGGCAACCGCGACCTGGCCGCCGTAATGGCTATAGCGAAGCCTTGCCCCCTCCGGACCGCCGTACCCGGCGCCTGAGCACTCAAGTCCCACGAAGCGAGGCCGGACTCCGCGTTCTTCCCCGCAGCCATTGAGGATGTGGATCACGGCGACGTTTCGCGTCCGCGCCGTTTGCGCCGCATACAGCGGCGCCGCACCAAAGCATGTGCTCAAAACGAGCAGGACAGCCGCGAACCAAAGTCGCACACCAACACCCAACACTTCAAGTCAAGGGGAGTTTTTGTCCCATCACCCGCGCCACTCCTTGGCGACGGACTCCCCTCGCGGTACCGGTATAACTGTCGTTGGAGGCGCAAATGCAGGAGCGGATTCAGACGCCGCTTCGCCTGCGAAGCGGTAAACGCGAGGAGATCCCGGTCACGCCTACCCGCGCCGAGGCGGTCTCCGTCCCTGTGTCACGGCACATGGTCAAGCGCGCCCTGTTCGCGGCCGCCACGGCGTTCCTGTCGATCAACCTGTGGACCGGTTCCCCGATCCTCGCACTCTGGGTCGGATCCCAGGCGGCGGACGAACGAGAGCTCAGCATGACGCCGCTGTTCGTGGTCATCGTCACCCTGGCGGTACTCACCGTCGCGATCTCGGTGACGCTGCTGTGGCTAGAGCAGCGTTATCGCCTGCTCGTCGGCCTCCCCTCCCGCGAAGCCCGGCTCACCTGGCTTCGCTCCTTCAACGCCCAACGGGAACCGGTCCGTCAGGTCCCCACGAGCATGCTCGAGCGGATCGTGACGGTCGTGGTCTACGTGGCCGTCGTGCTGCTGCTCGTGTGGTTCGTGTTCTTCGCCGGCTCCCCGCTGTCCGACTACGCCGGCTACGCCTGACGACCGTCCGGCGGGACGGGGCTCCGGGGGCGAGACGAGGGAACCCGTTCCCGGGTTCGCGGGCGTCGCAGGCACTTATGGCGCGCTCCGCGTCGGTGAGGGGCTGCGACTGCCGCTTCCGGTTCGCTCGGACAGTCTCCTCGGGCTCGTACGGCCGGCGGTCGAGGTGCCGAACGTCGGCTACTGGGCGACGGTCGGGGTGCGGCTGCGGGGCTTCGGCGAGCGTGACGGGCCGCTAGGGCCAGGATGACGGCGCCCGTTCGCCGCACGTCGGGCACAGGTACCGCGGCGGCTCGCTGCTGGTGTCGATCAGCCACCCGTAGGTGATCGCCTCGGAGACCGAGTCGGCGTCGCTCTCACAACCGCAGGCCGCGCACACGAAAGGAGGCCCACCCGAGTCCTGATCGACGGACGCGTCCACGGTCGCCCGGGGGTGCTACTCCCCGCCTCCTTCGATGATCTTCGTGGCCGCCTGGAGCATCCCCATGGCCACCCACGGGTACATCCCCGCCCTCACTCTCAGGCCCACGTTCCCGTCGGGACCTTTGACTTCCACGATCGTGATCACACGCCCGATCTCGTAGTTGTCGCCGAAGTCGGTTTCGATCGCGTCCATCTGCTCGGCCACTTCCTGCATGAGCTTGGCCCGCGGATCGTGGTTGGACGCGTCTCCAGGGCTCTCGTTCTCCGGGGTCGACATGGAGTCCTTTCTGGTGGGGGTACGAGGATCTTTGCACCCTCCCCCATCCACGGCCCCTCGGAGCGGTGTCCGCGGTGGCGATCGTCGGCCAGTTATGTCAACCTTTGAGTACGGATGAGGGGACGGATCTCCCGGAGGATGGCGCTCGTCGCCGTGGTTCTGGCCGCGCTTGCGGGCGCGAGCGTGGCCGCGGTCTCAGCCACGGGTCAGTCCGGTCACCCCGCGACGCTCGTCGAGGTGGACTCGGTCCACCCCGCCCGGGTGTCCTCGGACCCCGCCCGCCTGCCCGAGCCGACCCGGATGGAGGCCGCGGCCGAATACCTCGGCATCTCCGTCGAACAGCTGACCACGGACCTCAACCAGGGCCAGTCCCTGGGCCAGATCGCGGCCGCCACCCCCGGTAGGTCCGAAAGCGGGCTGATCGCGGCGCTGGTCGCCAACCGCCGCTCGCACTTGGCCAAAGAGGCCGCGACCCTGCCCAAGCGCCTGAAGGAGGCCGTATCGAAACCCGGAGGACCCGGGTCCGGCGGCGGTAGCGGCACCAGCATGCTCGCGGTCGCCCGCGCCTACCTCGGGCTCAGCGCCGCCCAGCTGGCCAAGGAGATGAAGTCGGGCAAGACCCTGGCGAGCATCGCCGAATCGACCCCGGGCCGCTCCCGCGGGGGGCTCGCAAAGGCGCTCTTCGCGGCTCGCGAGCGTCAGCTGGAAACCGCGGCTCAGGCCGGCAAACTCAGCGAATCGGCCCACAAGGTCCGCCTCACCCACGTCGAGCGGCGCGTGGAACGGATCCTCTCTCGCACCCACCACACGGCCGCCCACAACAAGCACTCCCGCTAGCGCCCGGGGGCGCGACCGGCCAACCGGGGCCGACCCTCCCGCTGGAGCCCCGGGATCCCTTACCCCCGAAGGCCCTACTGGACGGTGAGCGTGCCTTCCATCCCGGCCATCCGGTGACCGGGGACCGAGCAGAAGAACTTGTAGGTGCCGGGTTTGAGGTTCAGGGGGATCGTGTGGGAACCCCCGTCGAAGGTGGTGGTGGCGGCCACGTCCTTGCCCGAGGAGTTTTCGATCGTCACGTTGTGGGACAGCGGCGAGTTGTTCGTCAGGGTCAACGTCGCCGCCCCCGCTTTGGCCGTGAGTTCGGTCGTGTTGTATTTGAGTTCGCCGGCCTTGTTGGCTTCCAGGCTCAGGCGCTGAGCGGAGGCCGACGGTTTCGTGGTCGCCGTGGTGTGCGTCGCCGGGGCCGTGGTCGTCGTGGTGTTGGAGTTCGAGTTGTTCGAACTCCCACAGGCGGCGATCGCGAGCACCGCCGCGACACCGAGTCCAACCGCCGTCGGTCGCCGTAGCGAGTGGTTCGTGGGCCGGATGCTCGGCATGAGCCGAAGCTTACAAGAGCGTTCTAGGGCTCGGTGTGCACGACCACATCGGTTATCCCGTCGATGCGGCTTCGAAGCGCCTCCTCCAGCTCGCTGGCAAGGCTGTGGGCGTCCGTCAGCGACTCCGCCGCCCCGACGTTGAGGGTGAGGAACAGCACCAGCCCCCCCTCGGTCGAGATCAGCTCCGCGAGTTGCGGGTCCGATCCGGTCAGCTCACGCACCAGCCGGTGGATCTCATGGCTCCTGCGGTCCCCCCCGGCACCGTCTGCCAGCTGGCCGCTGAGCGGACGCTCGAGCGGCTCGAGGTGGGTCTGCACCTCACTCACCCCCGGCTGCTCCTGGATCGCCCGCTCGATCCGCTCGGCGGTGTCGTGTGCCGTCTGCAGATCCAGATCGGCGGGGAACTTGAGGTGCAGGGACACGCTGGTCGTGCCCCCGTGCTCGAAGATCGTGATGTCGTGGGCCTCCTTCACCAACGGCTCGGCAAGCGCGATCGCCAGTACCTGCTCGCGCAGGTCCAGGCCCCGGCGGCGGGGCTCGACGTGCACCACCACGTCACTCCCGGGAAGCGCCCGTTCGACGGCCCCCTCGATCAGGTCCGCCGCCCGGTGGCTCTCCACAACCGCCTGTCCGGGCGGCACGCTCACCACCACGTCGGCGAAGTAGCGGCCGGCCGACTCCCGCAGGCGCAGGCGGCTGACCTCGAAGTCCTCGCCGAGTTCGGCGATCGCCTGTTCGGCGGCGGCCCGGGCCTCGACCGGCGCCCGGTCCATCAGCGCGTTCGCGTTCACCCCCGCCAGCCGGGCAGAGGCGACGAGCATGATCGCGGCCACCACCAGGGCGGCGACGGCGTCCCCATCCTGCCAGCCCCATTTGACGGCCAGCAGCCCCGCCACGACGGCCACCGACCCCAGCAGGTCGGCGCCGAAGTGCCACGCGTTCGACCACAGGGCGGGGCTGTCGAAGCGGGACGCACCCCTCCTGGAGACCAACGTCCGGGACACGTCGAGGGCGATCGCGACCCCGAGGATCGCGAACTGGAACCAGCGGACGTCGGGGGTCGCTCCACCGAGGATCAGGTGCCGGAGCCCCTCCAGCGTCACGGCAACCGCGCCGGCCAGCAGAATCGCGGCCTCCCCGAGCGCTCCCAGGTTCTCGGCCCGCCGGTGCCCGTAGGGATGGTCCCGGTCGGCGGGCCGGCCGGCGAACCGCACGACGAACACCGTCAACCCCGCCGCCACCACGTCTCCGCTGGACTCGATCCCCGCCGAGACCAGGCCGAGGCTGTGCGTCCCGAGGCCGACCCCCAGCTTCAACGCGACCAGTGCCGCCGCGACACCCACCGAGACGATCGTCGTCTGCTGGGCGCTCATCGCGGGGCCCCGCTCGTGCACGCCGCTCATCCCCGAGAGCGTAAAGCGGCGGGGTGGCGGGATCGCGTGCAGCAGGCGCCCGCGGCCCGCGTATCTTGATGGTGATGGGCCACTCCCACTCCCACTCCCACTCAGGTCACTTCCACCACCTCAGTCCCGAGGGCGACCGCCGGCGGGTGACGGCGACGCTGGTCGTGATGCTCGCCGTGATGGCGGTCGAGATCGCGGGCGGCGTCGTGGGCCATTCGCTGGCCCTGCTCTCAGACGCGGCCCACATGCTCGCCGACGCCGGCGCCCTGGCGCTGTCGCTGCTGGCCCTGCGGCTCGCCAGCCGCCCGGCCCGGGGGGCGATGACCTTCGGCTTCTCCCGCGCGGAGGTCCTCTCCGCGCAGGCCAACGGCGTCACGCTCCTGATCCTGGCGGCCTTCATCGCCTACGAGGGGATCCGCCGGCTGATCACCCCACCGCACGTGAACGGCACCCTGATGCTCGTGATCGCGGTGGCGGGCATCGCCGCCAACCTGGTGGCCGTGCGGCTGCTCTCCGGAGCGGAGCGGCGGAGCCTCAACATCGAGGGCAGCCTCCAGCACGTCGTCACCGACCTCTACGCGGGCCTCGCCACGGCCGCCGCGGCGGTCCTGATCGTGACGGTGGGCATCGAGCGCGCTGACCCGATCGCCTCCCTGCTGATCGCCGCGATCATGATCCGGGCCGGGGTGTCGCTCGTGTGGGCCTCGGCACGGGTGTTCCTCGAGGCCGCACCCGCCGGCGTGGACCCCCAGGCGGTGGGACAGGCTCTGGCCTCCCAGAGCGGCGTCGTCGAAGTCCACGACCTCCATGTGTGGGAAATCACAAGCGGTTTTCCGGCGCTGTCGGCCCACGTGCTCGTGGGCCCGGATCGCGACTGCCACGAGATCCGCCGGCGCCTGGAGCAGCTACTGCACGAGCGCTTCGGCCTCGACCACACGACCCTCCAGGTGGACCACCGGGGCGAAGAGCTGCTCGAGATCGCCCCCTCCCCCACCGGAGCGGTCGCCTCCCGCCCCCACTGACCGGCCGAGGACCTCCGCGGACGGTGTTCCCTTTCGGCCCTTACGGTGTATGTTCATGTGCGGAGTCCGGAGGCTCCGGGCTCAGCCCCCGCCGCAGCATCTGCCGATGGAACGGGCGACGGACCGCTCCGTCAGGCCCCGCCGCGGGTTTGCTCTTTGGCCCCGCGGGAATCGCTCTTTCATGTGATCTCCGCAGGCAGGGGAGCACGTACAGAACGTCGAACGAGCAATTGTAACTAAGGTCTGAGAGACTAATTGACAACGCAACTATCGAGGCGTATAATTCCGACTATAAGAATCGGATTAAGAAGGACGCCCCATCATGCCTAATTCCCCCGCCCCCACCACTACGGCGCTTGACGCCGTCGCCGCCGTCCCGGACAACGCCGACGTAGAGGCCGAGCAGGCCATGGACGAGCACGGCGCGGAGAACCCTGCCGCTGCGCGTCTGGACAGCCCGATCGAGCGCACCGACCTCGCCCCCAGCGAGACGTTCATCCCCGAGGCCGTGGACCAGCTCCTGGCGCACTCGCGGCGCTACCCGCTGCTCACCCCGGCACAGGAGATCGAACTCGCCAAGCGGATCGAGAAGGGCGACCTGCACGCCAAGGAACTGCTCGTCAACTCCAACCTGCGCCTGGTTGCGTCGAACGCACGCCGCTACCAGAACCAGGGTCTGCCGCTCGGCGACCTGGTACAGGAGGGGATGCTCGGGCTGATCCGGGCCAGCGAGAAGTTCGACTGGCGCAAGGGTTTCCGCTTCTCGACCTACGCGACGCTCTGGATCCGTCAGGCGATCCAGCGCGGCCTGGAGAACTCCGGCCGCACGATCCGCCTCCCGGTTCATGTAGCTCAGCGCTCCCGCAAGGTCGGGCGCGTCGAGCGTGAGCTGTCCGTAAGGCTGGGCCGTGAGCCCACGATCGAGGAGCTGGCCGAGGAGACCGGACTGCCGATCGAGCAGGTCGAGGAGGTCCGCCACCAGCGTGCCGCCCTCGTCAGCCTCGACCAGCAGATCGGCGAGGACGGCGACACCGCCCTCGGAGACCTCCTCCCCTCCGACGCCCAGGTGCCGGAGGAGACCGCTTGGGACAACGAGCGCGAGCGGATCGTCCACCACGCGATCTCGCAGCTGCCCGAAACCGAGCGGAAGGTCCTCACGATGCGCTTCGGCACCGGCCCCGAGGAGCCCCAGACGCTGACCGCGATCGGCAAGCGTCTCGGATTCTCCGCCGAGCGGGCCTCCCAGCTGGAGCAGCGTGCCCTGAAGAAGCTCGCCGAGTCGCCTGAGCTGGCGGCCCTGCGCGAGGCGGCGTAAGCCTCACCCCCCGCGCCGGAGCCTCCCGGGCCCAGGCGCAAGGCAGCATCTCACCAGCGGCGGGTCCCCCCGCCGAGCAGCACCCTCCCCACCCGAATCCCCCACCGACGCCCCGCCCGAACCCCTCGGCGGGGCGTCGGTCGTTTCGGAGAACGGGTGCGATACCGTCTCGCGCCATGGCGGACTCACGCTGGGACCGGATGGTGGAGTTGACCATCGCGGTCGGCGAACGGGTGCTGGCCCCGATCGAGCGCTTCATCGGCCGCCGCTCGCTGGTCGGCGACCACACGTTCTTCGAGAGCAACCAGTTCCCCTGGGTGGACCACATCGAGCGCAACTGGACCGTGATCCGGGACGAGATGGCGACGCTGCTCGAGGACCACGAGGCGCTGCCGAACTTCCAGGACATCTCCAAGGACCAGATCGAGATCACCGACGACGACCGCTGGAAGACCTTCTTCCTCTACGGGTACGGCTTCGAAGCCGAGCTCGGGGTCGAGCTCTGCCCCCGGACGGCCGCCCTGATGCGGGAAATCCCCGGGATGACGACGGCGATGTTCTCGATCCTCTCCCCCCGCAAGCACATCCTCGACCACCGGGGCCCCTACAAGGGGGTGCTCCGCTACCACCTCGGCCTGATCGTCCCCGAGGACGCCGCCGCGTGCCGGATCCGGGTGGGGGACGACATCCGCCACTGGGAAGAGGGCAAGAGCCTGATCTTCGACGACACCTTCAACCACGAGGTGTGGAACGACACCGACGAGACCCGGGTGGTGCTGTTCGTGGACGTGATACGGCCCCTCCCCTCCCCGGAGTCCACGATCAACCGCCTGATCATCAAGGGGATCGGCGTCTCGCCGTTCATCCGGGACGCCAAACGCAACCAGGAAGCCTGGGAACGACGCTTCCGTGAGCGCCGCCGGCTGGCCGCCTCCAGCGGAGCCGGAGCGGTCTCCCCCTAGACGCTTTCCTGCCAGGGGATCGTCTTCGACGCCCACGTGTTGAGCGTCGTGAACTCCCCCGTCACGATCAGGAGACCGAGCAGGATCATCACCCCTCCCCCGACGGCGATCACGACCGGGAAGTGGCGCCGGACCACCCCGAGTGCCCCCGACACCTTCTCGAACGCCAGCGCGATCGCCAGGAACGGGATCGCCAGGCCCAACGAGTAGAAGGCCAGCAGCAGGGCCCCGTGGGCGGCCGAGCTGGAGATCGCCGCCTGCGTGAGGATCGCCCCGAGGGTGATGCTGGTGCACGGGGTCCAGGCGATCGCGAAGGCCGCACCGGCGATCAGCGGTCCACCCCGGCCCGCCAGCCGGATCAGGGTCTCGGAGTGCCACTCGCGGTTGAGCACCCGCACGAACGGGCTCGCCAGGAAGATCATGCCCATCGCGATGATCAGCCAGCCCCCGATCTGGGTGAGGGCGGCTTTGTGTTCCTTCAGAGCCGACCCGAGGACGGTCGCGGAGAGGCCCAGGAGGATGAAGATCGCCGAGAAGCTGGCGATGAAGAGGAGGCTCGGAACGAGCACCCGACGGGCCTTCACACCCTCCTTCAGGTCCATCGGGGTGACCCCGACGACGGTGGAGAGATAGCCCGGGACCAGCGGAAGGACGCACGGCGAGAGGAACGACACCAGCCCCGCCGCGATCGCGATCGGAATCCCCACACCCGTGGAGGTGTCGGGAGAGGAGGCGGCGAGGATGGTCGTTGCGAGATGGGTCATGCCCTGTGCACCGTCAAACAGGATGGCGCATACGTGTACGCAGCTCGGCGACCTCCTGCTCCAGCCGCTCGACCCGTGACACGAGCTGCTGGAGGTCCGCCCCACCCTCCGGCGCGGGCGTTGGCGGCGGGGGCGGCGGGTCGTGCTGCGCCGGTACGTCCGCCGGGGACAGACCGGCGGAGGGCGAGGCCTCCTCGCTCTGCTCACGTTGATCCAGCAGCTGGGTGTAGCGCTCCTCCTTGTGCCCGGGGCGGCGGTCGAGCCGCCTGACGAGGTCGCGGTCGATCAACGTCTCGAGCGCCCCGTGGACCGCGGGCAGGTCTCCGAACGGGTACATCCGCTCGGAGCGCTGCTTGAGCTCGCCCGGGGTCTGGGGGCCCCGGAGCATCAGGGTGCACAGGAGCGCCTGCTCGGGCTGTCCGAGCGGAAGGACGTCCGCCAGCAGGTGGCGGTACTTGACCGCTCGGGAGCCGGCGCCGCTTGCCAGCCTCACGTAGCCCCGCCGCTCGAGTCGCCGCAGGGCCTCGCGGATCGTGGGCTCGTCGTACTGGACCACCGGGTCGCGGTTGGTGCTCTGGTTACACGCCAGACGCAGGGCGTTCAGCGACAGCGGGTAGGCGTCGGGGGTCGTCTTCTGCTTCTCCAGCAGACACCCGAGGACCCTGACCTCCTCGGGCGAGAGGGCGGCGTTTCCGGCGACCGGACGTGCTTCGGCACTCATGCTGAGCGAAGCCTACCCACGAGGATGCACGGTCCGTTTCCAGTTTGAGGGGGACGCGGCTGTCGCCGCGCGGCGCTTCCGTGCCATATCTGTGCGCAGGAGGCGTGGGGGCTACGCCCAGCGCGATGATGAGCGGCCAGCAAGCTCCTCTGTGCTCGCTCCCCCTCGTTTCCATCCTACAGTCAATGCCGGTGAGTGCACAGCCATTTGGCGGGGGACACGGCGGCCACGGGACGGGCGCCGGTTCGTCACGGGACGGCCGTGTCAGACCGGCGACGAGCGACGAGGAGCCGAAGCCCGCCTCGCTGAAGCGGATCGCGAAGCTGTTCAGCCCCTACAGGGCCCGGATGACCCTGCTGCTGAGCCTGATCGTGCTCGGGTCGATCCTCGGGGTTGCCTCCCCGTTCCTGGTCCGGGAAGCGGTCAACAAGGGGCTCATCGGTCACGACCTCGAACTGTTGAGCTGGCTGGTCCTGGGGATGATCGCGCTGGCGGTCATCAACGCCGTGATCGGGGTGGCCCAGACGTGGATCTCCAACGAGGTCGGCCAGCACGTCATGCACGACCTCAGGGCCGCCGTCTACGAGCACCTCCAGCGAATGTCGCTGGCGTTCTTCACCCGTACCCGCTCCGGGGAGGTCCAGGCCCGGATCGCCTACGACATCGGGGGGATCGACGACGTCGTCACGAGCACCGCCACGTCCACCGTCTCCACGGTCGCGACCGTGCTCGCGACCGTCACGGCGATGTTCGCCCTCAGCTGGGAGCTGACGGTCTTCTCGCTGATCCTGCTGCCGTTCTTCGTGTGGCTCACGCGGCGTGTCGGGAACGAGCGCAAGCGCATCCAGTCGGTCCGCCAGAGCCGCCTGGCGGACATGTCCACGCTGGTGGAGGAGTCGCTGTCGGTGTCGGGGATCCTGCTGGCGAAGACGATGGGGCGCTCCAAAGAGCTGGTGGACCGCTTCCGGGGCGAGTCCGACGAACTCGCCGACCTCGAGGTGCACGCCCGCATGGCGGGACGGTGGCGGATGGCGACCGTGCAGATGAGCTTCGCGATCATGCCGGCGGCGGTCTACTGGTTCGCCGGCTACACCAACGTCAACGGTCACGCGGCGATCTCGATCGGAACCGTGGTCGCGTTCACGCAGCTGCAGACACGCCTGCTGTTCCCTATGCAGTCGCTGCTGTCCGTAGGGGTGGAAGTGCAGACCTCGCTGGCGCTGTTCGGGAGGATCTTCGAGTACCTCGACCTTCCGATCGACATCACCGAGAGCCCCGACGCGAAAGAGCTCACCGACGTCCGCGGGGATGTCCGCCTGGACGGGGTCTGGTTCCGCTACGAACCCGGATCGCCGTGGACGCTGAAGGACATCTCCGCGGAGATGCCGCCGGGCAGCCACACCGCGCTGGTGGGCGAGACGGGCGCCGGGAAGACCACGCTGGCCTACCTGGTGGCGAGGCTGTACGAGCCCGAGAAGGGCGCCGTGCTCCTGGACGGGGTGGACATCCGGGACGTCAAACTCGACTCGCTGGCGGCCGCTGTGGGGCTCGTGTCCCAGGAGACCTACCTGTTCCACGCCTCGATCCGTGAGAACCTCCGCTTCGCCTGCCCCGACGCGACCGACGGGCAGATCGAAGACGCCGCCCGGGCCGCCCAGATCCACGACCTGATCGTGTCCCTCCCGGAGGGTTACGACACCCCCGTGGGAGAGCGGGGCTACCGCTTCTCCGGCGGGGAGAAGCAGCGGATCGCGATCGCCCGCACGGTGCTGCGCAACCCTCCTGTCCTGCTCCTGGACGAGGCCACCTCGTCGCTCGACACCCAGACCGAGCGGGCCGTCCAGGTGGCCCTCGACGAGCTCTCCCGGGGACGGACCACGATCGCGATCGCACACCGCCTCTCGACCGTCCGGGACGCCGACCAGATCCTGGTGCTCGACGCGGGGACGATCGTGGAACGTGGCACCCACGAGGAGCTCGTGGAGGCCCAAGGACGCTACGCGGCCCTGCTCAGAGGCTCGCTGATCGACGTGCCGGAGGTGGACGCCGAACCGCCGGCGGCGCTGGCGTGAGGGCGGCGCGATCGCCCGCAAGAGGGGTCCGTCGGCGAAGCTAGACTCGCGGCCCCTATGGCGCGATGGACCCTGGTGGTGGTGGTGGCGGTGGTCGTGCTCGGGGCGGTGGCCCTGGCCGTCGTGGCGACCGGCCCGGACTCGAAGGGAACCGAATCGGCCAGCGCGGCCCCCGCGAGTTTCACCTTCTTCGACCACGCCACGATCTCGCAGCGGACGATCTCGCCGTCGGTCGACGCGGAGAGGTACAACCACATCACCTTCACAGCCGAGATCCGTGGCATACCTCGGTTCGTCCAAATCCAGCTGAGCAACGACGGGACACACTGGATACCGCTGGCTGTCGCAAGTGGAGATTGCGACCAAAGTCACAATCCCCTCACCTTCGGTGGCGGTTCGTGCCTCGTCAGCGCGCGGTATTACCGTCTCGTCGCCGAACCCGAGCCCGCCCGTCGGCTCACGCTCACCGTGCTTTCACATTTGGGCACCTGACGGGCCGGCCGATCCGTTGACGACTCGCCGGGCCTGGCTTCAGGGCGGCGTCCGCACGTCCGACTGCGGTTACATGCACGCCCGGGCGCGAGCACGCTCCCTGGTCGCCTGCGCGCTCGTAGCGGTCGCCCTGCCCTCATTCGCCCGTGCCTCGGCTGCCGAGGGCAGGCATGTGTGGGTGCTTGCCCGCACCGCACAGGGGCACTGCGCGGCAAGGCTGCGCGTACGGGCGGGCGAGCGCGTCGTCTCCGTGGCCGTGCGGGGAACGCGTCCGCGGCGCTACGTCACCTCGCTGCTCGCTACCGGCGGCGAGCCGATCTCCACCGCGCAGCGTCGGCGCGCCCGCTGTAGGGCGATCGTCGTGGCGAAGGGGGTGCTCCCGGCGACGAGCCGAAAGGCGGCTTCGGTGCCCGCCGTCGCCACACCGCAGGCAACCGACGGTGGGCCGCTCCCGGCGAGCCAGTCGCTGGCTCCTGAAACTCCGCTCGCCCCTGCCGCCCCCGGCGGCGAAGCCCCGGCGTCACAGGGGGGAGTCGTGCTCGGAACCTTCGACGTGGTCGGCGCCGCCCAGATGGAAGCCTGGGCGTCAGCCGGCGGGACGGCGGTGGTGGTGCCGGTGGTGTGGGCCGAGGCGCAACCGAACCGTGGCGAAGCGGTGACTTTGCAGGACGCCGGCAACGCCGGACAGGACGTGCTGACGGAGATCTCCGAGGCGCACGCGGCACACCTGCAGGTGTATCTGGAGCTCGACCTGCAGTACCCCCCGGAATGGGTCAAGCAGTCCGTGCCTCAGTACGTCGACCAGGGCGGGACCGCCTACTCGAGCGCGACTCCGGGGAAGGACATTCGCGACTGGGTGTGGTCGAAGGTGGGTCGCGAAGCCGTCGCGGGGTTCGTGGCGGGAGCGCTCGGCGCGCTGTCACCCGCGCTCGGTGACATCGCAGGGATCCGCGTGGGAGGTGGGATGTATGGCGAGATGCAGTATCCCTACGACGGCTCGAAGGTCGCCGGACAGCCCGCCTACTGGGGCTACGACGCTCCCGCCCAGACCGGGGCGGGCTTGGCCTCAGGACAACAGAGCTCTCCTCTGCCCGGCTACGTCTACGGACAAGGCTCGTCCTCCGAAGACGCCGAGTGGGCCTCCTGGTACCTGCAGTCGCTGGGCAACTTCGTGCACTGGTACATCCTGCAGCTGCGCCAGGACGGGTGGGAGGGCGCGGTTTACGTGCTGCATCCCTCCTTCGGGATGCGCGAAGACTTTGCACCCCACTCCCCTGCATACGAACAGCAGCTGGCGCTCGGGACCGACTACGCGGTGCAGATGGACGCCTACGACACGCTGCCCGACGCCTGGCCGTGGTCGACGTGGGCAGATCACCCCGAGCCCTTCTATTACCCCGGCGATCCGGTGGACTCCGACAAGGCCGCGTGGCGCAAGCTGCTGGTGCTCGCCCAGGAACGCGGCCTCGCCTCGCACATCATGGGTGAGAACACCGGAGGCGGCGGCGTGGCGGCGATCGATCAGATGGCGACCGGGGCGCTGCGCGCGGGCTACCGCGGCATTTTCTATCTCGACTATCCGACGCTCACCGCCAACGGTGGCGCGCTGCTCGACACGCTTGTATCGACGTTCGACGAACAGCTGGCCCTCGCCGGCTAGACGATGGCTTCGTCGGTGTCCGGGGACCACCTGCGCAGCCGCACGACGCAGTTCCAGGTCACGAGCTCCCGCAAGATCGGGACGTCGACGATCACCTTCAGCGAGGGCCAATAGCGTGGCTCGACGGCGATCACGTGGATCTCGGGGCGTGAGCGGATGAAACGCAGCGTCGGCCCGATGTGACACGGCCAGAGCGATTCTCCGTAGACGCACTTCGGTTGGTTGCCGTGGCGGCGGCGGTACAGACGCAGCCCGAGGCCGGGACCGAGGAAATGGTACGGGGTCATGTCGTGGCCACCCCACGGAGAGAACCAGTTCGTCCACGACACGTAAGCCCATCCCCCGGGCCGCAGAACACGCGCGATCTCGGTGATCACCCGATTCGGTTCGGGGGTATGCTCGAGCATGTTGGAGGCAAACACTCCATCGAAGACGCCGTCGGGCACGGGCAGGCTCATCGCGTCACCCACGACCGCTCCCTCCAGCCGCCGGCCGTTCCTTTCCAGCTCGGACGAATCGTGATCGACCGGGGTCACCTTGGCCCCGACTGCGCGCAGCGCTTCGGTGTACCAGCCGGGCCCACAGCCCAAGTCGGCGATGTGCTGATCGTCCAGCGGACCGAACCAGCGCTCCAGATCCGTCACCGCGCGCTCCGCCAGCACGCCGTAGAACGCCTCGGGATCATCTGACTCGTTCCGCCACAGACGCCACAGGTCCGCCATTCCTGAGCGACTCTCGGATCTCGCTGTGAGGGGATGACTCGACAGGATTGTTGACACTTCTACGTCTCCTTTGTGTTTGCTTGCGTCACCTTCGAGAACGGCGGGCGCTGACCCACCAGCGACAGCTTCGGCATCGCGACTCCTCGCGTCAGTCCTTATAGGTCGGCGCCCCCACGCTTATCGGCGCTCGCGGGACGAGTCGCTCGGGCCCCGGCGGCGCGTCGCCGGGGAGCGGGCCGGGCAACTGCCACACGACCACCGTCCCGGCGGTCGCGCCCGTCGAGGAGTAGCGCTTGCGGGCGTGGGTTCCGAGCCAGCTCAACAGCGCGGGGGATGCCGCCGAGTAACCCTGTTCGGCCTGCAGCGAGCTCGTGACCACGAACTGCGTGCGGGATGCCTCGAGCATGCTCGGATGCACCTCGCCGGCCTCGGGGTTGAACTCGAGCTTGTAATCGGGCAGCAGGAACTGGATCCCGTCGGCGAGCGGTGCGACGCGGCTGTCGGCGGGTGCGTGGCTCTGCATCCAGCCGACGGCGTTCGCCATAGCGGTGTCGCGCCCGGTATGCGAGCCGACCCAGGTGATCAGGTCGAAGCCCGCAATCGTCACGATCGCGGCGACGACGACCGCCTGTACGCGTTTCGTGCCGAACCGTCCCATGAGCAGCGGGGCGGTGCCTCCCACGGCGACGATCGACGGCACCACGAGGTAGTAGAACATCTGCTCCTCGATCGTCCCCTTGGTGATCTGGAACGCGAGCTCGAGAAACGCTCCGAACACCCACGTAGCGATCCAGCGCTGGCGTGCCCTGCCGTTACGGTAGAGCCACACGGCGGCGCAGGCCCCCAGCGCGATCAGCACGTAGGTCATCGCGAACGTGCCGAGGTTGGCCGTCACCCGCGAAAGCAGTGATGGCACTCCGGGACGGTTGTACCCGGTCGCTTGGATGATGCCGAGCATCCGCTCGATCCCACCGAACTTCTGGTACCAGAACTGGTAGCTCCCGCCCGTGAGCACTGCGATCAGGGGATAGGGCGAATACGTCACAAGCGCGGTCCCGAGCGACGTGGCGGCGGTCCCTCGCCGCAACGGGCCACCGCGGACGATGCAGACGAGCAACGGCAGCATGTACAGCGGAGCCGAGGTCTCCTTGGTGAGCAACGCAAGGCCGAAGGCGAAGCCACCCGCGATGGCGCGCCCGGTGCGCCGCGGCGGCGCGCTCGTGCCCCCCGCCGTGGGTGGCTCGACGGCGAGGGGAAGCAGCAGGTAGAAGCCGAGGAGCACCCAGAAGGTGGCGAGCGTCTCCAGGAACAGCCGGCTGTCGAAGCTGATGATGAAGGGGTCGCAGGCGAACAGCGCCGCCGCGAGTAGCCCCCAACGCGGCCGGGAGATCGCGCGCACGATCGCGTACACGAGCACCGCGACCCCGCCGGCGACGAGGACGTTGAACACGCGAAGTCGCTCGATGACGTCGATCGCGGTGCCGCCGATTCCGAACACGCGGATCACGAACGCCTGCAGGTAGAACGACAAGGGACCGTGCAGGTAGAACGGATAGTTGCCGAACACGAGACGACCGTCTGCGGCTGCGCCCGCAGAGATCCGTGAGTAGATGCTCTCGTCGAGGAAGACGTCGTAGGAGGTGCGCAGGTGAAACAGCCGCAGGGCGACGGTCACGGCGAACACGCCGACCGGCAGCAACAGCATCAGCGCCGAGCGGCGCAGGCGCCTCGCCGGCTGCCGTTCCGGCGGCGGTGGGACCGTCGCAGGAATCCTCGGCGGAGCAGTCTGGGCGCTCATCTCGCGGCAGCCGCCAGGTAGACCTGCTCCTGGGCAGCCGTAACGCTGTCCCAGCTGTAACCGCCAGCGTGACGCCGGCCCCTTGCGCCCATCGCCGCGCACGTGCCCGGATCGCGGAGCAGCGCTCGCAGTGCCTCGCGTAGGGCGTCCACCTCGAATGGCGGCACGAGCACGGACGTGCCGCGCCCGACGGTTTCTTGCAGGCTCTCGATGTCGAAGCCGACGACCGGCGTGCCGCAGGCGAGCGCCTCGAGCGCGGTGAGCCCGAAGGTCTCGTAACGCGAGGGCATCACGCAGATCTGTGAGGCCGCCAGCAGGCGCCACTTCTCGCCCCCGTCGACGCGGCCCAGGAAGTCGATCCGCTCGCCCTCCGAGCTCGCCGCGGCGAGCGCGCGAACGGCTCGCGCGTCGTGTCCGTCCCCCGCGAGCACCAGGCGGGCATCCTCGGTCGAGAGCAGCCCCTCACACGCGCTGATCAGGAGGTCGAGGCCCTTCTGTGAGGTCTCCAGCCGTCCGAGGTAGACGATTTGCCGAGCGGCGGGCGCAGGGGGCCGCTCGAGGCTCTCCGCGATCTCCTCGTGGGCAACTCCGAGCGGAATGATCGAGACCTCGGCGCGGGGCGCGTCGTCCTGCAGGCGCGCAGCGAGGTCGCGCGACGCCGCGATCAGGTGCCTATGTCCTCGGGTGCCCCAGCGCTGGACGCCGACGAGCGCCGAGCGTGGGAGATGGTATTGGCGCGCCTTCTGGTCGGCGAAGTAGCCCTGCACGCTGCCGACTATCGGAATGCTCGTCAGGCGCCCCAGCCCCAGCGTCGAGCACGGAGGGGCGAACTCCTCTACGAGCAGGTCGGGGCGCGGCCGCTGCGCGGCTGCTCCCAGCACAACTCCGGGCAGCACGGCCTGGTACGCGATCAGGCTCGTGAAGTACTCGAACCCGAGGCCGATCGGCCGGTAGCGGACCCCGTCCTCGTCGCGCGGGCGGGCGCCGGTGTAGCGAGCGGTCAATACTTCCACTTCGTGTCCGCGGGAAGCCAAACGGCGGTTCACTTCGTGGTTGCGCAGCGAGCCGCCGCCCGAGCCCGGTCGTCGATGGTCCTCGAAGCCGAGATGCAGGATCCTCATCGCGCGTGGAGCGCCGCCGCGCGGTCCGGGCTCGCCAGGGCGGCGCGCACGATCTGCACCGACACCACGCTCGCGAGACACAACCAGAGCCAGGGCACGGGGCGCGTGAGGATCAGCACGGCGCAGGCGACGGGCCAGATGAGCAGGGTGCGGAGGCCCGGACGCTGCGCCCCGCGCCACCGGCGCTCCGTCTGGACGGCAAGGGCTCCGACGGCGGTGATCGCCCCGACCAGCGCGCCGACGGCCAGCCAGTACACGCCGAACGTGGCGCCGACCGCCATTCCGGCGAGTGACACCGCGCACGCACCGGCAAGAATCGAGAGGCACTCGCGTGTGCGCCCGTCGGCCCTGAAGACCGTCGTCTGGAGTACCACCAGGCCATAGCAGGTGCTGAGCGCAGCGGTCAGCGGGAGAAATCTGACCGCGCTCTGGTAATCGCGGGGCAGTAACGCCGTCAGAACCGGGGCAGGAAGGGTTGCTATCACCGCCAGCAGCGGCACCAGCACCGCCAGGACGTGCTTTGTGTGTGCAGAGAGCACCGCCGGGTCCCCGGGGCGTCGTGCCAGCCTCGGGAACGCAGCGGTTGCGAACGCCAACGCCAGGAACAGGGGAGCACGGGTGAGCGTGGCAGCGACCTGATACCCGGCCGCCGTGCGCGTTCCGCCGAAGCGCAATGAGACGAACAGCACGTCGATGACCGACAGCAGGGTGACCGCGGCCTGTACCCCGCCCATTCCCACCGCCGAACGCCACAGGTAACGCGAGCCGAGCGCGATCCTCGGCTGCAGGTCGGCGCGCATCGGGACGAGCATGTAGATGGTGATGGCCAGAGCACCGCACAGCGTCGCGGCGAATGCGCCGGCGGGGCCCGCGCCGGCTGCCACCAGCACCAGCCCCAGCGCTGCCCTGATCGCAACCTCAGCGACGATCAGCCCCGCCAGCAGGCCGAGGCGTTCGCGGCCCATCGCCCAACCCATGCCCGTCGAGGCGACGAAGAAGCTGAGCGTTGCGGCGCCGAGCCAGGCGGCGGTTGCAGGGTCGGCGAAGCCGGCGGCGAGGCCGACCGTAAGGGCGCCGGCACCGACGCCGACGGCGACGTTGAGCATCACCGCAAACCACACGACCGTGCGCACCTGGGAGCGCTCGCGCGCAATCGAGATCTCGCGTGCCAGCAGCCACGGCACCGAGGTGTTGGCGACAGTCCCGGTGATGAGCATGATCGCCTGTCCGCCGGCGAAGACGGAGTACTCCGGCGGGGCCATCAGCGCGGTCATCCCCAGCGTGTACATGTAGTTCAGTCCGCCCGCCGCGACGCTGCCGATCAGGATCCAGGACGCAGGCGCAAGCCGCGGCCTGGCAATGAGCCGACGGGTGGGAGCGAGTTCGAACCCGTTCATCCGGCGAGGGAGAGTCGTCGGGCATCCTCCAACGGATCGGTGTCGCGCACGGTGGGCCACGACCGTGCCGGCACCCCGACCGCGGTGTGGCCGTCGGCGATGTCGCCGATGACCATGGCGTGCGCCCCGACGCTTACGTCGCTGCCGATCTCGACGTCGCCGAGGACGGAGGCGTTCACCCCGAGCGTCACGCGGTCGCCCACGCGCGGGAAGCCACCGCCCAGGGACACCGCACCGAGGGTGGTGTTCCCGTAAAGGGTGAGCTGTTCACCGGCGACGACCTCGGCACCCACCGCGACGCCGACGGCGTGCGGGATGCGCAGCCGGGGACCGATCCGGGCCAGCGCGTGGATCTCCGATCCCGTCAGGAACAGGCTTATGACGCCCAAGACCTGACTGACGACGCGGCCCAGTCGGCCGCGCCCCGCCGCATCATGTGCCAGGCGGTAGAGCACGCACGCGAGTACCGCCGGACACAAGGAGCCCTGCACGCGACGCATCTCGGCGAGGTCGGACCGGATGAGCTGGACGGTGGTCACTGTCTGACCGCGCTCACGTCAGTGGATCTCCGCCGAGCAACCAGTCGGCGGGCCGTGCGACGCGAACCTGCGCGTGCTCAGCCAGGCCGAGTCGTTCCAGCGCACGGCGCACACCCGCCTCGTCGGCTCCCGGCATCAGGGCCTCGACCCGCTCGCCCCTGCTGATCCACACGTCGGTCCGGCGGCTCGACGCCACCACCGGCAACACCGGCACGATGTCGGCGGGCAGGGAGACATGGCAGGCGAGATCGCTTTGGCATCGCTGGTCATCGCCGGGCACCTGCGCGTCTCGAAGCAGCCGCTCCTCCTCCTGAGCGATCACATCCAGCAGGCGCGTGGCAGTCGCGTCCCATGAGAACCTCGCGGCCCACGAACGGACTCGCCGGGACCATTCCTCCGCCTCATGCGGGTTGCGCAGCGTATTGATCGCCTCGCCGATCACAGGGCCCAGCGCCGTGTGCGGGTTGACCAGCCAGCCGGTGCGGCCGCTGACGATCGAGTCCTGCAACCCCGGCACCCGGAACGCCACTGCGGGTACGCCGCAGGCGTTCGCCTCGATGACCGAAAGCCCCCATCCCTCCCCTGCGGACGGGTTTACGGTGAGCCAAGCTTCACGAAGCAGCTGCTCCCGCCGGTCGTTGCTGACCTGGCCGTGGAACTCGATTGTGCCGGCGAGCCCGAGCTCCTCCGCTTCCGCACGCAGGATCTCGAGCTGAGCGCCGCTCCCGACGATCGCGACCTTGAGATCCGGATGAGTGACGAGTACTTCAGGTGTGGCCTGGATCAGGAGATGCATCCGCTTGTGGGCCACGAGCCGGCCGACGCAGACGATGCGGGGCTCGGTCGCGCGCGTGACGGTCTCGCCCTGGCCGTGTCCGGTGCACGGTTCGGCCCCACACGGAACGACGTGCATTGCTCCCCGGAGGTTCAGGCGGTTACGTACGCCCGCGCGTGTCGAGGGCGAAATCACCGCGATTGCACGACGTCCATAGACGATGCGGCTTACCGGCCCCTCGAGCCAGCGTCCGATGCCGGCGACGGGCCACCGGAAGTACGAGGCAAATTGATCCTGGTGCACGTGAAAGATGAGGCAGACGACCGGGACGGTAGGGCGCGTGACGAGTGGCGAGAAGAACGGGATCCCGTTCTGGCAGTCCACGACTGCGTCCACGCTGCGGCGATGACGAAGGAGCCAAACGAGGGCGTGAACGTAAACGCTCAGAGTGCCTCCACCGCGGCGCACATGAACCCCTCCGATCGTCTCTTTGCGGGGCGCCTTCGACGGCCGAGACGTGAGAAGGGTCACCCGTAGTCCGCGTTCTGCCAAACGTTGTGCCGCGGACTCGCAGTAGAGCTCGGCGCCTCCCGACTTCGGGTGGCGCGAGTCGCGCCAGTTGGCGAACACGACGTGGTATCGCCGTGGCCTCCTGCGCGTAGCCGCCCCGACCCGTCGGAGCCGTTCGGTCAGAACATCGCCCAGCGCGATGTCGAACGGCGTACGGTGCCGGCTAGAGCGCCGCTGGGTCGCGCTCACGCAGCAGATCTCGGACGGAGGGCGCAGACTGTCCCACACGTGCACGCACCGCGAGAAGCTCCCTCATCGCCTCGTAGCCGTCCGCAAGGAGGCGAAAGGACGAGCCCTCCGCGTCGGTCCATGCCACAGGGACCTCGGTGACCGTGATACCGGCCGCCAGCGCCAGGCCTACCACCTCTGCGTCGAAGGCGAACCCATCCGCCGTGGCCTTCGAGAACAGGGCCTTTGCGATGTGCGTGTGGAAGAACTTGAAGCCGCACTGCGTATCGCTCACCGACGGCGCCACCGAGCGCGCCACGGAGCGGAACACGGCACCGCCGACGCGTCTGCGGACCGGCTGTGCGTCGACATACTCGGCGCCCGAGCAACGCCGCGAGCCGATTACCACCGGGTGGCCCGACGTGAGCAGCTTCACCACCGGAGCGATCGTCTCCACGGGCGTCGAGAGGTCCGCGTCGCAGAACCCGACATACCGCGCGGAGCTCGCGAAGATTCCGCGTCTCACCGCGGCACCCTTGCCACGGCGGCGGCAGCCGATCGCTCTGACGGGCACCGAAGGTGAGGCGATCGCGTCGGCGACCTCGAGCGTACGGTCGGTGCAACCGTTGTCGACAACGACCACGGAGGAACTCCAAGGCTGTCCGGCGAGGAACTCGACGAGCGCTCCAAGAACGGGGCCGATACGCGATTCCTCGTTCAGCGCGGGAATGATCACCTCGAGTTCAGTGCGTGCACCGCGGGCGGTCAGACCTTCCCTTTTCTCCATATAAGCGTCCTTACTTGTAGTGCGGACGAAGACGCACGCGCGGTCGTCCTATCGCTCGAAGCGGCTGAGCAGGCCGCGGCGTCGGTCACTCGCTCGCTGCCATACGTGCAATCCCAGGCCGAACGACTACCGGTTGCATTTACCACTCACCGAGTGACTTCAAACATCCGTTGATGCCGGTGATGTCGCCCGACAGATCCGAGCACAGGTACATCACCACGTTGGCCACTTCCTCCGGCGTTGCATAACGCCCGGTCGGCGTGCTGGCGCTGGCGGCATCGTGCGCCGCCTGCGGGTCATCCGGATTCCGCTGCGCTTCCAGCGAACGCATCATGCGTGTTTCCACCGGGCCCGGACACACCGCGTTCACCCTGATGCCCAGACGCGCGACATCGGCGGAAGCAACCTTGGTCAGGCCCAACACGCCGTGCTTGGAAGCGACGTAGGGCGCCAATCCCGGTCCGCCGAACAGGCCGGCGACCGATGCGGTGTTCACGATGGCACCGCGGCCCTGCTTCAGCATCACCGGCAGGACATGGCGCATGCCCAAGAACACGCCCTTCAAATTCACCCCGATCACAGCATCGAATATGGCCTCGTCGTATTCCTGTGTAGGCGCGATCTTGCCCTCGATCCCGGCATTGTTGAAGAAGCAGTCGATGGCGCCGTAGGCATCCAATGTCGCTTTGACATAGCTTTGCACTTCGGCGGACTTGGTGACATCTGCGCGGATGTATCGCGCATCGCCACCACGTTGGCGTACCAGTTCGGCACTTGCCTCGCCGGTGGTCCGGTCGAGGTCCACCACGACGACCTTGGCACCGCGCGCCGCGAAGCCGATCGCGCTGGCACGGCCAATACCACCGCCACCGCCGGTGATCAGCGCAACCTTTCCGGTGAATTCCATGCCTTTCGTTCCCCCGTTATGTTGTGCGGACACATGCCGCTTTCGATTCTGGCACTGACCGGTTAGGCGCGCCATCAGCCTATCCCGCATCGACCAGCAACACTGCCTTGCCGGACACGCGTCGTTCGCGCAACTCCTCCGCCACCTGCGCGATATCGCGCCAGCTTCGCTCCACGCCGATCTGTGGTTTCAGCGAACCGTCGGCGATGAGTGACACCAGCAGCGCAAGGTCCGGTGCGAAGCGCTCTTCGGCTTCCGACGTGAAATAACTGAAGCTCTGCACACGCGAATTCGGTGCACCGCGGAAGTCGGCAAAGCTGACCGTCGTGGTGTCGCCCGATGAATTGCCGTAGACCACCACCGTTCCCTTCGCGTCGATAATTTGGATGGCTTTGGCCAGCGATGCACCACCGGCCGATTCCAGAATAAGCGCGAAGCGACCCTGCGCGCCGTCGATACCATGGACGATTTCCGCCGCCCCAAGTTCCTCGAGTCCGGCAGCACGCTCCGGCCGTCCCACGACCGCTGTGACTCGCGCACCCATATGCCTTGCGAGTTGCACGGCGATGGTGCCGACGCCGCCGGCCGCGCCGGTTATCAGCACGCGCTTGCCCAGCAGTGGCGCGCCATGACGCAATGTGCGAAGCGCAGTCAAGCCGGCAACCGGCAGCGTCGCCGCCTGCGCGAAACTCACGCTGTCGGGCAACACCGCCATGCGATGGCTGGCCACGGCGGCGCGCTGCGCCCAGCCGAATTCATCCATCAGCGCGACGACACGGGCGCCCGCCGGCGCCCCTTCGGTGTTGGCTGCCTGGCGCAGCACGACGCCAGCAACATCCTGTCCCGGCACCCAACCTTCCTCGTTATTACGGAACGACCGCAGCTCGCCGCGGTTGAGCGAGAACGCGCGCACTTCGACCAGTGCTTCGTTGCGTGCCGGTTGGGGCTCCGGCAACTCGCGCAGTGCCACGGGAGCCGCGCCGTTCGGTGTATTCGCCAAGCCGAGCATGAATGCCTCCCTTTGTGTGGGTCATTCGCGTCAGGCTAGCCTGAACCGCGGTTCCGCGCGATGATCGACGGCGACACCTTGTCGGGACGGGAACGTGCGATGCGCCAGATGGTCATGGTCGGCTTCCTACAGGCGCAGAACTGCACCAACCTCGTCAGCTCCTGGCGCCATCCGGAATCGCGCGACGATTCCATGTCTGCCGACTATTACCGCACCATTGGCCGCGTGCTGGAGGAAGGCAAATTCCACCTCGGCTTCTTCGATGACCGTCTGGCGATGCCCGATCGCTACGGTAACGATCACCGCCATACCGTCGAGCATGGCATTCGCTGTGTGAAGATGGACCCCATCACCGTGGTTACGGTGATGGGCATGGCGACCGAACGTCTGGGATTGGCTGCCACCTGCTCCACTACTTATTTTGAGCCGTTCCACGTGGCGCGCACGTTCGCCACGCTGGACCTTATGACCGGCGGTCGCGCCGCGTGGAATGTCGTTACATCGATGAACGACGGTGAAGCGTTGAACATGGGGCATGACGAGCATCTGGAGCACGACGCGCGGTACGACCGCGCCGACGAGTTCATGCAGGTGGTGCTGGGCCATTGGAATTCGTGGGACGACGATGCCATCGTCATCGACAAGCAGACGGGATTGTTCGCGCATCCCGACAAGGTACGGCGTCTCGACCACGAGGGGACCTGGTTTCGCTCGCGCGGTCCGTTCACTGTGCCGCGTTCGCCGCAGGGCCATCCTGTCGTTATCCAGGCGGGGCAAAGTGGCCGCGGCAAGCAGTTTTCGACGCGTTGGGGTGAGCTGATCTTTGTTTCCACGCACACCAGCATGGAGCATGGGCGGCAGCTCTACCGCGAACTGAAGGACGATGTCGCGCGCCAGGGCCGCGATCCGGACCACTTCTCCATCACGCCATCGGCCTATGTGGTTTGTGCGGCCACCAAGGCCGAGGCGGAAGACAAGATGGCACTGATCGAGACGCTGGCGACAGACGAGGATGCGCTTTCTTTGCTGTCGGAAGCGATGAACTTCGATTTCGCATCGAAGGGTCTCGACGAACCGTTCACCGACGACGAGTTGGCGAATATCTCTGGCACGCAGTCGATGCGCGATCGCGTGCTACGGACCAGCGGGATCACCAACCCGACGCCGCGCGACTTCGTTCGCTACAGTCACCGCGCGCGGCCGAACAAGCCGTTTGTCGGCGGTCCCAAGGAAGTGGCGGACGGGTTGGAGGAGTGGTTCACTGCGCCGGTCGCCGATGGTTTCGTGCTGGCAGCAACGCATGTGCCTGGAACCTACATGGACTTCGTGCAGCACGTCGTGCCAGAGCTTCAGCGGCGTGGCTTGTACCACAAGGACTACACAGGCGCGACTTTGCGGGAGAATCTTGGTCTGCCGATCCCGCGCGCAACCGACTCGCGGGAGAACGCACGATGAAGCTTGGCCTCTCGATCGGTTATTCCCGGGCGCGGCTTGAAATTCCGGTCAAGCTGGTGCAGCGCGCCGAGGAGCTTGGCTATGACAGTGTATGGACAGCAGAAGCATACGGCACGGATGCCGTGACGCCCCTGGCCTATCTTGCCGCGCTAACGAAGCGCATCAAGCTTGGCACCGGCATCATGCAGCTTGCAGCGCGCACGCCGGCAAACGCTGCAATGTGCGCCGCCACGGTCGACGCCATGGCTGGCGGCGGGCGGTTCATTGCCGGCCTTGGCGTGTCCGGCCCGCAGATTGTCGAGGGCTGGTACGGCGAACCGTGGGGACGGCCGTACTACCGCTACAAGGACTACGTCGCGATCATGCGCAAGATCTTCCGCCGCGAAGCGCCGGTGTCGCATGACGGGCGCGAGATCAGCCTGCCCTACACTGGCGAAGGCGCGTTGGGCGTCGGCAAACCGCTGAAATCCATCCTGCACATGAACCCCGACATTCCAATCTACCTGGGTACCGGCAACGAAACTACCGTGAAGCTGACTGCGGAAATCGCCGATGGCTGGCTGCCGTTGGGCTTTGTGCCCGGATCGCTGCCGGAGTATCTGCCCTGGCTGGAGGAAGGTTTCCGTCGCGCCGGCAATGGCAAGAATCTGCGCGACTTCGCGATCCAGGCGTCGGTTCATGTCGCGATCGACAACGACGTAAAGGCCGCGTTGGCGAAGATGAAGCCAGAGGTCGCGCTGTACGTCGGCGGCATGGGTCATCGCGACAAGAATTTCCACAAGGACATGATGATCCGCCGCGGGTTTGGCGATGCCGCGGAGCGTATCCAGGAATTGTATCTCGCGCATCGCAAGGCAGAAGCGATCGATGCGGTGCCTGACGAATGGGTCGATCAGAAATCGTTGGTCGGACCGCCGGAACGGATCAAACAGCGTTTCCGGGCGTGGGAGGATTCGGGTGCCACAAGCCTTACGGTGCGTTCGCGTCAGCCTGAAGCGATCGAAGTGATGGCACAGGCTGCGCGCCTGAATTAGGGGGGAACCAACGATGCGCTTCAAGGACAAGGTTGCGCTGATCACCGCGGTCGGCAGCGGTATCGGGCGCGCCACCGCCGAGATCATGGCGAGCGAAGGCGCGGTGATCGTCGGCGTCGACAACGACGAACGCCGGCTGGCGATGGCGATGGAGGCGATGAACATGTCGGGCGGCCGGGCAATCGGTCGCGTGGCCAACGCGCTCGATCAGGCGGAAGTTGACGACGTCGTTGCCTGGGCAGCGAAGCAGTATGGTACGGTCGATATTCTGGTGAACGCGGTCGGCGGCAGCACGATCATCGAAAAGCCCGGCGCCACGGTGGATGAACTGTCATTCGACGATTGGCAGCGGCTGATCCAGTTCAACCTGAATGGCACGTTCCTGTTCTGCCATGCCGTGACGCCGGTGATGAAGCGTCGCAAGCACGGCAAGATCGTCAATCTTGCTTCCATCGCTGGGCGCGGCCTGAGCGTGTCGAGCAGCAGCGCCTATAGCGCGGCGAAGGGCGGCATCATCGCGTTCACGCGCAAGCTGTCGTTCGAGCTTGGACCGTTCGGCATCAACGTCAACGCGATCGCGCCCAGCAAGACGTTGACCGAACGTATCCGGCCGCGCTGGAACCAGCAGTCGCCAGAGGATCAGGCGGCGGAGATCGAACGCACACCGTTGCGCCGGATAGCGGAAGCCGCTGATCAGGCCAAGGTAATTTGCTTTCTGGCTTCGTCGGATGCGGATTTCGTCACGGGATTGACGATCGACGTGACGGGCGGGCTTTGACCGTCAGAGGCCGAATCTCGGCAGCTTCTCCGCCAGCGCCAGATAGGCTTCTTCATCGGTCCGGTCGTAGCGCAGCGGCGTGACCACGATGTTGCCTGCACGCAACGCGTCGTAGTCGCTCTCCGGTCCCTGTTGGCGATCGCCGCGACGGAAATTGAGCCAGTGATAGCTCATGCCGCGCGGATCGGTGCGGGTATCCACATGCATGCCGGCGATCATGCCGATGCCTTGTCGCGCCAGCGTCATCGGCCCCGCCTCTGCGGCCGGACACGCAGGAAAATTGACGTTCAGGCACGCATCCTTGCTCCAGCCGATCGCCAAAAGATCGCGTACCAACTTCGCGCCCAACGTGCGCGACGCGTCCCACGACACGTTGTTGCGGTCTTTGTACGCCTGGCTCAGCGCTATCGAGGGCACGCCCAACATCATGCCGGTCATCGCACCGCCGACCGTGCCGGAAAACACTGTCTCCATACCCAGGTTCAATCCGCGGTTCACGCCTGACAGCAGCAATTGCGGGGCGCCATCGGTCATCAGATGGCAGATGCCCATCACCGCGCAGTCGCCTGGCGTGCCGGAAATGCCGAAGCGGCGGGGACCCCTTTCACTGACCCGCAGCGCGTGGTGCAGGCTGATGGCATGCGACACGCCGCTCTGGTCGTGTTCCGGCGCGACGACCCACACCTCGTGCGCCAGTTCGGCGGCGATCGTTTCCAGCACCGCGAGGCCGGGGGCATCGATGCCATCGTCGTTGGTCAGCAGAATTCGGTCCAGCACGCTCATGCTCCGGTTCACTGTGTTCGTACCTGTTTGACGCGTCGCGCCCGCCGCGTCCAGCATGGCGCGGGCAGGAGGAGACGGAGCATGCAGGTCATCGACGCGCAGGTGCATATCTGGGGCAGCGGCCAGCCCAGCGGACATCATCGGCAGACCTCGATCTATACGGCTGAGGAATTGATCAAGGAAATGGATGAGGCCGGCGTGAACGGCGCAGTGCTGCATCCGCCCAGCTGGGACGCCGGCTCCAACGAAATGGCGGTCGAAGCGGCACGGAAATACCCAGACAGGTTCTGCATCCTTGGGTGGTTCCCGCTCGACAAGCCGGAAAGCCGCACGCTGATCGACACGTGGAAGCAACGGCCTGGCATGCTCGGGCTGCGCTGGTCGCTGACGCGGCCGGAACAGGAGAACTGGCACAAGGACGGCACGATGGACTGGCTCTGGCCGGCGGCCGAACGTGCCGGCACGCCGATCGCAACGATGGCGTGGCGCTTCCTGCCGCTGTTCCGGCAGATCGCCGAGAAGCATCCGAAGCTGCGGTTGCTGATCGACCATCTGGGGCTGGTGCGGTCGGCGAAGGGCGACGCGGCGTTTGCCGACCTGGATGAGCTGTGCTCGTTGGCGAAACTGCCGAATGTCGCGGTCAAGGCGACCGGCGCGCCGGGTTATTCGAATGCGCCGTATCCGTTCCGCGATATCCATGACGGGCTGCATCGGATCTTCGATGCGTACGGGCCGAAGCGGTTCTTCTGGGGTACTGACCTGACGCGCATGCCGTGCAGCTATCGGCAATGCGTGACGATGTTTACCGAGGAACTGCCGTGGCTGAAGGGCGCTGACCTGGAGTTCGTGATGGGCCAGGGCGTGTGCGACTGGCTCGGCTGGCAGCGAAAGGCGACATAGGCGGCACCCGCTCGGCCGACGACGGCCGTGGGGCAGAGAACCCCAGGCCGTCACGGATGAGTGGACGCTACTTCGTCGGCGCGTACTTCCCGCTGACCTGCGGCGTCGGCGTATCGAAGCCCTTCTCCTGACGATCCAGCCGCGTCTCACGCGACCACTTGCGCTTGAGTTCGTCGCGCACCTTGAAGCTGAGCTTGCCGAGACCGCCGCATTCCAGTTCCACCGTGTCGCCGTCCATGAAGCTGGACAGGCCGCGATGGTTGGTGCCGGTGGCGAGGATATCGCCAGGCTCCAGCGTGTGGATCGACGTGACCCATTCGATGCAGCGGGGAATGTTGTGCGCCATATCGTCGGTGTTGAAGTCCTGCTTCACCTCGCCATTGACCCACAGCTTGATCGGCACCTTGTGGGGATCGGAGATTTCATCCGCCGTCACCAGATAGGGGCCGATCGGCGCGAACGTGTCGCGTGACTTCATCGCGAAGAAGCTCTGCGGTGGGATGCCGCGCGCCGAGCCGTCGATGAAGTTCATATAGCCGAACACGTAGTTCATCGCATCGGCGGCCTTGACGTGGCTGGCGCGCTTGCCGATCACCAGCGCCATTTCGGCCTCGCCTTCGAAGATGGTGGCGGGGACGTCCGGCAGGATCATCGTGCCGCCGGTTTCCAGGATCGAGGTCGGTGCCTTGTGGAATGCGTTGATCGGCGCCGGCTCCTTGCGGGTGCCATTCTCCATGTAGTTCACCGCCATGCAGACGATATTGCCCGGCTTCGGCAGCGGCGCGCGCAGCTTCACGCTGGAAACCGGAACGCCCTTGCCGCTTGCGACGGCATCTTCCAGCCGCTTCTTGTAGTCGCCGAACTTTGCGATCAGGCCATTGATCAGGTCGTGCGGCCCGAGATGCGGAATGTCGCGCACCGCGGACGACACATCGACGATGGTGTCGCCCTTCACCACGCCGAGTTTGTAATCATCGAAAAACGCCAGCTTCATGATATCCCCCTATTCAACCGGAACGAAGATCGAGCGCCGCATCTTGCCGCCGACCGACTTCGACAGATGGCCCTTGCCGGTGGTGTCTTCCACCAGCACGACCTCGCCGGCGCCGATCGTCCGCGCCTGGCCGTCGCTTGCCGTGATCTGCACCCCGCCGTCAAGGTTGATGATATATTGCCGCCGCGGTGCCGGGTGCCATGACAGGTCGTAGTCGCCCGCGGTCTCGCGGAAAATGATGCCGGTCGCCGGCAACCGCGCCGATAACTTGCTGAAGTTGCGTTCTTCGACCCACTGCACCTCCACGTCGCGCCAGTGCGATTCACCGTTGGCGTCGCAATACAGATTGTGTATTCGCATCTTGTTCTCCTATCTGTTCTGCCAGTCCGGCTTGCGCTTTTCCGCGAATGCCTTGGGGCCTTCGATGTAGTCCTGGCTTGCGATGTTTGCTTGCTGTGCGGGGTAGACCTTGCGCATCGCGCGTTTCCAACGTCGGCTCGCCCAGGCCCTGATACGATGCCTGCTTGGATGCGCGCACCGCCATCGGCGAGCATTCCAGGATCATGTTGGCCCAGCGCTTTGCCGCTTCCACTGCCTGGCCCTGCGGTACCACTTCTGTAACAAAGCCGAGTTCGAAGCCTTCGCGGGCAGGGACCCTGCGCCCGGTCAGGATCATCCCCATCGCCTTTTTCATCGGGATCATGCGCGGCAGCCGGTGGACGCCGCCGCCGCCGGCGATCAATCCCACGCGAGGTTCCGGCAGGGCAAACAGCGCGTTCTCCGCGGCGATGATGATGTCGCAGGCGAGCGCCGTTTCGAACCCACCGCCCATTGCCCAGCCGTTCACCGCGGCGATCAGCGGCTTGTCGAGATTGAAGCGATGCGTGATGCCGGCGAACCCGTTGGGTCCGTTCGGCCTGCGCCGTCCCGCCGCCTGCACCTTCAGATCGTTGCCGGCGGAGAATGCCCGTTCGCCGGCACCGGTGATGATGCCGACCCACAGATCGTCACGCGCGGCGAACTCGTCCCAGACCGTCGCGAGTTCGTCGTTGGCGTCCGCGTGCAGCGCGTTCAACACCTCCGGCCGGTTCAGCGTGACGATGCGGACGCGGCCTGCATCCTGCACGATGCAGTATTGGTGGGTCATCCACCGATCACCACGTCGTTGCGCAATCCGGCGATCTTTTCGCTGTCCAATCCCAGCCACTCCGCCAGCACCTCGGCATTGTGCTGGCCCAGCAGCGGTGCGGATTTCACCGGCAACGTGCCGCCGGAGAAGCGCACCGGCCAGCCGCTCATTGTGTAGTCGCCAACCTTCGGATGATGCATCACCTGACGGATGCCGCGTTGCACGAAGCTCTGATCGTTGGCCAGCTCCATGGTGTCCATCACGGCGCCGGTCGGGATCGTCGCGGCGCCGACCAATCGCATCGCCTCATGCTTGTCGTGCTGGCGCGTCCAGGCGGAGACGATCGCGTCCACCTCCTCCCGGCGTGCGGTGCGCGCATCCGGCGAGTCATAGTTCGGATCGCCGAGCAGATCCTCGCGTCCCATCACCTTCAACAGGCGATTCCAGTGTTCCGGATTGGCGCGGCTGCAATAGATGTACACATAGTCGTTCGGTCCGCCACCCTTGCACGGGTATACGCCGATCGGCGGATTGCCGCCGCCCACGGTCTTCGATCCCGCGCGCGGCGCGGCCTTGCCGGTGCGTTCCATGAAGGTGAAGGAATTGCGGATGTAATGCAGGATCGCATCCTGCATCGCGAGTTGCAGATGCTCGCCCTGACCCGTGCGCAGCCGTCGCACGTAGGCGCCGAGTACGGAAATCGCCATCAGCATCCCGGTTCCGGTATCGCCGATCGTCGCGCCGGGCTTGCAGGGGGGGCCGTCCTCCTCGCCGGTGATGCTCATCAGTCCGCCGGCGGCCTGCGCGATCATGTCGAACGCCAGGTTCTTCTCGAACGGACTGCCGGCACCGAAACCCTTGGTCTGGCAATAGATGATCGATGGATTGATCGCGCGGATAACATCCGGTCCCAGCCCCAGCCGCTCGATCGCACCAGGGGCAAAATTCTCGCAGAAGATGTCGGCCTTCCTGGCCATCTCCTTCACCAGCTCCACACCGCGCGGGTCCTTCAGGTTGAAGGTCACCGACCTTTTGTTGGCGTTGTATTGCAGGAAATAATTGGCGTCCTGCCCAGGCTTGCCGCCGGCGGTGCGACCGGGATCGCCGACCTTGGGGTTCTCCACCTTCACCACATCGGCGCCCATCCACGCCAGCGCCTCGGTGCAGGACGGTCCCGCTTCGAATTGCGTCAGATCCAGCACCTTCACGCCGGTAAGACACGTCTCAGGACCATTGCTCGGCATCGCTACCACTCCCTCACGAAGAATTTCCGGCAGACTACGACCCGGCGGCCGGTGCGTCGAGTTTTGCCATTCAGAGCGGCGGCAGATACTGCTGAAACCAGCCCAATGTTGGCACCATCACTTGCCGGAACGCGTCGCCCGCATAGACCTCGTAATGGCCAAACCCTGATAGGACCACCAGCCGCTTCGGTTCGCCGGCGTGACGATACAAAGCTTCGCTCACGTCCTGAGGCACCAGGCGGTCTTGTCAGTGGTGATGAACCGCACCGGGCGCGGCGCAATCTTGTCCCGTGGCACAGCACCACACCGGCGTGCATCTCGCCGCGCTGCAGACCGTCGGGCAGGAACAGGTCGCCGGCAAGCCTCACACCCTCGCTGAAAAAGCTTATCGGTTGGCTGGTCATGGTGTTCCCTTTCCCTTGAATTGTCCCATCTTATGCGTTGCGGCACTTTCCCTGCCCCGTGTGACGCCCGACAACGGCGCATGACAAGGAGTCTTCGTTTATGGCAGTAATTCCCGACAAGTATGTGGATCTGTTGGCGCAGAAGAAGGCATTCGCCGGCCTGGCGACGGTGATGCCGGACGGTTCGCCGCAGGTGACACCGGTCTGGTTCGATTACACCAACGGCCTCATTCGCGTGAACACCGCGAAGGGTCGCGTGAAGCAGCGCAATATGCAGGAGGGTTCGCCCGTAGCATTGTCGATCATGGATCCGGACAATCCGTACCGATATATCCAGGTGCGCGGCAAGGTCTCACGCATGACCGAGCAGGGCGCCAATGCCCATATCGACTTGCTGGCGAAGAAGTACCTCGATAAGGACAAGTATCCATTTGCGCAACCGGGTGAAGTGCGCGTGTTGTACGAGATCACCCCGGAACACGCACACGGTATGAACTGAAGCAGCCGACCGCGTTTGACACGATGTTCCGCCAGTCTCGGGGGTGACGAAGCAACACGGCCGGAGCACAATCGCCGGCAGAGCGAAGTGTGGTGCCGAGGGTGGCAGACCCCCGGGGGAGAAAAACATGGAGACGCACCAGCAGATCACCGGCGCGGTCGGCGGTCGGGTCGAGATATTGCGCGATCGCGCGGGCATTCCGCATATCTATGCCTCCGCCACGCCGGACCTGTTCTTCGGCCTGGGTGTCGCGATGGTGCAGGACCGGCTGTGGCAGATGGACCGCATGCGCCGCCGGGCGTTGGGACGTCAGGCGGAGGTACTCGGCGCCGCCTACGTCGCCAGCGACATCGCGCATCTGACAGTCGGCATCGACCAGATATCGGAACGTGAAGTCGCGGCCCTGGACGAAGCGACACATCGCATCATCAATGCCTTCGTCGCCGGCATCAACCGCGCGATCGAAACACTGGGGCGCGCCCTTCCGCCTGAATTCCAGCGTCTCGGCTATGCGCCGGAGCCATTCAACGTGCGCGACGTCGTGGCGATCGCGCGCGGCCTATGGTGGTCGTTGAATGGCCGCATCGACCGCATCGTCGCCGCCGAAGCTGCCCGAATGCTGCCGACAGCGGAATTGCAGCAGCTTTATCTGACGCCCGAGGCATCCGAGAGTCGCGTGCTGCAACATGCTGCCGGAACCGACGATGCGACCGGCAGCAATAATTGGGCAGTGCATGGCAGCCGCACCACAAGCGGCCGTGCGGTGATGTGCGGCGATCCGCATCAGCCGTTCTGGCTGCCGTCCAGTTGGTACGAATACGCGCTGCATGGGCCGGAGGACAATTTCGCCGGCGCCGGACATCCTGGCATTCCCGGACCATGGTGGGGCAGCAACGGCACCGTCGCGTGGAGCATCACCAACAACGCCGCGTCCACCCGCGACCTGTACGTCGAGACGGTGGACGCGCACAATCCGCAACGCTACCGCGACGGCGATACCTGGCGCGAATTCGATACGCGCCTCGTCACCATTCCGGTGCGCGGTGAGGCAGCGCGTTCGTTGGCAATCCGGTCAACTGTGCGCGGACCGGTAGTGAACGCACTGGTGCCGGCGCTGGATGCCAACGGCGATCCGCCGCTGTCGTTGCGATGGGTCGGCATGGAGCATATCGACGACCTGCGCGCATTCATCGCCGTGCCGCGGGCGCGCAACTGGCCCAGCTTTCGCTCCGCCTTGCGCGACTGGTCGATCGCGGTATTCAACTTCGTCTACGCCGATGCCGATGGTCACGTCGGCTATCAGATGGCCGGACGTGTGCCGATTCGCGGCAGGGTCGTGCCTGGGTTCCGCGATGCCAACAACGCGGCGGATCAGTGGCAAGGCACCATCGCGTTCGATGATCTGCCGCATATGTTCGATCCGCCGAGTGGCTATGTTGCCAGCGCCAATCAACGGATTGTGCCGGACGACTGGCCGCTGCCGATCTATGGCGCCTATTCGCAGGGCCATCGCGGCGTGCGTCTTGCGGAAGTGCTGGGTGGCGGTTCAATGGCCGACACCGCCGCAAGTATCCGCTTGCAGAACGACGTCAAGAGCAGCCGCGCCGAACGGCTGTGCCCGCATGTCGTCAGGCTGCTCGGCGACAATCGCGACGAGGCATCAGCGACGGTTGCACGTGTGCTTGGCGATTGGGATTATTGCTACACGCTGACCGGCATCGCCCCGACGCTGTTCGAGATGTTCATGGTGCTGTGGCAACGGGCGGTGCTTGGCGAGCATATCCCGGAACGGCTGTTGGACCTGACGCATCAGCAGACCGGGCTCGCCGCCACACTGTTGGAAGATCCGGATCTGCGCTATTTTCCTGGTGGCACCAAGGCAGCGGTTGGCAGGATCGCGCAACAGACGATGGACGCCGCCCTCACCCGTTTGGGCGATGATCTTGCGACATGGCAATGGGGCCGGATGCATCAGGCGCACTGGCACCATCCGATCGGCGATCCCGCGTTCGATATCGGGCCGCGTCCGGTCGACGGCGGCTCGCACACCTTACGCAACACCGGAGGCGAGATGCCGCCGCATGTGGCAAGCTCAGGTGCCGAATACCGCATCGTCGTCGATTTCGCCTCCCCCGACTTATTCCGCGCGGTGCAGAACATCGGCAATTCCGGTGTGCCGGGCAGCGCGCACTACATGGACCAGTTCGAACCCTGGCTGCGCGGCGAATATCACACGGTGCATCTGCAGCGCGAGCGCGTCGCAGCCGAGTGCGAAAGCACCACGATCATCCAACCGGCCTGATCGGGGAAGCCGATGGCACAATCACTCACCGTCGCGCCTGCCGCCGGCCATCGTACGTTCCTGTATGCGCGGCTGGTCGAGCGGCTGGACGATCTGTCGGCGCACATCGCGTTTCTTGGCATCCCTTACGGCAACGCGTACGACTACCACGCCATCGTCAATGACCAGGCCAATGCGCCGGCGGCTCTGCGCCGCGCCAGTGACCGCCTGATTTGCTCGATCGAACGTTACGACTTCGACCTCGGCGGCCCGCTGTACGATGGGCAAGCGATCGATGTGGTGGACTGCGGAGATGTGCGCGCAGAACCAGGCGACACCACCGGACATCTGAAGCGCGCCGAGGACGTGGTACGACGGATCCTCGCTGTCGGTGCGATGCCGATCGTACTCGGCGGCGACCATGGAATTCCGATCCCTGTGCTGCGTGCGTTCGACGGCCAGGGACCGATCACGCTGGTGCAGATCGATCAGCACATCGATTGGCGCGACGAAGTGAACGGGGTGCGTGAAGGCTTGTCGAGCCCCATCCGACGCGCGTCCGAGATGCCGCACATCGCCGAGATCTTTCAGATCGGCCTGCGCGCCACCGGCAGTGCCCGCACCGAGGAAGTCGAGGCCGCACAGGCCTACGGCGCACATCTCATCACCGCGTATGAGCTGCATGATGTCGGCATGGATGCCGTGCTGGCGCGCATTCCCGATGGCGGCCGGTACTACATCACGCTGGACATGGACGGCATGGATCCGTCGGATGCACCAGCGGTCGCCGCCCCATGTCCCGGCGGCGTCACCTTCGTGCAGGCTCGCAAGCTGATCCACGGCTTGGTGAAGAAAGGCCGCGTGGTCGGCATGGACGTGGTCGAGATCACGCCGAGTACCGACGTCAACCAGATCACCTGCATTACCGCTGGCCGGCTGATCGTCAATTTGATCGGCACGGCAGTGCGCGCCGGCTATTTCCGGACATAGCACACCTGGGAAAAACTTCCGGCGCCCCCAATTCCGCAGCGTCGAATGAAACAATTCCGCAACCAACTGCGTGCTCTGATCACACGCCTCGCCGTGCCGCTATGAGGAAAGGAGCAGGCAGTCATGATCAACTATCTGAAGCCCTGGCTATTACTTCGGGCAGACCACCGTGCCGTCACCGCACTGGAATACGCGCTTATAGCCGGTGTGCTTGTCGCGACCATACTGATCGGCTTCAACGTGTTCGCTGGCGACCTGGCGAACAGGTTCAACAACGTCGGCGGCAGTCTCTGACGCGGAAACCATGAAAATTCGATGGGGATTACCGCTGCGTCTGACCCGTGATTGCCGCGCTGTAACTGCGCTGGAATATGCGCTGATTGCCGGCATCATCGTGGCAACCATATTGATCGGCTTCACCACCCTGACAAATGCGCTGTCCAATCAGTTCAGCAACATCGGCGCCAGCCTGTAGCGCCGGATCCTGTTCAGAGCGATCCAACAGCGATGGAGATTCCCCAGGCCAATCGAGTGAACGGCGGTCTGTCGGGTCTCCCTGTCATTGCGAGCGACGCAGCGACGCGGCAATCTCGATCGACGTGCCAAACCACCACCCTACCAGCCGCCATCCACGCCAATCGCCTGGCCGGTCACAAATGCGGCACCATCGGACGCCAGATAAGCGATCATCGACGCGACCTCGTCCGGGCTGCCGAAGCGACCAACCGGAATATCCTTGGCGCGTTCCCGGAAGCCAACCTCTGCATCGTCGCCGTATTCGCGCCGATTGGTGCTGATCGCGCGGGATGTGCGGATCGGTCCTGGCAGCACGGCATTCACCGTGATGCCGAGTGGCGCGAGATCGAGTGCCAGCGACTTGGTGAAACCGACGATGGCCGCCTTGGACGCGGCATAGGTTGCGCGACGCGGACCTGGTCGAAAGGCGGCACGTGACGAGACGCTGATAATGCGGCCCCAGCCAGTCTTGCGCATCGTCGGCACCGCCGCGCGCGACATCAGGAATGCGCCACGCGCATTGATGCCCATCACCTGATCCCACGCCGCCACCGGAACGTCCTCGATCTCGTTGCGATCGGCGCCCTGAGGCGCGCCGGCATTGTTCACCAGAATATCGAGCCTGCCGTAACGTCGCAGCACCTCGGCGACCATGCGCGCGGCATCTGCTTCGGCACTGACATCGCCCAAGGTGGCAGACGCAGTTCCACCCGCCTTGACGATGGTTTCCACCAGGCTGTCGACGCCGCCCCAGTTCGGGTCCATGTCGCCCTGGACGTTGTGCTCGTTGGCGACGCCGGTCGGCGCCACGTCGGATACCACAACGGTGACGCCGGAGGCAGCGAGCGCCCGTGCAGTGGAATTGCCGATCCCGACCGGCTTGCCGCAACCCGTGATCAGTGCAACGCGAGCTTCACTCGGCATGGTACCCTCCCGTGGATTTGGTGGCCGTGGTTGTCTGGACTATACCGCCAATCCGCACAGGAAAAAGGAGACCGCGATCATGGCACTGGCAGAGAAGCTTGAGCATCGCGCACTGGGGCGGGGCGGATTGTCGGTTTCGGCGATCGGGCTAGGCTGCATGTCGCTGTCCGGCGTCTACGGCAACGCCGATGATGCGCAGTCCGAGGATCTGATCCGCCATGCGATCGATCAGGGCGTCGATCATCTCGATTCCTCCGACATGTACGGTTGGGGCCACAACGAACAGGTCGTCGGCCGCGCCATCAAGGGACGGCGAGACCGCGTGGTGCTGGCAACGAAGTTTGGCCAGACGCAGAACCCGGGCGGCCCGAACGGCGTGAACGGTCGTCCCGAGTACGTGATGCAGGCGTGCGAGGCGAGCCTGCAGCGGCTCGGGGAAGATGTGATCGATCTGTACTACCAGCATCGCGTCGATCCGAGCGTGCCGATCGAGGATACGGTGGGTGCGATGGCAAAACTCGTGCAGCAGGGCAAGGTCCGGCATCTTGGGCTTTCCGAAGCAGCACCGGAAACCATCCGCCGTGCGCACAAGGTGCATCCGATTGCCGCCGTGCAGACCGAGTACTCGCTGTTGTACCGGACCGAGGCGGAGGAGACGCGGGAAATAACGCGGGGGCTCGGTATCAGCTTTGTCGCGTATGCGCCGCTGGGTCGTGGCTTCCTGACCGGTGCGATCCAGACGTTCGCCGACATCGATGGTCGGCGCGCCGCGCATCCACGTTTCCAGGAGGCGAATTTCGCGCGCAATCGCGAACTGGTGGCACGCATCGAGGCAATCGCCAAGGAGAAAGGCTGCACACCGGCGCAGCTGACCTTGGCGTGGCTGCTTGCACAGGGGTCCGACGTCGTGGCGATCCCCGGCACTCGCTACAAGCCGCGGCTCGATGAGAATGTCGGTGCGTTGCGCGTGAAGCTGACGGCTGCGGACGTAGCGCGCATTTCCGACGCGATCCCTAGTGGGGCCGCGGCGGGAACGCGTTATCCGGCCGGCGGGATGAAAGGCGTTTACGTGTAGGCCGGCGTCATCCGGCAGTCATCAACAGCAAGATGCTGCCGGCGCCGATGACGAAGCAGTAATAGGCGAACGGATTAAGCGCCCAGGCGTCGTGCCGGCGAAAGTAGCGCATCAGGAAGACGGTGCTGGCAAATGCCGTGACGCCGGCCACCACTGCCGCGAGCGTCGCAATCCCGAACGTCCCGGGCGGCACGCTTTCATGCAGTAGCTTCGGCACCTCCAGCACCGTCGCGCCCAGGATGATCGGCGTGGCGATCAGGAAGGAGAAATGCGCGGAACCTTCATGATCGACGCCGCGCAGCAGTCCGCCGACAATTGTCGCGCCGGACCGCGAAATTCCTGGTATCAGCGCGGTGCACTGCCAACAACCGATGACGAACGCATCCATTGTCGTGAGGCTGGCCAAGGGCCGATGACCGTGCCCACGCAACTTCTCACCGGCCAACAACAACAATCCGTTGACCACAAGGAACACCGCCGCGACCAATGGCGTGCCGAACAAGCCGCGGACGAATTTCTCCAGCACGAAGCCGACAATCACCGCCGGAACGGTGGCAATCACGATCAGCACAAACACGCGCCGGCTTTCGCTGACCTGATGCGCTGTCGTAAGGCCAAGCACACCAATCGCCAGCGACCACCAGTCGCGCCAGAAATACAGCAGCAGCGCCGTGGCGGTACCCAGATGCAGCATCACCAGGAATGGCAGGAATTCCGGCGAGTGCTGATCGATCGGCCAATGCAGCAGCGCGGGCGCCACCACGGCGTGCCCAAGGCTGCTGACCGGAAACAGTTCGGTCGCACCTTGCAGGATAGCGATGACAATGGCTTGCAGTGCGCTCATTCCGATGTTCCTGGCTGAAGGCGGAAGATTCGGCAAGAGCCGCAAGCGCGCTCAATCATTCAGTGGATACATCGACATCAGTCGCTTCTGCCGCTGCCACAGCGCGTACATCGCGCGTAGCCCGCTCGATCGGCAACCATGCGCGCGATTCGCCGCACCGATACGAAACGCCGCTCCGTAGTGGAAGAACTGGGCTCGCCAGGCATCACGCAGTCTGGTCGTTGGATCCCAGACGTGGGTCGCCTCGGAACCAACGCCGTTGATCTCGATGATGCGGAATCCCTCGCCGCGCAACAATGCCGGCAAGGTGGTGAACCGTACATCGATCCGTCCGAAGTGAAAGCCGGGCATGGCGGCCGCGATCCGTTCCACCGACCGCGTGAGCAAAGGTGTCACCAGTCCAGTCGCGTCCTGGAAGATCGATCCCTTGCAGTGATTGCCGACGAACACCAGGCGAATGCGCTCACCCTGCCGCGGCACCTCGTGCAACCGCCGTAGCAGCCTCGGCAGGTAAAGCTGCGGCACGCGACCAGCTCGTGGATCGGCTAGCACAAGCTGCTTCAGCGTCGATCGACCGTCACCCGTCACCACCGGAGCATGTTTCAACGTAACCGATGTGATCCGACCCACCGGCTCGTCGGGATGCCGCACATAAAAGATGCCGGCCTCACCGTCATCGGCGATGAATTCCTGCAACAGCACGCGCTCGCGTCGTGGAAAAGCGGCAAGGTAGCGGAACAGATCGGCACCGCCATCGACCAGCCGCACGCCCGTGCCATTACAGCCGATGTCGGGCTTGGCGATCAGAGGATAATGCAGATCGGCCTCGCGAATCGCCTGTTCGGCAACTTGCGTGTCGGCGTGCGCATCCCATCGATGCGTCACGATGCTGGTGTAGCGAGCCACCAGATCGCGCCATGGCCCTGTCACTTGATCGAGGATCTCGACTTTCGATTCACCGCATAGCCCGCCCGCGGTGATCGTCGGATTCGCGGCGGTCGGCAGGCTGAAATCGCGATAGCGAATGCCAAGAGCGATCCAGTGCAGCACGACAGGTAGGTAGAACAGCCAGTCCGGCCAGAACTCGAAGAATGAAATCGGGTGAGCGCGCCGCGCCGGCAGTGCAATCCTCAGCGCGGCGTCCAGCTTCATGGGCGTTCGCTCTGCAGGCCGGCGGCGGCCAACCGGCCGGCGATGATGACGAAGATCGCGAAGCCGGCCGCGCCAGCCCACCGCCATGCGCCGAAATGATCGATCAGCACTTGGCCGATCCGCAGTGAAACGCCAAACAGCAGCGACGTCCAGCAGAGTGTGGCAATGACCACCGCCAGGGTGAACTGCCGCAGGTTGGCGCCGACGAAGCCGCAAGTGGTGTAGGTCGGCAGCCGAAGTCCGGGCAGGAAGCGGCTGATCAGCACCACCTTGAACACCCGCCCATCCAGCCACGCTTGCACTGCTGCGGTTCGATGCGGCGGCAGGTAACGCGCAACCAGGGGAATCTTCGCGGACAACCGTCCCAGGCCATACAGGCCCAGATCGCCGAGGATGATGCCGACGTACAGCGATGCCAATGCCAGAGGCACGGACAACCCCCCGTCTTCTGCCTGCATGGCGGCAAGCACAGTGGCGGCATCCTCCAGAATGAAGGTGCCGACGACGATGGACGCCGCCTGAAGCAGCGGATGGTGGCCAGCCCAGACAAGCAGCGAGGCGATCGAATTGCCGAGCATTGTCTCTGCGTATCAGCCCCTCGATCGCATTGCGTGCCCCCCAGATTGTAGGGCGGCCGTCCATTGTCAGTCCGTGATTAGCGCGAAGTGAACGGCGCGCGGCCATCACCAAATCGTGAGCAGAACACTGGCGGCGCGTCGGCCCCATGACATATTGTCCATGGCATGTCGCACCATCACCACGCACACGACCACGCGCACCACCACGGTCACGCCGGCCGGCGTGATGGCGCGTTCGCCGTCGGCACCGTGCTGAACATCGGCTTTGTCGCAGCCGAGGTCGTGTTCGGCCTGACTGCCAACTCGATGGCTCTGCTGGCGGACGCTGCGCATAATCTGGGCGATGTACTCGGCCTGTTGCTGGGTTGGGGCGCCGCGTGTCTGGCCAGTCTGCCGCCGACGCGGCGACGCACCTATGGCTGGGGCCGCAGTTCCATTCTCGCTGTGTTGCTGAACGCGACCATCCTGCTGATCGGTGTGGGCGCGATCGGTGTGGAGGCCGTGCGGCGACTGATCGCCCCGCAACCTGTGGCCGAAGCCACGGTCATGCTGGTCGCGGCCGCGGGGATCGTGGTGAACGGCGCGACGGCGTTGCTGTTCATGCGCGGCCGCGGCGATGATCTGAACATTCGCGTGCAGTTTGTGCACATGGCTTCCGATGCTGCCGTTTCGGCTGGTGTTGTGATGGCGGGGCTGGCGATCTGGGTTACCGGTTGGCTGTGGCTCGATCCTTTGGCAAGCATGGGGATCGCGCTGGCGATCGTGTTCGGCACCTGGGGCATGCTGCGCGAGTCGGCCGATCTGGCAATGGACGCCGTGCCGGATAACGTGGCGCACGACGCCGTTCAGGATTACCTTGCGTCGGTGCCCGGCGTGCTCGAAGTGCATGACCTGCACATCTGGGGCCTGAGTACGACGGATACGGCCCTGACCGCGCATCTGGTGTGCGTCGATGAAGCAGGCGATCACAGGCTGCACGAGCTGACCGCAGCATTGCGCGATCGCTTCGGCATCGGGCATGCGACGTTGCAGATCGAAACCGACGCCGACGCCGAGTTGTGCCGGCAGCGGCCGCATGACGTGGTGTAACGGATGGATCGCGGACGGGTTGTTCTGGTGACGGGTGCGGCAAGCGGCATTGGCGCAGCCGTGTGCCGCGCGCTCGCAGCACCTGGTGTCGCGCTGCTGGTACACACGCGCAAGAATCGCGAAGGCGCTGAACGTGTCGCAGCGGAGGCACGGACTGCGGGCGCGGACGCAGAGGTGGCGCTGGGTGAACTTGCCGATGCTGCGGTGGCGGACGCGCTGGTGGCGCGCGCGGTCGCGCGGTTCGGTGGATTGGATGTGCTGGTCAGCAATGCCGGATTCGCCGATCGGACGGCATTTGCCGAGTTGACCGATGCGGCGATGGCCGCGTCGGTGGAGGCGGTCCAGGGTGGATTCTTCCGCTTGGCGCGCGCGGCAATACCGCATCTGAAAGCTGGACGCGATCCGCGCGTGGTGGCGGTTTCCAGCTTCGTTGCCCATACGTTTCGCACAGACACCACAGTGTTCGCTGCATCCGCGGCAGCCAAGGCGGCGGTGGAAGCGCTGGTGCGCGCTCTGGCGATTGAGCTTGCGCCCTCGGGCGTGACGGTGAACGCCGTGGCGCCTGGTTTCATCCGCAAGGACCCGGGCGCGCATGCCGCAATCAGTCCGGAACGGCTGCGGCGCCAGGTCGCCAGCGTGCCGCTGGGCCGCATCGGGATGCCCGACGAGGTGGCGGCGGCGATCGCGTTCCTGGTTTCGCCTGGCGCCGGATATATCACCGGACAGACGCTGCACGTCGATGGCGGGCTGGTGATGTGATTGTAGCCTGTCATTGCTGCGTCGCTGCGCTTCTCGCAACGACAAGATCATCCGATATAAGACAGAGCGATCAACACAGCACCGTCATGCTCGAACTCCGCGACCCGCCGCACGCCCATCCTGGCGTGTGCCCGAAGTGATGCGAGATTGTCGGTGCGGATGAACAGGATGCCTTCGCGGCCCGGCAGTTCCGCGCGCAGTGCGGCAAACATCGCAGCGGCAACGCCATGTCCACGCTCCGCAGCTGCAACACATACCGGCCCGTAGACATACGCATCGTCCGCGCCGGGATACGCGCGCAGCATCGCAGCGATGACCGGCACGCCGGCAACCGCCGTCCGCGATGCCGATACCAGATATCCCACCACCTGTCCGTCCCGACGCGCGACGATGACCGGCATGCCATCCATCGCGGCCTCGAACCACGCACGCGGCAGGCGCGCCGACAACAGGCCGCCATGTTCCGGCAGATTCAGTTCCTGCAACGCCAGGATGCCGCCGATATCATCACGCGTCGCTCGGCCAATCTGCATAGGACCCCCCGTGGGGAAAGAACGCATCACACGCCACGACATGGCAACCTCGACGCGCGGGCGCGCCACGCCTAATAATAGCACGATCCAAGGCAATCCGGGCACATCGGCCTGGGACGGAGGATACATGATCACCAAATTCGACAGTTCCTACGCGGGCCACATCGACATGGAGGACCTCGGCTACGGTGGCACTCCGGTCAACGACCGCTTCTATTCCAACGAGAAACTCGTCACCACGCTGCACAAGGCCGAGGCGATGGCGAAGCTGATGGATCGTGTCGGCTTCAACGCCTTCTGGATGGCGGAGCACCACTTTCAGCCGGAAGGCTACGAGGGCATTCCCAACGTGGTGATGATGGCGCTGCATCTGGCGCACATCACGCAGCGCCTGAAAATCCATTGCGGTTTCAACATCACGCCGATGTGGCATCCGCTGCGCCTGGCCGAGGATTACGCGATGGCCGATATCCTCAGCAATGGCCGCGTTGTCTTCGGCGTCGGCCGCGGCTACCACACACGCGAGGTCGAAACATTCGGCGCTCCACTGATCGACCAGGCCGCGAACCGCGAACTGTTCGAAGAGCAGGTGGACATTATCTTCAAGGCATTCGAGAGCGAGAGCTTCTCGCACCAGGGCAAGTACTACACGCTGCCGCCGGAAGTGCCGTATCGCGGCTATACGCTGAAGGAACTCACGCTTGTGCCGCGCCCGCTGCGCCTGCCGGTGGAGTGTTGGCAGCCGATCCAGAGCGGTTCGGACCGGGCGTTCGATTTCATGGCGAAGCATGGCATTTCCGGTGTCATCGGCGGGGGCTCGGCAGAGGGCGGCGCGGTGGACCGCCACATGGTGGCATTCCAGGCGGCCTACGCACGCGCCGGCAAGCAGATCGCACTCGGGGAGCGGCTGTCACTCGGTTACCAGTTCTTCATCGCCGAAAGCCGCGAGGCCGGCATGCGCGAATCGGCGAAGTATTACGAAGAAAATCTGAAGATGTTCGGCGAGCTACGGCTCGTGAAGGCGATGACGGACGAGCAGATCGAGATCATGCGTGATCCCACACGAGCACCGACCGCAAAGCTGCCGCGCATCGAGGACGCAGTGAAGGCCGGCGGCTTCCTGACCGGTACGCCGGACGACATCATCGCACAGTTGAAGGCGGTCGAAGCCCGCTACCCGGGCCTCGACCGCGTCACGTGCAGCATGTCGATCGGCGTGCCGCTCAACCTCGCGTTGGAACAACTGCAGCGTTTCGCCGAAGAGGTGATGCCAGCTTTCGCGGGTGCCACGGTGGCTGCGCCGGCCATGGCGGGTTGATCGTCATCGGGCGCCAGACAGTTGGGCGCCGGACAGTTGGGCGTGAGGCAGTTGGGCGTCAGGCAGTCATAGCCACCGTGCGCGGCTGCCGACGTCCGATCACCACGACGCTGACCGTACCGATCGCCGACACGACGGCGATCGGCATCAAGCCCAGCGGGAAACTGCCAGTCTCCGTCACGATCCAGCCGATCAGGTAGCTGAAGCCGAAGCTGGCCAGATTGCCGAGTGCGTTGATCTGCGCGAGGCCCGCCGCGGCAGACGTCGAACCAAGCCATTCCGACGACAGCGCCCAGAATGGTCCCTTGCTCGCGTAGGTGCCGGCCGCGATCAGTGTCAGCAGCGGGATCATGCCCCAGAGACTCTTGATCGCGAAAAACGTGGCAAGCATCGCCAACACCATCCAGCCCAACGGCAGCGCGTTGTGCCAAACCCGCTCTCCGCTGCGGTCGGAACTGCGTCCCCACAGGATCATCCACACTGCGGCGATGCCGAACGGCACAGCATTCAGCAGGCCTGTCTGCCAGTTGGTCAGGCCGAACGACTTGACCAGTTGCGGCATCCACAGCGCCAACGCGACGGATGCGCCGGCGGCGCCTGAATAGACCAGTGCCATGATCAACACGTATTTGTTCGAGATCACCCGCCAGACAGACGTGTGGGAGATGCGCGGCGCCCGGCTGCGTTCGGTTTCCAGCTTGGCGAGCAGCCATTGCTGTTGCTCGGATGTCAGCCACGACGCTTGTTCCGGTCTGTCGGTCAGCCAGACGAATGTCCCCAAGCCAAGCAGAATGGCCGGAGCCGCCTCCAGCAGGAAGATCCACTGCCAGCCACCGAGGCCAAGCAGCCCGTCCATGTAAAGTATCGCACCCGAAACCGGTGAACCGATCAGGCCGGCCACCGGGATCGCAACCATGAAGATACCGACGATGATCGCGCGGTACTGTGCCGGATACCAGTAAGTGATGTACAGAATCACCCCCGGAAAGAAACCGGCTTCCGCTGCGCCGAGCAGAAAGCGCAGCACCAGGAACGAGATTGGCCCGCCGATCAGCGCGAACGCCGCCGAGACCAGGCCCCAGGTGATCATGATGCGCGCGATCCAGGTGCGCGCGCCGAACCGCTCCAGCGCCAGGTTGCTTGGCACTTCCAGGATGAAATAGCCGACGAAGAAGATCCCGGCACCGAGACCGTAGGTTTTCGTGTCGATGCCGACCGCCTTGTTCATCTGCAGTGCGGCAAAGCCGACATTAACCCGATCGATGTAGCAGATCAGATACGCCAGCAAAAGGAATGGCATCAGGCGCCAGGACACGCGGCGCATCGTGGTCGCTTCAAGGCTCTGGTCGGCGGTCGGCGTCGGCATGGTCGTTTCCCCTGGTATATTGCGGACAGCGTAGCCGCCATGAGGGAAGACGGCCAGTAGCCAACCGATGCCCATTGAACAGGCAACTGCCGTCTGTTGAATAAGCATCCGTGACGACCCGACAAGTGGGCGACCCTGATCGCGCAATGTCATGGCCACGCGGCACAAAAAGTGCAAGATGCCGGGACGAACTATGCGATCCGACCGGAGGCGACGGATGCAACAGGGCGGCGTTCTGGCGGGCTATGACCCAGGCAACTGGTTCTGCGAGATGCTGCGACCTGGGCAGCAATCCCACCCGGCGCTGTCTCTTCTGCTCGACCGTCTTCGTCTGCTTCCGATCGAGGCGTTGCGGAGCCGCGCCGCCGATGCCGAACGCGACCTGCTGGAACGCGGCATCACCTTTACCGTCTATTCGGACGCGACCGCGATCGACCGCATTCTGCCGTTCGACCTGATCCCGCGGGTGATTACCGCACAGGAGTGGCGCATCCTGGAAGCCGGTGTGACGCAGCGCGTGCGCGCGCTGAACCTGTTCCTGTACGACGTCTACCACGACCGGAAGATCCTGGCCGATGGCGTGATCCCGCGTGAGCTGGTGTTGGGCAACGCCGGATACTGCCAGGCCATGATCGGCTTCGATCCGCCGTTCGGTACCTATGTGCATGTCTGCGGCACCGACATCATCCGCGACGATACCGGCCGCTTCCTGGTGCTGGAAGACAATGCCCGCACGCCATCCGGCGTTGCCTATGTGGTCGAGAATCGGCATATGACCCTTCGCGTTCTGTCAGATCTGATGACAGGACTGCGTGTGCGCGGCGTCGACGAATATGGCCTGCGGCTGCATCGCGCGATGGCGGAAATCGCGCCGGGCGGAATCGGTGACCCGCAAGTTGTGCTGTTGTCTCCTGGTATTTTCAATTCGGCGTATTTCGAGCATGTCTTCCTGGCACGCGAGATGGGTGTGCCGCTGGTGGAGGGCGAGGATCTGCTGGTCAAGGATGGCAGCGTCTGGATGCGCACCACCGCGGGGCTTGCGCCGGTGCACACGATCTACCGGCGGTTGAACGATGACTTCCTTGATCCCGACGCATTCCGCCCCGACAGCGCGCTGGGCGTACGCGGGCTGATGGAAGCATGGCGGCGCGGCAAGGTCGCCATCGCGAACGCGGTCGGCACCGGCGTCGCCGATGACAAGGCGGTCTACGCCTACATGCCACGCATCATTCGCTACTACCTCGACGAGGACGCGATCCTGCCGAATGTAGATACCCGTAGCTGCGCCGAACCGGACGGATTGGCGTATACACTTGCGCATCTGCACGAGCTGGTGGTGAAGCCGGTGGCTGAATCCGGTGGCTATGGGCTGCTGATCGGCCCACATGCCAGCAAAGCCGAACTGGAGGAATTCCGCACACTGCTGAAGTCCAATCCGGCAAACTATATCAGCCAGCCGATGATGAAACTGTCGGTCAGCCCGACGCTGTGCGACGATGGTGTCAAGGCGCGGCATATCGATCTGCGGCCGTTCGCGGTGACGGGACGCGATACCTGGGTCTTGCCGGGTGGACTGACACGCGTTGCATTGCGGGCGGGTTCGCTGGTGGTCAATTCCTCGCAGGGCGGCGGGTCGAAAGACACCTGGGTGCTGGCATGAGCGAAGCCGTATCCGTCAGCCATCACCTGATCGCGCGGCATGCCGGCAGCGCGCTGTGGCTGGCGCGATACATGGAGCGGATTGAAAATCTGGCACGCCTGCTCGACGTCACCAAAACCTACGCTGGTGAAGGCGAGGTCGACCGTAACTGGTTGTCGCTGTTGCGGATCAACGGCGACGGCGATGAATTCTTTGCCAAGTATGGTGATGCCGACGCGGTCAGTGTAGCGCGGTTCTACCTGCTGGATGCGGCAAACCCGAGTTCCGTGCAGACGGCGATCGCCTGCGCGCGAGAAAATGCCCGCACGCTGCGCGCGTTGATCTCCACCGAGATGTGGCTGCAGATCAACGTGTTTCACGCGCGCATCCGTGCGTTGGGTGAGTGCGACATTGCGCCGGAGAACCTCTCGGCGGTCTGCGCCATGCTGAAGGAGGGCGTGCAGGCGCATGGCGGCATCACCGAGGGCACGTTCTATCGGGACCAATGCTGGCATTTCTACATGCTGGGGCGGCATCTGGAACGCACCGATCAGATCACCAGGCTGATCGACACCAAGTTCAATGCTCTGCTGCCTGCCGCCGCCACCGATGCCACGATCGATGCCGGCGAATGGAACGCACTGCTGCGCGCCGCCGCCGGTTATCACGCCTACCGTCGCGAATATCCGCATGGTTACCTGCCGCGCGAGGTTGCCGGATTCCTGCTGCTGAACGGCGCCTTCCCGCGTTCAGCCGGACTGAACGTTGCCCAGCTCGACTGGCACCTTAATCAGTTGCGCATCCGCTATCATCTGCGCAACTGCGTATCGGCATTGGAACGGCTGGACGACCTGCAATCGATGTTGGGAAACCAGACAATCGACAGCATCCTGGCTTACGGGCTGTCGCCTTTCCTGGACGCGGTGCAGCGCGAGGTCGCTGCCTTGCACGCCGATATCATGACGCATCTCTGCGGCGGCTGAATTACCGCAGCGCGGCATCGCCGCCGGCAGTCTTGATCGCGATGATCACATGCCAATAGCATCCGCCAGGCCTGAGCCTGGGAGGTAGCGATGTCCTTGAGCCCAAGCGGCACCGGAATCGGACAGTCGGTCCGTCGCCGCGAGGATTTGCGCCTGCTTACCGGCCATGGGCGCTACAGCGATGACTACAATGTTCCGGGAGAGGCGTTCGCGGTGATGGTTCGCTCGCCGCACGCGCATGCACAAATTCGCTCGATCGATACAATGGCGGCAAGCGGTGCGCCTGGTGTGCTCGCCGTCCTGACCGGTCGCGATCTGTTGGCGGACGGACTGCGCGCCATTCCGCATGCGGTGCGGATGGGCAGTCCCGCCGATATCCAGCTTGAAAACAAGGATGGCTCCGAGCCTTACATTCCGCCGCATTTCCCGATGACTGCGGACGAAGCGCGCCACATTGGCGAGATCGTCGCCATGGTTGTGGCGACCAGTGTGACGGCAGCCAAGGATGCCGCGGAACTGGTGTCAGTGGATTACGTGCCTCTGCCGGCGGTGACGCATTCGCGCAGTGCGGCTTTGCCCGGCGCGATTCGCGTGCGATCCGATTCCGCAACCAATGTCAGTCTGGACGCCGAGGTGGGCGACGCACACGCGACCGATGCGGCATTCGCCGCGGCAGCGCATGTGGTAAGCTTCAGCACCTGCGTGCAGCGCATTGCCGGCGTCACCATGGAGCCGCGCGCCGCGATCGGCAGCTTCGACCCGACCACCGGGCAATACACCCTGCACGCGGGCGCCGGCGGCGCAGTGCGTCCTCGGCATGACATGGCGGTGGTGCTGGGTGTCAAAGACGAACAGGTCCGCATGGTCATGCACGACGTCGGCGGAAACTTCGGCACCCGCGGCGCATCCAATCCGGAATTTGCCTTGGTCTGTTGGGCAGCCCGCCGAGTGGGCCGCGCAGTGAAGTGGACATGCGAACGCAGCGAGGCATTCCTGTGCGACTACCAGGCGCGCGATCTGGCATGCGATGCGGAACTGGCACTGGATGCGCAGGGCAATTTTCTCGCATTGCGCGGCGACAACATGGTCAACAACGGTGCATACGCGATCGCCTACGGCCCGCTGCAAAAGGGCGTGGAGATCATGAGCAGCATCTACCACATCCCCGCGGTGCATTTCCGCGCGCGCGCCGTGCTGACCAACACGGCGATGACCCGGCCCTACCGCAGCTCCGGCCGGCCGGAGGCGATGTTCGTCATGGAGCGACTGATCGACCTTGCGGCGCGTCAGTGCAACTTCGACCGCATCGAGTTGCGACGGCGCAATTTGGTGCCGCCATCCGCCATGCCGTACCGCAATCCGTTCGGCATGATCTACGACAGCGGCACTTACCAGGAGGTGATGGATCATGTGCTGAAATTGGGTGCATGGTCGGGTTTCGCCACGCGCCGTGCAGAGGCGAAGGCGCGCGGCAAATGCCGAGGTATCGGTGTGGCGAATTACGTCGACACCGCAACCGGCGTACCGCGCGAACGGGCAGAAATCACGGTGCAGCCGGAAGGCGTTGTGGAAGTTGTCATCGGCACAGTTTCCAGCGGCCAAGGGCATGAAACCAGTTTTGCCCAACTTGTCGGCGAGTGGCTTGGCGTGCCGATCGACAGCGTGCAGCTTGTCACCGGCGACACTGATCGCGTCTCTGTTGGCGGCGGCTCACATTCCGGACGCGCGCTGCGTCTGGGCAGCATCGTCATGCTGCGTGCTTCCGACGAAATCATCGCAAAGGGTCTGCGCATTGCCAGCCATGTGCTGGAGGTCGGCGAGGCCGATCTGGAATTCGCCGGTGGCCGCTTCACGGTGAAAGGCACCGATCGGTCCATCGGAATTTTTGCGGTTGCCGCGGCCGCGCAAACGCGCAACGACCTGCCGGATGATCTGCGCGGCAAGCTGGACGCCATCGGCGATGAAGTGATGCCGCTGGCTGCGTTTCCCTATGGCTGCCACGTTTGCGAGGTGGAGATCGACCCGGAAACCGGTGTGGTGCAGATCGCACGCTACTCGGCGGTTGACGATGTCGGGCGGGCGGTCAATCCGATGATCGTGCATGGTCAGGTGCAAGGTGGCATCACACACGGCATCGGTCAGGCGCTGCTGGAACAGATCCGCTATGATCCGCAATCCGGCCAGTTGCTGTCAGGTTCGCTGATGGATTACGCCGTGGCACGCGCGGCCGACGTACCGTTCTTCGCAACTGAACTCAGCGAGGTGCCTTCGCCGACGCATCCACTCGGTATCCGCCCTGCCGGCGAGGGTGGCACGACGCCGGCGCTTGGCGCAGTGGTCAATGCCATCGTCGATGCGCTGGCGGAGTTCGGCGTAACGCATATCGAGATGCCGGCGACACCGGAGCGCGTGTGGCGCGCCATTCGCGACGCGGCGCGGTAGCGGGAAGGAAGCATCATGCAGGCCTGGTATCACTGCGAGAACACCTATCCCTTCGTCCCGCAGGAAGTGCTGGACAGCGTCGACTCCGTACGGGGCAGCCTGCCCAACAGGTATTGCGATCCGAAGATTGCCGCCGACCTGTTTCATGAATGCCTGGACGAGCATCTGTTGTGCGACGACCTCGGCGTGAACATCGTCTCCATCGAGCATCATGCCGGCATCAATAGCCTGTATGGCGCGAGCCCGCTTATCCTGGGCATCGTTGCGCGACAGACCAGCAAGGTGCGAATACTCAGCCAGGGCACGCTGGTCACCGTGCGGCGCGATCCGGTGCGCGTGGCGGAGGAGTATGCGATGGCCGACGTGATTTCGCGAGGACGGCTGGAGATTGGGTTCGTCAAGTCTGGCGATAGCGAAATGGCGTCAGGCAATGCGAATCCCATAGGCATAGTCGAGCGATTCTGGGAGGCGATCGATCTGATCAAGAAGGCGCTGACCAGCCACGATGGTCCGTTCAGTTGGGAGGGCAAACACTTCACGCATCGTCACGTGAACATCTGGCCGCCGTGCTATCAGCGTCCGCATCCACCCATGTGGGCCGCAACCGGCGATCCGGAAACAGCGGCTGAACTTGGTCGGCGCGGCATGGTGAATGCCCTGGTGCTGCGTGGCATGGACGGCACAAAACGTGCGTGGGCTGCGTATCGGCAAGCGCGTGTGGCCGCTGGTCTGCCCGCACCCGGTCTCGATCGGTTCGCATATACCGCGTTCGTCTATGTCGGAGACACCGACGAAGAAGGTATCAACGTCGGCAGCAAGCTGCTGTGGTTCCTCAACACCAGTCTGAAGCAGGCGCCGCAGTATTCCAAATTCCTGCCAGGTCGGACGCCGCCGGAGCTCGCTCCGCGCATCTACCGCACTGGCGCGCAGGCTGCTGCCCGACCGGCGGATGCGCTGGTTGGCATGACAGCCGAACAGGCGATCGCGCAGAAGCTGATGTTCGCCGGCAGGCCGGAGACGGTGTATCGGCAGATCATGGATTGCCAGGCGGAACTGGGCGGCTTCGGTCATCTGATCTTCATCGGGCGCTCCGGCTTCATGACGCATGCAGAGGCGGAAAAGAGCATCAGGTTGTTCGGAACCGAAGTGCTGCCACGTCTGCAGGAGGCAACGCCGGCGGTCGTGGCATGATTGCCAATGTCCTGAGCATAGCTGGGTCCGATCCAAGCGGCGGCGCTGGCATCCAGGCTGATCTGAAGACGTTCTCCGCACTCGGCGCTTATGGCATGTCCGTCGTTACCGCGTTGACGGCGCAGAATACGCGCGGCGTGCGGTCATTCCAGGTGGTCGATCCGGCCTTCGTCGCCGATCAGATCGACGCGATCTTCGAGGATGTGCGGGTCGATGCCGTCAAGATCGGCATGGTCGCGACCGCCGAAGTCGCCGCGGTTATAGCGGAACGGCTGCGTCGGCATGCGGCGCGCAATGTGGTGCTGGACCCGGTAATGGTGGCCAAGAGCGGTGATCGGCTATTGCAGGATGACGCAGTCGCCGCGATACGCGATCTGCTTGTTCCGCTGGCACAGATCATCACGCCGAACCTGCCGGAGGCGGCGGTGCTTGTTGCCGGCACGATACCTGCTTCACTCGCAGACATGCGGCAGACGATGCGCGACCTGCATCGACTTGGCTCGCACTTCGTGCTGCTGAAAGGCGGTCATCTTGCGGGGGATGACAGGACCTGACCTGCTATTCGACGGCGTGACAATGACCGAACTGCCGGCCCATCGGATCGTGACACGCAACACGCATGGTACGGGATGCACACTTTCCGCCGCCATTGCGGCATTGCTGCCGCGCCTTGACATGGTAGAGGCCGCGCGCCAGGCGAAGGCCTATCTCACGGCCGCGCTTGTCGCGAGCGAACGTCTGACGGTGGGCGGCGGCCACGGCCCTGTCCATCATTTCCACGCACTCTGGAAGCAGGATTTCACTGAATGACGCAATTCTCCGAAGCCGCCTGGCAGCGCACGACACATCTGCGTCGTGCAATCGATGAACTGCCGTTCAACACCGAACTGGCGGCAGGCACGTTAAGCCGCGAGCGGTTCCAGGGCTATATTGTGCAGGACGCGCTGTATCTTGGGCAGTATTCGCGAGTGCTCGCGATCGCTGGCGCACGCGGGCCCGACGCGGCAACGCTGCACGCATTTGGTGCCTGCGCGCTGGAAGCGGTCGCGGTGGAGCAGGCCTTGCACGAGCGCTACCTGACGGAGTTCGGTGTCGATCCCGCGCGGCTTGCTGATGCAGGGCCGTCGCCGGATTGTTTGGGCTACACCAGCTTCCTGCTCGCGACGTCGTACCATGATCCATGGGAAGTACTGATCGCCGCACTATTGCCGTGTTTTTGGATCTATTGGGACGTGGGCAGCAGAATTGCGAAGCGCGCTGCAACTGACAACCCGTATCGTGCCTGGATCGATACTTATGCGGATGAGGGCTTTGGTGAAGCGGTACGCACCGTGATCGGCATCACCGATCGGGCGGCCGCGGCGACAACGCCGGCAATTCAGGCACGCATGATGACGGCGTTCACCCGCTCCACACAGTACGAGTGGTTGTTCTGGGATGGCGCATACCAACGACGTGACTGGCCGGCGTTGGCGTAGATAGCTCCATGTCATCGGGAGTTTCGTAATGGCCACAGCGCTCTAACCGGCGGCGTCCTCGCGAATCATCGCTGCGCCCTTTTCGGCGATCATGATGGTGGGTGCATTGGTGTTGCCGGTGGTCAGTGTAGGCATCACCGACGCGTCGATCACGCGCAGATCCGCCCATGCCATGCACGCGCAGACGGGAATCGACAACCGCGTCGGGACCCTCCCCCATCCGGCAGGTGCCAACCGGATGGAAGATCGTCGTACCGTAGCGACGCGCATAATCCGCCAGCGCATCGTCCGAAACGACGGCGGGACCAGGCAGCGTTTCCTCGACGCTGTGCTGCGCCAGTGCGGGCGAAGCGAAGATCTGCCGCGTAATCCGCACTCCTGCGTTCAGCACTCGCTGATCGTTCGGGGCAGACAGATAGTTTGGGGTGATGATTGGTGCGGCGAACGGGTCGGCCGACCGCGCCATGATTGTGCCGCGGCTGTCAGGACGCACCGGGCACACTGCGACCGTCATGCCGGGCGCGTATTCCAACTGGCCGAAGCGCGCGGCATCGTAGCTGGCGGGCGTGAACAGAAGTTGCAGATCAGGACTGGCGAGTCCCTCGCGCGACCGGCAGAACACCTGTGCGCTGGTGACCCCGAAGGTCAGCGCGCCCCTGCCTGTCACCACAAAACGCACGGCCTCGGCTGCCAATCTGACGCCATGCGCAAGCTGGTTGATCGACACGGCATTCTTCGCCCGGTGCGAAATACGCGCCACATAGTGGTCCTGCAGATTGCCGCCAACCGCACCGAGATCGTGCACCACCGGCACACCGATCGCTTGCAGATGCGCGGCCGGCCCGATTCCGGATATCTGCAGCAGATGCGGCGAATTGACGGCGCCCCCGCACAGGATCACCTCGCGCGCCGCCCGCACCTCGCGATCCAGACCGCGCTGGCGGAACGCGACACCGACGCAGCGCATGCCGTCCAGTAACAGTCGCGTCGCCATGGCGTCCGTTTCCACGCGCAGGTTCGTCCTACTCCGCGCCTGGGCAAGAAAAGTCTGCGCGGTAGAACCGCGGAAGCGACCTTTGCGAGTCATCTGCGAATACCCGACCCCTTCTTGGGTCTTGCCGTTCAGGTCTGCACTGAAAGCGAACCCAGCCTGTTGCGCGGCTTCGACGAAGCGATGCGTCAGCGGCAGGATTGTGCGATAGTCCTCGACGCGAAGCGGCCCACCCTTGCCACGGATACTCCGCGTCGCCTGGTGCATAATCCTCCGACTTACGGAAATACGGCAGCACATCGTCGAAGCTCCAGCCACGGCAGCCCATCTGCGCCCAGCCGTCGAAATCGGCGGGATTGCCGCGCACATACAGCATGCCGTTGATCGAACTCGACCCGCCCAGCACTTTGCCGCGCGGCCAATGGATCGGTCGGTTCGATGTGCCAGGCCCGGCGTCCGCGCTGTAATTCCAGTTGACCACCGGATGATGCAGCAGCTTCAGCACACCGGCGGGAATGTGGATCATCGGATGCCAGTCGCGCGGCCCGGCTTCCAACAGAACCACGCGCGCGCCGGTCTCGCTCAATCGGCTGGCGATCACGCAACCCGCAGAGCCGGCACCGATCACCACATAGTCCGCATCTGTCGCCATCATGCCCGCACGATTCCCAGCCACCGCACAAGCTGCATCAGCTTCGCCTTGACCACCTGCCACAGCAGGCCATGTGCCGACAATGTTGCCGGCGAAACCTGTCGCGCCTGTGCTGACGGTGCGTCGCTGGCGAATTCCTCCGCCGCGCGACGAGCGAAATCCTGCATGATCACGTTGGCCACGGCGACGCCTCCGGTACGGGCAAAGTCAGCCAGCACGCCCCCCAGTTCCGCATCGGACGTAACCGCAACGATAGTCGTCGGTGTCGCTGCCGCCGGATCATCACGCAATGCAAAGGCGACTTTCACGCCAATCCGAGCCGCCCGCATGTCCGCGCTGCCGCGACCATGCAGCGTGCCGGTCTTCGCAGCGAGATCGAACTCGCAGGTCACGCGGCCCTTGAAATTGATCTTCTTCGGTCCGAACGCGACGACCATGGCGCCGGGCCAAGCGCCGTCGTCGGTCTGCGGTTCCAGCACTGCGCCCGGCATGCAACGTGCCATACGCGGCACGTCGGCAAAGCGGCGGATCACATCCTCCGCCTTGCCGGGGACGCGGAATTCGCCCTCAAAATGCATCGGTTACGCGACCGGACGCAGCAGCGGGGCGTGGCTTTCAATGCCGAAATGCACTTTTGCGTACGGATCTGTCGGCGTGGTCGGCGATACGCGCGCATCGATCAGATAGAGTCCACCCTTGCGCAGCCCTGTGGCAATCGCCTCGCCGAGTTCCGATGGCTCCTTCAACAGCACACCGTCACCGCCAAAAGCCTTGGCGAGAGCTACGAAATTCGGTGACTCCCATTGCGCCAGCTTCTCATCGAAGCCCTTTGCCACCAACTTATGCACCTCTGCGCCGTAACCCGCATCGTTCCACACCAGCAGCACCATTTGCATCTTGTGGCGGACGATGGTTTCCAGCTCCTGGATGTTGAACATCAGGCTGCCGTCGCCCTCGACAGCGATGTGCTGTCGCCCGGGATTGCCGGCGCCCGTGCCGATCGCAACACCGATCCCCTGACCCACTGCGCCGAATCCGTACGAGTACCTGGATCTCTACCCCTTCCGGCATTGGTGTGTACATCCCGACCCAGGAGAAGAAGTGGCCGGCACCGCACGTCAACAGCGCACCCTTGGGCAACGCCACTCCCAAATTCCACGCCAATGCACGAGGATCCAGTCCGTCCTTCGGTGCATCGAACCGGTGCGGCGGTGCATCCAGCACCGCCTTCGTTGCCGCGCCGCGGAAACCTTCCTTGCGAACCTGGCGCGCTTCCAGTGCCTCATTGATCGCGGCCACCGCTTTGCGTCCATCGCCTTGCACGTACAGGCCGGGAATGACCCCGATTTCCTCGGGCATCGGCTTGATGTCGATGCGCGCGACCTCTGCCGATGGAAATAGCAGCCCGCCTTCCGTCGTGTAATAGCCAAGCTCCGCACCAACTCCCAGCACGAAGTCCGCGTCGGCCAGCAATTGTTCGGACGGTGCGGAAGCGAATGCACCTGCGATCCCAATATCCCACGGATGGCCGGCGAAATAACCTTTGCCCTGCAGCGAAGTCGCGAGCAATGCGCCAACGCGATCCGCTAACTTGACTATTTCGTCCTTCGCCCCAGAAGCCCGTGCGCCGCGTCCTGCGATGATGACCGGACGCTCCGCGGCAATCAGCTTTTCAATGACGGGAGCCAGCAAATCGGGGCTCGGCGTCTCCGTCCGCGGTGGCAGAAACTCGGTTGACGGCCGATATTCGTAGTCCCAATCAAAGGACTCTTCCTGCAGGCCCATCGGCAGGTTCAGCACCACCGGTCCGCGACCCAGGCGGGCAGCGTAGAACGCCTCGGCAATTTCCTCGGCCATATTGTCCATGCTGCTGATGGTAAAGAAACGCGCGCTGCTCGCTTCGGCGAAGCGACGCTGATCCATCGTCTGCGTCTTGTTCTTCGCCCCTGCCTCGATTTCTCCCGCGATCAGCACAAGCGGCGTCTTGCCGCGATAAGCCGCGATAAGTGAGGTTCCGCACTGCGTCAGACCAGGTCCACAGGTGACCATTGCGACGCCGATCTTGCCAGTGGTGCGGGTATATCCGTCGGCCATCGACACGGCCATCGAACTCGTGCCGCGCATTGTACGGCTTGACCGATGGATCGCGACACAAAGCGCCCCACAGCCACATATTCCCATCGCCCATCAAGCCAAAAAAATCCGTCACACCCTCGGCAAGGAGTGACTGCGCAATCGCTTCGTAGGCTTTCATCGTGTCGTGTTCCCCTTCATCAGTCGGCCGCTCCGGCTAGTGCGGCAGCATCGGATTTGTGGCCGCGTTGGTGGAAGTAGTTCGCGCGATAGAATTCCAGCACCAGGTCGCGGTACAGCGCTGGCGGATAGTGCGGTGGATTGTCGGCGGACACGCAACTCGGCAGACACTCGATCGTGCAGTCCGGATTCGGGCTGTGAAAATACGCGATCGAGTAACGGTCGGTGCCCGATTCGTTGATCACGCCATGCGGCGTGGACAGGAATCGATCATTCGACCAGCGCCGCATGATATTGCCAAGGTTGACCAGGAACGTGCCAGGTATCACCGGCGGCGGGAACCATTCGCCGGTGGGCAAGCGGATCGCCAAGCCCGGCACGTCGGTGCGCGCCAGTGCGGTCATGAAGCTGTTGTCAGTATGCGGCGCGGTGCCGAACGTATTTTCGCTAATGTCCGCCTGCGGTGGATAATGCAGGAAACGCAGATTGGCGTGTCCCTCGTTGGCGAAATACGGAGCAAAGAAATCCGCGGGCATGTCCAGTGCCACCGCGAACGCCGGCAACATCCGATCACACATCCCACGCAGCGCCCGGAAATACGCCATCATGTCCTCACGCAGTGCCGGTAGCCCATCGGGCCACTGGTTGCGGCCGCGCAAGGGAACCCCTGCCAGAACCTCCGGATGTTCCGCCCCCCGATCGTGGCTGATGAAGAAGCTCTCGTTCTGGTTCGGTTTGGTCGCCTTGTGCACCTTGGATGCTGCCTGCACCGAAGCGTTCATCGGCATATAGCCGATATTGTTCTCATTCAGCCGTAGCTTCAACTTTTCCTCCAGCGGCAACGCATGAAATTGCCGCGACGCAGCGAATCCTCGATCGATGATCTCCTGCGGCACGCCATGGTTGAGCACATATAGAAACCCGATATTCTCGCACGCATATCGCACGTCCTCGGCAAGCCGCTGCAACGCGCCAGGCTCGCCGGCAAAATATGGCCCATAATCGATCACCGGGATCTTCGCCGCTGCTACAGCAAAATCCTTGACCGCGTGCTGCTTGAATAGATTCATTCATCACCCCTACCGCTGGCTGGCCGGTAGTATAGCGGCGCGACGGGGGCCCTGCCAATTTGACCCGGCTTGGACCCGACCCTACCGTCCAAACCCAACAGCAGACAGCAGGGAGGATACATGCGTCGCTTGGTCCGGCTGACGATCGCTACCATGTTCGCTTTGTTCATCGGCACGCCGATCCAGGCGAAGGATCTCGTTCCCGTGACGCTGGTCCAGAGCAGCCTGAGCTTCAATTTCGTGCCGCTGATGCTCGCCCAGACCGCTGGTTATTTCAAAGACGAGGGTATACAGCTCAACGTGGTGCTCGCCGGCGGTGGCCCAAAGGCGATGACCGCGCTGGTCGGCGGTGGCGGCCAATTCTCCGCATCGGTGCTGTTCGACGGCATCATGGCGCATCGTCGTGGGCTGGACGATGTAAGAGCGCTCGCAACGCTGTCCTACTTCCAGGCGCCGATGGCAGTGCGCGCCGATATCGCGCGCGAGCGCGGCATTTCGCTGGACAAGCCGCTGAAGGATCGCCTGGTCGCGATGAAGGGGCTGCGCATAGGCATCACCACACCAGGCGCCACGTCCGACCAGTTCATGCGCTATCTGTTCAAGGTCAACGGGCTCGATCCGGACCACGATCTGGTAATCGTTCCCCTCGGCGGAGTCAGTTCCCAGATTGCCGCATTGCAGGCTGGTCGCGTCGATGGCTGTTCCTGCCTGCCGCCGGTCGACGTACTGGCCGACCGGCAGGGCCTGACGGTGAATGTACTCAACCAGGTACAGGACATTCCGGAACTCACCGGCGTGACCTACGGCACGCTGTATGGCCTCGCTTCGTACGACAAGGCGCATCCCAATGTTGTACGTGCGATGGCCCGCGCGATCACCCGAGCCACGCTGCTGATCGCGCACGATCCCGACGCAGCCAAGCGCGCAACACGGCCGTTCCTGAAGGAGATGGACGACGCCACGTTCGACGCCGCGTGGGCGACGTATCTGCCGGCGTTCCCCAAGGACGCCGACATAACGGAAGCCAACTACGCGAAGGAACTGGCATTCGAAAAAGCAGTGCTTCCCGCCAACACTGGCGGCGCGGTGCCGTACGATGCGGTGGTGGATGCGTCGTTCGTGCGAAAGGCCAGACAGGAGTTGACACATTGAGCGGTGAACCACTGATCGAATATCGCGACGTCGCCCGCAGGTTCGTCAGCCGCACCGGCGCTGTAACCGCGTGCGAGCAGGTCAACCTGACGGTGCATCAGGGCGAATTCCTCGCCGTGGTAGGACCCAGCGGCTGCGGCAAGTCCACGCTGCTGAACATGGCAGCCGGATTGCTGGCGCCTTCCGCCGGGAAGGTGTTCTATCGCGGCGCCCCGGTGCGAAGCCCCAACACCGATGTCGGCTACCTCACGCAGCGCGACACGCTGCTGCCCTGGCGCACGGTGGAAGACAATGTCGCCATCGCGCTGGAACTGCGCGGTAAATCACGCGCCGATCGCCACCGCACTGCGCACGCCTGGCTGGATCGCGTAGGCCTCTCCGGGTTCGAAAAATCCTATCCCGCACAATTGTCCGGCGGCATGCGTCGGCGGGCCTGCCTGGCACGCACGCTGGCCTACGAGCCGGAAACCATTCTGATGGACGAACCCTTTGGCGCGCTGGATGCGCAGCTTCGCCTGGTGATGCACGATGAATTGCTGAAGCTGTGGACCGGCACGCGCAAAACAATCGTCTTCGTCACGCACGATCTGGCGGAGGCACTCACGCTGGCGGACCGCGTCGCCGTGTTCTCTCCGCGGCCCGGTCGCATCCGCGCGGTCGAAATCGTCGATCTGCCGCGCCCGCGCGACGTGTTCCGCATTCGCTTCGACCCACATTTCGGCGAACTGCACGACAGGCTATGGTCTTATCTCGAAGCCAGCGTTCGTGGCGATATCAGGGTGAACTGAACGATGTCCGAGGCCGATGCCACCCCAGGATCCGTCCCGCTTGAATTGCGGGAACCAGAGTTCGGCAGCAGCGACCGCCCGTTGGTGCATCATGAGCGGTTGATAGTCTGGGCGTGGCGCATCGGCATCCTTGTCGTTGGACTGGGGTTCTGGCAGTTCGCCAGCGGGCGCCTGATCAAACCGTTCTGGATCTCCAGCCCATCGGAAATCTGGCGACAGCTCGCAGACTGGATCGCTACCGGCGAACTCTGGCTGCATGTCGAAGTGACACTGACGGAAACAGTGATGGGATTTGGTTTCGGCGCGGTGTCGGGCGTCGCCGTTGGACTAGCGCTTGGATTGAACCGTCGCCTTGCCGCGGTGCTCGATCCCTTCATCATCGCGTTCTACAGTCTGCCGAAGATCGCGCTCGCACCGCTGTTCATCCTGTGGTTCGGCGTCGGCCTGACATCCAAGGTCGTGCTTGCGACGTTCGTCGTGTTCTTCCTGGTATTCTACAACACTTATGCCGGCACGCTGGCGGTCGAAGCCGAACTGGTGGACGTCCTGCGCCTGATGGGCGCGCGGCGCAGTCAGATCGTTCGCAAGGTCATACTTCCCTCAGCGCTGATCTGGATCTTTACCGGAATGAAGAGCTCGGTGCCCTACGCATTGATCGGCGCCGTGGTCGGCGAGATGATGGCGTCCAACAAGGGTCTGGGCTATCTCATAGAGGCAGCCGCCGGGCAATACGATACTGGCGGCGTGTTCGCTGCATTGTTTGTGCTGATGATCATCGCCACCGGACTGCACGAACTGCTCAAGCAGAGCGAACGGCTGGTCATGCGGTGGAAAGAGGAGGGAAATGGTTGAGATGGCCAATTACCGGATCTCCCCCGATCTCGACATGCACTACCAGGTCGATGACTTCACCGACCCCTGGCTTCGACCGCAGACAATCCTGATGCTGCACGGCAATGCGGAAAGCGGTCTCGCTTGGTATGCCTGGGTGCCGAAACTGGCGCGTCACTTCCGCGTGGTGCGGCCCGATATGCGCGGCTTCGGTAAATCGACCGCAATGCCGCGCGACTATCCTTGGAGCCTCGACGGGCTCACCGACGATTTCTGCCAGCTGTTGGACCATCTCGGTATCGAGCGCTGCCATCTCCTCGGCGCCAAGATTGGCGGCACGATCGCCCGCGCGGTCGCTGCGCGCCGGCCGGAACGGTTCATCACACTGACGGTCGTCGGCACGCCGCCGCCGTTGCGCATCGGCGCCGCCGAACGTGTGCCCGAACTGATCCGCGATTTCGAAACGCGCGGCGTCGAATACTGGGCGCGACAGAATATGGCCAGCCGGCTCGGCAGCGCCTTCCCACCGGAAGGCGTCGAGTGGTGGGCCAAATTCATGGCCCGCACCGCGGTTTCGACGCAGCTCGGCTTCATGGGCACCATCGCCTGTGCCGATATTCGCGCGGACCTGCCGAAGATAACCTGCCCCACCCTGGTCATCACAACAGAGCAAAGCGGGCTCGGCTCGGTCGAGGAAATGCGTAGCTGGCAACAGCAGATTGCGGATTCCGAACTGCTGGTCCTACCGGGGAATTCCTATCACGTCGCAGCAACACATGCCGACCGCGCGGCCGAGGCGACGCTTGATTTCATAGCGCGGCGCGGCGGCTAGATGAAGCAGGAGGAACGCAGCAATGGTTGAAATCCGTCGCATGGGACCGCAGATCGGTGTCGAGGTGACCGGTGTCGATGTGAAGACTCTGGACGATACGGGGTTCGCGCCGATCTATCAGGCCTGGCTGGACCACAATGTCATGGTGGTGCGCGACCAGGAACTGACGATCGAGGATTTCCTGCACTACAGCCGCCGCTTTGGTCTGGTTGTGCCGCATCCGTCGAAAAGTACGCGACATCCAGATGTGCCGGAAATCACGCTGCTCGGCATCAACAAGTTCGATCCCGATGGCAAGCTGAATGAAGCGATCTACCGGCGCGGCGCGGAAGGCTGGCACACCGATGGCGCCTATGACGCCGACCCGTTCAAGGCGACGCAGCTTTATGCGTTGGCGATTCCCAGCACCGGCGGCGACACGCTGTTCGCCAACGGCTACGCCGCCTACGACGCATTGCCGCAGCGATTGAAGCAGCGGCTGGAAGGCGTGATGGGAGCTTTCACCTATGGCGGTCGCAGGAAGAAGCGCGAACTGCTGAATGAGGAAGATCGCGATTGGCAACCGGTGTTTCACCCGATCGTCCGGACCCATCCGGAGACTGGCCGCAAGTCGCTGTATTTCGATCCTGGCAAGATCGAGTCGATCCAGGGCGCCGAACCGCAGGAGAACGACGCGCTGATCGAGCAACTGACCAGCGCCATGATCCAGCCGGACGGCGAGTATCGCCATAAGTGGCGCGTCGGTGACATCGTGATTTGGGACAACCGCTGCTCATATCACCGCGCAGCAGGCGACTATCCGCCGCAGGAGGACCGCATCCATTGGCGCGTGTCAATCAAGGAACGCGGCGTAGAACGGCTCGCGGCGGAATAGTACACAGGACGGAGCAGCACCCACTACCGAAGCAATCTCGCGGGAACCTGACCCCCCGAGATTGCTTCGTTCCATTCGCAATGACAATCAGCGCGCCACGGTTTCCTGCGCCGGGAAATTGCATTCCACCGCGATGCCGTCCGGATCAAGATAGAACAACTGCGTCATATTCATCCGCGGCAGCACCCTCTCGTCAAACTTGATGCCGTGGCCTTCAAGGTTTGCCTTCATGTCCCGCAGCCCCTCGCAGGCGAAAGCGATGTGATCCAGCCGCCCGGTTTTCGCCGGATCACTCGGCGCATCGGCAATCACCGGGTCGTCGGCGCGGCGCCCGATCAGATGCACCGTGGGCACGCCGCCGCAATAAAGCCAGTAGCCAGGGAAGTTCAGCGGCGGCCGATCGCCGACCGACAGGCCGACAATGTCGGTGTAGAATTTCCTGGTAGCCTCCAGATCGCGCGCCAGAATCGTGTAGTGATTGAGTGACATCGCAGGCATGTTGTTTCTCCATCAGAACTGGTTTTCCGGCTCCATACCAAGCAGAATCTGGCCGACCAACTCGTAGTGCAACTGCCGCCCCTGCGACTGTTGCGCAACTGTGTGGATATCGCGCAGCCGTTGTTCGAACGGTTGCTCCTCGAACACCGCCATCGATCCGGCGGCATGATACAGCGTATTGACGATCTCGCGCGACTGCTGGATCGCCCACGTGGAGGCCAACCGGATCATCGCCCGGTCCTCACCGGTCTGCTTGCCGGTCGCCGCCGCGTGCTGCCATGCCTGCTCCCACGTGGTGTGCAGGAACGCGCGCGCCGACCGCCAGCGCGCCTCGCATTGCGCAAGCTGCGACTGCACCACGTTATTCTCGCGCATCGGGCGTGACGCCCCGCGCGACACCTTGTTCGCCGGCAGGTTCAGGAAATCCTCGATCGTGCCGCGCGCAATCCCCAAACCTACGCCGGCGAACCCGCACGAATACAGTTGGTTGCTCGTGAAACGATACAGCAGCCCCTGCTCCCGCCGTTCAGCCGGTGCGTCACGCGCCGTCGAAAAACGCTGCGGCACGAACAGGTCCTTCACCACGTACTCGTTGCTCGCGGTACCGCGCAATCCGATGGTGTGCCAGATATCGTGCATCTCCACGCTGGATTTCGGGAACAGCATGGTCCGGACCTTGCCCGTCCCGGCGACCGGCATATGTGCGCCCAGCCATTTCGCATGGTGACAGCCGCTGGCAAAACGCCACTTGCCGCTGATGCGATAGCCGCCGTCCACCGGCTGTGCTTCGTACGGCGCGCCCGGCGGTCCCCATGCCAAAATTCCAGTCGGCGGGCCGAACATCTCGTGCGCGACCGCGGGATCGAGATACGCCGCCGTCATCGAGCAGCCGTTGTTCTGGCCGACGCACCATCCGACGGACGCATTCGCCATGGCCAGCGCCTCCGTCACCTGCGTGAAGATCACCGGCCGCAGTTCAGCGCCGCCAAGAAACTTCGGCTGCAGCATGCGGAAGAACCCGCCCTCGATCAACGCCGAAACGATCCGCTCCGGCAATTCACGCCGTTGCTCGATCTCGTCGCCTGCCTCCTGCAACATCGGCGCGAGATCGCGGGCACGTTGGATGAACTCGATACCTTCGCTCATCTGCGAATAACCCCCGTCACGCCGCGGCACGTTGCTCAAGCGTTGCCAACATGGCGGCGATGCGAGCGCCCGTCGCCGCATCGGTGGCGCGCAGCGGCGGGCGGACATTGCGCCAGATCGGTTCCCCGACGACCGCAGCCACCGCTGCCTTCAATGTCGGAATGCCGTCGATCGGCGCACATGCCTGCTCGATGGCTGCCTGCGCGCTGGGATCGTGGAACAGTCGGCGCACCAGTGCAGGCACCAGGTTCGCCATGCCGCAAATCGTTCCCTTGCCACCCGCGGCAATCGCACGCCCGATGAGTACCTCTGCACCGACCAGTGAAGCAACATCCGGTGCCGCCGCACGGAACGCCACGAACGCAGCGAAATCGCCGCTGCTGTCCTTCACGCCGGATACCGTGGCGCCGTAGCGCGCACGCAAACGGCCGAGTACCGCCGCGGGCACTCCCACACCGCAGACCTGCGGAATGTGATATAGACACGCGCTGAGCCGTGCATCGGCCACAGCGTCCAGCACCGCGGCGTAAGCATCCTCGATGCCCTCGGCGGACACGCCGGCAAAGTAATACGGCGGCAGCAACAGTGTTCGGGTGATGCCCAGCGCGAGCATGCCCTGGGTTAATGCCACGGTGTCGGCGATCGCGGGACAGCCGGTGCCCATCCCCAGCCGCGCCGGCTCCACGCCCGCACGCAGCACCGCCTCCGCCGCGGCAAGGCGGTCGGCGATGGAGAAGGACGGCCCTTCGCCGCAACTGCCGAACAGCACCAGCCCGTCGCATCCCCACCGCAGCAAGCGCTGCGCGTGGCGGGCCAATGCTGCGTGATCGATCGCCCCAGTGGTGTCGGTCGGCGTGGTCGCTGCGGCCCACAACCCCGTGATGGCGTCGGGCATCATCGTTCTCCTATGGCAAGTATCTGGACGGCAGCCTGCCACCGAACCGCGATTGCGGCCATCCCCGCGCGTGCCTAGGCTCGCCACCCGCTCAGACCCGGGAGTTGAACATGCTGCGAGGCATCCATCCGCTGCTGTCGCCCGATCTGTTACATGCCTTATCCAGCATGGGACATGGCGATCGCATCGCGGTGGTGGACGCAAATTTTCCCGCACTCACTCACGCAAGACGATTGATCTCCTTGCCGGGGAGCACTGCCCCGGCCGTGCTCGAAGCGATTTTGTCGGTGATGCCGTTGGATGACTTCGAACCGCATCCGGTCGCGGTCATGCAGGTCGTCGACGATGCCGCGACGATACCCGATGTGGTGCGCGCGTTCGCCGCGATACTGTCCGGCAACGACCTGCCTCCCCCGACAGGTCTCCAGCGCCATGCGTTTTATCAAGCCGCCGCCGATGCTTTTGCCATCGTGCGCACCGGCGAGCGGCGGTTCTATGGCAACATCCTGCTGACCAAGGGCGTCCTGCCACCCGACCTGCCGGCATGATCCCGCCGGCATGATCCAGGTCGACGCGCATCACCACGTCTGGCGTGTATCACGTGGCGATTACGCATGGCTCACGCCCGATCTGCCGATCTATCACGATTACACGCTGGATGATCTGCGACCACTGCTTGGCGACATCACCGCGACTGTGCTGGTTCAGGCGGCCCCAACGGAAGCCGAGACGGCGTTCATCCTGAATGTCGCGCGCAATTCGTCGGGACTGGTACGTGGCGTGGTTGGTTGGACTGATTTCTACCGCAATGATGCACCTGCGCGCATCGCGGCCATGGCAGCCGCCCCCCTGATGAAGGGCCTCAGACCGATGCTGCAGGACATCGCAGAGACCGATTGGATCCTCCGCGAGCAGGTTCAGCCGGCAATCCAGGCCATGATCGATGCCGGATTGCGCTTCGATGCACTGGTGCAGCCGCGTCATCTGCCGGTCGTGGCGAAGCTGTGCGCGCACCATCCGTCGCTGCGCCTAGTGATCGACCATGCCGCCAAGCCGCACATAGCGAATCGGGAATGGCAGCCCTGGGCCGGCGACATCAGCCGTGTCGCACACGACACGCAGGCACTGTGCAAGCTGTCCGGCTTGGTGACGGAGGCGGATCCGGAATGGCGGATGGATGATCTTCGCCGCTACGTGGATCACCTGCTGGTCTGCTTCGGGCCTGACCGTCTGATGTGGGGAAGCGACTGGCCCGTGGTGAACCTGGGCGGCGGCCATAGGCGCTGGCGAGAGGCATCGCTGGCGTTGATTGGCAAACTGACGGCGGTTGAGCAGAACGCAATTCTAGGTGGCACTGCACTGAAATTCTATAATTTATCCGCGAGCATCCCTACAGACATCTAGCGCAATACGGGCGAATAACGTTATGCTGCGCTGGGTTAAGGGGCTTAACAATGAACGAACCAACTGACGAGGTCCTCGGACTGACCGCCCAAATTGTGTCCGCACACGTGCGACACAACGCCGTACCGCCTGATGCTCTGCCTGGTTTGATTCAGGAAGTGCATCGAACCTTGACAAATGTGGGAAAGCAACCCGCGCAGGTAGAAAAGCCGACACCGGCGATCGCAGTAAAGCAGTCGATCAGGCAAGATCGTATCATCTGTCTGGAAGACGGTAAGAGTTTCTCTATGTTGAAACGGCATCTGATGACGGATCACCAGCTGACGCCGCAACAGTACCAGGGAGAAGTGGGGTCTGCCGCGCGACTATCCCATGGTGGCGCCGAACTACGCGCAGACACGCTCCGCGCTGGCCAAGAAGATCGGGCTGGGGCGGAAAGCCGGCAGGCCAGCTAAACGCGCGGCCGGTCGCAAGAAACGCGGAGGCTGATTGCCTAGCCCGCGCGTCACGGCGATGGAATGATCCGGATCACGGCATCCATCGCGATTGACGAACGGGCAATCAGCGAAAGCTTTGTACGCGCGTCGGGACCTGGGGGGCAAAACGTCAACAAGGTCTCGACCGCTGTGCAACTGCGCTTTGATCCGATGGTGTCCGGCTTGCCGGATGCGGTGCTGGTGCGGTTGCGGCGGCTTGCCGGCAAGCGGTTCACACAGCAAGGCACGTTGCTGATTGCGGCGCAGCGCCACCGCACGCAGGAACGCAACCGGCAGGCCGCGTTGGAGATCCTGGTGCGACTGATCCAGCGCGCCGCTGAACCCCCCAAGAAGCGGATAGCCACGCGACCTACCGCGGCTTCCAGACGCCGCCGATTACAGACGAAGACGCATCGCGCCCGTGTCAAGCAGACCAGGGCGTCGCCGGGCACCGACCAATGAGATGCCGGCGATACTGTCATTGCGAAAAGTGCAGCGACGCGGCAATTCCGGGCCAGTACGGCACCGTCGCGTCGCTTACCAACCACCCAATCCACGCGCGATCAGCAGCACGGCGAGTACCGACAGCAACACCAGTGCGGTGAGCCTGTGGTGATGCGGACGCGAACGGCGAAAACCCCAGTTGCCGACATAATTGCCTGCCAGCAGAACCGGCACCGAAGCGAGCGCCCATAACAGGATCTCGCGATCGATCAGCCCCTTCAACGACATCAACGACAGAGACAGTATCGCCGCGAGCATGAAATAGACGATGGATGTGGCGCGCACGATCGCCGCCTCGTGCGACAGGGCCAGCAGATAGACCACGATCGGTGGACCGCCCATCGATCCAAGGCCACTCATCACGCCCGCGACGAAGCCGATCGCGACCGCGAGTGCACGCGACGGCCTGGACGACAATCGAAAGCCGCGCCACAGCACCAGCACCGATGCAATGATGGCAAAACCGATTGCCAGACGGACGCGGTTGGGCCTGAACACGGTCAGCACAAGCAAGCCGATCGGTACACCAAGCACCAGACCGGGGCAGAGCCCGCGCACCGCTCGCCAATCGCATAGCGGCCAAGCCTGCCGCACGCCCGACACGCCCACAATGACCTGCAGCACAACGACGAACGGCACCACTTTGGCCGGCGGGAGTGCCAGACTTACCAGCGGCACAGCCGCCAGGCCGAAGCCGAATCCGGTGAAGCCGCGCAGCAGTGAAGCGGCAAACACGCCGATCACGGCGATCAACAGGGTCTGAACCATCTTCGCGGCAACCTCATCCGGGCAGCCCGACCTGTCCAGTACCTCGCAGCGAATTTTGTGGCATGCTGCGGACGTCATCACGCGGGAGGCAGCGGCAATGTTCCAGGATGCCCACGGGCTGCACGTAACCGCTGCCTCGGCGGCCGCGGTGCAAGCGTTCGACCACGCGCTGATGGGGTATCTGAACTATCGCGCCGACATTCCACAGCGCATGGCGACGCTGTTTGACGCAGACCCGGAATTTGGCCTGGCGCATTGCCTGAAGGGCTATTTCGCCATGCTGTCGTACAAGCAGTCCGCCGTGCCGATGGCCGCGGCGGCAATCGCAGACGCACGACGCTTCACCGAACGCGCAACGCCGCGGGAAAGTGCGCACGTCGCGGCCTTGCAGTGTTGGATCGACGGCTCACCGGATCGCGCCGCTGCCATCTGGGAACAGATCCTCAGCGAACATCCCCGCGACGTGCTAGCATTCCGCCTGGCGCACTTCGTCAATTTCTGGTTGGGCCGGCCGGATGTCATGCTAGCCTCCGTACTCGGCGTCGAGCGACATTGGAGCGACGAACTCCCAGGCTACGGCGCTATCCTCGGCTGCCGCTGCTTCGCGCACGAGGAATGCGGCTACTACACCGAAGCCGAAGCGGCGGGTCGCGCAGCGATCGACCGCGACCCCGGCGATCTGTGGGCAGCGCACGGCGTGGCCCACGTTCTCGAAATGCAGGGCCGCCGCCTCGAGGGCATTGCCTGGATCGACAGTCTGCGAGGCAACTGGGACGAATCAAACAATCTGCGCCACCATCTCTGGTGGCACGCTGCGATGTTTCATCTTGACCGTGGTGAAACGGCTCGCGTTCTGGCTCTGTACGACAGCGAGTTTCGCAATCCGACCTCGAAGCTGACCGTGTCGCAACCCGATCTGTACATCGACGCGCAGAATGCCGCCTCCATGCTGTTCCGTCTGCAACGCCATGGCGTAGACGTCGGCGATCGCTGGCAGGAACTTGCCGACAAGGCCGAAGCGCGCATCGGCGATTGCCTGTCCGCCTTCACCTTGCCGCACTGGATGATGGCACTGGCCGCCACCGGGCGGTACCAGGCTGCGGCGCGTATGCTGGATGCGATGCGGGCGTTCGCGCAGGGGCCCGGCATCATCGCATCGCTGGTGGCGGATTACGCGCTGCCGATCTGCTCAGCCGCCTTGGCACACGCGCAGGGCGACCACGCGCGTGCCGTCGCGGTCATGCGGCCGGCATTGGGTGGCATGTACCGGTTGGGCGGCAGTCATGCCCAGCAGGACGTGCTGGAGCAACTCTTCCTGGATGCAGCGTTGCAAGCCAACCTGCGTGACGATGTGCGGCTGCTGCTGGAACGCGTTGCCGGACGCAACCGGATTCCCCTGCGCCGGCGCATCGGTTACGCCTCCGCCGCGGCTCTGCTCGACGAATGAGGCGTGCCATGTCGGCACGCGCACTGAAGCTGCTTGTCATACCGATGACTTTGCCGCTGTTGGCCGATGCGCCCCTGACAGGTGCCGCGGCATATGGCGACTGGCATTCCGACGCGCCCGGCGTCGTGCGGCACTTCACGCCCGATGCGATGCCGAAACCTTACACCTCCTCGTCCGCGCTACGGGCTCCGTCGGTGGTGCCGCGACCAGCGGGTGCCACGCTGCATGTGCCGCCGGGCTTCGATGTCGAACAGTTTGCCACCGGATTGGCCGGCCCACGCACCCTGCGCGTCGCACCCAATGGCGATGTGTTCGTCGCGGAGAGCCGTGCCGGTCGTGTGCGCATCCTTCGTGTTCCGCCGGGCGCGGCTGTCAGGCCGCAGTCCTATGTGTTTGCCGACGGCCTTTCCAACCCGTTCGGCATTGCGTTCTGGCCGCCAGGTCCGAACCCGCGCTTTGTATATGTCGCCGAAACCAACCAGGTGGTGCGCTTCCCTTATCAACCGGGGCAACTGCGCGCACGCGACAAACCGGAAATCGTGGTGTCCCATCTGCCGACCGGCGGGCACTGGACGCGCGATCTGGTGTTTTCCCCGATGGACACAGCATGTTTGTCTCGGTCGGCTCCGCGACCAATGCCGGCACCGACATGCCGGCGCGCGACGCCGCATCCGCGCGTGCCTGGGACTCGGCCAATGGCATCGGCGCCGCCTGGGGCAATGAACAGGACCGCGCCGATGTGCTGGTGTTCGATCCCGACGGCGGCAATCGGCGCATCTATGCGACCGGGCTGCGCAACTGCACGGCCGAGGCCATCTCGCCCGCGACGGGCGCGCTGTGGTGCGTGGTGAACGAACGCGACGGCTTGGGGGACAACCTGCCACCGGACTACGCCACGTCGGTTCGGCAAGGCGCATTCTACGGCTGGCCGTGGTACTACATCGGCGATCACGAGGACCCGCGCCTGAAGGGTCAGCGGACCGATCTCGCCGGCCACATCACGCTGCCCGATGTGCTATTCCAACCGCACTCCGCGCCACTGGGAATCACTTTCTACGATGGCGACCAATTCCCGTCGGAATACCGCGGCGATGCGTTCGTGACATTTCGCGGCTCATGGAATCGAGCACGGCGAACCGGCTACAAGGTGGTCCGGCTGCGTTTCGCGCATGGCAAGCCCACCGGCGAGTACCAGGATTTTCTGACCGGCTTCGTCGCATCGGACGAAGCCGTTTGGGCGCGCCCCGTCAGCGTCACCGTGGCGCAAGACGGGTCGCTGCTGGTCAGCGAGGACGGCAACGGTACAATCTGGCGGATAGCCTACACAGGAGGAAACCGATGAGCACCACGCGTGCCCCAAAACAGCAGGCGCCCAGCCTCACCTGCGACTGCCATTTCCATATTTTTGGGCCCTACGATCGGTATCCGCTCGACGCCGGCCGCACCTACACGCCACCGGCGGCATTGGTGCCGCAATATCTGGCGATGGCGGAGACCGTCGGCATCGGTCGCATGATTGTCGTGCAGGCCAGCGTCTACGGCACGCATAATGAGGTGACACTGGACGCGGTTCAGCAGTTCGGTCTGCATCGCGCGCGTGCGGTCGCGGTGATCGACGACAGCTTCGACGATGCGGCCTTGCGCCGACTGCATGAACGCGGCGTGCGAGGCGTGCGGTTCAACATGGTGTCCGGCAACGGCACGCCAGAGGATCAGTTGGGCGCGCTGGCACGCCGGCTGGCACCGCTTGGTTGGCACATCCAGATCTACGCCGAAGGCGACAAGCTGGCGGACATCGCGCCTCGGCTTGCGAAACTTCCAGTGGACGTGGTGATTGATCATTCCGGTGGCGTGAAGGCGGCACTCGGCACCGGTCATCCACAATTCCAGGCGCTGCTGACGCTGCTGGACAGCGGCCACGTCTGGATCAAGCTGTGCAGCTATCGCGCTTCATCGACCGGGCAACCGTGGGCCGATGTGGCGCCGAATGTGAAGGCGCTGGCCGCCGCCGCGCCAGAACGATGCGTGTGGGGCACCGACTGGCCGCACCCGCAAATGAACCCGGCACCGGAGGCGGGCCTGTTGTTCGACCAGTTCGTCGAATGGGTCCCCGACGCAGCCGTGCGCCAGCGGATCCTGGTGGACAACGCAGCAAAGCTGTACGGATTCTAGGTCGTCCAGTCGCTGTTGTGCCAGCATTCGGTTTAGCCACGCGTGTCATTGCGAGAAGCATAGCGGCGCGAGAATCCCGGTCACGGTCATACACGGGACCCGGATCGTCGTGTCGCCGCGCTGCCTGCAATGGCAGTCGAAAACCCCATCCGACAGGAAGCGCCCCATGCTGATCTGCCAGCTAACCGACCTGCACGTCCGGCCGCCAGGCAAGCCGGCCAACCGCGTGATCGAAACCAACATGTTCACCGAACGCGCGTTCCGCGCCGTGGCACGCCTCAACCCGCGACCGGACATCGTGGTGATCACCGGCGACCTGACCGAGTGTGGTCTGGGCGCGGAATACGCCAATGTTGCCAGACTGGTCCGCAAATGGCTGCCCATGCCGGTATTCGTCATCCCGGGTAACCATGACCGGCGCGGCAACTTCCGCGAAGGCCTGAAGCATCTGCCCGGAGTCACCTCGGACCCGCACTACGTGCAATACGCGATCGAGGATCATCCGGTCCGGCTGGTCATGCTGGATACGGTCGTTCCCGGCTCCGGCCATGGCGAACTCCGTGCCGAGCAATTGGAATTCCTCGACCTCACCCTCGCGGCGGCGCCCGATAAGCCGACCATCGTCGGCATGCATCATCCGCCGTTCGTCTGCGGCATCGCCCACATGGACCGTATCAACTTGCGCAACGCCGCCCAGTTTACCGCCGTCATCGCCAGGCACCCCCAGGTCGACCGGATCATCTGCGGCCACCACCACCGCCCGATCGTCACTCGGGTGGCCAACGCCATCGCCTCGATCGCGCCTTCGGTGGCGCACCAAGTCGAATTGTCGCTCGATCCACGCGAACTCCGGCGCTTTCGTCTTCGAGCCACCCGCCTTCCAGCTCCACCGCTGGACGCCGGCTGACGGCATCGTCTCGCACACAGTTTTTGTTGAGGATTTTCCCGGTCCATATCCCTTCGTCAACGACCCGGAGTATCCCGGCGCCGCCTGAACCACTCCATATTGTGATTATGGTCGTCGTGATGTACACACCCCGGTGCGACCATAGGGTTGCAACCATTGTGACACCACCTAGGTGTTACGGTGTGCCCGCGAAAGCGATCGACGTTAAGCGCGAATTTCTTTTGCGTTATACAACTGCAAGCTGTATTGTCGGCTCATGGGATTTGGACACTGGCTGAGCGTCGTTATCGGATACATGTGGGGCATCGCCCTGCCGGCGCTCCTGTTCGTCCTGATGGCTTCTTTGGCATTTGTTGCGGCCGGCTGGCGCGCGCGCCAGCAGATGTTGCGGCGCCAGGGCACCCGAAGCAATGCCAATCGCTTCGAGCTTGCTCAGACCCCATTCGCCTCCGGCCTGATGGATGTTGCGGCGGAAGCCGCCGCAGTGCTGCGGCAATTGGAAGGTCTGGCAGCAAAGAACTTCGTCGCGCTCGACGTCGCAATCCAGCCGCAACTTGCGGTGCGGGCGGATGCGCGCGTCTTTCGGGAAATCCTGGGCGACGTTGTGGCTCACGCCATCGGCCAGTCACCCTGCGGTCGCGTGCTGCTGGGCGCGGCGCGGCTTGGCGGTCGGGTCCAGGTCAGCGTTTGCGATGATGGCGCCGGCGTCGATCGCGACGTGCAGGCCAGCGAGCTGCGCTCTGCCGAGCGGTTGGCGGCGATGCAAGGGGCAACCATGGAGGTTGACGCTCGGGCGGGGCAGGGGACCACTATCGTCCTGCGGCTGCCAGAACCTGTGACGACGCGCCGCGATGCGACGCAAGCCGCTCCGACCGACCCTGCCAGCGTATGGACGACACCCGCGCGGGCCAACTCCTGGGAGACCAACGGCGCCTCACGATAGAGCGCCGGATCGGACCAGGGCCGCGCTACTTCGGCAACGCGCGTGCGGTGCTTCCGGCGACGCCGCCTGCGTGGCGCGCTGCCTGTCGCCTCCCTGTCATTGCGAGAACCGCAGCGACCCTTCGCTCCGCTCGCAATGACAACGAAAGCCGCGCCAATCCCAGTCTGCCAATCACCGTCTTTAGCGCCTCCACCCTGATTGCCCTGCATCGCACCCCCTGACCAACGACGCGGTATTCGCGTAAGGTCTGGGCAATCGAGGGGGAACGACATGTCCGTCATACTGGGCCAAGGCGAGTACCGTTATCGCGTCGAGGAAGGCTGGGGAAAGCTCCCCGACGGGTGGTCGTTCCACGAGGTCGGCGCAGTCGGCGTCGATCGCAACGACAACGTCTACGTGTTCAACCGCGGCGAACACCCGATGATCGTGTTCGACCGCGACGGCAATTTCCTGCGGTCTTGGGGCGAAGGCATGTTCCCACGTGCCCATGGCGTGCACATGGCACCCGACGACACGATCTTCTGCACCGACGACGGCGCCCATTGCGTCCGGAAATGCACGCTCGATGGCAAGGTGCTGATGACCATCGGCGTGCCCGGCAAGCCGGCGCCGTTCATGAGCGGGCAGCCGTTCTGCCGCTGCACCCACACCGCGCTGTCGCCGAACGGCGAGATCTATGTCACCGACGGCTACGGCAACGCGCAGGTCCACAAATACACGCCCGATGGCAAATATCTGTCCTCCTGGGGCAAATGCGGCATCGGCGAGGGCGAATTCAATCTGCCGCACAACGTGCATTGCGATGCCGACGGCTGGGTTTATGTCGCCGACCGCGAGAACCACCGCGTTCAGGTGTTCGACGGCAACGGCAGGTTCGAAACCGCATGGAGCAACGTCGTGCATCGGCCCAGCGCGCTGCACATGACCACGGGCAAATGCCCACTGTGCTTCATTGGCGAAGTCGGCCCCTATCTGGGATCCAATCGTGGCTTCCCCAATCTGGGTCCGCGCATCAGCATCCTGTCCAACACCGGCAAACTGCTGGCGCGCCTCGGGTCCGAAACGAACCCGCATGGCCAAGCACCTGGGCAGTTCATGTCGCCGCACGGGATCGCAGTGGATTCGCACGGCGACATTTACGTGGGCGAGGTATCGGTCGCGTCGTGGCCCTCGCTGTTCCCGGACCAGCCGAGGCCCGCCAACCTGCGCAGCCTGCAGAAGCTGGTAAAGGTCGAGTAACCGCCGGCGTGACCACAGCATCCGCAAAGCCGGTCACCATCCGGGTCGACGACAAGCATCGCGTGTCCGGCCTTTTGAAAACACCCGAACCAGCTCGCGCATGTTATGTAATGGCGCATGGTGCGGGCGCGGGGATGTCGCATCCATTCATGGCAGCGGTCGCCGCGGGACTCGCGGAGCGAGGCATCGCCACGTTGCGCTATCAATTCCCCTACATGGAACAAGGGTCAAAGCGACCGGACGGTCCCGCGCTCGCCCATGCAACCGTCCGCGCCGCGATAGCGGAGGCGACTCGGCTTGCGCCTGGGCTGCCCCTCATCGCAGGCGGCAAATCGTTCGGCGGCCGCATGACATCGCAGGCGCAGGCCATCTCGCCGCTTCCCGGCGTGCGTGGTCTGATTTTCCTTGGCTTTCCGCTGCACCCCGCCGGCAAGCCGTCGGACGAGCGTGCGCAACACCTGTTCGACATAACGGTTCCAATGCTGTTCCTGCAAGGAACCCGCGACACGCTCGCGGATTGGTCGCTCCTGACGTCACTCGCTGAAAAGCTAGGCAGCCGTGCAACGCTGAAGCTGTTCGCTGACGCGGATCACTCCTTCCATATCGCCGGCCGCACCGGGCTGTCGGACACCGAAGTCCGCGCCCAGATGCTGAACGAACTCGCCAGTTGGCTAAGCTGACACCACAGTGCGCTCGGTCAAAACTCTGTGTCCGAAAAACTCTGTGTCCGGCCTGCTTGCACTGCCGCCAGCCGCACCGGCACCCGCGCACAGGCGCCGCACCACCGACTCCCGGCAGCTTGCCGTAACGCATCTCCACGCCTTACCTTCGCCATCACCGAAATGCGCAGCCACAACGCGACAGGGGATGCAATGGCTCAACCCGGAGACTCCAAAGGCGAATACCGTGGCATCGTCCACCGCAACGACGCCGACCTGAGAGCGTGGCTGGCGAAACGGCCAACCGAAGCCGCGCTGGAACCAGCCCTGCCGATCATCGACCCGCACCACCATTTCTGGGACACGCCGCAGCGCGGCCACTACTTCCTGCCGGAACTCCTCGCTGATATCGGCGGCGGGCACAACATCGTCGCCACGGTCTTCCTCGAATGCCAGGCGATGTACCGCAAGCACGGCCCCGCAGAGATGGCCCCGGTCGGCGAGGTTGAATTCGTCAACGGCATCGCCGCCATGAGCGCATCAGGCAACTACGGTTCCTGCCGCGTCGCGGAAGCGATCATCGGCCACGCCGACCTCACCCTCGGCGCGCGCGTGCGCGACGTGCTGGAAGCCGAACTCGCGGTCGGCGGCGGACGCTTCCGCGGCATCCGCTACGGCGTGGCATGGGACGGCAGCGAAGCGGTCGGCAAATTCGCCTCCCGCGCCGTGCCGCCGCACCTCGCGCGCGATCCCACGTTCCGCGAGGGCTTCACCCAGCTCGGCCGCCTCGGTCTCAGCTTCGAATCCTGGCAGTATCATCCGCAACTACCCGACGCGATCGATCTCGCCCGCGCGTTCCCCGACACCACCATCATCCTCGAACCACGTCGGCGGCGTACTCGGCGTCGGCCCCTACTCCGGCCGCCGGCAGGAGATCCTCGCCGGCTGGCGCAAGGACATCGTCGAACTGGCCAAATGCCCCAACGTCAACGTCAAGCTCGGCGGCATCGGCATGATGTCGTTCGGCTTCGATTTCCACGAACGCGACGTGCCGCCCGTCATCGGAGGAACTCGCCGCCGCGTGGCGCCAATATGTCGAACCCTGCATCGAGGCCTTCGGCGTCAACCGCTGCATGTTCGAAAGCAACTTCCCGCCCGACAAGCAATCCTGCGGCTATACCGAGCTATGGAACGCATTCAAGCGCATCACCGCCAGCGCCATCGCCCACCGAAAAGACCGCGCTCTACAGCGGCACCGCGGCCCGGGTGTACCGGCTCAACGTACCCTGAAAGACCGGCAACACGCCCACCGGTTGAGCCGATCGCGAGATCGGGCGTAGTAGCCTCGCCCACTGACCGACAACGCATGAAAGAGGGATGGAAATGCCCATAACCGGCGATCTGCTTACCAACACCCTGGCCGCCCTGGCCTTTATCCCCTGCGCGATGTCCAGCGTGGCGCCAAAGCCGACGTCGCAGCCCCAGTCCCGCCGGCGCGAGGTCGTGGTCAACGGCAAACGCATCAAGACCATCGATGTGCACGCCCATTGCATCGTCCCGGCCGCGGCGGCTGTGATCAACCATCCGCTCGAAGCACCGGGATTGCTGATGCACGACACCAGCACGCGCATCGCGGCGATGGACGCGCAAGGCATCGACGTCGAGGCGTTGAGCATCAACCCGTACCTGGTACCGTGCCGACCGCGACGCCGCCGCCAAGCTGATAAAGCTCCAGAACGAGACGCTGGTGGAATTCTGCGCCGCCAACCCTGACCGCTTCGTCGCCTTCGCGACCGCGGCATTGCAACACCCCGATCTCGCCGCGCAACAGGTCGAATACGCGGTCAAGAACCTCGGCTTTCGCGGGGTCGGCGTCGGCGGCAGCGTCGCCGGCGAGGAACTGGCCAACCCGAAATTCCATCCCTTCTGGGCCAAGTGCGAAGAACTCGGCGTACTTGTCTTCATGCACCCACTCGGCACCCGCGAACTGGAACCCAGCGGCCGGCTCGCCGGCAGCGGCCTGTTGACCAACACGATCGGCAACCCGCTCGAAACCACGATCGCGCTGTCGCACCTGATCTTCGAAGGCACGCTCGACCGCTTCCCTGGACTGAAGATCTGCGCGGCGCACGGCGGCGGCTTCCTGCCGTCCTACGCCAACCGATCCGATGCGGTGATACGCTGCTTCCCCGACCGCGTCGGCCCGCTGCCGAAGAAGAACCCAACGGCCTATCTCAAGGATGGCCAGCTCTATTTCGACACGATCGTCTTCACGCCCGAGGCGTTGCGCCACCTGATCGCCGAAACCGGTTCCGGCCAGGTCATGATCGGCACCGACTTTCCATTCCCATGGACCAGCACGGAGGTCGACCTCGTGCTCAACACGCCAGGACTGACCGACGACGAACGCATCGCGATCCTCGGCGGCACCGCGGCACGGCTGCTCGGCATCGCCACCTGAGCGCACATGGTCGCGCCGCGCGACGGCAAGCGGTGGCGCCTTCGGCGGATACGTTGCATCCTGCCGCCACCATCGATGACAGGAGAATTTCGTGACAGCCACATTGCCGCTCGGAAGGCGACCATGAGAGTTAGCGCCATGATCCGGCTCAGCCCCGGCGCCGAACATTATACCCGGCTGCTTCCGCAGATGGCCGATTATGCCCGACGGATCGAAGCCAGCGGATTCCCGGGAATCTGGGTCGGCCATTCACTCGGCCGCGGCCGGCCCACCCTCGATCCACTCGTCGCTCTTGCGGCGCTTGCGACGGCGACCGAACGGGTCGAACTCGGGATCTCCGTGCTGCAGGTTCCGCTGCGGCAACCGATCGAGCTTGCGCACAACGTGCAGTCGGTTCAGGCCCTGTCAGGCGGTCGCCTGCGCCTTGGCGTCGGCAGCGGTTCGACGCAGGCGGATTTCGATCTCCTCGGCTACGATTACACCAAGCGCTTCCGCACTCTGATGCAATCGCTGGACATCATGCGCCAGACCTGGCGCGGCGAGGCAGTCAATGGCGGTGGCGTATTGACTACGTGGCCAGGATGCGAAGGCGGCCCGCCGATCCTGCTGGGCGCATGGCGCAGTCCACGCTGGATCACCTATGCCGCGCAACAGTGCCAGGGCTGGACCCCGTCCGGCCGCTTCAGCAGTTGGGATGATCTTGAACACGGGATGCGCATCTATCGCGAGGCAGGCGGCACCAATGCCGTGCTCGCCAACGTCGCCGTCGATTTCAACGGCCGGCCGGAATCCGCGGCGATCGCGGCGGCATCCGACGTCGCGCTCACCTGTCCCGTGGATGAAGCGCGCCAGAGATTGAAGCGGATCCAACAGATCGGCTTCGACGAGGTCCTGCTGATCTCGCATACCGGCGACCTGGAAGACATCGAACGGGCGCGCGACTTCCTCTGAACCGCCTGGCCCCGACCCCAGAAGGCGAAGAAGAAGTGCCGTCCCCTCCCCCTTGGGGGGGTTTTGTCAGGTATTACTTTTCCGTCGGCTAACCCATTGATTCAGTGGGTTGGCAGGCTGGTGCGTATTTCTTGATTTTATGCACCAGGCCTGGCGCGTTGCTACCATCAGCCGCCCTCTCGATAAAATCTGTTATCAAGAATAAAAGCATGAGACCATGGGTGAAGCCAAACGCAGGCGGATTGCAAACGCGAAGGCACCTTGCCCCTGCGGCTCCTCCAAGCCAGCGGGCATGTGCTGTTATGATGGCCGTGAATGGCATAAGCCGCCTGTGCTACTTGGTCTTAGGCCGAGCTTCCCGCCGCTTTTGTGGTGAAGTTGTTGAAAGGATTTGCGATGCCGTCTGATCCCATTCAGGTTGTAGCCATGTAATTCCATATTTGAGACTTGTACGCTTTCGCCGGATGTGCGCATGGGCTCTGCGGCATGCACATCGAAGCTGTTCGGAATCGGAACTCGCCGCCCGCGATCCTGCTCCGCGCGAGAGCTACCGGCAGGCGGCAAGGTCCGTAAGCGCACCCTGTGCAACCTCTCCGACTGGCCCGCCGCGCACATCGAAGGCCTGCGCGGCGTGCTCAAGGGCGGCACCGTCATCCCCGCCGAGCGCGACGCCTTCACCGTCATCCGCACCCTGCCGCACGGCCACGTCGCCGCCGCACTCGGCACCGCCCGCAGGATCGGCCTCGACCGCATCCTCGGCCCCGACGGCGATCGCTGCCGCGACCTCGTCCTTGCCCTGCTGGTCGGCCGCATCCTCGATCCCGCGTCCAAGCTCGCCGCCGCCCGTGCGCTGTCTCCCGCCACCGCCGCATCGAGCCTCGGTGAAGTGCTCGGCCTCGGCGAGGTCGATGAGGACGAACTCTACACCGCGCTGGACTGGCTGCTGGAGCGCCAGCCTGCCATCGAGGCCACGCTGGCCAAACGCCATCTCACCAACGGCACGCTGGTGCTCTACGACGTCTCGTCGAGCTACATGGAAGGGCGCTGCTGCCCGCTCGCCAAGCGTGGCTACAGCCGTGACGGCAGGAAGGGCACGCTGCAGATCGTCTATGGCCTGCTCTGCGCCCCCGACGGCTGCCCGGTCGCCATCGAGGTGTTCGACGGCAATACCGCCGATCCGATGACGCTGGCGACCCAGGTCGACAAGCTCAAGCAGCGCTTCCACCTCGACCATGTCGTCCTGGTCGGCGACCGCGGCATGATCACCCAGGCGCGCATCACCGAGGACATCAAATCGGCCGGCCTCGACTGGATCACCGCGCTGCGCGCGCCGGCGATCAAGGCGCTGCTGGAAAGCGGCGCCTTGCAGCTCTCGCTGTTCGACCAGCGCGACATGGCCAGCATCACCGCACCCGACTTCCCCGATGAGCGTCTGGTGGTCTGCCGCAACCCCGATCTCGCCGCCGAGCGCGCCCGCAAGCGCGAAGACCTGCTGGCCGCCACCGAGCGCGATCTCGCCCGCATCCAGGCCGCCGTCGCCCGCAAGCGCGATCCGCTGCGCGGCACCGCCGAGATCGCGCTCGCGGTCGGCGCGGTGATCAACAAGCATAAAATGGCCAAGCATTTCGATCTCGACATCACCGATGCCGCCTTCAGCTTCGCCCGCAAGACCAGCCGAGATCGCCGCCGAGGCGGCCACCGACGGCATCTATGTCGTGCGCACCAGCCTGCCTGCGGAGACCTTCGACGACGCGACGACGGTGCGCAGCTACAAATCCCTCGCCCTGGTGGAACGGGCGTTCCGCTGCATCAAAACCGTCGATCTGCAGGTCCGGCCGGTCCATCACTGGCTGGCCGATCGGGTGCGCGCGCATGTCTTCCTCTGCATGCTGGCCTATTATCTGGAATGGCACATGCGTCAGCGCCTCGCGCCGATGCTGTTCGACGACACCGACAAGGAAGCCGCCGAAGCCCTGCGCGTCAGCGTGGTGGCGACAGGCGCAGCGCTCACCGGCCGCTGTCACCAAGCAGACCACAGGCCTGACCGAGGACGGGCTGCCGGTGCACAGCTTCCGCTCGCTGCTGGCCGATCTCGCGACCTTGGCGCGCAACACCATCATCACCGCGATCACGCCGAACTATCCGCTCACCGTGCTGACCAGGCCAACGCCGATCCAGCAGAAGGCGTTCACCCTCCTCGGCGTCGAGTGTAGCCAGTAATACAACCCGGCAATGACGCATCTCGTCGGTAATTCAAGCCCTTGCGCGGTTCGCCTCCAGGAAGCTCGGCTTAGAAGCTCCCGCGCAATGCGGGAGGTCATCCCTGACGCGCCAATGACCTCGTCTGCGGGCACCTGCTTGGGCGTCTGCGCGCCGATCGGCGCCCAGGACGGCACTTCAACGTCCATGCGGCGCTTTGGTCAGCCGGAGAATGACGGAAACGCGATGGCCCGTGGCATCGTTGCCGGCGAAGCGCGGGCCGCTGTGTTGATCACCGAATCTGCGGCAGCCGCGCAGCGAACGTTGCATGTGTGATCGATACGGTCGTGCCGGCGGAGGCACGTATCGTCTCGACCTGCGCGTCGAGTTGTTGCGCGAGGGCCTTCACCAGGGTCGTGCCAAGACCGCCCTTTCCGATATCGGCGCCTTCGCTGCCAACGCCGTTGTCCGAGACGGCGAGCCGCCAGTCAGCGTCGGACGTTTCATAGCTGACCAGGACCTGAGCGTTTGGATGAACCTGGGGGAATGCGTATTTCAGGGCATTGATAACCAGTTCCATGACAATCAGGCCAACGCTCACGGCATGGGCCGACGGCGTAACGGCGTCATCGGAGATCACGCGCAACGAGATCGCGACGCTGTCGCCCATGATTGAATTGGTCAGACTGTCGCATAGCTTCGACAAATACGGTCGGATATGGACCTCATCACCCCGTCCGGCGACCTGGATGTGCTGCTGCACCGTTGCAACCGACATCACCCGTCGATGCGCATCCTGTAGATGTTGTCGTGTCTCCTCGGATGTTACCGCATTGGATTTCATCAGCAGGATGCTGGCGATGATCTGCAAGCTATTGGCGACGCGGTGCTGCATTTCCTGGAGCAACACGTCTTTCTGTAGCAGCAATTCCTCCGTCCGCCTTAGCAGCGCGTCCTTTTCATGCTCGATGGCGCGCCGTTCAGTGACATCCTCGAACGCCAACAGAAGGGTCTCGTGATCATTTGTCTCGTAGAACACCTTGCGAGCGTCCAGCAGCAGCGTACGCTGGCCGATATTGGGAAATACCGCGTCAATTTCCAATCCGGTCATGGCAATATTGTCGGGAACGACCTTGTCCAGCCGATGACGCAGGTCAGGACATCGAACTGGCGGTCGCCAATATCATAGATCGATCGTCCGACCACCTTCTCGGCCGCAATACCGAACGTCAGACAAAGGATCGGCTGGCCGCAACGACGCAAGAATCTCCATCGAGCACAAGAAGCGGCTCACGGACAGTGTCGACAATTGCCTGCGCCAGCACCGACGCCGATTTCAGAATTCCTGTGACAACACGGTGATCATAATCTCACACCATACCTTCGTGAAGCCGGTTGGCCGCGGTTGGTCGAGGCATTTCGCGCGCGTCAATAACGCCAATGCGCCGGCTCAAATGCGCCCGCTACAAGCGATCGAACGCGGGGCCGGTTTTCAGCTCGCGTCGGTCAGACGTTGCGTCTCGGCGCGTGCTTCCAGCTCTTCGGCAAAATCTGCCAGCTGCTCGCTAGCCAACTCGTCCGGGATCGATTCCGCCAGCCAGCGGACATGGGCAGCCCTCTGCCGCAGCTGCGCGGAGGGGCAAGCGGCGTCGGTGCCGCGGTCATTTGGAACGGGCGTCAGGAAGTAAACCATTAGTGAGATATAGCCACCGGCAAATGGCGACACCAGCATCGGAAACTACTCAGATCGGTCCTGGGCGTCGTCGTGGCAGCCCTCTCGCCGATTGGCCATTCCCCTGGCTTTTATCTCATGATTTCAATGCTAAAGTTCGAACTACACCTGCGGCACCCGGGCATCGTCAAGCCCAGAAGGCGGGCCGGAGCGCTCACCGTGACGATCCGGTCGGCCAAGGACACGAAAGCAAAAGTCCGGGATAGTCCGGGTGCCCCGCGATGACTCGGACGTGCCATGGTGACCTGCCGCCAGTCGAGAAAGACGCAAGGCAGGTTGCCCCTGGACCGGACATCTGCACGGACGATGTCGATGCCCAGGGGTTTCAAGTGACTTCTGATTGCTCGACTGATCGAGCGGCCGGTCTGACGCCTGATTAACCAATTTAACCAATTCGTGCATTGCAACCGATACCGGAGTGCGCGATGTCCACCGGGCTAATTTCAAGAAATTCCTCAATCAAGGAACGGCTATGGCAGCAGTGACAGACGATACTCGTTGTGGAAGACGACTTTCTGCTCTGTGAGGCCTTGGGCGATCATATTTCGCGAGGAAATAAATTCGCCGTTCATGGAACCGGAACACTTCGCGAGGCCGCGGCGGCCCTGAACGACAAGGGCAATTCGGTGGCGGCAATGATACTGGACGTCCACCTGCCGGATGGGGATGGGCGCGATTTCTGCGCCAGGCTTCGACAGCAGGGATGCAACTTGCCGGTCATCATCCTGAGCGGCGCGAATAGCCTGGACGACATCGTTCGCGGTTTGAATGCAGGCGCCAGCGACTACATCGTCAAACCGTTCGCTCCGGATGAGCTGATGGCGCGGCTGCGCGCGGCGCTGCGCGTATTCGACCTTAGCGAGCACGCCACATTTACCATCGGGTGCTACGTATTCCATCCCGCCGCCAAACAGTTGGAGGATGTGGCCAGCAAACGCTGTGTCAGGCTGACCGAGAAGGAGGTGGCAATCCTCAAGGTGCTCTATCGATCGGATGCTCGGCCGGTGGGTCGGCAGATGCTGTTGGACGAGGTTTGGGGATTCCATCCAACTGTCACGACCCATACAGTGGAAACGCATATTTACCGGCTGCGGCAAAAGATGGAACTCGATCCGAAGCGGCCCGTCATGTTGGTGACCGACCCCGCGGGCTACATTCTGCATCCTGATGTCGGGGCGGCGGCCAGCATGTGATGCGGCAAATGCATGGACCGGCGACGAAATATTGCACAAGCGACGCTGCCGGCTACCCCGGCAACGTGGTTGACCATGGGCAGAAACCAGACGGACGCGCCCGGCCATTGCGGACGCCGGACGAACATCGGCACGGAATATTTGTCGTGAGGCTCGCGCGCATCCGCTCCGCGTCGTGACAGTTCGATCAAGGCACCAGCAGGATCTTTCCGATGTGCTGGCTGATTCCATCAGCGCGTGCGCCGCCGCCGCCTCGCGCAGCGGGAACTGGCGGTAGGTGAACGGGCGCAGCTTGCCCTGCGCCCACAGCGGCCAGACCTTCTCGCGCAGCGCCGCAATGATCGCCGCCTTCTGCGCCACGCAGCGCGAGCGCAGCGTCGAGCCGGTGACGGTCAGATGCTTGCGGTGGATCACGCCGAAGTCCGCCTCCACCTTCGTGCCGCCCATCAGCGCAACGAAGCACAGCCGTCCTTCATGCGCCAGCAGTTCGATCTCGCGCGGGATATAGTCGCCGCCCACCATGTCGAGGATCGCATCCACGCCGCGTCCGCCCGTGGCCTCCTTGCCCACCGCGACGAAGTCCTGCGTGCGGTAGTTGATCGCGACATCGGCGCCGAACTCGCGGCACGCGGCGCACTTCGCATCGGAGCCCGGCGGTCGCCAGCACCGTGCAGCCGAACGCCTTGGCAAGCTGGATCGAGGTGACGCCGATGCCGCTGCGATCCACCCTGAATGAGGAACGTTTCGCCAGCCCGCAGGTGCATCCGCTCGAACACGTTGGTCCACACGGTGCAGAACGTCTCGGGCAGGCCGCCGGCGTCGATCACGCTGACGCCCGCGGGCACCGGCAGGCACTGCACCGCCGGCACCGCGGCATACTCGCCGTAGCCGTCGCCGACCATCAGCGCGCAGACCTGGTCGCCGTCCTGCCACTGGGTGACGCCGTCGCCGCGCTTGACCACCGTGCCGGCGCATTCCAGGCCGGGGATGTCGGGCGCGCCGGGCGGCAATGGGTAGCGGCCCATGCGCTGCAGGCAGTCGGCGCGGTTGATGCCGGCGCCGGCGATGCGGATCAGCACCTCGCCGGCTTTCGGCTCCGGCACCGGGCGCGTGGCGGGCACCAGCACCTCGGGGCCGCCGGGCTTGCTGATCTCGATGACGGTCTGGGTGGCGGGGATGTTGGCAAGCACGTCCGGAGCCTCCCATGCGTGTGTGTCGGGTCGGTCACGGGTATGGCAAATCGCCCGCGCCTCGCGCCAGGACGCCGCCGGTGGTACGCTGCCGCATGGCAGGTCGGGGGCGTTGTGTGGCTGGCGATCGTGCCCGTGGTGGATCTGTGGCCCGGGCAGCATGGCGTTCCCAGCCGAGGGCTGGCGGATGCTGTACCCCGGCTCGCTCGTCGCTGTTCGGCTTCATCGGCTTCACAGTCCTGAAGATCCCCGGCGGCTGGTCGAACCCGCTGTATCTGGCGCCGTTGTTTGTCTCAGCCGTGCTGACCTATGGCATGTTCTGCTTCGTCTGGGCCTGGTTCGGTGCGCTGATCGCGTTCGCGTGCCTCGCGGGCCCGTATGTGCTGGCCGAGATCACCGGCAGCCTGCTGCCGATCCGCGCGCGCGCCATGCTGGTTTTCATCGCGTTCGCCGGCAGCATCGTGTGCGCCGACATGGCGGTGCACATGGGAGCATCTCGGCTGATGGCGTATTACACCAAGGTGCTGCAGCCGGACGAAAAGGTGAAGGTGATCGGCCGCCTGCACTGGTCGATCTACCTGCGCGCGCTTCATCGTGCTGATCGCTCGCCATCGCGTTGCTGGTGGGCTCCGCACTGGCTGCCTGACGCGGACTGGCCAGCGCTATCGCGCTGTTGGCCGCCGCGGTGGTCGGCGCGCTCGCGCTTCTGCTGTTGCTGGGCGCCTGGATCCGCCGCCGGGCGACCGAGATCGTGGTGACCGACCGCCGCGTCATCTTCAAGCGCGGCCTGATCGCGCGGCATACGGTTGAGATGAACGTCAGCAAGATCGAGACGGTGGACGTGGAGCAGAGCTTGGCGGCCGCATCTGGGGCTATGGCACGCTGCTGATCCGTGGCACCGGGTCCGGGTTCGAGCCGCTGGTGGGCGTCGGCTCGCCGCTGAGATCCGCAATGCGATTGTGGCGGGGTAGCGACGGGCGGTTAACCCGCTGTTAGCCCCGCCGCCGGCAGAACGGCGTTATGCAGAAGCCTCTCCCATGGTGGCTTGCGTACCTGCCGGCATGGCTGGTCGTGGTAAGCATCGATCGCGAATATCGCAGGCTGACGGTGTGGAGCTATGCGCTGATGATCCGGGTTCGCTGGATGGCCTGGCTGGCGGAACTGTCGGCGCTGGTGCCTACGCCCGCGCTGGTGGCGCTGCTGCATCGCCGCGCCGAAGCCCTGGCCATCGAGATCGCGGACCTGAAGCGCGCCGTGCGAGCGCGGCGCGAGGCGAACGAGGTGCGATCGGCGCGGTCGGTCGCGGAGACGTTCACCAATCCCTGGGCGTGACTGGCTGACGCACCGAGGATTGTCCGACCTTGGATATCGGGAACCGGGCATCGCCAACATCCTTCCATGCAGCGCGCAACCAATGCCAAGTGCGCCGGGGGAGGACCCGACAATGACCGCTACGCCACCAGCCGCCAACCAGGACACCCGACCGCATATCCCATAGGAAGCTGCGGAAATCACGCTGCATAAACGATCCGCCTGGAGCGCTCGATGTTTGCCAGGATGAACGGGTTGCGCACCGCACCCGACATGACGAGATCAACCGGTCGGCCGCACAATGCTGCCAGTTCATCCCGCAGATCAAAATACTCGGCCAGGCTTGGCGCCGGCGTACCGGGTCGTAGGTGACCAGCAGGTCCACGTCGGAACGGTCAGGGTCGAAGTCGGTGCCGCGCGCGGCCGAGCCGAACACGTCCAGTCGCTGGACGTGGAAGCGCCGGCAGAGCTCGGCGATTTCGGCGCGGTGGCTTTCAATCAGCGGCAGCATGGTTCGAATTCTACAGTCCCCCTACGCTCGTTCAACCAGTGCTGCCACCAGCGCGTCCAACTGTGTGCCGAATTCCCGCACGCTGTATGCAAGCCGATATTCCCATCGACCGAACTCACCAGTCGCATTGACCGCCGCGCACCAGCGATGCGCCGCCTGCGCCTTTATCTCCGACAGTCCTCCCCAGTCTGCACCTTTGATTTCTGCGATCAGGAAGTGATCCGTCGCGCCACGCAGTCGGATCACAAAGTCAGGCAGATATTCCGACGGCTTGCCGTTGTGCAAATAAGGCACGGTGAAATTCAGCCCATCATTCTTGATATAGGCCCCCACAGCGGGATGCGCATCCAGCAGCTCCGCCGCAGCAGCTTCCCAGATCGAATCAACGATCACCAGATTGACGTGGCTGCGCACCGCCTCGCGCACGCGCTTGGCGGTGAACATGCTGATATCCGCCGTGGCGCAAGGCCGATCGCGATCCAGGTCCGGCACTTCTGGCGCCTCGCCCGCTTCGGTATCCGGGCGTATCGCAGCAAGCAACCGCTCGACAATCCAGCCATAGTACGGCGACAGAAAAGCATCGAGCCGTTCGGCCGGCGGCAACGGCTCCACCTTCTCGGCAATGTAGCGCTGCACAACGCCCAGCAACTGCGGGAACAGCACGTGCGGCGGTGCCTCGCAGATATCCTTCTCCACGTAATGCCGCGTCAGGTCGGCCGCCATCTGGAAGCACAATTGCTGCTCACGATTGCCGCGACGAAACGCCGCCAGATCGGCCCGAATCAATCCACCCGGTGAATGTGCGCCCGGTTTTCCCTGGTTCAGCATCGCCGCCAGATCGGATTGCGGCGGGATGGCTGACGGGTCGAGCACAAGCCTCGCCACGGTCGACCAGTCCACTGCAATGCGGTTGCGCACGCCGATCGAATAGCCCAGCACACGCGGCACCGTTATGCCGAATTGCGTCTTCTGCGGCACTGCATGGATACGCCGCTGCGGTGGCCGTGGTTTCGGCGTTGCACCCGTCGCCTTGAACGGCACCACCTCGAACGGCACGCCGAACACCTGCGCCACTTCCTCGTCGAACCGGTCGTCCGCATTCAGATTGTAGAACCTTCGCCGCAGCGCGCGCCCCACCACCTGCTCGCATAATAGTTGCGACTGGAACGGTCGAAGCCCGACCACGTGCGTGACAGTGTTGCAATCCCAGCCTTCCGTCAGCATGCCGACACTGACGATGCAGCGAATGTCGCGGCCCGGTGGATGCAAGGGACGCTCCAGCTTCTTCGCCAGCTCCTCGAAACCTTCCGGGTATATCGGCCGGCCCTGCGGATCGGCCGGCCAGTGAGGCTTGCCCACCGTATCCAGGATTAGCCGCATCCACGTGTTCTCATCCGACTTCGCATTGCCGGTGTCGGTTTCGTGCACCACCCCGGTATCCACGCGAATGGTGAGGACGCGATCCGCCGTGTTGCGCAGCTCCCCAATATGGAATTGCGGAATTCCTGTCGGCCGTATGTCCTCCCCGATCCACTCATAGAACGCGGCGGCGATGCGCTTGTTCTTGCACACCAGAATGAAGACCGGCGGACGCGCGTCTTCGTCGCTCGCCCACTCCTTGCGTTTGTCGTTCCACATCCCAGCGAGGATTGCGATTGGCGAATGTGCATATTTCAGGATAGCTTGCGCCTGCGGACTCCCAGGCTTGGTGCCTCGCTCCCTGCCGATCAGTTGCGGCAGTATCCATGCCCAGACGTTGAAATAGGCGGGCAGTGCCGCGCCGCTGCCGTCACGTGAGACAAGTTGCGGGACCTTCACCAAACCGCTTTCGATTGAGTCGGTCAGGCTGAAATCGCTGACCACCCAGGGAAATACTGTGTTGGTGGCGTCGCTCATGCGGCCGAGGTAATACGGTGTGGCACTGAGGTCGATGCACATGTTAATGCCACGCTTGCTGGCGATCTTGTCCAGCCCATCGATCCAGATCGTCGCCTCTTTCCGGCTGACTACCGCGTGATGTACCAGCCTCGCGGCAAGGTGCTGGGTGGCACCAGCTCGATCAACGGCATGATCTACATGCGCGGCAATCATGCTGATTACGACGAGTGGCGGCAGCGAGGATGTGAAGGCTGGGACTGGGATTCTGTGCTGCCGTATTTTCGCAAGGCCGAGGACAATGAACGCGGCGACAGCGAGTTCCATGTCAGTGGGGGGCCGTTGCGCGTGTCCAACCAGCCGTATGAATGGGAGATCGGCAAGCTGCTGCTGGAGGCTTGCATCCAGGCCGGCATCAAGCCCAATCCGGACTTCAACGGCGCGCAGCAGGAGGGCTGCGGATATTATCAGACCACGACGAAGGACCGCCGTCGCTGGAGCACCGCGGCCGCCTATCTGCGTCCGGCACGCAAGCGGCCGAACCTGATCGTGCAGACCCACGCGCATGCCACGCGTGTGCTGATCGAGAATGGCCGCGCGGTTGGTGTGGAGTACCGTTCGCCGCAAGGGCTGCGCACCGCGCGTGCCAGCGGTGAGGTGATTGTTTCCGGCGGCGCCTATGGCTCGCCGCAGCTTCTGCTGCTGTCGGGTATTGGGCCGGCGCAGCATCTGCAGGATATGGGCGTTGAGGTGCTTCACGATCTGCCTGGTGTCGGGTCCAACCTGCACGATCACTTCAATACGTATTGCGCCTGGCGAATTTCCCGGTCGATCTCACTGAATGAGCTGCATCACAGCATCCCGCGTCAGGTTGTCGCGGGTCTGCAATACGCGCTGTATCGTGGCGGACCGATGTCGGGCAACGGGCTTTATGTCGGCGCGCTGGTGCGCAGCGATGACAGTCTGGAACGGCCCGACCTGCAATTGAACATTTCGGCGTGGAGCACGATCGACCGGACGCGCGATGGGATCATCTCGCATCCGTTTCCGGGATTTGCGATCAGCCCGGTGCATCTGCGTCCCGAAGGTCGCGGCACGGTGCGGCTGAAGAGCCCCGATCCTCTGGCGGCGCCGGAAATCCGCTTCAACTTCCTGCGCAGCGACTACGATATGCAGGCGCTTATCAAGGGCATGCGCATCGCTCGGCAGATCGCGCGGCAACATGTGCTGCAGCGGCTGGTGGTGGCGGAGACATCGCCAGGTCCGGCGGTGATGACGGACGAACAACTGGCGGATGATGTGCGCAAGCGCGGCGTTTCCAATCTGCATCCGGTGGGGAGTTGCGGCATGGGTCACGGGCCGGGGTCGGTGGTCGATCCGCGGCTGCGGGTGCACGGGATTGGCGGACTGCGCGTGGTCGATGCGTCGATCATGCCATCGATCGTTGCCGGCAACACCAATGCGCCGACGATCATGATCGCGGAGAAGGCGTCGGATATGATCCTGGAGGATGCGAAGGCTGGGGCGCTGCGGCAGGCGGCGTAGCGCGTGTCGTTACAGGGGAGGGCACCCCTCCCCCAGGGGAGGAAATCGGCGACGCTACAGTGGTATTGCCAGCAGCGTGTCGATCTTGTCGCTGTCCAGTACTACGATGCGTTCGCTGAACCTGTACGGGGTTGTCCCGATGTCGATCCGGTCCTGGTAAACGCCGGTGGCGAACAGTGTGGTTGCGCCGTCGTGCATGATCCGCGCTGCAATGAAGTTCGAGTGTACTACGGCCACGCCGGCCGTCATGGCCTTCAGGCGGATCGGGCCGACGACGTGGCGGTAGCGGTGTGGCTCGAAGATATTTGCACGGCGGATGGAAAATACGCGATCAAGCAACATGCCGCGCGACGCGGCATAAATCACGCCTTGCCGCATCCCCGCCGCATGATTGGCACGGCTGATGATGAGGTACCGGCAAGGGTCGGCAAACAGATCCGGCCATTCCTCCAGCCGGTCCTCGTCGATGCGTTCGGCGTAGTCGCCGATCAGCTCGTCTATTCCGAGGCGTATTGCGACCTCGTCCATCATCAGTCGCCCATCAGCGAGCGGTAGTGTTTCCAGAAGCCGCGGATCGCCGCCTCGCTGGCGCGGAAATTCTGCGAACTCCGCTTCATCTCCGCCCATCATCACCAACCCCGCGCCCTCGTCGTTGTATTGCAGCGCGCGCTGCACGAAGCCGCCGACGCAGCCGTCTTCCATCGAGATATAGCCGGCCGCGCCGATCAGGTTGCCCTGGCGCAGGCGGCGTTCGGTCATCGCTTCGTCATCGGTGTCGAAGCCCAGGTGAATCCATTCCAGTTCGGCCTTGTCGACGCCGCGCGGTCGGATTACGCGCACCGCGATCGTGTTGCGTACCTGCTGCAACACCATGCCGGGGAAGACCGTCAGAATCTGCACCGACACGCCGTCGCCGTATTCATCGACAAACTCGACGACCGAGCGGTCCTGCAACTGGAACTCGCTGTCGGCACGCAGATTTTCCGCCCTGTAGTCGGCATCCTCTGCCGCGTAGTCCAGCTTGGCGTAGCTGTAGTGATTGCCGCCGTCGCGATTGATGTAGATTCCGCCTGGCATACTCAGCCGGTTGATGCGGAACGTGGTCAGGAAGAGGTGCAGGATCGAGGCGTGATAGGTGTCCTTCACGTTCTCGAAATACAGCTTCCAGTTGTTCGGCATCACCTGCGTGCTGCGGCCGAGCAGATGCGGGGTGCGGTTCATCACGCGCAGCAGGCCGCGGGTGACGTCGGGACCCAGGTAGGTCTCCAGGTCGGGCGTCGCGTCGCTGAACGTGCCGAATACCAGGCCGCCGAGTTCAGCGGTGCGCAGGCGCTGGAGCCTGTGTTCGTCCTTGCGGAATTCGGGGGGCATGCCGCCTTGGCGCTTCACACCGTGCTCGAACGCGACGCCGGTCAGTTGGCCGCCAAGGTCGTAGGTCCAGCCGTGGTAGATGCAACTGAATTCGCCGACGTTGCCGCTGCGTTCGATGCACAGCAGGTTGCCGCGATGGGCGCAGCGGTTGACGAATGCGTTGATCGCACCGGCCGAATCACGCACCACGATCACCGCGGTTTCGCCGATCGTGGTGGCGACGTAATCGCCGGGCCTGGCGAGTTCCACCGCGAGGCACAGGTAATTCCAGGTCGGTCCCTTGAACAGGCGTTCCTGCTCGCGCTGGTATTGCGCCGGATCCGTGTAGAGCCGGAAGGGCACCTCGCTGATGCCGTTCGACGGCCAGGCAACACCGTGTTCCGCGGTCAGTTCGGATTGAGACATGCGCACACCCTCCCGCCGCGTCTGGTCGGCCGTTGCGTTGGCCGCGTCCAGTGATCGCGGTGCGCTATCCTACGCCGGACGCATGGGTGCGGAAACCCGGGCTTCAGCGGCCTACCGCACCGTCGCTACCCGCAGCACGTTGGTGGTACCGGAATGGCCGAACGGCACGCCGGCGGCGACGACGATTTCCTCGCCGGGCTGGGCAAAGCCCTCGGTCTGCGCCACGCGCGTGGCGCGCGTGATGGCGTCGCCCATCGAATGCGCATCCGCCGATACAACCGCATGGACGCCCCACACCACGGCCAACCGCTGTGCCGTGGTCAGATGCGGGGTCAGGCCGATGATCGGCGCCTCCGGCCGTTCGCGTGCCACACGCAGCGCGGTCGCGCCGGATGCGGTGAACGCCACCACCGCCTTCGCGCCGATCGTGTGACACACCTGGCGCGCGGCGGCGGCGATGGCATCGGCGGTGGCATGTTCGGGATCGGTACGGCTGGCCTCGATCATCGCGCGCCAGCCGGGGTCCTGCTCTACCCGCGCGACGATGCGGTCCATGATGTTCACCGCCTCGTACGGGATACTGGCCGGCTGCGGTTTCCGCCGACAGCATCACCGCGTCCGCGCCGTCGAACACCGCGGTTGCGACGTCGGAGGCTTCGGCGCGCGTGGGGGATGGTGCGCTGATCATGCTTTCCAGCATCTGCGTCGCCACGACCACGGGTTTGCCGAGATGACGAGAGATGCGCACGATGCGTTTCTGTGCCAGCGGGACTTCCTCGGGCGGCAGTTCCACGCCGAGATCGCCGCGCGCGACCATCACCGCATCGGTGAGCTGCATGATGGCGTCGAGGTTTTCCAGCGCCTGCGGTTTTTCAAGCTTCACCATGACCCAGGCGCGGCCCTGGATCAGTTCCTTCGCCTCCGCCACATCTTCCGGCCGTTGCACGAAGGACAGGCCGATGTAGTTGGCGCCGTGGTCCAGCGCGAACGCGAGATCGTCGCGGTCCTTCGCTGTCAGTGCCGGGATCGGCAGCACGACGTCGGGCACGTTGACGCCCTTGTGGTCGGACAGCGGTCCGCCGACGACCACCTCGGTCTCCAGCGCATCGTCGCGCTTGCGTGTCACGCGCAGGCGCAGCTTGCCGTCATCCAGCAGCAGCGAGCAGCCGATCGATGCCGCCGCGATAATCTCGGGATGCGGCAGATTCACGCGCGAGGCGCTGCCGGGCGTCGGGTTGAGATCGAGCTGGAATTGCTGACCGGTCTGCAAATGCACGCGTCCGCCGGAGAAGCGGCCGACGCGCAGCTTGGGACCTTGGACATCGGCCAGGATGCCGATCGGCCGATCGAATTGTTTCTCGAGTTCGCGGATCATGGCGAAGCGGGCGGCGTGATCGTCATGCGTTGCCGTGGCTGAAATTGAGTCGGAACACGTCGGCGCCGGCCTGGAACAGGCGCGTCAGCACGTCCATCGATGCGCTGGCGGGGCCGAGGGTCGCGATGATCTTCGTGCGCCGGCGACGGCGCAGTCTGGGTCGTGTGGCCATGTGGTTTCCTTCAGGCGATCAGGATGGCACGAACATCATTGACGTTCGTCAGGGTCGGGCCGGTGCGGATCGCATCGCCGAGTGCATCGAACAGCGCTGTGGCTGTCGTGGCCGGCGAGCATCGCGCGCGCATCAAAGCCCTTGGCACGTGCGCGCGACAGTGTGTCGGGTGTCACGATGGCGCCAGCGATGTCGTCCATGCCGTCTACGCCGTCGGTGTCGCCGGAGATTGCCCAGATGTCCGCGGCACCGCCCAATGCCACGGCAAGGGCCAGCAGGAATTCGGTGTTGCGGCCGCCATGGCCGGCGGGGCCTCGGCCGAGTCGTCACGGTGGTTTCGCCGCCGGAGAGGATCACGGCTGGCGGCGGCAGAGGCTGGCCGTGTGCGCGGATGCTGCGCGCGATGCCGGCCATAACGGTGCCCATTTCGCGTGACTCGCCTTCCAGCGCATCGCCCAGCACCAGCGGTGCCAGGCCGAGGCTGCGTGCCGCCTCGGCCATGCGGTTCAGTGCCATCATTGGGGTGGCGATCAGGTGGAATTCGGTGTTCGGCAGTTCGCCCGGTTTCGGCGTTTCGTCGGTTGCCTGTGCGAGATGGGCGGCGACCGCCGGCGGGGGATCGATGCCATAGCGGGCGATGATCGCGCGCGCATCGGCGAAGGTGGTGCGGTCCGGCACTGTGGGGCCGGATGCGATGACCGCCGGATCGTCGCCCGGCACGTCGCTGATCGCCAGCGTCACCACGCGTGCGGGGCGGGCCGCGGCGGCAAGGCGGCCGCCCTTGATGGCCGACAGATGTTTGCGGACGCAGTTCATTTCGGTGATCGTGGCACCGGAGGCGAGCAGGGCACGGTTGATTGCCTGCTTGTCGGCCAGAGTCAGGCCCGCGGCTGGCGCGGCGCACAGGGCCGAACCGCCACCCGAGATGAGTGCCAGCACCAGGTCGTCCGGACCGAGGCCGCGCACGCGTTCCAGCAGCCGGTGCGCGCCGCGTTCGCTGTTGGCGTCGGGGACCGGGTGGGATGCCTCGATCACCTCGATGCGCGCGGTGGGGACGTTGTGGCCGTAGCGGGTGATGACGGTGCCTGCCAGCTCGACGTCGGGCCACGCGGCTTCCAGGGCGGCGGCCATCACCGCGGCAGACTTGCCGCAGCCAACCACGATGCAGCGTCCCTTGGGCCTGGGCGGCAGGTGTGCCGCCAGGACCTTGCGCGGATCAGCCGCCGCCACTGCTGCGTCGAACAGCGTCCTGAGTGCCGTCGCGGGCGCGTGCGTCGTCCCATGCCATCGGGCTCGCTATTCCTCCATTCGCCGGTGGCGGAGTATGGCGAACCGGCTCCGGACGCGCCATCTTGGGGGCTGGCGAAAGGAGGGCCGACATGACCGCACCCCAATTCGACGAGAAGACACGGACCGAGCTGGAGGCCGCTGCGTTCCGCCGCCTGGTGCAGCATCTGCGCGAGCGGACCGACGTGCAGAACATCGACATGATGAATCTGGCGGGGTTCTGCCGAAACTGCCTGAGCCGCTGGTATCGCGAGGAAGCGCAGGCGCAGGGCATCGGGATCGCCGATCCGGATGCGCGCGAGATCGTCTATGGCATGCCGTACAAGGAGTGGCAGGCGAAGTACCAGAAGGAGGCCAGCGCGGATCAGAAGGCCTCGTTCGCGAAAGCCAATCCGGGGCATTGAGGGCGCCCTGATCGGCGACGCTGGCGTAGTAGCGCTTGGCAGCGTCACGGGCGCCGTTGCACCCGCCACACCAACGCGGCAAGCACCAGGGCCAGCGCTGCGAGGCCATCCAGGCTGGCGGTGAACGCCGCGCCATAGCCGACGTGTTCCAGCGCGCCGAAGAATGCCAGGCTGATCAGTGCAACGCCGAGTGCATTGGCGATCTGCTGCGCGGTCGCCAGCACGCCCGCGGCGGCTCCGGCATGATGCGCCGGCATTCCGGCCAATACCGTTGCCACCAGCTGCGCCATCACCAGCCCCATGCCGGCGCCATCGACCAACAGTGCCGCGATCAGTGGGAATAGCGGGCCACCCACGCCGTTCCAGCCGACGATCAGGCGGAGTGCGCCGAGGCCGATTGCCATGCCAAGTGCACCGACCGGCAGGGTTGCCCGACCTAGCGATCGATTGATCCGTGCGGCGGTGAGCGATGTCACGCTGAACGCCAGCGCCATTGTGGTGAACACCAGACCGGACGCCAGGGGCGTCAACCCGCGTCCTTGCTGGAGGTAGAGTGTCAGCACGAAGAAGAACGATGCCACGCCGCCGAACAAGGCCAGCACCGCGAGCAATCCGATGCGGAAGCCGTGGACCTGGAACAGTGCGGGATCGATCAGCGGTGCGGCTCCGATGGCCGCGCGTCGGCGTTGTTGCAGGGTGAACGCAGCCAGGAAGATTGCTGCCGCGGCGAAGCAGAACCAGGTCCAGCGCGGCCATCCGTCGGCTCGGCCGCAAATGAGCGGCAACAGCAACGTGGCGATGCTCAGAGTGACCAGCGCGGCACCAGGCAGGTCGAGACGGCCGCAGGATGCCGCGCGCGATTCCGGCACCGCGACGACGCTGAGCAACAACGCGGCCACACCGATGGGAATGTTGACCAGGAAGCAGGCGCGCCAGCCGAGGCCGAGGATGTCGGCACTGATCAGCAATCCGCCGATCATCTGGCCGCTAGCGGCGGCAATGCCAAGCACCACGCCATAAGCGGCGAAGGCGCGCGCACGATCTGCACCGGTGTACAGCGTGCCGAGTACCGCCAGCACCTGCGGTGCGAGCAGGGCGGCGCCGATGCCTTGCGCGATCCGCGCGGCGATCAGCACGGCCGCATCTGGGGCAAACCCGCATGCGGCCGATGCCAGGGTGAACGCGGCCAGACCCGCGATGAAAATTCCGCGGCGGCCGCGCAGGTCACCCAGGCGTCCGCCGATGATGAGCAGCGCGGCGTAGGCGAGACCGTAGCCGGCCACCACCCACTCGAGTTCGGCGGCATCGGCACGCAGATCGCGCTGAATCGAGGGGATCGCCACGTTGACGATGAAGAAATCGAGCGTGACCATGAAGGTGCCGGCGAGGATGACAGGCAGAGCGAGCCAGCGGCGTATAGACTGTGCCGTGGATGGGATCGCCAGTGCCTGCAGATCGAAATCGCTCATGGTGAATGTCCCCGGTGCTGTTGCGGTTTGCGGGCGCAACATCGTTGAGGACAGGAGCGGCGGTCGATTACGTCGCGGGTAAAATAATGCGCGCGGGCGTGTCATCGCAGGGCACGGCTGTGCAACGATGGACGAGGTTATTTCGCCTCGCGTCGCACGTTGGCGGCACGCTGGAGAATTTCCGCAGTCGTGTTGTCGGCCGGGTAGAAACACTCCAGTGCGAGTTCCGACAGCGTGACGTCGATCGGTGTGCCGAACACCGTGATGGTGCTGAAGAAGGCGAGCAGCCCGGCCTCGGTCACCAGCTCGAACGGCACCACCATGCCGGCATAGTCGCGCGGCGGGCGGGACGGGCGCGGCGTGTGCGGGGCGGGATAGCCGCGCAGTTCATCGAGCAGCGTGATCAGCACCGGATCGGCGCTGGCTTCGACCTGCCGGCGCAGGCGTTCGAGCAGATGAGTGCGCCATTCCGGCAGGTTGGCGATGCGCGGCGCCAGCCCCGCCGGATGCAGCGCGAGGCGCATCACGTTGACCGGTGGACGCAGCAGATCGGCGTCGACGCCGGTGAGCAGCGGTGCGACTGCATCGTTCGCCGCAACCATCGCCCAATGGCGATCCACCGCTATGGCGGGATAGGGTGCGTGGCCCTGGATCACCAGTTCCACCGCCTGACGCGCGGCGCCGAGAGACGGATCGTTCAGCCGGCGTTCGCTGAACACCGGCGCATAGCCCGCCGCGGTCAGCAGTATATTACGGTCGCGTAGCGGCACGGCCAGTTGTTCCGCCAGGTTCAGCACCATGTCGCGGCTTGGCTTCGCCCGACCGGTTTCCAGGAAGCTGAGACGCCGCGTCGAGATGTTCCCTTCCAGCGACAGGTCGAGCTGGCTGATGCGGCGTCGCTGGCGCCATTCGCGTAGCAAGGGACCGAACGTGTCGGTGGTGACTGACATGGCTGCACGATAGCGCGCGGCGGTCGGCATCTCCATGACGTGCGAGGTAATCGACCGTGTGTGGGTTCGGATGGTTTCTGGTGCGCGGGAACGGTGGCGCCACGCCGCCGCCCGCAAGCAAAGGAGCAACGACATGAGCACTGTCAATGAAATCGTCGCCGGCTACATCGCTGCGTGGAATGAGACCGATGGGGGGCGGCGGCGCGACGTCATCGCTCGCACGTGGAGTGACGATGGCAGCTATCTGGATGCCCACCGCGATGGCGTCGGCCATGCCGCGATCGATGCGATGATCGGCGCGGTGCAGGAGCGTTTCCCGGGCTACCGTTTCCGATTGTCGAGCGGCATCGAGGTGCACCACGACCGCGTGCGGTTCAGTTGGAGCGCCGGAGGCACCGATGGTGCGCCGCTGTTCTTCGCCGGCACTGATTTTGCTGTGTTGGCAGGCGACGGGCGGCTGTACGCCGTCACCGGCTTCACCGACGCGATGCCGAGCGTGGCCTGACAATTTGCCGGCCGTTCCCCCCTTCCGCCATGGCGGAAGGGGGGGATGGTCATTGACCCGGTTCCGGCACCCCGCTATCCCCGCGCCCCTTGAGCATGGGGGAATGGCAGCCATGGCGGTCCGCGTGGTCGAGAAGACCGACACGAAAGCCGGCGGTATCGCCGCCGATCGGCTGCGCAGCCTGGTCGATCGCATCGAGCGCCTGGAAGAGGAGCGCAAGGCGCTGGGCAGCGATATTCGCGACATCTTCGCGGAGGCGAAGTCGGCCGGTTTCGACGTGAAGGTGCTGCGGCAACTGATTCGCCTGCGTAAGCAGGAGCCGGCGGATGTGGAGGAGCAGGAAACACTGCTGGACGTGTATCGGCGCGCGCTTGGGATGTGATGCGTCGTTGAAGCGGGGCGGGTGGGGTGATATGTGATCCGGGCTCCCGACGGATACGCCAAAATGGGGGACCCACCGGGGCCGGTCGGATAGGCTAACGGCGGATGAGGAGTGTGATCTTCATCCGCCACCTAACCCACCGGAGGCGCAGTGCAATGCATAGCATTGTCTGTGCTCCAATGGCGGCACCATCGCCGCATCGGTGGCATAGGCTGGTTTGGTGAAGACGCGGTTAGCCGTGCGCTTGCTTTCTATGAAGGCGGACCCCGGCTAATGCCGCGTGACGGAAGGCGCCGGGCGAGGTGCAAGCGGCTGGGGCCCGCCTTTAGATCCTCAAAGTGAGATCGTTCGCATAAAATGGCTTCGTCGAAATGCCCGTTTCGACCTTCCGGTCGCTGCAAACCGACAGCAGGGACTCCTTCGCCGAGACGCGCCGACTATTGGCGTACTCGTGCTACAGGTCATTCAGTACCGAACGGTGCTGCCAGCGTCTTGCCGGTGCGCGCAGCAACCTCGTGCTGCAAGGTCGTTCAGGCCATGACGACGGAAGCATGTGGCGTTCGCAATTCAGCAAGGATTCTAACACGGAGGCAGAAGGGAGGGCCATGGAGCACCACGGAGCAGAACAGACGTTGCGCTTCGCGCGAAGCGCAAAGAACTCCTTCTCCGTGGTGCTCCATGGCCCTCCCTTCTGCCTCCGTGTTAGAATCCTTGCTTACGTTCCGCATCCACGGCGGCCGCGCACCCGGCGGAGAGGCAGTGCAATGCTCGGCATGTCCGTGCTCCAATTGCGGCATCATTGCCGCGATGCATGCACAGGCTGCTTGGTAAAGACACGGTTGGCCGAATGATGCGTTCGCAAATGCGCATGCCGGCGTATGCTGAGTAACAGGAAATACTGCTCAATGTCCGGCAGCGGCGCGCGCCCGGAAAATGGGCGCGCGCTTGGAAAATGCGGCGTTGAAGCGGAAATGAGCATCTGGTATGTAATCCGGGCTCCCGACGGATACGCCAAAATGGCGGACCCGCCGGGGCCGGTTGGGTAAGCTAACGGCGGATGAGGAGTATGATCTTCATCCGCCACCTACCCCACCGGAGGCGCAGTGCAATGCATAGCATTGTCTGTGCTCCAATGGCGGCGCAATTGCCGCATCAATGGCATAGACGGGTTTGGTGAAGACTGCGGTTAGCCGTGCAGCTTCGCCAGCACCTCTGTGTTCGCGCGCATCACCAGCATCCGCCGGATCTTTTGCGTCGGCGTCAGCAGGCCGTTCTCGACCGTGAACGGCGCGACCACTGCATGCTTTCGTATGCGTTCGGTCACGGACAATCGCAGATTGACCCGACTGACCGCCAACGCCGCAGAGACATCGTCATGACCGTCCGTCGGCACCACCAACGCAGTCAGTGATGAACGACCATCACCGGCAACGACGGCCTGGGAGATTTCCGGTTCGGCCATCAGCATGCCTTCGATTTTCGCGGGTGACACGTTCTCGCCGCCCGACAGCACGATCATGTCCTTCTTGCGATCGGTAATGCGCAGGTAGCCGTCGTCATCGACTGCGCCGATGTCGCCGGTGTGCAGCCAACCATCCTGGATCACCGCGGCCGTCGCATCAGGCAGGCCCCAGTAGCCTGCCATCACCAGATCGCCGCGCACCAGGATCTCGCCGTCGTCGGCGAGACGAAGCTCGACGCCTTGCAGCACGCGACCCACTGAATCGATGCGGATTGCGTCTGGCGGGTTTGCGCTGATCACCGGGCCGGCTTCGGTCTGGCCGTAGCCCTGCATGATCAACAGGCCGAGCGCCAGGAAGAAGCGGCCGACCTCGGGTTCCAGCCTTGCACCACCCGACATCGCCGCCTTCAGATGGCCGCCGAAGCGCGCCCGTACCTTGGCGCGCACCAGCCGATCGAGCAGCCGATCGAGCAGATGTTCGATGAGCGTCAGCCGTCGTCGCGCGACGCGTTTCAGGCCAATATCCAGCGCACGGCGGAACAACATCTGCTGCCACGCCGGTTGCCGCCCCACCTGCGCCAGAACGCGGCTGCGGATCACCTCCAGCACGCGCGGCACCGTGGCGAGGATCGTCGGGCGGACCGACATCATGTCGGCGGCCAGATGCTCGACGCCGCGGCAATAGACGATTTCAGTGCCGACGCTCGGGAGAAAGAACGTGCCGACGGTGTGCTCGTAGCTGTGCGAGGTCGGCAGATACGATAAATAAATTTCGTCTTGAAGACGCAACGGGCGCAGCAGTTCGAACGCACCGCGGCAGTTCGACAGGATCGAGCGATGCGGCAGCATCACCCCTTTGGGCGCTCCACCGGTTCCGGAGGTATAGATCAGGCAAGCCAGCGCGGTTGCGGGGATGGATGCCGCCTGCAGGGCGATATCGTCCGGTGGCAGCGTGTCTGCCACCAGTTCGCTCCAGTGCATCAGGCGTGGCGATCCTGCTGCCCCTTCGGGCGGCCCGTCGATCACCACCAACAGGTCCAGGCCACCAGCACGGCGGCCGGCCTCGCGCAGCGCGCCGGCGAGGGCAGGGGAGGACACGATGGCCGCCCGTGCGCCGGAATCGCGCAGAATATGTGCGTGGTCCGCCACGGTGTTGGTCGTGTAGGTCGGCACCGGGACGGCACGCAGGGCCATCAGCGCCGTCTCGGCAATTGGGTATTCCGGCCGGTTCTCCGACACGATCACGACCCGGTCACCGGCGGCCACGCCTGCCGCAGCGCAGATGCCGGGCGCAGGATGCCGCCATGCGGCCGAACTCGCCCCATGTGGTTGAATGCCAGGCATTGTCACGAAACGCGCGGAGCAGGGGCTTGTCCGGCCAGGTGCGGGCGAGCGCGAACATCATCGCGGGCAGATTTGGCCAGGTTGGATAGTGCTGCACGTTGCCTCCCGCTGCCCGGGGCGCCCTTGCAGCGGGCGCGACCCTTTGACCTCTGTCCCTACCATCTTACATGGATGAACACCGCAGCCTCACGAGGATGCCTACCATGCGCCATGCCGCCCCAGCCGATACCGCTTCCAGCCAGCAAGCCGCCTCCAACCAGCAGGCGGCTGACGGATTGCCAAGCTGGGACTTGTCCGACCTTTACCCGGCCCCGACAGTCCGGCCGTCGACGCGGACTTCGCCTGGGCGGAACAGGCAGCCCGTGCGTTCGCCGCAGCGTATCAGGGCAAGCTGGCGACGATTTCGGGCAGCGCGCTGGCCGCTGCGATCACCGAATACGAGCGGATCGAGGAAGTGTTGGGCCGGCTGATGTCCTACGCCCAGTTGCTGTTCGCCGGCGATTCCACCAATGCGGACATCGGCCGCTTCTATCAGACCGCCAGCGAGCGGGTGACCACGATCAGCAGCGATCTGCTGTTCTTTTCCCTGGAGCTGAATTGGCTGGATGACGCAACGCTGGAGCAGAAGCTGGCGGACCCGGCGCTGGCGAAGTGGCAGTCCTGGCTGCGGGACCTGCGCGTGTTCCGGCCGCATCAGCTCTCCGATGAATTGGAAAAGCTGCTGCATGAGAAGGAGGTGACAGGGCGCAGCGCATGGAGCCGGTTGTTCGACGAGACCGTGGCATCGATGCGGGTTCCGCTTGGCGGCGACGAACTCACCGTCAGCGATGCGCTGAACAAGCTGTCCGATCGCGACCGCTCGGTGCGTGAGGCGGCCGCGCGCGCGATCGGCGAGGCGTTCGGTGGGAATATCCGGTTGTTTTCGCTGGTAACCAATACGCTGGCGAAGGACAAGGAGATCATCGATACGTGGCGGCACTATCCGCGACCGGGCAGCTATCGCAACCGTTCGAACATGGTGGAAGACGAGGTTGTCGATGCATTGGTGTCGGCGGTGCGGTCGGACTTTCCGCGGCTTGCACATCGCTATTACCTGATGAAGGCGAAGTGGCTCGGGTTGCCGAAGTTGCAGCATTGGGATCGCAACGCACCGCTGCCGGACGACGATGATCGCAGCATCAACTGGGATGAAGCGCGCGAACGGGTGTTGACGGCGTATGGCGCATTCAGTCCGGAACTGGCCGATGTCGGCAAGCGGTTCTTCGATCGGCCATGGATCGATGCGACGTTGAAGCCCGGCAAGTCGGGCGGCGCGTTCGCGCATCCCACGGTGCCGTCGGCGCATCCGTATCTGCTGCTGAATTACCACGGCCGCACGCGCGACGTGATGACGCTGGCGCATGAACTCGGCCATGGCGTGCACCAGGTGCTGGCGGCGGAGCAGGGCTATCTGATGTCGGGCACGCCGCTGACCCTGGCCGAGACGGCCAGCGTGTTCGGCGAGATGCTGACGTTCCGCGCGCTGCTGGATGCCGCCGATCCGAAGCGCCGGCGCATCATGCTGGCGGCGAAGGTCGAGGACATGCTGAACACGGTGGTTCGGCAGGTCGCGTTCTATTACTTCGAGACGCTGCTGCACGATGAGCGGCGTTCGGGCGAGCTGGTGCCGGATCGCATCGCCGAGTTATGGCTGCGGGTGCAGAAGGAGAGTCTCGGGCCGGCGTTCGAGTTCACGCCGGACTACGGTGTGTATTGGGCCTATGTGCCGCACTTCATCCATTCGCCGTTCTATGTCTATGCGTATGCGTTCGGCGATTGCCTGGTGAATGCGCTGTATTCGGTATTCCAGTCCGGCCATCCAGGGTTTCAGGCGAAGTATCTGACCATGCTGCGGGCGGGTGGCACGAAGCGACACAAGGAACTGCTGGCGCCGTTCGGTCTGGACGCGTCCGATCCGGCGTTCTGGAAGAAGGGCCTGGATGTCATCGCCGGCTTCATCGACGAGTTGGAGAAGGCGGGGTGATGGAGGGTGGTGGGGGCATGGAGCAAGATTCGTCCCTTCCACTGTGGGGGGAGGGGGCCGGTCAGTCTCTGCTCGATCTTTCGCGCCGTGTGACCCCTGCCTGCAACACCCATCCCGCAAGGGGAGGGGGAGTCTTGATCATACAGGCCCCACCAAGCCCGCTAACCCCATTCACTGACTTTAACCACCTTCACCACTCTCGCCCCACCCACCACATTGCACACCATTCAATGTCTGATCGCAGCAACATCTTCGGTGAACTCCGACGCATGGCACGCACTTCGGGCGCCGTGGGAGGTATCGCCGCGCGCTTTGCGGGTGCTCGCATGTTCGGCATCAAGACCGACCGTGCCAGTCACGCCGAGGACCTTCGAACTATCCTTGGCGGTCTGAAGGGGCCGCTGATGAAGGTGGCGCAGTTCCTTTCGACCGTGCCCGATGCATTGCCGGCGGAATACGCCGCGGAACTCGCGCAGTTGCAGGCGAACGCGCCGGCGATGGGTTGGAACTTCGTGCGTCGCCGTATGGTGAGCGAACTCGGAACCGATTGGCAGTCGAAGTTCGCCACGTTCAGCCACGAGGCAGCGGCGGCGGCAAGCCTCGGCCAGGTGCACCGCGCGCGTCTGCATGACGGCACCGATGTCGCGTGCAAGCTGCAATATCCCGACATGCCGAGTACCGTTGAAGCCGACCTTCGCCAGTTGCGCATGGCGATGGCGATCTACCACCGCATGGACAACGCCATCGACCACGAAGAGATCTACAAGGAACTGACCCAGCGCCTGCGCGAGGAGCTCGACTACGAACGTGAGGCCGCGCAGATGCGGCTGTATCGCCTGATGCTGGCGAACGACCCGACGGTGCATGTGCCGGTGCCGATGGCGGGCTACTGCACGCGGCGTCTGCTGACGATGACATGGCTTGATGGTCGCCCGCTGATGGACCGGCTGGCAGAGGATCCACCACAGGAAGAACGCAACCGGATCGCCGAGGCACTGTTTCGCGCGTGGTATGTGCCGTTCTATCGCTATGGCGTGATCCACGGCGATCCGCATCTCGGCAATTACCAGGTGCGGGCGGATGGCACGGTGAACCTGCTCGACTTCGGTGCCATCCGGGTGTTCGGCGCCAAGTTCGTGCGCGGCGTGATCGATCTTTATGAAGCGGTGCGCGATCATGACGATGCGAAGGCACACCACGCCTACACGACGTGGGGCTTCGCCGATCTGTCGAAGGAGAAGATGGCGGCGTTGAATCTGTGGGCGCGATTCCTGTACGAGCCGTTGTGCGAGGATCGCGTGCGCCGCATCCAGGAAACCGACGATCCGCAGTTTGGCCGCGAGGTGGCCGAGCGGGTGCATGCCGGCCTGAAGCGCACCGGTGGCGTGAAGCCGCCGCGCGAATTCGTCCTGATGGACCGGTCGGCGATCGGTTTGGGCGGCGTGTTCCTGCGCCTCAAGGCGGAGTTGAACTGGAGCAGGTTGTTCAATGGTCTGATCGAGGATTTCGACGCGCAGGTGCTGGCGGATCGCCAAGCAGCCGCGCTGGCGCAGGCGGGCGTTCCACCGGCAGCATAAGCGGACCCAAATCGCACCACGCTCGTGCAGCTTCACCAGCCGCGGTGTTCTGGATGCTGGCTCTCGGCTTCCCGCGTGCCATTTGTAACGTAATTCTTTTGTTGCAGCGCCTGGATGTGCGCATGGTGCGGCATGTACATCGAAGCTGTTCGGAATCGGAACTCGCCGCCCGCGATCCTGCTGCGCGAGAGCTACCGCGAAGGCGGCAAGGTGCGTAAGCGCACACTGTGCAATCTTTCCGACTGGCCCACAGCCCACATCGAGGGTCTGCGTGGTGTGTTGAAAGGTGGCACGGTCATTGCCGCCGAGCGTGATGCCTTCACCGTCATCCGCAGCCTGCCACACGGTCATGTCGCCGCCGCGCTCGGCATCGCCCGCAACATCGGGCTCGAGCCTATTCTCGGCTCCAACAGCGATCGCCGCCGAGACCTTGTCCTCGCCCTCATCGTCAGTCGCATCCTCGAGCCTGCGTCCAAACTCGCTGCCGCACGTGCGCTGTCGCCTGCCACCGCCGCATCGAGCCTCGGCGAAGTGCTCGGGCTCGGTGAGGTCGATGAAGATGAACTTTACGCTGCGCTGGACTGGCTCCTGGAGCGCCAGCCCGCGATCGAGGCCACGCTGGCCAGGCGCCACCTCACCCACGGCACGCTGGTGTTGTATGACGTCTCATCGAGCTACATGGAGGGACGCTGCTGCCCGCTCGCCAAGCGGGGCTACAGCCGTGACGGCAAGAAGGGCACGCTGCAGATCGTCTACGGCCTGCTCTGTGCTCCCGACGGCTGCCCGGTTGCCATCGAGGTGTTTGATGGCAACACCGCCGATCCGATGACGCTGGCAACCCAGATCGAGAAGCTCAAGCGGCGCTGCCAACTCAACCATGTCGTGCTGGTCGGCGACCGCGGCATGATCACCCAGGCGCGCATCACCGAGGACATCAAATCGGCAGGCCTGGACTGGATCTCCTCGCTGCGCGCACCAGCGATCAAGACGCTGGTGGAAAGCGGTGCCTTGCAGCTCTCGCTGTTCGACCAGCGCAATATTGCCTCTATCACCGTGCCCGAATTCCCCGATGAGCGCCTCGTGCTCTGCCGCAACCCCGATCTCGCCGCCGAGCGTACCCGCAAGCGCGAGGAGCTCCTCGCTGCCACAGAGCGCGACCTCGTCCGCATCCGGACTGCCGTGGCTCGCAAGCGCGATCCGCTGCGTGGCACCGCAGAGATCGCGCTCGCAGTCGGTAAGGTGATCAACAAACATAAGATGGCCAAGCATTTCGATCTCGACATCACCGATGCCACCTTCAGCTTCGCACGCAAGGCCGCCGAGATCGCCGCCGAGGCGGCGACCGACGGCGTCTATGTCATCCGCACCAGCCTGCCGGCAGAGACCTGCGACGATGCGACGACGGTGCGCAGCTATAAGTCCCTCGCCCTGGTGGAACGGGCCTTTCGCTGCATCAAGACCGTCGATCTGCACGTCCGCCCGGTGTATCACCGATTGGCCGATCGGGTCCGCGCGCATGTCTTCCTCTGCATGCTGGCCTATTACCTGGAATGGCACATGCGCCAGCGCCTTGCACCGATGCTGTTCGACGACACCGACAAGGCGGCCGCCGAAGCAATGCGTTCGAGCGTGGTGGCGACCGCGCAGCGCTCACCGGCCGCTGTCGCCAAGCAGACCACCCGCCTGACCGCAGACGGATTGCCGGTGCACAGCTTCCACTCGCTGCTCGCCGAGCTCGCGACCTTGGCGCGCAACACTGTCATCACCGCCATCACACCAAACCATCCGCTCACCATACTGACCAGGCCAACTCCGATCCAGCACAAGGCGTTCACCCTCCTTGGCGTCCCAGTGTAGCCAGTAATACAACCCGGCAATGACGCATCTCGTCGGTAATTCAAGCCCTTGCGTGGTTCGCCTCCAGGAAGCTCGGGTTAGTTCGCGTCAGGCACCATCCGACGGTGCCACGCCAATATACTTGAACTGGTGCACCACGTCGTTGGCCGGATACGCGGTATCCTGCTGCACCTGGAACACGCTGACCACGTGCGAGGCGAGGTCGCCATTGGCATCGAACGACAGCGTGCCTTGCAGCGTGTCCACCGTGCCGGCCTGGATGGCGTCGCGCACCGTCGAGCGGTCCATGGTCTTGCCGGACTTCGCCACGGCGCCGATCGCCGCAAGTACCGACCAGCGCCGCATCGTAGGAGGTGATCGCGTAATCCGACGGCGGCGTGGTCCAGCGCTTTTCATAGTTGGCCAGCCAGGCGCTCAGCTTCGCGTCATCCAGCATGTGCGGTGCGGCAATGGTGCTGTACCAGCCCTGCGCCGCGGGAAAGCCTGCGGCGGACAAGACGGCCTGCTGATGCATCCCGTCGCCGCCCGCCTTTATCATGTTCGGCATGATGTCATAGCTCTGCTTGGCCAGCTTGGCGCCCGCCAATGCGCTGGAGCCGCAATACATCGCCTGCGGATTGAGGTTGTGGATCTTGGTCAGCAACGGCCGGTAGTCGCTCTGCAATGGATCGACGCGGTCGCGGCCCATCACCTGGATGCCTCGTTTTGCCGCCTGCGCCTGGAACGCATCGGCCAGGCCCACGCCATAGGCGCCGCTGTCGTCCACCACGAAGACTGACTTCACCTTAAGCTGGTCTGCCATGAAATTCGCCATGTTGGGACCTTGATAGGCATCGGTGGTCACGGTCCGGAAGTAGATCGCCCGTCCGGCAGGCCGGTATTGCGCGGCGAACTTCGGATCGGTCAGGTCGGGGCTGGTGGAACTCGGCGTCACGGTGGCGAGGTCGGCCTGGCTGAGCAGCGGCGCCATCGCCTTGCCGCTGCCGCTGGCCATCGGACCGATCGCGGCGACCACCGTAGGGTCAACCACCATCTTGCGCGTGTTGGTCGCTGCCTGTGCGGGATCGGTACTGGCCGGCGGTTGCGGTGCCATCGTCGAGCACCAGCGTCCTGATCTGGTAGCCGCCGACACCACCGCGGGCGTTGGCTTCCTCGATCGCCAGCACCGCGCCGTGCAGAATGGTGGTCGCATCCTCGGCGCTAGCCCCGGTCAGCGGCAGGTTGATGCCGACGGTGACGAATTTACCCTCGGCGCGTGCCGGCCCGACGAAGCCGGCCAGCGCGGATGAACCGAGCAGAGCGAGAGCGGAACGGCGGGCAAGGCGCATCGGAACCTCCCATGAGCAGCTGCGCTGCACGGGATCGCACGATGGCCGCTGTTCTGCGGCCGTCAGTCGATCCGCAGCGTTCGTGTCGGAGCAAGCGCCATGCCATTGCCGCCGCACGTCGGGAGGAGCCATGCTGGCGGCCGGGCCAAACCGCCCCGAATGAGCTGACAGCTCTGGAGACGCCGATGGATGCAGTCCTGCCGTACCGTGCAATGGCCTATAACAATGGCTGGGCCAATCACCGACTGCTCGCGGCGTGCGCGCATCTGTCGCAGACCGATTTCGTGGCGCCGCGGATCGGCTTCTTTCCCAGCCTGCGCGCCACGCTCAACCATATCCTGATCGTCGATCGGTTTTACGTCGACGCAATGGAAGGCGGATCACTGGGCCCCGCCGCGTGGGCAGACCCGGAACCTTGCGAGACTGTCGCAGCGCTGCACGTGGCGCAGGCGGAAGTGGACCGGCGTCTGATCGCAATCGTTGAGGGTCTGGGCGCAGACGACCTTGCTCGGATCGTGTCGGTTCACCGCGGTGATCGCATTCAACGCGAGCGGATGGATCGGCTGCTGCTGCACCTGTCCCAGCATCAGGTACATCATCGGGGGCAGGCACATTGCATGCTGAGTGCCACTGACGTGCGGCCGCCGCAGCTCGACGAATTCTTCTCGGTAGGCGAGGCTCCGCTGCGCGCGGCGGAGTTTGCCGCGTTGGGTTGGACGGAGGACCTGGTCTGGCAGGATTGAATTGTCGCGGGCGACCGTCTGGCGTTTTCCTTTTCGTACATCGCTTGCCCGGCTGGTGCCGGCGATCCGTTGCGACACAGCATCGTGAGGCGTGGTCGGGCAGGACATCCGATCAGCGAGTTGAATTCCATCCCCTGCGGGCGGTCACGAAGCCAGTTGCACTGCTGTGCATATGCAGATATGCTGGCGCCAGCATAGCAGGGTGCTTCCATGGCAAAGATGACGATCTCGACGGCCGCAAGTCGGCTCAATGTCTCTGTTGATTCGGTTCGCCGGCGTCTGCGAAGCGGCATGATCAACGGTGTGCGTGATGAGCGCGGACAGTGGTGGCTCGACCTGCCGGACGATATTCAACCCGAGCCGCAACAGCCTTCAGTCGATCAGAAGCTGGCCCTCGGGATGGCGCTGCCGGCATCGAACGCGGCTGATGATCCGTATGGGATAATCGAGACGCTGCAAGCGAGGATCGCAGACCTTCTCGCGCGCCTTGACCGCTCTGAACAGGAACGGCGCGAGGACAAGGCCAAGGCTTCTGCGGAGCGCGATCGTCTCCTGACGCTCATCGAGAATCTCACCCGTCACCGGACGCTGTGATTGCGCCCGCGGCGCATGCCCGGCAAGCCGATGTCCGGGACCATGACGATGCACGGTCGATCGCGCGAGATTGACCGTTTCGTCGAACGGGTCCGCGACCATTGGCAGGTTCCGGGCGTCGCGATTGCGGTGGTGAACGAGGGCGTTCCGATTTACGTCCAGGCCTACGGCGTTGCCAGCCTGGCTGACGGTACTTCGGCCGACATCCACACGGCGTTTCCAATCGGGTCCTGCTCGAAAGCATTCACCGGTTTTATTGCGGCGGTGCTGGTTGATAACGGCGTGATCAAATGGGACGACCCGCTGCGCAAGTTCTTACCGACCTTGACGCTGCACGATCCCTGGGTGGCTGAACACATCACGATACGTGATGCATTGGCCAACCGCACTGGTTTGTCACGCGCCAGCCTCGCCGAATACGGCTCTGACCTGAGCTTGTACGAAGTCATCGAGCATGCGCGCGAAATCCAACCGGCGTGCGAATTTCGTGATCGGTTCAGCTATTGCAACGTCGGCTTTGTCGCTGCGGCGGAAGCCCTGTCCGCGGCAGCCGGCGTGCCCTTCGCGGCATTGTTGCGTGATCGGCTGTTTGCGCCATGCGGCTTCAGGGATGCCAACCTGCCTCACGCGATGGGAGAAGCAGCAGCAAACATCGCAGCGCCGCATTACCAGACCGACATCGGAGTTATCGAGGTGCCTGCCATGCCGCTTGCGAACCTGACGGGAGCGAGCGGCCAAACGCTGAGTGCTCATAATGCCGCTGTCTGGCTCACCCACCAACTGGGGTGTGCTGCTCAAGGTGGTGCGGTGGTATCGCAAGCTGCTCTCGAAGAAACCCACTCGCTCCAGGTGCCGCGGCGCGATCGGGGATTATACGATGGTTACGGCCTGGGATGGGACGTGCGCAGCCGACCCGGCGAGTATCTGTTGCACCATGAAGGGGAGGGGCGCGGGTTTGGTACTGACATTTGGCTGGACCCGCAACATCGCCGCGGCGCGTTTGTCGCGACAAACCTTGGTATCGGACTATCGCATGCCGCTATTGCGGGCTTCCTGCGTCAGCTTCTGCGTGGTCAGGAGAGGACCGATATAATCGCTGAGGTCGACGATTACAGAACCCGGGCTGTTGCGGCGCGGCGCGCGGAGTTTGAACGCGAACGGTCCGACGAGCCAATTTGGGGCTCGCATTTTTCTCTGGACGATTTCTGCGGCACGTATCGGCACAAGGGTTTTGGCAGCCTGCACATTGCACGCGAAACCGACCATCTGACATTCCATATTGAGAACCTGTCGAACTTCGATGGTCCCCTGATGCGCTACAGCGGTCTTGGCTTCGAATACCAGGGTGACCGGGACGCGTTGGCGTGGCCGCCTCTTGCGATCCCGCATCCGCCGACAGGCGATCTGTTTCGGGTGCGCTTTCGCGCCGACAAGCACCGCATCAAATCTCTCGACTGGTCCGCCTGGTTCGGGCGAGCCTGTTTCCAACGAATTGCCGGTTAGTCGACCACCCCGGTTCCGCGATGAACTGCGCCATCTTTTGACGCTGCGTGGCGTCAGTCAGGCGGCCGTGTCCGGCGCCGAGGTTGTCGATCATGTGCGCCAGGATGTGGGTCGATCCGTCGAGCCGTATTGGCGGCTCCGCACGAAAGATGCATTCGGGATATTGCTTTCGGCCGATGGCCAACCAAGATGCATTTCGGATACATCTTCAGGGGTCGCCATGAAGCTCGCCATGAAGTTCGCCTTGAAAGTCTTCTTCCTTCCCGGTGATATCGTTGCCGATCTCCTGGGCGCCACGCAGTCAGACGACCGCGTCATGATCCGCACCCTCGTCGATATGCTGTTCTGGAACGCCGTGGTGGTGATCGTCGCCCTGGTGATCTTCCTGTGACCCCGCCATTCACCGAGGTGACGGAGGCAACGATCAAACAACTCGTGGATGCCTTCTACGCGCGCATCCGCCGCGACCCCACTCTCGCCCCGATCTTCGCCGCGGCGATCGCTAACGACGCGTGGCCCACGCACCTTGAGAAGATGTACGCCTTCTGGTCATCCGTCATGCTGACCAGCGGCCGCTACAAGGGCGATCCGGTCAGCGCCCACCGCAAGATTACCGGCGTCCAGCCGCCGATGTTCGGCAACTGGCTTGAGCTGTTCGAGGCAACCGCGGCGGAGCTGTTCATCCCAGGTATCGCCAGCCAGTTCGCCTGCAAGGCGCGACGTATCGCCGAAAGCCTGAAACTCGCGCTGTTCTTCCGCCCGGATCGAAGTTGGCCGGAAGACCTGCGGCGCCGTCCGACGGAGGCCGCGCCATGCACCTGACCACATTCAGCGACTACACGTTGCGCACGCTGATGTATCTGGCGCTACGTCCGAACACGCTGTGCACGATCGATGAGATTGCGGCGGCGTACGGTGTATCCGCCAACCATCTGACCAAGGTGGTGCACCAGGCGGCGCAGTCCGGCGAGGTCGCGACAGTGCGCGGCCAGCACGGTGGGCTGCGGCTCGCGCGCGCGGCGGAGTCGATCAACATCGGCGCCGTACTGCGCCGCACGGAAAATGACCTGGACATAGCTCCCTGCTTCGGCGCCGGCGCGGCCTGCGCAATCCAGCCGGCCTGCGTGCTGCAAGGCGTGCTGGGCGATGCCCTGGCGGCATTCTTCGCGGTGCTGGATCGCACCACGCTGGCAGACCTCGTGCGACCACGACGGCGGCTGTCGCGGTTGCTGCACCTGGAACCGGCGACATGACCACACCGGGTTGGCAGCAGGTCCGCCTGTGGCGCAAGCAGCAGCGCGCCACACTGATCGAACAACGGATGGCGATCCGGCACGCGGACCGCGCGTGCTGGAGTGAGCGGATCACCGTAGCCATTCAGCGCGAACTCGCGGCACGACCGCCTGCGCGTCTCGGCTTCTATTGGCCGTTCAAGGGCGAGTACGATCCGCGCGCGGTTGCCGAATTGCTCCACGCACATGGCATCGATCTGGCGCTGCCGGTCGTGGTGAGAGCCAAGGCGCCGCTGGAGTTTCGCGCCTGGCAGCCGGGCGAGCGCCTGGAGTCAGGCGTATGGGGAATTCCGATACCCGCCGACGGCGAGGTCGTCCAGCCGGACACCTTGCTGGTGCCGCTGGTGGGCTACGATCGCCGCGGTTTCCGCCTCGGTTATGGCGGCGGATTTTACGACCGGACGCTGGCCGCCATGTCGCGGCGTCCTGTCACGCTCGGGTTGGGCTTCTCACTGTCATCGCTCGATACGATTTTTCCGCAGCCGCACGATATCGCGATGGATCTCGTCATCACCGAACTTCAGGCGGGGCCGTGATGGAATTAAGCACCGAGCGTTTCGCCGTCATGCTGCTGAATTCGACGTCCGATGCGGTGGTTTATGCCGACGCACAGGGCTACATCCGGTATTGGAACGCGGGCGCCGAACGAATATTCGGCTATGGGTCAGCGGAAGCGTTGAATCAGTCACTGGATATCATCATTCCGGAATCCCTGCGGCGCCGCCATTGGGACGGATACCGGAAGACGGTGCACACCGGCGCGACCCGCTATGGCGCCGGCGACCTTCTCGCCGTGCCCGCGGTTCGCAAGGACGGCCAGCGCATCTCGATCGAATTCACCATCGTGCCGTTCCACGATGAGGCCGGCGGAATGCTTGGCATCGCGGCGATCATGCGGGATGTGACCAGTCGCTTCGAGGAGATCAAGACGCTGCGAAAGCGAATTGCTGACGCGTCGGCGAAGTAATCCGGTCAGCGTCCTTACGCCCGCATTTCCTTCCCCGTTCCGCGCATCAGGATCTGGGCGTAGGCACCGGTGATTGCCGCATGATAAGCAACCGCTTCCGGCGACATGTCAGCGTCCGGCGGGCTTTCCTGTTCGAAATGGTGGAACGTGTCCGTGCCGCGGACCAGCGTCGCGCTGTCATGGCTGCCGGCGACCTGTCGCACATACGTCGGTATATACCGGATCGCGAATCCGATGCGCCGGTCGTCCGACGGATTGGGGTCGGAGCCGTGGATCAGTCGCACGTGATGCAGCGACATCTCGCCGGCGGCGAGTTCCAGCATCGCCGCCTTGCGTTCGTCGACGTTCACCATGATCTCCTGGCCGCGAGACAGCAGGTTTCCGGCGGCGAAGGTGTCGCGGTGCGGCACCTGGTCCAGCTTGTGCGTGCCGGGGATCACCCGCATCGCACCATTCGCCGCGGTGCTGTCGGTGAACGCGACCCAGGCGGTGATGATGTCTGGTGGTTCCAGCCCCCAATAGGTCGAGTCCTGATGCCACGAAACATAGCCCGGATTGCGCTGCTCCTTGATGAAGAATGAGCTGCCCCAGCACAGGATATCGGGACCGATGATGTCTTCCACCGCATCGAGAATGCGTGGGTGGCGGATCAGTTCGTTCAGCCAGGTGAACAGCAGATGCGATTTGTGGCGCAGCGGGCCTGCCAGCACGCCGGCGCCGGCTTCGTATGCCTGGAGCATTCTGCGCAGGTCGGCGGCTTCCGCGCGGGTCAGCGCGGGGACCGGTGCGACGTAGCCTTGTTCGTGATAGTGCCGCGCGGCGGCTTCGGACAGGGATTTCATTGGGCGTCATCCTTGGGTTTGGCCCGCAAGCAAGCATCGTTTTCGACACGGATTACTCGGATTAAGCAGGGATCCGCACGGAAAGGCAAAAGGCGCTCCACGCGAAGCGCAACAAGTGCTTGTCCGAGAAAGTCCCTGCTTAGTCCGGGTAATCTGTGCCAAAGACTTGCTTGCTGCCTGACGCCGCGCCACCATCACCGCCAGTTCAGGGAGGAACCAACAACAAACCTGGGAGACTGAACAATGCGGAGACGCACATTCCTTGCCGCCTCGGCCGCAACCTTGGCGCTGCCCGCCGTCGTGCGGGCGGAAAACCAGCGGTTGCTGAAATTCATTCCGCAATCCGATCTCGCGATTCTCGATCCGGTGTGGACCACGGCGTACGTCACCCGCAACCACGGCTACATGGTGTTCGACACGCTGTACGGGCAAAGCGGCCAGAAGGACGGCTTCAAGGCCACGCCGCAGATGCTGGCTGGTCACTCGATCGAAGACGACGGCAAGACCTGGAAGCTGACCTTGCGCGACGGACTGATGTTCCACAACGGCGACAAGGTGCTGGCGCGCGACTGTGTCGCATCCGTCAAGCGCTGGGGCGCGCGCGATGCGTTCGGCCAGGCACTGATGCAGCGCACCGGTGATCTGTCGGCGCCAGACGACAAGACGATCATGTTTCGCTTGAAACAGCCGTTCTCCCTGCTGCCCGACGCGCTGTGCCATGGTGCTTCCAACATGTGCGCGATCATGCCGCAGCACATCGCCGAAACCGATCCGTTCAAGCAGTTCACCGAGGTGGTCGGCAGTGGTCCGTTCCGCTTCAAGGCCGACGAACGGGTGCAGGGCTCGCTGTTCGTCTATGAGCGCTTCGCGGATTACAAGCCGCGTGAGAACGGCGAAAGCAGCTTCACCTCCGGGCCGAAGATCGTGCACTTCGATCGCGTCGAATGGCACGTTCAGCCGGATCCCGCCACCAAGGCGGCCTCGATGCAGGCGCGCGAGATGGACTGGTGGGAAAACCCGACCGCCGACCTGCTGCCGCTGCTGAAGAAGAACAACATCACGGTCACGGTGACCGATCCGACCGGCACGCCATATCTGCTGCGCCCCAACCACCTGTATCCGCCGTTCGACAAGCCCGCGGTGCGGCGCGCGTTGATGGGTGCCATCGATCAGAAGGAATTCATGATCGCCGCGATGGGCGAGGACACCTCGTTGTGGTCGGTGCCATGTGGCTTCTTCCCACCGCTGTCGCCGCTGGCGAGCAATGCCGGCATGTCCGCGCTGACCGGCCCGCGGGACGTGGGGGCGGTGAAGCAGGCACTGGAGGCGGCCGGCTACCAGGGCGAGAAGGTGGTGTTCATGGTCGGCACCGACCAGGAAATATTGAAAGCGCTCAGCGACGTCGCGGTAGATATGCTGAAGCGCGTCGGGGTGAACGTGGACTACCAGGCGACCGACTGGGGCATGGTGGTGCAGCGCCGGGCGCTGACCAAGCCGCCGGCGGAGGGCGGCTGGAACCTGTTCTGCACCGGATTCTCCGGGCTGGACTGGTTCACACCGGCAAGCCATCTGCCACTGCGCGGCAACGGCAAGGACGCCTGGTTCGGCTGGCCCGACGATCCGAAGATGGAGACGCTGCGGGATGCCTGGTTCAATGCCACGGACCTTGCCGCGCAGAAAAAGATCGGCGCGGAGATGCAGGTTCAGGCGTTCGACAGCGTGCCGTTCTATCCGCTCGGGTTGGCGCAGTCGCCCACGGCATTCCAGACCAATATAACCGGGGTGCCGGAGGGCTTCCCGATATTCTGGAACGTGCGACGCACCTGAGTACGCAGGCGGACCCAGTCCCGGGCGCTGTCCCCGACGCGGTCCCGGATGCGGTTATCGTCATCTTCGGCGCGGCGGTGCGTCCGGGCGGCCGTCCCAGCGGCGCGCTGCGCCGTCGCGTCGATGCCGCGGCGGCGTTCGGCACGCGTTTCGCCGCGCCGCTGTTCGTGCCGACCGGCGGCGTGGGGCGATATGGCCCGTCGGAGGCTTCGGTGATGGCCGCGCTGCTGAAGCAGCGCGGCGTGGCGGCTGCGCGGATACTGTTGGAGCAAACCGGCACCGACACGCTGTCCTCGGTGCGCGCCGTCGTCGGGTTGCTGCGGGCGCGTGGCTTCGCTGCACCGGTCTATGTCGCGACCAGCGGGTATCATCTGCCGCGCTGCCGGCTGCTGCTGCATATTGCCGGCGTGGCGGCGCGTGCCTGCCCGCCGCCACCGGTGCCGAGGGACCCGTGGCAGCGCTGGTTCTGGCGGCTGCGGGAGGTGCCGGCGATTCCGTACGATGCCGGACTTGCGGTTCTCGCGCGCCTGCGCGGCGGGTGGTGAGCACTGGTCGGGTTGCCGCCAGGAAACGGCAATATCTGTGCGTTCCGCGATGGCACGGCGGTGCGGAAGGAACCGGCCGAGCCGACGGTACGGTGGGCCTGGGTGGAGCATTCTATTTCGCTGCACCCAGGACCGATCGCGCTCTACCGTTCCGCCTCGTCGGTATCGGGCTCCACGATATCGGGGCCGATCGCGTCCGCATCGTCCTCGAGGTCGGCGGCATCCTCGATGATGTCCTCCTCGGCCTCTTCCTCGACGCCCTCGACCTCGATGTCGGCTTCCTCGAGGCCAGGCGCGGGGACCGGCTTCTTCGGGCGCTTCTCCTCCGCGACGTTGCCGCCGGTGCGGCGCGGGCGCGGCTGTTCGATCGGCTGCTCCGTGCCGCATTTCGGGCAGACGGCGGGGACCTTGGTCAGATCGTAGAAGCGGGCACCGCAGGCGACGCAGACGCGTTTGGTGCCGAGATCAGGCTTCAGCATTCAGTGGCCTCGTGTGTGCGTTGCCGGCTCCTGGGGAGCCACCCGTTGCGGAAGCGCGCGCCCATGCCACCGCCGCCTGCCGCTGTCAAATGCGGCCAGTGGGAATCGGCCTGACCGCGTGGAGTGCGTGAGGTTTCTCCGTTGTCACTTGTGGCCGGGGTGATGCCCATGATGCGACGCGCCCTCCCCCAGCCTCGGTCCGCTTCGCGGCCCAAGCCCACAACGGGACGGGAGGTTTTTGCGGCTTTCATTCGGGGATGCTCGGCCGGCGGCGGCAATGCGTTGCCGGGACGGTTCGACCGGCGCATCCTGCGGTCGAACGAACTGCCCGCCGGGACGTTTTCACCCGGCGTTCCGTCCGTCGCAACGTCTCATCGGCATGGAGGATCTGTCGTGGCGGATAGCATGCTCGCAGCGACCGGAGACAACCCGTTCCGATCGCCGCCGTTGTCCGGATCGCGCGAATGGCCGGACGATGGCTGTTCGCGCGTGCCGAACTGGGTCTACACCGACCCGGAGATCTTCGCGCGCGAACGGGACCGCATCTTCGGTGCAAATGACTGGCTCTATACCTGCCTGGAAGCGGAGATTCCCAACCCCGGCGACTTCCGGCGCAGCCAACTCGGTTCGCGCGAAGTCGTCGCGGTTCGCGGCGCGGACGGTGCGGTCAACGTGCTGGTCAATCGCTGCGCTCACCGCAGCATGCAGGTCTGCACAGCCAATCGCGGCACCGTGAAGGAGTTCGTCTGCCCGTATCACCAATGGACTTACGACCTTGCGGGCAATCTGCTCGGCGTACCGTTCCGCCGAGGCTATCGCGGCCAGGGCGGCATGCCCGACGATTTCCGGCAGGAGGAACATGGGCTGCAACGCCTCGCGGTGACGGTCCGAAACGGCGTGGTCTTCGCCAGCTTCGGCGCCCCCAACGAAACGCTGGAGACCTATCTCGGCGATCGCATGCTGGGCTATTTCGATCGCGTATTCGACGGCCGCGAACTCGTGGTACTCGGCTACATGCGCCAGCGCATCCCGAGCAACTGGAAGCTGATGTTCGAGAACATCAAGGATCCGTACCACGCCAGCCTGCTGCATGTGTTCCTGGTGACCTTCGGCCTGTTCCGCCTCGATCAGCAATCCGTCGGTCGAAATGGACGACACCGGCCGCCATGCCGTGCTGGTCAGTCGCCGCGGCGCGCAGGAGACCAATGAAGCGACCGCGCAGATGCGCGCGTTCAAGGCAGGATTTCGCGCTGCGCGACCCGCGTCTGCTGGACCCGGTGCGCGAATTCCCCGGCGACGCCACCGTCGTGCATGCAGACGCTGTGGCCCAACCTGATCGTGCAGCAGCAATCCAACACGCTGGCGATGCGCCAGATCGTGCCGATCGATGCGCACAGCTTCGATCTGGCATGGACGTTCTTCGGCTATGCCGACGACACGCCGGAGATGCGGCAGCGGCGGTTGCGCCAGGCCAATCTGATGGGACCCGCCGGACTTGTCTCGCTCGACGACAGCGAGGCGATGCTGCTGTCGCAGGCCGGGATCGATGGCAACGACGACGCAAATTGCCTGGTCGAGATGGGCGGACGCGGCGGTGGTCAACGAGCCGCACATGGTGACGGAGACCGCGATCCGCGGGTTCTACCAGCACTATCGCTCCGTCATGGGACTGTGACCTGTCATGATCGCCGCCGCGCGCGGGCTCGATATCGCGTTGGAGCTGCGGGCGCGGCTGGCCGACCTGTACTGCGCCTACGACGACGCGCTCAATGACGGCGAGTTCGAGCGCTGGCCGGAGCTTTTCGTCGATGCGTGCGTCTACAAGGTCATCCCGCGGGAAAACCACGAGCAGGGCCTGCCGGTCGCGGTGATCTACTGCGAGAGCCGGGACATGCTGGTCGATCGGGTGGTCGCGCTGCGCGAGACGGCGCTGTATGCGCCGCGGATCGTGCGCCGGATCACCAGCGGCGTCTGCGTGCGCGCGGTCGAGCACGACGGGCTGCGCCTGACCGCCAACTTCGCTGTGTTCCAGACCATGCCCGACCAGCCGAGTGAGCTGTTCCTGTGCGGGCGCTACCTGGACCGGGTGGTCGATGATGGTGGCGTTCTGCGGTTTGCCGAGCGGCTGTGCATCTACGACTCGACCATCGTTCCGACATCGCTGGTGTATCCGATTTAGCCTGTCACTGCGGCGAGCAAAGCGACGCGGCGATCACGGGGCAACTATGCAAACTGCAGTATGCAACCCGACCGAGATGGCCGCGTCGCTTTGCGCCTCGCAATGACAGATGGATTGCCGTGAGCCACCGGTCTGGACCAGCGGTACACCGTTGGCGGAATACCCTGCGCTTTTCCGCCCTACATCGACGCGCCATCGACGGATGGCCGGGATTATCCCGGCCATCTCGATGGCAAACTGCGTCCCTCAGTTCGTCAGATTATAGAACTTCGCCGCGTTCTCGCAGGTGATCTTGTGGATGTCGTCCGCCGACAACCCCTGGAACTGCTCCTCGATATACTTCGTCGACTCCGGCCAGATCCCGTCGGTGTGCGGATAGTCCGATCCCCACATCAGCGTATCCACCGTCATCAGGTTGTTCACGTTCAGCAGCTTCGGTCCGATCGGATCGAACTGGAACGTCGCCTTGCACTGGCGCTGCCAGTATTCACTCGGCTTCAGCTTCATCAGATCGCGGAAGCGGTCCTCGAACTCGAAGTCCATCCGATCCAGCGCGTACGGGATCCAGCCGATGCCGCTCTCGCCGAACGACACGCGCAGGCGCGGATAACGTTCGAACACGCCGGCGCCGATCATCGCCGCCAGGATGTGGATCAGTCCCATCTGGAATGCCGACACGCCGGTGAACATCGCCGCGCGCCGCACCTGGCCGGACGCCATCTCGCGCGCCCGCGGCGGCGTGGTCGGGAACGTATGGAAATGCAGCGGCAGCTGCACGTCGCTGACCGCCTGCCAGAGCGGCTCCCAGCACGGGTGCCACATCGGCTCCATGTCCCACGAGCACGACAGTTCCAGCCCGCGCAGGCCCATCTTCGCGGTGCGGTACACCTCCGCCACCGCCCACTCGATGTCGCCATACGGCAGGCAGGCCAGGCCGATGTGCCGATCCGGATAGTGGCTGCAGAAATCCTTCAGCCAGTCATTATAAATCCGGAACATCTCCGCTGCCGCCTCGTTGTCCTGCAGCTTCGACGCGGACCCCAGGATGCCGAAGATCACCTCGGCATCGACGCCGTCGCGCTCCATGTCCTTCAGGCGCAGATGCGGATCGCTGACCCGGCGGATGTCCTTCTTGCCGTCGGCGAACAGGCCGGTCTCCGCCATGATGTCGACGCGGCGGTTCTGTCCCGGCACCAGCTTGGCGCCCGACGGCCCGACACCGTTCTTCAGCCCGAACGTCGCGCCGGCCTTGGTCACCCATTGCGGCCCGTCCGGCCCGTCGGCGACGTATGGCATGCGGTCGCGCATTTCCGCGGAGGCTTCGGACGTGAACAGGTCCGGCGGCATCCACGGCATATCCAGATGGCAATCGGCCGAAATTCGACGGTAATGCATGGCGTTCCTCCCGCTCCACTTCGTGTTTGGCGTCGCTGGTTGGGCGAGTGTGCGCCCAAGACGGTCCGGCGTCCAAGGCCCCGATGCCGGCGTTCGCCGACTGATGGTTGCCCTGGCCGGGCGAAACCGGCTACGCGAGCCAGCATGGACAAGATCACTCGCCGATACGCTGACCGGCTGGCGCCGCCACCTGCACGCGCATCCCGAACTGACCCTGCACGAGCAGGAGACCGCCGCCTTCGTCTGCGCCAAACTGCGCGAACTGAATGTGCCGTTCGTCGCCGGCGTCGGCGGCCATGGCGTGGTGGCCACGATCAGTCGCGGCCAGTCCAACCGCAGCGTCGGCCTGCGCGCCGACATGGACGCGCTGCCGATCACCGAAACCACCGGTCTGCCCTATGCCTCCGGCAATCCCGGCGTGATGCATGCCTGCGGCCACGACGGCCACACCACGTCGCTGCTCGGTGCCGCGGCGCTGCTGCAGCAGGACACGTCGCTGGACCGGCACGGTGCATCTGGTGTTCCAGCCGGCCGAGGAGGGCGGTGGCGGCGCGAAGAGCATGATCGCCGACGGGCTGTTCGAACGGTTCCCGATGGAACGGATCTTCGGCTACCACAACTGGCCGGGCCTGGATGCCGGCACGGTCGCCGTGCACGACGCGGCGGTGATGGCGTCCGGCGGACGGATGGAGTTCCGCGTGAAAGGCGTCTCCGGCCACGCCGCCCTGCCGCATCTGACGCGCGATCCGATGGTGGCCTCGGCGCATCTGCTGCTCGGCGTTGCAGACGATCGTTTCACGCAATGTCGATCCGCTGGATTCGGTGGTGATCTCGGTCGCCACGATGGAGGCGGGCACCGCGGCCAATCAGATCCCCGGCGAGGCCGTCATGCGCGGCACCATGCGCACGCTGCGCAACGAGACGTGCGACGCAGGTGGAGGACGCGATCCGCCGTGTCTGTGCCGGCGTGGCACTGAGTTGCGACGTGCAGATCGAGGTCGCGCTACGCCGCGGCAACCCGGTGACCGTGAACACGCCGGCCGAACGCGACCTGGCGGCGGAGGCGGTGGTGGCGGCAGGCCTGCCGCTGCGGCGCGACATGGCGCCCGCGATGACCGGCGAGGACTTCGCCTGGTACCTGGAGCAGCGCCCGGGCGCGTTCGTCTGGATCGGCAACGGCCCCGCCGACGACGGCCGCGCGCTGCACAACTCGAGCTACGATTATAATGACGCGATCCTGCCGGCCGCTGCGGGCTATCTCGCGAGTGTGGCCAAGCGCGCGCTGGGGAGCTGACGCCGGCGTCCTGTTCGCGTTCGTGGTCCCGCGAAGTCGCCTTAGCGATTCCGTCGGTCTGGGGGAACAGGCAGCGGCCCGGTGATGCGGCACTGCCGGGCGGCCGGTAGATTTCCAGCGCGCACCTGCGTGACGCCATCCTGCTTCATGCCCAAGCGACGACGCGGCCGGCGCCGATGAGATCGATGATGCGGCCCGGCTTGAATGGTCCCCGATCGGTGACGCGCACGATGACCGAGCGGCCAGACGCGATTTCGGTGACCAGCAGGTTGCGTGCCGAACGGCAGCGACGCATGCGCGGCGGTCGAGTGCGTCCGCGGCTGCCTCGCCTGGATGTGTCCGCGTCGCGGCGCGATACCAGGAGGCCAGACCGAGTCTGCATGCATGGTGCGCGCGGGTGCGCTGGCCTGCTGCTGCTGGGGCGCGGCGCATCCAGCGAGTGCGATCAGTGGCCAGACCAGATTGCCCGAAGTACGTCGCATGCCGGCCAGCCAATTGATTCTCGAAGGCGAAATGATGGCGAACGGCGGGACACCGATCGTTATCGCGGAGGGATGCGCAGCCAGACGGCGCGACTAAGTCGCCGCGTCACGGTTCGCCCTGGCCGACCGTGACTCCTATGCAACCGCCACGTTGTCGATCAGCCGCACGGCGCCCAAGCGCGCGGCAGCGACCAGGCGCGAGCCGGAACGCGCCGCCGGCAACGGTGCCAGTGTCGGTCCGTCCACCAGCGCCAGATAATCGACGGCGAACCCTGCCTGCGTCAGGTCATTGCGTGCATCGGCCAGGACAGCATCCGCCGCGCCACCAGCCGCCAGAGCGCGCGATGTCGCGCCAGCACCGATGAAGCCGCGGCGCGCGTTCGCGTTCGTCGTCCGTCAGGAACCGGTTGCGCGAGGACAGCGCCAGGCCGTCCGGCTCGCGCACCGTCGGCACGCCGACAATCTCCAGCGGCAGATGCAGATCGGCGACCATGCGGCGTCACCACCTGCAACTGCTGCCAATCCTTTTCGCCGAAATACGCACGGTCCGGCCGCACCTGGCCGAACAGTTTGGCGCACACCGTTGCGACGCCGCGGAAATGTCCGGGCCGCGCGTCGCCTTCCCATCGCTCCGCCGGTCCCGTCACGACAATCGTGGTGGCATCATCGGCGGATACATCGTCGCCACGTCGGGCAGCCAGGCGAGCTGGCAGCCGCTGCCTCCAGCGCCGCCAGATCGCCCGCCTCATCGCGCGGATAGCGCGACAGGTCCTCGTTCGCGCCGAACTGCAGCGGATTGACGAAGATCGAGGCGACGACTCCCGCACCGCTTGCCGCGGCCGCGTGGACCAGCGCACGATGGCCGTCGTGCAGCGCGCCCATCGTCGGCACCAGCGCCAGTGCGCCATGCGTTGCCCGCAGCGAGGCGCAGCCGGCACGCAGTTCCGCAAGTGTGCGGGCGATCAGCATGGGCTGAACCTTGGTCGCGAGGCCGCCGCGGTGCAACATCGCGCCGCAACGACGCGGAGGAAAGCGAAATGAAATTGCAGGGACAGGTGGCGCTGGTCACCGGCGGATCGCGTGGCATCGGGCGCGCGACGGCGCTCGCGTTCGCGGCCGAGGGCGCGGATATTGCGTTCTGCCATCTGGACGATGGGGCGAAGGCCGAGGAAACGGCGGACGAGATCCGCGCGCTGGGACGGCGGGCGATGCATCGCTCTGTCGATGTCGTGGACATCGCCGCCACGCGCGCGTTCGCGCAGGAAACCGCCGCCGCACTTGGACCGATCGACATCCTGTTCAACAACGCGGGCATGAACATCCGCAAGAAATTCGAGGATTACACCGAGGCGGATTACGACCGCATCATGGACGTCCACATGAAGGGCATGTTCTTCATGGCGCAAGCGGTCTATCCGGCGATGATCGCGCGCGGCCGAGGCTGCATCATCAACGTGGCTTCGCAGCGCGGCTTCAAGGGCGCGGTGAACGCGGCGCCCTATTCGGCGGCGAAGGCGGCGATCATCGGCTTCACGCGTTCATTGTGCTGGGAAGCGGCGCCGAAGGGAGTCCGCGTGAACGCGATTGCTCCGGGGCCGATCGATACCGACCTGACTGCATCGATGACCGAGGCGGACCGTGCCGCGTTCAAGGCCGCATTGCCCGTTGGCCGCTTCGGTCGCCCGGAGGAAATCGCGGCGACGGCGCTGCTGCTCGCCGGTCCGGATGGCGGCTACTATGTCGGCGCGTGCCTGTCGCCGAACGGTGGCGACGTCATGCATTGAGGTGGCGTGTTTGCGTCGCGACTTTCGTCGGGCACGGCGTATTCAACCGGCCCGCAACAAGCCGATCGTGCGGTTGAACAGCGGCTAATCACCGGGCGGCAAACTGCGTCTTGCCGAACATGATCTCGCGCTCCGCGTCAGTCATCTGGCCCTTGCGCTGGCTCTCCGCCAGTACCGCGACGCCGCGCTGCACGGCCGGGCGCGCCGCCATCGCATCGTGCCAGCGCTTTACGTTGGGATAGTCGTTCAGATCGATGTTCCGTCGCTCCGCATTGCGGATCCAAGGGAAGTTGATGATGTCGGCCATGCTGTATTCTTCGCCGGCCAGCCAGGTTGCCTCGGCCAGGCGCTTGTCCAGCACGCGATGCAGGCGTTTCACCTCGTTGGTGTAGCGCTCGATCGCGTAGGGGATCTTCTCTACCGCGTAATTTGCGAAGTGGTTGTATTGGCCGAACATCGGACCGATGCCGCCCATCTGGAACATCATCCATTGCAGGCAGGTATAGCGCCCGACCGGATCCTTTGGGATCAGCTTGCCGTCGGTCTTCTCCGACAGATAGATCATGATCGCGGCGGATTCGAACAGCTTCAGCGGCTTGCCATCCGGACCATCGGGATCGACGATGGCGGGGATGCGATGGTTCGGCGTAATGGCCAGGAATTCGGGCTTGAACTGGTCGCCTTTGCCGATCGCAGATCGGTATCACCTTGTACGGCAAACCGAGTTCTTCCAGTGCGATATGCACCTTGTGGCCGTTCGGTGTCGGCCAGGTCCAGACTTCGATCATTGGGTTCCTCCTTCTCGATCATTCAGGCGTGGTTCAGGCGGGGCTCCATTGCCGCTTGAGCAACAGAGCGATCAGAAACACTGCCGCACTCGGTGTTTGATGCTCGCCCACTCGGCGAATGCAGTCTCTGCGTCATCCACAACGTCCAGAACGTCAACTCGGTTGAACTGCCTGCCCGCATTGTAGTCCGCAGCGCCCGCTCTGCTTACCTGTCATCAATCGCGGGACATCCATCGTAACCGCAGATGGTCGGCTTCACGCATTCCCCGCCAGATAGTCCATCGCGGCCTGCGCACCGCCTGCCCGATGCGGCACACCGGCGACGCGCAGCCCCATCTCCACCCCGCTCAACGTGCCCATCAATTGCAGGTCGCCGAAATCACCCAGGTGGCCGATGCGGAACACCCGATCCTGCACCAGGCCAAGCCCTGTCCCCAGGCTCATGTTGAATTTTTCCAGGATGATCGCGCGCAGCCGATCGGCGCTGTGACCATGCGGCGTGCGCACCGCGGTCAGCGCGGACGAATGGTCGCGCGGTTCGGCGCATTGCGTTTCCAACCCCCAGGTACGCACCGCGCGCCGCGTCGCTTCCGCGTGCCGGTCGTGGCGGGCGAAGATGTTGGCGTAGCCCTCCTCGCGCATCATCTTCACCACCTCGGCCAGGCCGAACAGCAGGTTGATGCCCGGCGTATAGGGGAAATACCCCGTCGCGTTCGAGGCAAGCATCGCCGGCCAGTCCCAGTAGTTGCGTGGCAGGCGCGCGGTCCTGTTGGCCTCCATCGCCTTCGTGCTGATGGCGTTGAACGACAGGCCGGGCGGCATCATCAGTCCTTTCTGCGAGCCGCAGATGGTGACATCGACGCCCCAGCCGTCGTGCCGGTATTCCATCGCACCGAGTGAGGAGATCGCATCCACCATCAGCAGCGCCGGATGATCGAGCTCGTCCATCACGCGACGCACCTGATCGACGTGCGTGACGCAGCCGGTAGAGGTTTCGTTGTGCACCACGCAGACCGCCTTGATGCGGTGCGCGCTATCGTCCTGCAGCACCGCACCGATGGCAGCCGGATCGGCGCCGCGCCGCCAGTCGGTGTCGAGGAAGATCGGCTCCAGCCCGAGCCGCAGCGCCATGTCGTTCCACAGCACGGCGAACCAGCCGGTACGCGCCATCAGCACCGCGTCGCCCGGCGACAGCGTGTTGACCAACGCCGCCTCCCACGCGCCGGTGCCCGAGGCGGGATAGATCACCACCGGTCCCGCGGTCTGGAAGATCTCGTGCAGTCCTTCCAGGCAGGTGCGCCCCAGTTCGCCGAACTCCGGTCCGCGATGGTCGATCACCGGTCGGTCGATCGCGCGCAGCACGCGATCAGGCACGTTGGTCGGGCCGGGGATTTGCAGAAAATGGCGCCCGGGTGCGCGGGTCGGCTTGTGTGTCATCGAACGTGTGTCTCCCTGGGGGCGCTTGTTAGCGACCCGCGAGTGGGAGGCCAAGGGGGACGGCAAGGGCCGCGGTCGTCATGGGCCGGCGCTCAGCCCGGCCGCCGTCGCGTCACCATGCCGGTCGCGATAGCCGGGACAGGGCTCCATGCGCGCAAGGATATTTGGCCTGCGAGGGGCAAAAGCTTATGGGGACAGGCCCCGCCGGAATGTCGAATTCAGGCGTTGCCTGCGAGATAATCGACCGCCGCCTGCACGCCGCCTGGCTTGTGCGGTACACCGGCGGCGCGCAGGCCGATCTCCACTCCGCCCAGCGTGCCGATCAGTTGCAGGTCGCCGAAGTCGCCGAGGTGGCCGATGCGGAACACGCGGTCCTTCAGGATGCCCAGACCGTTCCCCAGGCTCATGTTGCATTTTTCCAGGATGGTGGCGCGCAGCGCGTCGGCGCTGTGACCCTCTGGCAGGCGCACCGCGGTCAGCGACGAGGAATAATGCCGGGGGTCGGCGCACTGCACCTCCAGCCCCCACGCGCGCACCGCACGACGCGTTGCCTCGGCATGGCGGTCGTGACGCGCGAACACGTTCGGCAGGCCCTCTTCGAACAGCATGCCCATCGCGGCGTTCAATCCGAACAGCAGGTTGGTGCCCGGCGTGTAGGGGAAGTAGCCGGTCTTGTTGGCCTCGAGCATCGGCCGCCAATCCCAGTAGCTGCGGTGCAGCCTGGCGGTTTCGGTGGCCTTCAGCGCCTTGTCGCTGATCGCGTTGAACGACAGGCCGGGCGGCAGCATCAGCCCCTTCTGCGAGCCGGCGATAGTGACGTCAACGCCCCATGCGTCGTGCCGGTAATCGATCGACGCCAGCGAGGAGATCGTATCGACCATCAGCAGCGCGGGATGCTTCGCCGCATCCATCGCGGTGCGGACTTCGTCGATGCGGCTGGTGCAGCCGGTCGAGGTCTCGTTGTGCACCACGCACACCGCCTTGATCTTGTGCGCGCGATCATCGGTGAGCGCGGCGCCGATCGCATCGACGTCCGCACCGCGGCGCCAGTCGGTGTCGATGAAGATCGGCTTGAGGTCCAACCGCTGCGCCATTTCGTTCCACAGCGAGGCGAACCAACCGGTGCGGCACATCAGCACCGTGTCGCCGGGCGATAACGTGTTGGTCATCGCCGCTTCCCACGCGCCGGTGCCGGATGCGGGATAGATCACCACGGGTCCCTTGGTCTGAAAGATGGTCCGCAGATTGGTCAGGATTTCCAGCCCCAGGCGGCCGAAGTCGGGGCCGCGATGGTCGATGGTGGCATTGTCGATGGCCCGCAGGACCTTGTCCGGCACGTTGGTCGGTCCGGGGATCTGCAGGAAATGACGGCCGGCATGGTACTGCGTCATGGAGCCTCCTACCCAGGGGGCGGCAGCTTGGCGCTTCTCCCGCGGCTTGCCAATCAACCTGGCCGCGCAGGCCCAGTGTCACGCCACGACAGGCAGAAACCGTCGCCGTGCAGCCAGCAGCTTTCATCCGGGTCGTGGACGTCCCGCCGCAGCGAGCGCACGAGGTCGGCGTGGCCGGCCGCGATCTGCGCCGCAAGCCGATTGTCGAGGTCCGCGTCTCGCGCGCCGATGAATGGTATGAACCACGCCCGGCACAACAACGACACCGTCAGCCAGTCTGCGGCGTCGCCTCGCGTGACCCTCAGCATGAAACCGCCGAGCCGCTCCGAGGTCAGCGGAAACACCAATCGACCGCCAAGCCGCAAGGCGTCGAGCCAGGCGGGCATTGGATGCGTGGCGCCGGCACTCACCACGATGACATCCCGCAGTCCGCCGTCGTAGTTCCCGCCGTCCGCCGCGACTGATGTGATTCGCGGCCAGGCTACCAGTGCCTTGCGCGCACGTTCCGCAAGAGCGCCGTCGCGTTCCACCGCTGTGACCGAACCATCCGGCCCGACCAACTCGGCCATGATCGCGCTGTAATAGCCGGTGCCGCAGCCCAGATGCAGCACGCTCTCCCCGGGTGCGATCTGCGTCTGGTCGAGCACGAAGGCCCACAGTGAAGGCGCACCATTGTTGATGCGCCTTTCGGCATCCAGCGCGACCAGTACGTCGTGGTAGATGTGTCGAGGGTCGGCGTCCGGCGTCGTGCGGTAACCGCCGCGGCCGCTGTCACTGTATGTCTGCCAAGGTCCCGGCCCGAGAAAGCGTTCGCGCGGTGTGGTGGCAAAAGCCTGCACAATCGCATCGGACTCCACCGGTCCGGCAAAGCGCAATTCCTCGGCGTACCAGCCGCGCAGTTGTCGCAGCGATGCCGTTCGCCGTTTCCGCGCGCCATCCGGGCGTGACCCGTTCATCCCGGCATGTTACCCACTCGGGCAATGAAAGTGGTAGGCCATGAGGCACATATTGTGAACGACGTTGCGATTGCGCCTGGCGATTCGCGATTGGCCGAGCGGCTGCGCCACGAGATCCGCGGCGCCGTGCTGTTCGATCGCGCCGATCGCGGCCGCTACGCCACCGACGCATCGATCTATCAGGTCGAACCGATCGGCGTGATCGTGCCGGAGGAAATCGGCGACGTCGCCGCGGCGTTGGCGATCGCGCGCGAGGAAGGCGTGCCCGTGCTGCCGCGCGGCGGCGGCACCAGCCAGTGCGGCCAGACGGTGAACCGCGCGCTGGTCATCGATTGCTCCAAGCACCTGCGCCGCATTCTGCATATCGATCCCGATGCGCGCACCGCGTTGGTGGAACCTGGCGTGGTGCTGGGCCATCTGAATGCGGCGCTGCGGCAGCATGGGCTGTTCTTCCCGGTCGATCCGTCGACGCATGCGCGCTGCACGATCGGCGGCATGGCCGGCAACAATTCCTGCGGCTCGAAGTCGATCCGCTATGGGCTGATGGCCGACAACGTGCGCGCGATCGACGCCATCCTGGCGGACGGCACGCAGCACAAGTTCGGTCTGCTGCCGGACAACATCGGCGCCGATGTGCCGACCGGCATTGCCGATCTGATCCAGCGCCTGCGTGCGCTTGGCGCGTCCGAGGCCGAAGAGATCGCGGCGCGGTTTCCATCGCAGCTTCGGCGTGTCGGTGGCTACAACATCGATGTGCTGACGCCGGTCGCGCGGCTTGCGGGACAGGAGAATCTGGCTCGGCTGCTGGTGGGCTCGGAAGGCACGCTGGCATTCTCCGCCGCCATCGAACTCGCGCTGCATCCGATCAAGCCGCGCAAGCTGCTCGGCATCTGCCAGTTCCCGACATTCCGCCACGCCATGCAGGCCGCGCAGCATATCGTGGAGCTCGATCCCGAAGCGGTGGAACTGGTCGATCGCACGATGATCGATCTGGGTCGCGGCATTCCGATCTACCGCGCGACGATCGACCGCATGCTGATCGGCGAACCGGACTCGCTGCTGATCGTCGAATTCCATGGTCATGACGATGCGCCGCTGATCACGAAACTGGACCAGCTCGATGAACTGATGAGCGATCTTGGCCATCCCGACGCTGTCGTGCGCGCGGCCGATGCGGGTTTTCAGGCCGATATCGCGGCGGTGCGCGAAGCCGGCCTCAACATCATGATGTCGATGAAGGGCGACGGGAAGCCGGTGTCGTTCATCGAGGACTGCGCCGTCGATCTGGAGGATCTTGCCGACTATACCGAACGGCTGAACGACGTGTTCGCACGGCATGACACCAAGGGTACCTGGTACGCGCACGCCTCGGTCGGCTGCCTGCATGTCCGCCCGGTGCTGAACATGAAGGACCCGCACGATGTCGCCACCATGCGAGCGGTGGCCGAGGAATGTTTCGCTCTCGTGCGCGAGTACAAGGGGTCGCACAGCGGCGAACATGGCGACGGCCTGGTTCGCAGTGAATTCCACGAGACCATGTTCGGGTCGCGCATCGTGCGCGCGTTCGAGACGGTGAAGGACGCGTTCGATCCGAGCAACATGCTCAACCCTGGCCGCATCGTGCGCCCGCCGCGCATGGATGACCGTACGTTGTTCCGCTACGGACCGGGCTATGCGGCGGTGACCGATTTCACGCCCAAGCTCGACTGGTCGGAGCATCCCGGACCCCTTGGGCGGCATGCTCGGCGCGGTGGAGATGTGCAACAACAACGGCACCTGCCGCGCGTTCGATGCCGGCGTGATGTGCCCGTCGTACCGCGTGACGCGCGACGAAACGCATCTGACGCGCGGGCGCGCCAACACGCTGCGACTGGCGCTGACCGGACAGCTCGGCGCGGACGCGATGGCGTCGGATGCGGTGGCCGATGCGATGGCGCTGTGCGTATCGTGCAAGGCGTGCAAACGCGAATGCCCGACCGGCGTGGACATGGCGAAGATGAAGATCGAGGTGCTGGCGGCGCAGTTCGACCGCAAGGGCTGACGCGGCGCGATTGGCTGATCGCGGAGTTGCCGCGCTATGCACCGCTGGTTGCACCGCTCGCGCCGCTGGCCAATCTGCGCAACCGGGTGCCGGCGTTGCGGCGGCTGGGCGAGCGCATGCTGGGCCTTGCCGCGGATCGCCCGCTGCCGGCGTGGCGGCGCGACGCATTCCGCGACCGCGAGGCTGCATGCGTTCGTCCCGTCGCGCCAGCGCGGCGAAGTGATGCTGCTGGCCGACACGTTCAATCGCTGGTTCGAACCGGAGAATCTGCGCGCCGCACTGCGCGTGCTGACCGCGGCGGGATATCGCGTGCGCATGCCGGCCGCATCGCGGGCGGCCGATGTGCTGCGGCCGCAGCTTCCTCGCCGCCGGCATGGTGGACAAGGCGCGCAGCGAGGCGCTGGCGCACGCTCGACATACTTGGCAGCGGCGAGCTGCCGGTGATCGGTCTGGAACCGTCGTGCCTGCTCACGCTTGCGTGACGAGTACCGGTCGCTGCTGCCGGGTGCCGCGACCGATGCGCTGGCCGGCCGCGCGTTCCTGCTGAGCGAATTCCTGGCGCGCGAGAAGCCGCGAGCTGCCGCTTAAGGCAATGCCTGCGACGGCGCATGTGCATGGGCACTGCCATCAGAAAGTCATTCGGTGTATTTCCGGCGGCTATCGAGACGCTGAAGCGGATTCCCGACCTGGCGGTGAAGCCGATCGCATCGTCTTGCTGCGGCATGGCGGGCTCGTTCGGCTATCAGGCCGAGACGCAGGAGGAATCGCGCGCGATGGCCGAGGCTGGCCTGTTGCCGGCTGTCCGCGCGGCCGCGGCAGAGTGACATCATCGTTGCCGATGGGACATCCTGCCGACACCAGATCCGCGATCTGGGTGGCCGCGCGGCGATCCATTCCGTGCGGCTGCTGGAGCGCGCGCTGGCGCCTTGATGCGATGCGCGAAGCAAGGGAGGATCGTCCCATTAGTGCATGTCATTACGGTGAACGTCGCATGATAACACCAGACCAGGTCCTGCACTTCTGGTTCGCCGGCGACCCGACGGTGCGACGGAAGATCATGGTTCGAGAAGAACATCGCGTTCGACTCCGGATGCAACCGCTTCGTCGATGCACTGCGCGAGGCGAAATTGGGACGGCTGGATCACTGGGCCGAGACGCCGCGCGGAGCGCTTGCACTGCTGATCCTGCTCGACCAGATGTCGCGCAACCTGCATCGCGGTTCACCGGAGACCTATGCCGCCGACGGCCAGCGCACGCGCGGTGGCGCGCGACGCACTTGCCCGCGGCTTCGACCAGCAGGTCGGTCCGGTCGAGCGCATGTTCTTCTACCTGCCGCTGGTGCATTCCGAAAACCTGGCGGACCAGGACGACGCCACGCGTCTGTTCGCCGCGGTGCGCGAGGAACTTGGGCGAACCGGCGAATGAATCCGGCGCGCGGCCATCGCGACGTGATCCGCCGGTTCGGCCGTTTCCCACATCGCAATGCCATACTCGGCCGCGTCAACACGCCAGAGGAAGAAGTCTACCTCGCGGAACCCGGCGCAGGCTTTGGTCCCCGCGACACAGGAGGGCACGCCATGAACGAACTCGCCGACCAGGACCACGAAATCGGTTCGGGCGATTATCGCTATCGGTTCCGCCGCAACTGGGCGAAGCCGCCGCGCTGGTGGAATTTCGGCGAGACGGGCCAATCCGGTCCGCCGCAGACCTGCGTGAAGGGCGCCACCGCGGCCAATGGCGACGTCTATGTGCTGTCGCGCGCGGCGCATCCGGTGATGGTGTTCGATGCCGAGGGCGCTTCGTCACGTCGTGGGGCGAAGGCGAGTTTCTCGTCGTTCGTGCATGGCATGACCATCGATCCGGCCGGCCATGTATGGATCGCCGATTCTGGACTGCACACTGTCACGCAGCACACGGCGGACGGCACGAAGCTGCGCACCCTCGGCAGTCCGGGCGCAGCGAGCCCACGCTCTATGGCAAGCCGTTCAACATGCCGACCGGCATTGCCATCGCATCGAACGGCGAGCTGTTCGTGTCCGACGGCTATGGCAACCGCCGGGTGCATTGCTTCTCGGCCGAGGGCGAACTGAAGCATTCCTGGGGCGAGCCAGGCGACGGGACCGGGCCAGTTTGCGCTGGTGCATTTCATTACCGCCGATGCCGAGGATCGGCTGTACGTGTGCGACCGCGAAAACCATCGCATCCAGATTTTCTCGACGGCGGGCGAAGTACTGGCGCAATGGACCGGCTTCATGATGCCGAGTGATCTGGCGTTCGGACGCGAGGCGATCTATGTCGCCGGCGCCGATGGCGTTTCGATCTGGACCAAGGACCGCCGCAAGCTGGTCCACCTCGGCCGCGACGAGCCTTTTGCCGGCGCGTTCAACGTGCACGGTATCTGGCTGGATGCAGACGAGAACATCTACCTGGCGCAATTCGACCGCGCGGTAAGCAAGCTGAGCCGGATTGATCAGGCAATTCAGAACAGGTGAGAGGCAGACATGAGCGACATCCTCACGCCGCTGACGATCGACTTCCTGGCATGGCTTGCGCGTGAGCCGCGGACCTATGCCGATGTGATGGACGCCTGGCGAACCTCCTGTCCACGGCTGACGATCTGGGAAGATGCGATCGACGACGGGCTGATCGCGCATAGCCATACGCCCGGCCAACCCGCGCTGATCGAATTGACGGCACGCGGCGAGGCATTGCTCGCGCACATGGCGCGCACCGATCGCATGGGACCGCGCGGTGAAGATCGCGATCCTGGACGACTACCACGACACCGTGCGCACGCTGCGCTGCTTCAGCAAGCTGGCGGGGCACGAGGTCACGATCTGGAACGATCATGTCCAGGACACGGACTTATTAGCCGAACGGCTGAAGGATATCGAAGCGCTGGTGCTGATCAGGGAGCGAACCAGGATCCAGGCGCCGTCTGCTGGAACGCCTGCCCAAGCTGCGGCTGATCAGCCAGCGCAGCGTCTATCCGCACATCGATATCGATGCGTGCACACGGCTCGGCGTCATCGTGTCGTCGAGCCAACACGCGGACACACCGTCCTATGCGACAGCCGAACTCACCTGGGCGCTGGTGCTGGCTGCGGCGCGACAAATTCCACAGCAGGCGTCGGCACTGCGCAACGGCCGATGGCAGATCGGCGTCGGCACCAGTCTGCGCGGCAAGACACTCGGCATTTACGGCTACGGGCGCATCGGCAGGTCGTCGCAGGCTACGGCACGGCCTTCGGCATGAACTGTGCTGGTATGGGCGCGCGAAGGCATCGCTGGATCACGCCCGCGCCGACGGCTACGCGGCAGCAGACAGCAAGCAGGCGTTCTTCGAGCAGATGCGACGTCATCACGTTGCACATGCGCCTGGTGCCCGCAACTCGCGGCATCGTCACTGCCGCCGATCTCGCCCGCATGAAGCCGACGTCGATCCTGGTGAACACCAGCCGGGCACCGCTGATCGAATCCGGGCGCTCTGGCCGCAGGCGCTGCGTGCCGGCCGCCCCGGCATGGCGGCGGTCGATGTCTACGAACAGGAGCCGGTGACCGACGCGCGGCATCCGTTGCTGGCGTTGGACAACGCGATCTGCACACCGCACATCGGCTACGTGACGCGCGACGAGTACCGAAGTGCAGTTCACCGACATCTTCGACCAGATCCTGGCATACGCGGCGGGCGCACCAATCAATGTGGTCAACCCGAAAGCGCTGCGTCGACAGCGCAGGCTATGCCGAGCCCCGCCGAAAACGCCACGAACTGCAGCAGCTCCTGCGACGGCACCGGCTTCTGCATCACGGTCATTGCCCCGAGACGGTCGGCTTCCCTCGCAATCTCGGCGTCCTGCGACCCGGTGATCAGCAGCGCGGGAATGGTTTCAGCCCGCGACGCTCCAGTTCCAGCAGCAATTCGCAGCCCGGTCATTCCCGGCATGTTCTGATCTATCACCAGGCATGCCACCTCGGCATGACCAGGATCCGCCAGGAACTGCGTGCCCGACCTGTAAGTCTGCACAGCTGTGACCGGCATTTTCCAACAACGCGCCAAGCACCAAGCCTACATCAGCGTCATCGTCAATGATGGCCACTGTGCTCGCATTCTCTCGATCCATGTCCCCTTCCTATGGATCCCGTCCGAGGCAATGGTTAGCCGGCAAGCGGGTCGGAACTATGGCCAGACCGCGTGCGCTCACAGCCTGTTGTCGTGAGCCGCGTAGCTACGTGTCCAAGACATGACGAACCTTCGCCGCCAGCCCGGCGAAGGTGAACGGCTTGGTGATCAGTTCCACCCCAGGATCAAGCCGCCCGTGGTGCACGATCGCATTTCGCGCGTAGCCGCTGGTGAACAGCACCTTCAGGTCTGGCCCGCCGCCGACGCGCCTCATCGGCAAGCTGGCGGCCATTCATGCCGCCCGGCAGCCCGACATCGGTCAGCAGCAGCACGATTTCGCGATGGGCGTCGAGAATGCGCAAGGCGTGCGCACCGTCCGGCGCATCGAGCACGCGGTAATTGAGCTCTCGCAGATGCCTCGACGGCGAAGTTGCGCACCTCCGGTTCATCTTCCACCACCAGGATCGGTCTCGCCGTGGCCGGATTGAACCGTGGTGACGGCAGCCTGCTCCTCGGCCGCGCTGTCCGACGTGACAAGCCGCGGCAGATAGATCTTCACCGTCGTGCCCGACCCCGACCTCGCTGTAGATCTTCACGTGTCCGCCGCGACTGCCGCACGAAGCCATAGACCTGCGACAGACCCAGGCCGGTACCTTGCCCGACCTCCTTGGTCGTAAAGAACGGCTCGAACGCCTTGTCCAGCACCGTCCGGCGCCATGCCGACGCCAGAGTCGCTGACGAATATGCCGACGTACTGGCCTGCCGGCACGTCCGCGGCGGCCGCATAGTTCTCGTCGAGATACACATTCGCCGCTTCGATCGTCAGCTTGCCGCCATCGGGCATCGCGTCGCGCGCATTCACCGCCAGATTGAGCAGGCGAGTTCTCAAGCTGATTGGCGTCGACGAACGTCGGCCAGATACCGCCCGCCAGCACCGTCTCGATGGCGATGTTCTCGGGCAGTATCCGCCGGACCATTTCCGCCATGCCGGTGATCAGCGTGTTGATGGAAATCGACTTCGGCTGGAGGGGCTGGCGCCGCGAAAACGCCAGAAGCTGATGCGTCAGCACCGCCGCGCGCGACGACCGCAAGCATGGCGGAGTTCACCATCCGCAGCAGACTGATCGTCGCCGCGCTCCGACAGACGGCGTTGCAGCGCCTCCATGATTGCCGGAGATCACCGTCAGCAGATTGTTGAAGTCATGCGCAACGCCACCGGTGAGCTGGCCGATGGCCTCCATCTTCTGCGCCTGGCGCAGTCGCTCCTCGGCGGCCCGCTTCTCGGTCAGATCGCGGGTGACCTTGGCGAACCCGATCAATTGCCCTGCTCGTCATGGATTGCGTCGGAGGACGACGTTGGCCCAGAAGCGAGTGCCATCCTTGCGGACGCGCCAGCCTTCGCCTTCGAATTTCCCGGTCTCAGCCGCGGTCGCGATGACACGCGTCGGGAACGCCGTTGCGCCGGTCTTCCTCGGTATAGAAGCGTGAGATGTGCTGGCCGACGATTTCATCGGCGGTGTAACCCTTGATCCGCTGCGCGCCGGGGTTCCATTTGACGACGTGCCCCGCGGGATCCAGCATGAAGATCGCATAATCGGTTACCGCTTCGACCAGCAGGCGAAAGCGGCGTTCGCTCTCGCTCAACTGGGCGAAACTTGCCTCCAAGTTCCTGCGTGCGGTCGCTGACGCGCTGCTCCAGCGTTTCGTTCAGCGCCTGCAATTCCTGCTCGGTCTGCTTGCGGGCTTCGATTTCCTGCTGGCTGGTCTGGTACAGCCGCGCATTGTCGATGGCGACGGCGGCCTGCGCGGCGATGCCGATGATGATGCGTTCCTCGCGCTCGGTGAAACCCACCCGGTTCGGCATGGCCGAAGAACAGGCCGCCAAGCACGTCGCCGGAACGCGATGTCACCGGCACCGCCAGGTAGCTGCGCACCGGCAAATGGCCCTTCGGCATGCCGTGATACGGCGCGCTCTGCCCATAGCGGGGATCGGCCGTGATATCGTCGGAACGGACCGGCCCGGTGCCGCGAAACGTCGGCTCGAACATCGCGGTGTTGCGCGGCATGGGAAATCCCGCAAATGCCTCGCGCGACGCACGCCGGACAAGGTATGAAGCGTGTACGCACTCACCCGCATTCGTTCAGCACATTGTAGAAGAATGCGCCGAACTGGGCGCCGGTGATTTCCACGCCGGCATCGGTGACAGTCTGCACCAGGCGCTCCAGGTCGAGTTCCGCCGCAAGCGCAACGCCGGTGCGATTCAGGATCTCCAGTGTCCGCGCTTCGTCGCGCACTTCCGCGACGCGCGCTTCCAGCATTTCATTGAGCGCCAGCAGCCGGACCTCCAGTGCCTTGCGCTCAGAGATATCGTAACATGTGCCGCGCAACAAGTGCGGAGCGCCATCACCGTCGCGAACAATCTCGGCCTTTGCCGCCAGCCAATGGACCGTGCCGTCAGGATGCCTGACGCGCAGTTCCGCATTGAATGCGCCGGCTCTGGCGGGCGGCCTCCATCGCCGCGCGCAACTTCGGCACATCGTCGAAGAAGATCGCCCGCTCGAAATCCGCCAAGGTCGGTTCCGGCATCGTGGGATCGAAGCCGAACAGCACGCCGACCTGCGGCGTCGTCAGCAACCGATGCGTCGTCCAGATCGAGCTCGAACGCCCCGGTGCCGGCGGTCGCCTCCAGCAGACGCAGACTGCTCTTCGGGCATAGCCGAAATGCCACGGCGGTAGCCGCGCGGTCGGGTGGCTGATTCGCTCATCCCCGTGCTGGCTGTCCGTGCGCCGGCTAATCCGCAGCTGCCGCCGAGGATGGCTCTTGGCTTCCGTCATCGCTCGCATCTTGCCCATGGCGATGTGCCTGGGCAGATGGTTGAAGCCGCACGAACTGGTGATGATCGTCTGCTCCGGTGCGCAGCCAGCCATGCGACCTGATGCGATCCGCCACCAGTTCACCGGTTTCGATGTTGGGCGCCTGCACGTCGACGGCGCCGACGCCGAGTTGGCGGTTGCCCAGCAGGCCCTCGTAGTGATCGGTCATGTCGTGCTCGATCAGCACCGCATCGCACTCGATCTGGCAGACCAGGTCCGCCTTGTAGCGGCCCGTGTCGAAGTAGCGATGGCCGATCTGGCCGTCATAGTCGGGACCGACGGCGTAATTGCCCTGGCAGATATGAACCGTGCGATGCACATCGTCGGGCAGGCCCTCGAATGCCATGTTGATCGCGTCGACCGCAGACCGCACCTCCGCGTCGTCCGCCACCGTGAAATACGGCTCATCGATCTGGATATGTCTGCAGCCGGCCGCCACCAGCCGTCTGAAGTTCTGATTGCAGCAACTTGCCCAGATCGGCCATCATCCGCGGCAGGTCATTGTAGTACTCGTCATACGCCACGAGCGGCCAGCAGGTGCGGTCCCGTCATCGTGATCTTGACCGGCTTGCGCGCGAAGGCGGCAACCATTCGGAACTCATCGACCAGACCCAGATCGGTGTGTCCGATCGATCGGCCCGCGACAGACGGCGGCCGGATGAAACACGTTGGGATCATGCTTGCTGATCGGTCGCGGGCGGTTGGCGTTGTGGAACGCCGGGATCTTTTGCCAGAAATGATTCAGCATGGCGTTTGGCGGCGAGTGACGATTATGCGTGCGCCGATGCATTTCGCCGCCGGTTATCACGTCGATCCCGGCGGTTTCCTGTTCGACAATGGCCGCTTGCGTCGCGCGGAATTGTGCATCGGTGAAGTCGGCCGGCAAGAGTTGCCCCAGAGTCACCAGCCGATCCAGCGCTTCATACCAGCGGGGCACGCTATGCGCGCCAACCACCGTCGTCGTATATGCCTTGTATTGAGGCATCGTTGCCGCCCTGTTCGATGTATCGTTACCCACCGTTTCACGGGACCGTGAGCGAGCACCATGCGCTGTGCCAGTATGTGAGCTGAACACACTGGCTTTGGCAATGGATTGGCGCAGCCGCGGCAGCCTTCTCTAAAGAGAGTCCGGGCGCAGGGGTTGTTTGGTCTCCGGGGTTGTTTGCACAGTTTGAACAACTGATGCTGTTCGTTCCAGAACCGTTCTTTCTGGCGTAATACTGTGCGACTGGGTAGGCAATGCGCGTGTCGTGCGTGACTGTTCCATGCGGCCCGATTCCCGGGCGGAGAATTCTCGAATTATGCTCGAACAGCGTGGCAGGCTATTTCGAACCGCGGATGCACCCCGGACCAAGCGAAACAACCGCCGCGCGCGTCGGGGAAGAGCGATGAGGCGGTCGTCGGGTGAGCGGAACCGATGAGGCTCGCATCTTTTCCTCTGGCCCTTCCCGCAAGGCGAGGAGGAGGATGTTGCGCCGCCCCTCGCGTCGAAAGCAGCCCGCCAGGTCCCAGTCCGGCGGCAATGACTGCCAGAGCAGGCCGTGTGCGATATCGCCGGTCTCGGTCGGGGAACAGACCGTAAGCGGTCGGCAACTTGCCGCGGAACCCAATCCGCGCCATGAGCGGGGTATGCGATACACCGCCGACGATGCGATGACGCCGTTGGCCTGGCTCATCGGATTGCTCCTGCCGGCCTGCGCCGCGACTGGAGCACACGGCCTGCCGACACCGGCGCTGATGGACATGAGCCATCTGCAGCGGACCGGCCAGTCCCAACAGCGCGCTCGCCGCGCCGGTGGGAACGCAACCCGCGCCGGATATCGTCACACCGGCCTTCGGCATCCCGGCGGCAGAGCTCTACCAGGCGGTGCGTGCGGTGGCGGCCGCTCAGCCACGAATATACCTTGCGGCCGAATACCCGGCACAGGGCCAGATCCACTTCGTGGCCCGCAGCGCGGTATTCAATTTCCCCGACCTGGTCGCCGCCCAGGTCAATGAGGCGGGCGCCGATGGCAGCACGCTCGTGCTGTATTCGCGCAGCGTGTATGGCTATGGCGATCTTGGCGTGAACCGCCAGCGCCTGACCGACTGGCTTGCCGCCCTGCGAACCACCATCAACCACACTGACCACCATCAACCACCCTGACGAGAGATCACTCCTGAATGCGCGCTCTGAGGTCATTCGTGCGGGATGCATGGCACCTGTCCGCACCCTATTATCGCTCGGAGGAGAAGTGGTCCGCCTGGGGCCTGCTGGCCTCGATCATCGCGCTTCGGCTGCTGCTGGTCGGCATGACGGTCGTGCTGAGCTTCTGGAACCGCGAGTTCTTCAACTCGCTGCAGGACAAGAACTATCCCGCGTTCTGGGACCTGCTGTTCGTCTATCGCCGGACACCCAGCGGTTTCATGCCGGGGTTCTGCGAAATCGCCGCCGTGTACATCGTCGTCGCGGTCTATTTCACCTATCTGTCAGCAGTGGCTGCTGATCCGCTGGCGCCGCTGGCTGACCGTGCGCTACCTGGATGAGTGGCTGGCCGATCGCGCCTATTACCGCATCAGCCTGACCACGGATCGGGCGGCGATCGGCACCGACAACCCGGACCAGCGCATCGCCGAGGACATTCGCGACTTCATCGACAATACGCTGACGTTCGGCATCAGCATGCTGGCGAACGTCGTGACCCTGTTCAGCTTCCTGGGCATCCTATGGTCGCTGTCCGGCACGGTCACGGTGTTTGGCATCGCCATCCCCGGCTACATGGTCTGGGTCGCGCTGGTCTATGCGATCGTCGGCACCTGGCTGACGCATCTGGTGGGCCGCCCGCTGGCCGCGCTGCGTTTTCGCCAGCAGCGCGTCGAGGCGGATTTCCGCTACGCCCTGGTGCGCGTGCGCGAGAACATGGAAGGCATCGCGCTGTATTCCGGCGAGGCGCAGGAAAAGCATGCGCTGGGCGACCGCTTCCACGGCGTCATCACCAACTGGTGGGCGATCATGCAGCGCACCAAACTGCTGAACGCGCTGACCGCCGGCTATGACCAGGTGGCCGTGGTGTTTCCGTTCATCGTCGCGGCACCGCGGTTTTTTTCCGGCCAGATTCCGCTGGGTGGACTGACGCAGACCGCCGGCGCATTCGGCCGTGTGCAGGACGCCTTGTCCTGGTTCATCAGCCGGTATGCCGATCTGGCGCAATGGCACGCGATCGTCGAGCGGCTGATGACCTTCCACCGCGCGGTGGTCGCGGCGCGCGCCGCGTTCGGCACCGGGCTTTGCGATGGCCGGTGCGCCAGACGGGTCGGTGCAGATGCGCCATGCCACGCTGGAACTGCCGAATGGCACGAAGCTGCTGGCGGATGCCGATCTGGTGCTCGAGCCGGGCCATTCCGTTGTCGTCACCGGCCGGTCCGGGTCCGGCAAGTCCACGCTGTTTCGCGCCCTTGCCGGCATCTGGCCATTCGGCCACGGGCGCGTGCAACGGCCAGCGGAGCGCTGCCTGTTCCTGCCGCAGCAGCCCTACATTCCACTCGGCTCGCTGCGCAACGTGGTGAGCTATCCGCATCCGCCAGATACCCACAGCCAGGAAGAGATCGCGCGCGCGTTGGACGATGCCGGCCTGCCGCAGTTGGTCGCGCGGCTCGACAACGAGGAAAACTGGCCGCAGCAGCTGTCCGGCGGCGAGCAGCAGCGCGTCGCGTTGGCGCGTGCGCTGCTGGCGAAACCGGACTGGCTGTTCCTGGATGAAGCGACCGCCAGCCTGGACCCTGAAGCGGAGGCGGAACTTTACCGCACGCTGAAGGCGCGGCTGCCGAACACGACGCTGGTTTCCATCGCGCACCGCCCGTCGGTTGCCGCTTTCCACGAGCGGCACCTGGAGCTGCAGCGCGAAGACGGCCAGCCCGGCGAACTGGTCCCGGTGATCGTGCGACCAGCGATACTGACCGATAGCTGGAGCGAGGACGATTTCGGAATTGTATCGCCGCCTGGCACCCGTTGCGGTGCCCGACCGCACGGAACAGATCGCCACGCTGCTGACCTGGTGCCGTATGCCGCCGACGCTGTGTTCCGCATCGTGGAGTTGGCTTGTGGCGAGGGGCTGTTGGCGGCCGCCCTGCTGACAGCGTTTCCGCATGCGCGATACCTCGGTCTCGACGGCTCCGACAGCATGCGCGCTGCCACTGCGTCCCGCGTGGCCACGTTCGGCGATCGCGCCACCACCGCCGGCTTCGACCTTGCGGCCACGGATTGGCTGCCCCTGGCCGATGGCGCCGGCGTCATCGTCAGCTCGCTTGCGGTGCATCACCTGCCGGATGCCGGCAAACGTGCGCTGTATCATGCGCTTTGCCCGCGCCTGGCTGATGATGGCGCGCTGCTGCTGGCGGACCTTGTTGCTCCGGCGCGTGCCGAAGTGGCCGATGTATTTGCTGGCGGCTGGGACAAAGCGGTGGAGGAGCAGGCGCGTCACCTGCCGGATGGCGCCGCGCGGATCGCGGCGTTCGGGCGGCGCGATGGAACCATTATCGCCATCCCGATCCGGTCGATCAGCCCGCCCGGCTGCCGCCAGCTTCAGTGGTTGGCCGAGGCTGGCTTTGCCGTCGCCGATTGTTTCTGGCTGCGCGGGGGACATGCGATCTATGGCGGATATCGCCGCGCGACGCGCCGATCCCGCGCGATCGCTTCGCAAGCGCCATGGAAATTGCCGAAATTTCCCTGGGCAAATCCGCCTGATCGCAACTGTGTGAAGACGATTATGGCGACCGGCTTCGTGATATAACGGGGCGACTGTTTGGCGGAGGAGCCTGTCATGCTTGTATCCAGTTGCACTGACTAGCCGTCATCCTGTTGGTCGCCGTCCTGCTGGTGCCGTCGGCTGGATCGGCACAGAGCAACCCCAGCACACAGGACATCGTCAAATCGCTGACGCCGACCGGCATAATCAGGCGCGACGCGTGGCATCCACTGGGCCGTCCTTGCCGCGCGCGAACCATCCAACGGCCGCAGCGCACGCCACGCGGCGCCCGCAGTCAGTCTGACTGTGCAATTCGCCACCGGTTCCGCCGACCTCACGCCACAGGCGATACAGACGCTCGATCGGCTTGGCCAGGCGCTGACCGATCGTTCGCTGGCCAGCTATCGGTTCCGCATCGAGGGCCATACCGACACGGTAGGCTCACCCGGAGCCAACAAGGCGTTGTCGGAACGGCGTGCCGACGCGGTGGTGAATTATCTGGTCAACCCGTTCCATGTCGATCGCAGCCGCGTGGAGCCGATCGGCATGGGCGAGGAAGGGCTGGCGATTGCCACGCCGCCCAAACGCCGGAGGCGCGGAATCGGCGTGTGCAGGTGGTCAATATCGGCAGCTGATGCGAGGGACGGTTGCGCCGCCCGATGGTTAACCGCGGCGAAACCCGTCACCCCTGCACAGGCGCCCTTGCGCCGTCCCCCGGATACACCGCACGCGGCCGGATCAACGTGCCGTCGCGCCATTGTTCCAATGCGTGCGCGATCCAGCCAACCGTCCGCCCGACGGCGAACAGGGCGAAAGCCGCGCCGGTGGGCAAACGCAATCGCTGTTCCAGCATCAGCAATGCAAAATCGATGTTGGGCGCGATGCCGGTCATCGCTCTGCATCGCATCGATCAGCCGCTGGCCCTGCGAGCGGGCCGGCAGTCGTGGCAACAATGCCGCCGCGCGCGGATCGCCGTTCGGATACAGCTTGTGGCCGAACGCCGGTATGCGTTCGCCGCGCGCCAACCGAATCGCAACGGCGGATTCCGCGTCGGCCATCATCGATGGGTCGGCAAGCAGGGCATGCACTTCGTCGGTCGCGCCGCCATGCAACGGCCCGATCAGTGCGGCGAGCCCGGCCAGCACGCAGGCGCCGAGTGGCGCACGGGTCGAGGCCACCACGCGCGCGGCATAGGTTGACACGTTGAGTTCGTGGTCCGCCGTCAATACGAGGGCGCGGCGAATCAAGTCGGCGGCTTTCGGCCCCACGTCCCAAACGGCTGCCAACCGTTCATGCAGCGGTTGCGATGATGGATTGACCGCACTGCCAGGCGCACCGGACGCCGCCCAGGCAATGCGATCGAGGATGCGCACTGCGTCCGGCAGCACGCTTTCCACCCGGCCTGTCCAGCGGCCCGCCATCACCAGTTCCGCTGCTGCGGATATGCAGCGTTCCGCCACCCCCGAAGCGGCGCGGGCGCGCGGCCAGGCACGTCCAGGTTGTCGCGGGGGCAGGGCATCCACCTGCCACAACAACGCGGCGATGTCTTCCAGCGTTGCAGTGGCGGACAGCGCTATCGCGTCCTGGCCGCGATATTCCAGGCGGCCGCCTTCGATGCGCGTGATGGCGGAGACCAGGATCGGCTCGCCCCAGCTTATCGTCGAGGCGGCAACCGAGTGGCGGCTTCGCCCCCCGCGGTTTCGTTCCGCCAGCCGGCGGATATCGGCGGCATCGTACAGGCTGCGGCGCGGATCGTTCGGCGCGGTCACGGCACCGATCCGCCCTCGGCTGACATAGGCGTACAGCGTCTGGCGTGACACGCCGAGTTTGGCGATGGCCTGTTCGGCGGTGAGCCAACGGCTGGGCGGACGTGCGAGATCCTCGGGCATATTGATTCACTTGATCAAGATTGACGCCACAGGCTGCTTGCATGCAAAGACGACGTCAACCGGGACGACATTAACCGATAAAGGAGGACCCACATGCCGCGTGGCGATGTGGCCGATGGTCTGGAACACGTGGTCGCAGCCGAGACAGTGCTGAGCAAGGTCGATGGCGAGGCCGGCGTGCTGATCCTGCGAGGCCATTATCTTCAGGAGATCGCTGGTCATCGCAGCTTCGAGTGGCTGACCGGCGTGCTCTGGCAGGATTTCGTCGGTCGTCCGCTTGCCGAGGGCGATTTGCGCCGCGACCTGGGCCAGGCGCGCGAACGCGCGTTCGCGCGGTTACACGATCTGCTGCCGATTGCTGGCCGGCTGCCACCTCTGGCGGCGGTGCGCATGCTGCTGGCGAGCGTGCCCGATGATGCGGACGATGCCCCGTTGTTGCTGACGGCAACGGTCGCGGTGGGGCTGGCAGCGGTGATTCGCCTGCGCAACGGCAAGACACCGGTGGCACCCGATCCGCACGCCAGTCATGCCGCCGATTTCCTGCGGATGCTGAAAGCTGCGCCGCCGACGCCGGACGAAGCGGCGGCACTCGATACCTATCTGGTGAGTACGGCCGATCATGGGCTGAATGCTTCGACCTTCACCGCGCGCGTGGCGGCTTCCACGCGCGCCAGCCTGACCGATGCGGTGACCGCGGCGCTGTGTACGCTGAAGGGTCCGCTGCACGGCGGCGCGCCGGGACCGGTGCTGGACATGCTGGATGCGATCGGGCCGGCCGAAAATGCCGAAGCGTGGCTGGATGCGGCGGTGATTCGGGGCGATCGGCTGATGGGTTTCGGCCATCGCGTGTATCGCGTGCAGGATCCGCGCAGCGATGTGGTGAAGGCGGTGGTGTCGAAACTGAATTGCGATATCGGCCGGCTGCGTTATGCGGAGGCGGTGGAGCAGGCGGCGCTGGCGGTGCTGGTCAAGCGCAAGCCGAACCGATCGTTGCAGACCAATCTGGAATTTTACACCGCGCTGCTGCTGGAGGCTCTCGGCATTCCGCGTGACGCGTTCACCGGTGTGTTCGCGGTCGCGCGGGTGGTGGGATGGATTGCGCACGCGCTGGAACAGCAGGTTGGCGGGCGGCTGATCCGGCCACAGTCAGACTATATCGGACCGGCGCCACACGGCTGATGCGGTGTCCGTTGTTCCCTTCCCCCTCCTCTCGCGGTCCCGCAAGGGGCGGGGGGGTTAAAAGGATAAAAAATCCCCTCCCCACGCGGGAGAGGTACGGGGAGGGACAGCGATAGCGATAGCGAGCAGGGGACAGCGTTCAATCCTTGCCGAGCGTGTGTATTTCGATTTGCGGTCGAGGCGATAGCCCCAGTGCAGTCCTTCCCGATTTCATGCTTCGGTGAACGTGATACCGGGCGTCTGTCGCTTCATCGATACCCAAATCATTCAGACGTTCGCCGCTGCCAATGTCGGCCGCCCGCGGATCAGGTCCGACGCACGTTCGGCCAGCATCATCACGATCGCATTGATATGTGCCGACGGCATGTCCGGCAGCGCTGAGGCATCCACCACCCGCAGCCCATCCACGCCGCGCACCTTCAGGTCGGGGTCCAGCACCGTATCATCGCCAGCGCCGCCCATCGCGCAGGTCCCCAGAGGATGGTTCACGGTGATCGCCGTGGCGCGGATCCACGCATCGAGCTCCGCATCGGTCCGCACCTCCGCCCCGGGCGCCATGATCTCGCCGCGGAACCGGTCCAGTGCAGCGTCATGCGCAAGCTCTCGCCCGAGGTAGAACCCGCGCCGCAGCGTCGCCAGATCATCGCCATCCGACAGGAAGTTGTGGGCAATCCGCACGGGCGCCGTCGGATCGGCCGATCGTAGCGTCACCGTCCCGACGCTGCGCGGATGCAGCAGCACCGGCCGGATGCCCATCTGGTCGACCAACGGCGGCGTCCAGCCCGGCAGCCACGGCTTCGCCTCGAACGGCGGCGCGCCGAACATGAACTCGAGATCAGGTGCTTCCAACTCAGGCTGTGACTTCAGGAATGCGACCAGCCCAAGCGGCAGCGTCGTCGCTGGCCCATTGCGCAGCAGCCACGCGCGAGCCATAGCAACCACCACGCGATCGGCCCGCATCTGCCGCTGGAACGGCCCCGGTTCCCCGCGTCGCACCCAGCGCAGCGACACCGCCAGATGGTCGCGCAGATTGCGCCCCACCGGCAGATCGACCACCGGTGCGATCCCGACCGCCCGCAGATGGTCCGCCGGTCCGATCCCGGACAGCATCAGAAGCTGCGGCGAGTTGAACGTGCCACCGCACAGGATGATCTCCCGCGCGGCCTCGGCGTAACGTTCCACGCCGCGATCGACGAAATGCAGCCCCACCGCGCGCCCGCCGCGCAGCGCGATGCGTGTCGCCAGTGCGCCCGTGCGCAGATGCAGGTTGGATCGTCGCAGGGCTGGTTTCAGGTACGCGTTGGCGGCCGATGCGCGGCGTCCCGCCCGGATGGTGAATTGCGAGCGGCTGACGCCGGCGGCCTCTGCGCCGTTGGCGTCGTCGGTTTCGGGCCAGCCCATGCGATGCGCCGCCTGCCGCCAGGCGCCGTGGATCGGGTCTTCCATTCGTGCGGCTTGCGTGCCCAGCGGACCGTCGCCGCCGCGCCACGGGTTTTCGCCGCCTTCCCAGGATTCGCTGCGTTTGAAGTAGGGCAGGGCGTCGGCATACGACCAGCCGATGGCGCCCTGGCGCGCCCAACGGTCGAAGTCGCCGCGATGGCCGCGTGTGTAGACCATGACGTTGACCGAGGAGCTGCCGCCCAAAACCTTGCCGCGCCGCACCGGCACACGGCGGTTGCCCAGGTGCGGTTCCGGTTCGGTATTGTAGCCCCAGTCGAACATGCGCTGTTGCCAGAGCTTCCCCAACCCTAGAGGGATCTGGATGTAGGGATGGCGGTCGCTGCCGCCGGCTTCGAGCAGCAGGACTCGGACGTTGGTGTCCTCGGTGAGGCGGTTGGCCAGCACGCAGCCGGCTGAACCGGCGCCGACGATGATGGTGTCGTAGGTGGCTGCGGTGTTCATGGCCATGTTCCCCTGCCAACGATCGTCACCCTCGCGAAGGCACCGTCACGCTCGCGAAGGCACCGCCATCCTCGCGCAGGCGAGGATCCAGGCGCGGGCGAAGCATGGCCCGTCGTGCGCCGAGCGCCCCGCCACCCAAGACTGGCTGCGCCGCTCCCCGATATTATACGACTGATCCGCGCTAGCGAGGCGAATGTCATGCCCAACTCCTGCATCGCGAAGATCATCCAGCATGGCCGTAGCCAGACCGTGCATCTGCCGCCGGCATTCCGTCTGCCAGGCGACCGCGTACGCGCGCGGTACATCGGTGGCGGTACTCTGCTTGAGCCGATGGTATCCGACATCAACTCGTGGTTCGCCGGACGGGACCGCTTCGCCGATGTGTAGTTCATGGAAGACGGGCGCTGAAAACCGCCGAAGCCACCGGTCAAGCCATACCTCGATCAAGCGACCGACCGAATTACTGGTCAGTGTAAGTGGCCGACTGTTCACCTCAGTCATCAACGAACACGCTCTTCGCAACGGCCGCACCGTTGTGCGGGTCGGGACGGAAGAATGGCTCCGCCGGGGGCCGAACCAAAGAATGGCTCGAAGCAGGAGAAGACGATGACAGCAAACCACATGGCTTGATCCTAAGCTCTCACCACTCCACCAAACCGGGGCAAGATCATTACCGGACCGGCATCAAGGCCCGACGCGCTCAAAAGAGACGTTAAGCGTGTATTTCAGCAAACAGATGTTGGGGATAGCGCGAGCGGCTGAGGCCGCCGACGGCGAAAAATCCTTGGCGACAAAGATTCCCCGCACGGCTGGCGACTCGTCCATCAGGGCGCCCATATAGACAAGGAATTGGCTAATGGAGGCCTGTTCCGCTGTTCCGACTTTTAGTTCAATAACGACAAGCCTTTCCGCCGAATCCTCTGCCAGAATTTCGATCCTTCCTCCAAAGTCGACGGTTCTTGTTCCGCCGTCGGTTATCTTCAGGCCCGCCTCAAGTTGGGCGATATTCGATCGGAGGGCGTGTTGTAGAGGCCGGTCAAGGCGCGCCCTTGAGGGTGACTGACTGCGGCGTCGGCGTCCGTGGGCACCAGCCGATCAGGCAAGCCGGGCACCACCTCGGGCACGCGGCCCACCAGTTCGGGTGGGTTCAGCCAGCGGTCGCGCGCATTCACCCGCGCTCGGGCGGCGATGGCGATGGCGACGGCACGGGGGTCGGTGGCGTAGGAGGCGGTCGGAATGTTCGGCGTCAGGCCGTCCGGAAACGGGACAGTCTCAAATGTCGTGCCGGGCGTACAGACCGGGTCAGATGCGTGCCTGCCCGGCGAGACCCCATGCAACGTGAAAAACGATCTCAGCACCGGAAGTCCGCGCCACCCCAGATGCCGCCTCACGCTAGCGAGCCCCCCGCTCCCACCCGAAGACACCCCATGCACCTATTCGACCCCACTGCGGCGGCCCGACGCCGACAACCTCCCTGACCCTCCGTTGTCCCCCCCCCTTTTCAGTGTTGAAATCGCGAACCACCCACCCGTCTACACCACCACCCCACCAAGACCCCATGCACCTATTCCACGCCCATCGCCCCCGCATCCCGTTGGGCCGCCGCGCCGCACCCGTGCTACGCTCCCTCCAACACCACCCGCTCGGAGGAAAGCGCCATGGACGCCCACACGCCGCAACCCGGCGAAGTCACCGACCGTAACCTCGCCCTCGAACTGGTCCGCGTCACCGAAGCCGCCGCCCTGGCCGCCTCCGCCTGGATCGGCCTCGGCAAGAAGAATGAAGCCGACGGCGCCGCAGTGGAAGCCATGCGCAAGGCCTTCGACCAGGTCGCCATCGAAGGCACCGTCGTCATCGGCGAGGGCGAGATGGACGAAGCCCCGATGCTCTACATCGGCGAGAAGGTCGGCGCCGGCGGCCCGCGCATGGACATCGCGGTCGACCCGCTGGAAGGCACCACGCTCACCTCCAAGGGCGGCCCCAGCGCGCTCGCCGTTGTGGCGTTGGCGGAGCACGGCAACTTCCTGCACGCCCCCGACATCTACATGGACAAGATCGCCATCGGCGGCGGTTTGCCGGACGGCGTGGTGGACCTCGACGCGCCCGTCGGCAAGAACCTGCGCGAACTCGCCCGCGCCAAGAACCGCGAAGTCTCCGACCTGATGGCCTGCATCCTTGATCGCGACCGCCACAAGGAACTCATCGCCAAGGTGCGCGAAGCCGGCGCGCGCATCATGCTGATCAGCGACGGCGACGTCGCCGGCGTGGTCGCCACTGCGACACCGGATTCCGAAATCGACATCTACCTGGGTTCCGGCGGTGCACCGGAAGGCGTGCTGGCCGCCGCGGCATTGCGCTGCATCGGCGGTCAGATGCAAGGCCGCCTGATGTTCGAAAACGATGACCAGGTTGAACGCGTCCGCTCGATGGGCCATCCCGATCCGCGCCGCAAATTCTCGCTGCAGGAAATGGCGAAGGGCGACGTGATGTTCGCCTGCACCGGCGTCACCTCGGGCACCATGCTGCGCGGCGTGAAGCGCTTCGGCCACGGCGCGACGACGCATTCCATGGTGATGCGCAGCAAGTCCGGCACGGTGCGCCTGGTGGAAGCGCATCACAACTTCCGCACCAAGACCTGGCTGCATGGCTAGTGCGGCGGAATCCTGTCATTGCGAGACGCACAGCGACCCAGCGATCGCGGTCGGCATTAGGCACACTCGGCGCGGCCTGTACTGCGCAGCAGCAGAAGATGAAACCACAGATGCACGCAGATTCAGACAGATACGCTCTTCGCCCACGGCTGGCGGCGCATAGCGATTCCATCAGTGCGCATCAGTGTGCATCCGTGGTTTCATTTCCTTCATGACCGACTGCGTACTCGGCGTAGGTCGCAGTCTGAGCAACCGCCGTTGGATCTGGCGCGCAGCGGAGGACCGCATCGGCCTCGGCATCGCCCAACGCCTGGAGCTGCCGGAAATCGTCGGCCGCCTGCTGGCTGCGCGCGGCATAGACATAGACGGCGCCTGCCACTTTCTCGATCCCACCCTGCGCGCGCTGCTGCCTGATCCATCGGTGCTGACAGACATGGACATAGCAGCCGATCGCCTGGCCTACGCCGTACAGCACACCGAGATGGTCGGCGTATTCGGCGACTACGACGTCGACGGCGCATGCAGTTCCGCTCTGATGGTAACGCTGCTGCGCCAATTAGGCTGCGAGGTCATCCACCACGTCCCCGACCGCATGATGGAAGGCTACGGCCCCAATGGCCCCGCGCTGCATTCGCTGGTGCTGCGCGGCGCGCGCCTGATCGTCTGCGTGGACTGCGGCACCGCAGCGGCCGAAGCGCTGGGCTTCATCGCCGGCGACGCCGACATCGTCGTGCTGGACCACCACAAAGCCGAAGGCCCGCCGCCGGCAATCGTCGCCACAGTCAATCCGAACCGCCTGGACTGCACCTCCGGCCTGACATCGCTCTGCGCCGCCGCCGTCGCGTTCCTGACCGCCGTCGCAACCGTGCGCACGCTGCGCCGCCAAGGCTTCTTCAACGCGCGCAAGGAACCCGACCTGATCGCGCTGCTGGACCTGGTAGCGCTGGCAACGGTCTGCGACGTGATGCCACTGACCGGCGTGAACCGGGCGCTGGTCTGCCAGGGCCTGAAGGTCATGGCCCGCCGATCGCGTCCCGGCATCGCCGCATTGCTGGACGTGGCACTGGTCCGCGACCGCCTGTCCACCGCGACATGCGGCTTCGCACTCGGTCCCCGCATCAACGCCGCCGGCCGCATCTCCGAAGCCGATCTCGGCCTGCGCCTGTTGCTGTGCGACGACGCAGTGGAAGCCGCTGCATTGGCCGCCACGCTCGACGCCGTGAACCGCCAGCGCCAGGAAGTCGAGGCCGTCGATGCTCGACGCAGCCATGCGCGCCGCCGAAGCGCAGGCCGGCGCCGGCCACGCGACGCTGGTCATCAGCGGCCCGGCCTGGCATCCCGGGGTCGTCGGCATCGTCGCCGGCCGCATCAAGGAACGCTTCAACCGCCCCGCCTGCGTCGCCGGCGTCGCGGACAATCTGGCGAAGGGATCCGGCCGTTCGGTAGCCGGACATCGATCTCGGCGCCGCGGTCATTGCCGCGCGCCAGGCAGGCATACTGAAGACCGGCGGCGGTCATCCGATGGCCGCCGGCTTCTCGCTGGCGCCGGATCGCATGTCCGACTTCCACGCATTCCTCGATGAACGCCTGGCGGCCGCTGCGCTGCTGCCGACAGCCGCCGATCTGTCGGTGGAAGGCACGCTGGCCGGTACTCGGCGCCACAACGGAACTCGCGCGCCATCTCGGCCGCTCTGGCGCCGTTCGGTGCCGGCAACGAGGAACCAATGCTGGTGCTGCAGCGCGCGCGTGTTTTGCGTGCCGATCGCGTCGGCCGAGAAGGCAACGCGATCCGAGCCTTCGTCGAAGGTGAAGGCGGCGGCCCGCGCCTGAAGGCGATGTTGTTCCGTGCACGAGACGGCATCCTCGCGCGAGACGATGCTGGCGGGCAATGGCATGCCGCTGCACCTCGCCGGCCATTTGCGCGCCGAGGAATGGAATGGCGCGGTAAATCCGGGTTTCATCATCGCCGATGTCGGCGCCGGCTTGACCCTGCCATGCCCCTCCGCTACCCACCCCTGCCTTGCCGAGACCCCGCTGTCCCGTTCGTCTAGAGGCCTAGGACACCAGCCTTTCACGGCGGTAACAGGGGTTCGAATCCCCTACGGGACGCCACTCACGTAAGCGCGGGCATTGGCTTCGCCCGGCGGCAATCTTCTTCGCGTGCGGGCCCTTCTCGGTGTCGAATATATCTCCTCAGACCAAGCCGCTACAGCTGATGTCGCACATCTCTGCGCCAAACGGTGTGCCGCGCCGCGCGCCCGGTCGAGCGAACGGCGACCACATTGTCGCACTGCCCGTTCGGACGGACGGTTGAATGCGGGTCAGGATGATTGAGGGTGGGCAAGTGTGTCCTAGCGGCTCGACGGGTCCTCTCTCGATGTCAGGTTTTAGAAAACCTCCGTGTCGGGACCTCGGTAGGTTCCGAGCAGTCTGTCCCAGAAGAAGTCGATCACCGCGAAATTGCTGTCTGCGTGCAGGTGGTGGACGAAGTGACGTTGCTGCTTGCGCCTGAACCAAGCGAAACGTGCGAGTTTGGATCCTGCGACATGGTATTCCTTATCAAGATATACGTGCGCATAGAAGGACGCCGCGCTGGCAACGGCCATTACGACGAACAGATCGAACGGAAGAACAAGGAACACCCCACCGGCGACGAGGATCGCGGGGATGATAAAGTAGGGCGTGTTGTTGCCTTCGTCGCCACGATAAGTGGCGGACACAAGATGGCCCTTGGCGTAGTAGGTATGATGGAATTTGATGTGGTTACGGTAGAAGGTGCCGCCTATCCGGTGATGGCCGAGGCCGTAATGGAACAGAGTTTGGCTGCTCGATACGACCAGATGAGTACAGATGGCAGTGAGAACGAAAAGCGGAAGCTCCGACAGGCACCATCGTAATCCTTCGACCATCAACAATGAAACTCCCCGCACTGGGCCATCGCGAGCGTGACACGTCCATCTGCCCGACGAAGGATTGCCATGTCTAACTCGGCACAACATATGCCAGTCGGACTGTTGGTCAACCGTGGTAGCGCCGCTTCATACGGAGATCGCTGACCACCAACGAAGCCGCCGAAACAGGCTGTTCAGTGCCTAATGATATGCGGTGGCCACCGTCCGAGCAAGGACGGGATGGCAAATGAATTGGCGGCCGCCACCCGGACGGTTGATCGTGCCCTCGCCACTCATCTCCGACGTGCAGCCTTCTTTCGTGCCGCTGGACGCCCGATGGCTTTGTGCAAGTTGGCGGTGACGGTGGTGAGACAGTCAGTAGATGCCCTCCGGATCGTCTCTCGATCTGGCCCATCGAACGCTCAGAGGAGGGCGGTAGCTGGATGGTCTGGATGACGGTGGATAGACAGGTGGATCGTCGCACGCACCGTCAAACATCACTGCCTCAAGGCCCTGAACCCACTTAACCGAAGAGTTATTCATTTGGTTCAAAGTTCCGTCTGCCAATGGGACTCGATCGATGCGGTGGGACGGCTGGCGATTTAATATGTGTCGTTTGGCTTGGCGCAGCAGGTTGCGCGTTCATGGCCACGCCGCGGGTGGGGTCAGGCGCGTATTTGCGCGATTTGGAGTAGCCAGCCCGTTGCACCAGATCGTGGCTCGGGCGGCCCAGCGATGGACCCGAACCGCCAAGCCTACGCGCGCCGCGTCCGGTATGCCAGCCCAATTCAGGCTCGTCCGATCCACATGGCGCATTTGGCTTGTGTGCATCACGCTGATCGCTGTTGTGGTTTCTCAGGATGGCTATTCGGTCTGGTCCGGGCGCAAACAGACGATCCTCGACACGGAGCGGAATGTCGCGAACCTCAGCCTGGTATTGGCCGAGTACACGTCGCGCTACATGGCGTTCGCGGACCTCGTGCTTCAGGGTGTGCAGACCGAATTGCAGCACAACGGGATGAATACCGCTGCGACTTTCCAGGACCGAGCGAGTTCCCCAGCCATCCACGACGACCTGGTCGAGCAGGTACAGAGCATCCCAGGGCGCAACGCGCTGTTGCTGTTCAGTGCCGACGGCGAGCTGGTCAACCATTCGCGGCCAGGCGGTACGTCGAACTTAAGTGCCCTGGACCGCGATTTCTTTACCCACTTCAAAAACTCTGACGACCCTGGTGTCTATGTCAGTGCGCCGGCCAGAAGTCGGGCAACCGGCAACTGGACGCTGTTTCTTGCGCGCCGCATCGTCGCATCCGATGGTCAATTTCTCGGCGTGGTGGCGGCTGCCATCGACATAGATTCCCTGCAGAACTTCTACCGTGCGAGCCGCGCAACCAGCGCCCAGGGGGTCACTCTGTTGCGGCGCGATGGGCTCGTCGTGGTCCGGTATCCTGACCCCAGCCATTCTATCGGTACCTCGATGCCGCCGCAGTCTCCCTGGTATGGTATCGTCGCCAAAGATGGCGGCACTTACCGATCGCCAGGCTTTTTTGGCGCACCGCCAGCCATAGTGGCCGCACGCCCACTCCATGACTACCCGCTGGTAATTGATGTCGTAACGTCTGAGTCGGATGCCCTGGCAGTCTGGCGGATCAGTGCAATTTGGCAGGGCGCCGGCACGCTCGTTTCGGTGAGCAGCTTCATCGCGCTTTTTTGGCTGGTAGGAAGACTATTTCGCCGCCAGCAACTGCAATCCAGCCAGCTTCGGCAGGAGCGGGATTTCTCGACCGCGCTGATAGAGGGTATGCCGAGCTTCTGCGTTCTGATCGATCAGGCAGGCCACCTGATTCGCTGGAATGCCAATCTTCCGAAGCTGACCGGCCGCTCTGACCAACAGCTTCAAGGTTCCGATGCGATCATGATCGCGGTCGAAGGCGATCGCGATATGGCGCGGAGTAAAATGGAGGAAGTTTTCATCCAAGGGGCCAACGAGGTTGAATTCGGCGTATCCGGCGCGAGTGGTGAAGTGCGTGTCGTTCGTTGGCATGGACGGATCGTCACAAACAAAGGCGATCACTATCTGCTTGCCATTGGCATCGACGTAACGGAGGCACGCGCCGCAGAGGCTCAGGTAAAGGAAAGTGAAGACCGCTTCCGTACCATATTCGATTCAGTCAATGACGGCATCATCGTTCATGAGGTCGGTACCGGCGACTTCATCGATGTCAATGCACGCATCTGCGAGATGTTCGGCTATACCCGGGACGCGTTTCTCAAACTCGATCTGAGAGGTTTGTCCACGGGGGTTACCCCGTACACCGCCGACGAAATGACCCTGCTGATCACCAATGTCGTGACGAACGAAGCCCGGGTCTTCGAGTGGCATTGCAAGGCCAAGGATGGGCGTCTGTTTTGGGTCGAAATATCGATCCGGCGTGCTGCCTTTGGCGGGCAGGACATCCTTTTGTCCACGACACGGGATATTACCGACCGGCGCCGGGTGAGCGAGCAAATCAGCTACATGGCGCGCCACGACAGTCTGACGGGACTCGCGAACCGCCGGGTCTTCGTCGAGTCACTCGATAAGGCGATAGTGCGAGCGCATGGCGGCGCCTGTGGCTTCGCGGTACTGTACATAGATCTTGACCATTTCAAGGACATCAACGACACGCTTGGCCATCCCGTCGGCGATCTTTTGCTCCAAACGGTCGCAACGCGGCTACGGGCGAACGTCCGCGAAGGCGACACGGTTGCCCGGTTTGGTGGCGACGAGTTTGCCATCATCCTGAACGATATTCGGCAGCCGGAAGACGCGGCTGGTGTCTCGCACAGGATTCTCGACGCAATCAGCGCACGAATCGGCACCCAAAAGGAGCTGGTGGCCGTCGCCGGTGTTATCGCGGACAAGGTCGTGAAGGCGGTCGCTGAACCAGTCGTTGTCCAAGGCACCCAAATACGCTCCGGCGCGACAATTGGCATCGCGATCTACGGGGCGGATTCACTGGACGCGGAGACGATGCTTTCGCATGCGGATTTGGCGCTCTATCGAGCGAAGTCGGAAGGGCGGGGGGCCTATCGCTTCTTTACCGAGGCCATGGATACCGAGGTCCGCGCACGGGTGCGCATGAATACGGAACTTGGCGAAGCCATCACCTCGGGCCAGTTCTTTCTCATGTATCAGCCTCAGGTCGAGATCGGCACCAATTATATCGTCGGGCTTGAGTCATTGGTGCGGTGGCGACATCCGATCCGGGGAATTATGGGGCCGGGTCGTTTCATCCCGGTGACGGAGAGCAACGGCCTTATCGTACCGTTGGGACATTGGATCATGCGTGAGGCTTGTCGCCAGACAAAGCAATGGCGTGACGCTGGCATTGCGCCACCGCTGATCTCGGTAAACCTGTCGGGCGTCCAATTCAAGAACCCACAGGATCTGGAAAGTGATATCGCGGCGATCATCGCAGAGTTCGATCTGCCGCCGACGATGCTTGAGTTGGAATTGACTGAAAGCGTTCTGATGGTAGCGTCTCGCGAGCATAATGACCTCCTTCTTCGCCTTCGCAAGACCGGCTACCGCATCGCGATTGATGATTTCGGCAGCGGCTACTCGTCGCTCGACTATTTGCGTCGATATCCTGTGGACAGGATCAAGATTGCGCAGAGTTTTATTGCGGAGATAGGTACCAACTCAGGATGCGATGCGATCGTGAGAGCGGCGCTTGGTCTCGCGCGTGAATTGGATATCGAGGTCGTGGTGGAGGGTGTGGAGACCAGCGCGCAGCTCGAGCTGTTGAGAGGTTGGGGCTGCCGAATAGTGCAGGGATATTATTATGCCAGACCTCTGACCGCTTCCGATGTTACCGGTGTCCTGCGCAGCGGGAAAATTGATCCAGCCTTTGCCGACTTGTTGGATCTGACCGCGCCCGTGGATCGGTGAGCAATCGCCGCAGGCGATGGGCAAGCAGGGAGGCCCAGTATGTCACTGTCACGAAGTCCGCCACGGTGGCGTAACACGCCGCACGTGACCCAATCGGGGCACGATGGACTGTGTCGGCCAGGTATGGATGTCAGCGTGACATCGGACACGCCGGTTCTGCCTGGGCGAAGCGGATGAGCGACAACGTGCTTGACGCCCCGTCGATCCAGCAGATCGTGTACGACACGTTGGACTGCTCGGATGATATCGTCCTGATCGTCGAACAGATCGACGAAACCGCCGCTGGCATCATCGTCGCTTCGGCAAACGGCGCATTCTGTCGTGCCGCATCTACCTGCCAGTCCGACGTAGTAGGCAGGCCGCTGCTGGGGTTGACTGCCCCTGCTGCCGATCCTGTCAGTGTTGCCAATCTCGTGAAGGCGGTTCACGAGCGTCGATCGTTCAGGTCGGAGTTGCTGTGCAATCGGACAGGGAGTGCCCCGTTCTGGTTCGGCCTTCACCTCATGCCGGTGAGCGATGCATACCCATCGCGCTTTGTCGTTCTGGGCCGGGACATCACAGACAGTCTGCAAACCCGTCAACAGCAGGCGGCCGTTCAAGGGTTGCTGGCCAAGGTGTTCCTATGCGTCCAGGTGCCTGTGGCCATCCTGACGGAGAACGGCGTGATCCAAATGACCAATCCAGCACTAGACCAGATGCTCGGGTACAAGGCGGGCGGTCTGGTCGGCAAGCGGATGATCGACTGCACCGCGCCCAGCGCCCGCACGTCGGCAATCGCGGCACGGCAAAGGCAGGTTGAGAACAATCTGGACTACACGGCTGCAATGGCGCTGCTGCGAGCCGATGGAACCGAGGTTGCTGCCGATATGACATCCATCTCGGTGCAGCAGAATGATCTCAGGCGTTTCAAAATTATCACACTGGTCAAGCGGGCGGACGATGCACCGCCGGTCACCGTCCACATCGCCGGCAAGATCAGGCTGGTGGGTTTACAAGAGGTGAAGGCCTCACTCGGCTCGCGTTGGGCCGCAGCAGCGGAACGTGTGATGGCGAGTGCCGAGCATGTCATCAGACGCTATTGCGGACCCAGGGACACCTACTCGCGCACGCAGGATGGCGAGTTCCTGATCTGCTTCGGCGAGGCGACCGAAGATGAAGCTGCGTTCCGCGCGGCGACAATATCACGCGAAATACGCAAACGGCTGATCGGCGAGGGCGAGACGGGACCAGCCGCCCAGGTATCCGCGATGACGGCTGCCGTGGAGGTGCAGAACCAGCCCGGCCGTTCCGCCGACATGTTGGGCACAGCGATAAGCGAACGGTTGAATGGACGGTTGGCCGAGATCGAGGAGCAGGCAAGGGTCACTCTGCGCGGTGCTGCCGTCGCAGCGACATGCGAGCTGGAAGCGGTGCGAGGCCGGCGCTCTGAACAGCCGGTTGCGCAATACGCCCAATTGCCGCACGAGTTGGAATGGCGAATCCAGGCCGCCTATTGCGCGCTGCCCTCCGCCGAGCGAAAGGCATTCGACTTCGACCGGCTGGTACTCGGCGTTGTGGCCGAACAGATCGTCGTTGATCTTGCCGCCGGCAGATCGACGCCGATTTTGGTCAATGTCGATTTCGAGGTATTTCTCGATCGCCGTTGCACGGAGCGCTACCTTGCTGCCTGCCAGGCACTCGATCCCAGGATTCGGGAGCGGCTGATGCTGGTGCTGACTGGCATGCCCCCAGGTTGTCCGCAGAACCGGTACTGGAATGCGTGACACGCCTGCGACCGTTTTGTTGCAGTGTGGGATTTCAATCGGAGACACTGGAAACGCCGACGATAGACCCCGCGAGCTTTGGTTCACCTATCGTGGTGCTGAAGGTGGCTGACCTGAGCGTGCGGAATGGTAAGGATATGATGAAGCTCGGCAAATTGATCGAGTACTTCCACAATCACCGGTCGCGCGTTCTGATTCGTCAAGTCAAGAACAGGGATGATGCGAATATGATGTTGCGTGAATGCGGCCTGGACCTTGTATCGGTTCTGGCGGGCCAATAGCCGTCAGACCTGGGACCGCGGCCCCGCGTGGCCGCAATCCGGTTTGACGACACCGGACGCCGGATCGTGACCGAGCTCGTCGAACAGCTGTTCGGCATTGCGATGGAACAGCTTTTCCAGCACGTCATCGGATAGATGTTGGTGCTGCCGCGAATGATCATCTGCTTCTTGCGTCCGACGCGGCAATCTTCCGCCAGTCATTCGTTATCGGCAGGAGATTGCCGCGTCGCTGCGCCCACCGCAATGACACGGCGCCGGTCTTGTCCCATAGTGGTGCGAACCGTGGAGGAGACACCGTATGAACCTGACCAATCAGGTCGCACTGGTGACCGGCGCCGGCCAAGGCATCGGCAAGGCATCCGCGCTGGCCCTGGCCGAGGCTGGCGCGCATGTCGTGGTCGCCGACATCGACAGACAGAAGGCGGAGGCGACGGCGGACGCTATCATGTCGTCGCAGCGCCGGGCGCTGGCCGTGCAGGCGGACGTCGGCGATCTGCAACACATCGACCGCATGGTGCGCGAGACGCTTGAAGCGTTCGGCCAGATCGACATCCTGCTCAACAACGCCGGCGTCACGCGTCGCGCCGACATCATGGACATCACCGAGGGTGATTGGGACCGCATCCACCGCGTGAACGCCAAAGGCGTCTTCTTCTGCCTGCAACGCGTCGCCCACGAAATGATTACTCGGCGAAACGGACGCATCATCAACATCGCCTCAATCGCCGGGAAGGGTTACGCGGGCGCTTCCAATGCGGCGTACGCGGCAAGCAAAGGTGCGGTGATCAGCCTGACGAAGACCGCAGCGCAGCAGTTGGCCAGGCACAACATCAACGTCAATGCCGTCTGCCCCGGCGTCACGCGGACGGCTCTGTCGGATGCCAACCTGCAAGTGCGCGCGCAACAGGAAGGTGTGAGTTTGCAGGAGATGGAACGACGCCGCGCCGCGGTCATTCCGCTGAACCGCGCGAACGACCCGGAGGATATCGCCGCCATGGTGGTGTTCCTGGCATCGGCCGGCGCGCGAAACATCACCGGCCAGTCCTTCAATGTGGATGGCGGCCTGATCCCGGACTAGGCTGGCGCGCCATCGGGGGGAACACGACAATGCAGGCGGATTACGTCATCGTCGGCGCGGGTTCGGCGGGGTGCGTCCTGGCCAACCGGCTGACGGAAGATGCCAACACGCGCGTGCTGTTGATCGAAGCGGGCGGACGCGACTGGAACCCGCTGATCCACATTCCCGCCGGCTATATGAAACTGCTGGATCATCCGACGCTGACCTGGGGCTTCAAGGCCGAAGTCTGATCCGGGCACCAATGGCCGCCAATCTCCTATCCGCGCGGCCGCGTACTCGGCGGATCGAGCTCGATCAACGGCATGATCTATGTCCGCGGTCAGCCGGAGGATTTCGACCACTGGGCACAACTCGGCAATCGCGGCTGGTCGTGGGACGACGTGCTGCCGTATTTCCGCAAGGCGGAGAACTGGGAAGGCAAGGCAGACGCGGTGCATGCCAAGGGTGGCCCGTTGTTCACCTCGCACGGCCGCGATCGGCCGCTGCTGTGCCAGGCGGCAGTCGAGGCCGGACAGCAACTCGGCTGCGAGTACCGCGAAGACGTCAACAACCTGCCGCCTGGCGCCGGCGACGGCATCGGCTGGGTGCAGCAGACGCGCGGCGGCCGACGTCGAGCCAGTGCGGCGCGCAGCTACCTGCACCCGGCGATGAAGCGGCCCAACCTGCAGGTCATTACCGGCGCGCTGGTGCATCGCGTGCTGTTCGACGGCGCGCGCGCGATCGGTGTCGAATATTCGCGCAACGGCAGCGTCGAGCGCATCGATGCCGCGGCCGAGGTGATCCTGGCGGCCGGCGCAATCGGTTCGCCGCACATCCTGCAACTCTCCGGCGTGGGCGACCCGGAACACCTGGGCCGGGTCGGCATCGACGTGCATCACGCATTGCGCGGCGTCGGACGGAACATGCAGGATCATTATCTCGCGCGCGTCTCCTGCACGGTTCAGGGTGCGCCGAGTCTGAACGGCCAGTCGCGCGGGCTGGGACTTGCGGCGCAGGTGCTGCGCTATGTCGCCACGGGGACCGGCATATTGACCTACGCGGCGTCGCTGGTTGCGGCGTCGGTGAAGGTGCTGGAGGAATCCGCCACACCCGACGTGCAATGCCTGTTCGCCCACGGCAGCTATGCGCCCGGTGTGTCGCGGCAGTTGGATACGCTGCCGGGCATGACCTGCGGCATGTGGCAGATGCGCCCGCAAAGCCGCGGCTATGTCGAGGCGCGGTCGCCGCGGCCGCAGGAACAGCCCAACATCAATCCACGCTACTTCAGCGAGGAAGCCGACAAACGCGCAGCGATCGGCGGCCTGCGATGGATCAGGAAGCTATTCGCCGCTCCGGCGCTGGCACAGTACGTCGTGGCCGAGACCGTGCCCGGCAAGGACGTGCAGACCGATGAAGAGTTGCTGCACTATGTGCAGCAGACCGGCGGCACGGTGTTCCATGCGACGTGCACCTGCAAGATGGGACCCGACACGATGGCGGTGGTGGACGATCGGCTGAAGGTGCACGGTCTGCAGCGGCTGCGCGTGATCGACGCGTCGGTGATGCCGGCGGTGACTTCGACCAACACCAACGCGCCGACCATCATGGTCGCCGAAAAAGGTGCGGCGATGCTGCGGGAGGACGCACGTGCCAAGGCGGCGTGAACGGGTGCGCCGCCTCGCGATGACAGGTCCCGATCAATCCGGCAGGCGCGTGGACTGCCAGGTCACCATCTGCCACTTGCCGCCCTTGTTGGCATAGACATCGGTGAACCGCACGCCGAACGCGTTGGGCTTGCCGCCCGACGTGACGCGAATGCGCGCAATGCCGGTCAGCACCACCGCGTTGCCGAGATCCTGCGCCTTCACGTCGGATGGTTCGACCGCGTTGTACACGGTCGCGCCGGACTCCATGGCGCCGATCAGGCTTTGCTTGGTATCCAGCCGCGCCGATGAGTGGCAGTAGATCAGATCGTCGGACAGCAATGCATTCAACGCGGCGACATCCTTCTGGGCCATCGCGTCCATGCGCTTCTTGTCCAGCTCGATGATCATCTGTCCGTTGTCTGCCATCTGCTTCTCTCCCTATGTTTCGCCGGTGCTGTCCACAGCCTAACCACCCGTGCAGCAACCGAGGCAAGCAGATGACCGACACGATCAATGCGTTCGTTCCGGGACCGCAAATCACCATCGACGGCGCGCCGGACGGTCCGCTTGCCGGCCTGACCTTCGCGGCGAAGGATCTGTTCGATGTCGCGGGTCATCCGACCGGCGGCGGCAACCATGATTGGGCACGAACCAATCCGGTGCCGACGCGGCATGCCTGGGCGGTGCAGACGCTGCTCGATGCCGGCGCCACGTTGATTGGCAAGACCATCACCGACGAAGTCTCACTCGGCATTCTTGGTGAAAACGCATTCGACGGCACGCCGCTCAACACCCGCGCGCCGGACCGCGTGCCAGGCGGCTCTTCGTCCGGTTCTGCCGCTGCCGTTGCTGCCGGTCGGTGCGACACCGCTCTCGGCACCGATACCGGCGGTTCGGTGCGCGTGCCGGCGAGCTTCTGTGGCCTGTATGGCATCCGTCCGACGCATGGCCGCCTGGACCTGACCGGCATGTTGCCGCAGGCGCCAGGCTCCGACACCACGGGATGGTTCGCGCGTGATGCCGCGACCTTCGCCAAGGTGTCGAGCGTTTTGCTGGGTGAAGCAATCCCTGACACGCTGCCGACAGACCTGATCATTGCGGTCGATGCCTTCGGCTTCGCTGATGCCGCGGTGGCCCATGCTGTGCAGCCGATGGTCGATCGGCTGGTGGACCTGATCGGCACGGTGCGCGAAGAGGTCATGGCACCGCAGGGTCTCTCTGTATGGGCTCGCGCGCAGCGAACGCTGCAGCCCTACGAAGCATGGCAGACTTTCCGCGCCTGGATCGACCGCGACAATCCGCGCATGGCGTTCAGCGTCGCACGTGGTCTCGTCGCAGGTTCGATGATCGCTGAAGCGGATCGTGGCTGGGCGGAGCTGATGCGCCAGGAGGCGCGCGGGCGAATGGCTTATCTTCTGCCGCCAGGCACGATCCTGTGCCTGCCGACAACACCGTTTCCGGCGCCGAAGAAAGGGTTGTCATTGCCGGTGCTTGGGCCGCTGCGCGATCGCATCACCTGTCTCTGCGCGCATGGCGGCCTCACCGGTGTGCCGCAGGTCAGTCTTCCTGGTGCGACGGTGGATGGAGCTGCCGATCGGGCTGTCCATCGTCGGCGGCCGCGGGACCGATGCGGCGCTTGTTGCCGTCGCGCAGGCGATGCAGGCGGGACGCTAGTCGGGCACGCAGCAGTCGCAACGACAGCGCTACTTCGTGCCGTATAACCGATCGCCCGCGTCACCCAGGCCGGGATGGATATAGCCGTGCCCGTCCAGTTCGCGGTCGATCGCCGCGGTGAACACCGGCACGTCGGGATGCTCCTGGCCGAACACCTGCAGTCCTTCGGGAGCGGCAATCAGACAGGTGAAGCGAATTTCCCGCGCGCCTGCCTGCTTCAGGCGCGCCACCGCGGCGCAGGCGGAATGTCCGGTGGCGAGCATCGGATCAACCACGACGGCCAGACGCTCGCGCACGTCCTCTGGCAGCTTCACGTAGTATTCCACCGGCATCAGCGTCACCGGATCGCGGATACAGCCCGACATGGCCGACGCGCGCCGATGGCACCAGGTCCAGCATGCCATCCAGGATGCCGTTGCCCGCGCGCAGGATCGACACGAAGCACAGCTTCTTGCCGACGAGCCGAGGCGCCTGCATGGGCTCCAGCGGTGTCTCGATCTGCACCGTCTCCAGCGGCAGGATGCGGGTGACCTCGTAGGCCATCAGCAGGCTGATCTCGCGCGCAAGCTGACGGAATTGTGCGGTCGGCGTGCGCTTGTCGCGCAGCAGCGTCAGCTTGTGCTGCACCAGGGGATGGTCCACCACCGTTACGTTTGGCCGGTCCATTGCGGTTCCTCCAAAGATTTCGGTTATGCTGGCTGTCAAAGCATAGCACCGAGGATTGGCCCAGAATGGAACTCCCGTCGGAACCTGTGGATTTCCTTATCGTCGGTGGCGGTTCCGCCGGCTGCGCGTTGGCTTGCCGCCTGAGCGAAGACCCAGCGACGCGCGTGGTGCTGGCCGAGGCCGGGCGGGATGTCACGCCTGCCGACATTCCTGCTGTGCTGGCCTCGCCGTATCCGGGGCGCACGTATTTCCAGTCCGAATGGTTGTGGGGTTCGTTGCAGGCGTCGCGTGGCGACAGCGGAACGAATCAGCCGACCGAGCCGTGGTTCTACGAACAGGCGCGGCTGTTGGGCGGCGGTTCGTCGATCAACGGCATCTGCGCCAATCGCGGGTCGCCGTACGACTACGACGAATGGGCGGCGATCGGTGCGCACGGTTGGAGCTGGCCGGATGTGCTGCCGTATTTCAAGAAGTTGGAAACTGACTCCGACTTCGGTGAGCCGCTGCATGGCAAGTCGGGTCCCGTGCCGATCCAGCGACATCGCCGCAGGGATTGGACCGGCTACACAAGCGCCATGGCGAAGATCTTTGCCGACATGGGCTACGCGATGCAGGAGGATCAGAACGGCACGTGGGCGGACGGCGTATTTCCCACCACGTTCAATGTCGATCCAAACGGACGGCGGGGGAGTGCCGCGCTGGTGTACCTGTCACCCGAGGTGCGACGCCGCCCCAACCTCACGGTGCTGACCGAAACGCCGCTCGATCGGCTGGCGATCTCGGGCGGTCGCGTCGAGGCAGCGCATTTCACCCGCAACGGCGAGCCGCTCAGCCTGTCCGCGCGACAGGTGATCGTGTCGGCGGGTGCGTTGCAGAGCCCGGTGGTGTTGATGAAAAGCGGCATCGGGCCTGGCGCGCACCTCGCCGAGAGTGGCGTCGCGGTGCAGGTCGATCGACCCGGTGTCGGCGAAAATTTGCAGGAGCATCCGAACATCGGCGTCTCCGGTTATCTGCATTCCTCCGCTCGGCTGCCCTCGCGTGAGGTGCATCATCTTCAGGCGCTGCTGCGCTATTCGTCCAGGATGGACGGCATTCCGCCGGGCGATATGCACGTTGCAATAGCTGCGCGCGGCGGCTGGCACGCGGTGGGCCAACGCATCGGGACGTTGGGTTTCTGGGTGAACAAGTCATACTCCACCGGCCGCGTGCGGTTGCCTTCATCGCCCGACAAGCGCGCCGAGATCGACTTCCGCATGTTGTCCGATCCACGCGATATGGTGCGTTTGAAGGAAGCATTTCGCATCGGTGTGCGCGCGATGATGGCGGCGAAGCAGGCCGGCGTGGTGCTCGATGTGTTTCCGTCCGGATACTCGCCGCGCATCCGCGAGCTGACACGACCCAGCACGCGCAATGCCGCGATCACCGCGGTGGCCGCGCCACTGATGGATCGCATCACCGGCATCCGCCAGAAGATCATGAACTTCGCCGTCGGCACAGAGTATACGGCCGAGGAACTCGCCGCGGATGACACGCTGCTGGAGGCGCATCTGCGGCGTCGCGTCAACGGCACCTGGCATCCGTGCGGATCGTGCCGCATGGGTGATCCATCCGACCGCATGGCGGTGACCGATCCCCATGCACGGGTGATCGGCGTGGAGGGGCTGCGTGTCTGCGATGCGTCGCTGATGCCGACGGTGCCGTGCGCCAACCTGAACATTCCGGTGCTGATGATCGCCGAGAAAACCGCCGCCACCATCCGCGCCGGTGGGTGAGTTCGAGGGAATGAGGGAGTGAGTGATGGAGTTAGAAAGAGCTAGAAAGAGCCAGAAAGAGTGCCCCCTTGCGGGAGGGGGTTAGGGGAAGGGGTCTACCTAGTGGAGCGCGCGGCGTCGGTCATCAATGCACCGGCCGCAACCTCGTCCATTCGCGCAAGCGCGGCCATGAGTTGCCGGTCGAGTTCCATTACCAGCCCGGCGTTCTCAGTGCTCATGATGTCCTCCATGGTCGTCTTCCTTCGAGGTCGTTCCCGACGTTGCCGCCAAGACCCGGGACTCCGGCTTTTCCAAATAGCTCTGGAACACGCCGACATGAATTAGTGCGTCATCGGACGAACCCGGCCAAAGCTCGACCGATCGGAACCGCACGTCGTAAGTCGGCTCTTTGGTCACCTGCATGTTGTGAGCAGAGGCGTCAGGAAAAGCATAGGCCGGAGATTCGGAGACGATGACGCCCTGCTTGCCGCGAATGTATCCGGGCATACGCACATGGCCGGATACATATTCATTTTTGACCCGAACGGTCTCGCCGATTGCGAATTTCTGTTCGGAAGCGTTCTGGCGGCCCGATCCAAGTGACCTTGAAAGTGGAAATGGTCCGCCGACCCGTGCCGCCAATTCCTCTGCGGTGAGAATGCCCTTTTCCACATACAGTGTAGCCGCCGCCGTCAGGACCCGTTCGTAATAGGAGGCGGAGAGGTAATGCAAGGGTGCCATGCGTTCGATGGCGTGGCGGTATTCGTCCAGGTTGTAAATCTTCTTTCTCAAGGCCACTCCGGACAGTGCTCGAACCAATGGTTCCCAGGTTTCCTCATGAGGAACTGCCGGATAGTTGACTTTTCCAAAGCCCTGCTTGCCGCCAAGGTCGTGCATTCCATCCATCGCGGTCAGCCTTCTGCCCGAGTATTGATCATGTCGAGACGCGAGGTCCCGATCATTGACGCCTGGGTCACGACGTCAGCCAATCTTTCTTCAGACCATCCGCTGGTCGCGTGCGGCTGCATCGGGAGCACCATGTAGCGAGTGTCGGTGGTGGTATCCCAAACCCGAATCTCGGTGCTGGAGGGCAGGTCCAACCCCATCTCTTTGAGTACGGTCCGCGATTCCCGCACCACCCGAGCGCGATATTCCAGATCCTTGTACCAACCGGGTGGCGCGCCTATAATCGTCGTGGCCGTGCATGAGCAAAGAGTGCACACGATCACGTTGTGCACATCAGGGGTATTTTCCAATACCACCAGACGGCCGTGATGTTCCGACAACGCGAACCCCATTTCAGCGACGGCGGATTTTCCATCGCTCAACAGTCGCTCGCGGAACCCGGCATCGGTCCACGCGCGGGCCACGACCTGAGCACCTTTTTTGGGGTCCAATTGCTCTTCGGCGTGGCTTGTGAATTTCTCGACAAAGCCCGGGTTCAGTACCACCATGGGCCGTCAGAGCCGCTTCAAGTGCCGCCGCCCGTTCCGCCACGGGATTGGGCTTCAGACTGATTCGATATCCGTCGTTCATTTGGTACACTTCCCTGCTTTCAGATTGAATGATTTCAGGACGAGCCGGAACGCCAGCCCAACAACGGAGGTAACCGTCGCGAGGGGAGCGGAACCTGTTAGATGGCGCCCTGATCTCAATCGATGGATGCCAGCCGGAAGCCTGCGCTCTGGCTGGATGATCCCGGGCGCTACTTTTCCGGCTCAGGTGTTGCCTTCACAGTGAGCCAGTTCTTGTCGGCGCGACTGATATTCGCAGCGGCATTTTTTCGCCACTCGGTCGCCCAATATTTCGTATGGTTAACATACAGTTTGCCGTCCACGATCGTGAAAGCCTCAGGGTCGACCGTATCTTTGTGACCGTCCCCGTCAGCAACTCCCATGGCGCAATGCCCGTCATACTGAGCCGCGTATTTCTCGGGATCTTTGGTGAAGAGGTCGAGGTTTTCCTTGCTGGAGAACTGCCAGCGGGCGTCGTGCCATATCGTCTGATACTCCAGTTTGCCCGGAACGGCTTTGCCCACCGTATGGTACGCGACTGTGTCATATCCTCCGATCGCTAACCGTGGCGCCCCGCTCATCTCTGGCGCCACGTCTCCCCAGGCGGGGAAGACCAGGAGCGCAAGCGGCAAAGCACCGAACGCAGCCAAGGATCTCCGAGTTATCTTGTGTTCCATGATTTTTCCCCTTCGATGGATATGTCGTGCTAGGCTACACACGAAAGCTGTCACCACGACGCGGGAGCCATCGTGGGAGACAGCGTGGGAATCCTGAATGTCCTGCACCGCGCACCACGAAGGCGTTCTCCGGATCAATCTCCTCGGCAGTGTGGAGGTCATCAGAAATGGCCAACCCCACGCCCTGCCGGCATCACGAAAAACCCGTGGGCTGCTGGCCTACGTCGCACTGGCGACCCGGCCGTGCCGACGGGACGATCTCTGTGATCTGCTATGGGACGATGTCGACGACCCACGTGCTGAATTGCGTTGGTGCCTGAGCCGGCTGCGAGCAGCACTGGGACCGTGGCTCGTGACGTCTCGCGACAGTATCAGCATTTCACCAGAGCGTCTCACGATAGACGCGATCAGTTTTCGGCGGTTGGCCACCGGGACTTCATCGAAACTCGACGCTGAGCGGGCGCTGGAGCTTTGGCGAGGTCGCCCCCTCGCCGATGTCGATATTTCTGGCGCTCACGGCTTCCGTTGCTGGTGGCTGGCGGAACGAGAGGCCCTTTCGGCGGTGCACCAAAATCTGCTCCACCGTCTAGTCGATCTGTCCTGGTCGTCGCACGATCAGGCCCTCGTGGCGGCGAGGTACCTGGTCGCACAATACCCGACCGATGAGTGGGGTCATGCGCGCATCTCGCAGGCGCTGCATCGAAGCGGACGTCAGATCGAGGCTCGCACCTATCTCGCGACGACGCGGAACACATTGGGTCTTGAGCTCGGGGTACCACCGGATTCACTCATGATGGATCTCCCACCTGTCCCAAATCCTGCGGCGCCCGACGAAAGCGCGCAGGCCCGGCCCTCGATTCAAACGCTGCGAATAAGCGGAACGCCACCTCTGCTCGGGGTCACGTCGATCCGGGTTGCGGGTACCGACGAGGCGCTGCGGTCCATGGCTGCTCACGTCACATCGGACCTTGCCCACGGACTTTGGCGAAGCGGCATCTGCGACGTGGTGGAGGTCGATGACGGAGCGAACCATCATGTGCGCCCGTCCTACATGACCTATGCGGTGCGCGGCAAAATTGACCGAACACACGATGGATTGACACTGTCGCTGCGCTGCGAGACCACACGTCCAACCGCCGCGCTTTGGTATGCCCGATATGGACCGGACAGATCGATTACTCCGCCGCTGGCAAACTGGATTGGGAACGCGATTGGCGCCATCCAGTCGTCGGTCCAGATCGCCGAGACAAAGCGAGCCCAGCAGCGGAACCAGGAAGGAGATCGAACCCTCCTGGACGTCGTGCTCGAGGCACATTCGCTCGCGGCTCTTCTCGAACAGAGCGCCAACCATCAGGCATTGACCCTTCTGGACGGCGTCTTGAACCAGGCTCCGGACGATGCGCGGGCACTCGCGCTGGCGGCTTGGTGCCACGCGCAACGCAAAGTCTACAACTGGTCGACCGATCCCGCTGCCGACCGAGGTCAGGCCGAGCGTCTCGCGACGTCCGCCGCCCAGCTTGGCGCCGCCGATCCCATCTGCCTGACAATGATCGGCACGGCCCGCACATTGCTTGGCGACCATGTCGCCGCCAGCGCGCTGCTCAGTCGCGCTTCAGAACTGAACCCGGCTTCGTCGTGGACCCAGTCCAGGCTTGGCTGGCTGTCGGTGTATTCGGATGAACCGGAGCTCGCGATACGCCGCTTTGGGGCTGCCATGCGGCTGGCGCCGCTCGACCCCTCGATATTTAACAGCATGGTCGGACTAGGCGTCGCACACTTCATCAAGGGGCAGAGCGGCCTGGCGATAGATTGGATGGAACGCGGACTGGCGCTAAATCCCCGTGCAGTCTGGACCTATCGAAATCTGGTGCCGGCCTACATCGCCGCCGGAGATCAGGCTGCAAGCGAGCGAGGTATCAGCTGCCTGCTGAACGAGTATCCTTCGTTCAATATCGCGGCGGCTTGCAGCGCCATGGTTTTTTCGCGGCCCACAATGGCGCGTCTCGAAGATGGCCTCTCGCGGGCTGGCCTTTCCCGCATTTGATCCGTAAGTCGCGGGGAAGCCGCTACGATGCGCCGAGAACCCCTCCCCCCAACCCCCTCCCGCACGGGGAGGGGGAGGATTAAAGTGGCACTGACGCCGCCCGGGAGAGAACCGCCATGCCGATCAAGGTCCTGCTCGTCAACACTCTGGAGCAAACTGTGAAGGAGGCGCAGGCGATGACGCCGCCTGGCTTCGAACTGATCGTCGGCGCCCCCGGCAGCTCGGGCTACACCGCGGCACTCGCCGACACCGAGTACCTGATCGGCAATGTCAATCCAATGGACGAAGCATTTTTTCGCGCCGCACCGCGGTTGCGGCTCGCGCAGTTGTTCAGCGCCGGCTACGACCATGTCGATCTCGATGCCGCGCGGCGCGCCGGTGTGCTGGTGGCCAACAACGGTGGCGCCAATTCACGCGCCGTCGCCGAACACGCCATCCTGCTGATGCTCGCGGTATACCGGAAACTGGTGCCACAGCATGAAATGACCTCCGGTGGTCGCTGGCGCGGCAACCAGCCCATGCCGACGTTCTACGAAATGCAGGGCAAGACCCTCGGCATCATTGGCTACGGCACCATCGGCAAGCGTGTCGCGCGCATCGCCGCCGGCGGCTTCGACATGCGCATCCAGTACAACGACACCGTGCGCCTGCCCGAGCATGAAGCAGACGCGCTGAACGTGCGCTACCGGCTGCTGCCCGAACTGATGCGCACCTCCGATATCGTCACGCTGCACGTGCCGCTGACGAAGCTGACACGCAACATGATCAGCACGCGAGAACTGGGTTACCTCCAGCCCCATGCTGTGCTGATCAATTGCAGCCGCGGCCCGGTGATCGATTTTCCCGCCCTGCACGACGCACTCGTCAACAACCGCATCGCCGGCGCCGGACTTGATGTGTTTCCCACCGAACCGCCATCGCCATCGGAACCGGTGCTGTCGCTCGATAACGTTGTTCTGACCCCCCATCTCGCGGGTGCCAGCCAGGAGACGCGGGTGAAGCAAACTCGCAACGCGTTCGATAATGTGTTGCGCGCGTCACGTGGCGACCGGCCGCTTTGGGTGGTGCCGGAACTGCGTGACATGGCGTTGCGTGGGTGATGCCGCGATGACCGAACGATCAGGCGGCCTGCCACCCGTTCGAGTGGAAGTGACGACAAAGTTCCTCGCCGAAGCCGATGCCAGGCAGCGCGCCTACGAGGCCCGCCGGCAAATCTGGACGGCGACGTTTCACCCGTCGGAGCCACGCGCGCAGGCGGCAGCCAGGTCGCGGCGCATCGGCCGGATTCACGACCCTCGCCAAGGCAAATTCGATCTGTAATGGGTGGGGTCCAGTCGCCGGCAGGTAAGCCAAATGCCGCGGCGCCGCAGAGGTCACCGCCGCGTTGCGCAGTCGGATTGCCATGGCCGCCGACAGACCAGCAGCCGCAGGATTATATAGCCCGTACGGTCCCATTCAGGCTAGAATTTGCTCCGCCAAGCCAGAATGGGAGGCGATCGTGATCTTCCGACAGCTGTTCGACGCGACATCCGGCACCTACACCTACCTGCTGGCATCCCGCCGCGGCGGCGAAGCGCTGATCATCGACCCGGTGCTGGAGCGCGTCGATCGCTATCTGCAACTTATCGGCGAACTCGACCTGAAGCTGGTGAAAGCCATCGACACCCACCTGCACGCCGACCACATCACCGGGCTTGGCGCGCTGCGCGACCGCACGCGATGCATCACCGTGATGGGCGAGCAGTCCAGCGTGGACGTGGTGTCGATGCGCATCGCCGACGGCGACCGGCTGGGCATCGAGGGGATCAGCCTGGACGTTGCCTATACACCTGGCCATACCGACGATTCCTACAGCTTCATCATGCCGGACCGCGTGTTCACCGGCGACACGCTGCTGATCCGCGGCACCGGGCGCACCGATTTCCAGAACGGCGATCCGCGCGCCCAGTATGCATCGATCTTCCATCGCCTGCTGCGCCTGCCTGACGAAACCATGGTGTTCCCGGCGCACGACTATAAAGGCGACACGGTCAGCACGATCGGTGAGGAGAAGCGCTGCAATCCACGCCTTCAGGTGAAGTCGGCGGACGAATATGCCGATCTGATGAACAGCCTGAACCTGTCCAATCCGAAGATGATGGACGTCGCGGTACCGGCCAACATGCGCCAGGGCCTGGCGCAGCAGGAGATCGCACGCCGCGGCTGGGCGGTCTCGGCCGAGCAGGTGAGGGCGCTGGTGGGCACGCGCGACATCGTGCTGATCGACCTGCGCGAGCGCACCGAACGCGAAAAGCACGGTGTCATTCCCGGCTCCCTGCACGCGCCGTATCCCGACCTTCAGGGGAACATCCAGGAAGGCGGCATGCTGCACGAACTGGCCAACGCGACAAACAAGCGCCTGGTGTTCTATTGTGCCTTCGGCGAGCGTTCCGCGATGGCCGTGCAGGCGGCGCAGGACGCTGGCCTCGCGGCCGCCTGCCACATCCACGGCGGTATCGATGCCTGGAAGAAAGCCGACGGCCCGATCACTCACTGATGCTTTTGCTGGAGGATTATCGATGGACGCAATGGAACTGCTGCTTGGCCGCGAATCGGCGCTGAAGCTTGCTTCGCCAGGGCCTAGCCAGGACGATCTGGACGTGATGTTCCAGAGTGCGCTGCGGGCGCCGGATCATGGCCGGCTGCGTCCCTGGCGTTTCGTGGTGGTGCCGGAAGACAAGCGTGAACGCTTCGGTGAGGTGATGGCCGATTGCCTGCGTCGACAGCAGCCGGATGCGCCCGCCGACATGCTGCAGCGCGAGCGGGACAAGGCATTGCGCGCGCCGGTCATCGTGGTGGTCGCGGCGCAGATCAATCGGACGCACAAGATCCCCGCTGTCGAGCAGCTTGTTTCCGCCGCGGCCGCGGCGGAGAACATCATGCTGGCCGCGAATGCGCAGGGTTTCGGCGCGATGTGGAAGACCGGCGCGCCGGCCTATGATGCGCAGGTCAAACAGACGCTGGGGCTCGATCCCGACAATGACATCGTGGGCTTCATGTACATCGGCACGCAGGTGGGCGGCGGTTCACCCGCCGCGCGCCCGGTGGTGCGGGATCTGGTTTCGGTCTGGCAGGGGTGAAGCGGTAGGCGGGCCATATCCATGACAAACGCGGTCGAAAGCGAGCAGCTCACCCGGATCGGTCCGGGAACGGTAATGGGCGATCTGATGCGGCAGTACTGGCTGCCTGCCGCAAAGTCCGCCGAAGTCGCCGCCGGCGGCGATCCGCTGCGCCTGATGCTGCTCGGCGAAAAGCTGATCGCGTTCCGCGACAACACCGGTCGCGTCGGTGTAATGGACCATCGCTGCCCGCATCGCTGTGCGTCGCTGTTCTACGGCCGTAACGAGGCAGGCGGCATCCGCTGCGTCTATCACGGCTGGAAATTCGATGCCGATGGCAACTGCCTCGACATGCCGAACCTGCCGCCGGAACAGGACTTCAAGCAGAAGGTGCATGCCAAAGCCTACAAGGTTGCCGAACGGGCCGGCGTCATCTGGGTCTATATGGGCGCGCGCGCCGAAGCCCCGCCGTTTCCCGAAATCGAGGCCGTGCTGCTGCCGGAAGACGACCTGACCATCATGTTCGCCCAGCGCGAGTGCAACTGGTTGCAGGCATTGGAAGGCGACATCGACACCTCGCATTTCGGCTTCCTGCATGCCGGCAGCGTGCAGCCGGATCAGGTGCCGGACGACAACATGCTGAAGTACCAGGTCGGCAATCGCGCGCCGGCGTATCACGTGACCGACACCGACTGGGGCACCATGTACTGTGCCTATCGCCCGGCCGAGGACGACCGCACCTACTGGCGGTTCGCGCATTTCGGATTTCCGTTCTGGACCTGGGTACCGCAGGGCGACTTCAACGATCGCGTGCAGGCGCGCGCCTGGGTGCCGATGGACGACACGCACACGATGTTCGTCTCGTTCACCTGGAAGCAGATGTCGCGCACGCCGCCACTGAAGGACGGCAAGCCGATTCCAGGAGCCGTGCCGGTGCTCGACTACCAGCCGAACAGCACCGACTGGTATGGCCGTTGGCGCCCGGCCGCGAACGCCGCGAACGACTATCTCATTGATCGCGACGCACAGCGCAACGACGTGATCTACACCGGCATCTCGTACATCCACATGCAGGACCAGGCGATCACCGAGAGCATGGGCGAAATCGTCGACCACTCGTTCGAACACCTCGCGCCGAGTGACCAGATGATCACCCGCACACGGCGGCGGTTGCTGCTGGCCGCGCGTGCATTGCGGAACGAAGCGGTGGTGCCGCCGGGGGTCGACGATCCGGGTATCTACATGCAGGCGCGCAGCGGCGAGGCGGTGCTGGCGGCGGACGACTGGCAGACGGCGTATCGCGATCGGCTGCGCCATGCGGTGCGGCCGACGGGTTGGCGCGAAGCGGCGGAGTAGTTCGTGGCGAAACCCGTCTAACCATCCCCACGCCGTCGGATCACCATCGCGGCAAACGCGCCCAACCCGAAGTTGATCGCGATACCCGCCAGCGACAGCAGCACCAACGCGGCGAACATGCGCGGTATTTGCAGGCGATAGCCGGCCTCCAGGATGCGGTACGCCAACCCGGAGGCAAACCCACCCGAACCGGCAACGAATTCCGCGACCACCGCGCCGACCAGCGCCAGCCCTCCCGATATGCGCAATCCTGCCAGGAAATACGGCAGTGCCGCCGGCAGACGCAGCAGCCGAAGCGTAGCGATCCTGCCTGCGCCGTACAGCCGAAACAGGTCGACCAGCTCCGCCGGTGCCGATGCCAGTCCAGCCGCGGTGTTGGCGAACACCGGGAAGAACGCGACGATCGTCGCGCACACCACCAGTGCGGCGAACGGATTGCCCACCCAGACGATGATCAGCGGCGCAATCGCGACGATCGGCGTGACCTGCAACACCACGGCCCAAGGTTGAATAGCCGCCGCCAGCAACCGGCTGGATGCGATCGCCACCGCCAGCACCACACCCAGCGACGCCGCAACGAACAATGCGGCGAATGTCACCAGCAGGGTCGATGCGAGTGACGCCAACAGCCCGGACGGATCGGCCAGAAACGCCGCAATGATCGCCAGCGGACCGGGCACCAGATAAGACGGCACCTGCGCGATCCGCACGGCAGCTTCCCATGCGATCAGTACGGCAACGCCGAACAGGGCGGGCGCGTATTTCATGCCGCCAGTGCGCGCTGCATCTCGTGCGTTACCTGCGCTACCAGAGCGGCATACGCCGGATCGAACCGCGCCGCCGCACCGGGACGCAACGGCGACGCAATCTCATGGTCAATGCGTCCCGGCCGTGGCGTCATCAGCACGATGCGTCGCGCCACGAAGGCCGCCTCGTAAATCGAATGTGTCACGAACACGATGGTGCAGCCGAGTTCGTGCCATAGCGCCAGCAAATCCTCCTGCAGCTTATGGCGCGTGAACTCGTCCAGCGCGGCAAATGGTTCATCCATCAGCAGCAGCCGCGGCCGTGTCACCACCGCACGCGCAATCGAGACGCGCATGCGCATGCCGCCGGAAAGCTGCCGCGGGAGCGACTGGGCGAATCCGTGAAGGCCGACACGCGCCAACGCCTCGTGCACAAGTTGCATCGCCTGGTCACGCGACATGCCGCGCAGACGCAGCGGCAGGAACACGTTGTCGGCCGCACTCGCCCAAGGCAGCAGCGTGGCGTCCTGAAACACGAAGCCGATCTCGCCCTGGGTCGGCTGGTGGCCCTTATCCCACGTCACGCTACCCGCGTCCGGCTGATCCAGCCCGGCGATCAATCGCAGCAGTGTCGACTTGCCGCAGCCCGATGGTCCGAGCAGTGCCACAAAATCTCCATTGCCGATGTCGAGCGACACATCGCGCAAAGCCTCGACGGAGCCGAAACGCCGTCCAACGGAGCCGAGGTGCAACATCGTCGGTTCACACTGTCATTGCGAGGAGCGCAGCAACGAAGCAAGGTCAGTCACGTTGGCCATCCGTCCGAGCTTGCTGCGCCGCTGCGCGCCCCCCAGTGACAACCACATGCTACCGCTTCTTATCCAGCCCGACGCCGTGATCCACGAACCGCAGAGTATAGGCCTTCGTCACATCGAGTCCCTTGGGATACACCCCGACATCGGCCATCGATCGATAGAATTCCGCCCACCGCGCATCGGTCATAGCGCCAATCCCAAGTTTCAGCGCATCGCCGGAGTCAACGATGCCGTGTGCCTTCATCACCTCGCGCCCGTAATTCAACAGCGCGTCGGTCATTTCAGGGTTGTCCTGCTTGATCAGCCTGTTCGCCGGTGTTGGATCGCCATCGAGATACGAGTACCAACCCTCGATCGAGGCATCAATGAAGCGCTGCACCACATCTGGCTTCTCCGTCACCAGCTTCGTGCTGGTCGTCACGATATTGGCATAGCCCGCGTAACCCGCGTCCGCCAACAGCAGCACTACCGGCTTGAAATGCGCGGTCTGCTCGATGGCAAAAGGCTCGGAGCCCAGATAGCCCTGCTGCACCAGCGTTTTGTCGGCCAGAAACGGTTGCAGGTTGAATGTATAAGGACGGATCTGTGAATCGCTGTAGCCGTACTTCGCCGCAAGAAATCGCCACCAGCTCGCGCGCGTGTCGGCACCGATCAGGATTGTCTTGCCCTTCAGCGCGGCAAAGCTGTCGTTGCCTTGGCCGGGATGCGCGATCAGCACCGAAGGATCCTTCTGGAAAATCGCCGCAACGGCAACAAACGGCAGCTTCTGCTGCACGAACTCGACCGCTCGTCCGCCGCCCAGGTTGAAGTCCAGCCGCCCCGCCATCATAAGCTGCATCTGGTTCACCTGCGGGCCACCCTGGCGGATCGTCACCTTCAGCCCGTGCCGCGCGTACAGCCCTGTGGCAACGGCTTGGTAGTACCCGCCGTATTCCGCCTCCGCCACCCAATCGATGCCGAAACTGACAGCATCCTCGGCGCGCGCGGTGGCGGCGCCGATAAGCAGGGCAAGCAGAGCCGCGGTCCATCGCATTGGGGGCCTCGATTCGCGCAGTGGGGCACCCATCCTGCACAATGACGGCGCGATCGGGGAGGTGGCATGGCCGAACCGCGGGTGAAGGCGGGCTTGTGGGTGAAGATGGCGCTGCGTATGGGCGACCTGGATGGCCGTCCGGGTGCGGTGCTGCGCAAGGGCGACGTAGACTTGGGCGGCGTGCTGGTCGTGCTGCGCGGCCGCGACGGACTTTCTGTCTTGTCGCAGATGCGCGCTGCCGACGGCAATTCAGCGTGGATGCGCGCCACCGGCGCGGCACCGGTCGATCAGGCGGCGGCGGATGCCTATGTCGCGCGCCAGGTGAAGTTCGACCCGGATCTGTGGGTGCTGGAATTCGAAGCGCCGGACCTGCTGCCGCCGTTCGAGGCAAAGTTGGTGTAAGGAGGAAACCACAATGGCCGGCCTGTACTTCGAGGACTTCCATGAAGGCCAGACCTTCGAACATGCCCTCAGCCGCACCATTACGGAGATGGACAACGTGCTGTTCAGCGCGCTGACGCTCAATCCGCAGCCGCTGCATCTGGACGAGGAATTCGCCAGGACAACGGAATTCGGCCAACGCATCGTCAACTCGATATTTACCCTTGGGCTGATGATCGGCATGACTGTCGGCGACACGACGCTTGGCACGACGATCGCCAATCTCGGGATGAGCAAGGTCGAGTTTCCCAAGCCGGTGTTCCACGGCGACACGATTCACGCCCGCACCATCGTCCGTTCGCTACGGTCGTCCCGTTCGCGCCCAACGGCCGGCGTGGTGGAATTCGAACACCAGGCGTTCAACCAGCGTGGCGAGACGGTCGCGACCTGCCTGCGCGCCGCGTTCATGAAGCGCCGGCCGTCGTCCGAGATCGCATGAAACAGGGAATGCTGAGACGGGATATTCTGAAACGGAGAAGGCTCCGGAGGTCGCCCTCCGGAGCCTTCAGCATTGTCGCTGTGGGCGTCCGTCGCCCGACGAAGCCTAGCCCGCGGCGGAAGCCTGTGCTGCGGGGATCCAGGTCGCGGCATACGGCGCCGACATCAAACAATGAGACACTGGATCACCTCCTTTCTGTTGTTGCTGACAGGACGGAACTATGACGAATGTGCTGCCGCGCCGCAAGTCTGGATTGAGCCTACTGTTTCCCTGGCCCGGCCGATTGCAGCACTTCCATGATCTCGGCTGCTGCTACTACCCTCATGCGGCATCGGGAGAGCAGCAATGTCGGGCACCAGCAGAAGCCGTATCGCAGCGGAAGTGGACTTCACCAGGAATGGCCGGCAGAACGGATACCTGCGGCTGTTCCATTCGGTGCACAGCTCCGCCTACGGTTTCATTCCGATCCCCATCGTGGTGCTGAAGAATGGCGACGGCCCTACCGCCTTGCTGGTCTCCGGCACGCATGGCGACGAATATGAAGGCCAGGTGGCGCTGTGCAATCTGGCGAAGTCGCTGGACCCCGCGCGCATAAAGGGCCGCGTCATCATTCTGCCCGCCGCGAACTTTCCTGCCGCGGTGGCCGGTCGGCGCACGTCGCCCATCGATGAAGGCAACCTGAACCGATTATTCCCCGGCGACCCTGACGGCACGGTAACGCAACAGATCGCCTATCATATCGAACATGAACTCGTGCCGCTCGCGGATCTGGTGTGCGATCTGCACTCCGGCGGCTCTTCGCTGATGTACGTCCCCGCCGCGCTGATGGGCGGCTACTCACGCGAGGGGGATAATTCCAAGGGGATTAGCTGCCCTGAAGGCGTTCGCCTCGCCACTGTCCTACGTTATCGAAGCAAACCAGGGCGGCGACCGCACACTGTCCGGTGGCGCGATCCGTCAAGGCGTATTCGCCCTCGGCACCGAACTCGGCGGCTCCGGTCATGTGACTCGCGCTGCCGTTCGTATCGCCGAAAGGGGCGTGAACAACCTGCTGGTGCACCTGGGTATCCTGCCCGATGACGCGCGCATTGCACTCGACGGGCCGCAGCGTTTCCTCGAAGTCGGCGGAAGCGAATATTACACCTATGCGCCGGACAACGGGTTGTACGAACCGCTGGTGGATCTTGGCGACATGATACGCGCCGGCCAGCCCGCCGCGCGCATCCACTTCCCTGAAACACCGTGGGCCGAACCGGTCACCGCGCACTTCACCCGAGACGGTTTCGTACTGTGCAAACGTATCCCCGGTCGCACGATGCGCGGCGATTGCCTGTTCCACCTCGGGACAGACATCGCGATTTAGCGTAAACTGTCATGCAGTCGGCAACGATGGATCCTACTCCGGATAGATCATCTTCCGCGTCACGCCGCCATCGATGATGAATTCGGCGCCGGTGATGAAGCGGCTGTCCGGGCCGACCAGGAAGGCCGCGAGCGCACCGATATCCTCCGGTGTTCCCACGCGCCCGGCCGGGTGGAATGCGTGATCTTCCGGGCGCGGCGCGTCGCCCTTGGTGAAGATCCAGCCCGGGCTGATGCAATTCACCCGTACGTCCGGCCCGAGACTGATCGCCAGCGCATGGGTCAGTGCGACGAGCCCGCCCTTGGATGCGGCATAGGCTTCGGTATGCGGCTCCGACATGTGGGCGCGCGTAGATGCAATGGTCACTACGGCCCCGTTCGCCGCGCGCAGCAGGGTTTCCGCGGCACGCGTCAGCAGGAACGTGCTGGTAAGGTTGGTGCCGATCACGCGAGACCATTCCGCCACGGCAAGCTGCGCGATCGGCTTGCGAATCATGATGCCGGCGTTGCACACCAGCGCATCGAGCCGCTGCTCCTGCGCCGCGACGCCGGCAAGCAGCGCGCCCACCGCGGCTTCGTCGGCCACGTCGCAAGCCACGTACCGTCCGCCCGGCGGTGCCGCGCCGGCCCGATCGAGGTCCGCGACCACGACGCGCCAGCCGTCACCGGCCAGGCGAGCCGCGATCGCCGCTCCTATGCCATGTGCCCCGCCGGTCACCAATGCGACGCGCGCCGCGACATCGGACATTGTCCGCCCCCGTTCACAGATCGATCCACGACAGATGCCCGCCCTTGCCGGCACCGGTGTCCAGGAACACCGCCGCGCCACCCGCGGCACCTCGGCGCGTGTATGGCCGGCCATCGGTGCTGCGACGGTCGTGGCCGCAATAAACCGTGAGCCCGGCCGGGATGCGATCCACCCAGCGCAGGCTGCGTTCGGGATAGCCGTCGGGCTGGATGCGTCCGGTCGGTTCGCCGTACAATGCACGCGCCAGGGCACCATGCGGCCGCTCCAGCCCGTGCTCCGGCGAAGGTGCGTCCAGCATCACGGTGTGGAAGCCGCCATGCACGAACAGGGCCCCGTCGCGGCGCAGCCAGACCGGCGCGGCGGCCACCTCCGCCACCACGCGCTCGCGAAGGCCGGCATCGAGTTGTGCCAGCGTGGCGTCCAGCGTCGCCTCGCTGCGCACCTGATGTCCGGCGAGGAAGCGTGCCAGCTTCAGGTCGTGATTGCCCAGCAGGAACAATCCGCGCCCCTGGTCGATCAGCCGAAACATGATGCGCAGGGCTTCATCGTTCTCGGGTCCATAGTCGGTAAGGTCGCCGAGTTGCACGACGAAGCGATCGGTGGCGGCGGCGTACGCGAAGGCGACGGCGTCGCCATGCACGTCGCCTACCACGCGGATGGGCGCGTCGCGGGGAATTGATCGGGCAGTCATGTCGCCGCCAGCCTAGCACACAGAACGCGCGTGCTGCTTCAACCCGTGCGCAATGTCCCGAGTGCGAAGCTGAACAGCCGTTCCTTGCCCAGCAGGAACACGCGCCCACCGCCCGGGAACAGGCGCGCGATGGCAGCGTCTCGCACGTCGAGCCCGCCGGTGTAGGCGCCAAAAGCCGGCATCATCAGGCGGCGCGAATCGGCAACGAAACACGGGCGGCTCACGCTGCCGCCTCGCGCCGGGATCGCGGCCTTGGGATGGTGGTGGCCGCAAATTTCGCCGTCCGCCACGGCGACTGCCTGGTGACGGAAAATCAATGTGGTGGTGGTGAAGGTTTCCACCCATTCGCCACCGACGCCGAGCGGCGGCGTGGGATCGTGATTGCCCTGCACCCAGATGAAACGATGCGCCCCGGTCATCGCTTTCAAACGAGCCAGTTCGCCGGAGGGCAAGCGGCCTGCGCCATCGTCGTCGTGGAAGCTGTCGCCGAGTGCCAGGACGATGCGGGGCTGATAATGGCGCAGCAGCCGGGTGAGGCGGTCGAGCGTCGCGTGCGTGTCCCACGGCGGCAGCAATTGCCCGCGGCGCGCGTACGACGAACCTTTTTCCAGGTGCAGGTCTGATACTGCGAGCAGCCCGGTAGCGGGCCAGAACAATGCGCCGGCCGGATCGAGCATCAGGCGCTCGCCAGCGAGATGGATGGGTGCGGCTGTCATGGTGCGAGTTACAGCGTCTTCCCGCCAGAGAGGCCGAGAATGGTGTTGAGAAACGCCTTGAGCTCCGGACAAGCACTAGCAGACAAGGCGATGTCTTGGCCGCGCAGGATGGCCATTCCGTCACGGATCTTCGAATAGGTGCGCCTTTTCTTCCCAGTCCGGAAGACCTCGTTGAGATGGGCAGCGGGCGGCTTGTCGTGGTTCACAATCTCCGGGGTTTGGGACGGGCACTGCCGATTACTGCCCGACAGGCTTTGGATTTGGGACCAGAAGGGAAAAAGCCAAGCCTCGAATTCATATTGGGCAGCATGAGGGTGAAATCGTGGTTCAGGCCCAACCCATTGGCGCATTTTTGCCTTCGCATCCGCCGCATTTATGAACTCTGGCGGTTTGCTGCCAGTGTAGACATCAGTTAGTGCAACCACGTCATCATGATCTTTCTTAAGCAAGCGCTCGACGTCACGCCTGAGTTCGGTCACCTATTGGTATTCTACCGTCTTCCGATATGAACCTCAGTTTGGGCTTCCGACGCGCCGCCAGCCGGCTGGTGAGGAAATTGTCCAATGACTTCTTGAATGCACTTTCGGTCGCGCCTTCGACGATGATCGCGATTCGCCTCGTCACGAGCGTCCCCCAAGGATGCCTTTACTCCAGAGCTGGTCGAGAGTGTAATCCTCCATCCATGCTTTGAGATCCAAGTCATCGGCCCGTTGTGCGGTCATGCCACCGGACTCATCTTGGTCGCACACCACCAATTCGGAAGGATCGAGGAAGCGGACAAAACGATCCGAATGCGTTGCCACGATCAGCAAGGTGCGATCGGAGGCCTCGCGCATGAGGTCGGTGAGCAGCCGCAACATCTCAGGATGCAGGCTGACTTCCGGCTCGTCGATCAATGTTATTCTTGGCAACCCTGGACTTTGTAGAAGGGTCGCTAGCCACAGGAATCGCAGTGTACCTTCAGAGAGTTCACTTGAATAAAATGCTCTGGTGAAGTTGCTGTCCCGCCAACCTAAACTGAGGAGGCCAGCGGCAACAGGCGGAAATTCCAGTCGCTCAAATGTCGGGAAGGCGACGCGCAACGTGTCTTCGATCGCTTCATAGCGGTCCCGAGCTGTCTCCCTGATTGTGAATAGGCAGGACGCCAAATCCTCGCCATTGGCGCCTGGAGTTTGGGCGGGAGATAAAATCTGCGGGCTCCTGACGGGCGCGCGCCTCGAAACATCGAGGCTGTGATAGATCGCTGACGTACTCGCAAGGACATGGCGAAACGTCGAGCTCTCATCGAAGGGAGGCGATTGCGATAGGGCGCTTTCGGCTGGATCCTGCTCCGGATTAGCAACCGGTACGCCCTCAAGATGGTAGCGGGTACGGCTGCCCTCGGAGCTGATCAACATTTTTGCAGGCTTTGTGGTACCGGCGTCGCGCAGCGAAAGACGTTCGTTGGTGATGGCAAGTGCGGGCAATGCACCCCGTTCAGTTAGGCCAAGCTCATAAGTCAGCTCTTTCTTGTCCGCCCGTTGGAATGTAACTGCGAGATTTAATTCTGACGTCTTGGCATCAGCAGTGAGGATACTCTGTAAGCTACCCGCTTCAACGACGGTCGTGACTAACCGCCGATTTGCTGACATGCCTAGCAGGCGAAACACGTCGAGTACCGAACTCTTGCCGACGCCGTTTGCGCCAATGAGGACGTTCACCGGCCGTAGAGCAATATCGACTGCCTTAAGCCGGCGATAGCCGCGGACCGACAGACGCGAGAACCTTGGTGTCATGGCTCGCTCCGACCTAACGTGATCGTATCGTGCCTGACGACCCACCGTCCAGCATCTCTCCTCATTAGAACAACGATGCCTGGACAGCCCGTCGCCGCACCGCATTCCCCCGATGAATTGCCTTCATCGGCGGCGGCTCCGCCTCCCCGGTCGCTTCCGCGATGATCGCCTCAGCCTCCGCCAACAGCTTCTCCTCGTCCGCGTCACTCCGAACGCTCTCCCGCCCGATCTCCAGAAGCACCGGCACCGCCAGCGGAGACACACGCGACAACACCATATGCACGATCCGCCCCTTCACCCGCGTCAGCATCCCCGCAATGCGCGACAGATCGGTCAACCCGCCCGCGGCATCCGCGCGCGTCGCCCGCAGCAGGATATGATCCGGCTGATGACGCCGCAGCACGTCATAGATCAGATCGGAATTCACCGTCACCTGCTTGCGGGTCTTCTCCGCCCCAGGATGATGCCGCTCGATCAAGCCGGCGATCACCGCGACATTGCGAAAAGTCCGCCGCAGCATGGAGCTTTCCGCCAGCCACGATTTCAAGATCATCGCCCAGCATGTCCTGATCGAACAATCGCGCCACATCGCGCGGCTGTTCCGCCGACCACACACCCAGCACGTAGTCGGTCGCGACGAAACCCAGCGGTGCATAACCTTCCCGCTCCATCCGCCGCGTCAACAGCATGCCCAACGTCTGATGCGCGTTGCGGCCTTCAAAGCAGTACGCCACCAGATACCAGCGGTCACCGCGCGGAAACGTCTCCACCAGCAGATCGCTCCGCCCCGGCATTCGTGACCGAGCCTTCTGAAGCCGCAACCACTCCTGCACGCTTTCCGGAAACACCGCCCAGCTCGACGGGCTCTGCAACAGCCCGCGCACGCGATCCGCCAGATTGGTGGTCAGCGGCAACCGCCCGCCCTCGTACGCCGGCACCATCGGTTCGCCGGTACCGCCCTCCATGCATTCCACCACGTTCTCGTGCAGTCGGAGAAACCGCAGCAACCGCCCGGCAAACATGAACGTGTCGCCAGGTCGCAGCAGGTTGACGAAATACTCCTCGATCTCGCCCAGGATCGGGCCGAAGCGCTTCTTGCCGACCAGACGCACCTTGACCAGTGGCGCCTCGACGATGGTGCCGATGTTCATCCGATGCTGACGCGCGATCCGTTCGGAGCGAACATGCACGCGCCCCTCGCTGTCGCGGAACAGCTTGCGCCAGCGTTCGTACGCCGCCAACGCATAACCACCATTCTCCACGAACCCCAGCACGTCGTCGAAGTCCTTGCGTGACAACGCGGCATACGGCGCCGCCCGGCACACTTCGGCGTAAACATCGTCCGGTTGAAACGGCGACGAACACGCCAGCCCCAGCAGATGCTGCGCCAACACATCCAACCCACCAGGTCGCGGCGGATCGCCATCCAGCTCACACGCAGCCACGCCCAGCATGGCGGCTTCGCATTCCAGCACCTCGAAGCGGTTCGCCGGCACCAGGATCGCGCGCGAGGCTTCATCCATCCGATGATTGGCGCGCCCGACGCGTTGCAACAGCCGGGACACACCCTTCGGCGCGCCAACCTGGATCACCTGATCCACGCCACCCCAATCGATCCCGAGATCAAGCGACGACGTCGCCACCACCGCGCGCAGTTTGCCATCCGCCATCGCCGCCTCGACACGCCGGCGCTGTTCCACCTCCAGCGAGCCGTGATGCAGCGCAATCGGCAGCGTCGGTTCGTTCAGCCTCCACAGCGCCTGGAACATCAGTTCCGCCTGCGCGCGCGTATTGACGAACACGATCGTCATGCCGGCGCCGCGGATGCGCGCCATCACGCCGGGCGCCGCCTCCAATCCCATATGACCAGCCCACGACAGCTCGCCTTCCGGCAACATCATCGACAACTCGGGTGGCGCGCCGTCCGGTTCCTCGATCACGCGGTCGGCGCCGACATAGGCCCGAATTGCGCGCCGGATGCGCCACGGTTGCCGACAGCCCAACCCGACGGCACCGCGGCGCCAACACCATCAGGCGTGCCACGCACAGCGCCAATTGATCGCCGCGCTTGGTTCCGGCCAGCGCGTGCACCTCGTCCATCACCACGGTGGACAACCCGGCAAACATCGATGGCGCGTCCGGCAGCGACAGCAGCACCGCCAGGCTCTCCGGCGTCGTCAGCAGCATATTCGGCGGATCAACCCGCTGCCGCGCGCGCCGATTGGCCGGCGTATCGCCGGTGCGCGTCTCGATGGAGATGGCAAGCCGCATCTCCTCGACCGGCCGCAACAGATTGCGCGCGATGTCGGTGGCCAGCGCCTTCAGCGGACTGACATACAGCGTATGGATGCCGGCGCGGGGCGCTTCCGCCAAGCTCCACCAGCGTCGGCAGAAACCCCGCCAGGGTCTTGCCGCCGCCGGTCGGCGCGATCAGCAGCACGCTCTCGCCGGCACGCGCCGCCTCCAGCATGGCAAGCTGATGCCGCCGCGGCGCCCACCCCTGGGCGGCGAACCACCCGGCAAAAGGTTCCGGCAATGTTCTGGCCATCGGAAGGGGTTTTATTGCGTCTTGCGCCCCGCGGGAAGCCGGCCCGAGCCCGACATCGTCCGAATTCAATGCCCCAAATCTGAGGTTCGGTATCCTGGGCGAGTTGGAAGCAAGCAAGTCAAGCAAGTGTTCATCACGGATTACACGGATTAAGCAGGGATTTTCAACAATGGCCATTGTAAGCGCTACGCGCGAAGCGTCGTTTGCCTGTCCGTGAAAATCCCTGCTTAATCCGTGTAATCTGTGATGAAGACTTGCTTTCTTGCTTAACGGTGCATCGTCGGTCACAACGACCAGCGATCCAGCGCCCGAGCGACATCCGCCAGCACGCCGCCCCAATCGCCCCGTCGCGCCTGGCGGAACAACCGCATCGTCGGATACCACGGCGTATCAGTTCGATCGAGCATCCAGTGCCATCGGCAGCCCCAAAGCGCATCCCAGATGCGCCGCCGCGGTATCTACGGTAATGACCAGGTCCATCAGCGACACCAGCGCAGCGGTGTCAGCCATCTCCGCCAGCTCCGCAATATGGCTGCGCAGTTGCGGCAGGCTTTCCAGCGCCGCGCGATCGGCCTCGCGGACGACGATCTGCAATATATGGAAGTCGATATCGTGCGGCGACAAATCCCCGACAGCAATTCAAGCGGGATGGAGCGGTTGCGGTCGTTGGCATGCGATGGATTGCCCGACCAGACGATGCCGACCCGCATGCGTCGCCGCGGCCCCAGCCGTTCGTGCCATGCGGCGACGCGCTGCGGTTCCGCGCACAGATACGGCACCGACGCAGGGATGCTGGCTAGCTCTGTGCGAAACGCCAGCGGCAATGAACCACCGATTGCCAGTCATGCAACTCCAGCCTGGCAACTTGGGCCTGGCAAGTCGCACAGCCCGCGCCAAGATGCACGCCATGCCGCATCCCTCCACCTGGCTGAAGGTCCTGCCGGCCGGCCTGTTCTGCGAACCCGGCGGCTTCTTCATCGACCCCCTGCGCGCGGTGGACCGCGCGGTGATCACCCACGCCCATTCCGATCACGCCCGCCCCGGCCACCACGCCGTGCTGGCCAGCCCCGACACGCTCGCGCTGATGACGGCGCGACTGGGGGACGGGCGAGCCGGCGATACCCAGCAGGCACTCGGCTGGGGCGAATCGCTGCAAATGGCCGAGGTCCGCCTGTGGCTGGAACCCGCCGGCCACGTGTTGGGAAGTGCCCAGGTGGCGATGGAGTATCGCGGCACCCGCGCCGTGGTCAGCGGCGACTACAAGCGCGTCGCGGACCCCACCTGCGCCGGCTTCGTGCCGGTCCCCTGCGACGTGTTCGTCACCGAGGCGACCTTCGCCCTGCCGGTATTCCGCCACCCGCCGCCAGATCAGGAGATCGGCCGCCTGCTGGCCAGCGTCGCGCTGTTCCCCGAACGCACGCACGTCGTCGGCTGCTACGCGCTGGGGAAGTGCCAGCGGCTGATCGTGCTGCTGCGCCAGGCCGGCTGGGACGGGCCGATCTGGCTGCATGGCGCGCTCGCTGCGCTGTGCCAGGTCTACGAGGCGCGGGGCGTGGCGCTGGGCGATCTGCGACCGGCAACCACCGCGGCGAAGAATGAACTGGTGGGCGCCATCGTGCTCGCCCCGCCCGGCGCGGTCGCCGACCGCTGGGCACGCCGGCTGGCTGATCCGGTGGTGGCCATGGCGTCCGGCTGGATGCGCGTGCGCCAGCGTGCCAAATCCCGCGGCGTGGAACTGCCGCTGGTGATCTCCGACCACGCCGACTGGGACGAACTGAACGCCACGCTGGATGAAGTCGGCGCACCCGAGGTCTGGGTGACGCACGGCCGCGAAGAGGCACTGATCCACGCCGCCGGCACCCGAGGCATCAAGGGACGCGCTCTGCGGCTGGTAGGCTATGGCGAAGAGGACGAAGCGGAAGACGCGATTGAGCCGGAGGCGCCCGCGGCGTAGCATGATCCAAATTGGAGCAGTTTTGGAGCCGCCGATGCCCGTGAACCTGTCGATCAAGAACGCCCCCGACGATGTGGTGCAGCGGCTGCGCGAAAGGGCAGCGCGCAACCATCGCTCGCTCCAGGGCGAACTGATGGCGATCATCGAAGACGCGGTGCGGACAACGAAATACCGGACCATCGACGAAGTCGTTGCCGAGGTCCGCAAGCTTGGTCTTAACGGGCCGGACGAGGCAGCAGCAATCATTCGAGCGGATCGCGATTCCGGGCATGCCGAACATCGTGATTAAGGTTATTGATGCATCCGCGCTGGCCGCGGCGATTTTCGGCGAAACGTCAGCGGAGCACATTGCTGTTCGGGTACGTGGCTGCGATCTTGTTGCGCCACACTTGCTGGAATTTGAGCTGGTGAATGTCTGCATCATCAAGATGCGTCGTGTGCCCGCTGATCGTGAGCTGTTTCTTGCAGCCTATCGTAAGCGTGGAACGATCAAGGTGGAGACTTTGGACGTCGATTACGCCGAGGTCCTTGCACTTGCGCAGCGCACCGGCTTGACCGGCTATGACGCAAGCTATCTTCTTCTCGCCCAGATACTCGGCGTCGAACTCGTGACGCTCGATCGGCAACTCCTGGCAGCATCGGAGAAATTCAAATGACCGAACCAGCAACCTTCACTTTCGCCGACGATGGCGCGATCCCGAACTCGAAGCTGCCGCTGCTGGTCTACCGCCACGCGGTGCCAGCCGATCCGGCGGCGATCGAGCGCATCTTCACGGCCAACCGCTGGCCCGCCGCGTGGCGCGACCAGGTCCATCCGTTCCACCACTTCCACAGCGACGCGCATGAAGTACTTGGCGTCGCCAGCGGCTCGGCGAAGGTGCGCTTCGGCGGCCCCGCCGGCGAGGTGCTGGAAGTGAGCGCCGGCGACGTGGTGGTGGTGCCGGCCGGCGTCGGACACTGCAACGAAGCCAAGACCGCCGATCTGCTGATCGTCGGCGCCTACCCGGACAACACGGAACGCCGAGACCTGCGTCGCGGCAAGCCCGCGGAGCACGACGAGGTGGTGCGCAACATCGCCGCGGTGAAATTGCCGCCGGCCGATCCGGTAAGCGGCGCCGACGGCCCGCTGCGGCACCTGTGGGGCGCCTGATCGAGCGAACGCTCCACCACGCAGGCGCCCCGGTCAGACCTTCAGACTCTAATGCGGCCGCAGGTCGTTGTTCACGCGGTGATCGCCGGCCATCCAGCGCGCCAACTCCGAATGTGCATCGGCGCGGCGGATCGCATCGATCTGCTCGACACCGGGCGGATCGACGGTGAACTCGACAATCAGTCCGTCCGGTGACGACGCATAGACCGACTTGCAATACCCGTGGTCGGTCTCGCGGAATTTCTCGTCTGCTGCCTTCAGTCGCGCGACAATCTCGTCGTACGTGCCGTCCGAAACCTTGAACGCCACGTGGTCGAAATTGCCGACCACAGGTGGCTTCTCCGCAATGACCAGCTTGTAGATCTCCGGATCACCGAACGCGAAGAACGCCAGTGCGCCGCCATCGGCCATGCTGAAGAACGTGTGGCACATCGCGACGTCACGCCCGAGCCACGCGTTGTGGTGGCTTTCGCACCAGGTGGCGACCAGTGGGATGCCCAGCAGGTCCTCGAAGAATTGCCGGTTCACCTCCTGGTCGCGCACCACGAAGGCATGGTGATGCAGACGCTGCGGCAATTCGCCGAGCAGAGTGGGCTTTTCACGGACAGTTTCCGCGATGGACATGGTTGCGTTCCTCCGGTTGCGGATATTCCTCGCGAAAGCTTGCCCTTCCCGCACCCAGGCCGCAAGCTGACCGGGGAGAAAACGACAATGAACCACCGCAGGGTCTGGATCTGCGTCTTCCTGTTCACGCTGACACTGGTCAATTACACCGATCGCGTCGCGTTGTCCGTCGCCGTCACTCCGATCGCTGCCGAGTTCCACCTGACGAAGGTGCAGATGGGCTATCTGCTCTCGTCCTTCCTGTGGATGTACTTGATCTGCCTGCTGCCGGTCGGCCTGCTGGTCGATCGTTTCGGCGGCAAGGCGGTGAACGCCGTCGGCATCGGCATCTGGTCGGCGGCCACCGTGCTGACCGGCTTCACCACCGGCTTCGTCTCGATGGCCACCACGCGCATCGTCATGGGAATGGGCGAGTCAACCAGTTGGCCCGCCTGCAACCGCGTCATCCGCGAGTGGTTTCCGGCATCGGAACGCGGCGTCGCGAACGCCATTTTCGGCGCCGGCGCTGCCGCGGGTCCCGCCATCGGCGCCGTACTGGTGTCCGCCGTAGTGGCCTGGCTAGGCTGGCGCGCCGGCTTCTTCGTCGCCGGCGCCATCGGATTCATCTGGCTCGCCGCATGGCTGATCGCATTCGACAAGCCGGAACGTGCAACCTGGCTGCGCCAGCCCGAACGCGACAAGATCCTCAACGAACGCGACGGCGAAGCAACAACGGCCACCGGCCACGGCGCCTCCCCACTCTGGCATCTGCTGACGCTGCGCACTGTCTGGGGCCTGTTCCTGACGCAAGGTTGCGAGGTTTATGGCGGCTATATGCTCCTCACCTGGCTACCCAGTTACCTGCAGACAGCCAAAGGCCTGTCGGTGCTGAACGCCGGCATGCTGACCGCCGTGCCGTTCGGTGCCGCCACTATCGTCGCCATCGCACTGGGGCGGATCAGCGACAGGCTGCTGTCGCGCGATGCGGTGCATGCCGGGCGCCGTCGCTCGATGCTGGCAGTGATGCTGGTGAGTGCCGCAAGCATCCTGTTGATCCCCTTCATCGATAGTCTCTGGTTGATCGTCGTGGTGCTCGCCGTCGCACGTTCGATGGGTGCGGCAGGCAGCGCGCTCAATTTCGCGCTGGTGACAGACCTCGTGCGCAACCCGGCGGACATCGGCAAGGTGACCAGTATCACGGTACTCGGTGGCAACTCGTTCGGCATGATGGGACCGATCGTTACCGGATACGTCGTCGGCCTGACCGGCAGCTTCAACGGCACATTCGCGGTGGCGGGGATATTGGCCCTGATTGGGGCTGTGGCGACACTGACAATGACGCGCCGGCCGATCGAGGCCTACACCGCATTCGGCCGCGCCGCGCCGCAACACGCATAGCCATGTCACGCATGGTTGCCGACCCGGCTACGACGACCTATCTCGCCTGCATGAGCGAACCGCCCAAGACCGAACCGCCGATAGACCAGGACAAGCCGAAGTCACCGGTGATGCCGGTGATGCCAAAGGAGATCGGCGGCCCGAAAGGACCGGAACCCACCCGCTACGGCGACTGGGAAGTGAACGGCCGCTGCACCGACTTCTAGGTCTTTATCGGGCAGGGGAGGGTTAAGCCTGCGGTCCTGGTCTAACCGGCCCGCCGCCGCAGTGCGGCTGCGACCGTGTTCTCCAGCAGATAGGCAATCGTCATCGGCCCCACGCCGCCTGGCACCGGCGTGATCGCTCCGGCGACATCGAACGCCTCGGCGAACGCCACGTCGCCAACCAGCCTGCCATCCGCCAGCCGGTTGACCCCGACATCGATCACCACTGCACCCGGCGCGATCCAGTCGCCACGCACCAGTTCCGCCTGGCCGACCGCTGCTATCAGCACGTCGGCGCGCCGGCATTCCGCCGGCAGGTCCCGAGTGCGCGAATGCGCTACGGTAACCGTCGCATTGGCGGCCAGCAGCAGCGCCACCATCGGCCGCCCCACGGTCGTGGAGCGGCCGAGCACCACGGCGTGAGCACCCTCCAGCGCGACGCCAGCCTCTGCCAGCAGCTTCATCACGCCAAGCGGCGTGCATGGCACCAGATTTGGCTGACCGGTCGCGAGCCGACCGACATTCAGCGGATGGAAACCATCCACGTCCTTGTCCGGATCGATCGCTTCGACAACGGATTGCGTGTCGATATGCGCCGGCAGCGGAAGCTGCACCAGAATAGCGTCGACCGCGGGATCGGCATTCAACCGGGCGATCCGGGTGAGCAGTGCCTCCTCCGAAGTTTCGGCTGGCAGGCGGATGGTGTGGACCGCGATGCCGGCAGCGTTGGCCGCGCGATCCTTGGCGCGGACATAGACCGTGCTGGCCGCATCATCGCCCACCAGCACCACGGCGAGTCCCGGGCTAAACGGCAACGCCGCGACGCGTTCCGCCAGGCTCGCCCGCAGCCCGGCGGCGATCGCCGTGCCGTCGATGATGCGCGCGCTCACAGCGCCGCCAGCCTGCAGCCGAGTTCGGTGGGATCGCCGGCAACGTGCAGCGTTTTTTGCCGGCTGGTTGCGCCCATGGTCAGGCGCACTGCGGAGCCCGCCAACCCGAGTGCCTCCGCCAGCATGGCGCACGCCGCGCGGTTGGCGCGCCCGGCTTCCGCCGGCTCCGTCACGCCGATCCGCAGTCGTTCGCCGGTGGCCGAAGCCGCCGCGCCGTGCAAACCGGGCCGCCGCGATTTCGGCTGCACCTTCACCGCGACAGCAACGCCATCGGGCAACGGGTGCCAAAAGCCGGTCAAAATCCGACCACCCCCATCACGCTGGCTTCGATCTCGCCCAGCAGCATGCGCGCTGCCTGAAGCAGCAGGATCAGAATGACCGGACTGATGTCGATGCCGCCAAAATTGGGCAGCAGGTTGCGGATAGGACGCAACGCCGGCTCGGTGATGCGATACAGGAAATCGCCGATCGTCCAGACCACCCGGTTGCGGGTATCCAGCACGCCGAAACTGGTGAGGATGCTGAACACCGCGGACAGGATCACCGCCCAGATATACAGGCTGAGCAATCGGTCCACGAGCCAGAACAGGGCCATCATCAGCGGTGGTCTCCCAAAGGTCGGCGGAAGCTAGCGGCGGGCGATTCGGTCCGCAACCTGCACGAACCGCAACCTGCACGAAACAAAGTTGCGGTCGGGTTCCGCGAGCAACGCCGCCAATGGCCGAGGACGCTCGACCCTTCGTCGCGCCGGCGGGAGTAGGCCAGGCCCGCTGCCAGGGCTGGCCCGCAGCCTACCTGCGCCGTAAAATGATCTTGCCCTTGATGGTCACGGTCACCACCATCCGCGGCAGGAGGCTGCGATGGTGTTGCATCGCCGTCTCCCGCCGGTGCGCCGGTCGGGGCCTATTCCCGGCCGGCGTTTCCGTTATGGCCCGCGGAAGGTCACCAACTTGGCCCACGGAGTGCCAGGTCCGCCACGCCGCGGCGCAGCCAAAACGATGTAGCGGCACCTTCGAGCGACAACTCTCTGGCCTCGCTTGACTTCACCACCCCCGCTGAGCAATGTCCGCGCCCGGCGGGATGGGGCTGTAGCTCAGTTGGGAGAGCGCCTCGTTCGCAATGAGGAGGCCAGGGGTTCGAGTCCCCTCAGCTCCACCACTGTCCCGCATAAGACATTGAAATAACTACTAATTTCTCCTGCCCCGATCTCAGCCCACGACTTAGCCCGCGTGATGGCATCGTGGCGGAGTTCCGTGCGGGGACCCTTTCGAGCGGACCATGTGAGGCCGTTTTTTGGATCGCGACTGCGGTCTCGGCCGCCAACCACTGTGGTGGCCAACGGTGGCCGTTCGAACCCGAAACGCCGCAGCAGTTGGGGCGCGCAATCCGGCTGATTTACATTCTCGACGCCTTCGGCGCCGATGCTCAGATCCGGCCGCACATCGGCTTGAAAGGCGGCATGGCGCTCAACGTGCTTGTGCCGATTCTCGACATTCATGAGACCGTCGCGGCAAGATGGTCGCGCTGGTCACGGGGCGCGCTGCGCGCGATCTGTTCGATGCGCACTGAATAATCACCCTGCCGTCTCTCGGGCGATCATCAAGGTGGCCACCTTGATGATCGGCGCGAGCGCCAAGAGCTTCGACTTGCGGACAACATCGCCCGAAGCAACCGGGTGCCAGATCGGCGACATCACAGGCAAGCTGACCATGTGCCTGCATGATCGGTAGCCGACCGACCGCGTTCGGCGGCGAAATAATACTGGTACCACCATTGAAGCTCGGCCTTCGGCGGCAACCGCGTCTTGCTGGCTTCCGGGCTGCCGATCAGATAGCCGCTCACGGAGACGAGCGCCTTGCAGCGTTCCAGCCACAGCGCCGCATGATGTCGGGCGTCCGTGCTCCCCAATCAAAACCGACGACGGTCGCCTTTTGAAAGATCAGTCGAGATGGAAGCGAATACTTGCTATTCGGCAGAGACTTCTTCCGCGCTGCCGTCGAATGGCAGTTCCAACGCCAGAACGAGGACGTACGTGCGCCACAAAGGATAATTCGTCGACGACCAGACAGTGCTATCGACTGAATTCGTTTCACCACTGTTTGGCGCTGGTATCCAGAGCAGCACGAGGTTTCAATGTTTCGTGTGCCGTCGGACGAATTCGATGAGTGGCTGGGGCCAGTTGTCATTCCACGACCGGCGTGTGATCCTTACCGCCACTATCAGACGTCCGCTGGAAGACGATCAGCAGCGGAATCACCAGCAGCGTCGCGATCATCAACAGCTTGTAATCGTCGATGTAGGCAATGATCTGCGCCTGTTCCGTGATCATGGCGTCGAGTGCGGCGCGTCCGGCTGCGGTGAACGGATTCCAAAACCGCGCAATACCTGGGTCGGCGAAGATCCGGTTGACGGCGGTGACGTGCTGCACGATGTCGGCGTGGTTGACCTGGGTGTTCTGTGTCAACAGGCTGTTCACCACAGAGATACCGATGCTGGAGCCAATGTTGCGCGACAGACTATAGAGACCAGCGCCTTCCGCCCGCTGCTCGTTTGACAACGTCGATAGAGTCACTGTGCTCAGCGGCACGAAGATAAAGCCGAGACCAATGCCCTGGATTACCCCGACGACAACGATGGTCGTCTGCGAAACGTCCGGCGTCCAGCCGGTCATTGCATAGAACGACCAGGCAGTAAGCCCCAGGCCGACGCCGAGAAGGATGCGCGTATCGACTCGCCCGATCAGTTTACCCACGACCATCATGGCGGCCATCGTGCCGACGCCCCGAGGCCCCAGCACGAGGCCCGCCGTGACGATCGGGTAATTCATGAGATCCTGAAGATAGGGAGGCTGCAGCGCCAGCGAGGCGTAGTAGGTGAGGCCGACGATTGCGACAAACAGAATTCCGGCGGTGAAGTTGCGGTCGCGGAACAGCGACGGCCGCACGAAGGGCTCGCGCGCAGTGAAGGTATGGACGAGGAACAGGTAGAGTGCAGAGGCTGCGATGACGGTTTCGATGATGATCTCGCCGGAGCCGAACCAGTCTTTCTCTTCGCCACGGTCCAACGCGACCTGCATGGCGCCGATCGCCAGGCTAAGGGTGCCGAAACCGAACCAATCCAGCTTCGTCGTGGTGTTCCGTGGTGTCTCCTTCAGGAAAGTCGTCATGCCGAGAAATGCCAGGGCACCGATCGGCAGGTTGATGTAGAAAACGTAGCGCCAGCTATAGGCCTCCGTCAGCCAGCCGCCGAGCACCGGGCCAAGCACCGGGCCGGCCATCACGGCGACGCCCCACAGCGCCATTGCCGATCCCTGCCGTTCCTTCGAATTGATGTTGAACAGGACAGTCTGCGAGAGTGGGACGAGCGCGGCGCCGAACAAGCCCTGCAGGATCCGGAACAACACGATCTGCACCAGGGATTGCGCCATGCCGCACAGCATCGACGCAATGGTGAAGCCGGCGACGGAGACAAGGAACAGGCGCTTGATGCCAAACCGCCCGGCGAGGAAGCCGGTCGGCGGTGTCATGATCGCGGCAGCGACGATATATGAGGTCAGCACCCAGTCGATCTGATCCTGACTCGCCGAGACGCTGCCCTGCATATAGGGCAGCGCAACGTTGGCTATGGTCGTGTCGAGTGCCTGCATGAGGGTGGCGAGGATCACGCAAACGGTGATCGCCGTTCGGTTGGTGCCATCTGGCGCGCGCCCCTCAGGCATCACGCGACGCTCGGACCAAGTCCCAACAACGCGGCCAGAAAGTGCGGCAAGCCGCGCGCGTGACCGGTATCGACGCCGACTTCGACACTCATACCGGCGCGCAGCGGGGGCAGGTTCTTCCCCCTCGTGTCGACGCGCACTCGCAGTGGGATGCGCTGCACGACTTTCACCCAGTTACCGCTGGTGTTCTGCGCGGGCAGAAGCGCGAACTGCTGCGCTGCCGCCGGACTGACGCTCTCAACGACACCGTGCCATACCGCGTCAGGGTAAGTGTCGACCGTCACCGTGACGGGTTGGCCAGACCGCACATACGTCAACTCGGTCTCTTTCGGGGTCGCGTCGACCCAGACGTGATCCGTGGCGACGAGATAGAATGCGGTTGTCGAGGCGGCGAGGTACTTGCCGCGGGCAATTGCGGATACCTGCGTCACGATGCCGGCAAAAGGTGCCTTGACGACCGAGTCATCGAGCTGACGCTGAGCTTCGTCGACCTGCGCTTTGGCCTGCAAGAACTGCGGGTGCTGCGTCACCGGGATGTTCGGATTGCCGGCCAGCTTTGCGAGTTGCACCGCGGCCTGCTGGCGCAGTGATTCGAGTTTGCTCTTGTCGGCTTCGAGCGTGAAACGCGCCTGATCGTAGGTGACTCTGGAAACGGCGCCGCTACCCACGAGCGAAGCGTTACGGTCGTATGTCGCCTGATCGAGCGCGACCTGCGCTTGTTGCGCAGTAACGTCGCTCAGCATGCGCCCATAATCCTGCTTCATCGATGCGATCGTCAACGCCGTCTGCGCAAGATTGGCTTTCGCGCTATCGAGGGCGATCTGGAATTGACGGGAATCCAGGCGATACAGGACCTGGCCATTATCGACGTGCTGGTTCTCCGTGACGTCGATCTGCTGGACGATGCCCGAGACGTCGGTCGAAATGCCAACCGTCTCGGCATTGGCATAGGCATCATCCGTCGACATCACCTGGCCGCCAGTGACGTACCGGTAGGCTCCGCCTATCAGTGCGAGCGGCAGCAGCGCAAACATTGCCCAGCGCATGGACCGGCGGTGGGGCCGCTGCGGCGCCTTCTCGGGCAAGACAGCGGGGATTTCTGCTGGCCGCTCCGGCTGCTGCTGTGGTGGGTCGCGGCGCGCTCCCGGCGCTTCGGCCGGTTCCGCGGGCAGCAAATCCAATGTCGAGTTGGCGGCCATGCAACATCCTTCAGTGCCGAATTCGTGCCGTGCACAGATGTTGACCGAGGACCCAAATGAAAATCCTATGGCTATTGCGTACGGAGTTGAGGGGAATTCAGGAATGGATCGTGGTGACCTTGCCAACCTGACCGCATTCGTCGCGGTGGCCGATCAACGAAGCTTTCGAGCCGCGGCAACGCGTCTCGGGGTCACGCCATCGGCACTCAGCCACTCGATGCGTCAGCTCGAGGAGCGGCTGGGGGCGCGTTTGCTGCACCGTACGACGCGCAGTGTATCAGCCACCGATGCAGGCCAACGTCTGCTCAACCAGCTTCGGCCGGCAATCGATCAAATCGCCGGTGCGCTGGAGAATCTGAACCAGGAACGACTGCGTCCAATGGGACGTCTGCGAATTTATGCAACGAGCCATCTGGTAGCGGCGGCGGTCGTCGTGCCGATATGGGATCGCTTCTTGTCGACCTACCCGGAGGTCCATCTGGAACTCCACGTGGGCGACGCGCCAATCGACATAGTGGCGGAGGGATACGATGCTGGATTAGGTCCGCAAGACCGCGCTGCGGCAGATATGATTGCCGTCCGGGTAACGGGACCGATGAAAATTGCCATCGTTGGCGCTCCGGCCTACTTCGCGCGGCAGCGAACGCCGCGCACGCCCGATGATCTTGCCCGCCAAAGCTGCATTCAATATCGCCTGGCCGGAGGTGGCACATTGGTTTGGCAGTTGGTGCGGAGCGGCAAGATGCGGCGGATTTCGGTGGACGGACGCGTCATGGTCAACGACGCCGATTTGGCCACTCGCGCGGCCGTGGACGGGTTAGGCATCGCCTTCACCCCGGAAGCCGTGGCCGAACCGTTCCTGCGCTCGGGACAATTGGTCCGAGTGTTGGAGGACTGGTCGCCATCGTTCGAGGGCCTTTTTGTCTATTACCCCGGTCACCGACAAGTGCCGGCAAGTCTGCGCGCTTTCATTGACATGATCCGCACTACAAGCGGTTCGACGTCGGCCAGGAGTTCACGCAAGAATCCTTTTGCCAAGGACCGAACTGCTCAGTGCTGATCGTGTTTAATCGCGCAAATCATTACGACAGGCTTCGCTGAATGCTTGAAGTATGTTCAGGTCGGCTTCCGGCGGAGCTCCTTGCCTGGTAAAATCCCGGTTCGGCAGGTAGTAGATTACAACTACGTCCTGCATGACGCTTTCCGCCTTAGAAACAACGTCTGCGGACGCAAATAGCCGTAGTTTCGCGATGGTCGCATAAATTTGGACGAACTTCGATGGATCAAACTGGTCGTGGGTCATGGCGTCGATGTGCAACATCGACGCTTCGTCGATGAAATCTCCATACAACCTCTCTCGCCGACTTACCGATTGGGCATGACGCTGGGAACGATCCTGCGAATGTTGGGTCAGCCAGGTCGTCGCAATCGAAGCCACTCCGCCAAACGCCGAGCCGGCGAGAGCAGAGAAGGCGGACAGGTAAGCGACGTTCACGAATGACTCCCGTTCGGTGATACCTCGCTCCCTGCTGGTATCGTGCCGGCCCGCTGCGGTCCTTCGGCCGTTTGCACCCTGTGGTCATCCCCGATGACGGCGGGCCGTCACAAGGCGTTCCGCCATTCTTTCCGCTGCATCCTTTGCTGTTCCAACGTCGTCTAGTGTCCCCGACCCGATCAGCCGGTCCAGATGGTGATCCGGACCACAGTGATCGATCACTGCAAAACGTACGTATCCTTTCGCCAGAGGCAGATGAATGACCAGTCGAAGGCCGTCTTTTTCCATCCAAAGCATACCCGCCTGCTTATTCCAGTGCTGGACTTCGCTCATGGACGAGCTCCTGGTTTTGCGGGAATGTTCTCGGGTCGGCATGGCAGGCGCGGTCGGCGGCGGTTGTCGCGTCATGCTTCCGCTGTTCTATGACCAGCGCCTGCGTCAACGCCGCCGCACAGGTCTGATCGATGCCTTGCTGCGTGCGGCAAAGCGACAAAGCCTTCACCATGGCCGGAGATGAACCGGTGGACACCTGCCGCGTGGCCAGCGGCACGATCGCGGCCCAAAGCGCGACCAGGGCAAATGCGAATGCAGCAGCTATGATGGACCGTCTCATGGTCGCCATCACCACTACGCCAAGGGTGCAACTACTAAGTTTTGGCTCGTGAAGCTGTAGCACTTGCGCCTGTGGCGCAGGCGTGTTCAGCGTTCGCCGCTGTCCTGGGCCGGCAGGAACAGCCAGGTGCTGCCGCGGCTGGTGGTCACGTAGCCGCGCGCCTCGGAGTCGTTCGGGATAGTAATCGTCACCTGCCCAGGTGGAGTCGCGGGCCGAGAGGACTGCTGATCGGGCATCGATGTGAACAGTGTTGTTGCGGCGTATCCGGCGCCATTGTCGGCATAGGCGGCACTGGTGCCAATGCTGAATACCATCATGGCGGCACGGAGCATGGTCTTCATGGTCATTGTCCTCCTGGGGTCTCGTTGAACGGCTGGCCGAGATTGGCGTCACCGTTGGACTGGAGTTGGCGACGAAGCACCCAGACGAAAATCGCATGGTTGTTGCATGCTCTATTGAATGAAACTCAGGAATGTGTTGCAGTGGCCATTCGATCCGAACTGCGTTGCTCGTTCTTGCAGATCGAATTGACCTGCATGTCCGGGTCCACCGGGTTGTCATGAAACTGCGATATTTCACCCGTGTTTTTTCGGCTACGAACCCGTCATGTCCACGAGAGGGTATGCGGAATGCGTCCATTGCTGGGTATCGTAGCTGTTCTCGGAGCCTTGGCATCGCCAGCCTTGGCCCAGTCCCAACCGCACAACGTCGTTCTATTTGTGGCGGACGGCCTTCGCCCGGGCATGGTCAACGAGCGAACGGCGCCCACAATGACGGCGCTGATGGCCCGTGGGGTCCGGTTCACCAACACGCACTCGCTGTTTCCTACGTTTACGACGGCCAACGCGTCAGGTATGGCGACTGGCCACCTGCTCGGCGATACCGGCGATTTCAGCAATACAATCTACACCGGCTTCCAGGTGCCTGGCGCGGGCGACAGCCTGACACCCTTTCTCGAGAGTGATCCTGTACTCGGCGATGTCGATGAGCACTTCTCGGGTAACTACCTGAACGAAGAGACCATTCTGAAAGCGGCCCGAGGAGTTGGGTTCTCCACAGCCACGATCGGCAAGCTAGGCCCCGCGCTCATCTTCGATCATACGGAGAGGACTGGCCAGCACACCCTCGTGATTGACGACATGACCGGTCGGCCGGGGGGCATTCCTCTCTCCGACGAACTGAGGCACCGCCTTCTAGGGGCAGAGCTACCTGCCCAGGCGCCGACACGTGGCGCCAATGCCAACGCGGGCACCAACACGGTGCCCGGAACGACCGTCGCGAATGTGGAGCAGCAGACATACTTCGCGGACGTGGCGACAAAGGCTGTGTTGCCCTGGTTCAAGGAGCGGACGCGACCTTTCGTAATGGTGTTTTGGTCCCGCGATCCGGATGGTACGCAGCACAACCAGGGAGACAGTCTTGGGCGACTTATGCCGGGTATCAATGGCCCGACATCGCTCGCCTCGATCAGGAACGCCGATGACGACCTCGCGATGCTGCTCGCCGCGCTCAAAGCGGAGGGATTGGACGGCGACACGGATGTCATCATCACCTCGGACCACGGGTTTTCGACCATCTCCAAGGAGAGCGCGACCAGTTGGGCCGCGCATCAGAGCTACAAAGACGTTAATCCCTCTCTGCTGCCACCCGGCTTTGTCGCAATCGACATCGCGCATGCGCTCGGCATGAACCTCTACGATCCGGACGCAAAAGGCGCCCAGGTGAATGGGGGCGCCTACCCGGTGCGGGGCAACGGGTTGATCGGTAGCGACCCGGCTCACCCAATGGTCGTCGTCGCCTCCAATGGCGGCTCCGACCTCGTCTATCTGCCAACCGGCGACAAGGCGCTGGCCGGGAAGATTGTCGCCGCCCTGTCCGCGCAGGATTACGTCAGCGGATTGTTCGTCGATGATGGTCTGGGCGCGATTCCGGGGACGTTGCCGCTGTCGGCGATTGCACTGCACGGTTCGGCTGTGACACCGATGCCGGCCATCGCCGTCAATTTCCGTACATTCTCGCTGGGCTGCGAGGACCCGACGACCTGCGGCGTTGAGGTGGCTGATACGGTACTTCAACAGGGCCAAGGGATGCATGGCAGCTTCTCACGTGCCGACACTCGCAACATCATGGGGGCGGCCGGGCCTGATTTCCGTCAGCATTTCGACGACAGCGCGCCGGCCAGCAATGCCGATATCGGCAAGACCATAGCTGAGATTCTGGGCCTGCGGATTCCGAACAAGGGCAAGCTCGTTGGACGGGTGCTGTCGGAAGCGATGCCGAATGGCGCAATGCCGCACGCGGTATCGGGTGTGGTTCGCTCAGTGCCGGACGCATTGGGGCATGTCACCACGGTGGCCACCCAGACTGTCGGTTCGACTCGCTATTTCGACACTGCGGGTTATCCCGGCCGCACCCTAGGGCTCCCTGCCCAACGATAGATACCACGAGGGGCGACCCGTCAGGTTATGGCCCGATGTGCCCTATGCCGACGTGCAACGAGACCAAGGCCGTGCCCGATGTTAGCCTCCCATAGTTCGGGCGTTCGCTCACTGCTTGATGCAGATGTTAACCATCGGCCTGGCTGATGGCTATGGGCTGCCGGTGTCTAGGACTCACGTCCTGTCCAGCGGTGTTGTACGGGCGACGGCGGCCAACGGCGCGGAATTGCGGTGGGCCGCGATCAAGAACATGGCGCTGGCCTGGTTGATGGCGTTGCCGGCGCCGACGATCATCGGTAGTTCGCTCTTGGTGATCTTCCGCCAAGTATCCTGACACGGCTGCGTGCAAGGGGAGGATAAATTTCCTCTGGTGCCTATGCGCCTGCAACGGCGGGCCTCTCGAAGTTTGGCGGACTTTGAGATGCCCGTGGGTCGAGACGAGCGCGGCCTGGACCAAGTTAACATTTGTCGGTAATGGCAGTAACCGGCTGACAGTCTTGGGGCGCGATGGCTTACGAATTGAGGACAGCGGCGGGTGTTCTCTGCCTCGTCAGAACAGGGCAGTGCTGGACCGCGCAGCTGAACGGTCGCCGCTGGGGAAAATGGCGGTTGCCGGACGATGCTGCCCAAGCGGTCGCTCGGCAAATTTCCGGCCTGTCGGAACGGGACACGCAGCAGTTCGACGTGCCCGACGACCTACTGGACTGGACGCCATTGGGGGAATCATTGTGATCAGGTTGTGAACCGCCCTGCTTGATGCCGTCGCAATCGCAACGGCACCGACGCGGATGGCCTATTCGATGCCGACCAAAACGCATCGTTGCCGGAGGACATCGATCGGACCGACCTGTGGTAGTTCATGAATTCGGCGTCATGCGAGCCATGACATGAACGTGCGCGAGCTGGAGGTCTTATCTGGCGCGATTATTGCCTATCGCCTGTTCGACGTCGCCTACTCCATCAATCTGCCAATGGCTGAATCGCTCTGGAGGGAACGGACGCGATCATCCAGCACGCGCGCTCGGTTGAGCACCGCAGACCCGAAGGCGGTGGCGTTCGGCGTAGCGCCCGTTGAAGTCACGCTCGAACAGATTTCGCTGCAGCTTGGTGCGGCGACGGCGACAGTAGGCGTTACGGTCCGGCTCTATGATTTCGGCGTTGTTACCATCGCGTTGCGGCTGCCTGCCAGCGGCTTAACGTGGCACGCCTTTGGGGAATTAATGGACAGGATCGACCGGCGCCTGGGGACCGGCGGCGATAACCAGATTTGGGGAAGTTTACTGGCACAGATCCGCACAACATTCGCCGACGCGTTGATTCGGCCTGCGTCCTCCACCGTAGAGGAGGACTATATGATCGGCGCGGTTGAAGCGTTCAGCGAGACACTGAGCGCAGAAGATCTCCAACGACGCGTCGATCTGGTACCGCTGCTGTCCGGGGAGCGGCGTCCGCTCTCGACTGCGGCGCGGCAGGAATTACTGCGGCAGAGTTTCTCCTATTACACCGATGACCTTGTCGTCCTGACCTGGGACCGTGCCTTTATCTATGAGCCCCGCCGTGATTCCGATGTAGCTGATGTGCTTGAGGTCGCTAATGCCCAGCTTCTGGAAATGCGCTATTACGACGAACTGCTCGATGCAGAGCTGCCACGGATGTACGATCTCATCGAACGGACGCAGCGCACTCTGTCTCTGTTCGCATCACAGCGCTTCGCCAGGTTGGCACGCCGCCTGACAGCCCTGGTGGCCGAGGTGACGGAGTTGACCGAGAAAGTGGATAACGCTTTGCAGGTCACCGAGGACGTCTACCTCGCCCGCATCTATGCATCAGCGCTCGATCTGTTTCGTGTGCCGACGGTGGGTGCCGCGGATGATCGCAAGCTTGCGATCATCCGCGATACCTATACCGCCTTGTATCAGGAAGCATCCGCTGCACGGGCTGCGTTGATGGAGGCTGTGATCGTCGTGCTCATTGCCGTCGAGATAGTGTTGGCATTGCTCCGACATTGAGTAGCACGCGACTGTTATCGGTACTATCGTGATGACCAGATGAATCTCGCCGGCGATGGCGCAATTTCAGCTTGCCGATCGCCTGTTCGACCCTGGCGTGGGTACGACCGCAGCACAGGGAAGGGGCACGTCGCCTGATTGGGTGCGATCACCGAGTTCTGTTCGCTCGTTGCCGCGCGCAGCGGCTTCAAGGCTCCTCCCCACGCGATGACCTGATCGAGCATGGCGGTGACCGTCGGCTCGAGATGGGAACCGGCCTTGAAGGTCGTGAAATTCTCGAAATCGGTGAAGAGGGAGAGGCCGACCTGCGCGCGCACATCGGCGAGTTCGACGTTGCTGATCACCTGGCGGAGTATTTCCACGGCGCGCGCCCCGCCATTGCCACCATAGCCGACAAACCCGACGGACTTGTTGTTCCATTCGCGGTACAGGTAGTCGATCGCGTTCTTGAGCGCGGCGGACGGGCCATGATTATATTCAGGCGTCACGAAGACGAAGGCATCGAACTGCGCGATCTTGGCCGCCCAGGCCTTGGTGTGCGGCTGGCTGTACTGGCCCATGGCTGCCGGGACTGGCTCATCGAGCAGGGGCAGGTTGAAATCCTTGATGTCCACGATTTCGAATGCGGCGTCGCTTCGTTTGCTCGCGATGTCGTAGACCCACCGCGCGACGGCTTCCGACTTGCGTTCCGGCCGCGTGCTTCCGATGATGATTGCAACTTTCAGCATGAGTCAGTTTCCTTTCCGTGAGGCGACGGTGTTGTTCCGTCGCCAATTTGGCGTGATGCGGGCGGTCGGCCAGCCGATGCCGGCAGCGAGAGATCCTGCCTTCCGCCTTCGTTGGCGAAGGATGGTGGCTGGCGCTTCCGTCGATAAGGCAGTATTCTCCGCATGAGTTATTCGGAATAATCGATCAATGCGCGGACCAGAGCTGGCGGAGTTGAACGCCTTCGTTACCGTTGCTGAGCGGTGCAGCTTTGCCAACGCAGCCGTCCAGCTGGGCATCTCCCGCTCTCGACTGAGTGAAACCATTCGCGAACTCGAGGGCAGGCTTGGCGTGCGGCTTCTCAACCGCACGACGCGCAGCGTGGCGCCGACGGTCGCAGGCGAGCGGCTGCTCGCCCAGATACGCCCGGTGCTCGACGACTTCGACGCGGTCCTGAGCTCGATCGATGCATTCCGCGACAAGCCAGCTGGACTGCTTCGCCTCACAGTGCCGCCGCCGGCTGCGAGCTTCATGCTTGCACCGCTGCTTTCGCGCTTTCTCAGGCAGTACCCGGCGATTAATCTGGAGATCTCCGTCGACGGGGCGCTGACTGACATCGTTGCCGCTCGCTTCGATGCTGGAATGCGTGCCGGCGACCTCGTCGAGCGAGACATGATCGCGGTACGCATCGGCGAGGAAATACGCGGCGTGGTCGTCGCCGCGCCGGAATATCTGGCGCAGCACAAGTGGCCGACGACACCCCGCGACCTCGCGGCGCACAACTGCATCCGCTTCCGCTTCCCGAGCGGCGCGATCATTCCCTGGGAATTTGAGAAGAATGGCAGGCATGTGGAAGTGGCGGTGGAGGGCCGCCTCACGGTCAACGACCCCCAACTCGCCATTAAAGCCGCGCTGGACGGCGTAGGCATGCTCTATACGGCTCTCGGCTACGCCGCACCGGAGATCAAGGCGGGGCGGTTGGTTCCCGTGCTGGAGGACTGGCAGACGCCGGCGGCATCAATTTTTCTGTATTATTCTGGCCGGCGACAGGTGCCGGCGGCGTTGCAGGCGTTCATCGAGTTCCTACGCGTGAACCTGCGGTCGCATTGAGGCGCGACAGCCCGATGCCGCCCGTCTGCGTCAGGAAGTATCGCCCCAGCCGGTCCGTTAGGAGTGTTAACAGATCTCACTACTCCGCCCCGCACTAATCCCAGCGCCACCGTCTCACCAAACGGGCAATAAGACAGCCCCCGCAACGCGCTTGCCTCTCACGGCTGGCGCGCAAGCAGGGCCGCAACAACGCTGAGACAGGACAGCACGAAGAAGCATCGCAACGACAGGTCGTAGCTGCCAGACCAGTCGCGCAAAATACCGGACAGCAAAGGACCAGCCGCCTGCGCCAGTACCTGCCCCGACAGCGCAAGGCCGCGAACCGCGCCGAAGCTCGCACGCCCATAATAATCAGCCCAGGCGATCGGCAGCAGCGTCATCAAACCGCCGATACCGACACCGAATACAGCCGCCGCAACATAGCCGTCGCGCGGCGCATGGATTCCCAGCATGGCGAACGTGCCGATGCTCAGCGCGACGCCGGACAGTGTCAGCGCATAGCGGATCGGTACCGACCGCGGAAAGAAGCCGAACCCGAGACTGCCAACACCGGACATCAGCGAGAACGTGCTGACAATCGTCGCGGCAATCGCCGGACTGATGCCGCGTTCGATCAGATACGGCGCCTGATGCAAACTCACGCCGGCTTGCGCCGGATAGGCGAACAACGCGAACAGCGACAGCATCCAGAATGCCCGCGTCCGCAGCGCCTGCGCGCGGGTAAAGTGCCGTTCCGCGCGCTGCGCCGGCGCCGATGGCGCATGCGGCACCGTGCGCCGATCGGTGCTCAGCCCGACATCCTCCGGTCGTCGCACCATCAGCAACCAGTTGGGCACGAAGCCGATCACCAGCACGGCGACGCCCACCGCGACCCAGCCGGCGCGCCAACCGCCATGCAGTATCGCTCCCTGCGCGATCAGCGGCAGCGCGACCAGTCCCATCATCTGCGCGACGGTGGCGATCGCCGTTGCCAGAGCGCGATGCACCACGAACCAATTGTTCACCGCACCGTAGATGCCGAGGTCGAACGGTCCGGCGAAGTTCAGCCGTGCGACGCAGAACAGCAGATAGAACATCAGCAGCGACGTGGTGAGCGACAGCAGCATATCCGCTGTGCCAGTCAGCAACACCGCGACACATAACACGAGTCGCGCACCATAACGATCCAGCCCACGCCCAAGCGCGGGCGACGCCAAAGCCGCCAGCAAGCCGCCCAACGACACCGCGCCAGACAATGCGGTGCGCGACCAGCCAAAATCACGCGTCATCGGTTCAACGAAGATCGACAGTGTGGCGACCGCGCCGCCTTGACGGGAAAAGCCCGCGCAGCATGTACAGGCCAGTACAATCCAGCCGTAGAAGAACGGCAGGCGGCGGATCAGCAGCCGTTGCAAAGTGGCGGTCAGGTCCTGGCCAACTGGCGATCGTTCATGCGGGACCGTCCCCCATCGGCTCGGCTTTGCAGCCACTGGCCGTTGCGATGCCAGTGCAGCATGCACATGACCATCAGGCAAGCGGATGGCGTGAGAGTCCCAAGGGAATCGCATTTGGAATTTCCTTTGACGGGCTGAGGTAACGGTTGCCCGGCGCGGGCCGAATCAACTCTACCCCTGGTGATCACCACAGGGGAGGGCGATGGACGGCTTCGCAACTTGCTTTGAGGGGTTGAAGGATCCGCGTCGCGGCAACGCCGGCCGGCACGATCTGCTGGAGATGCTGGTGATCGCGCTGTGCACGGTGCTGTCCGGCGGAGAAGACTGCACCGACATGGCGGAGTTTGCCCGCGCCAAGCTGGGGTTCTTGCGCGGCTTCCTCAAGCTGGCGCACGGCGGGCCGAGCCACGACACGTTCAGCCGGCTGTTCCGGCTGCTCGATCCGGAGCAATTCCGCGAGTGTTTCCAGCGGTTCATGGCCGGCTTTGCCGAGGCCTGCCAGGGCGTGGTGGCGATTGATGGCAAGGTGCTGCGCCGCTCGTTCGACAAAGCCAGCGGCAAGTCAGCGTTGCACATGGTTTCTGCCTGGGGCTGCGAGCAACGGCTGGTGCTGGCGCAGCTTGCCACTGATGCCAAGTCCAACGAGATCACGGCGGTGCCCCAACTGCTGAAGCTGCTGCGTCTTGAGGGCTGCATCGTGACCGTGGACGCACTCAATTGCCAACGCGAGATCGCCCGCCAGGTGATTGACCAGAAGGGTGACTACGCCCTGGCGTTGAAGGGCAACCAGGCGACGCTGCACGATGACGTGGCGACTTTCCTGGACGATCCAGAGACACAGCTGTCGGTCAGCAAGAGTACAGTCGACGCCGATCATGGCCGTATCGAAACCCGGACCAGCATGGTTTCGACCGACATTGAATGGCTGCAGGAGAACCATGACTGGCCCGGCCTGGCAGCGATTGGCAAGATCGTCCGCATCCGCGAGGCTGCCGATAAGACGACGACAGACACCGCCTATTATCTGCTGAGCACGCCGATGGCCCCCGAGCGGTTCGGTGAGGTCGTCCGCTCGCACTGGGCCATCGAGAACCGGCTGCACTGGTGTCTTGACGTCACCATGAACGTTAGCATGCGGCGTGGACCGCAGCGAGGTCACTTGGGGTCAGAGGACCGCTTGAGCAGATCAGGATCGGCCTTGTAGATCTCGATAAGACCGGTGAGGGTTTCGATGCCAAAGTCGGTGAACGCCATAACGCCATCGTCGCCCGGGCCATAGACCCAGATCAATCCGTCCTCCTGATCCATTTCGTTGGCGACGTCCCACAGCCAGTCCTGGTCCTCGCCGAGCAGTTCGGCGACGAGGGCAATGGTGCGGACATGATGAACCTTGTTGACCGGGGCCAAGGTCAGGCCGCCGCGGCAACCATGGCGGATGCCTTGGGCGTCCAGTTCCACGGCAGCAACTCGTTCAGCCGATAGGCCGGATACATGGCAATGCGGGACAGCACATCTGCCAGCCAAGCCTGCGGATCGACATCGTTCATCTTGGCGGTGACGATCAGACTGTACATGGCAGCCGCACGTTCGCCGCCGCGATCGGATCCGCAGAACAGCCATGATTTTCTACCCAGAGCGATGCCGCGCAGAGCACGTTCCGCGGCATTGTTCGATAGACACACGCGCCCGTCGTCAAGGAACAGGGTGAAGGCCGTCCAACGCTTGAGGATATAATCGATGGCCTTGGCGAGGTCGTGACCTCGGGAGAGTTTGGCGCGTTGCTCGCGCATATAGATCTGCAACGCCTCGACCAGCGGCTTGCTCAGCTCCTGGCGAACGGCTCTGCGTTCCACCGCAGGTTTGCCATTGATGGTCCGCTCGATGTCGAACAGCGCATCGATGCGTCGCACCACCTCGATCGCAATGGGAGAGAGCGCGACAGCCTTCTTGCCCCCCGCCTGCCGTCGCGCGTTCTCCTCGAGGTCGGCCATGGCAAAGAACGGCCGGCGGGCGTGGACCCAGCATCCTGCCTCGACGATCGGACCTGGACTTCGGTTGGGCAGATAAAGTTGGCGATATCCGTCAAACGCGTCGGCCTGGAACAGTCCTGCGTAGTTGGCCAGATGGCGCTGTGGATGCTCGCCTTTGCGGTCGCGGGAGTAATAGAACATCGCCGCCGGCGGCGCTGTTCCACCGAATGGCGTGTCATCGCGGACATAAACCCAGCATCGGCCAGTATCGGTCTTGCCTTTGGCCAGGACCGGCACCGTGGTGTCATCGCCGTGCAGCCGCTCGGCCGCCAGAACATGGGCCTCGACGAGCCGTAGCAGCGGATCCAGCGCCACGCAGCTTGCTCCTACGGCGTCCGCCATCGTCGACAAGCTGATCGGCACACCTTCCCGAGCATAGCGCTCGGCCTGCCGGTTCAAGGGCTGATGCTGGCCGAACTTCTCGAACAGGATCATGGCCAGCAGATTGGCGCCTGCCCATCCCCTGGGGATCACATGGAAGGGGGCCGGTGCCTGGCTGATCTTCTCGCAGTCTTGGCAGGTGAACTTCTCCCGTACCGTTTCGATCACCTTCCACTGGCGCGGGATCAATTCCAGGGTGCGAGTCACGTCCTCGCCCAGTTTGCGCAGTCGTGCGCCGCCACAACAGTCACACGCCGTCGGAGGATCAATCACCACCCGCTCGCGGGGAAGGTGCTCGGGGAAGGTGTTTCGTTCGGGGCGCTTGCGCGTGAATGCCGCCACTGTCGTGGTCTTGGCCACTGCGCTTTCCGCGACCAGCTCATCTTCGGTGGCGCTGGCTTCCAGCTCCTCGAACTGCAGTGCCAGCTGATCGATGAGCCGCGCCGATCGCTCCGAGTGGGGACCGTAGAGCTGGCGCTCCAGCTTGGCGATCCGCAATTGCTGATGCGCGATCAAGGCCAGGTCTTCAGACGCCTTGGCCCGTGCCACCGCCAATTCTGCTGCGCCGGCATCGCGTTCCGCGACGACCTCTTGCATCTTCGCGCGTTCGACTGTCAGCGCAGCCTTCAGCGCATCAACGTCGTTCGGCAGGTCTGCAATGTCGCCGTCCACGACCGCAGGGAATCACACAGCGCTCGTGTGCGACAACTATATCTTGTGATCCAACTCAGATATTTCTCGGCTCATCCCGCTGCGAGCGGACGCCAGGTTCGTTGCGGATGTCGCCAGTCGATCCCCTCAAGCATGTAGCCGAGCTGTGCAGCTGAGATCGGAACGACACCGTCGGCCGGTGATGGCCAGATGAACCGGCCGCGCTCCAGTCTTTTGGCATACAGCGACATCCCGAGACCGTCATGCCAAAGAATTTTCAACAGGTCACCGCGTTTCCCGCGAAAGACGTAAAGGTCGCCGGCATGTGGATCGCGATGCAGCGCTTCCTGAACCTGCAAGGCAAGACTGTTCATTCCGCGACGCATGTCCGTCGCACCGGTCGCCAGCCAAACGCGAAAACCAGACGGCGGAACAATCATCGACGCAGCACAGTCATTACCCGCCGCAGCGTCACCAAGCCGACATCGTGCCCAACCTTGATTGATGTTCCGTCAGGCAGCGTGATCTCGATCTTGCCGTCGGTCGCTTGCTCCGTTCCCCTCGCCGACGGCAGCTCGACATGCCCCGCGCCATCGCCGTTTGCAGATTCCCTGATCGTCAGTCTGGGCCGATGTCGAGCGATGTCTCGAACTGCGTGCTGTCACTCGCCTCGCCAGGGGTCAGGTGGAAGTCGAGAGGACGGCCGTCGAGATCGGTCTTGAGGTGATGGATTTTGGTCGAGAAGCCGCCACGCGAACGGCCGAGGGCCTGATTCTGCTGCCCCCTTTTGCACCAGCGGCAGAGACATGAGCGCGCGCAGTCGTGCTATCGAAGAGCTGTATTAAATGCGCCGTCTCGCTGCATTCCGCAAGAATCTGAAAGAATGCCTCGAATACACCAGATCGACTGAGCCGCCAGAACCGCTTCCATACGCTGTTCCAGTTGCCGAATTCCTCGGGCAATGCTCGCCAGGTAATGCTGTGGACCGTGAAATAGTGAATTGCCTCAAGGAATTTACGATCGTCATGCCCAGGCTCTCCGCGGCTCGACTGCACAGCGTCAAACACTTCAAGTGCGATCAGCCAATCCCGATCTGTCATTCCCGTCAGCATGTCCGGCTCCCTGCTGCCGGTCACGCAGTGATTCGAACAAAACCCGATTCGGGAATCCGTCAGAAATGCATACCTGGGTTTCCGTCCACACGGCCTAGGGCCTGTCATCAATTAGCCGATCTTGGTCGGTGGGCGCTACCGCGCACCGTATTCGGCCGGTCAGTCCCGATTGCCACACTTGGGCGTCAATCGGCACCGGGTGATACGTGGCCAATTCCGGCGCGGTGGTTTCTTCAATTCATAGGCGGTCAGCTTGTAGGGGGCTGACCAATGCGGCGGTTCGGACTGCGCGACGATCAATGGGAGCGGATCAAGGGCCTTTTGCCGGGACGCGAAGGCTCGGTTGGGGTGACCGCGGCGGACAATCGGCGGTTCGTAGAGGCGGTGCTGTATCGTTATCGTACCGGGATGCCCTGGCGCGATCTGCCGGAGCGCTTCGGCGACGGGACAAAGGTCCACCTGCGGTTCAGCCGTTGGGCCAAAAGCGGTGTATGGGAGCGAGTGTTTCAGTATCTCGCCGCAGACGCCGACAACGAATACGCGATGATCGACAGCACCATTGTGCGCGCCCATCAGCATAGCGCCGGCGCCCAAAAAAAGCTGGTGAGGACCAGGCGATTGGGCGCTCACGCGGCGGACTGAGCACCAAGATCCACGCCCTGGTCGACGCGCTGGGCAACCCGCTCGGCTTCTGCCTGACCGGCGGCCAGGCACACGACCTTGCGGGAGCTGACCACCTGCTGCCCACGATGGCGGCCGATACGCTGATCGCCGACAAGGCGTTCGACGCCGATACGCGAGTACGTGAGCCGCTGATGGCCTCTGGCAAGACAGCGGTGATCCCGCCGCGAACCAACCGGTCCTCGCCGCGCGACTATGACCGAGAGCTTTATGCGGCGCGCCATCTGATCGAGAACTTCTTCGCCAAGATCAAGCAGTTTCGTGCGATCGCCACCCGCTACGAGAAGACCGCGCGCAACTTCCTGGCCGCCGTGCACCTCGTCGCCAGCGTCGTTTGGCTCAATTGATGACAGGCCCTAGTGTCCTGCCCTCAAATACATATCTGCGTCGTGGTCGATGAGTTGGGAGGATCACTCGGATGGCACGGCCGATCAAGCGACTTGAGGCGGAAGCGGATATCGTGAAGGAGCTTCGCCGTCGGTCACGTTCGACAACCATCGGGGTGCGTGATCGCGAACGTGCCGCGATTATTCTGCTCCGACTGGACGGTGTGGGTGTTGAAGCGGTCGCCGAGGGATTGAACACGACACCTAAACGGGTGTCGACGTGGTCGAGACGGTTCGAGAGGTTGGGCCTCGCGGGCCTTGACGAGAGGCAGGGACGTGGCCGCAAGTCTTCGATCCCGGCTGACAAGGTAACGCGCGTTGTCACCGAAGCAACCCGCCCGCCGAAGGGCAAGGTCCGCTGGAGTATCCGATCGATGAGCCGTCATGCCGGCATCTCGGCGCGTTCGGTTCAGCGCATCTGGTCGAAGAATGACCTGAAGCCACATCGTTTGAAGACCTTCAAACTGTCGAACGATCCGCAGTTCGAGGCGAAGTTCTGGGATGTGATAGGGCTCTATCTCGATCCACCCGCGAAGGCTCTGGTGCTGTGCTGCGACGAGAAAAGCCAGTGCCAGGCGCTCGAACGCACACAGTTGGGCCTGCCTCTCGCGCCGAAGCGTCCACGTACGATGACACATGATTACACACGGCATGGCACGATCACATTGTTTGCCGCCCTCATCCAGTTGACCGGCAAGCTGATCGCCCGCACCGAAGCGAGCCACACCCATGTTGAATGGCTCCGCTTTCTCAAGCAGATCGATCGTGAGACGCCGCGTGAGCTTGACCTGCATCTGATCGCCGACAACTACGCCACCCACAAGCATCCGAAGGTGCAGGCGTGGCTGGCGAAGCATCCGCGCTTCCACATGCACTTCACGCCGACCTCGTCGTCCTGGCTCCATTTGGTCGAGCGCTTCTTCGCCGATCTGACAGGCGATGTGATCCGCGCCGGCAGTTTTGCTTCGGTCAATGAACTGGTGCGCGACATCAAGCGCTATCTCGCCGAGCGCAACGCCGATCCAAAGCCTTACGTGTGGCGAGCACAGGGCGCCGAGATCCTCGCCAGAATCCAGCGCGCTCGCGCAGCCCTCGAACATGCCGAAGCCGCATGAGTTACTTGTCGGCAATTGAGAAGTCAGGACACTGGTCAGTCCGTTCCTGCCTGGCATCGTAGCCCAGAAGCTCGGGCCGGTATTCAAAGTGCATCGTGTCGAAATGCGCCCAGCGGCCGCCCCAGATGAAACCGTGCCGCTCGAAGACGGCGACGATTTCAGGTGGGATTTGATTGACATAGACTGGGACGTCCCCGGCAGCTCGGTGCCACAGCCAGTAGTCCGCAAAGGCTGGGTTGATATCGATCGCCGCACCCCAGCCATGCATGCTGGTTTGGCCGGTGTCAGCAATGTGCCGACAAACATAGGTGCCGCCCAGCGGGTAGAGATATCTCTTGTCGTCCGCGGGCAATTCGTCCAGTTCGCGCGAGATCGCTGCCAACTGCCGATCAACGCCGTTGACCGACGTGATGCGAACGACATGTCCCCACGTGTTCGGCAGCCAGACCACGGGCACAAGCCTCGGCGTCACCTGACCCGCCCTGCAGTCACCATACATCTTATCGAAGAACGCTGTGTTGCGAACACGGCCCGGATCCTGTCGCGGCGCCGGCAGAAATGCCCCACCCGCGGGATACGGCAACCGCAACTGATCGAGGATGGAGCCGTGACGAAGTTGCTCCTCCATGCTCTTGTCGGGAAGCCCGTCGTCCACCGGCATGCGAGTGCCATCGCGCCAGATCAGGTCAACGCCGTCGAAGCCAGCGAGGGCCTCCGGATAGGCGCGCAGCAGGTCATCCATCGAGGCTGCGAAGCTCGCAGCCGAGGTGACCAGCAGCAACCAGGTGATCGCCGCACAGCGGCTCCATTGGCCGACGGTCAAGACGCCTGACCGACGATCAGATCGCCAACCTTGCGGCGCAGCGTGTCGATTCCGGTGTCCCGATGGCGTGTCGGATGCACGCGGTTGGTCAGTAGCGTCCAGGCCAGTCCACGCGCGAAATCGATCCATACGCCGGTGCCGGTGAAGCCGGTGTGACCGATGGTTTCCTCCGAGCAGGCGTTGCCACCGGACCATCCTTCGTGACGCGCCTCCCAACCCAGACAGCGGGTTGCCGTTTGCCGCGTGCGGAGTTCGGGCAGCCACGGATCGACGCCTTGCAGAAGGCGCCGCGCCGCGTCGAGGACTCCGTCGATCGTGCCGAACAGACCGGCATGGCCGGCGGCGCCGCCCAGTGCGAACGCATTCTCGTCGTGCACTTCGCCGCGCATCACGCGGCCACGCCAGGTGCAGCGTTCGGTCGCCACGGTTTCGGACGGGTCCGGATGCCAGGTCAAGCCGGCGGGCAGTTCCAGATCGGCCAGTTTGCATCCTTTCAGCCGCTCGATGGCAATGCCCAGCAGCATGAAATTGATGTCGGAATAGACCGGTGGTCCTGCCTGCCACACGCGCTGAAGGATGAAGGCGCGCAGCGTGTTCGGGTCAAGACCATAGGTGTAGAGCGGCTCGACGGCGGGTAGGTGGGTCTGATGGCACAGGCATTGACGGAACGTCAGGCGGCGCTCCGCGGCGTCCCGATGGTATTGCCGCAGGTCTGGAATGGCCCTGGTCAGTGGGTCGTCGAGCGTGATGTGGCCCTGGGAAACGAGGTGCAGGATCGTGGGCGTCGTGAACAGCACCTTGGTGAGCGACGCGAGGTCGAACCACGTCGCGCGACGCATCGGCGCGGGATCTGGTTCGCGCTGCGCCAGGCCGAACACCTCCACCGCGCGATCGCCCGCTGTCGTCATGACGCCGAGGGCGGCGCCTGGTATCTGAGCGGGGACCGCCTGGGCAACGGGCGCCGCCGCGGCGGCGAGGATTTCGGCAGCGGTCACACGAGGCGTCCTGCATGGCAAGGGTTTCGCATCGCCACGTATACGATCTTCCGCGGATGGGGCCTACCGGTTGCGTCCGATCTGATCTTGTTGCTTGGTTGCAACGGTCTTGGGAGCTTATGCAGTTTCACGTGCGCGCGCCGATCCGAACATTTTGCCCTTTTGATGTTTTTTCTGGTGGGGTGCGCAGCGAACCCGCCGGTGGTCGAGGAAGCCGACGTGAAGCCGGTGGATGCGCACTTCATCGCTGAGGCCGGACACTCGCCGCCATTTGCACGGATACCCTACGAGCCGTTCAGCCGTGCGAACGCGGTGGCGATCGCGGAGCAGGAATGGCGCCTGTTTGGCCAGCACGTAGATGACGATCCGCCACCCCCTGGCGGCTTCGACCCGGCGCCAGGCTGACGACCCTGAACGTGCTCCCGGTCATTGGGAGCGGATCGGGGAGTATTGGTGGCTCGGCCAGGATGTCGATCGTCCTGAGTCTGCCTGGACCGGGATGCATGATGAGAATGGCCAGGAAATCGACGAGAGCCGTGACGACTATTACGCGTGGTCGGCTGCGTTCATCAGCTACGTCATGAGGACAGCTGGGGCGGCATCGCGCTTCCCCTACTCGCCTTCGCACTACGTTTATATCAACATTGCTAAGGAAATGAAGCTGGGCCGCACGTCAGGTTGGGTGGTGGTGGCCGAGCGGGTGGACGATTACGCGCCGGTGCCGGGTGATCTCATCTGTTACCCGCGCGAGAGGTACAAGCTGACTTACGAGAAGCTGCCGCGGCGGCGGTTCGCCGGGCATTGCGACATGGTTGTTGCTCGGGACAAGGCGCAGATCAGCGTCATTGGCGGGAATGTCGATCATGCCGTCACGATGAAGCACGTGCCAGTAACAACGGATGGGCGGCTGGCCGATCCCGGCGACCGCGTGCTTGACTCGCGCTATCCTTGGTTCGTCGTGCTCAGAGTCCTTTACGATCGTTAGGCCGACCTGTCGCGGTAGTTGCCGACAGCCAAATCCCCCATGGAATGCACCCTGACTCCCGAATGGCTGGCTGACGCCAACGCCGTTGAGGTAGACCGCAAGTCCTTGTGGTGTAACCCCCCGACGCGGCGAAGCCGTGATAGCAGAATGTCGGCTGGAAGGGATTGCCCGAGGCGGAATTCAGTCTGACGCCGCCACCTCGCGCGCGAGCTAGCCTCGCCTACGCACCGTCATTCTTAGCTGGCTCCGGCTGCACCGGAGCTCCGGCCGCGATCTTCTGGAGGTTGCCGACAATGATCCTGTCACCCTCCTGCACGCCCTTGTCTACGACGACAAGGCTGCCATAGCTGGCACCCGGCGAGACAAAGTGTTGTTCGACCTTGCCGTCCTTGCCGACGATATAAACGAACCTGCCGAGTTGACTTGATCCCAGTGCGACCTGTGGCACCAGCAGCGCGTTGGGCTGGTCGGCGATGTGGACACGGACGTGGACGAACTCGCCAGGCAGCAGCGTATGATCCGGATTGCTGATTGTCGCGCGCGCTGTGATGGTTCCGGTGCTCCGATCGACCGTGTTGTCGAGGAAGGAGAGCGTACCGCTGAACTTCTGCTGCGCGTCGTCCGATATCTGGACGTCCACCGGGATCGGCCCCTTCAGCCGAGCCTTCGTGATGGCAGCGAGCGCCGTCTCGCTCGGGCTGAAGGTTGCGTAGATCGGATCCAGTTCAACGAGCGTATTGAATTGCGTGCCGGCAGCGTTGATCAAGGCTCCTTCGTGTACCAGGCTCTTACCTAGCCGGCCGTCGAACGGCGCACGGATTTCGGTGTAGCCCAACTTCAACTGCGCGGTCTGTATCGCCGCCGCATCGACTGCGAGTGTGGCTTCCGACTGGAGGAAGTTGCTCGTCGTTTGGTCGAACGTATCCTTAGCGACCCAACCATCCTTGCTCAGCACCGAATTGCGGCTCTGCGATACGCGCGCATAGTCATCGGCAGCTACATCATGCTGCGCCTGAGCCTTCGCCTGATCGAGCGCGGCCTGATAATCCCGCGGATCGATCTGGTAGAGTAAATCGCCTTGCCGGACATCGGCGCCATCCGGTGCGCCACGCGCAGCGAGATAGCCGGTTACCTGCGCCTGCAGCGTGACGGTGCGAATGGCCTCGGTCGTACCGATGTAGTCGAGATAGACCGAAATCGTTCGTCTGATGGCCGTCACCACCGGCACCGGCATGGCCGCCGCTGGCACCGCCGCCCCGGCGCTTGGCGCGCCATGGCCGGAGCCGGCGAGCAGAACGATGCCGACGGCGGCGGCCGCTACTGCACTGACTGCGAAGCCCGCAGTGGTTGCTGATAAACGCATGATAGCCTGCTCCGATGATTATTCGCCTGGGACCGTCCCAAGGCTGTTGTGGTCACTTGCTGCCGTCCTGTGCCTCGTGGCGGTGCCCTCGCGCATGCGCTCGATCACGGCATAGAATACTGGCACCAGCACGAGGCTGAGAATCGTCGCCCCAAGCATGCCGCCGAAGACGGTAGTGCCGATCGACTGGCGGCTCGCCGCGCCGGCGCCGGAAGCGAGCATCAGCGGGGCCACGCCCAGAATGAAGGCGAACGCGGTCATCAGGATCGGGCGCAGTCGCAGCCGTCCTGCCTCCATGGCGGCAGTGACGATGTCGGATCCATGCTCCCGTTTCTGCCTGGCGAATTCGACGATCAAGATTGCGTTCTTGGCCGCCAGGCCGATCAGCATGACAAGCCCGATCTGCGAATAAACGTCGAACTGCATGCCGCGCGCCCACAGCGCGGTTACCGCGCCGAACAGCGCAAGCGGCACCGCCAGAATAACCATGAAGGGCATAGACCAGCTCTCATACTGGGCCGCCAGGAACAGGAACACGAAGATCATCGCGAGGACGAATACGATTCCCGCAACCGCGCCCGCCTTGAGCTGCTGATAGGTGATGCCGGTCCATTCATAGCTGAAGTCGGCCGGCAGGACCCGGGCCGCGGCCCGTTGCATCGCGGCGATCGCCTGCCCCGAGCTGTAACCCGGAGCCGCTACGCCGTTGATCAGCGCCGAACCATAAATGTTGTAGTGCGACACGAACTCCGGTCCAACCGTCGGTTGCAGCTTCCCAAGTGTGCCGAGTGGCACCATGCCTCCGCCTGTATTGCGGACGTAAAGTCCGGAGACGTTGGTCGGATTGGCCCGCGCCCCGTTCTCGGCCTGCATGGTCACGCGGAAGGTGCGGCCGAACAGCGTGAAGTCGTTCACATAAAGCGAACCGAGTTCGATCTGCAGCGTGTTGAATATGTCCGGCAGGCTGAGGCCAAGCAACTTCGCCTTCGACCGGTCGAGATCGTAGGTGTATTCGGGCGTCGAAGTACTGAACGTGCTGAATAGTTGCCGCGCATCGAGCTCCGGTTGTTTCCGCGCCTCGGCAAGCAAAGCCTGGGTCGCGTCGTTCAACGCCTGGGGACCCTGTCCGGTGAGATCCTCGACCTCGAACTCGAAGCCGCCTGTGGTCGCGATGCCGGGGATCGCTGGCGGATCGAAGCTGAGCGCGATCGCGTCCGGTATGGCCAGCAGCTTGGGGCGGACCGCGGCGAGGATCTTCGCGGCGGTAAGCGTGGCGCCGCGCGCGGCCCATGGCTTCAGCAGCGCGAATTCCACCGCCGAATTTGATTGATTGGCGCCAGTCAGGAAATTCGTGCCGGTCACCGGGATCACATCCGATACACCGTCCTGCGCCGCCAGGATCGTCCGAACCTTCTCGGCAACAGCCTCGGTCCGTTGCAGCGAGGCGCCATCCGGAAGCTGGATCACAGCGAAGAAGTAGCCTTGATCTTCGGCCGGCAGGAATCCCGCCGGAATGCGTGAATAGATCCCGTAGGTAAGCAGCAGGCCAGCAGCGAACAGCGCCAGCGCAAACCAGCGCACGCTGATGACACGCCGGATGCCATTTGCGTACGCCTGCGCCGCATAGGTGAAACCGGAATTGAATGCACGGAAAGCCAACCAGCGCGACGGCGGCCGATGCCGCAGCAGCACGGCGCACAAAGCCGGGCTGAGGGTGAGCGAATTGAACGCCGAGATGGCAACCGAGATCGCGATGGTCAGCGCGAACTGATTGTACAGCCGGCCGGTGACGCCAGGCAGAAAGGCGACCGGCACGAAAACCGCCAGCAGCACGGCCGTCGTGGCGATGATCGGGCCGGTGACTTCCCGCATCGCGGCAACGACGGCGGCGACCGGTGACAACCCCAGCTCGAGCTGGCGCTCCACGTTCTCGACCACCACGATGGCATCGTCGACCACCAACCCGATCGCCAGCACCATGCCAAGCATGCTCACCGTGTTGAGGGAGAAGCCGAGAGCCAGCATCACCGCCAGCGTCGCGATCAGCGAGACCGGAATGGCAATGGCGGGGATGACGGTGCTGCGCCAACTCTGCAGAAACAAAAACACCACGGCGATGACCAGCGCCAGCGCCTCGCCCAGAGTGATGACCACGTCGTGCATCGACGCAGAGACGAAGGTCGTCGTGTCATAGTTGATTGCCCAGGCGATCCCCTTCGGAAAGCGTTTCGCCAACTGGGTCATCCGGTCGCAAATCTCTCGATCAAGCTGCAATGCGTTGGATCCGGGCGTCTGGTAGACCGCGATGAATACCGTCGGCAGCTGGTTCATCCGCGCGCTCGACGTGTACTGCTGGGCGCCAAGCTCGATACGGGCGACGTCACGCAGTCGCACCACGGCTTCGCTCGTAGTCCCGGCGCGAATGACGATGTTGCCGAACTGTTGCGGATCGCTGAGCCGGCCGACCGCATTGACCTGGAACTCGAATGCCGTGTCAGGCGGGGCTGGCGCCTGTCCCAGCTTGCCAGCGGCCACCTGGATGTTCTGCTCCGCGATCGCGGCCTGAACGTCTGTTGCGGTGATGCCGAGGGTGGCGAGCTTGTCCGGGTCGAGCCAAATGCGCATCGAGTACCGCCGCTCACCGAAGATGCTCACGTCGCCGGCGCCCGGCAGCCGCTTCAGCGGGTCGATGAGCTGCAGATACGCGTAGTTGCTGAGGGTGACGAGATCGACCGATCCGTCCGGCGAAGTAAGGTTGATCCCCAGCAGGATGTTGGGGTCTTTCTTGGTAATGATGACGCCCGCCTGGTTGACGATGGCGGGCAGTTGCGCCGCCGCCTGGGAGACGCGGTTCTGTACATCGACCGCGGCGGTGTCGATCGGGTAGCCGACATTGAACGTGATGGTTATGGTCGAGCTGCCGTCATTGGCGCTCACCGACGACATATAGGCCATGCCCGGCACGCCATTGATTTGTTGCTCGAGCGGGGTCGTCACCGTGTTGGCTACGACCTGGGAGCTGGCGCCAGGGTAGTTGGCGGTGACAACCACCTGCGGTGGCGTAATATCCGGAAACTGCGCGACCGGCAGCAAGCTGTAGGCGATCAGGCCGGTCAGCACCATGATAATGGCGATGACCGAGGCGAACACCGGCCGATGGATGAAAAAGTTCACCACGACCGTTCGCCCCACCCGATGCAGTCCCAAATCGGTTCAGCTGGCCGCGTGGGCTGAAGCCTGTGGCTTAGTATAGTCAACGCCGCTTTCAGCTCCGCCGGATCGACCCGATCGGCCGTCATGACTGCCTGGATCATTGGATCGTCTAGAAGCTCTGTCAGCGTCAGTTCGCGGTCACACATCGCGTTGCCCTCCGGGCAGGGGTGGTAATCGGGTATTGTGCGGACTAGATTGAGTGGCACTGACCGGTAACACCCAGGAGATACTGACCGGTCAGTAACATGTCAAGGGACGGAGCGAACATGAACGTGTCAACCGCAAGTCTGGCCGCCGATCGGCACGGCAGCAGTCCGCCGCCGCGCGAGCGCATCCTCGCGGCTGCCCGCGAACTGTTCTATCGCCGCGGCATCCATGCCGTGGGCGTCGACGCGATCGCCGAGGCGGCGGGAACCAACAAGATGACGCTCTATCGCCACTTCGCCTCGAAGGATGTGCTGATCGCCGCCTGTCTCATCGAGCTCACGCAGGAATTCGACGTTGCCTGGGACGCCATCGCCGCCGCCCATGCGGGTGATCCGGAAGGCCAGCTACTGGCCTGGCTGCGCCATATCTGTGATTTCAAGGAGCACGAGGCCGAGCGCGGCTGTGCGCTCGCAAATGCTGCGGTCGAACTGCCGGACAAGGACCATCCGGCGCGGCGCGTGATCCGCGACTACAAGACCGCCGCCCGTGAACGGCTTATCGGCCTGTGCCGTGATGCCAGGCTCGCCAATCCCGAGCGTCTCGCGGACGAAGTCTTCCTGATATGCGAGGGTGCCCGCATCACCGCCCAGAGTGTCGGCACCGAAGGGCTCTCCGCGCGGCTCGCCGGTATGCTCGAGGCGTTGGTTGCTGATCGTGCTCCACGTGGTAGTAAGGGCGCATCGCTCGACCGAAAGCCACGCCGCCGTGGGTAGTTGCAAGTCATTTTTGGTGGGACAGGTCCAACTAGCGGCACGATTTCTGATGTCAGGCATAGCTCTGATGTCAGGAATAGCACCGTACGGTGGAGCGGGACTCCTATACGTTGCCGTTGCGAGGTAGCCGCCCCCCGCGACCGAGGCGAGCAGCAGCGCTCCGAGCGACAGGGCCAGCGGACGTCGGGACACGATCTTGCGTGGTCTGTCTCCCCTCGTCGTCGCGGCACATCCAGCCTGCGCGGCCGGCGCGGGTAGTTCGCAAATCTCCTTCGGAATATCCCGCGACAGCGGACGGCTGCCTCGTCCTCGTCGTGCACCAACCCATGCTCGGTTTCCCGGTCCGTCACATAGTTAAAGCGAGGGCCAGGCTCCTGGCACGGCCCCGTCAGTCTTCAGTATTCGGGCGTTACCACGCGGTTTGTCGAAAATCGTGTGGTAGCCCCTACACTCAGCCAAGTGCGTAGAGCGTTCAGGAAGCGATCCCGTGTAGCCACGCGCGGCGTTCGATGGTAATCGGAGAATAGGCCGACTGTGACAGATGCCGAATGGAGACATCACAGATGAGGCGGCAGCAACGCATGGCTTCGCCGGCAGTTGCCAACATTGCCAACGACGCATCAATTTTGAAGGTTGGCGCCGCGCTGCCGGATCCGCCGTTCGAGTTCATGAGCGCTGACGGTCCGACAGGATTCGACATCACGCTTATGCAGCGCATCGCCCGGCATCTCTGCCGAGAGTGGCAACTGGTCCCTTATACGGGAGCAAACTTCAATGGCATTTTCGCGGGGCTCGAGGCTGGCACCTATGACTGCATCGCCTCCGGCACGACAATAACGCCAGATCGCGAGCGGATCGCGGACTTCTGCCAACCCTACGCGTTATCTGGGCAGTCGCTTGTGGTTGATGCGATCCGATATCCAAACGTACGCAGCATCAACGATCTTACGGGCCTGGTAATCGGCGTTCAACGAGGCAACACGAGCCAGCCTGTGGCCGAAAAATTGGTGGCCGAGCGCCGCGCCGCCGATGTCCGGGTATATGCCTACGACGCGATCGAGGCAGCCCTCAGTGACCTGACCACTGATCGGTGCGACGCATTCATGAAGCTCGCACCTGTCACTGAATGGTACATCCGAAGTCGGCCGAGGCTCAAGGTCATCGAGACGAGGATCACCCACGAGCGCCTCGCCGTCTGCGTGCGGAAGGGGAATACCGTGCTCAGGGACGCGATAAACACCGCCCAGACAATACTGTCCGAGGACGGCACTGTTTCGCTGCTGATAAAGCAATGGCTGGGCACCGCAGCGATGCAGTCGTAGTTCGTTGCGACCGCAGGCCAGACGAGTGACGCCGAGGCACGCCCCAAAAAAGCGGGGCGCGACAAAAAGCGAGCGGACATCGATCACTTCGGTAATCATACACCCTGCGCAACTGGCCGACGGATATCGCCATGCGATCCCGCGTATGTTCAATAAGCGGAGGTTTTTCCATATGATCGCGACACCCTGAGAATTCGGAGCGAGGCAAGCAAGTGGAGGGCAGGATGGCCGACTTTCGCATGGAGACGGACAGTTTGGGAGAAGTCGCAGTGCCCGCTGACAAGCTTTGGGGCGCCCAGACACAGCGATCGCTCCAGCATTTCAGCATAGGCAAGGATCTGATCCCGCGCGAGATGATCAACTCCTACGCGATCCTCAAGCAGGCAGCGGCCAACGCCAACCACGCCGGCGGGCGGCTGAATGACAGGGCACACGACCTCATCGTCCAGGTCACCAACGAAATACTGAAGGGCGAACACAGCGACATGTTTCCGCTGCATGTGTGGATGACCGGCAGCGGGACCCAGTTCAACATGAACGTCAACGAGGTTATCTCAAACCGCGCATGCCAGCTTGCCGGCACGCCGCTCGGCAGCAAGACGCCAGTGCATCCGAACGATCACGTGAACATGTCGCAGTCGTCGAACGACTCGTTCCCTTCGGCTATGTACATCGCCTCAGCGCTTGGCGTCTCACAGCGGCTCATTCCAAGCGTTCGCCGGCTGCGCGACGCGATCGCTGCCAAGGCGGACGAATGGAAGGACATCGTCAAGATCGGTCGTACCCACATGCAGGATGCGACACCGATCACCCTCGGGCAGGAGTGGTCTGGTTACGACGGTGCACTGACCGACGATCTCGAACGGCTCGACGACGCACTGAAGGGCGTTTATCGCCTCGCCCTCGGCGGCACTGCCGTTGGCACTGGCATCAATGCCGCACCGGACTTCGCACAGGCGGCCGCCGCCGAGATCGCCAGGCTCACCGGACTGCCCTTCATCAGCGCACCCAACAAGTTCACAGTGCAGGGCGCGCACGACGCACTGGTCCATCTGTCCGGCACGCTGCGTACGCTGGCGACATCGCTCTACAAGATTGCCAACGATATCCGGCTGATGTCATGCGGCCCGCGCGCTGGTTTCGCCGAACTGTTGATCCCGGAAAATGAACCCGGCTCTTCGATCATGCCGGGCAAGGTCAATCCGACCCAGGCCGAGGCGCTGACCATGATCGCGGTACAGGTAATGGGTAACGATGTTGCGGTCGGGTTTGGCGGCGCTGGCGGCTATCTCGAAATGAACGTCTATAAGCCGCTGATCATCGCCAACATCACGCACTCCATCACCATCATGACCGACGGCTGCGCCAACTTCTGCAAGTTCCTGGTCGAGGGAACCAAGCCGAACCTCGAGCAGATCAAGACTTATGTGAACCGCTCGCTGATGCTGGTAACCGCCCTTGCACCTGTCATCGGCTATGACAAGGCATCACGCATCGCCCACCATGCGATGGACAAGAACCTGACGTTGAAGGAAGCCGCGCTCGACCTCGCCTACGTCACCGAAGCCGAATTCGACCGTATTGTCGATCCGGCGAAGATGGTGCATCCGTACGTGGCTCACGGAAGCTGACGGGTGCAGACCGGGCCAGCAGGCAGCACGGCGGGCGCAATGACAGCGCCCCCCGATCGGGACGGAGCGTGGCTGGGCAGCCTCGCGCATCTCACCCTGCAACTTGGACGCATCCTGCTACTGAACGGCGCCGACACCGAACAGGTGCAGGCGTCGATGGCCCGGTTTGCGGCGGCCTTCGGCGTCGAGGCGAACCTGTTGGTGAGCTACGAGGCGGTGCTGGTCACGCTGGTCGCCGGCGAGCAGATCCGCACCAAGGTCGGCCACCGACTGCCAGGCATCGGTGTCGGCATGTCGGCGATCGAGGCGATAAACCGCCTTGTCGATGACGCCGGCGATGGCCGACTTCGCCTTGACAAGGTCCAGGCCGCACTCGACGCGATCGAGCATCATTCGCCGGCCTATTCCCGCTGGCTCGTTGTCGCGGGTCTGGGTGTGACCGCAGCAAGTTTGAGCCGTCTGTTTGGCGGTGACTGGCTCGCCTGCCTCGCGGCCGGATCAGGCGGGCGCGATCGGCACCTGGGTGCGGCTGGAGTTTGGCAGCCGTCATGTCAATCCTGTCCTGGCGGCATTCGTCGTCGCACTTTTGAGCGGCATCGTGGGCGGCGTAATCGTCGGCTTCGGGGCAAGCGGCACCCCCGCGCTGTCGCTCGTTGCGCCGGCGATGATCCTGGTTCCCGGCGTTCCGCTGATCAACGGCATCCTGGATATGATTCGCAATCACGTGACGATGGGCTTGAGCCGGCTCGGCTTCGCCGCGCTTGTGGTGTTGGCGATTGCGCTCGGTGTGTTCGCCGCCGCACGGCTCACGAGCGTCGGTGTGCCGGTCGTCGCCCCGACCGTCACCATCGGCGTGCTGCAGGATGCGTTGTTCTCCGCGCTCGCGGCAGGCGGTTATGCGCTGTTGTTCAACGTCCCGGCACGGATGGCCTGGGCCTGCGGCGTCTGCGGCGTCGCCAGCCACACGCTTCGCACTCTGCTGTTTCACTTTGGGCTTGACCTGATCGCTGGCACGCTGATCGGTGCATTGGTGGTCGGATTCCTTGCCCAAGGCCTTGCCCGTCACTTTCGCGCGCCGACGGTCGCTCTCGCTTTCCCTGGTGTCGTTGCGATGATCCCCGGCGCCTATGCCTTCCGTGCCGTGTTCGGAACCCTGCAGATTGCCGAGGGAGCCACAGCGACCGTCGCCGAGACACTCGCGCTGTCGGCGACCGTAGGATTGATGGTGGGAGCGATCGCAATCGGTGTCGCCGCGCCTGCGCTGCTGATTCCGGCACGCCCTTCAGACAGTCGCCGATGACGCCATCGGCTCGTCTGACGCCCGCTTCATGCAGGTCACGAGTTCGGCGCCGGTCTTGGCCATGCAGGTCTCCGGGAATGCCGCCGGTGAACTGATGTTCAGACGTTCTCGAGCTTGAGCATCGCCGCAGTCTCCGCGCGGGTCTGCCGGCACGCATCGGCGTCCCGCGTCAGATCGATCCCGTAGGTCGGAATGATCTGCTTGAGCTTAGGCAGCCACGCGCGTTCGGTCAGCTGACCGGCGAAGCATTTTTGTAGCACCCCGATTGCGATGAACGCGGCAGTGGACGCACCCGGTGACGCACCAAGCAGAGCCACCAGCGAGCGGTCTTCGGCGGCGACCAGTTCGGTGCCGAACTCAAGCACGCCGGTGTGCTGTTTGTCCGGTTTGATGATCTGGACACGTTGCCCGGCAACGGCTTCCTTCCATTCGTGGCGCTTCGCCGTTGGGAAGAACTGCTGAAGCGTGGCGAATTGATGTGCCGAGGTCTGCAGCACCTGGCCGATCAGGTAACACCAGTTCCAATGCTCGGAAAGTCCACCGGCCGGTCGCCTGCTGATCAGCCCTCCCGCGGCCAGGTCACACGACAGGGCTGCCCCGGTTTGCGGCGGGCTCCCCATCGCCGACCGCCCCCATTCACAGTAATGGTAGATGATCAAGCTCCCGGACCGTGCCCTTGCCGCCACAATCGGGAGAGGGAACATGCCGCCCGCGATGATCTCCACTCCGCCGCGCATGGACGCGTAGTAGGCAGTCTTACTGCCCGTACGGCGGCGGCAGACTGTCCCGGGCACGATAGCAGGGCGGGGTACGAAACACGAACAACGGCTTTCGATCGCTCGTGCAATGCAATGCGGCTCACCTCCGGCCGGACGGGCGCCGGGTCGGTAAGGTTGATGTGCAGGGATCCACCCAATCGGGCCCATCCGATGCGGCTTTCCCTGGATGTTGTGACAGGGATTCGCGTCATGTCGGAGATTGGTTGGTTGTCTTCAGGTTCATGGGATATCCGCCTGGCGCATGCAGCTTTGCCACCAGGTTCGTGCGACGGTACGGGCGGACAGAGCCCCGAGCTGCCCGGCCGCGGCACCCCACACATTTGTCCTTCTGTCCCAGGACGGGTGTCTGGTGGCCATCGCTTTGCCGATCGACACCTGACTTGGACCAACTGCAGGCGTCACGTTTCGCCTCCTGCGCCAGGCGGCCGGCGACCATTGCATCCCGTGTCCTGGAAAATGAGAGGTCGGGTCTGAGCGATGCTGTCGGAAAACTTTACAAATCATTTACGATTGGGCGGCGGCGCATTGCCAAGCTATTGAAAACAGCTACGTATCCAGGTTGGCATGTCGATTGCATTAGCTCCGGCAGCATAACAATGTGCAGCACCACACGGAGGATTCTGATGCGCAGAGCACTTTTGGCTTCGGTGACTGGAACGGCCCTGATGGGCCTCATGGTTCCAGCAATGGCGGAATTTTTCGACTCCTGCTACCTGCCCCGGGGCCTGCACAGGGTTCTCCGGGACAATTGGCGTGGGCACTACCACCGACATTACCAACAAGATTGGTACGATCACGGCAGGCACACCGACCACGGCCATGGCCGACGTGCTGTTCGTTACTGACACCACGGGCAGCATGGGCCCTGCGATCGGTGCGATCGTCAGTGCGTTCTCAGCGACGGTGACCGACCTTGCGGGGCTTGGCAACATTGCCTTCGGCGCCGCGCAGTATAAGGACCTCACAAGCGACGGCTACGATCCGTTCGACTACCATCTCGACCAGGCTATCAGCACCAACTCCGCTCTGACCAAGACCGCCATCAGCGGCTATACTGCAAGCGGCGGTGGTGACGATCCGGAACAAGGGCTGAACGCTCTGACCCAGGCATCGGCCAACTCGACCGGATGGCGCGCCGGCTCGAAGAAGATCGTGGTGATTGTCGGTGATGCGCCCTCCCACAGCTCTCCCAGCCATCCGCCAGCGGCCAATGGCGTGAGCGTGAGCAGCACCGCCGCGGCACTGGCTGGAGCGGGCGTTACGGTCGAAGCGCTCAACGCCAGCAATATCACCGGCGATAGCGGACTGAACGACTTTGGCCAGTTCTCTGGCGCTGGCAGCATCTTCGCGGATGGCGCCGCTGGCTCCTACACGGGGACCTTCCCATCGACAAGCGCACTTGCCGCAACGCTCTCGTCACTTATTGGCAGCGCCTTCGCCACCTACAGCGATGTCTCACTTGATCTGCTTTCCTCGTCAGGCCCCTGCAGTGTTGGCTTGCCGTCGGATATCACCGGCAGCTTCACGCGCGCAACGACCAACACGTTCGACTTCGGTAGCGTATCGATTACCGGTACCGCTGCTGGAACCTGCTCGTTCAGCATCGGGTTGGAAGCTGACGGGGCGCTTCTGGCGACTGAGTCGGACACTGTCACTGTAACAGGAGTTGCTGTACCTGAGCCAGGCAGTGTCCTACTGCTAGGGGCTGGATTGCTCGGGCTCGGTGGGTTAGTCCGCAGGCGTAAGTAAGCCTTTTCCGAAGCGCCGAAACTGCTGCAATGGCGGCTGCGGTGACGCAGCCGCCATTTTTGCTTCCTGATCTTGGTGCCTTCGTCACTCGTTCAGGCGGTGGCGCTCAGTGCCTTCAGTAGCGGCGCAAGATGGTCCTCATAGCGGCGCCACCGGCCGACCGAACGGCTATAGAGCGGCTGGCGCACCTGCCAGGTGCTCTGGGTGACCACGACCCGCTCGGTGCGGTGAAAGTCCAGGCACGCCGGTTCCCACGGCAGATCCAGGAATTTGATCAACCGCCGGCTCTGGCCCGGCAAGTCGCTCACCAACAGTTCGTAACTGACCTCAAGTGTGCGCAACGGCAGTACGCGGCGCCAATGTTCGAACAGGCGCTCGACTTGGCGGCAGCGATGGCCGCAGTCTTCCAGATCGTAAGAGTACGGGTTGCCGCCAGCGAATAGCTGAAAGAAGTTTGACAGACCTATATCGCGCTCATCGCGCAGGCAAAGAATGACCCGGGCGCGAGGAAATAGGGCAGCAACAGTGCCAAGGTGAAACACGTTGTCCGGGAGTTTGTCGGTGACACGAGCCGCATGACCGTCGAAGGACCGCAGCTTGGCTAAATAAGCGTTGGACATCCCGCCGCCAACCTTCTGCCAGAGCGCGATCGTATCCGGATCGGTGGCCGGCGAAGGCAATTCCGCTGACATCCGAGGAACGTCGTTGAGCTCGCCCGCTCCGAACACCCGGGAGTGGCTTGCGGCAATTTGTTCAACCAGCGTGGTGCCAGACCGCGGCATTCCAACAATGAATACAGGCAACTCCGATGGATTTCCTCCGCGTCCCACCGCCGTGAGGAATTCGGGCGTTACCGTTTGGATAATGCCATCCACTCGGCTCGCTGTCGCCGTCTGGTCATAGGACCGGCCGCGGGCAACCAATGTTTGGCGGACCATGGCATTCGCTGCGACAAAGCATGCAAAGGCCTCGTCGAACCGGTCCTGTTTATCCAGCAGGCTCCCCAGCGCGAAGCCGGCGGGAATCCGTTTGGCTGTATCGACACTCAGATCGTCGAACTGAGCCGCAAGGCGGGCGATCTCCGACACATCGGCGATATGCCGCCCGGTCTCGGCGCGACTGCGGCGCGCTTCCGACAGCCCGGGATCAATGGCCAGCGCACGATCGAAACATTCGAGCGCCTCGTCGAACCTCCCAAGGGCACGCAGCGCCCAGCCAAGGCTGTTCCACCCAGCGGTGAACTGGGGCGCTAGTTCGACCGACCTGCGAAGAACGTTCAGAGCTGCGGCAGTATCGCCGGTACGGAACAGCGACATTCCGAGGTCACGGTGCGCTTGCGCGTCCTTAGGCCGGAGCGCGACCACCTGCTCCTGGCACAACCGCGCCAGATCGAAGCGAGACTGCTCGGCATAGACAATGCCGAGCGCCGTAAGAGCGACAGTGTTGTTCGGGTGGAGGGCCAGTGCGTGCCGCAATGCCGACTCCGCTTCGCCCAGGTTGCCGCGACGCCAGCATGCAATGCCGAGGTTGATATGCGCTTCGGGCATCCGCCGATCCAGCTCGACCGCGCGGCGACAGGCGGCAATGGCCGCCTCGTGCTCGCCAGCAGCGCTCAGCTCATGGCCAAGACTGCTACGTGCGAGAGCGAAGTCGGGCCGTAATTCGACTGCGCGTCGATAACAGGCAATTGCCTCGGGCCGCTGGCCCAGCTGAGAGGTCCGAATTGCCGAGATTGACATGCATCTCAGGCATGTCCGGATACGCCTGCAACGCCTTGAGGATGAGTTGGACGCCCCGTTCAGGCCTGCCACGGTCGTTCGCGATGGCCCCCAGCATATGCAGTGCATCCGGGTGGTCAGGCACTTTGTTCAGGATTTTGCGGTAGAGCGCCTCGGCCTTGTCCAGCCGGCCGTCTCGCTGATGGTTGAGGGCTGCTTGTACGTCAGGTGCGACTTTCGCCAAAGACTGTGGCGAGGTCACGAAATCATCTCCTTGGGCCCCCTGAGAGCATCGAACAGCGGTCCGAGATGGCGTTCATAGTTGCGCCACCGCGCAACCGAACTGTGGTAGAGCGGCTGGCGCACCTGCCAGTGACTGACGGTGGTTACGGTCCGCTCGGTACGATGGAAGTCCAGACAGGCAGGCTCCCATGGCAGGCCCAGGAATTCGATCAGACGCCGGCCTTCGCCCTCAAGATCGCCGACGAGGGATTCATAGTTCACCTCCATCACGCGGTCGGGAAGCACATGCAGCCAGTGCGCTGCCAGCCGCTGAACCTCGCGGCATCGAGTGCCGCATTCGACCAGATCATATGCAAAGGGCATCAATCCGTCAGCAAACAACTGGAAGTAACAGGACAGCGAAATATCTCTAGCGTCTCGGCTGCAATAGATGATTTGCGCACGAGGAAACAGCGTCGCGATCAGGCCGACCTGGAGTATATTGTCTGGCATTTTATCGACCACCCGGCTCGCTCCTTCGCCAAGGCTACGCAGCCATTCGATGTGCGCGTCTGCTAGGCGTCGGCCATCGTCCACATCGGCCTCACGAGCGGGACCGCCACGTTGCCCTGCCATCGCGGATGCGATTTGGTGGATGTTGTGCAGTTCGCCGGCGCCGAATACGCGGGAATGACTGGCGCAGATCTGTTCGACGAGCGTCGTGCCTGAGCGTGGCATACCGACAACGAACACCGGCAGTTCCGATGGATTGCCGGTGGCGATCAGGTCGGCAAAGTACCTCAGCGGTATGGGTGGCGATCAGTAGATCGACCAGCCGGGTGAAAGAGGCGATGTCGAAGTGATCAGCTTTCGCCGGCCAGTTCTCCCTGACAAGCGCATTCGCTGCGGCATAGCGGGCAAACGCTTCATCGAAGCGACCGGCGGTGTCGAGCAACCGACCGAGCCCGAAACCTGCAGCGATGCGTTCGTCGACGCCGCTCTCTGGGCGCTCGGTCACCTCAGCAAGCCGCTGCATGTCCCGCGCCTCATCCTTGCCCTGACCATGCGCCGCTACATGGCGATAGTTGCCGATATGTGTAGGATCAAGCTCGTGCAGACGCTCAAAGCAGGCGTCGGCCTCATCGAACCGGCCAATCAGGCGCAGTGCCCAGCCAAGGCCAATCCAGGCCTCGACAAAATCTGGCCGCAAATCCGCGGCGCGGCGAAAGCTCTCGGCGGCAGCCGCCGCATCGTGTTTACCCGACAGAGCCGAGCCGCGGGCGCAGTGGAAGACCGCATTGTCTGGCTGCAATGCGATCGAACGGTCATGGCACGATATAGCCTCATCGAACCTTTTCAGCTCGACCAACAGCAGACCTAGCTTGTGATGCGACTCGGGTTGCCCCGGATCAAGCGCAATGGCATCGCGCCAAGCCTTGGCTGCATCGTCCAGTCGTCCCAGTCCCCGGAGAGCGTTCGTCAGATTGATGCGCGCTGGTAGCAGTCGTGGATTGATTCCGACTGCCGCATAACAGCTTGGCAATGCGGCGGCGTACTGACCCGTGTCGTTCATTACGCGCGCCAGGTTGCTGTATGCCATTGCATAATCCGGCCGCAAGGCGATGGCGCGCTGATAGCTTGCGATCGCTTGCTCGGGTTTGCCGGCTACGCGCAATGCATTGCCGAGGTTGAGGTGCGCATCCGGAAAATCCGGCACGATCTGGAGCATCTTGCCGATCAGCTGGATCGCCCTTTCCGGGCGTCCGCGTGCCGTGGCGATGACGCCCAGCATGTGCAGCGCGTCCGGGTGGTCGGGCGCCTTATCGAGGGCCTTGCGGTATAGCGCTTCGGCCCGGTTTAGCCGCCCGGCGTGGTGATGCTCCATGGCCGCCTTCATATCGGCCGCGGCCTTCGCCCGACGTTGTTGGGCGTTTGCATCGCTCGTGCTGCTCATGTGCGGACACCAGGCGCGCCGTCCACGGATGCGGCGCCCTGGTCCAGCACAGCAAACAGTGGTCCGAGATGACGGGCGTATTGGCGCCAGCGACCCACGGAGCGAGTATAGAGCGGTTGGCGGACCTGCCAGTGACTGAGAGTGGTGACCGCGCGCTCGGTGCGATGAAACTCCAGGCAAGCGGGCTCCCAGTCCAGGCCGAGAAAATCGATCAACCGCCGGCTCTCGCCCTCAAGATCGGCGACCAGGCTTTCGTAGCAAACCTCGTGGATACGCAGTGGTAACGTTCGGTGCCAGTGGTCGCCAAGTTGCTGCATTCCGAGCGTGCGGCGCCCGCAGTCGGCGAGGTCGTATGAGAACGGATGGAGTCCCTCAAGGAATAACTGGAAGTAGCACGACAGGCTGATGTCCCGCGCGTCGCGCCGGCAAAGTATCACACGGGCCTCTGGGAACAGTTGGGCAATGAGGCCAAGATGCAGCACGTTGCCCGGCAGCTTGTCCGTGACCCGGCTCGCGCCGCCGCTGAGACGCTGCAGATACTCAACATGCATCTGGGCCAGTCTGCCTGCCAGCATTGGATCCACATGCTGTGTCGTTCCACGGCGCTCGCGCTCGCCGGCCAGTGTTGCGGCGATCCGTCCAATCTCCTCCAATTCCCCGGCGCCGAACACCTGGGAATGGCTCGACGCAATCTGTTCGACCAGCGTGGTACCGGACCGCGGCATGCCGACGATGAAGACCGGCAGTTCGCTTCGGGCGCCGCCCTGCGCGGCGGCGAATCGTTTGGGCGTATAGTATTCGATAAGCAGGTCAATTTCCTGACGAAACAGATTGCCATCGAAGCGAATGCTCTGGGCGTTCATCACCTTGTGGCAAAGTGTATTGGCCGACACGTAACGGGCGAATGCTTCATCATGGCGATCAGCGTCGTCGAGCAACCTGCCCAGTGCAAAGCCTGCCACAATCCGCGCGCGGTTGCTGCTGTCCGGTGCTTCCAGGACTGTCGTGAGCCGCTCGATTTCGCCTGCCTCGTCGCCACGCCGGCCTGTTGTGATCAGATGGTGATAAGTCTCGACGCGGCCCGGATCGAGTGCCTGAACGCGCCTGGTGCAGCGGTCGGCTTCGTCGAAGCGGCCGAGGGTTCGCAGGACGCGGCCGAGTCCGATCCATGCCTCGACGCGGTTCGGTTCCAACTCGGTTGCGCGAAGGAAGCCTTGTTCGGCAGCTGGCGCCCGATGAGTTTGCATCAATGCCGAGGCGCGGGCGCAATGACAGGCGGCATCGTCGGGATTTAGTGTCAGCGCGCGCTGATAGCAGCCCAGAGCATTGTCGTGCTGTTCGAGTGCGGCAAGCGTGATACCGAGATCGCGGTGCGTCTCCGCCCTTTCAGGGCTAAGCGCCAGTGCACATCGGTAGCTTACTGCCGCATCGTTGAACTGGCGATCCCTGAACAGCGCCGAGCCCAGATTGACATGTGCCTCCGCAAGGTTGGGGTCCAGTGAAACCGCGGTGCGGCAGCTTGCAATGGCCGCCGCGCATTGGCCGAGTTCGGTCAGAATTCGGCCGAGCGTACTGTGGGCCGCCGCGACATTTGACTGTAGTGCGATGGCACGCCGACAGCTCTCCGCCGCCGCGTCAAGTCGTCCGGCGTCACGCAAGGCCACGGCGAGATTGAGATGTGCGGCGGCAAAATCAGGCGACTGCTGCAGCGCCTTGACGATCAGATCGATTGCGCATTCCGACTGGCCACGCGCGCCGGCGATAAGGCCCAGCATATGTAGCGCATCCGTGTTGCCGGGCGTGCGGTCCAGCACCTGCTGATACAGTGCGGCTGCCCGGTCGAGATCGCCCGAGCGGTGAAACATGACCGCCGCCCGCAGATCTTGCTCGGTGCTTGGCCGTTTCGGGTGATCATTCAAGGGTTTGTCTGGGGTCATTCGGTTCGTCACGGATTATGTAGGGTGCTTACTTACCGCGGGGACAATCTGGACCGCAATCGGGACTCGATCGTCGTATGCGTGCCGCTGGAATCGGAGGCACCGAGCCTGTAACGTGAGTGCTACCATGGTGAAACCGGAGGCGGTGTCGTGAAATTGGCGGTTCGCAGTGTGTTGCTGTGCTTACTGGGTGTGGCGCCCATGGCGTTCCCCGCGCGGAGTAACGCCGGTCCGATCGAGACAAACGACGACCGGCTCGCCCGACCAGTGCTGCCGATCGAGATTAACGGAAAGTTATCGCCGACATTGCAGCAGGCGCTCGATAAGCTGTCCGCCGGTTTATATGCTGACGCGGTCGCTCTGGCCAAACAGGCGATCGCCGACAACCCAACGCAGGATGCGGCTGCTGCCTACGAGATCCAGGGCATTGGGCTGTTTCTCCAGGGGGAGAGCGATGCGGCATTGGTCGCTCTCAAGCGTTCGGTCGAGCTCGATCCGCAACGCAGTTCGGCTTTCACCAAGCTCGGCAGTATCGAACTGGACATCGGCGATCTGGGCGAGGCCAGGAAGGATCTCGAACGCGCGCTGGTGTTGAATGGCGACGACAAGTTCGCGCACCAGCGACTCGGCGCGGTTCTTGAGCGTCAGGGCGACCGTGCGGGAGCCATCCGCGAATATGGCTTGGCCATAGCCGGAGAGCCGTCGCAGGTTGTCACGGCAAAAGTTGATCTTGGCCAACTCTACAACCTGGATGGGCGCTTTACCGATACCATCGCACTTCTGGAGCCTGGCGTCACGCCGCAGTCCAGTGACCCCGCCGCACTGCTGGTGCTGGGCACAGCCTATCTCGGCGTTGGTAACACGGCAAAGGCATTGCCGCTAATGCGGGGCACGCAAACCCGTTTTCCCAACGATCCAAGCGCGACGCTTTCTGTCGGCATAGCCGAACGCGCCGCTGGCCAGTTAGATGCATCCGTTTTTGATCTGAAACATGCGATTGATCTGAAGAAGGATTGGTCAACCGCGTATTATCAACTGGGCCTGACTTACCTGGCCCAGTCAAAGTACCCCCGAAGCTCAGACCGCGATCGAGAAGGCGCAGTCGCTCGATCCCGGCGCCCTGTCGGTGCAGGAGGGCCTGGGCGAAACTCTGTTGCTCGGTGGCAAACCTGACCAGGCTATCGCCGTATTCAGAACTTTATCGGAACATGGGAATGCCCGGCTCGAAGATCTTGTAGCGCTGGCCACCGCGTATCAGGCAGCCGGTCGCGCTGACGACGCCGAGCGGACATACCGCGACGGTATCCAACGCTTTCCCAAAAATCCAACGGCGTATCTCCGCCTGGGTGCCGCGTTGGCCATGCGGCGCAAATACGACGAAGCGCTGAAGGTCATGGAGCAGGGTGATGCGCTCGACCCCCGCAATCCGCGCCTGCTGCGTGACATGGCATTCGTCCAGGGTCGGCTCAACAAATATCCCGACGCTATTGCAACCGGCCAAAGTCTGGTGGCCCTCGATCCGCAAATCCCGACGGCCTATTTCTCCTGGCTACCCTCTATCAGGACAGCGGAGACGCGACCCGGGCGATCTCGACATACCAACAGGTCCTCAAAATCAAACCGGATCACGCGATTGCACTGAACAACCTGGCCGTACTGCTGACGTCCGACAACAAAGCCCCGGACGCGGTGCTGCTGGCGCGGCGTGCTGTCGCATTGATACCGAAGAATTCGGCGCTGCAGGACACACTGGGGTGGGCCCTGCTGAAGAGCGGTCAGGCACCAGAGGCGGTGGCCGTGCTGGCAAAGGCACACGAGCTTGCCCCGAATGATCCGCAGCAACTTTATCGTCTCGCAGTTGCACAGGACGAAGCCGGGAACCGGGACGCTGCTCGGCAAAACCTGCAAGCGGCGCTCGCCATGCCGGTAGGCTTCCGCGATGTCGAACAGGCCAGAACATTGCTGGCCAGTCTAGCAAAGTAGGCCTGTTCAGCACTCGGCAACCGGACGTGTCAGGAAGCGGCTTGTTGACCTGCGTCTCCGTCCGTATCTGCCAAGAAGCGCCAGGGCTTGATCGGGAGGTGTTCCGACGGGGCATCCGCCCCGCCGCTTATGTCGGGCGCAGGCTCAGCGCGAAACAAGAACACCATCCCGGGCACCGAGCAAAGCACGGCCAATTTCCGAAATCTCCATAAGCCCCCGACCACTGACCGCGGGTTCGTTCTTCGGAGACTTTCGTAAGCCTACGGCGTCCAAAACTCTTCACGAAAGCCGACCGTCTCTGCTCGAAGCCTTCCGATTCGACGCGGTCATGGCATAAGCGTGAGCTGCGGGGCCGCTCTGCGGCTGGGTCGGGCCAGCGATGGCTTTGGCCCAAAACCACTGACGACATCCCGGACGAGGCTGCTGCGGTTCCCCCTATTTCATGCTGCGACGGGTTCTCTGCGCGTGATGGTCGGTAAACCTGAAGAATAGTCCTTGCCCCGAACGTTTCTGTGTGATCGAATTTCCCAAACGCACTCCTGGTGTGACGTCCTCAATATCGGCTGATGGGGAGGCTCCGACATGCTTCCAAACGGCGGTGGCATCGACCAATCGGCTCTCAACACCCTGGCCCAGGTCAAACTCCAACAGCTTTCAGCGACCCCGACGCAGATCGGGCCGTTCGGCGAGAGCACGGTTCGCTGGTCGGTAAGCGGCACGGCGACCGGGGTCACCGTCACGCTCAACGGCATCGCGGTCGACGCCGCCGGATCGCAACTGGTCCAGCCCTTGGTCACCACGCCGTACACGCTTGCGGCGAGGGCGGGTCCCTATACCCGCACGCTGGGTACCATCGCCGTCCAGGTCGATCTCGACGCGTGCCAGATCATTCCTCAGCCGGCGGGAGTCTTGCGCACGATACTCTCGAACTTCGTCCGGAATGTTGTGCTACAGCACGATACGTCGCTGTACTTTCGCGAATACCAAGCCACGGTGAACGGCGTAACAACCGTCGAGACCTATGTCCCGCAAATTACGTTTCTGCCCGGGCTCATGCAGATTGTTCTGAATTTGGGCAAGAGCGTGAACGACTTCCCAGATCCATCCATCGATGTGACGATTGTCATGGGACTTGGCATCGTTAACGGGGTTCTGCAAGCAAGCGGCAGCGTCGTCACGGGTACGGTCAGTGAGCCGTGGTGGGCCTATGCCCTTCCCGGCGCCGTCATCTGGCTCGGCATGATGGTCAGCGACGCCCAGGACGCCCTGCCGATGGATTTCGCGCCGCTTATTGCGGGGATCCCCGAGTTTCTCGCCGGCGTCCTGTACCTGGTCGGGCCCGGGATGGAGTACCAGAACGTCACGATCCAGGCCGATCCGACTGACCAGCCAATCCAACTCACAGCCTGCCCAGCTCCGGCCTCGGGCACCGTTTCGACGGTGAGAAGCGTTACATCCATCAACTCG
>CAWBON010000003.1:0-63219 GCA_963790445.1 uncultured Alphaproteobacteria bacterium | reverse complement strand
CGTGACCGCGCAGCACGCTGAGGCATTCGCCGGACGCGGCGTCCCAGAGGCGCAGGGTGCTGTCATCGGCGGCGGAGACGATGCGCGCGCCGTCGGGGGAGAAGGCGGCGGAATTCACCCATTTATCGTGACCGCGCAGCACGCTGAGGCATTCGCCGGACGCGGCGTCCCAGAGGCGCAGGGTGCTGTCATCGGCGGCGGAGACGATGCGCGCGCCGTCGGGGGAGAAGGCGGCCGATTTCACCGAATCATCGTGACCGCGCAGCACGCTGAGGCATTCGCCGGACGCGGCGTCCCAGAGGCGCAGGGTGCCGTCATAGGCGGCGGAGACGATGCGCGCGCCGTCGGGGGAGAAGGCGGCCGACCTCACCCAACTGGAATGCCCGTCGAGCACCGCGAGACGCAACGCAGATTTCGTAACCAATCGGCACGAAATGTCGGTGCGGTCATCACGCCTTCCGGCAGCGCCCCAGACCCCCCCGTACGGCACAGCAGCAACTGTGTCCGGGAGCAGTTCGCCGCTTCGAACGTTGCACTGGCAAGATCGAGCCCACGCAGCACGGTGCCGGTAAGCCATGCCCGCGCGAAATTCGCATTCCGCGCCCGACCGCCGACGATCTCCGCCAGCGCCAAATCAGCGAAGGAAAAATCGGCGGCCTCCAGATCGACCTGGCGCAGCTTCGCCCCGCGCATCGCGCGCCGCGGAACGACGCCCCGCGCAGGTTAAGCAGTGGCATCTGGCCCCCCGCCCCAATCTCCAGCCCCGCAAGTCCGCGCCGTCCAACCGGAAGCCAGCGGGCGACGGCGCCGGATACCCCTTCTCCAACGCCAGCAACACATAGCGGAACGCCAACTCGCTGATCCGTGGCTGGTACGCGCCCCGCATCGCGCGCAGCGTCCCGATCGCCGCCTCATCCCCCTCGTGCAGCAGCAATTGCCCGAGGAAATCCAGCGTTTCGTCACTCGGCCGCGGCATGTCCCAATCCTCGGCCCGGCCCTCGCGCAATGCGCGCAACAAAAACCCGGCAAGGAAGAACTCCTGCAACGATGTGTGCGCGAAGCGGAACTCCGTTCGCCTGCCTCCCACCAGGAACGTCGCGGTGCGCAGGTCCTTCTTCAGCACCTCGAGGTCCTTCTTCTCGTAGTGCATCGCCACCGCAGGGTGCTGCTTGAGAAATCCTGCCAGCCAGTCCTCCATCTGGCGTGCTGCCCAGGTGCGCCGCCCGGCACGCCAGAGCCGCGCGGCGATATGCTCCATGAGCTGCTGCTTGTGCTCCGGGTCGAACTCGTGCTTGCCGGCATCGCGCTCCAGCCAGGACGACACCATGTGCTGATACAGCAGCACACCGGTGACGCGGCGTCCTTCAAGCTGCCATGTCTCCAGCTCCGGCAACGCGCGCGCGATCAGACTGAGCGTGTAAGGTCGTTCCGCCAGTTCCGGCAGATTGTGTACCGCGCCGATCGTCTGCATCACCCGATCGATGTCCTCGCCCGGCAATGTCTGCGTCAGGTAGTCGCGGATCTGCTCATCGGTGAACGGCAGCAACAGCAGCACGCGGTAGTCTCCGTCACGGATGTCGTCGCGATCCTCACCGGTAAGATGCGTGTTCTGGTCACGCACCGAGCGGAAATAATGTGTGCGGCAGGACACCAGCACGCGGCCCGGCCTGCCTGGCTCACCCGGTTTGCGCCGACGCGCCCACAGGTTCGGCGGCAGGATGCGGAACAGCTCGCGCGTGAAAAGCTGGCCAGCGCGAACCGACAGATGCACCAGCACCTCGTCCAGGCCGTCGAAGATCGCGATCGCGCCTTCCTGTTGCACCAGCCGGACGACTTCGGCAGCGGCGACCGGTGCCTGCATCTGGCCGCCTCGCCAACTTCGCCGCAGCACGATATCGATGATCGCCGCAAGATCGAGTTCCCGCTTGGCATCTTCTCCGAGATGCCGCAGGTCGAAGTAGATCGGCAATGGCGCGGTCCGATCGTTCTGGCGCGCAGCCAGCAACTCGCGGCTCAACGCCATGCAGGTCGTCGTCTTCCCCATGCCTAGCTGGCCGAGCAGGGCACAGCAGGGCTGGCCTTCGGGATCGCGTGCCCAGTCGAGCAGGAACTCCAACGCGTCGCGGCGTTCACCGTCCGCATCGGCAAGCGCGACCGCGTCCGGCAAGTTCCGCACGCTGCCGATGCGACCGTACTGTCGCACCCGCAGCTTGGCTGCCGGGTCGTCGCGCAGGCCATCGCGCGCCCACTCTTCCAAAACGTGCTCCTGTACGGATTGCGTTGAGGCCGGTGCCGCTGCCGCGTCGTGCAGCGCTGTGACAATGCTGTCGCGCAGCGCGCCAGCGAACTCGTCGCGGGCACGGTCGCGCTCGCAGTCCTGAAACGCACGGTTGCGCGGATGATAGACGATCTGGCGGTGTTCGATGCCGTGCAGGTCGGCGCGTTCGTCCATCCTGAACGGCTTGAGAGCGACCGGCACACATGGCTTGAGCGCCGCTACATCCTGTGCAACGAAATATGGCAGCTCATGCTGGGTGATGAAGGCGCTGCCGAGGAAGGCGGGGCTAACCAGCAGCAGGCCGAGATCGCAGCTCTCGATGTTCGACTGGATGGCGGCGCTCCACTTGCTGCCGGCGGTGATGCCGCCATCGTCCCAGAACTCGAAGCGCTCGTGCTTGTCGTAGCTGAGCTGCTGGCGCAGGCGTTTCAGCAAGTCGTCCTTCAACCTGGCATCGTCGTGCGCGTACGAGACGAATACGCGAATCGGGCGTTTGCTGACCGACTCCACGGTAACCGCAATCGCATCCTGTGGCTTGCGCACGACGCTGCGGGTTTCCGCATCGACGAACTTCGCTGCGGCGTCCGGGATGCGCGCGACCTCCGCGGCTTCCCAAGCGCGCGCTTTTTCGCTTTCGACTTTGGCCGTGACGTTCGCCGCGGCATCGTCGCCGGCGAACCAGCACCAGCGGTTGCTGGGATCAGTCCGTGTCGCGGTATCGACTTCCAAAATCAGCGTGCTGCCAACGGCCGAGCGCAGCCGTTCGCGGAACTGCCGGAACGCCGTCAATGCATCCTTGCGGGGAGTATCAGGAAACAGCCGTGTCACCGCGTCGCTCAGGCGGATGCGTCCATCCTGCGCCAGCAGCGGCAGGATTGCATCCAATCGCGCACGATCGGCGTTGCCCAGACTATCGTGCAACGACTGCGCAGTGCGCATCGCGGCTTCACGCGAAAGGCGATTGGTGGCGACGCCGCCACCGTCATGCATCACGGTCATGGTATTGGCCTCGCTGCCAACCAGTCTGTTACGATAACGCAGTAATCCGGGAAGGTCAGTTCGTCGGGTTCCAAGCCAAAGCGTTGACAGATGCCCGGCAACTCCGTGCGGAAATCCATGAAGCGCCGCAGGATGGTCCTGCCTCCCGGAAGCACGTTGCCACTTGCGGCAACCAGGAACCCGCGGACGGCGGCGATCACCTGGCTCGGGTCGTCGCCATGCGCCTTGATGTCCTGGCCGGCGATATCGGAGATGAATTGCTGGTAGCGATATCGCTCGGTGTCGAGGATGAGTGACAGCTTGCGACGCTGAATGCCCGCGCCATATCGATGAGCACCCAGGAACAACCCCAGTTCCAGCGGCATATTGAACCGCGGCAGGCCGCTGGCGCCATCCGCCTCAGTGCGGGAGATGTCATGGATGCCAAGGCGGCATACGGCCACAAGCCCAGCGATCTTGTCGAACCGAGCGCGGCTTGCGTCGTCGATCTCAAGGGCGCTCCGCGGCGTGAAACCACAGGCCGCCACCGCGAAGACCAAGGCATCGAACAGCGGTGCGTAGGCGGAATTGAACGGGCAGTTAATGAAGACGCAGCCGTCATAGCGCGTGGCCCGGCGGCGTGGTGCCGTTGCCTTGCGCGGCGCGAGTCTCGGAGAAGTCGCCTTGGGCGCCATGCCGAAGCCTCCAACGTTGGAAGCCTAGCCTGGTCCTCTTGGCGTTGTCAATCTACGAATTCTACGCTATCTTGACGCAACGACTTTCGGCCAACGTCGCGCGCCTCGCGATGTCGCCTCCGCCGCCGCCTCCGCCACCGCCCGGCGGATCGCCTCGCGCCTGGCCGGCGGCGGCAAGACGGGAGGCGGCTGGATCTCTACCACATCGTGTCTCCCCGGCCCCAGGCGCACGAGTACGGGTCGCATCTCGATCTCGTTTGCATAGCCGGCGGACGACCGTGCAGATTTCGTCGTTTTCGTCATGCACAAACAATGGCGTCGTCCCGCCGCCGCCGCAATAGCCGGATGCACGCTGCGTTCCCGCGCCACAGCTTGCGCGTCGCGCCCGCCTGCGGCACCACGGCTCAAGACCCGCCACCCGGAGCCAGCCATGCCATCGTCGATCATCCGCGGCAAACACGTCATCACCCGCGCGCTCGACCGCCACCGCTACGAACAGTTCGACGACGCCGCAATCCTCCAGCACGACGGCATCATCACCGCCATCGACAGCTTCGCCACCCTCCACCGCCAGCACCCCGACTTGCCGGTAACCGGCACCGGCGACCAGGTGCTGCTGCCCGGCTTCGTCAACGGCCACCACCACGTCGGTCTCACGCCGCTGCAACTCGGCTCGCCCGACATGCCGCTGGAACTCTGGTTCGCCACGCGGCTCGTGCTGCGCGACCTCGATCTTTACCTCGACACGCTCTACTCCGCGTTCGACATGGTGTCCTCCGGCATCACCACCGTGCAGCACATCCATGGCTGGGCATCCGGCGGCCTCACCGAAGTGGAAGCCAAAGCCGACAACGTAATCCGCGCCTACGAAGACCTCGGCATGCGCGTCTCCTACTGCTACGCGCTGCGCGACCAGAACCACCTGGTCTACGAAGCCAACGACGCCTTCATGGCGCGCGTGCCCGAAGACCTGCGCCCCGCTCTCGGCCGCCACTTCGCCCGCTTCCGCCTGAACGCGGACGACCTGCTCGCGCTGTTCGCCTCACTGCACGCCAGGCACCACAACAAGAAGCGCGTAAAAGTCCAGTTGGCGCCGGCGAATTTGCACTGGTGCTCCGACCGCGCACTCACCCTGCTCGCCGACGCGTCACAGAAATACGACGCGCCGCTGCACATGCACCTGGTGGAAACCGCCTACCAGAAGGAATACGCCCACCGTCGCGGCGGCTGCACCGCGCTCGACTACATCGACCGCTTCGGCCTACTCGGCTCGCGCATGACGCTGGGGCATGGCGTCTGGCTGAACGAACGCGACATCGACCGCGTCGCCGAAACCGGCACGCACATCTGTCACAACTGCAGCTCCAACTTCCGCCTGCGCTCCGGCATCGCGCCGCTGAACCGGTGGGAGGCGAAGGGCATCAATGTCGCGATCGGCCTCGATGAAGCCGGCATCAACGACGATCGCGACATGCTGCAGGAAATGCGCATGGTGCTGCGCGCGCATCGCGAACCCGGCATGGACGATCGCGTGCCGACCATGGCGCAGGTGTTCCGCATGGCCAGCGAGAACGGCGCGAAGACCACGCCGTACGCCGCGCAGATCGGCACACTGGAAGTCGGCAAGGCAGCCGATGCCGTGCTGATCGACTGGCAGCAGATCAGCTACCCGTACCTCGACTCGGAAACGCCGGTGCTGGATGCGGTGATCCAGCGCGCCAAGGTCGCCGGCGTCCGCGCCGTGCTCGTAGCGGGCGAGGTGATCTACCAGGACGGCCGCTTCACCCGCGTCGACCGCGATGCCGCGCTGCGACAATTGTCGGAAATGCTGCAACGCGACCTGACCGCGGAGGAACAGGAGCGCCGCCGCCTCGCCAAGGCGATCCTGCCGCACGTCAAGGCGTTCTACGACGGCTACTGGAATGCAGCATCGCACCAACCGTTCTACAGCCAGAGCTCGCGGGGCTGACACCGCAGGTCTTGTTACAAATCAATTGCTCAAACGAAATCCACCTTCACTCACGCAAGCCATCAACCCAGCGAAGGCGAGGGGACCCGTCTTGTTGCAACCCTGGATGCACGCCCCTCGCCTTCGCGAAGCACGACATACTGTGCGGTGATTAACTTTTTCCCCTACAGTCTCTCACCACCCGTACAGACCGTTACAATTGCCTCTGCAATGGGCCAAAAATGGCGACAAATTAACATTCCAATTACGATCCGAAGTCGTTACTTTGTTCAGGTAGTAGTGCCACGTAGGCGTTTCAGTCCGAGCCGCCGGATCACTTTGCAGTGCCCAACCGTACTTTAGCTGGCAGAATTGCTGCGCCACACCGAGTTTCGGGAGTCTGCTGCGTGGAAGTCAGGAATATCGTGGTACAGAACACAGCGAGAGAGACATGCCCGGTGACAGCCAACGATCCGCAGGGGTGCGCACCTGAGCAGGCCGGCGATATGAACCTGCGCTTCTGGGGTGTCCGCGGCAGCCTGGCCACGCCTGGCGCGGCAACTGTGCGATATGGCGGCAACACTCTCTGTGTCGAGCTGCACTGTGGCCCGCATCGCTTGATCCTCGATGCCGGCAGCGGATTGCGCGAACTCGGCTGCCAGTGGTCCAAATCCGCCGTACCGGTGGAGACGGATATTCTGCTCAGCCACACCCATCTCGACCATATCTGCGGGCTGCCGTTCTTCGCGCCGATGTTCGATCCAAACGCGCGCATTCGTTTCTGGGGCGGCCACCTCGCCCCGCCTGACGGCATCGCCGCCGCGCTGCTCCGCAGTTGGCAGGCGCCACTGATGCCCGACATGGCGGGGGAATTTCGTGCGCAAATCGAATTCCGGGATTTCGCCGCCGGCGAGGATCTGCAATTGCACCCGGGGTGTCATGTGCGAACGACCGCACTGCACCATCCCGGAAATGCAATCGGCTACCGCGTCAGTTGGGGTGGAGCGAGCGTCTGCTACATCACCGACACCGAACATCCCGCGGATGGGCTCGACGACAATCTGCTGCGCTTCGTAGCCGGCACCGATATCATGATCTACGACGCAAGCTATACCGAAGCGGAATATCAATCACGCATCGGCTGGGGACATTCCACCTGGCAGAAAGGCGCAAGTCTCGCCGACGCGGCCGGGGTCGGGCAACTCGTGCTGTTCCACCACGAACCGGGTCACGACGACGCCATGATGGACGAGATTGCCAGTGCCGTGGCGCACCGCCGCCCCGGCTCCCTGGTCGCCAGGGAAGGCATGCGGCTTGACGTCGGTGTAACAACGCCACCTACCGACAGCGGGAAACGGTAAAACGTTCTGCCCAGATGCCAGGGCCTATACCCCAACGGCCCATACCCCAACGCCATATCCACGGCGTCAATCCTGACGCCCTGCACCTCCAGCCGCCGGATGGCAGCGCACGCCAGTCGGACGGCGATCGGCGCCGGTGCGCGGAGCCCTGGACCCTCGCTTTCGCACCGGTAACGCTTCCCCGCGCCTGCTCTATTTCCCGCCCACCAACTCCAACACCTTGCGCAAATCAGCAACGAACGCGCGGTACTCCCGCGCCTTCGCCTCCTCATCCGGCACGCGCAGCAGAAACGACGGATGGACGGTGACGAATCCCGTCTGACCATCCGGCAGTTCGATCGGCCTGCCGCGCTCGCGAGTGATGGTGACGGCGCGGCCCAACAGTGCGCGTGCCGCGGTGCCGCCCATCGCCACCACCAGCTTCGGACGCAACCGCACGCGCTCCACGTCCAGCCAGAAACGGCACGCCTGGATCTCCGGCGCATCCGGCGTCTGATGGATGCGTCGCTTGCCGCGCGGGGTGAACTTGAAGTGCTTCACCGCATTGGTGATGTAGACCGTGCGACGGTCGATGCCGGCTTCCTCCATCGCGCGGTCCATCATCTGGCCCGCCGGTCCGACGAACGGCCGGCCGATGATGTCCTCCTGATCCCCCGGCTGCTCGCCCACGAACAGCACGCTGGCATGCGCCGGACCTTCGCCGAACACGGTCTGCGTCGCCGCCTCGTAAAGCTGGCATCGGCGGCAATCGGCAGCTTCGCCCATCGCCTCCCGCAACCCTGCATCGGACTCCATCGGCAGCACCACCGGGCCGATCGGCGGACGATCCGGCGGTCGTGGCGCTTCGTCGAGATCGTCCGCCTCGGGAATCGCAGTGCCGACGCGCGCGTCGCGCAGCAACCCCGCCTGATGCCGATGCCACCAGGTTCGCAGTGCCGCATCGTCACGTACCGCATCGCGCTCGATGCCGGCGGAGAAGCGCAGCTCCGTCCCATCCCAATGCGCCGCCCCATCAGGCGTCAGAATGGAAAACGCGAGATCGGGAAACCGTCGCGCGATCAGCTGCGCGTTCGCCTCCAGCACGTAATGCGCCGGCTCGTACCAACCGATATAACGCGTAGCGCCACCCTCGATGTCCGGCAGAAAACGCACCAGCGTCCGCATCCGATGCGCTTCAGCGCGCACCGCGAAAGCAAGTCCCTGGGCACGCCGCAATTCCGGATCGGTGGTCTTTTGCAGCACGCGCTCGCCGGCGTTGGCACGCCACACCAGGCGATACAGCAAGTCGAACCGTTCGGGATCGCGCGCCTGGATCGCCAGCGACGCCAGCGCAACCAGGCCGCGGGAAACGCCGAAGCTGCCGCTGCCCTCTGGCAGCACATCGCGATCGCCGTCATGGGTGCGCACCGACCAGCGCACGTCGTCCGGTGCGACGCGGCCCAGCACCAGCGCGCGGGCCGCGGTGCGCCAGCCCTCCCAGTCCGTGTCGCTCTCCAGTGCAATCCGCCGCATCAGCCAAGCAAACCCTATACCGCGATGCTTTCCAACCCCGCCATGCTTCCCAACCCCACGCGGCACGGTATGCTTCCGGCCATGACAAACCATCCGGAAACCTACGTCGCAATCGGAGCCGCCGCCGCGCCCGCGTTCTCGCGTGACGGCCAAACGCTGTTTCACCTGCGCGGTTCGGGGCTGCCACAGATCTGGTCGCTCGACCTGGCGACCGGCGCCGACCGCCAACTGACGCGCCATGACGAAAAGGTCGCGATGATCCGGCGCTCGCCGGTGGACGATCGGCTGATCTACGGCATCGACCGCGGCGGCGACGAACGGCAGCAACTGATGCTGATCGATCCGCGTGAGGCCGCGCCGGAGCCGCGCGCGTTGACCGCCGATCCGGCAGTGATCCACGACTTCGGCGCGTGGTCGCCGGATGGCACGCAGATCGCCTACGCGTCGAACCAGCGCGACGAAGCGCATTTCGACGTCTACGTTCAGGATATCGCCAGCGGCGCGCGCCGGCGGGTTTATCAGGGCACCCACATCGTCACGGTATCCGGCTTCCGCCCCGATACAGCGCAGCTCGCATTGCTGCACGATCGCGGCTTCGGCGACATGTCGCTGTTGCTGCTCGATCTCGCATCCGGCGACACGCGCGAATTTCCGGCGCCCGCAACGTGCAATTACCAAAGCATCCGTTGGGCCAGCGACGGTCGCACGCTGCTCGCACTGACCGACCACCGCGGCAGCGAGTTCATGCGGCTGTGCCGCCTTGATCCCGACGCACTTGATTCCGACACCGGCGCGGTAGCAGTTGTGTATGAAGCGATCGAACGAGACGTGGAATCCTACGCGATCTCGTCCGATGCGAGCATGCTTGCCACGATCGAGAACGACCGCGGCTACGGAATACTGCGTGTCGGACCGATCGACGGCGAACGCCCGGCCGTCAACGACCTGCCACGCGGCGTCGTGACAGAGCCGACATTCTCACCCGATGGCGTGTCGCTTGCCTTCACCGTTGCGGCGCCCAAGGAACCACCGTCGCTTTGGCTGTGGCGCGACGGCGCCGCGCATGTTGCGTGGCAACCGGAACCGCATCCCGCGCCGTTCGTGGATCTGGAACTGGTCGAGTGGCAAAGCTTCGACGGCATGCCCATACCCGGCTGGCTGGCGCTGCCGCGCACCAAGATGCCGCCACGCGGCTACCCCGCGGTGATCTGGGTACACGGCGGACCGGTATCGCAGACGCGGCCGAATTTCCGGCCCGACATTCAGATGCTGGTCGCGCAAGGCTTCGCCGTGCTGATGCCGAACGTGCGCGGCAGCTCCGGCTACGGCCGCACCTGCATCCAGAGCGATGACGTCGAAAAACGCCTCGACAGCGTGACCGACCTCGCTCACGCTCGGCATTGGCTCGCCGATCACCCCGCGATCGACGGCGAACGCATCGGCATCATGGGCCAATCATACGGTGGCTTCATGGTGATGTCGGCAATCACCGAATATCCAGAGTTGTGGCGCGCCGCGGTGAACTACTACGGCATCGCGGATTTCGTCACGCTGTTGGCCGGCACAGGCTCATGGCGCAGCAGCCACCGCGCGGCGGAATACGGCGACGCACAGCGCAACGCCGAACTGTTCGCGCGCATCTCGCCGATCCATCGCGTCGATCGCATCGCGTGCGCCGGTGCTGATAGCGCACGGATCGCGTGACCCGCGCGTGCCGATCAGCGAAAGCGAGCAGTTCGTCACGGCATTGCAGGAACGCCAGAAGCCGGTCACGTACCTGACCTTCGACTACGCCGGCCACGGCTTCATCCGTCCCGACGACAGGTGCCGTATCTACGCCGCCGTTGCCGAATTCTTCACCATGCATCTGTGATGCCGTACCATCCCCCAAAAAGCCTCCCCTTCGCCTTGCGGGACAGGGTAAAAGGAGCGGTTCGCGCCAAAACAACCCTTGTTCGTGTGACCCACTCCAACCTCCTCCCGCAACAGAACCGGCAGCGCCGCCGCTAATCCACAACGCTACAACTCGCTGGAGCTCGCCAATGTATATCCCCACCCGCAGCCATCGCGTGTTGATCATGGGCCGCAACGGCGCGGTCGGTTCGAACCAACCCTTGGCGACACAGGCGGGACTCGACACGCTGCGCGCCGGCGGCAACGCAATCGATGCATCGGTAGCAATCTCGCTCACTCTCGCCGTCGTCGAACCAGGCATGTCAGGCCTCGGCGGCGACGGATTCTATCAGGTTTACACTGCACAAAACGCAACATCGCGCTGCTACAACGCAACCGGTGGCGCGCCGATCGCCGCAACGCCGGAACGCTTCCGCGCCAGCGGCATCGCGGTGCGCGGCCCGCTCAGCGTCTCCACCCCAGGCCTGCTCGGCGGCATCGGCGCAATGCATGCCGCGCACGGCAAGCTGCCATGGCGCCAATTGTGCGCCCCCGCCATCGAGCACGCGCGTGAAGGCTTCGCCGTCACCCACCATTACCGGCATTTCGCGGCCGATGTACGCGCCATACTCGCCGCCGATCCGCGTTCGCGCAGCGTGTTTCTCGGCAACCTGGATGTCGGCGTGCCGCAACTCGCCGCACTGATCCGCCAACCCGATCTCGCGCGCACGTTGGAGGAAATCGCCCAGGACGGCCCCGACACCTTCTACCGAGGCCGACTCGCAAAGCGCGTCGCGACCGGCATGCGTGCAGCCGGTGTGCTGGTGGACGAACGCGACCTGGAAGCATGCCAGCCGCAACTCCAGAATCCGATCGCTATCGCCTATCGCGGCTTCCGGGTCACCCAGACGCCGCCGAATTCCACCGGCTTCACAATGCTGCAGATGCTGAAGATCGCCGAACGCTTAGACCTGCCCGCGCTCGATCCCGCGCAACGCATCCATGTGCTGGTGGAGGCGAAGAAGCGCGCATTCCAGGACCGCGAACGCTACGGCACCGATCCGCGCTTCGGCGATGTGCCGCTCGACCGGTTGCTGTCGGATGCCTACGCCGATGAATGCGCCGCCGCGATCGACATGGCGCGTGCCAGCGATCTGACGTTGGCGGAACCCGAAGCGGCGGTCGGCGACACGACGTATTTCTGCGTCGTCGATGCGGCAGGCAACGCGGTGTCTGGCATCCAGAGTCTGAACTCCGGCTTCGGTTCCGGCGTTACCGCGGGCGACACCGGCATATTGCTGAACAATCGCATGGCGTACTGGCATCTAGCGCCGGGCCATCCCAATCGGCTGGCGCCCGGCAAGCGCGTGCGTCACACGATGAACGCGCCGATGGTGTTCAGGAACGACAAGTTGTGGGCCGTCGAAGGCACGCCCGGCGCCGACAACCAGGTGCAGATCAACCTGCAGGTACTGACGTCGATGATGGACCTTGGCGCCGATCCGCAGTCGGCCCTGGAAGCCCCGCGCTGGACCTCCAGCCAGCAAGGTCAGGGTGCCAACTGGCCCCACGAAGGCGACGGCCGGCTGACAATCGAACCCGGCTTCGGCGCCGATGTGCTGGCGGAACTGGAACGGCTCGGGCATCGCTTGAACCGCGTCGCACCGCTGGAAGGCCCGTGCAGCGTTCAGGCGATCCGCATCGCCGAGAACGGCGTACGCATGGCCGGTTCCGATCCGCGGCGCGACGGTTGGGCAGGAGCGTATTGAACCATCATCACGGCGTGCATGGCCGCGCCGGCCAGAAGAGTAACGCGATGACGCGCCTGTGGAATTCGGCCTGGACGCTTCTGGTACTCGCCAACCTGTTCTGGGCCGGCAACATTGTGCTGGGCCGAGGCCTCGCGGGGCACGTGCCGCCGATCGCGCTGGCGTATTGGCGTTGGACCGGCGCATTTCTTTTCGCCATCGGGTTTGCCTGGCGCTATCTGAAACAGGACGCGCCGATCCTGCTGCGCCATTGGCGCCTGATGCTCCTGCTGTCCGCAACCGGCATCGCAATCTACAACACGCTGGCATATATCGGCCTCACCAGCACGACGGCACTCAACGTCCTGCTGCTGCAATCGGCGGGTCCGCTGATCATTCTGCTCTGGGCATTCGCGCTGTTCGGCGACCGGCCGACGCTGCGTCAATCGGCCGGCGTGCTGCTCTCGCTGGTCGGCGTCGCAATCATCGCCGCGCACGGCTCGCTTGAGACACTGTTGCATCTGTCATTCAATGTCGGCGACGTCTGGATCCTTGTCGGCGATCGCGATCTACGGCATTTATGCCGCGATGTTCCGCCACCGCCCCGCGGCGCATCCATTGAGCTTCCTGGTCGCCGCCATGGGCATCGGCTCGATGATGATCCTGCCGTTCTATGTGTGGGAGACGCTGCAGGGCGGCCGGATCGAAGGCGGCGCCGCCGGCCTGGCTCGCCATGGCGTACATCGCGGTGTTCCCGTCGTTCATCGCCTACCTGTTCTTCAATCGCGGCATCGAACTGATCGGCGCCGGACGCGCGGGCCAGTCCTGGCATCTTATGCCGGTGTTCGGCAGCGTTCTCGCGGTGCTGTTTCTCGGCGAGACGTTCTACGCCTATCATGCGATCGGCATTGCAATGATCGCCGGCAGGCATCGTGCTGGCATCGATCAAGCCTGCCCCGATGCCGCAGCCACTCCTCAACCCCAACAGAACTTGAACCCCAATGGAACTTGAACCCCAATAGAGCTTGAACAATGGGGCGCGCGCCACCCTTGATAGTGGTGCACCGCAGCCCCGACCTGCCGACCAGGAAGGGGAACGCATGCCGTCCCACCACAGCGGAACCATCATCGCCTGCATCGCGTTGCTGCTCATGGCGGCAGCGCCCGAACCGCCGTCTGCACCAGTGCCGTCTGCCAACCCCACGCCGATCTGCACCAGCGGCGTCTGCCAACCCCACGCCGAATGCACCAACGGCGTCTGCCAGCCCCACGCCGTCTGCACGCAGCCGCGCGTCTGCCAACCCCACGCCGACTGCACCAGCGGCATCTGACAACCCCACGCCGTCTGCACCAGCGGCGTCTGCCGAGCCCCACGCCGTCTCCACCAGCGGCGTCTGCCAGCCCCACGCCGTCTGAAAACCCCACGCTATCCGCAAACCCCACCACGCCCGCGAAACCCCCGCCGCCAGAGAGCAACGTGCAGCACGTGCCACCCGAGCAGGCATTGGCGATCCTCGGCCACAAGGTCGCGGACCCCGAAGGCAAGGACGTCGGCCGGCTGGTCGACGTGCTGGTCGGCTGGGACGGCGAGCCGCAAGCCGCGGTCATCGACTTCGGAGGTTTCATGGGCGTGGGCAGCCGCAAGATCGCCGTGCAGTGGAGCACGCTGCACTTCGCGCCCGGCGATGCGACGCATCCCATCACGCTCGATCTGACTCCCGATCAGATCAAGGCCGCACCCGAATATAAGGATGTCACAAAGCCCGCTCCTGTCGTCATTGCGCACCGCAGCCGGCCGCCAGTCCCACGACCGATACTTCACCGCTCGAAGCAATGACGCATGCCACGCGACGGCACACTTCCGGCGCGCGGTCCGCGAGCCCTCGACCTGCTGAATTTCTTCGTCGCCGATGTGCAGACCGGCTTCGGCCCATTCGTCGCCGTCTACCTGACCACCCACAAATGGACCCAGGTACAGATCGGCTTCGCACTGACCGTCGGCACGATCGTCTCGCTGATCAGCCAGCTTCCCGCCGGCGCATTGGTGGATGCCGCGCCCAACAAGCGTGCCGCCGCAAGCGGCGCACTGCTCGGCGTCATCACTGCCGCTCTGCTGCTGGCGATCTGGCCAACCGAATTGCCGGTGATTATCGCACAGTCGCTGCATGCTGTCGCAAGCTGCGTGCTGACACCGGCGATCGCGGCGATCAGCCTGCATCTCGTCGGCCATGCGGCATTGGGCGAACGGTTGGGACGCAATGCACGTTTCGCCTCGATCGGCAACGGTCTGGCCGCGGCGGTGATGGGCGCGACCGGCGCTTATCTGTCCAGCCGAGCGGTGTTCGTGCTGACCGCCGCGCTGTGCGTTCCCGCGTTGATGTCCTTGCTGGCGATCGGCCGCGGACAACATGCCAGACGACAGACCACGACCCAGCCATTCGACTGGCAGGGCCTGCGACGACTGTTCACCGATCGGCGCCTGCTGATATTCGCGCTCTGCGTGCTGCTGTTCCATCTGTCCAACGCCGCGATGCTGCCGCTGATCGGCGGCGCCATCACCATGCGCGCGGGCGATTTCGCCAACATGATCATCGCAGCCTGCATCGTGGTGCCGCAGGGTGTCGTCGCGCTGTGCTCGCCCTGGGTGGGACGCAGTGCCGCGATCGATCGGTCGGCGTCCGGTGCTGCTGCTGGGCTGGGCCGCGTTGCCGCTACGCGGCCTGCTGCTGGCGGTCCTGCCCGGTGCATGGCTGCCGATCGGCGCACAGGCGATCAGCGGCATCAGTGCCGCGGTGTTCGGCGTGATGTTTCCCCTCCTCGCCGCCGACATCACGCGCGGCACATCGCATTTCAATCTGTGCATGGGTGCGCTTGGCCTGGCCATGTTTCTCGGCGCGGGGTTGAGCACCACGATGGGCGGCTGGATCGCCGATGCGTTCGGCGTGCCGCTGGCGTTCATGGTGCTCGCATTCATCGGGCTTCTTGGCACGCTGGTGGTGTGGCTGGCGATGCCGGAGACACGTCGCGATTAGCACACGCCGCCGCGTACGCTCATCTTCTGCCGCAATTCCCGCGAACGCGGCAATCCCACATGCCCGCCCCGACCCGCCGGACGGCTGCCCGCGCGCAGTGACACTGGGCGGACGCCGGGTCCGCGCTGCGACGCTACGGTTTGTCCGCCTCGAACAGGCTGGCCAGTTCGTCCATAGCCTGCTGCTGGCTCTGCTGCACCTGTGCCTCATCGCGATATATCGCGTGCGTATCCAGCAGCGTCTTCTCGTCGTGATCGCGGAACAATACCACCGCGCGCTCCGCAGCCTCCTCGTCGACGCCAAGAGTTGTAAGCGCCACCTTCGCGAGATGCAGACTCGAATAAAACGTGTCGCGCACCAGACCATCCACATCGCGGTCCATCAGCAGATGCGCATACCAGCGATTCCGCGCCCGAGCAAGAATGGCGAGATTCGGAAAATTGCGCTTGGCGACTTCAACCGTTCGCAGTACGCTTTCCGGATCATCCAGCCCGACAACCAGTAGTTTCGCCTGCTCGGCACCCGCCGCACGCAACATGTCGGGGCGCGTGGGGTCGCCGAAGTAGACCTTGTTGCCGAAGCGCCGGACCACTTCCACCTGCCCGGGATCGCGTTCCAGCGCGGTAAACGGAATGCCGTACATGCGCAGCACACGGCCAATGATCTGCCCGAACCGGCCGAAGCCGCAGATGATCACTGGCGCGGCCTCCGCGTCGATCGTGTCGTACACCGGTTCGGGCGCCCGCTTCAGACGCGCAATCACGAATGCCTCGCAGCCGGCAAACAGGATCGGCGTGGCGACCATCGAAGCGGCGGTCACCAGTGTGGCAATCGCGGCGTTGCCGTGCCCCAGCGCGCCGGCCGCGACCGCTGCTCCGAACAGGACGAAGCTGAATTCGCTGGCTTGCGGCAACGCGAGGCCGAAGCGCAGCGCGTTCGGCGTATCCTTCCCCGCGATGCGCGCCAGGACAAACGCGATGACCGATTTGGCAACCAGCAGCGAAACCGTGGCTTCGGCAAGCAGCGCAGGCTGCGCAACGGCAAGCTGCAGATCGGCGGACATGCCAACAGAGATGAAGAAGAAACCAAGAAGCAGGCCCTCGAATGGCGCGATGTCGGCTTGCAGTTCGTGGCGATATTCCGATTCCGACAGCAACACGCCGGCCATGAACGCACCCAGCGACGGCGACAGCCCTGCTTCGGTGGCAATGAACGCGGTGCCCGCAACGATCAGCAGCGCGACTGTGGTGAAGACCTCCGGTGTCTTCGCGCCGCCGATGGCGCGAAACAACGGCCGCATCAGGAAACGGCCGCCGACCAGGATGATCGCGATGGCGGCTGCCGCGCGTGCCACGTCGTGCCACGGCACATGATCGGGGACGCTGCTGCCTGCAAGCAACGGAACCAGCGCGACCAGCGGAATGAAGGCGAGGTCCTGGAACAGCAGCACGGCGAACGTGTCGCGCCCGGCCGGGCTGGCGAGCAGGTCGCGCTCCCCCAGCATTGGCAGCACGATGGCGGTGGACGACATCGCGAGCCCCGCGCCAAGTACGATCGCGCCTGACCACGCGATACCGGCCGCATGCGCAAGAACCGCCAATGCGGCGCCGCTGATCGCGACCTGCGCCGAGCCCAGGCCGAACACCGAACGCCGCATCACCCACAGACGTTGCGGCCGCACTTCCAGTCCGATGAGGAACAGCAGCATCACCACGCCCAGGCTGGCGATCGAGGAAATCGCATTGATGTCGGTGATCAGACCCAGTCCGGCAGGGCCGATGACGATGCCGGCGAGAAGATAGCCGAGTACGCTGCCGAATCCGCGCGCCGTGTCAGCGGCACCGCGATCGTGGCGGCGGCAAGCAGCACGACGAGAGTGGTCAGCATGCGTGGCCAGGCTGTGTCATTGGGAACGCTGTGTCATTGGGAATGCCCTTTCATTGCAGGCAGCGCGGCAGGCAGCGCGGCGATCTCGGTCACGGCAGGCGCGCGCAGCTGGTCCAGGATTGCCGCGTCGCCGCGCTGCTTGCAATCACGATGGCGGCCTCGCTCCGCGCAATCACAGCGGAGGCTTCGCTGCAATGACAGCGGTGCAGCGACAGTGCGTGGAACTCAGCTCTCCCGCACGAATCGATTGCGCAGTACGCCGAGCCCGGTGAGCTCCACCTCCACCACGTCGCCATGCTTCAGATCGGGCGAGGTGCCGTCGGTGCCCATCCAGATCACGTCGCCCGGATACAGCGTCAGGTAGCGCGTCATCGCCTCGATGTAGGTCGGGATGTCGAAGATCATGTCGTTGGTCTTGAACTTCAGGCTGTCCTTGCCGTTCACCCGAACGATCGTCTGCATCGCATCGATATCGACGTCGGTGTCGATCCACGGTCCCATCGGCTTGAACGTGTCGGTGTTCTTGCCGCGCCAGAAGGTGCGGTCGCCGCGCTGCCAGGTGCGTTCGCTCACGTCGTTGCCGATCGTGTAGCCGAACACGCAGGACATCGCATCGGCCTTCGACAGATGCTTGGCCTGCTTGCCGATCACCACGACGAGTTCGCCCTCGTAGTTGATCTTCTCGGTCGCGTCCTTCGGGATCACCACGTCCTCGCCGTGCGCGACCAATGCGTTGTTGGCGCGGTAGCCGATGTCCGCCTTCTCCGGAAACACCGGCTGCACGCCGCGCTTCTCCGCCATCTCGCGGATATGCGCGGCGTAGTTGATGCCGGCGGCGTAGAAGGTGCGCGGGATCACCGGCACTTCCAGCTTCACGTCGGCCAGCTTGTGCGTCTTGCCGGTGGCCGTGTGCGTGCCCCAGGGCTCGCCGCTGATCTCGCTGACCGTGTCGCCGTTCAGCGAGCCATAGGCGGTGCGGCCTATCGGTGGTGAATCTGATCCAGCGCATGGTTCATGCCTCCGCTGTCGCAAGTTCGCGCACGGGGCGCAGGAACTCGGGATCGAACACTTTCGTCGCCATCACCTGGCAGCGGCGCATCAGCCTGATCTCGTCCGGCGCCGTAGTCGGCGATCGCGCGATGGATGGTGCCGAGGTGGTCCCACACCAGCAGGTCGTTCTCGGTCCAGGTATGGGTGTAGCGGAAGCGCTGGTTCAAGCTGATGGGCGAACAGGTACTCCAGCATCTCGTCGCTGTCATGCTCCGACAGTTCGTTGATGCGCGTGGTGTAGCCGGGATTGCAGTACAGCACTTCGCTGCCGGTGATCGGATGCGTCAGGAACAGCGGATGCACCACCGGTGGGCGGCGCCGCTGCTGTTCGTCTGTCATCGGTGGCCGCGTGCTGGCCTTGTCGCGGCGCATGTGTTCCCAGAACTTCTCGAAGTTGTGCGTCGCGGTCGCATCGGCGAGACGGCGTCCTGATGTCGGCCGGCAGCGCATCGTACGCCGCGTGCATGTTGGAGAACTCGGTGCCGCCCGAGCGGCACGCCGTTCCGGCGCGGAATGCGGATGCCGTACAGCACGTTCACGAAGCCCATCACGTCGCGATACGACATGTCGGTGTGCCAGTCCTGCCCGGCATCCGGCGAGCCGATATAACTTGCCGTCCTCCTTCAGGTTCGACAGCGTGCCGACATGTGCGTTAGCGTCCTTCGCGACTTCGGGCGCGGAACTCGGCCCCTGGATTTCGCCGAAGCGTTCAGAGAACGTGCGCAGCGTACCCATGTCGAGCTGCTGATCGGGAAACCGCAGCACGCCATGATGGCCGAGTGCATGCAGGATCCGGGCTGAAGTCGCTCTCGTCGATGGGTTGCGCGCATCGATGCCATGGATGGTCGCGCCGAGGACCGCGCCGGTCGGTTCAATGGTCAGCATGACGTGTCTCCCGTCACCAGTGCGCCAGTGTAAGCGCGCATTGCGAGTCGAAGCGAAACATCCGCCGGACGCGCGGAATGCCGCCGCGCATTGTCAGCACCGCGCCAACGACACGAACCGCGCAGATGTCGATTCGCCGCGATCGGGATCCACCACGTACCCCTTGCGCGCCGCCCAGTACAGCTTCTGCCAATACAGCGGCAAAATACCGGCATCCTCCATCGCCACGCGCGTCGCATCCGCCAGCATCTTGTTGCGCTTCGTCTCATCGAATTCGGCTGCCGCCTGCTTCAACATCGCATCGAACTGCGGATTCGAATAACGCGCGCGGTTCAGCGACCCGGTGCCGGCCGCCTTGTCGTAGCTCGCCAGCACGCCGGACAGCCCGTTCAGCGAACTGCTGGCGACGCTGCCATAGCTGAAGATGAACAGGCTGTATTTCCGCGCGGTCGCGCCGGGGGCATAGACGTTGTACGGCAGCACCTCGACGCCGTTCACCTTCAACCCGCCGCGCGAAAACATCTGTCCCAGCGCCTGGGTCAGCTGCGAATTGTTGGGAAAGCGGTTGGACGAACCGTGCATCGTCAGCCCGAAGCCATTCGGATAGCCGGCCTCCACCAGCAGCTTCTTCGCGCCATCGCCGGATCGAACGCCATCGGCTGCAGCGACGCATCGTAGCCGCCCATACCCTCCGGCACGATCTGCCCCGCCGCCTCGCCGGCACCAGAAACCACGCGATCGACGATGGCTTGCCGGTTGATCATCTTCGACAGCGCCAGGCGCACCCGACGATCCTTCAGCGGATTCACCTTCAGCGGCTTGCCGTCCGCGTCCGTGATGAACGGACTGTCGTCGCGACCCTGGTCCATCGCGAGATAGATCATCCGCGTGGACGTGACGGAATACAGCGACACGTCCTGGCGATTCTGGAATAGCGAAATGTCCGACGGCGGAATCTGCTCGATAACATCCACCGCGCCGGACAGCAGCGCGGCACTGCGCGACGGCGGCGTTGCCGAGAAACTTCAGCGTGACCGTGTCGAATGTCCGGCTTGTCGCCCCAGTAGTTGCGATTTGCCTCGACCACCACGCGATCGCCGGGGATCGCCTGCTTGAAGCGATAAGGCCCGGTGCCGATCATCGCGCGACCGGCGGCAAAATCCTCGCTGGTGACCGACGGCCCCAGCTTCGCCGGCACGATGAAGATGCGCCCGACCATGTCCATCAGCAGTGGCGTCGGCTGCTCGGTGTGGATGTGCAGCGTGAGCGGGTCGATGACCTCGGTTTCCTTGACCGGTCGAACGAAGCTGGACAGCGGGCCTGGGCTGTTCGGCACGTCGCGCGCGCGCTTCAGTGAGAACGCGACGTCGTCGCCGGTGAACGGCGTGCCGTCTTGGAACGTCACGCCGGGACGCAACTTGATCTCCCAGGTCAGCGGATCCAGCAATTTCCACGACACCGCCAGCTTGGGATGGATGCGCAGCTTGGCATCGAACTCGATCAGGCTTTCGAACATGTTCTCCGCGGTGGCGACGTCGTTGCCGAGGTCGGAGAACTGCGGATCCAGCGAGTTCTGTTCGGTGGACCGGCCGATGGTCAGGTCGGTCGCGAACGCCGGTAGCGCGGCCAACATCGCGGTGACAAACAGGCCCGCGCCGATACGGGCGCCGATCGACTTCATGCGAACATGACCTCGTCGCGTATTTGCGCAGACTCTATGCACGCCGCCGCGTCGGTCGGTCAAACCCGCGTATCACCGTCATTGCGAGAAGCCAGGCGACGCGCCAATCTCGGACCAATGAGGCGCAGGAGCAAACCATGGCAAACGTCGCAGTCATCACCGGCAGCAATGGCCTGATCGGTCAGGCCACCTGCCGCCGCCTCGCGCAGTCGGGCCATCTTGTCGTCGGCATCGATGTCGGCGCGGATGGCACCGGCAACTGGCCGCACTACCAGTGCGACCTGACCGACCTGGATCGCGTTGCAGCCACACTTGCCGCGATACGAGCGCGACCACGGTCTGATCCGCGTGCTGTTCAACAACGCGGGCATCTATCATCCGGAGAACCGACTATCTCGACGTGCCGCCGGAACAGTTCGACGGCACGATGTCGGTGAACGTGCGCGCGCCGTTCTTCGCCTCGCAATGGGTGGCGAAGCAATTGATCGCTGCCGGCCAGCCCGGCGCGATCGTCAACACCGCTTCGTCGGCGGGCCAGCGCGGCAGCACGCGTGGTGGAGTACGGCGCGTCGAAGGCCGCGGTCATCAATCTGACCAAGAGCCTCGGCGCGCGGCTTGGCCGGCACGGCATCCGGGTGAACGCGATCGCCCCTGGACTGATCAACACGGCGATGGGCGCGCGTACCCCGCAGGTCGCGAAGGAGCGCGCGAAGGCCAGCGCACTGGGTCGCGCCGGCGAACCGGAAGAAATCGCCGCCGTGGTGGATTTCCTGGCCAGCGACGCTGCGTCGTTCATCACCTGCGCGACGATCGACGTGAACGGCGGCGCGTGACCGGTTAGAATGTCAGCACACCAGCGCATCGCGACGGATCGAACCATCGGCATTCACTCCATGCCCACCCGGATGGCATGTGCGCACGCGACGCCGCGAAACCCTTCACGCGGCGACCGCCGATCGCAGGCCGTCCCGCAACCGGCCCATGGCGCGTTCAATCCGTTCCGCCGACTGGGCGAAGCAGATGCGCAGGAAACCCTCGCCGGCCGCACCGAATGCCACGCCGGGCGCCACCGCGACATGGTGATCGGTGACCAGCCGCTTGGCCAACGCGAGGCTGTCGGTCAGCCCTTCCACGCCGACGAACGCATAGAACGCTCCGTCCGGCGCGGTGTAGCGCACGCCGTTGAGACCGGCCAGCGCGTCGCTCGTCAGCGCGCGGCCGGTGGCGCAGTGCGCTCGGAATCGCTCCACCGCCTCGATGTCGCGCACCGCGGCAACCCCGGCATGCTGGATGAACGGCGCGACGCCGGAATGCGTCACCTCCACCAGTTCGGTGATCGCATCGCGCGTGCCCTCCGGCACCACCAGCCAGCCCAGGCGCCAGCCGGTCATCACCCAGGTCTTGGAGAAGCTGTTGCAGACCATGACCCTGTCGTCCGGTCGGCGATATCCAGGATCGACGGTGCGGCCGCCGCGCCATCATAGACCAGGCGCGAATACACCTCGTCCGCGATCAGCCACACCCGCCGCCGCCGGGTGATCTCCAGTATCGCCGCCAGCTCGTCGCGCGTGGCGGTCCAGCCGGTCGGATTGTTCGGGCTGTTCAGGATGAATGCGCGCGCGCCTTGCAGCATCGCGTCCAGCCGGTCGAAGTCGAGGCGAAAGCCGCCTTCCGGCAATGCCGTCAGATCGAGTTCGTCCACCTGCGCGCCACGCAGCCGCGCGGCGTTGCCGACATTCGGCCAGGATGGGCTGTGCAGCACCACGCGATCGCCGGCGCGCACCGTCGCCGCCAGCGCGACCGACACCGCGGTCATGCCCGACGCGGTGATCTGGATGCGCTGCTCCGATACCGGCCGCGCGTGCAGTTCGGTCAGGTACTCCGCCAGGGCGGCGCGCAGTTCCGGCAGGCCGCGCACGTCGGGATAGCGCGTGATGCCCGCGTCGAGCGCCGCAACGGCGGCGGCGTGCGCGGAGGCCGGGCTCGGCTGGTCGGATTCGCCGAAGCACAGGAAATCGACGTCAGGCGTCGCGAAGGCAACGCAGGGCGATTTCGAGGATGCGGGAACCGGGAATGCTGACGATGTCCATCCGCACCATTTAGGCTTTGCGTGACGTGGTTGCGAGGCCGTTTCAAGGCAGCACCCCGCGAAACAACAGGAACCCAGACCGATCGGCACGCCGACCACCAAACTGACGACGGCAACGTAGAACAGCCCATAAGCCAGCCATGCAGGCCAATCGCAGTCTGTCCCGATTGGACTGCCTGCTGTCATGGCTGCCACCACTGGACGCAGTGACGACGCGCAGGACGGAAAGCCCTGGCTCGATCTGGCGGCTGTCCGCCTCTGATTCAGGCCATGCCGTACACCGCCTTGGCGTTCTCCAGGAAGATCCCGCGCTTCTGCGCCTCGGTCATCTTGATCGGCAGCGCGTGCGCCGGATCGTCGAAATCCCAGTGCGGATAGTCGGTGGCGAACAGCACGCGGTCCCAGCCCATCCATTCGATCGCATCCGCCAGATGCTCGCGCGGCTCCGGCTCCTCCACCGGCTGGGTGGTGAACCAGACATTGCTGCGCATGTATTCGGACGGCAGCCGCTTCAGGTGCGGCACTTCCTTGCGCAGCTTGGCGAACTGCCGATCCATCCGCCAGGCATGCGCCGGCGCCCAGGCGAAGCCGGCCTCGATCAGCACCACCTTCAGCGTCGGGAAGCGCTCGAACACGCCCTCGAAGATCAGGCTGGTCAGCACCGCCTGCTGGCACTGCGCGTGACCGACCATCTCCTCCATGTAGTACGACGGCCAGCCGCCCGAGGTCAGCGCGGAACCGCCGTAGCCGAAGGCGTGGATGCCGACCGGCAGGTTGGCCTCGACCGCCGCCTGATAGATCGGCCAATAGCGCCGCTGGCCGAGCGGTTCGGCGGTGCGGGTCAGCAGCATCACCTGGGCGAAATTGGCGTCGCCGGCGCGCGCGCTCGATCATTCTGCGCCGAGGTCGGCGCCGTCCTCGAACGGCACCACCACCGACGCCTTCAGCCGCGCATCGCGCGACGTCCATTCGGCCACCTGCCACTCATTGGTGGCATGCGTCAGGGCCGCGAACAGTTCGCCGTCCTGCGCGCCCTGCCCGCTGGTCAGCGGATTGAGGATGCCCAGCGCGACGTTGTTCGGATCGAGGTGCTGCTCGGCCATGAAGCCCAGGTCGCTGCCGGGGTTTTCGCCGTTCGGCCAGGCATCGCGGCGGCAGGCCTGCGGCTGGCCCTTCGGATAGGCCGAACCGCGCTCCCAGGGCTGGCGGTAGCGCACGCCGATCGTCTCGACATGCTCCTGCCAGCGCTTCGACAGATACGGATAGAGCGACTTGCTCACCCCACCGATCCCGGCGCCCGCCGGGCGCGGATGCACGTCGCAGTCGGCGATGGCCAGTTTGGACTGCGCCGGCTGCTGCAGGCCGGAACGGTTCAGGACGTCAACGTTCATGTCATTGTCTCCCAAGGGGAGTTAAGTCAGACGAGCATACGTCCGCAGCGGGTTGTCCACCATGATCTTCTGCGCGAGGCCGGGGTCAAGCCCCTGCGGGATCGCCGCGGTGCCCTCGAACTGCCAGTGCGGGTAGTCGGTGGAGAACAGCAGCAGTTCGTCCGACCCCATATGCTCCATGAAGCGCGTGATCGTCGCCGGTTCCGGCGGCCCGTCGAACGGCTGCAAGCGTCAGGCGCACCCGATCGCGCACGATGGTGGCGGGCGGATCGGCGACCCAGGGCACCTCGCTGCGCAGGCCCTTCCAGAACTTCGTCAGCCGCCAGAGATAGCCGGGCAGCCACGTCACCCCGGATTCCATCAGCACCACGGTCAGGTCGGGGAACTTGGCGAACACGCCCTCGGCGATCAGGCTGGTGAGCTGGGTCTGAAACGCGCCGGCCTGGTTGATGTATTCCTCGCTGTAATAGCTGGACCAGCCGACCGGCGTGTTGGGATGGCGGTAGGTGCTGCCGGCATGGATGCCGATCGGCAGACCATGGCGTTCGGCCGCGGCGTAGATCGGCCAGTTCTGCCGCCGCCCCAGCGGCAGTTCGCCCGACACCAGCAGCAGCACCTGCACGAACCGCCGGTCGGCGGCGCAGCGCTCGATCTCCTCCACCGCCAGTTCCGCGTTCTGCTGCGGCACCACGATGGAGGCGCGCAGCCGAGGGTCGCGGTCCAGCCATTCGCGCGCGATCCACTGGTTCACCGCGCGCGCCATGGCGGCGCCCAGGTCCTCGCTGAACGTCGCCTGCACGCCGTACAGGCAATTCAGGATGGCGATCCCCGTACCGAACGGATCCAGCGCCTCGGCGCCAAGCCGTTCGACCGTGGTGGCGGGCTTGCCAGTCGAGTCCCGCCAGTCGGCGCGCACGGTCAGCGGGCTGTTCGACGGATAGGCGATGGTGTTCAGCTCATCGATGCCACGCCGCACCACCGTCTCGCGCCACACCTCGTCGAGATACGGCATCAGTGCCGACAGCCCCGGCACCGTCGGATGCAGATCGCAGTCGATGATCGGCGATGTCGTCATTCAGCCTGCCTCCGAGCGAATCCCTTCGAAATGCGGCGAAGCAAGGTACTTCAACCGCAGATGCGCGCAGATGAGACCGGGGTCAATCGGCACCAGGAGCGCTATTGGTGGCGCATTCAGCTCCTGGACACGGTTGGCGCGGCGTTTCAAGAAACGGTGCAAGAGAATGCAGCGCATTGCCCGCGGACTATGACGCCGGCTCGGTGCCATCTGTGTGCATCTGCGTGCATCTGCGGTTGAATTCGCTTGCTTGTCTGGTCACGCAATTGCAATGCCAGGCGCTACACCTTCACCAGCAGATCACCGCCCTCGACCTTGATCTCGAACACATCGAGGTCCTTCTCCGCCGGCGCGCACAGCGCCTTGCCGGTCTTCACATCGAATCGCGCGGCGTGCAGCGGACACTCGATGCAGCCATTCTCCAGCCAGCCATCGGAAAGCTGGGCATATTCGTGGGAGCAGATATTGTCGGTCGCGCGGAATGTCGCCGTCGGGCAGGTGATACAGCGCGATCTCGCGCTCGCCCACGCGCACCGCATGCACCTGGCCCTCGGCCACGTCCGCCACATCGGCAACGCGCACCCATCCTGCTTCCGCCATTCTCGCTCTCCTGGTTCTCGCTGGGCGGTAACATGCCAGCCGGCGAGGAGGCGGCCAAGTCGCCGGTTGCCGGTCATGCCAGGAGGTCCCTAAACTAGCCCGATTGCTGCGCGTTGGAGTTGCCATGCTGTCGGGCCCCTGGCGGATAGTCTTGCTTGCCGCGGTCGCGGTTTCTCTCGGTTCAGCCGCGTCGGCGCAGGTGATGTTCGACGCCCCTGGCTTGATGCCGGAGAAGAAGCCGCCGCCGCCGCCCGCGCCCCGCGCTCAGCCCGCCGTCTGGCCCCGGCTCGACCCCGGCGCCGTGCTCTGCCGCACCCAGGACGACCTCGACCGCCATGCCGCCAACATGACCGCGCGGGTCAGCGGCGGCGAGACGCAGGCGGCCGATTGTCGGATCATCTCGCAGCCCACCGGCATCCAGATCCTCAGCCGGGAGGGCCCGGGCGCACCCAGGTCAAGCTCAGCGGCAACGTCACCGGCTGGACCGACGTCTGGCTGCCCGACAAGGCGCCGCCCGGGCGTTAACCCGGCATCGCGGCATGACCGGGACCCACATCATCGTCAGGCGCTGGCCAGGCTGGCGGCTGGGCCGCGATCGCCATGCGCCAGGCCGGCTTTACCGGCCGGATCCTGCTGATCGGCGAGGAGACCTGGCGCCCATACGAGCGCCCGCCGCTTTCCAAGGCGGTGCTGACCGACGAAGCCGAACCGCCGATCACCTACTTCCATGCGCTCGAGCGCTACGCCGAGCAGCGGCATCGAACTGCTGCTGGGCACGACGATCTCCCACATCGACCCGGTTGCGCGGCGCGTCCGGCTGTCGGACGGGCAGAACCTGCCGTACGACAGGCTGCTGCTGACGGTCGGCGGCAGGCAAGGCATCTGCCGATCCCGGGCGGTGAGAAGGCGCTGTATCTGCGCACCATCGAGGATGCGCGGCTGATCCGCGCCCGGCTTGGCACCGCGCGGCGCGTGCTGTGCATCGGCGCGGGCGTGATCGGCCTGGAGATCGCCTCATCGGCCCGCGCGCGCGGCGCCGAGGTGACGGTGCTGGAGGCATTGCCGCGGGCGATGGGACGCAGCGTTTCGCCCGAGGGCGCGGCGTTCGTCGAAACGCTGCACCGTGACGCCGGCGTGGCGCTGCATTTCGGCGTCATCGTCGATGCGATCGAGGATGCGGCGCGCCGATGGCTTGCGCGTGACATGCCGCGATGGCGGCGAATTTGCCGGCGATCTGGTGATCGCCGGCGTCGGCATGCAGCGCAATCTCGCGTTGGCCGAGGCGGCCGGACTGACGTTGGAGGGCGGCATCGTGGTCGATGAGTTCGGCCGCACCAGCGCGCCCGATGTCTATGCCGCGGGCGATGTCACCGCGTTCCATCATCCGCTGTTCGATCGGCGGCTGCGGCTGGAATCGTGGCGGCACGCACAGAACCACGGCATCGCCGTGGCAAGGCGATGTGCGGTGACATGACGCCGTACGACGACATTCCGTGGTTCTGGACCGATCAGCACGGGGTCAATCTCCAGGTGGCGGGACTGCCGGCCGACGCTGTGCATACGATTGTGCGGGCGAATGCCGCGACGAATGTATTTACGGCGGTGCATCTGGCCGAGGATGGCAGCGTGATCGGGGTGACGGCGGCCAACAATCCGCGGGAGATCCGTGCGGGTCAGGCGCTGATCAAGTCGCGACGGCCGATCGATGCGACAAAGCTGGCGGATCCCGCGGTCCCGTTGCAAAGCCTCATCCCGCGCTGATCCAGCAGCCCCCAAGACCTATGCTGCGACGGCGGTCTCGTGCGGCGGCACGTCGGGCAATTACCTGGTCAGTGGCCGACTCTGGAAGCAGTGTGTCGGCGTCGCATGTTGCCAAAGCGAAATTCAATGATGGTGCTGCGACCATACGAATTGCGCTGCTGAAACGCGATGGGCGTTGGACGATCAGCGACTTCCACGTTGATACCTCCCCGTCCGGTGCGCCTGCGAGCTTCGATCGCTGCCGGCTATTACGCGACCTCGGCCGAGGTGAATGCGCGGATCGACAGCGCCTGCTCGCAGATCCCGCCCCTTCCCTAGCCGCCGATCCTGCTTGCCGCCGACGCATGCACGAGGTCAGGATGCGCGTCAGGGAAAAGTCTCTGGCGGGGCACGAGCTACGTCAGCGAAATTCGACTGCAAGCTCTTGATGACGCCCAGGAAGATGGCTCCTGGTATGGCGGATGTGCGTCGGCACCAAGATTCGATGCATATGTTCAGAACGACCCGCTCAACAACACAGACCCCAACGGACATGATCTCGTGGATCCAACTCCCGGCACGGAGGAATCGCCATGGTCACCCTGACTATCAACGGTCAACCGCGCGCGCTCGACGTTCCGGCCGACATGCCGCTCCTGTGGGTGCTGCGCGATGTCGTGGGCTTGACCGGTACCAAGTTCGGCTGCGGCATCGCCCAGTGCGGCGCCTGCACGGTGCATCTCGACGGCAAGCCGGTGCGTTCCTGCCTGCTGCCGGTCGGCGCGATCGGCGAGCGGGCGATCACCACCATCGAGGCCGTGGGCGAAACGCCCAACGGCGCCCGGGTGCAAAAGGCCTGGCTGGACATGGAAGTGATCCAGTGCGGCTATTGCCAGTCCGGCCAGATCATGTCGGCGGCTGCGCTCTTGAACAGCATCCCGCACCCCGACGATGCCGACATCGACGCGGCCATGGCCGGGAATATCTGCCGATGCGGCACCTATGTGCGTATCCGCGAAGCGATCAAGCACGCCGCGGCGGAGGTCTGAGCCATGTTCGGGGATCAGGCCGAAACCAGCACCGTCATGATCGTCTCTGCTGCCGATCCCGAACGTTCCCCCGGCATCTCGCGCCGCGGGCTTCTCGGGATGTCCGCGGCCACCGCTTTCCTGTTCGGCTTCCATGTGCCGATCGTCGCGCAGAGCCACGCGGCGGAAGGCAGTGCCTTCGCGCCCAACGCCTTCATAAGGATCGACGATCAGGGCGACGTCACCCTGATCATGCCCCAGGTCGAGATGGGGCAAGGGACCTACACCTCGATCTCGATGATCCTGGCCGAGGAACTGGACGCAGACTGGAGCCGTGTGAAGCTCGAGCACGCCCCGCCCGACGAGAAGCACTACGCCAACCCGATGCTGGCGATGCAGGCAACCGGCAACTCCAACTCGGTGCGCGCCTTCTGGACACCGCTGCGCCAGGCCGGGGCCGGCGCCCGCGCCATGCTCGTTCAAGCGGCCGCGGCGGAGATGGGTGTTCCGGCCGCCGCGTTGCGTACCCAGGACAGTCAGGTCATTCACGACGGCTCCGGCCGCAAGCTGGCCTATGCCGCCCTGGTCGGCCGCGCCGCGACGCTGACGGCGCCGGCCGATCCTCCGCTGAAGGACCCCAAGGACTTCCGCCTGATCGGCAGGCCGCTGAAGCGGCTGGACACGCCGGACAAGACGAACGGCAGGGCGCAGTACCGGCATCGACGCGCTGCCGCCGGGCGTGAAGTTCGCCACCCTCGCCGCCAGTCCCGGTGCTCGGCGGCAAGGTCGTCCATGTCGACGACGCCGCGGCCAAGGCGATCCCCGGCGTCCGTCAGGTCGTCGTCCTCGACGATCTGGTGGCCGTGATCGGCGACCATATGTGGGCGGCCAAGTCCGGGCTCGAGGCCATGGCCATCACCTGGGATGACGGACCCAACGGCCAGGTCTCCTCGGACGTGATCTGGGATCGGCTGCGCAAGGCCAGCGCGCGCGACGGTTCGGTTGCCAAGGAGCGCGGCGATCCGGCCGGGGCGCTGGGCTCGGGCGACGTCGTCAGCCAAACCTACGAAATGCCGCTGCTGGCGCATGCCTGCATGGAGCCGATGAACTGCACGGTGCATGTCACGCCCGACGCGGCCGAGGTGTGGATCGGCACCCAGGTGATCGAGCGGGTCCGTCAGGCGGTCGCCAAGGCCGCGAACCTGCCGGAAGACAAGGTGACGGTGCACAATCACCTGCTCGGCGGCGGCTTCGGCCGCCGGCTTGAGCCCGACATGGCCTTCAGCGCCGCGCGGATAGCCGCCCATGTCGACGGTCCGGTCAAGGTGGTTTGGACCCGCGAGGAGGACATCCGCCACGACATCTACCGACCGGCCTATCACGACATGCTGTCGGCCAGGCTCGACGGCGACCGCATCGTCGGCTGGAAGCACAAGGTCTCCGGCTCGTCCGTGATGGCCCGCTTCCTGCCGGCCTTCTTCCATAACGGCGTGGACCCCGACGGTGTCGATTCCGCCCAGGACGTGCCCTACGACATTCCGAACATCCGGGTGGCGTTCAACCGGGAAGAGCCGCCGGGGGTCGTCACCGGCTTCTGGCGGGGTGTCGGCCCCGACAACAACGTCTTCGCCATCGAAAGCTTCATCGATGAGCTGGCCAGGAAGGCGGGCAAGGACCCGATCGCGTTTCGCCGTGCCCATCTCGACACGACCCCGCGTCTTCAGGCGGCGCTCGATCTCGTCCGCGAGAAATCCGGCTGGGGTTCGCCGCTCGGCCCCCGGGTCGGCCGAGGCGTCGCCGCCCAGATCTCCTTCGCCAGCTTCATCGCCACCGTTGTGGAGTGCGAGGTCGACGAGTACGGCGAGATCGCGCTGCGCCACGTCACCACCGCCGTCGATACCGGCATCGTGGTCAACCCGGACACCGTGATCGCCCAGCTTCAGGGCGGTCTGATCTTCGGCCTGACCGCGGCTCTCTATGGCGAGATCACCTTGGACAAGGGCCGGGTGCAGCAGTCGAACTTCCATGACTACCGGATGCTGCGCATCGACCAGGCCCCGCCGATCGAGGTTCACCTGATCAGAAACGGCGAGGCGCCCGGCGGGATCGGCGAGACCGGCGCCACCGCTTCGATCCCCGCGCTGAGGAACGCGATCTATGCTGCCACCGGCGTGGCGCTCAGGCGGATGCCGATCGACCGCGATCTGCTGGCGAGGGGGACCCACACGTGAAGCCGATGTCGCTTCGCCGCACGATCGTTCTCTGCGTACTGGCGGTCATCGTGGTGGCGGGGGCAGGCGTCGCCTGGATGATGCTGCCGCCCGGCGCGCTCAGCTTCGCGGGTGGCAATCCCGTTGCGCTGGCTGATTACAAGGGCCCGACGCCGACCGGTGTTCCGGCCGAGCTGCGCACCGCCGATCTCGTCAAGCGCGGCGAGTACCTGACCAAGGCCGCCGATTGCGAGATCTGCCATACGACGGAGGGCGGCCAGCCCTTTGCCGGCGGGCGGGCCTTCAAGACCCCGTTCGGCACCCTCTATTCCCCGAATATCACCGCGGATAAAGCGACCGGCATCGGCGACTGGAGCGACGCCGATTTCATCCGCGCGGTGCACCAGGGCATCGGCAAGGACGGCTCGCACCTCTATCCGGCCTTCCCGTACGAATCCTATACTCTGCTGACCGACGACGACGTCCGCGCCATCAAGGCCTATCTGTTCAGCCTGCCGGCCGTGCACGCCCCCACACCGGCCAATGCGCTGGCTTTCCCCTTCAATCAACGCTGGCTGATGGCATTCTGGTCGGCCTTCTACAATCCGGACCAAAGGTTCCAGCCGCGCGAGGACCGCAGCCCCGATTGGAACCGCGGCGCCTATCTGGTCGAAGCCCTTGGGCATTGCGGTGACTGCCACACGCCGCGCAACCTGGCCCAGGCGCTGGACAACCGTCGGAAATTCGCCGGCACGGTCACCGCAGGGCTGGCGCGCCTACAACATCACCGCTGACCAGGAATCCGGCATCGGCGCCTGGTCCGATGACGAGCTTGCGACCTACCTCGCCACCGGCCATGCCGCAGGGCACGGTTCGGCCGGCGGGCCGATGGCGGAAGTCGTCGATGCGTCCCTGGCCACGCTGTCGCCCGCCGACATCCACGCCATCGTCGCCTATCTGCGGTCGATTCCCGCGATCTCCACGCCCGATCTGCCATCGCCCAAGGCGGCGCCCGCATCGGACATGCCCAAGACGATGGCGACGACGATGGCGACCGGCTTCGATCCGCGCGGCAGGCAGGTGTTTGAAGGGGCCTGCGCCAGCTGCCATGGCTGGACCGGGGTCAGCCTTCTGACCAGCGAGGCCACGCTGACCGGCAGCCGCTCGGTCAACGACAGCACCGCCACCAACGTCGCCCAGATCGTCATCTCCGGCGAACGGCGCCAGACGCCTCACGGCGTGGTCATGATGCCGGCGTTCGGCCAAGCCTATTCGGACATCGAGATCGCCGCCGTCGCCAACTATGTCACCGCGCGCTTCGGCGCCAAGGCCTCGTCCCTGACGGCCAAGGCCGTCGCCGAACTTCGCCCATAGTTCCGTTCGCTCTCCTCCAACCCGGGAGACAAGTCATGTCGCAGACGCCAGAGACCACGCCGACCGGCGCCCGACCGCACCAGCCGGACGAGGACCGGTTCCACGCCATCCGCTCCGAGGACGTTCAGTGGAGATCGTTTCCGGCCTTTCCGCCGGAGGCGCGTCTGGCGATCCTTGTCGGCGATCCAACCAAACCCGGCCCTTATGTGATCAGGGTCAAGCTGCCGGCGGGCACGAAGATGATGGCGCACGAGCACCCCGAGGACCGGATCTACACCGTGCTGTCGGGCGTGTTCTATATCGGGCTGGGGAAAGTCTTCGATGAGACCAAGCTCATGGCCTATGCGCCGGGCAGTCTCGTGGTCCTTCCCGGCGGCCAGCCGCATTTCCACTGGGCCAAATCCGGCGAATACATCACCCAGGTCACTGCCATCGGCCCGCTGGGCCTTGGCTACATCGATCCGGCCAACGATCCGCGCAACCGCGGGCAACCGTGAACCGGCGAGGCGCCCCGTTGCCGACGCGCACTGCAAGCTACCGATATCGCGGAAATCGCAGCGGGTGACACGAAGTGTCGCGATTCAGCCTGCCGGGCCGCCCGAGCTTCTTCGATTGCTCCGCGTCCGAGGTTCGGGATCGCAAAGGGCTAGGGAATGTAGGTCGAGAAGACATAGTCGTGCGCCTTCTGCGGCTCGTGGCAAGCGAAGCATTGCTTCGTTGCATCGGTAACAACCGGCTTCTTGGGATCGCCGCCCGCCCACGCCTGGAAGCCCCAACCGCCCGTCGTCGCGTATTTCTTTTTGTCCTTCACCATAAGCGCGAGGATCTTGCGGCCGCCCTCAATATACGAGCCGTCGCTTACCGTGAACTCATGCAGGTCGCTCACAAACATGGTCTTGTCGGGAAACGCTATGCCTTTCTTGAGCGCCGGCAGCCCGACCGCGTTGACAGAGACGTTGTGCATGCCGCCCAGCGCATCGAACAGCGGGCTCGCTTTGTCGACAACCATGGAATTGACGTGAAACCATTGGCGATACCCCGTGGGCGGCTGCAAATCCGTATCGGCGGACACAGCGCCAGCTGCGACAACGACGGCGGCAATCGCCAGAGCAGCGGTGACCGGACGCAGCATCCGCATGGGCCTTCTCCTTGGGGCAAGCGAGAGGTGTGGACCAAATCCTGCATACCATTCGACGCATCGACGCTGCCTCGACGCGTCGACGCTGCCGTCAACCAATAGCTTCGCCTCCGCGCCTGGGGCCATCTTCGCATCACATTCGACACAAGTCACGACGTAGGCTCGCCAGGCGCGCAAGACTAAATGGTGCTGTCTCAGCCCCCTTACGGGGCGATGATTTTGACGGCCTCGGCCGGGGTGATGACGCGGATGCCACGGTGTGTTCCGAGCGTCAGAAGGTGGCGGTCGCCGGAGACGATAAGATCGGCCTTGGCGGCGACGGCCGCCGCGATGACATGATCGTCGTCGGGATCAGCGGCGATCACGGACGGAACCGCAAGCGGCGTCACTAGATCGGCGGCATCGGCATAATCGGCGAGCACTTGACGGGCCATGCGGCCGATGGCGGCGAGTCGCTTCGTCAGCGCTGGCGGAGAAGGACCTAGGCCAGTTCTTCCAGGAGCGCCGTGCTGGTGAAGAGTTCGATCTGCTCCCGCTGCCGGGCGGCCTCAAAAAGGCGGTAAGACGTGCCGCTCCAGAGCAGCGCCGACAGGTCCGACGTTGGTGTCAAGAACGATCCGCACCGATGTTCCGCGCCCGCCGCGCGGCGCGCACGGCATCGACCTCGGCCTGAATCTCATCCTCCGTCATCGATGGAATGCCGGCCGTTTCCAGCGCCGGGGCGATCGCGAGCAACCGATCGAGCGCGGCCAGGCGCAGGGTCTTGGCAGCGAGGAAATCCACGAAATCCTCGACCTCGCTCAGCCGCTCGGGCGGCAGGGCCTGAATCTTCTCCAACAAGGCTTCCGTGTTCGGCATCGGGCGCTCCTCAGCGCATGAGGGTCTGGAGCTGCTTCTTGGTCAGGAAGGCATCGAGCAGGGTCTTGACGACGTGCTTGTCCTCGGCCGGCAGCCGCTCGACTTCCTGGAACTGCTTGAGCAGCTCGCGATCCTCGAATCTCGCTTTAGCCGCCTCCTCGGTGGCACCCTCCAACAGGTAGTCGCCGCTGACGCCGAGCGCACCGGCCAGACGCCTTAGCGTGTCGCTGCCAGGCCGCGAGGTGCCGCGCTCGAAGCGGCCTATATGGGTGTAATGCAGCCCGGCCAATTGCCCCAGCTCGGTCTGGGACAGGTTCTTTCGCTTGCGCAGCATCCGCAGACGCTCCGAAAAGCCGTCCGGCACATTGGCCATATCCAGCACCTCAGTCACACTGATCGCCTTGAATATAGCCATGCTGCCAGATGTTCCGGAAGAACGCCACGCCTGCATGCTCGATTACCCGCTTGATACGCTAGACGCAATACAGCGCTCAGGCTTGAGGATCAAGCATTCTTGCTTGATCAAAAATCTTCAAGGAGACCGGCAGGGGCGTATCCCGGAGGCGGAGATTGAGCGGCTGAAGAGCAAGGTCTCGGTCGTCCGCCTGGTGGAGGCCGCCGGGATCGTGCTCGCCCAGGCAGACACGATGTCCACGAGCGCAGCGTCCAACCTGCCGATCCGTTCGACGGCCACTCGCATCGCGTTCAGCATCTCCTGAAACGCAAACCATTGAGCGACTTGGACGAAGCTCTCTCGGTTCTAGCCAGCGCAAATGTCGCCCCTGCCAGGTCGTGCCTCCTTCGTAGACACGGCCATGCCGGAGCAGGAACGAGCTCATATGCTGACGCTTGCGACGGTGATCCTCGATCGCCATTGCCCGGGTGCGCACCAGAACCTTCTCCCTTGCCGGAGGCGGTTGGGGGTAGCGGTGCCCCGAGGCCGCTGCCGGCGCATCGCCAACCCCCCTGGACAACCCCGCCCCCCTGTGGCCAACCTACCCCTCCCATCTCGCATCGCCACGGCAACCGGCGCACACTGGCCACACCGCCCCCACCGCTGATACACGCCCCTCATGGATGCCACCACGCCCCGCATCGACCTGAAGGCGAACAGCGACACCACTCGCATGTTGCTCGGCCGGCTCTGGCGCGAGCACATCCGCCACCACAAGTCCCGCGTGGTGCTCGTGCTGGTGCTGACCGCCCTGATGGCCGGCACCACCGCGCTGTATCCGGTGGTGATCGACCACGCATTCGAGATGTTCGCCGATCGCGACCGCCGCATCCTCTACCAGATCCCCGCACTCGTCGTCGCCATCACCTCGATCAAGGCGGCGGCCCAGTACTTCCAGAACGTCCAGGTGCAGCAGATCGTGCTGCTGGTGATCCGCGAACTGCAAGGCCGCATGTTCGCCCATCTGGCGCACGCCGACCTCGCGCGGCTGGAACGCGAGGCGCCGGCCCAGCTCGCCGCCCGCTTCACCACCGATGCCACCATCATCCGCGACGCGCTGACCCGCGCGGTCAACGGCGTCGCCGACGTCGTCACCGTGATCGGCCTGGTCGGCTCGATGCTGTACCTCGACTGGCTGCTGAGCCTGATCGCCGCGGCGCTGTACCCGCTCGCCGCGGTGCCGATCCAGCGCATCGGCAAGCGCATCCGCCGCGCCTCGGGCGGCATGCAGGAGCGCATGGGCGAGACCGCGGCGCTGCTGAACGAAAGCTTCGCCCAGGCCCGCACGGTGCGCGCCTACCGCCTGGAGGCAGCCGAGACCCACCGCGCCGAAGACGCCTTCGCCCAGCTGTACCGCGCCCTGTTGCGCATGACCAAGAGCCGCATCCCGCGTCGATCCGGTGCTGGAAGTCCTGGGCGGCGCCGCGGTCGCCGCCGTCATCGGCTTCGCCGGCTGGCGCGCCGCGATCGGCTCGCAGACGATCGGCAACTTCACCGGCTTCGTCGCCGCCCTGCTGATCGCCTCGCGTCCGCTGCGCGCCCTGGGCTCGCTGAATGCCGCGCTGCAGGAAGGCCTGGCCGGCCTGGTGCGCGTGTTCGCCGTGGTCGATGAACGACCGCGCATCGCCGATGCGCCCGACGCCGTGCCGCTGCCGGCGGGACGCGGCCATGTCGCAGTTCGACGACGTGCATTTCGTCTACCCCGACGGCCGCGTCGGCACTGCGCCGGCCTCAGCTTCGACGCCAGCCCGGCACCACCATCGCCCTGGTCGGCCCATCCGGCGCCGGCAAGTCCACCGCCCTCGCGCTGATCCCGCGCCTGCACGATGCCACCGCCGGCGCGGTCAGCATCGATGGCGCCGACGTACGCCGGGTGACCCTCGCCAGCCTGCGCGACGCCATCGCCTATGTCGCACAGGACACGCTGCTGTTCGACGACACCGTCGCGGCCAATATCCGCATGGGCCGTCCCGGACGCCGTCGATGCCGAGATCGAGGCAGCCGCCGATGCCGCCGCCGCCGCCGCTTTCATCGCCGCGCTGCCCAACGGCTTTGCCACCCGGGTCGGCCCGGGCGGCCAGCGTCTGTCCGGCGGCCAGCGCCAGCGCGTGGCGCTTGGCCCGCGCGCTGCTGCGCAATCCGCGCATCCTGCTGCTCGACGAGGCGACCAGCGCGCTCGACACCGAAAGCGAGGCGGCCGTCCAGGTCGCGCTCGGCCATCTGCGCCAGGGCCGCACCACGATCGTTATCGCCCATCGGCTGTCCACCGTGCGCGATGCCGACCTGGTGGTCGTCATGCAGGACGGCCGGGCGGTGGAGCAGGGCACCCATGCCGCCCTGCTGGACCAGGACGGCCTCTACGCCAGGCTGGTCCGCAGCCAGGCGCTGGTCCAGTAGCGTTCCTGTAATGTTTGCGCCGTGTAGCATTCCATGCTATGCGCGGCGCCTGTATCGGTCATGCTGACCCTGCCAACAGGCCTCTGGTATGAACGACCATACGACGACGGAACTGCCGCCGCCTGGGACCACTGCCAGGGGACAGGTGCGTCCGGACCAGCGGGACGCGCTGTCGACAAGACCGCGTGGCCGACGGGTGGCGCGTGCGCAAGTGGGTTCTGCTGCTGGTGGTCCTGGTCGCGGTCATCGGCGCCACCGCCTACTGGTACGCAACCAAGGATCAGGCGACCACCGATGATGCCTACACCGACGGCCATGCCATCACCGTGGCGCCGCAGGTGTCCGGCACTGTCGTCGCCCTGCACGTAAGCGACAACCAGCGCGTCAAGGCTGGCGACGTGCTGATCGAGATCGATCCGCGCGCCTACGTCGCCGCGCGCGATCAGGCGCAGGGCAGCCTGCAGGTGGCCCAGGCGCAGCTTGGCAACGCCCGGATCAACCTCGAATGGGCGCGGGCGGACTATCCGGCCCGGCTCGCCGCCGCCCAGGCGCAGCTGGCGGCGGCCCAGGCCACCCACTTCAAGGCCGACGCCGACGCGCGGCGCCAGCGCGGCCTGCCGAAGCAGGCCACCACGCAGCAGGAGGTCGACAACGCCGAACGCCGCGCTGCGCTCCGCCGATGCGCAGGTCGCGCAGGCCCAGGCCGGGGTGCGGCAGGCCGAACTGGTGCCGCAGTACATCGGCCAGGCCGAAGCCCAGGTGAAGCAGCTCGAGGCGCAGGTCGCACTCGCCCGCGCGCAGCTCGAACAGGCAGAGCTGAACCTGTCCTGGACCAAGGTGACCGCGCCGCAGGATGGCTGGATCACCAAGCGCAACGTCGAGCAGGGCAATTATGTGCAGGCCGGCCAGTCGATCTTCTCGATCGTCACGCCGGACATCTGGATCACCGCCAACTTCAAGGAATCGCAGCTCGACCGCATGCGCCCGGGCGAGAAGGTGGATATCAGCGTCGATGCCTACCCGGATCTCAAGCTGACCGGCCATGTCGACAGCGTCCAACTCGGCTCGGGCTCGCGCTTCACCGCGTTCCCCCCGGAGAACGCCACCGGCAACTTCGTGAAGATCGTGCAGCGCATTCCGGTGAAGATCGTGATCGACAGCGGCATGGACCCGAACCTGCCGCTTCCTCTCGGCTTGTCCGTCGTGCCCACCGTGCGCCTCACGCCATCGAGCCCGGCCGGTGCGGCTGCCTGATAAGACGACCGGCCGCTCCGCATGAGCGACTGGCAGGATGCGACGTGGCGCCCAGCGGGCAGCGTGTGGCTGGTCGCCGGCGCGGCGACCTTGGCGCCGTTCATGGAGATCCTCGACACCACCATCGTCAACGTCAGCCTGCCCAACATCGCGGGCGCACTGTCGGCAAGCAATGACGACGCCACCTGGACGCTGACGTCCTACCTGGTGGCGAACGGCATCGTCGTGCCGATCGCGGGATGGCTGGGCCGGCTGATCGGACGCAAGCGCTACTTCCTGATCTGCATCGCGATGTTCACGGTGTGCTCGTTCCTGTGCGGCATCGCCACCAGCCTGCCGCAGCTCGTGGTGTTCCGGCTGTTGCAGGGATTGTTCGGCGGCGGACTGCAGCCCGCGCAGCAATCGGTCATCCTCGATACGTTCGAACCCTCGCAGCGCGGCCGCGCATTCTCGCTGGTGGCGATCGCCGTGATCTTCGCGCCGATCATCGGCCCGACACTGGGCGGCTGGATCACCGACAATTATTCCTGGCGCTGGGTGTTCCTGATCAACGTGCCGGTCGGCATCTTCGCATTCATCTCGGTGATGCAGTTGGTCGAGGATCCGCCCTGGGTGCAGCGCGATCGCGCGCACCTGCGCGACATCGACTATGGCGGCCTGGCATTGATCGCGCTCGGCCTGGGTTCGCTGCAGATCATGCTGGATCGCGGCGAGGACCTGGACTGGTTCAGTTCAACCACCATCCAGATCTTCGCGCTGCTGGCCGCGGTGGGCATCGTCGGCGGCATCGCCTGGCTGCTGATGGTCGAGAAGCCGGTGGTCGATCTGCGCTGCCTGAAGGACCGCAATTTCGGCGTCGGCGTGGTCATGGTCTCCGGGCATCGGCGCAATCCTGTATTCCAGCAACGTGCTGATCCCGGTGATGGCGCAGCAATGGTTCGGCTACACCGCGCTGCTGGCAGGACTGCTGCTGTCGCCCGGCGCGGCCGTCATGATCGTCTTCATCCCGATCGTCGCCAGGGTCGTGCTGCCGAACATCTCGACGCGCTACGTGATCGCGTTCGGCTTCTTTGTCCTTGGCTGTTCGTCGGCGTTCGCCTCCAGGCTGACGCCGCAGATGGATTTCTGGACGCTCGCCTTGTTCCGCGCGTTCCAGACCGTGGGGCTGGCGTTCCTGTTCGTGCCCAACAGCACGCTGTCCTATTCAACCTTGCCGCGCTCGCTGAATGCCGATGCCACCGCGCTCTATTCCATGTTCCGCAACATCTCCGGTTCGATCGGGATCGCAGTCGTCACCGCGATGGGGGCAGAGCGCATGCAGGCGCACCGCGCCTATCTTGCCGGCCATCTGAGCCCATTCGATCAGCCCTACCAGGAGTTGCTGTCGCGAAACACCCACGCGCTGGAGGCGATGGGCCAGACGCCACTCGGCGCGCATGACGCGGCGATGGGTCTGATCAACCAGACGCTCAACCAGCAGGCAGCGATCCTCTCGTATACGGACCTGTATGCCTACACGGCGGTTGCCGCCTTCTGCATCGTCCCGCTGACGCTGCTGTTCCGCTCGGGTATCGCCGGCCGCCCGCGGTAAGGATGACGCATCGCCAGATGACGCATCGCCTGTCACCGCAAGCCGCACACCGGCCAGCAGACCACCCCTTCCCCTCATGCAAGGTCCCCGTAGAAGGCGCCCGCGAAAAAGCGATCGTCGCACCATCGAACAGCGCGGATTGCGCTGATCGCCGCCATTCCGACACCGACCATCACGGCCACTTAACCTCCGGCGGCAGGCTCATCAGAATCGCCTCGACATTGCCGCCGGTCTTCAGCCCGAACAGCGTGCCGCGATCGTGGATCAGGTTGAACTCCACGTACCGCCCACGTCGCACCAACTGATGCTCGCGCTCGTCCGCCGTCCAGCTCTCCCCCATCCGCCGCCGGACAATGCGCGGGAACACATCCAGGAACGCCGACCCGACATCGCGGGTAAACGCAAAATCCGCGTCCGCATCGCCGCTGAAGTGGTGATCGAAGAAAATACCGCCGGCCCCGCGAGGCTCACCCCGATGCGGCAGAAAAAAGTACCGGTCGCACCAGGCCTTGAACGCGGCATAGTAACCCGCGTCATGCCGGTCGCACGCCGCCTTGAACGCAGCGTGGAAATCCGCCGCGTCCACCACCGCCTCCGCCGCTTCCGGCCGCATCGGCGTCAGGTCCCCGCCGCCGCCGAACCAGCCTTTGCGTGGTGATCAGCATCCGCGTGTTGAAATGCGCCGCCGGCACGCGCGGACTCCGCATGTGCGCGACCAGGCTGATACCGCTGGCCCAGAACCGCGGGTCCTGTTCCGCCCCGGGGATCTGCGAGCGGAACTCGGGACTGAATTCGCCCCAGACGGTGGACACGTTCACTCCCACCTTCTCGAACACCCGCCCGCGCATCACGCTCATCACCCCGCCCCCGCCATCCGATCCATCCGCGGTCGGCCTCTGCCATGCCGTGCGGCCGAACCGGCCGGCCGGAGTTCCGCCCCCGGACCATCGGCCGCGCATCCTCGATCGCCTCGAACTCCGCGCACAGCCGATCGCGCAGCGACTCGAACCACGCCCGCGCCGGCTGTTTCAGCGACAGGTGTGGCAGCGGTGCAACGGGTTCGTTGGTGGATTGCGGCATAGGGGCTTGTTCCTGACCTGTCGGTAGGTTAGCCCGTGCCCGCGGCGTGTTGCAGGGGTGCGGGCACGACCTTAGTATGCGCGCTGTCCGCGGCCGGCTCCGGCCGTCTGGGGCTGAATTCCGGGCAGGCCTGGGGGTCCGTCCGCGGTTTGGTGCGTCCTGCGCCACGCCGGAATCGCGATCGTATTGAGGGGAAGATGGCTGATCTGTCCACCGCCGCCGTCGTTCATCATGGCTACCCTGACGTCACCAAGCGAGATTTCCTGAAACTGGTCACCGGCGCGAGCGCAGCCATCGGCACCGCCGCCATCGGCTGGGCCTTCATCGACTACATGGACCCCTCCAAGGACGTCCTCGCGGTGTCCTCGGTCGAGGTCGACCTGACGCCGATCGTCGAAGGCCAGGGCATCACCGTGCTTTGGCAGGGCAAGCCGATCTTCGTCCGCCATCGCACGCCGGCCGGAGATCAAGTCGGCCGAGGATGTGCCCTTGTCCCAGCTGATAGAACCGCAGCCGGACTCGGACAGGGTGAAGGCCGGCCACAATCCGTGGATCGTCCTGATCGGCATCTGCACCCATCTCGGCTGCGTGCCGCTGGGCAACAAGCCGACCGATCCGCGCGGCGACTGGGGCGGCTGGTTCTGCCCATGCCACGGCAGCCAGTACCGACACTTCGGGGCGCGTGCGCCACGGTCCGGCGCCGCTCAATCTGTTCCTGCCGCCCTACGCCTTCGAATCCGACACCAAGATCAAGCTCGGCTGACGCGGCAGCCGCCGCAATCGACAGGGATTCCGCCATGGCCGCTCAGCACGAGAGCAACTTCAGCAATCCGGTGATCAACTGGATCGACACCCGTCTGCCCATCTTCACGATGATGCAGAAGGAATACGCCGTCTTTCCCGACGCCGAAGAACTTCAACTACTTCTGGAATTTCGGCGCGCTCGCCGTGGTGACCCTGCTGATCATGATCGCCACCGGCATCTTCCTGGCGATGAACTACCAGCCCAACACCGAACTCGCCTTCGGCTCCGTCCAGCACATCATGCGCGACGTGAACTACGGCTGGCTGATCCGCTACGTGCACCAGAACGGTGCGTCGATGTTCTTCATCGTCACCTACATCCACATCTTCCGCGGCCTGTACTACGGCTCCTACAAGACCCCGCGCGAGCTGCTGTGGATGATCGGCGTGGTGATCCTGCTGTTGATGATGGCGACCGCGTTCATGGGCTACGTGCTGCCCTGGGGCCAGATGTCGTACTGGGGCGCCACCGTCATCACCAACCTGTTCTCCGCCTTCCCGATCGTCGGCCATCCGATCGTCACCTGGCTGTGGGGCGGCTTCAGCGTCGACAACCCGACGCTCAACCGCTTCTTCTCGCTGCACTACCTGCTGCCGTTCGTCCTGGTCGGCGTGGTGTTCCTGCACGTCGCCGCGCTGCACGTCGTCGGTTCCAACAATCCACTCGGCATCGACGTGAAGTCGCCGCAGGACACGCTGCCGTTCCACCCGTACTACACGGTGAAGGACAGCGTCGGCATGTGCGTGTTCCTCCTCGTGTTCGCGGTGCTGGTGTTCTTCGCGCCCAACTTCCTCGGCGACGCCAACAACTTCATACCCGCCAATCCATTGCAGACACCCTCCGACATCGTGCCCGAATGGTACTTCCTGCCGTACTACGCGATCCTGCGCTCGGTGCCGAACAAGTTGGGCGGCGTGTGCATGATGTTCGGCTCGATCCTGGTGCTGTTCGTGCTGCCCTGGCTGGATACCTCGCCGGTACGCAGCGCGCGGTTCCGGCCGATCTATCGCCAGCTCATCTGGGTGTGGGTGGCCGCCGTGATCGTGCTGGGCATCTGCGGCGCGCATAAGCCCGAGGGCATCTGGGTGCTGCTCAGCCGCGTCTGCACGCTGTACTACTTCCTGCATTTCCTGGTCATCCTGCCGGTCCTCGGCAAGCTCGAACGTCCGCTGCCGCTGCCCGAAAGCATCAGCCGTCCGGTGATCGGCGGCGGCGGGCCATTGCCCACCGGCGCCACGGCCAAGCCGATGGAGAAGGCATGATGCGCACGCTGCGTCATCTCCCGGCCGCCGCCATGCTCGCCGTCGCTGCCATGCTCACGGCTGTCGCGGCAGCACCCGCCTGGGCGCAGGACGAGCCAACGCCGCCCGCACAGCATTGGAGCTTCGACGGCCCGTTCGGCACCTTCGACCTCGCCGCCGCGCAACGCGGCTTCCAGGTCTATTCCGAGGTGTGCTCCGCCTGTCATTCGATGCAATACCTGCACTACCGCGACCTCGCCGGCATCGGGCTGACAGACGACCAGATCAAGGCGATTGCCGCCGCGGTCACCGTGCCGCAAGGCACCGACGACCAGGGCAATCCAAAGGATGGGCCAGCCACGCCGGCGGATCAGTTCCGCTCGCCCTTCGCCGAACGAGAAAGGCCGCCCGCGCGACCTTGAATGGCGCGCTGCCGCCCGATCTCTCGCTGATCGTCAATGCCCGCGACGGCCACGCCGACTACGTCTATGGCATCCTGACCGGATTCGCCGATCCGCCGGCCGGCATGCAGATGCAGCCCGGAATGAACTACAACAAATACTTCCCGGGTCATCAGATCGCGATGCCGCCGCCGTTGTCCGATGGTCGTGTGACCTACGCCGATGGCACGCCCGCAACCGTCGAGCAGATGGCGCGTGATGTAGTGACCTTCCTGGAATGGGCGGCAAATCCGGAAATGGTCCAGCGCAAGCAGATCGGCTGGCGCGTGGTGCTGTATCTGCTGCTGATGACCGGCCTGACCTATGCGGTGAAGCGCAAGGTCTGGTCGGATGTCCACTGACGTGACCCGGTCGAAGTGACCCGGTCGCGGCGGCCCGGTCGTCGCGGCGACAGCGTCATTGCAAGCAACTCGGCGACGCGGCAGGCTCCGGCCGGCGACGCACTTCGACCAGGCTTGCGTCGTGGCTCCGCTCCTTGCAATGACGGTGGTTTCCCGTGATCCAGCCTGTCATCGGCATAATCGGCGGCTCGGGCCTGTATGACATCGACGGGCTCCAGGACAAGACGTGGCGACAGGTTGCCACGCCGTGGGGCACGCCGTCCGATGCACTGTTGTTCGGGCAACTCGCCGGCGTCCAATGCGTGTTCCTGCCGCGGCACGGGCGCGGCCATCCGCTGTCGCCGACGCACCTCAACTATCGCGCCAATATCGATGCGCTGAAACGCTCCGGCGTCACCGACGTGCTGTCGCTATCCGCGGTCGGCAGCCTGAAACCCGAGCTGTCGCCTGGCCATTTCGTCATCGTCGACCAGTTCATCGACCGCAGCTTCGCGCGCGAGAAAAGCTTCTTCGGCGAAGGCGTGGTGGCGCACGTGTCGATGGCGCACCCGGTATGTTCGCGCCTGGGCGATGCGCTGGAAGCCGCCGCACTGGGGCTCGGTCTGCCGGTCACGCGCGGCGGCACCTACCTCGTGATGGAAGGCCCGCAATTCTCCACCAAGGCGGAAAGCGAGCTGTACCGCTCCTGGGGCTGCAGCGTCATCGGCATGACCAACATGCCGGAGGCCAAGCTCGCGCGCGAAGCCGAACTCAACTACGCCACCGTCGCGATGGTAACCGACTTCGATTGCTGGCATCCCGACCACGACCACGTCACAGTCGAGGCCGTGGTGCGCGTGCTGTTCGACAATGCCGACAAGGCGCGGGCCCTGGTCCAGCGCGTCGTGCCCGAACTCGGCAAGCCGCGCGAACTCTGTCCGGCCGGCTGCGAACGGGCGCTCGACAACGCCATCATCACCGCCAGCCACATGCGCGACCCGAGCCTGGTCGCCAAACTGGATGCCGTGGCGGGCCGGGTGCTGCAAGGCGCGTAGCGCCGGACCGTTCGAAAATTCGTCCCGCCGCACCGAACGCAACGTCCCCGTCGCCGCAACCAGCGATACAACCTGTCATCCCGAAAAGCGCAGCGACGCGGCAAGCTCGTGGTGCATGACGCCCCCGAGATTGCCCGCCTTCGCAGGAACAGGCCGTGTCTATTGCCGACTGGCCACCTGCGCGCGCAGGCGCTGTTCCTGTTCCTGAAGCTCCGGCGTCAATGCGCCACCGAAATCCTCCGCCTCGAACACCTGACGTATCTCAAGCTCGGCCCCCTCGCCGAACGGGCTGCGTTTCAGCCACTCGATCGCCTCGTCCCGTGACTTCACCTGCCACAGCCAGAATCCGGCGATTAGCTCCTTCGCGTCGGTGAACGGACCGTTGGTCACGCTCAACGTCCCACCCGGGAAGCTGATGCGCACGCCCTTCGAGCTCGGATGCAGCCCTTCACCCGCGAGCATGACTCCGGCCGCCACCAGCGCCTCGTTGAACTTGCCCATCTCGGTCAGCAATTCCCGACTCGGCATCACGCCGGCTTCACTGTTCTTGTCAGCCTTGACGATGATCATGAATCGCATTGTTCGCTCTCCTTCCGGTTTCGCGTTGTTCGATTTGCCGATACCAATCAGCGCCCGCTCTGCGCTCGCCGTGCGTCCACCGCACCCATTCCCGCGGCGAAACCCCGCCGGGCAGCGGCGGGCGGTGCCAGACCATACACCCCCGGTTCGGCCGGCAGCTGCACGAACCGGCTGGTAATGCCCAGGACCGTCTCGGCGCCACCCAGATACAGCAGCCCGTCACCATGCATCTGCTGCGCAACAGCGTCCAGCACTCGGGCCTTGGTCGGCTGATCGAAATAGATCAGCACATTGCGGCAGAACACCACATCGAACCGACCCAGCGCACGCAGGTCGCCCAGCAGATTCCATTCCCGGAACTGCACCATGGCGCGCAGCGCCTCATTGATCCGCCAGCCTGCCGCCTCCTTATGGAAGTAGCGCATCAGCATCTGCACCGGCAGTCCGCGCTGCACCTCGAACTGAGTGTACAGCCCATCGCGCGCCCGCCGCACCTGATCGCGCGCCAGGTCGGTGCCGATGATCTCGATCCTGCGGTTGCCGATGCTCGCGCGACACTCGGCCAGTATCATGGCGATCGAATAAGCCTCCTGCCCCGACGACGACGCAGCAGACCACACCCGTAGCGCGGCATTCGGCGGTCGCGCAGCCATAAGACGCGGCAGCGCCTGGGCACGGAAATGTTGAAACGGCTTGTCGTCGCGAAAGAAGAAGCTTTCGTTGGTCGTCATCGCCTCGACCACCTGGCGAATCAGCGCCTCGTTGCCGGATGCACGCAGTCGCTCCGCCAACGCCGCCAGGTCGCGCAACTGCTCGCGCTTCAAAATCGACGCGAGCCGCGTTTCCAGCAGGTACAGCTTGTCGGTGCCGATCACCAGGCCCGAACGGCTCTTCAGCAGCGTGGCAAAAGTATCGAATGCGACCGTCGACAATGCCTGGCTCATGCCCGCGCCATGCGCAACAGCTCCAGCAACTTCGGTGCGATGCGTGGCAGCGGCAGCACCGCCTGGCACAGCCCCGCCTGGGCGACCGCGCCAGGCATTCCCCACACCACGCTGGTGGCCTCATCCTGCGCCACCGCGCCGCCGCCGGCTTCCACAACGCGGCGCGTGCCTGCCAATCCGTCCTGCCCCATGCCCGTCAGCATCGCCACCAGTACGCGTCCTTCGCAGGCGGTAGCAGCGCTGCGCAGCATCGGATCGACCGAAGGGCGGCAGAAATTCTCCGGCGGATCGCTGTTGACGCGCGCATGCAAGCTGCCGCGCGCCATTTCCACCAGCAGGTGCCGGTCGCCTGGCGCCAGATAGATGCGGCCCGCCAGCAACACCTCGCCGTTCTTCGCTTCGGCGCAAGGCATGCCGCCGACTTTGCTGATGTGCTCTGCCAGAATCGGTGTGAACGTCGGCGGCATGTGCTGCGTCAGCACCACCGGCACATTGAGCGTCTTGCCCAGCCCCTGCACCAAAGTGAACAGCGCCTGCGGCCCACCGGTGGAACTGCCCAACGCCAGCAGGCGCGGCGACATGATCGGCGCCGCACGCAGACGCAGCGCGGACGTGTCGTGCACCGGCGCCTTGAAGCCCTGGCGCAGCCTCGCCAGGCCCTTGACCTTCGCCAGCAGCTCGCCGCGGAAAGCCTCGTCGCCGTGCGCCGCCGAGGGTTTCGGCACGTAGTCGGCCGCGCCAAGGCGCAGCGCACGCAGCGCAATGTCCGCGCCGCGCGTGGTGAGCGTCGATGCCATGATCACCTGAAGCCCCGGATCGGCCCGCAGCAGCAACGGCAGCGCCGTCATCCCGTCCATCACCGGCATCTCGATATCGAGCACCAGCACATCCACCGCCGTGCGCCCGACTTCATCGATGGCCGCCTGCCCGTTCGATGCCCGCGCCACGACGCGCACCGACGGATCGGCTTCCAGTATCCGCGCGATCGCCCCGCGAATCACCGCGGAGTCGTCGCAGATCATGACGCGCGCGACCCGCGCCTCCACGGCGATCGGAACCGTTCGTGCGCCGACGATCACGGCAGGCCGGCCTGCGCGAACTTGCCGACAAAAATCTCCTCATCGAACGGCTGCATGATGTATTCCTGCGCGCCATTGCTCATTGCCTGCTCGATCGCCGACACGTCGGTCTCCGTCATGCAGAACACCGCGATCGGATGTGCCGGCTCATACTCGGCGCGCAGCCGCGTCAGGGCGTCGAGACCGTTCATCACCGGCATGTTCCAATCAAGCAGCACGCAATCCGGCATCTGCGCACGACAGGCGTCCAGCGCCTGCTGACCGTCGTCGGCCTCGGAAACGGCATAGCCATGAGCTTCAAGGATGCGCCGTGCGACCTTGTGCACCACGCGGCTGTCGTCCACCACCAGGCAGGTGCGCGCCACGCGCCCGCTCTCAGTCCGCTTCGTTCAACGCAAGCAGCTTGCCCACGTCCAGCACCACGAGAAGCCGGTTGTCCAGCCGGTAAATGCCAGTGCTGAATTGCGCCCAGATCGATGGCAACGTCGGCGGATTGCGCTCGAACGCGCTCGCCTTCAGGCTCATCACCTCGGAAACCTGATCGACCACCAGCGCGTAAAGTTCGCCGCCCTGCTCCGTGACCACCGACATGCGCGGCCGACCGGCCGGTGCCGGCGGCAGGTGCAGGCGTGCCCGCAGGTCGACAGCGGTCACGATGCGGCCGCGCAGGTTCAGGCTGCCGGCGATCTCGCGTGGCGCAAGCGGAATACGCGTGATCGCATGCGTCCCCAGGATGTCGCGCACAGCCAGTACCGGCACGCCGCAAAGCTGCTCCGCGACCGTCAGCACGACAATGACGCGTTCCTCGTCCTCGGTCTCCGCGTCAGCGCGTTCCCGCACATCGGTGGTCATGTGTTGTCCTCTATGTCGCGATCAGCCGCGATGGACACGCCCGCTATGGACACGCCCGCGCGTTGGCCGCCCTCGCCTAGCCCGCCACACCGGCCGAAGCCCCGCCATCCTCCGCTTTGCTGATCACATCCCACCGGGTGAACCACTATCGACGCACGTCGTCGCTGCGTCCCACTCGCGCACGACACGCATCACACTGCCGGACATCGGACCTTCCCCGCTCACCTCGCAGCAATCCGTTCCGCAAGGCATTGCCGTAGGCTGACGATCAGTGCCTCGCGTTGGAATTTCGCGACGTAGTCCGTGAAACCGGCATCGCGCCCCGCCTCGATGTCGCGCGGTTCGGCGCGCGCCGACAGCGCGATCATCGGCAGTGCCGCCCAAGGACCACCCGCGCGCACCGTGCGCGCAAAGTCGAGCCCATCCATGTCCGGCATCGTGATGTCCGACACGATCACGTCGAACATCGCACCACTGTCGCGCAGGCGCAGCGCCTCGGCGGCACTCGGCGCGGCGGTAACACGATAGCCGGCAGCACCCAGAATAGGTGTCAGCAACTGGCGGAAGAAGTTGCTGTCCTCCACCACCAGCACGCGCCGCGTCTTGGGACGGTCGGCCATCTGCGCCGATCCGTGGAACCAATCCCGCCACGCCAGCGTCAGCCAGTGACCGGTATCGATGACATCGGTGGCGGACCCGCCGATCACCGCCGTGCCAAGCAACCCCGGACGCGCGCCCGACAGCTCGATATTCAGGTGGTCCTCGATCACGTCGATGATCTCGTCCACCATCAGACCCATGCTGCGGTCGCCATCATTGAACACCAGCACCGACTGGCGCGGCTTTGCAGTGTCCAGATTGGCACCCAGCGGCACCAGCGGCATCAGCTTGCCGCGATACTGCGTCACCGACGCGCCGCATGAGGTTTCGATCTTGTCGCGCGGAATGTCCTCCAGCCGTGCGACCAGCCCCAGTGGAACCGCCATCTTCTGTTCGCCGCCCGCGCGGAACAGCAGCATCGCCGTCAGCTCGCCGGACCGTGACTGACCACTTGCAGTGGTCGACACCGCCTTGCTGTCGCCGCTCGCCGTGATACCCGTCGCGCGCGCGATGCCGTTCGGATCCAGGATCATGATCACCGACCCGTCGCCCAGTATCGTGTTGCCGCTGAACATCGTCACGTGACGAAGGATCGGCGCCACCGGCTTCACCACGATCTCCTCCGTGTCGAATACCCGATCGACGATAATGCCAAGCAGGCTGGCGCCGACCTGTGCGACAACGATGTAGGCGCGGCTGTCATCGTTGCGCGACGACCCGAGTGCCAGCAGGTCGCTGAGGTTGACCAGCGGCAGCAGCCGATCGCGCAGGCGCAGCACCGGCGTGTCGTTGATCCGCTCGATGACGGCTTCCGGGCCCGCGCCTTCATTGTGCCCGCGGCCCACCGCCTTCCGTGCCCGCACCAGCTCCACCACGCTGATCTGCGGTATCGCGAAGCGTTCGCCCGCGGCTTCCACGATCAGCGCCGAGACGATCGCAAGCGTAAGCGGGATCTTGATGATGAATCTGGTGCCGACCCCTTGTGTGCTTTTCAGCTCGATCGTGCCGCCGATCTTCTCGATGTTGGATTTCACCACATCCATCCCGACGCCGCGGCCGGAAACCGCGGAGACAACCGTGGCGGTGGAAAATCCAGCGCTGAAGATGAACCGCTGCAGCTGCTGTTCTGTCATCGCCGCCAACTCGGCTTCCGTCGCCAGGCCGTTCGCCAGCGCCTTGGTGCGTATTCTGTCGAGCGGCAGGCCCCGCCCGTCGTCCGCGATCTCGATGATGATGCGGCCACCTTCGTGGTACGCATGCAGCGTGATGTGACCCGTCTCCGACTTGCCCGCCGCTCGGCGTTCGGCTGGCGATTCCAGACCGTGGTCGCCGCTGTTGCGCACCATGTGCGTCAGCGGATCCTTGACCAGCTCCAGCACCTGCCGATCCAGCTCGGTCTCCGCGCCCAGCATGGTCAGCTCGATCTTCTTGTCCATTTCGCGCGCCAGGTCGCGCACCAGTCGGGGCAGCTTGTTCCACGCGTTGCCGATCGGCTGCATGCGCGTCTTCATCACGCCTTCCTGCAGTTCGGAAGTGATGTGCGACAGGCGTTGCAGGGGCACGGTGAATCCGATGTTCTCCTGCGAACGGGAGAGCTGCAAAAGCTGGTTGCGGGTCAGCACGAGTTCGCTCACCAGCGTCATCAGGTCTTCCAGTACGTCGACCGTGACCCGAATGGTCTGAGCGGTCGCGATCGGTTCGCCGAGCCGCGTCGCCGCTGCGATCTGCCCCGCCTGTGCCGGGCGCACCGGTACCGCCGTAACGCATGTCCGCGCCGCGTCCGGCAGCGCAGCCGCCCCAGGTTCGACTTCGGGTTCAGCCGATACGGTACGCGAGACAGCAACGGCCTTGGGTATCTCTCCCGCCGCCGTCGCGTTCAACGCGCCGATCAACGCTTCATCGTCGCCCGCGGGTTCGGTGCCGGTGGCTGCCAGCCCCGCCAGGATCGCCTTCACGCGATCCAACGCCGTCAGCACGAGACTGACCGTGTCCGGCGTCGCAGTCAGCACGCCGTCGCGCACCTTGCCCAGCACGTTTTCCCCCGCGTGAGCCACGTGCTCCAACCGCGGCAGGCCAAGGAAGCCGCAGGTTCCCTTGATGGTGTGTACCAGCCGGAAGATCAGCGACAGCGTATCGCTGTCGTCCGGTGTGCGCTCCAGCTTGACCAGGGCGACGTCCAGATCGGCCAGATTCTCATTGGTCTCGGTCAGGAAATCGGCCAGCAGATCGTCCATGGCAGTCCTCGTCTGCCCGGCACATCGCGGGGCGGAGGACCATCCTGGTCAGATGCTGACAAAGAAACGGTAAATCGGCCCGCCGCGATCGGCCGCCCGCGATCGGCTGACCGGCGACCAGTCAGCGGCCGAATGACAGCAGCAGCGGCGGGATCGGGTCGCCCTCTTCGGCGCCGCTCGCCATCAGCATCGACAGCCGGAAGCCATGTTCGCGGCTCAGCAGGGCTGTCAGGGCGGCCTGCAGATTGCGCGGGTCCGCCGTCAGGGCCTTCCATGCCGCCACCTCATCGGCGAGGCAGGTGGCGAACCCGGGGGGCCAAGCCGCACGGGGACCCGCGATCGTAGCCAGCACGTGGCTGCCGGGCGACCCTGCCAGGGCGATAATGCCGCCGCTCGGCAGGCTTTCGCTGGCCAGCAGCACGATATTCAGGATCAGACGGGCAGCCGGCGGCGGAAACACCGCCTCCGGTTCCAACCCGCCGAGGTCCAGCCGCAGCCGCCGACTGCCGGACAGGTTGTCCGCCAAGGTCTGCAACTGATTCAGGTCCATCGCCCCTTCGGACATGCCCCAGGCGGCCCGCAGCAGCTTCAGCCGCTGTCCCATCTCGACCGCCGTCTCTTCCGCGACCGCCAGCGCCTCGCTCTCCGGCTGCTCTTCCCGGGCGATCTCGACCACGCCGATCAGCGAGCCCAGCAGACCGCTCAGGTCATGGCAGAGGCGGGCACAGAGCATTTCCGCAACGCGCAAGGCTTCGCTCATGCTGGTTCCGGACCCTTTCGCCAAACGGGCAACCTGCCCTTGCCGGCGTTTTCACGGACAATTTACGATCCGATACAAACCAAAGTCGAGTGCCGTGATCGCAACCAGCCACTTGAACCGGCTGCCCGGATGGCGCAAGTCAATCGATTGGAAGGAGCTACATTACCTTGATTGATCCATTCGGCCGGTCCATCACCTACTTGCGCGTATCGGTCACCGACCGCTGCGACCTTCGCTGCGTCTATTGCATGGCGGAGGATATGTCGTTCCTGCCGAAGCGCGATCTGCTGACGCTGGAGGAACTGGACCGGGTCTGCGCCGCATTCATCCGGCTGGGCACCAACAAGATACGCATCACCGGCGGCGAGCCTCTGGTGCGGCGCGACGTGCTCACGCTGTTCCAGAGCCTGGGCGCGCGGTTGGGCGATGGCGGCCTGCAGGAGCTGGTGGTGACCACCAACGGCACGCAGCTTGCGAAAATGGCGGAAGGTCTCTACGCGGCGGGCGTGCGCCGCATCAACGTGTCGCTGGACACGCTGGACCCGGCGAAGTTCGCCTCGATCACCCGCTGGGGCAAGATCAACCAGACGCTGGACGGCATCTTCGCCGCCAAGGCCGCGGGTATGGCGATCAAGATCAACGCCGTCGCCATGAAGGGCGTGAACGAAGACGACTTCGACGGCATGATCGCCTGGTGCGGTGAGCACGGCTTCGACCTCTGTCTGATCGAGACCATGCCGATGGGCGACATCACCGGCGACCGGACCGAACAGTACCTGCCGCTGTCGATGGTGCGTTCGCGGTTGCGCCGGCGCTGGACGCTGGAGGATACCGACTATCGCACCGGCGGTCCGGCGCGGTACTTCAACATCGCGGAGACCGGGCGGCGCATCGGGTTCATCACCCCGATGACGCACAATTTCTGCGAAAGCTGCAATCGCGTGCGGCTGACCTGCACCGGCACGCTTTACATGTGCCTGGGCCAGGACGATGCCGCGGATTTCCGCACCGTGCTGCGCGATGGCGCCGGCGATGCGGAGCTGGAGGATGCCATCCGCGAGGCGATTAGCCGCAAGCCCAAAGGCCACGATTTCATCATCGACCGCCGGCACGATCGTCCGGCGGTAGCCCGGCACATGAGCGTGACGGGCGGCTAGAACATTATCGGTCTGACCGACGAAGCCGTCATCGCGCCGACGAAGCCGTAATTCCGCTGATGGAAGCTGTCATCGCAAGGCGCGCGGCAACGCGGCAATCCTGCGCCCGCCTGGCTCCAACCCCGCCTGGCTCAGCTTCATACCGACGTAAGCCGCCGCCGTTACAGCGGCAGAACCAACAGGATATCCACCCGCCGCGAATCCAGCACAACGCGCCGCGCCATGAAATCGCAACGCACCACCGTCATCCACAATCCGGTCCAGATAGCGCCCGGTGGCAAACGTTACCGTGTCGCCATCCTGCGCAATCCGGTACACGCAGAAATTCGACCGCACATCGAACCCGTCGCCCGTCCGCTCGAACCGCGGCCGCCCCAGCAGATGCCGATACGCATGCGGCTCGTAGATGTTCGCGGTGCGCAGCGCGCGCACGCGATCCTCCATCATGCCGCGGCTGCCGCAGGTACAGAATGCCGATCGGCAACCCGGCATCGAAACTCTCGCGCGTGATGATCTGGTAAATTCCATCCCCGGTAAAAAACCCAGGCCACAGCTCCAGTTTCCCATCATCGATTGCCTCGGCGTACGCTGCCAGCAGATCCTCGATCGCCTCGCGCACAGCTAGAACCCCATCAGTTCGCGATAACCCTGCCAGAAGCCGCGAATCCCCGTCTCCGTCGCGCGCGAGCCATCGGATGACGCAACATCCCGCCCGCCCATCTCCAGGAACGCGCTCCGATCTTCGCTGCCACGCGTGCCACGCTGCACAAATTCGTTGATGCAGCCATCCTCCAGCGACACCAGCCCCGCCGCCCCCGTCAGGTTGCCCTGCATCGTGCGTATCTTCGTCTGTTGCGCATCGTCGTCCTGATAGCCCAGGTAGATCCAGAACAACTCCGTCCGATCCAGGCCGCGCGGCGTATAGAACCGCACCGCCAGAGAGTTCAGCGTCAACTGCACCACCAGCGTCGGGAAGATCGTCTGGATGCAATGTGTGATGCCGTCCTCGAACTCCGGCCACGAATCCAGCAGCTGCGGCGCCGCCAGCGCAGAATCATACTGCGCCGAATGCACCTGGTTATATTCCTCCGCCTGTTGCAGCGTGCCGCGCTTCGCGTAGCTGATCGAATGCCGCCCATCGTCCGACAGCAGCATGCCGCCATCCATGTCCAGCCGGTTCACCTTGAACGTCGTGTAGAACGTGTGCAGCAGCGTCGCATGATACGAATCGCGCACGTTCTCGGCGTAGAACTTCCAGTTGTTGTGGATGATCTGGCTGTGCATCCCCATCAGCCGCAACGGCCGACCCAGGTTGCGGCGGATCATCGGCTATGCGTAACGCCGAGGTAATCCTGCACCGGTACCGTCGCATCGGAGAATGTGCCGAACACGAGGCCGCAGAATATCTTCCACGCGCAGCGGTTCCAACCGATGCTGCGCCGGATCGAAATCTTCCGGCATGCCGCCCTTGCCGCGCAGCCCATGACGGAACGCCACGCTTTGCAGCTTCCCGGCAAGGTCGTAGCTCCACGAATGGTACACGCAGGTCAGCGCGCGGGCGTTGCCGCGATCCTGCAAACACACCAGCGCCCCCTTGTGCGCGCAGCGATTGACCATCGCATGGATCGCGCCGTGCTCGTCGCGCGTCACCACCACCGGCACTTCGCCGACCGTCGCCAGACGCCAGTCGCCCGGATTGGGAACCTCGATCTCCAGACACAGGAAATTCCAGATCGGACCGCGGAACAGACGCTTCTGCTCCTCGGCATAGATCGCGGGGTCCGAGAACAGGCGGAACGGAACGCGAGACACCCCGCCCATCGGCCAGGTCAGGTCCGCGGTCGGGTCGCGGTTCACAGGCGCGTCCATGGGCTGCCTCCACAGTGGGATTGCCCGGGGACGGTAGCGGCGGCGGCGGCAAACGCGCAATGCGCGCCGCAAAATCAGCGCGTTCTCCCCTCCCCTCGTAGCGGCGGCTGGCGCCCACACACCATCACCGCACCATGGCGGCCACCCATCCAGGACCGGCCGGCCCCTGGCCGCGCCCGCTCGATCGCCGCGACGCATCGCGCAATCACCGTACAGGCCGGCCCGCGCGGTGATACGGATGCCCCGCCGCAATCGAACGCGCGCGGAAGACCTGCTCGGCCAGCATCGCGCGGACCAGGAAATGCGGCCACGTCAGCCGACCGAATGACAGCACGTAATCGGCGCGATCGATCACCGGCGCGTCCAGGCCCTCCGCGCCGCCCACCACGAAGCACGGTGTGCGTCCCGTCGCCAGCCAGCGTTCCAGCAGGCGCGCCAGGTCTTCGCTACCAGGTGTCTCGCCGCCGGAATCCAGCGCCACGACGAACGCGGCGGCGGGCAGCGCGGCCAGCAGCGCCTCACTTTCGCGGCGCTTCACCTCCGCCGGCGCGCCGCGTGCTTCGGGGATTTCGGTAACGGCAAACCCTGGTCGCAGCCGCGCGTTGTAGCGGGCGAACAACGCCGCCTCCGGCCCGTCGCGCAGCCTTCCCACGGCGATCAATCGCAGCACCTATATTCGCTCCATGGACGCACCCAATCCCACCGGCCCCAACCCCGCCGGCCCCGATAACACAGACAACACCTGCACCCCGCTGGACGATAGCGCCCGACTGGACGATGCCGACCGCGCCAGCCTCGCCCAGGCCGCCGCCATCCTGCTGGACGCCCGCGGCATCGTCATCCGTACCAGTGAGTGGCTGGGCGGCAAGCTCAACGGCGTCGGCAGGCGCTTTGCCGATATCGGCCCGCATCTACTCGGCCAGGACTGGCAGCCGCGCTATCAGGCGCTGGTCGAGGCTGCGCTGCGCAACGCCTACCGGGTCGGCACGGTCGGCCTCGACAGCGAAAGCGAGCGCCAGCCCTGGCATTGGTTCGCCAGGCTGGTCGCGGCGGCGACCGGCAGCGCCAGCGGTTTTGTCGGCGTACCGGGCATCGCGGCCGATCTGCCGATTACCACCTGCCTGATGGTGCGCTCGATCGCCGAGATCGCCCGCTCCCACGGCGAGGACCTGACCTCGCACGAATACCAGGCAGGCCTGCATCGAGGTGTTCGCCTTCGGCGGCCCGGAGATTGAAGACGAGGACATCGACATCGCCTACTGGACGATCCGCGGCAGCCTCAGCCACGCATCCATCGCCCTGCTGATCCGCCAGGTGGCAGCGCGGTTCGGCGTGATGCTGTCGCAGAAATACCTGATGCAGGCCGTGCCGCTGATCGGCGCCGCTGCCGGCGGCACGCTGAACTACGTTTTCATGCACTACTACCAGCAGATGGCGCGCGTGCATTTCACCTTGCGCGAGCTGGAGCGGCGTCACGATCCGGCAGCCGTGCGCGCCTGCTTCGACAGCCTGCTGCGTCAGATGCGTGCCAGGCAGGACAAGCCGCGACGTTTGCCGGCCGATCGGCTCTTGCAAGTCAGCGCCGCAATGCCGGACCATCCGTCTGCCCACCAGTGGAGGCAACACATGGACTGGCCGAACCAGCAAGGCACGTTCGAAGCCGGCGACCTGACGCTGCAATCGGGCGCCGTCCTGCGCGGCGCTCGTCTGTCCTGGAAAACCCACGGCACCCTGTCGCCGGCGCGCGACAACGTCATCGTCTATCCCACCAGCTATGCCGCGCAGCACCCAGACCTGGAATGGCTGATCGGTCCCGACGGTGTGCTGGACCCCACGCGCTGGTTCATCGTCATCGCCGACATGTTCGGCAACGGGCTGTCGTCCAGTCCATCGAACACCGCCGACTATCCGTCGCTGGTCACGGTGTTCGACAACGTGCACGCCCAGCACCGCGCGCTGCGCGAACTGTTCGGCATCGAACACGTTGCCTGCGTCTACGGCTGGTCGATGGGTGCGTTGCAGGCCTACCACTGGGCAGCGCTGTTTCCCGACGCGGTGGATCGCATCGTGGTCAACTGCGGCGTCGCGCGCACCGCGGTGCACAATCAGGTCTTCCTGCGCGGACTGATGGCAACGCTGGAAGCCGCACCGGAACACGCTGGCGACGGCCGCTTCACCGCGGAACCGCTCGCGGCCAAGCGTGCGTTCGGACGCATCTATGCCGGCTGGGCGCTCAGCCAGGATTTCTATCGAGCCGGTCTGCATCTTGCCGCCGCCCCGACACCCAACCTCGGCGCGCCGGACCTGGAGACGTTCCTGCGCACCGACTGGGAAGATCGCTTCGGCGCCCGTCCCGCCGCCAACCTGTACGCACAGCTTCGCACCTGGGATGCAGCCGACATCAGCGCCAATTCGCAATACGACGGCAATTTGCAGCGCGCGTTGCAGGCGATCCGCGCGCGCGTGCTGTTGATGCCCGGCGAAACCGATCTGTATTTTCGCGTCGCCGATAACGCAGCCGAGTTGCCGTTGCTGGCGCATGCGGAACTGCAGCCGATCCCCAGCATCTGGGGCCACCGCGCCGGCAACCCGGTGCCCAATCCGCAGGACGCTCGCTTCGTCAGGCACGCCGTGCGAAACTGGCTTGCTAACTAACACAAGGGGAAACGCCAATGGCGACCATCACCACAAGCAATCCGCCAAATGTGCGCGCTCCGACCGGCTACACGCACGGGCTGCTGCTCGACGGCGTGGCAAGGCGACTGATCATCTCCGGCCAGGTTGGCGTGGCACCCGACGGCAGTGTGCCAAGCACCGGTGAGGGCCAGATCGCCCAGGCATTCGCCAATCTGCGCGCCGTGCTGGAAGCCAACGCCATGAGCGTCACGAACCTGGTGAAGACCACAGTGTTCCTGACCGACCGTTCCCTGCTGTCGTCGTTCCGTGCAGCGCGCGACACGGTATTCAATGGCCACGCGCCGTGTTCGACGTTGCTGTTCGTCGCCGGCCTGGCCGATCCGCGCTTCGTGGTAGAGATCGAAGCAGAAGCAGTCACCTGACAGCAGCGTCCGCACGCAGCAGGTCCCATACACACTGTCGCCGCCTCCCCTTGTGGGAGGGAGCCAAAATTGTCCTCGGGGTTATCACACGATTTGTTCGAAATCGTACGCTGAGCCAGACTGGCTGTGTTCGTCCGGCCGCCGCCAAGGCGTGATCGCCTGATCAGCCATGAAACGAACTCCTTGCATGCCGCCCTGATCAAGTAGAACATCACGCACAACAAGCCTAACCCAGAGGAAACACCATGAAACCAGCTTACATCGCCACATTGGCAATGCTCGGCGGCATCGGTATTGGGGCAGGGGGCGTGCATAGCCTCCAAGCCCAGGCCAAGCCTCCCGTGTACATGGTCGGACTGGTCGATGTCAGCAACATGGACGGTTATGCGAAGGAGTACCTTCCACCCGCCCGGGCTTCGATTTTCGCGCATGGCGGCGTCTATTTGGCGGCGGGACCAGGAACTGTAATAGAAGGATCACCGCCCGGAACACGCTTCGTTATTCTCAAATGGGACAGCATGGAGCAACTAAAGGGTTGGCGGTATTCACCGGAATACATGGCAGCGCATAAGGACGGCGAGAAATACGCGAAGTTCAGTGTCGTTGCGGTTAACGGTGTTCCGTAAGGCCGGTGGCCAAATTGCCCGGCTTCACAATCACGGGGTCGTAAGGGTTAGGTGTCGAACAAAACCGTAAATTCAGACCTCAGGTTTCCTTCGATCAGAACTGTCCCAGCCGCCAATCAGCTTAGCGCACGATTTTGAACAACTCCTGTCGTGACTCCTCCCTCGCCTCCCCTCGCGGGGCGGGGCAAGGGGAGCGTGCGCGCACCCACCGGCCCCGGCCACCGCTCCCGCCACTGACATCACCCGCCACGCCGACGCAGATCAGGCATCCGAGACTTCGCGACCCGCAGCAACCAACCAAACTCCGCCACACTCAGCCATTCGCCAGCAGACCGTGCAGCGCCGTCGCATCGGGCGCCTGCCGCACACGCCGCACGAATGCCTCATCGCGCAACGGCCGCGACAATGCAGCAAGCGTCGCCAGATGCTCGTTTCCCGCCCCGGCCGGCGTCAGCAGCAGGATCACCAGGTCCACCGGCCGATCATCGATCGACGCGAAATCGATCGCGCCGGGCGAGCCGCGCAAACAACCCAAACGGCGCCGGCAGCGCAGCCAGCCGTGCGTGCGGCAGCGCGAAGCCCTTGCCCAAGCCGGTCGAACCCAGATTCTCGCGCGCCTGCAACGCGTCCAGGATCGCGCGTTGGTCCAGCGCGACAACGGCCGCCGCGCGCCGCGCCAGTTCCTGCAAAAGCTGCGCCTTGTCGGCAACGCGCAGGCCGACGATCACCTGGCCCGGCCGTATCACCTCGCCGATCTTCATGCGTCCGGTGCCCGCAGCCGGTAACCGACGCCGGTCTCCGTCAGGATGTACTCCGGCTTTTCCATGTCGTTCTCGATCTTCTGGCGCAGCGCGCGAATATAGATGCGAAGATATTGCACATCGGTATTCGGCCCCCAAACCTCGCGCAGGATCATGTTATGGGTCAGCACCTTGCCGGCATGCATCACCAGCAGCCGCAACAGATCGTACTCGCGCGGCGAGAACTTCACTTCCTTGCCGCGCACCGTGACGATGCGCCGGACCAGGTCGACGGTGAGATCGCCGGTGCGGAATATCGGCTTCTCGCCCTGCTGCTGCAGCCGGTGCCGCTGTGCGGCGCGGATGCCGCGCCAGCAGCTCGTCGATGCCGAACGGCTTCGTCACGTAGTCATCAGCCCCAAGATCCAGCGCCGCCACCTTCGCCGCCTCGTCGTCGCGGCTGGACAGCACGATGATCGGCACCGCGGAACCCGATTCGCGGATGCGCCGGATGACCTCCAGCCCATCGATGTCCGGCAGCCCCAGATCGAGCACCACCAGATCGGCGCGGCGCTGTCGCACCGCATCCAGTGCCGATTGTCCGTTCTCCGCTTCGCTGACCACGATAGCCCTGGCCGCCCAGGCCGACGCGCAGGAAGCGCAGAATCGCCGGCTCGTCGTCGACGACCAGGATCCGCAGCGGCCCGGAGCCGCGGTCATTCGATCGTCTCCGTCGGCCGTTCCGCATCGGCGTGCACCGGCAGCGTGATGGTGAAAGCCGCGCCCGTGCGATCGGTCCGGTTGGTGGCTGCGATGGTGCCATGCATGGCCTCGATGAAGCCGCGACAGATGGCAAGGCCCAAGCCCGGTGCCCGCACGCCGGCGATCGGCACCCCCGCACCCGGTAGAACTTGTCGAACACATGCTCCAGGTCCGCCGCGGGAATACCGGGGCCCTCATCGAGCACCTGCAGACAGACCCGCCCGCTCATCCCGCCACGCCCTGATCGTGACCAGCGATCCGGCCGGCGCATATTTCGCCGGCATTGTCCAGCAGATTGAACAGCACCTGCTCGAACAGCACGTCATCGAGGTCGAGCATCGGCAGATCGGGCTCCAGGACAACCTGCGTCTTGTGCGCGGCCAGTATCTTCCTGGCGCGCCGCAAGGCGCGTGCCGATCACGTCCGACAGATCAACCGGGCCGGTGCGCAATTGCAGCGGCCCGGACTTCCAGCCGGGTCATGTCGAGCAGGTTGCCGATGAACCGGTTCAGCCGTTCCGCCTCATCCTGGATGTTCCGCGATCAGATCCAGCCGCGTCGCCGCATCCAGCGCCTCGCCCTGGCGGGTCAGGCTGGTCGCCGATCCAAGGATCGATGCAAGCGGCGTGCGCAGATCGTGCGAGATCGATGTCAGCAGCGCAGCGCGCAGACGGTCGGTTTCGGTCGCCAGGCGCGCGCGATCCACGTCCTCGACCAAATTCACCCGCTCGATCGCCAGCGCCGCCTGATCGGCCAGCGCATCCAGCAGGCGGTGCTGATCCGGCGTCAGAATCGGACCCGGCTCGTCGCGGTCGATGCCGATCACGCCGACCGCGCCGCGGCCGGTCTGCATCGGCAGGAACAGACGTTTCGCACCAGGCAACGTGTCGGCGCCGCGCCCGGCGGCATGGTTCTTCTCCCATGACCATTTCGCCGCGGCCAGGTCCGCCGCATCCAGCGTATCCTCCGGCGGAAAGCCTGCCCGAACCGCCATCCTGCCATCCTCCGGCAACAGAATGACGACATGCACCTTCAGCATCAGCGCGATCTGATGCACCGTGGCCCACAGCAGATCGTCCAGGTTCGCCGCGCCGGCCAGCTTGCGGCTGAACTGGTACAGCTCCTCCGTCGTGCGGGCACGCTGACGCGCGGTGATCGCCTGCGCACGCACCCGCGCGGTCAGGTTGCTCGCGATCACCGCGGTGACGGCGAAGAAGAACAGCGCGACGACGTTCTCCGGGTCGGCGATGGTGAAGGTGTAAAGCGGCGGCAGGAAAAAGAAGTTGTAGGCCAGCACGCTGACGAAGCTGGCGAACAGTGCCGGCCACAGCCCGTACACCACCGCAACCGCCAGCACCGCCGTCAGGAACGTCAGCGAGACGCTGGCGATACCCACCATCTGGTGCAGCACCAACGCAACGCCAAGCGATGCCGCAACGAACGCCAGGCTCCCCAGATACGCCCGCGCTTCGCTGCTCCGCGGCGCGGCTCCTGCACCGCGCGCTGTTCCGGTTGCTCCGCCGTTTCGCCGTGAGCGCCCGAGCACATGCACGCTGGCGCCCCCGGCCCTGCGGATCAGCGCCTGCGCGAGCGATCCATACAGCAACTCCAGCCACGCGAACGCGGCGGCTGCACGATGATGATGTGCGTGAAGTTGTTGGCGCGCGCGTAATCGGCGATCGTGTCCGCCACGTCCTGGCCGGGCAGCGTGACCGTGTCCGCGCCAAGCCTTTGCGCCAGCCGCAAAACTCTCGGAGATGCGGTCGCGCTCCACCTCGCTGATGCGCAGGTTGCGCCCGGTCTCCACATGGAGCGCGGTCCACGGCGCCCGCAGGCTGTCGGCCATGCGCTTGGCATGGCGCACCACGTCGGTGCTGCTCGGATCCGTGCCGACGCAGGCCAGCATGCGCTCACCCGCCGCCCACGGCCCGGGAATCGCATGCGCCTGCATATAGCGCACCATCTGCTCGTCCACCCGCTGCGCCGTGCGGCGCAAAGCAAGTTCGCGCAATGCAGTCAGATTGCCCGGCTGGAAGTAATGCCGAACGGCACGCTCCGCCTGGTGCGGCACATACACCTTGCCGTCCCGCAAACGCTGGATCAGGTCATCCGGCGTCAGGTCGATCAGTTCTATGTCGTCCGCATTGTCGATGACGGAATCAGGCACCGTTTCGCGCACCCTGATCCGAGTGATCTGCGCGACCACATCGTTCAGGCTTTCGACATGCTGCACATTGAGCGTGGTGTAGACGTCGATTCCGGCCGCGATCAGTTCATCGACATCCATGTAGCGCTTCGGATGGCGGCTGCCCGGTGCATTGCTGTGCGCAAGCTCATCGACCAGCACCAGCTGCGGCCGCCGCGCCAGGATCGCGTCGAGGTCCATTTCCTCCAGCGAGCGCCCACGATACTCGACCACCCGGCGTGGTATGACCTCCAGCTCACCGACCAGCGCCTCGGTTTCTTTTCGGCCGTGGGTTTCCACGATGCCGACGACGACATCGGCGCCTTCCTTCAGCCTGGCCCGCGCCGCCGACAGCATCTCGTACGTCTTGCCCACGCCCGGCGCAGCGCCGAGAAAAATCTTCAGACGGCCGCGTGATCCTTGCCGCGCATCCTGCAACAGCGCGTCGGGGGACGGTCTTCCTTCACGTGAACTTCGATCGTCCAAAGGAACTTTCGCTTGCCCGCAACCGACGCGTCATGACCGTTCTCCCCCTCCCCTCCTGGTAGGAGGTAAGGGAGGGGGTAGGGGGAGGGGATCCCGCCATCAGCAGCAGCGCGCCGACGCCATCGGCACAACCCCAACCAAGACAACCCCAACCAAGACAAGCAACCAGATTACGCCTT
>CAWBON010000002.1:0-255854 GCA_963790445.1 uncultured Alphaproteobacteria bacterium | reverse complement strand
TTCGGATGGCCTCGAACATTGCCCCTTCGGCGTCCAATCGGCGCCGAAAGGCGGTCACACGCCGTACCGGCTTACAATCCTCGGATCGGCACCAACTGCAGGCAGTGGCTAGAGCTCAGCACACAACAGCTTCGTTGTTATGACGGGAACCGGGTCGGTCAATCACCGGCTGGCTTTCATTGGAATAGGTGGCTGGTCTCCATCGAAATCGTAGGCGGTCTCCATCGGACTTCGCAGTGTAGGAGACGAATTTGAACAGGATCTTTTGGATCGGTGAGCCTGTGTGGAGTCGGCGGATGAATGGCAGCAGGTTCGCCAACAGTGCGGCCATTTCCGTAAACAGCGCTGCACCGTTGCTACAAGGGTACTTTACAAAGCGGGCCTGGTAGTCATCTTGGCCAAGTTGCATGGCAGTTCAGTGACGTTGAAACCGACTGCAAAAGGCAGTACTGGCGGCAGCCTCTCGATCTCCTTGATGACGAGCGCCAAGGCGCGCAAACAGGGCATGGCATGGCTCCTGCGTTGTTGCGTCAGCGCTTCAGGTTCACGTTTTTCAGGCTCGAGCGCGCCGCTCGGCGCCTGGACCCAGGGACCGTACCGCCTCCTCGACTGACATGAACACACGATCCGGGCCAATAGTCTCGATCAAGCCCGTACGACGGGCCTGGACCTGCGCCCGTTCATCCGACATCCGAGCAATTGCGACGATGATGTTCCTCTATAGCGACGATCGAGGCCAATGCACCAGCGACGATAGTCGCTATGGTCAAGTCCGCCCCCACCGACATAAATCGGTTGGCCGCGAAGGCAGCGAATGCGAGCGACCCTGCGGCGAAGGCATAAATCCCAGTCTGTGGCGGCATCCCCGCCAACCGGGCGGCGGCGAGTTGGCCAGGAATGGCGATGGCCGCCAGCATCAGTCCAGCCACCAGATCGGCTGGCGGCCAGCCGATCCGATAGCCACGTAGCGAGGCGAACAGCCAAACTGGCATGACATTTCCGCTACTTCGAATTCCCCGGCGCCTCTCAGCTGCCGATCGCCGCCATCGCGCTCTTCGCGTTCGGCCATATGGCATTGACGCCTGACCTGCTCCAGGTCGGCTTCGATTAAGACATGTGTAAATCTTTCCTTCCCGCACTCAATGAATGCAGCCCTGCGGGGTCGGGACGCTCAACCACCGACACCTAAGTCGGGGTTAAACGACGGAGCGTAGTCCACTCCGTGACTGCTGAGGGGACCTGGTGCACCCGCGCCACCCGCGGCACATCCCATTGTGGAAAGCGCCAATGCAAGAGCAGCGGCGAGGAGTGACCAGCTTGCGGGGTCCCATGCTTCAATCATTGCCATCACAGCGGCCCTCCGGGATGAGCGAGCATTTGGAGCCCCAGCGCATTGACCGCGGCCGGAAGTGGCGTCTGCGGATTCGCAGTGCAGTAGCGGTCGAGCCAAGCGGCGAGTGCGTCGCGGCGAAACTGCCCTATCACGTCGTGGTGGCTGCCCGCGGCGAGACCAGAGAGGTAGCCCTCCACCCAGTATTCGACGGCCGCCTTGTCCACCGGATGGGCAGCCGGCAAGCGCCACTGCACCCACGTCGCGCACGTCGCAGGGCCATTGGGAGTCATAACAACCATTGCCGTCACTGGGCCAGACCGCTTCGGAGGTGGCTGTTGTTGGGCCGAAGCCGCGCTGCTCGTCGCAACCGCTACCAAGCAGACCAGCGCGCCGCTTGTAATAATTCTGCGGTACATCATCACGCGTTTCCTTTGTGAATTGGCGCTGCATGATGCTGACGACATAGGCACTCGCGCGCTATGCAATTCCGGCAAAACTTCGCATTCCAGCCGTAATTTCTTACCCGCCATGGCACGATTCTACCTGGTGGCGCTCATGATCGATCACACCGTGGCTAGACCGGAGCGATTGTGTGCGCCCAACGCGCCTGGGCCCTTAAGCTGACGGAGGTAGGATCAAAGCCAGTGCCGGGACAAGCACGTCACGCGCATAGAACGGTGCTCATCGGTTTATGGGAAACCCGGCGTCAGGTATAACTTGTTTGAAAAGACAGCGGAGCGCAGCGCGATGAAACGCCGCAAATTCCTGGTCGGTTCTGCCGCGGCCTCCCTTGCCATTCCTGCAGTTTGGGCGGCGGCAATCAGAAGGTTTTGAAATTTGTGCCGCATGCGGACATCGCGCTTTTGGATCCGCACTTCACCTCCCGCTCTGGTCACGCGCAACCATGCCTACCTCGTCTACGACTTTCTGTATGGCATCGACGATGCCGCGCGCCCGCATCCACAAATGGCAGCCGGTCACGTTATCGAGGACGACGGCAAGACCTGGAAGATCACATTGCGTGAGGGCCTGCACTTCCACGATGGCGAGAAGGTGCTGGCACGCGACGCCGTTGCATCGCTGAACCGCTGGGCCAAGCGCGACGTATACGCGATTTCGCTCTTCAACCAGTTGGACAAACTGTCCGCCATCTCCGACGACGTGCTGCAGTTTCGCCTCAAACGGCCATTTCGCCTGCTCGCCGATCTGCTCGGCAAGCCCAACCCTTTCGCGCCCGCCATCATGCCCGAGCGCCTTGCCCTGAGCGAGCCCAGCCAGCAGGTGAAAGAGATCATCGGCAGCGGCCCCTACAAGTTCGTTATGAACGAGTGTGTGCCCGGCTCGCTCGCCGTCTATGAACGCAACGCGGGCTATGTGCCGCGTACGGATGGCCCCCCGGTCGGCTCGGCCGGCCCGAAGATCGCCTATTTCGAGCGTTCGAATGGCACACCGTTCCCGACGCCGCGACCGCCGCCGCCGCCCTGCAGTCGGGCGAGGTCGACTGGTGGGAGCAGCCGATCGCCGACCTGTTGCCTCTGTTACGGAGACATAAGGACGTGTCGGTCGACATCAAAGACACGCTCGGTTACTACGCCGTTCTGCGCTTCAATTATCTACAGCGACCTTTTGACAACAATGACATCCGCCGCGCACTTCCTGGCGCATTCAACCAGAACCGACATGATGACGGCGGTGGCAGGTGAGGACCGCTCTATGTGGACGAACGGGTGTGGGCTTCTTTAACCCCACCTCACCGTTGGCCAACGACGCGGGCATGGAAGCGCTGAACTCCCCGCGTGACCTTGCGCAAGTGAAACGCAACCTCGCCGCTGCCGGCTACGACGGCAAGATTTTCGTGCTTCTCGCGCCGCCCGATCTTCCGGCTATCAACGCCATGAGCGAGGTTACCGGTGACGTCTTCCGCAAGCTCGGCATGAACATGGACTACCAGAGGCTCGACTGGGCAACGGTCGCGCAACGGCTGAATTCAACGGAGGCGCTGGACCAGGGCGGCTGGAGCGTGACCGCGAACTGTGCACCGGGGTTCTCGGCAATGAGTCCGGCGGCACACGGCTTCCTACGAGGCCTGGGCCGGCAATCATTGATTGGCTGGCCGACCATGCCGAGGGTGGAGAAACTCCGGAATGCCTGGATCGAAACGACCGATCCTGAGGAACAGAAGCAACTTGCCGCAAAATCCAGATTGCAGGCCTTTCGCGACGTGCCTTTCATACCACTCGGCGCTTTCTTCTTCGCCACTGCCTACCGCAAGGATCTGACGGGCATCCTGAAAGGTGGCACACCGCTCATCACCAATGTGAGGCGTGTCTGATATCGCAGACGCTCTATAGCCTCGTCGGGGCTATCGATCAAATTGTTACCCATCAAACGGAAAGCACTATACAGCTCATCGAGCTGCCAAGGGAGGTGTGTGATCGCGGCCACTGTCGCGCCACGCTAAGTCTCAGCGCGCCATCTGCGTCTGTGTCCTGTGCAGCACCTCCCACTACTCCGGCGCGCGCGCGAGGGTGGTAGACGGCGGCTCACCGAATAACAACTTGTATACTCCTGCGAAGCCCCGAATTCCCAGAAGCCGTATCGCGAGGCGACCTCCGTCACTGTTGTCGCGGCAGGCGCCGCCCGGCGTAAGTCCCCTCTCGCCATCTGCATGCGGCGCGTCAGCGGGTCCCAATGCTTGGGGCTCATTTCCATCTGTTCCTGACAGCATATCCCAATGTTCGCTCCGCTACTCCAATTGCCTTGCAAATCTCCGGGACGTACAAGGCCTGGTCGGGATGTTCATCTATCAACCGATGAAACCGTTGCATAATGCGTTGATGTCGCCGCTGCGCTGAGCGCTCCTCAGCAGTGTCACCTGTCGTGAGGCAACCCACCATGGCTTCGACGAGTGCCTGCTCCAGGCCACGTGCTGCCTCGACATTGGCGATGACTTCAGGGGCGGTTTCTGCCAGATGCCCTGCTGCCGCATGGAGCCGCTGAAGCTTTGCCATCGCGGATGGCAACGGATTGAGGATCAGTGCATCAGATGGGGGCGCCAGGTCGCATCCGGCGATGGCGGCTCCGACCGAGGCCATGTCAGCCACCGACAGCGACATGGCTCCATGGCTCGTGGCTCCCGCTACACGCTGATAGTAGCTACCCCCCTCCATGTGTCGGATGATATTCGTTGGCTGTAGATCGACACCGATCCAGGACTGGCTTCCGCCAACCTGTGTCGGGAAAGTGATGACGGCGCGTCCACCTCGACCGTTAATATGTTTAATGCTGGCCGTGCTTTCCGAAAATCGTTGCATCCACAGGCGGTGCAGATCGATACGGATTAGATGCGCGGAGAAATGCTCGCGCCCCGCGACAGTCATTTCAACCACTCCTTGTCGGATCGTCGCCGCATAGTCGTCTGGATCGGTGAAGCTTCGAACGGCGCTTGCCGGCATTGGCGACCTCCTGATCCAACTCCGTGTGCATACCAACTAGCCGATAAATTCACGCGCGTTGCCTGCGTCACAAGATCAGTAGAATGCACTTACAGGACAGCTGCTGAGTGGCGATAGAGAGCTTGGGCCTTGAAGGTTGACTTGGCGAGCTGGCGAGTCTGCGCGGTGGTAATGGCGCACGTCTCATCGGAATGCGCCCGATCCTGTATTGGACGAGGAGGGTTGCTCGTTGCTCATTTATCTCCAATCTAAATCTGCTGCAACCCGCAATCGTCAGTATTCCGCTGCACCGGTGCCTGACGGATACCTTCGGCACGCTCTTAGGTTGGCACCTCATCCCGAGTAGGCTGCAGGTCCTTAGGGTCTGTCGGGAATCAACTGCTCTATCTGCTCGGTTGCCGGAATGGATGGTGTAGTTCCATTCACCGTGGAATTCGGCTCGGGCGACCACGGTGTGGCTGATTGGATGGCCCTGCTCCTCCAATTCCGCCGCCAGTCGCCGCAGGCTCTTGCAGGTCCAGCGCAGCGCCGACATTGGATCGCCTCGCTCAGTCGGCTCGACCAGTGCCAGCAGCGCTGGCAGCAATGCGGGGTCGGCTGCCACCAACCGCTTGCGACCACCTCCCCGACGACGAAGCCGCCCAGGTTCAAGTGTGACCGGCTTCGACAGATCGTTCAGACCTCGTCCGATTGGCTGGCTGCCATGCCGGTGAGCCGTGACACCGCCGCGATACCGCCGTAGCCGGCGCTATCCGCTTCGGTCGCTGCAAACAGCCGTCGTTCCCGCTCATTCAGATGGGGCGACAACGACGCGAAACGCTCGCCAATGCGGTCCGAAATCGATCATCCACTCAAAATATCGCATCGGCTCCGCTAGGAGAATCCCACCTCAACCAGATTCGCTTATTGTCTGACGAGCCCTTAGAGCTAGTTTCGTTCCCCTCATGGGTTGGCGTCCGTGCCGAGGCGAACGACCGGCGGCATAGCGTCAACACGTCTATCCCGCCGCGGTTTCTCGGAACCGGTGATGATGGACTAAACCTGACATGACTGCGTCTCCCAGCGGCCATCCGAACTCCTGATAGCTGATCGTTCGACCTCATTATTGATCCAGGTCGAGGTTTCTGGCAAACTTCATGCAAGCGAGCGCAGGTCACGCGGCGCCAGGTTAGCAGGCTGCAGGTGTGAGCCCCGCTTTAACGTGGCGGATGGCAACTCGCCGAACAGGGAGCGATAGGTTGCAGCGAAACGACCAAGGTCGCGAAATCCTTGGCAACGCGCGACACGCGAAACACTTGTTGCGCCCAGGGCCCCGCTGCGCAAAATGCCGTGCACCCTGTGTAATGCGCGAAGCCGGATGTAGCTGGTCGGACTCATGCCCAGGTCCTGCACGCCGCACGCGCGCAGGAGGCGACTGGGAACGTCGATTGCCGCGGCGAGCTCTTTCGCATGCAGGCGCCGGTCCGGCTTGGTTTGGAGGAAATCCTCAAAACGAACGGCAATTCCACGATCCCTGTGCTTGGTTTGGGCTTTCTCGTTCAACGGTCCTGCCAACAGGCACTCGACGAGAACCTCGATCAATTGCTGCTCCATGCCATGCGCCGCCTCGGCGTCCACAATTGTTTCAGGTCGTGTTTCGGCGGCACGGATGGCGGCTGCATGGAGTTGCAGCAGACGCCTGCCAGCCGCCAGTGGGGGACGCCAAAGTTGGGCATCACGCGGGATCGCAAATCTACATTCGGTCAGCCTGTGGTAGTCCCCAGCGAACTCCTGTATCGGAAACCGAATGATGCCCCACCGGGAAGGACCTTCGGTTCGCACATGCACACGATGATCCGAACCGAAAGTCATGATCTCGCCTTTTCGCAGCCTGACGCCACCGCAGATCGGCGCCGGTCGATCGTCCAGCGGAAATAATACCAGGACAATATCTGTCGGTACCGCAAGGAAACCGATGCGAGGCAAGTGCTCCTCAACAGCCAGCAGGCGTAGGTGATACAGCTCGATCGCAGTCAGCCGCGCGAGGAACCGACCATAGCCGATAGTGAATAGGCTGAGGTTACCCTCGATCTGCAAGGCGGCCTGGAAGTCATCCAGTCGGCTAAAGACCGATGTCGTACTGACCGGCATTGTTCATCATCACCAAGCTGACGCGGAGCGTCTTGCTTTGCGGCGGCGCCGCACCGACGCGACATCGACGTCCCGATTGCGATCCTAGTGTGCGTGCGGCGGTGGGCGCTGCCTATGTATTTCCGGCAAAAAAGCGAAAGGCCGAGCACTTTCCAGAAATCTCCGGCAAGATGGCCGGATGCTCGCCACATCCGTGGTACGCCTGCCGCCTGGTGATCACGAGCCCATTGATTGGCCAAGTCGACACCACGTGGCGACACGACGCTCGTTTCTGGTGAAAATGGAATAAACCGGCAGCAAGCTCGTGGGCCACAGCAAGGACGGAAGCAGCGCTGGGCTGGGCCTCCTTCCAGCCGTTGCTTCGTCCAGCTGTTATTTATTGCTGGTCTCCAGCCTGCGATTTGCCGGAAATACATAGCGCGCTGGCCGGCCTAATCGTCATCGTGGCCGGAGTGGCAACTGACAAAGGTAACGCGTGATGACGTACCGGAGAATGATCACAGCCAGCACACTGGCTTGCAGCGTGACGCTCAGCCTAGCGCTAGCGCAGGGCACAATGACGGGCGCACCTGGCAACTGGACAGTCCACACTGCGGCGAAAACCGGATGCCCTGGCATTGCCTTGCAAGTTCAGAGGGACGGCAATGACCTGAAGGGCTTCGCGGAGACCGGAGATATGGCTGGCGTGAGCCGATTGACCGGCACAATCGACGCCAACCAGCAGTTCACTATCACCATAACGCAGGTTGACGGCAAGGGGCCGCAAGGAACCATCACCGGCTCGCGCAGCAAGTCGGACGGCTGGCTTGTGGCGCAAATTAAGGGGTCGGATTGTACCGATGGGCCACTGAAGATCATGACCTACGTCCCATACAAGGGCTAGCAGTTCTGGGCGCCTTTCAACGTTGAGGTGCGGAGCATTTCGTACAGACGGAGCTACGGATCACTCCAGGCCAACAGGCATGGTTGAGATTGCCGCGCGGTCGAAGTGCTGGCCCGATGCCGGGTAAACCAAGCCAAAGATAATACCGTGCTGAACCTCGCGAAGAACCCGAACAAAGTCACGCTGCCGTAGGGAAAACAGTCGAGCAATGCGTCACCACGAAGATAGGGAGGACCACGATGTCGTCAGCAGTACCAGTCAAGCAATGGAGGCCCAGGATGACCATCAATTCAAGGCTCTTGCAGGCATCCGGCGTGCTCGCCGTCGGCCTGTCGCTGTCGGCACTCCCAATGATCGCCCCCAGCGCGCAAGCGCAAAAACCGCCCAACGTCGTCATGCTGATGACCGACGACACCGGCTGGAACGATTTCGGCGGCCTATGGTGGCGGCGCGAACCTCGGCCATCCGACCCCGAACGTCGATCGCGTCGCCCAGGAAGGCGCGGTGTTCACGAGTTGGTATGGCCAGGCGAGTTGCACGGCGGGACGCGCCTCGTTCATGACCGGGCGCATCCCGATCCGTTCGGCCCTCTCGGTCGTGGTTGTTCCGGGCGACCCGAACGGCCTGACGAAATCCACGCCGACGATCGCCGAGTTCTTCCAGAAGAACGGCTACAGCACTTATTTCTCGGGCAAATGGCATCTGGGCGATCAACCCAAATTTTACCCGATTGAACATGGCTTCGACGAAATGAAGGAATTTGCCGCCTACTATCCGGGCGTCTATACCTATGACGACACGGATAGTTTCGCCCATCCCTGGTTCCCGAAATTCAACGCCGCATATTGGGACGAGTATCAAAAGATCGTCAACCTATACGAATGGGAAGGCACCGCCGGCAAACCCGCGACCAAGGTCGCGCGCATTGACTACGACTATCTGCATGAGTTCGATGTTCGGCAGGCCAATTCGGCGGTTGATTACATCAAGCAGCACGCCAAGGACGACAAGCCGTTCTTCATGGATGTCAATTTCATGAAGATGCACAATCCGAACATTCCGGCCAAGGCGTTCATTGGAAAATCGCACCTCGGCAATTACTCGGACGCCATGCTGGAACTGGATTCCAACATCGGCAAGATCATGGATGAAATCCGGGCCGAGGCTCCCAACACCATCGTCATCATCACCGCCGACAATGGCGCGTGGCAGGATGCGTGGCCGGACGCCGGCACCGTCCCGTTCCGCGGCGAAAAAGGTTCGCCGTTCGAGGGCGGTTTCCGTGTGCCCGGCATCATGTGGGCACCCGGCAAGATTCCGGCCGGCGCGCGTTATGGCGAAATGATGTCGCACATTGACTGCTGGGCGACGCTGGCGACGATGGTCGGCCTCACCCCGCCGCCGCATGGCGCATGGATGGACAACGACGGCAAGCCGATCTATTTCGACAGCATTGACAACAGCGCCTACATCGAGGGCAAGGCCAGACATTCGGCGCGCAACTCGTGGATCTATATCGACGGTGAAAGCTTCGGCGGCATTCGCGCCGACATCGGCGATGATCCCGAAAACCCCGACATCAAACATCGCCTGGAAATATCTCTATACCGCCAAGGACACCTGGCTTGGTCCAAAGCAGGATCTCGGCGCCATCGGCTCGTGCTACAACCTCACCATGGACCCGTATGAGAAATACGACATGACGTTCAACGGTGCGGTGAGCACGCGCATGCCGACCACCTCGCCGGGCCGCTATGCCGGCTATGACAATGGCTGGGCTTTTTCGCTGATGTAGGTCCGCTGATCTGGAGTTTGACAAATCCATCGTGGATTTTCCGAACATCAAACGCTTCCCCGGCGGAGCGTCGAACGACATGAATCCGAATCTTCAGCATCCGGAAAATCCATTGCCTTTGATGGATATTCACAAACTCGTGAAGACCATCGGCGCGGGCGACTAACCGGTTAGTCCGAATGTGAAATACGCGGGTCGTCTCTCGTGAGGGGCCCGCTATTTCACGGGATACTCGTTGTCCATGAAAGAAGACGAACCCGCACGTCCTTCACTCTATCCGAGAAAGCAATGAGAACCCCTGCTTCCGTTTGTCTGCGACGCTGGGCAGTCGCGCGGCAGAAGCCACGGTCCAGGACGACGCAGAGTTCGGCACGGCGACAATCAACTGGCTGAAAGCGGAATGACCTCGATACAACCGAGCTAGGTCTTAAATCAAAGGAGTCAAAACGCATGATCAATCCACTGAAACATGGCGCCCTGGTGTTCCCGCTGATGGCACCATTCTTCCTGTCCGGCTGCACCTGGCTCTGGTCGAGCCAATACGACGCGCTCAAAGATCAAAATCAGCAGCTTCAGCAACAAGTGACTTCGCAGTCGGCGGAGATTGACACCGACAAGGCGCAGATCACCCGGTTGCAGGGTGCGATCAAGTACACCGTCAACAGCGACCAGTTGTTCGCGCCTGGCAGCTGGCAGATGAGTGCTCGGGGGAAGCAGATCATCGCCAAGATGGCTTCGCAGCTGGCGCCGACGCAACAGAACAAGCTCGTGGTGAACGGTTATACAGACAACGCCCCGATCGGTCCGGAGCTGCAGCGACAGGGCATCACCTCGAACCAGGTGTTGTCGCAGAAACGCGCCGAAGCCGTCATGCAGTATCTGATCTCACAAGGCCTGAAGCCGGACCTTGTCGCGGCCCAGGGCTTCGGCGACGCGAACCCGGTCGCCTCGAACGACACGGCACAGGGTCGGGCGAAGAACCGGCGGGTTGAGTTGACGCTGGCCGCTTCAGCCCCGTGAGCCCTGATGCGGGTTATTGCGACGCGAACCGCTGGCGCAAAACAAGCTGATAACCAGAGGCGTGCTTAACGCCCTCGGAGGCATGAATTGATGCGATTCAGTTTCATGGTTGCACTGGCCTTCTTGATATCCGCACCAGCTTGGGTGCAGATCGTGGGAGCCCAGAGCCCGCCCGGTGCTACTACCGCTTCGCTCCCTGCAGCGGACGCTGCCACCACTACAGTGGCGGAGCAGGCGGACCCGGCAGCTCCGGCAGAAGGGCGCCTATATCGGCTCCCGGGAAAATTCACCTTCCGTGCTGACATCACTGAGGTTCGCTGAATGAATTCAAAAGCTTACGGTCTTACACCCGGCCGCCGCACACTAATCACCGGCCTGTCTCTGCTCCCAATTGCGCCACGTCTTCTCATTCCAATCGCCGCGGGCACGGAGCCGAGTCCGCTGCCCTCGTGGAACGATGGACCGGCCAAGCGGGCGATTCTCGATTTTGTGCGCCACGACCGACCCCGCCAGTCCGACGTTCGTGCCACCCGCCGAGCGGGTCGTCACCACCGACCAGGACGGCACACTGTGGGTCGAGCATCCGATGTACGCGCAGGTGGCCTACTGCCTGGACCGGGGGCCGGCGGTGGTCAGGGCGAGGCCAGAATTGGCAAAGGTCGAGCCGTTCAAGACCGTGCTGTCCGGCAATCGGGAGGCGATGGCGAAGTTCACGGCGCCGGACCTGGAGAAGATTGTCGTCGCGACGCTCACCGGTATGTCGGTGGACGAGTACGGTGCGCAGGTGAAAGCGTGGCTCGCAACCGCCAGGGATCTACGCTGGAAACGGCCATACACCGATCTCACCTACCAGCCGATGCAGGAGGTGCTGCAATACATGCGCGCCTACGGCTACAAGACCTACATCGTCTCCGGCGGCGGCCAGGACTTTGTTCGGGTTTGCGCCGAGCGGGTCTACGGCATCCCACCCGAGCAGGTCGTCGGCTCCATGGGCGGAACGAAGTTTGGCTACGACAAGGACGGCAAGCCGATCCTGACCAGGGAGCCGAAGTTGCTGCTCAATGACGATGTCGCGGGCAAGCCCGAGGGCATCCACATGGTGATCGGGCGCCGACCCTACGCCGCGTTCGGCAACTCCATCGGCGACCGGCCGATGTTGGAGTACACCACGGCCGGCGCCGGCGCGCGGCTGGGAATGCTCGTGCTGCACGACGACGCGCAGCGCGAGTACGCGTATGGACCGGCGCAGGGCCTTCCCGACACCAAGACAGTCACGTTCACCCAGGCGCTGTACGACGCGGCTAAAAAGAACAGCTGGCCCGACATCAGCATGAAAAACGATTGGAAGCGCGTCTTCGCGTTTGAGTGATGCAACACTGGGCTTGTTGATAAGCGGCACCCTTGGAGGTCGATATGCCGGCAATCTTGGAGTCCTGCCGCCGACGCTGTTCTTCGCGGTCGGATTCCTTGTGTTGGAAGCACGAAACCACCGGGCGAAAGCGAAAGTCGCGGCGATCGTCGGGACTACGATGGTAAGCATGATCGCGAGCGAGTTGATCGGGATCGTGGCAGAAAAGCAAGCAGTTCATAATCAACTCTCGCCAAGACAGGCCTTTGTTAACGACGGCAACCAGTGCTAACGACGCCAACTGGAAGCCAACTGGTGGCGTGACGGGCGCCTGAGAGTTCTACGTCTCCATACTTCGCCTCGAATGACCTCGACAATGACAAGCAATGGGAGAAAGGTAGCATGACCCTCACCAAGAGAATTGCGCTAAGCGGATTGGCTTTGGCTGCATCAATCGGTGTTGCAACAGCGCAAGCGCCTGAAGGCCGACTTTATGTCTTTCATTCGAAGGCGACTGGCGCATGTCCCTCTCTGGACTGGCACGTGACGGCGGGAGCCGACGGCGCCCTAATGGGCATGATTGCGTGGGACGACATGAAGGCTATGGCGAAGGCGACAGGAACCTTGAACACTTCAGCCAAAACTTTCACGATGACTGCCACCGAGATGGGTGGACAGGGTAGAACTGCTACGGTTGACGGGAAGCTCAGGTCAGATGGATGGCTCATCGCCAATGTGAAGGGTCCGAATATCACCTGCAACGATATTGCCATCCCCTGGTACACCCCACCAGCCGGCGGGGGTAACGGCGGCTAGCTAAGGCCGACGACACTGCGGTGACGGCCACGGCCGTCACCGCATTTGGTCTCCTTTCAGCACGATACGGCAGAGTTGAAGCTCGCAAGGCAGCCGAAAAGAACTCACCCAGCGGCATCCCCGGTGCGTGCTAGCTAGCTGCTTTCGATAAGTTCAAGGCGGACGGTAGGAACATGCTGCTCTGTATGACGATCGAAGCTCGCGCCATATGCCCATCTGATCCACGGTTGCCAAATGTACGAAGTGATCCGGCGCAGAGTGCCGTGAGGGGCATTGTCACGTTAACTTCGGACGGACGAGCTGGAGCCCAGAACGGCTCGCCTGTGCGCGTCATGTCGCGTGTCCGGCGCATGTCTCGTGGTGCCAGACATCAAAAGCCACAGACCGGAGCGCACGATATGCGTCAGCTGACAGCAGATGGCGGCGTGGGTGGAAGTGGCCATGGATGAATGCATGAGCGGACAGGAAGTCCTGGGCCTGTTCGGGCGATTTGAACCTTTGCATCTGCCGTTCCCGACGCCGTGTCGGTCGATGTGAGCTTTCGGCCCGATTGTTCAGATATCGGCTTTGTCGATGCTCGACGTCGGGAAGCAGGTGGCGCTTTGCCACGCCGTAGCTTCTGCTACGGCCGGAGGTTCCCTTGTCGATCGCACGGCTGCTTCATCATGCTGTGGGCGGGCGACGGCCTCAAGGGCTGCGCTTCGCGCACCGGCAAGCGCCGGCTGCGGCCCTTGACCCCGTCGTCCGCCCCCAAAACCCCGGTGTCGGCGTCACTGCACTGGACTGCGAGGGTGCACTACTGCTGATCTGTGCGGCAATTCCTGATCTGATACTTTGGCTGCATGTGATGGGGACGAAGAACATTGGCGTATCGACCCTCGATGCTGGGCCTGCATCGCGACGCGCCTCACGCTCCCTTACCTCTGCTCTATCGGCTGCCGCTCGACAAAGAACATCCGCGCCAGCTTGCCTTCGCCGAGCGCCTCACCGAGGACCCGGAAAGCAAAAAATGGACCGAGCACCAGCAGCATGACGAGATAGCCGGCGAGCGTTTCCTCCAACCGGGGGCCAGCGAGCGCGGCGAGCGAGGAAGCAATCGGCTGGCGATGGAACAGGCCGACGACAGCCTCCTCAATGATGGTCATGATTATCAGCAGCACCAGGAAGCCGAACGCTCCACGCAGCGTCGGCCAGATTAGCGGGCGCGTGGTATTGTGCTCGCCGATCTTCATCATGTATCCGAGCATCATGAATTTGGCCAGCACCGCGGCCTTGACGACGGTGACGCCCCACACGACAGCATCAATGCCCTGAGTGTGAAGCACCGCGGTCTTCAGCAGGACCACCGCGCCGATAGTGATGTAGAGATAGACGAAAAGGATCGCGAACTCTTTGAGCTCGTGAATGGCGCGTTGGTGCAACGTCGCCTTCGCGGTGGTCTTGGTTGCCAAGTTGGTCTCCTGTCGCTCATGGTCGGCACACAGCACGATGGCGCGGAGTAGCGCGGACTTTTCCTCGAACATTTGGCCCTGTAGACGGATTTGACCAATATCAGTGTGCAAGCGAAGGCGACGAAAGCGCCATAGTTGATTGCGGTCTTGTCACTGCGAATCAATCTTTCGCCCGTCCGGTGCCACCGGCCTTTTTCAGCACAATCCACCCACCGTGGACCTTCGGTGCAAAACTCAAGCAGACCGTGTGAGAACGCGCCTGCGCGGCGACAGCGGAACGCCGCCGAAGAAAGCAAAGGCCGAAACATGCCCATCCAAAAACGCCTCCGTGGTCTCCGCTGGATAGGCTTTGACGAAGCAGCGTCCGAGTGCGGCACGTCGAAGCAGAATACGTGCAGCTTCATCCGCACGCCGCCGATCACGCCAACACTCTCGCCAAAATCTACCTGCGCATGGCCCGGCGGATGACTGAGTGGCACGAAGGTCTCGCGACTGCGCGTCCTGGCAAGACGCACATGGTCCTTGACCACTGTGTAGCCGCCAGTGAACCCGTGCTCATCGCGTAGCCGCTCAAATATCCGCTTCGCGGTGTGACGCTGCTTCGGCGGAGCCGTCTTGTCGGCCTCCAGGATCGCATCGATCACCGGAATCAGCGCTCCAAGTTTCGGCTTCTCCGGTGGCTTGCTGCGAACATAGCCAGGGGGAACTGAAAACCGACACATCTTGCCGATCGTGTCCCGACTCAGGCCGAATATCCTGGCCGCCTCACGTCGGCTGTTGCCGTCAATAAACACAAACCGCCGTACAGCCGCGTAAATCTCCACCGCAAACATCCCCGGCTGCCCCTCTCGAACCTCGATAGGGCAAACCTCGCTCGTGGCCGGGTTTTACGCCGCCACGCAGCAGCATCATGCCGCCGCTCCGTGGCCGACTATTGCAGTGCCGCGTACACAAGCAAGCAGGCTCACTTCAAACAGGACAGATACGAATGCTTGCAACCGTCATCGCAAGCGACACCACCCGCGACCGGAGTAGGGACAGACGTTTTCGGCGGCCACTACACCTACGACATCAACGAAGACAATCGAACCCAGCTTATGGAAGCGTGCATGAACGCCAAAGGCTGGACGTTGCAGCTTGTCCCATCTGTGACGACGAGCGGGGTGCAGCACTGATGCACGAGCTATGCGGCTTCTCCCGACGGGCGAGGAGCCGCCACAAACGTTTTTCCCGGAGAGAGCTTTTCTTCCAAATCCTTGGTAGCGACCGCGAGCCAGTTCTGCACACGCTGCACGTGTTTTAGGACGCCTCGGATTTGCTCACAGTCTACTATGGCCGTGAGCACCGCTCCCGGCGGAGGATCATAGCCGAACTGGCGTCTGAAGTCGCGTGCGCTTTTTGCGATGAAAATAAAAGCGTTTTCCGCTGGAAAGCGTCGGATTGCAAAATGGGACACCAAGTTTCTCAGACCGCGTATTTCTTCGACTTCTGCCAGAACTTTCCGGCCCGCATCATCCCAACACGACAGAGACAGAATTGCCTTTGACACTTCACTTGCATCTAACCTGTTCAGCTTACTTGCCCACGGCTCTCCGAGTATTCCCGCATGATGGACCGCCTCTAGGACACGACGCAGATTGAGATCAATATAACTGCACAGGACAACTAAACCGCCAACGAGCACGTAATCGGCTTCGTTCAACATAGGCCAACCAGCGAGGTCCGCAGCTGCGGCCTTATCAGCAATCGCCTTCAAATATTGTCCGCGTGGGGTATCGACGTTCTTCGGTAACATCGGAGTCGTTCCATTTGATCCTGTAGCCCACCATAAGGCATCCCAGGGCAGCCGATAAACCTGTTTGGCGTGTCCCTGCGGGCCGGGCTCTACGTGTGTTTCGGCCCTTTAATCGCGGGTCCTTGTCAACACCTGATTCATCATCTTCGTTACATTTTACATGGCCCATTAGTTTTGGTGGGAGCTGTGGATCAGCAGCCCACCGAAGCGACCGTTCAGAGTCTCGGCGCGGGGGGGCTGCTTATCCACAGCAGCGGCGCCGGCTTGGACGTATTGTCGCATCAGCATTGAACGTCGATGATGTGTCTCACTGCCAGGGTCAGGGTCCTTTCCGAGGTCCGAGCCTCATGATTGTGTTCGGGGATGGGTGCCTCAACGTGTGCAGCGAAGTGCGGGATTTTCGCCTTCAGCCGAAACAACGAGGTCACCTACACCACCGTCCCGGCAGGGACAACAACCGGCGTCGCGAAGCTGGCGGGCCGGATCTCAGTTGTTTGGTAAGGTGCCTCTTCTCCTTGCCCCATTCGAAGCAGGTGCCGTCAGTCCAGATGCAGTGCAGGATGACGGCGATCTTGCGAGCGACCGCAACCTTGGCCTTCTTGGCGCCGACACGCTTCATCAGCCGAACGCCCCATGCTTTCAATGCCGACCAACGCTGCGTCCGGTGCAGCAAGACGCTTGCGGCCTCGAACAAGTAGGTCCGTAGCAGCCGGTCGCCCCATTTCGAGATGCGGCCATTGTAATCCTGCTCGCCCGACTGCTTCCGTCGCGGTGTTAAGCCGAGGTATGCCCCAACTGTCTGGGCTGATCGGAACCGTGTCGGGTCATCAATGGTGTGACGGAACGCCAACGCGGTCACCACACCCACGCCGGGCACACTCATCAGTCGCCGTGTCGTTTCGTCGGCCTTTGCTTCATTGCGGACGCGCTTGTCGAGAGCGGCTTGCTGTTGCTCGACTTGCTCGTGCACCGCAAGCAGGCCATCGACGATGGACCGTAGCACGTGCTGATCGAGCAGGCGGCGCACGTGGTTGCGAAACTGTCCGCCGATTGCGCGCGGGAACAACAAGCCGATCTCCTTGAGCAGGCTGCGGACCTGGTTCTCCAGATCGCGGCGGATGCTGACCAGGCGGGACCGGGCAACGAGCAGAGATCGAACTGCCTGGCTGTCGTCGCTCTTGACCCGGACCTCACGATACCAACCGACCCTGATCAGTTCCGCGAGTCCGCGAGCGTCGTTCGGGTCGCTCTTGCTCATTCGCACGGACAGCGCGGCGTGGGCGTGGCGAGCGTCCACGCACACGACCGGAAGGCCGACGCGCTTGAGTTCGTGCCACAGCCAACTGGCCATCGCACCCGTCTCGAAGCCGATCCGTTCTGCAGCAGGTGCCCGCTTGGCAATCACTCGGGCCAACGCGCCGGGATCCGACGCTGCCTTGCCCTCGAACACCACCTTCCCGTCCTGGTCGACCACGCACACCGCGGTCTCTTTCTGGGACACGTCCAATCCTACATAGTGCTTCACGGCTGCTCTCCTGTTGGCTGCTTTGCTGAGGCCGATGCTATCGGACCTCGTGTCCTGCGGAGAGCAGCCACCCGCGATTACACAACGTGTGCAATTTTGGCTCTGGCGCAAACTTGGTGCAGGGCTTCGCGGTAGATCATGCAGCTCCGAGCAGGCGGGCTCGCAGAAGATCCAGCTTTGCCCGGCCATACATCTGCCGCTTCACCAACTTCAGCTTCGTGTTCTGCCCCTCGGTCTGGCCATTCGACCAGGGTTGCGTCATCGCGGCGTGGACGCCGGCGCGATCTTGCACAATTCCCTTGGCGAAAGATCCCAACAGGCCGGGCGTGGCATCGATGATCCAAGGCTCCAGATCAGCGCTCGTTCGATGTTGGATCATGCTGTGGAACCGGTCCATCAGGTCGCGGGCCACGACGAGCGCTGGCATGCGCCTGCGATGATCGCCATCGTGCGGGTGGCGGCCTTGGACAGAACGTCCGCGTTCGACCGTCATCATACGCGCGATCGCCGCGCGCCGACGGCGCCTTGCGCGGCCGTCCATCACCGCTTGTCGTCGCTTCCTCTTTCCGCCGCCGGGTCGCCCATTCCGCCATCACGCGAAGCCGCGCCGGCAAAGCCTGCCAGCTTCACGCGACGCCAAAGCGCCGCACCGTTATGGCAGCCAGCTCGCCCAGTCCGCATCGAGCTGCTTCAGGAACGGCTCCAGCGAACACAATCCTGCTGCGGAAGACATCCGTGCGGCCGCCGCGTACCACCTGACGTACCAGCCCGCGCGACTTGCCGGTGAGCCGCACGATCTCCTTGATCGCCACGCCCTGCTTCACCAATCGCGAGGATAGCGGTGTTCTCTTCCTCACGGCGCAACCAGCCGGAATGCTGCCGGCGTTCGGCGCAGCTCGGTACCACCTTGGAGATGTTCGCCGAAGCCTTCCCCAGGATCAGCGACATGACCAACTCAGCACCACTCGGTCGCAACCGTGCGCGACTTGAGCAGCGGCTGCGCGCCATGGGGCGGATCGGGTGGCACCGCGTGGCGGGCGGGACACGCAAAGGTCCGACTGCCTTGAGCGCGGTGTCGCCGACCGGCCTCGGCGGCATGTTTGCCGAGCGGGACCCTTGAGCGCGAACCAGCCGCGCGCCTGACCTCACCCTCCCGAACTCCGGCAGCGCCGACACGCCGGCGTTGGCGAATGCGGCGGTTCAAGTCATCCGATGTGGTCCATGCGCTCCCGGCTGACATTGCCAATCGAAGGAGGCCTGTAGAGCTTCGATGGCTTGCACTGGGGAGCACTGGACTCAACCCGTCGCCGTCACCCCCCGCCGCAGCCGGCATCTCGGCCTTCACCCTCTGCACGGTGCTGACCCCCACCCCAAGGACCTTTGACACCTTCAGCATGCCATCGCCAGCCGATAGGCGACCGCGTATCGCGTCCTCGACCTCGCTGCCCACCATTGGCCGGCCAAGCTTCTTGCCTTCCGCCCGCACCCGCGCCAGACCGGCCATAACGCGCTCGCGGATTCGAGAAAGGGCCAGAATATCCGATCCTCTGATTGCCCTACCGGACGCTCACCGCGGCTAGCCTGTCCGAAAACGAACGATTACGGTCACGTATCCCCATCCTGTCCGAAATATAGCTTGACTGACTTGTGGACAGCATGGGATATACGGACATCGTTTTCGGACAGGAGTTCCACCGATGCCTCGCACTTTCGCTTACGTTCGGGTTTCGACCGCTGGCCAGACCACCGAAAACCAGGTCCGCGAGATTGAAGCCGCCGGCTTCAAGGTGGAACACCGCCGCGTGGTGGCTGAAACCGTGTCTGGCAGTTCCGCAATCGAGCAGCGGCCTGGTTTCATGCGGTTGCTGGACAAGCTGGAGCCGGATGACGTGTTGATCGTCACGAAGCTTGATCGCCTTGGCCGCAACGCTATCGACGTGGCCACCACGGTTGACCGGCTGGCCGGCATGGGCGTTCGCGTTCACTGCCTTGCGTTGGGTGGCGTTGACCTTACAAGCCCCGCCGGCCGCATGACGATGGGCGTAATCAATGCCGTCGCGCAATTCGAGCGCGACTTGCTAATTGAGCGGACGCAAGCTGGCTTGCAACGCGCCAAGGCAGAGGGTGCGACGTTTGGCCGTCCTGCTACGTTGGACGCCAGCCAGCGGGATGCGGTGCGGGTGGCATTGGCGGAGGGCGCCAGCGTGTCGGCAGTGGCCAAGCAGTATGAGACCAGCCGCCAGACCATCATGCGCGCCCGCGACACCACAGCCGCATAGGGAGAGGGGGGGGATCGCCTGGCCGATGCGTTTGGCATCGACCCCCTTCGCCGCCGCGCGGCTCGCTACCCTAACTCACAAATTTTTTCGCATAATTTTGAGCTCTCATACAGTCCGTATCTACGAGTAGATATACCGGACGGTCGGTCGCGATTCAGAGGCTATCCGCCATCGCTTGGCGGACTGCCTTAACGACCTCTGCTGGGCTTACTGGCGCTTGGAGGACGATACCCAAGCCTTCGCTATGTCCCGCCAATTCTGGAACAGAAGTGACGACGATTTTGCACTCCGCGTTTTTTCTGCTTCGCAATCAGGGCGATCGACAACCCGTTCGGCTGACCCTTTGGGAATTGCGTCCTCGTGACCAGAACATCGACATGCTCAGACTGTTCCAGCCGGTTGAGCGCCGACATAGAATTGTCAAACGCCTCTACGAAACATCCCGCGTTGTTAAGTGCAAATTCGCACGATCGCAAAAAGACGATATCGCTGTGCGCGAGAACGACGTGAGTAGGCATTTGTGCCCCCTTCTGCCGTGGGCCTGACAGTGGACTTTACGCAGATGGAGTAAAGTGAAGTTAAACATTACAAAAGTTTCACGAAAGATCCCACGGGCTTACCACCCGCCAACTTGCCGCGCTCGATCGCTGCCCTACCTCGTATTTTTTTCGTAAAATCCCAATACGTCCCCTCTGTATATACAGTTACACAAATTTTCCCGCCCAAAATCCGGGCGCACGATCAAGGACAATCACGTTGCAAGAATTTAGTCTACTCGGCTTCATTGAGCATCTTGGCAAACTCGGTGTCGAGGTTGTCGAGGCGGAGCATGAAGCTATGGAACGCGCCGCCAAGGTCGTTGAGCGCGAGAGATCGGCTCCTATCAGGATTCAAATACCGGCCCATTTCCGGCATGGGCGGAGTTAGCTGATAGCACCAAGGATGATCGCGTGCGGCTAGGCTTCACTGAAAACGATCCGGGCGAGCGCACTGGCGAGGCCGTGGTGCGTGCGGTCGGGAGATCGTCAGTCGGCGGCATCCCCGTTCAGTGGCATTTCACCAACATCTCTCTCGCCGTGTAAGACCCTGCGACGGCAATGGCGCTGGTGGCCATCATGGATGGTTGCTCAAAGGTATCGCTGGTGAGAACGCTGTAGCCTTTCGGACAAAGCTCGCCAGCTTTGGCGTAACAGTCCGAGATAAGCATATTGCTCCCCCCGCATCGGATGGCCAATCCGGCGCTGCCATCCGGGAGAGTTAGAGATCGGGCTGTCGGCTTGGCGCACCCAGTAAGCGAAAGAAGGACAAGGACGACGGTCAAAACGCTACGCATCCGTGCTGGACGCCTTCCGCTTTTTCGGCTGGCATGGCCGCAGTATAGGCGTGGGTGGCGTGACAGGAAAGACGCCCACTGACGCCCATCCATCGCAACGGGCGGCCAAAGAGAGGCGCGCCGACGGGATGGCGCGCCCAAGGTGGGAAGTCGTTCGTGTGCTGCGGAATGGCAGCAATTGACCGAACCACGGAATATACGGAATGGCAAATCACTTCATTCTCGGATCGTCGCGTCACTGACGGCGCAGTCTGTAGCCATGCTAGACCCGGCCGGCTGGGCCCGTTGCCCGGCTAGCGTGGCGTAGCGCCGCCCTTGTGGGGTGCAGTTGTGGGTATTTCCTTGTCACAGATTTAATGGCAGGTATATCAATAGGTTAATTGACGCATTCGGTGGACCTCAGCGCATCCGTCGCGACCAGCTGTCCCTATCTTTGCTGGCTACAGCGCCAGTTCTGCCAAACGGATCACCCCGGCGACGGTGGTCCGCCGAAGCTCCCTTAACCGGATCAGCATGGCGAGCGTTCGCTCCAGCTTGCGGTCGAGGTGGACTTCGTATCGGGCCGTCGACTTCCAATCGCTGGGTGGCGTACGCCGAGCCGAACGCCTGCTCCCTGATCGCGTCGCGGTGCTCAAGCTCGGCTATCGGCTCGTCATACCATTCGTCCCAGTGCCGACGAACCCAAGCCTTCAATGCCTCGGCGGTTGGCACATAGTGCAGGTCATCGGTCGGTCGGGTCCTCCAGGCATTCCAGCCAGTATGAGCGGATGTCCTCCCGCAGCCGCTGCCAGGGCGCGGGCATAGGCGTCCGGTTCCCCTGCGGCGAGGATGTTCAGCGCCTTGCAGGTCATGCGCTTGGTCGCGCTTCACGTCGCGCAGATCGCGTGCGGTGTCCGCCGGTGTCGCTGACAGTGCTTGCGGAATGTCTGCCTTGACCTTGTGCTTGCCGATCAATGGAAGGAGCGCGGCGCCAGCGACATGTTCCGGATCGTACGTGCTGGTCGCGTCCTTGCGCAGCCTCTCCCGGTACATCGCAGCCTCGGCCAATTGCAGCCGGCGCTTGCGCCAGATGATGCCGGCCAGTTCCTCGACGAGATGCTCTTCGGTCGGGCCTTGCGGCGCGTGCTCCGCCACCAGCGCATCGAGCAGGGCTTGGTACTCGCGCCGGTCCTCCCACGGCAAAACCGCGTAGCGGGACAGCACCCCGTGTTGCAGCGCGTTGAAGCGTGTCGCCTCGTAGCTGGCGTTCGGCACCGCGGTGGGCGGTGGTGTCATCGTGTTCATCGTCGTCATCCTCCTGCGTTGTTCCGATCTGTCTATCCGGGCAAGGAATCCGCTGCGCGCCCGACCATGAACACTGCTCCAAGTGTTCTTCGCCATCCTCGATCTGCTGCACGATCCGCGATGATACGTCCGCCACCGCATCCACTTCGGTCGCGGAGGCGGAAGACCGTCCGGCCCGTCGTAATCCGCGCCGAGCTTCCGATGCAGGCGGCGCAAGCGATGGTGCGCGCGGTCCATCAGGTCCGCCGCGTTGCACCGCATAGCCGAGGCGGTAGCAATGTCGGCAGGCGAAGAGCCGGCCGCCACCGTAGAGCTTCGCAACCCGACGGCCGCAATATACGCCGTTCGCCGACACGTCGCAGACGAACCAGGGTCGCTCTCCGCCAAAGCGACAAGGCGTCCAGCGGATCGGCACACGCTGCTGAACCGTCTGCCAATCCTCGGCACCCGACCTGATGCGATAATCGAGGGTGATGGATTGCCCACCGCCCGTGATCCCGATGGAGCACGTCGTCCCGTCCCCATATGTCCACTGCCAGCTGCCGAACCTCGCACCGGACAAATAGCCGGCACGCGCCAACTTCATCACATTGAGCGATCGGCTGCCTTCCACCGTCCCTCGGCCTTTCCAGTTGTGCCCACCACGCGACATGGATTTTGTTTGCCTAAATCTCTTGGCTAACTTGGGGTTAGGACGGCGGCGTCTCGGTCATACAGGACAGCTCTGAACTCACGAAGACTGCTAGAGACGATGTCTGCACCACGTAACTTTCAATCACCTTGCGCTCAGATATAGCAGTTTGTGCCGGCATTTCAGCATTGATTTGGCGCGACTGAGGGCGAATTCGCAGAGCGATCTTGCTCAGGAAGTCGGCACTACCAGCGCGCTGGCCGCCTGGATCGCAGCATCCACCGCGGTGGGGTTGTGCGCGATCACGAGCAGCAGCACGCGAGCCGCGGCATCCGGCTTGCGCCGGCCCTGTTCCCAATCCCGTACCGCCGCGGCACTGAAACCAAACCGACCAGCGAAAGCCGCTTGTGTGACGACAGGCCAGCCCCCGAGACCTTGTCGGATCGCCGCCACGTTTATCGTCGCCGGCACGACGATGGGAAGCTTAGGCGCCACGTCGAACAGCTCGCGGTATCGGTCCCGCCTCATTTTTCATGCCGCATACCTCGGCCGCTTCACCATCACCACTGCGCACCGCAGCTCGATCCGCATATATCGCAAGACCCACGTATTCCGGACACCAGAAATTCCGGCGCTGCCGTTGTTTCCCCACCCAGTACGCGCGCGCACGCGCGTAGGACCGTAGAAATTGCGGCAGTGCCGCACTCGCCCGAGCCGCAGATCGGTTTACAGAGCGCCGTCGGGGCGCATGTGCTTGCGCACCGGCACGACCGGAAATTCGGCAGATGTGCGAGCGCCTCCCTCGATCTGCCGGACGGCTGCCAAACGCAACCTACGCAAGATACGCAACCTCTCAGCCGTTCCCGCACGAGGAAAGGCGAATTGCCCGCAACTCCGAAAAACACGTCCACGTAAATTTCACCGGCCGGAAGGATGCGTAAGATGCGTAGGTTGCGTTTCATCAGGACACCTTGTTGACGGTGAACGAGCCGCCGTTCTTACTTTTGTCCTGTGCGTAGCGGAGAGCGAACGCGGTGTCCCCGAGGAGCACTGGCGCGTCCGTGACGGCTTTCAACCGCCAATTGATCGTGGTGGGTGTGATTATCGGTAGCGGCTTGCCGCTCGCTACCTCCAATGCCGCCTTAAACTCGATTGCTTCTTCGCTGGCCTGCCCGGCGAACGTCGCCACGTCGCTCGCCTTGAACCCGTCCTTCCAGCGATGCCGCAGCAAATCGAGCACGGTGGCGAGGCTGCTGGTCTGTTCTTCGTCCACCTCTCCGCTCAAAAACAGGGTGCGAAAGCTGATCTCGTTCGGCGCGCAGTCCTTGTTCCATTTGGCATCCGCCGGGAAGGCGGTGGCCTCATGCCGCTCGGCTGCGTATTCGATGGCCGAGCCGACAAGGTGCCACCACATCTTGAACCGCGTTTCGGCCGGCGTGGGTGCTCCGGCGCCCAGCCGCGGATTGCCGAGAAGGCAGGTGTACAGCGCCGACAGGACGCGGCCACGGTTTGCCTCGGTCCAGGCGATCGGGTCCGCGTGCTTGAATTTGCGGTTTTCCGGGTCCGGACGATCTACGGACAGCCGCGCCGATCAGAGAGCGCGACGCCATGTCGCCGCGTGGCGCGATATTGTTGCCGGTGAAGGCATGGACCGTGGCTGGCCGGAACGGTTCTGTTTTCGGACACGCCGAGAATCCGATCCTTGTAGGTCTCCGCCGTCAGTGCCTTTTCGATCGACGGGCAGGAGATGGCGGCGCCGCGCGGGATGTTGTCCCACACCAGAAGGGCGACGCCTTCGCCAAGGTAGGCGAACAAAGCCTTGCGGCGCTCCTCTTCGTTTGGGGACCAGGCTGACGCAGCGGCGCGGCGACCGAGAACTGCCACCGCCAGCATGTTGATGACGGTGGTCTTCCCGCCGCCGCGCTGGCCCGCGCTGTAGCGAAGAATGCAGGGCGCTCGGGCAGAGCCGCGCGTTCAATGATGGTCAACGCCAGCGCGAGCAACACGCACTTGCCCGAATAATCGGTGGCGACATCCACCAGCCATTCGTCGGTCAGGAACCGCATTGCCTCGGCCACGGCCGATGGCGTGCAGTCCCCCTGCCGACGGCAGGAGCTGCTGCAGCTCGTCGGGCACCCGGAACACGATGCCGCGCCTCCGGTCCAGACCGCACACTGACAGGATCGTACCATCCGGCAGGACGATCGGCAGAGTGGCGACTGCGGTAGCGATGGGCAGCATGTTGTCGTCCCGCTGGCGGTAGTGTTTGACGAACGGCGCAGTGAGATGGACCGGACGCCCACTCGCATCGGTGTAATCGACATGCCGCTCGATCAGCTCTGCGAGCTGCGGATCATCAAGTCGGGTCAGTAGCAGCTCTTCAGGCGGCGGCAAGCGGGTTTCATCGGTCTCGCCATCGTTTGCCCCGTGCGCTGTCAACGTGTGCATGCTCGGCACTCGCCGACACTCGGATGACGGTCACGTATCCCTCTACATCGCGCATCGGCGGCTCGGGAGCGGCAGACGCGCCCAGAATCTCATTGAGCACCTGCATCTGCGGTAACCACGGTGCATCCGGTTCGGGGGCCTCGATCTGTGGCCTCGGATCCTGCCGTTCGGCCGCTCGCCGGTCTCGTTCCTCCTGCGCCCGTTGGCTGGCCAACTCGCGCCGAGTGGCATTGAGTTTGCGCTCAATCGCGCGCTTGCCCACGCCAGCACGTTGGCTCGCAAGGCCTCGCAGATGCTCTAGCTCATCAGCATCCAGTTCCGCAGCGATGGCGAGACGGACGAAGGCGGCAGCTACCTCGTTGGCGGGCGCCTTGTTCAACGCGGCTTCGACGCTAGCGGCATCCTGCTTCAACTCATACATGGTGCGACCATGTGCGAAGCTATGTATCCAGGGCGTACCGTCCGCTCGGCGCATGATCCGCGCGCAGCACGCACCGTATTCGATGCCTTCAAGGGGATCGGCCAGCGTCGTGCCCTCGAAGCGCGCGGGATCGGCCAACACGTCGCCGACGGTGATGCCGGCCAGGTTCGGGTCGTCAAACGGCAGCACGAGGTCCGGCAGAAGAATGCCCCGGCACTGGCGCGCGATGACTTGCGCCGCGCTCTCCGCCGACATGCTGGTATGCTTGGCCAGACGCTTCGACTGCTGCGAGATGAAGGCGTCGCGCGACTTGGCGGCATCGGGCGCGAGCCGGTGCCTTTCCTTTTCGCGCAGTTCCTTGAGCCGTGCCCGTTCAGTGATCGTCAACGGCGGGCACACGGTGATGGTATCGAGCGCGATCCCCTTCGTGACGATCGGCAGGCGGCTCGCCTGATCCTGCACAAGCGGCGCGTCCAGTAGCGGCGCGGCCTCGAATACAAGGCGCTCAGGCGCTCCCACCGTGCGGTCCACGATGGACCGGTCAAGCAACTGTCCGCCGGCCCCGACCGTCAGCCAGCCAAAGCCGTGTAACCAGCAGCGTTCATGCAGAGTACGCAGGAAGCGCTCTATGTCGGAGCCATCCTGAACCATGATGAAGACGTGCTGCCCGTTGGAGCCGGCTAGCCGCTCGCCAGTATCGGTGCGGGTGATGCCGGCACTGGTGGAGAGGCGCGCCACACGGCCGGTGGTCGCCAACCCGGGCAGCATAGATTCAATGGCGCCCGAGAATCCACCGGCTGCGCTGATCTTCTCTCTTATCGCCGCCGGCATGCCCTTCGTGTCAACGTCGATCAGCGCGAGCGAGGACCTACCGGGGCGATAGGCGATGTAGTCACCGGTGCGGGCGATCAGGTCGGGACGCGCGTTACCATTTAGCTTATTTTTGGTGGTGATCTCTACCTGGTCAGGCAGATCGGTCCGCAGCATGCCGAGCGCGATGGCCTCGTAGGGCGCAAGGTGACCGATGTACTCAGCGAAGGCGTCCAGCCCGGCGAGCCGCATGCGGCGGCCGGTCCCACTGGACATGACACATGCGGACCCATCGCTCTTGAGGGAGCCGTCGGGCGCGAGCGCGATTCGCTTCGTCAACGGGCCACCGGCCTTCGTCAGCGCAGTGATCTCGATCTGCGCGCTCATGTGCGTGGCCGCAACGGCGTGCACAGATGTCCGCGTCGGGTGAGCATGGTGCTGGTCTGCGACAACCGACGGCCGGCCTGCAATATTGCTGCTGTCCACGTGTGATTCCACGATCCGCGGTTCCGGATGCTGCCGCGCTCAGGGCGGTTGTGTTTTAGGCGTTTCGTGGTACGCGGAATGTCGCGGCGGGCAAACTCGCCAGATGTGCGCGTAAACTGTCCATGAGGATCAGCGTACGCGAGCCCGACTTGACCGCGCGAATATCGCCAGCACCCAGGCGGCGGTATAGCTCCGATCTACTCAAGCCCGATACACGGACTGCTTCGTAAATCGTTACCGCCAGCGGGCTGGCAAGGGTAGCCTCGGTCTCCATCATTTTGATCCCTCGGATTCAGGCGTCTGTGTGCGTTTCAGGCTGCTCATCCGAACACCAGCGACTTTCCGAGAAATCGGTTGCTCAAAACAAGCTGCGCATTTTTGAGCAATATTGAGCAGGCTACGGGGACACGATCGCCTTGGCGAGGCGGCCCACATGCCCGCGCACGGTTGAAAAGCCCGGCGGGTCCTGTTCCGGCGCATGCTGGGGCCATTCCGCGAAATCGCTCTTGCCTCTGCCGAATCATTATCCACTGGCAGCCCTCGGCTGCGACGTGAGTTGTAAATGCGCAATATACCCGCATTGGGCGAAGGGCGTCCGACCCGAGTCGGTGCCCCCTTTGCCGTCGTCGGCTGCATACCCCTGATCCACGAACCAAGTCGCACGGTGTCAAGTGCAAGTCCGTCTGGACCCGCCGAAACGATTTCCGGAAGAGGGAGCAGCTCGTATCCGCCCGGCAGAGCGACCTGGCGTGCAACGTTCAGCGACGTAGTTACCACCAAACCTTTGTCGGCGCGGTATATGGGCCGCAGTGCAGATGCGAGCTGATCAAGCTCGGCTTGGGCAATTACGCGACGCGCGAACATGACTGTCACCAGGGTATCACCGCACAGTGCATCACCGAGGTGCCAGACACGGCTTGGTACCAGAGCGCGCCAGTCAAGGGGCGAAGGAACGTGCAGAGCGGTTGCAAGCCAATCCACCAGCCATTCCGGTCGGTATCTGTGTGTGATGAGATCGGCATCGCGCACTGTCACAAGTCCCGCCTCGGGGCAGAAATAGAAATAGCACTGTCGGTCCGTATCGAAATCGAGCACGCCCGGATGGTCGGCATCACATGCAGCGCACGTCACGGTGTCGGGTCGTGGACCCGGCGAAATCGCGCCAAACTTGGTCAGAAGCCGCAAGTCGGTTCGGCTCCCGCTCTCCACCATAGATCCTCGAAAGACTTCGTCCGACGTCTCCGAGAGATCACACAAAAGTTGGACAATGTTTCCATTCTGAGTCTGCATGCGGTTCACCGGCTGGGCGCCGCGATCAGCCCCCATCTTGTCAGATACTTCTGCGAGATGACCTGATGCCGGCGTGTTTGATCTCGGAGGTTCGACCCGTTGGGAGCACGCAATTGAATGGACACCGTCGTCTTCCGCGTTTTCCCTCCTTCAGGGTGGAAGACGATGCGAAGCATAGCATGAGTCACTGACCACTCGGGCGAGCGCAACGGGTCCGTGTTCCCGAACCAATGCGCGCTGCGCGCGCATAAGTCCGTGCGGTCGGATGGATCTACCTCGATTGTAACCCGCTCATATCGAGCGCCCATGCGTTCCAGACGAAGCATCGTAAGTTTGACGCTCGCAATACCATCGGCCGGATCAGACTCGAATGCCATTGGGCGTCTCAGGCGTTCGAGGCCAAAGCGGCGCGTACTGACAGGATGGATTTTCCCCTTAATTCCGAGGACGTTCTGGGCAAAGGAATCGGCGACCCGCCGGCGGACTGCCGTGCCGCCTTCTGCAACAACATCGAGTGTCCTGTTGTCGCCATCATAGACGATGGCTCCCTCACTGACGGGGCGCCTTGTTGTGCGTTGCAGTTCGTTGCCACGAAACCCGATGTCACTTACCGGAGTGCTCTCAATGTAGATCGCATAGTGGGCAACCATGCCGACAACGGTTCCATCCTCGCTAATAGTGCCGCGTTCGAACGAATCAATCTTCAGCTTTCCGTTCGAGCCGTCCACACGCGTCAATGTCCCGGCTAGCTCCGTTTCAAACGCTGGCATGTTGGGCGGAGCAGCACCGATGATCGCTGAGCCGTCAATGCTGAAGGCGCTCCAGGAGCGGCCCTTACGTAGCCGGTCAGCATATGCCGCTGCAAACGCATGCTCGAATAGCGCGTCATGGTGCACCAATAGAGCAATGGCTCTGGCCTCTTCAACATCCGCTGTCTGTAGCAGGGCAAGAGCGCCCGCATCGCTCGCCGCAACAGAGTGCAGCGCCCGCTGGCCCGTTGCGTCACAGAGCTGATCGGCGCGCTCTAAGTCCGCAATGACCGAATCGTAGATGTCCGGGCCCAGCACATTGAACTCGTCAAGAAGCCTATTTAGCTGGGTGCTCGCGGGGTCTTCCCATTCAACGCGATCCGACAGGCTGATATTCCTGGCATCAAGGTACTGACGCAGCACTGTGGGTGGCGTCCGGCGCAAGAAACGCTTGAAATTGAAGCCCATACGACCGTTCCACCTCCTGCCATAGCTGGTGTGGCCGCCCGGACTCTGGTTCCAACTTGCAGTTATGAGAGCCACAGTGCAGCCGAGTCGGCAAGCGTTGCGACCGGGGAGGATCCGGAGCGGAGGGCCAACCGAGCGCGGCGGGTGCGGGCATTCGGGAGCCAGGCCGGTCCCCGCGGAATCTGAATTCTAGCAGGTACCGAGCCAAATGATCGCCGTCAGCAACGCGTCATGACCAGTTGTTCGCGGTCTCAGCATCAGACCACTCAGTTCGACCCTTCACGGTCATAGAGGCCCGGCGACCGAATGGCGGGTGCTGGCCGACAACGGACTGGCGGCTTAGCAAGCCTTCTCCAAGCTCAAGACCCTGCTGCGAAAGGAAAATGCGCGCACCATGGTTTGTCACGCACTTCCTTCACCTTATTGCCCTGGCCCGACGAGGCGGACTTTGTTGCGGGTGCACGACGGCTTATGGCAGTATTCCGGCTACGCCGACGCCGGTCTCCGTTTTGGTATCTGCTCGACCCCGGTTTGAGGGGTAATTGGCCCACGGTCTGACTGGCGCAAAAAATATTTGACACGCTCACGTGTAGAGTCGATTCTAACCCAGGGCGTGACCGAGCTTGCCGACCTCAGCCACCTGAGCCACGCCGAGAAGGACGCCCTGATCCGGGCGCTGTGGGCGCAGGTGCAGAGCCTGACGGCTCGGGTGACGGCGCTCGAAGCGAGGCTCGGCGAACCGTCGAAGACACCGGACAATTCCAGCCTACCGCCGTCGAAGGGTCAGAAGCCGAATCAGCCGGAGCAGGCCAAGCGTGTTGGACCACGCACCGGCAGCTTGGGTCGCAAAGGGGGTGGCCGTCCGCTGACTTGCCATCCTGACGAGACGGTGACCGCGAAAGCCGCCGCCTGCGCGCATTGCCAATCCGCGCTGACAGATGCCGATCAGGTGCTGCACGGTCGTTACGATAAGATCGACCTCCCTGTAGTGCGCCCCATGGTGACCCGCGTGGAACGCTACGCCGGACATTGCCCGTGCTGCGGAGGGGTAACCCTGGCGGCGATACCCGCGAGCCTGCAAGACGGCTCGCCGTTCAGCATAAACATCGTGGCGCTGGCGATCTATCTGCGTTTCACCCACGCAATCAGTTACCGCCGCCTGACCCAGATGTTTCAGCACCTCTATGCGCTGCAGATCAGCGAAGGTGCGTTGGATGCGATGTTGCAGCGCGCGAAGCCCTGTTTCGACAGCGAGGTCGCAGCCATTCTTGCTCGGCTGCGTCGTTCGCGGATCGTCTGTTCGGACGAGACCTCGGTGCGCATCGACGGTCGCACCCATTGGAATTGGGTGTTTCAGAACGATCAGGTGGTGATCCATGTTGTGCGCAATAGCCGCGCCGCCAACGTCATCACCGAGACGATGGCAGGTCATCGGCCAAGCATCTGGGTCTCGGACCTGTATGGCGCGCAGCAGGGGCATGCCGATCTATGGCAGGTCTGCCTGGCGCACCAACTGCGTGACTGCAAATACGCTATCGAGGCAGGCGATACGATCTTTGCCCCACGCATGAAGGCACTGCTGCTGCGGGCTGTCGTGCTGGCGCGGCGGCGCAAGCGACTGGCCGAGAGCACGCGGCGCACCTATCAGGCCAGGCTGGATCACGAGTTGAACGCGATCATGGTGCTGGCACCCACCAACCACCATGGCAGGCGCCTGCGAAAGCGTTACGGGAAGGTGCGCGGTCACTTGTTCACTTTTCTCGAACATCCCGATGTCCCGCCGGATAACAATGGCAGCGAGCGGGAGTTACGACCCACCGCCACCTACCGCAAAGTCACAGGTGGCTTCCGTTCAACATGGGGTGCCGACCTGTTCGCCGGCGTTCGATCCGTCGTCGGAACCGCAGCGCGACGAGGAAAGGATGCGTATCGGGCAATTCTCGCAGTCCTCGACGGGGAATCCGTCATTCAGCCCGGTTGAGCAGATACCCGTTTTGGGGTTACGTTCAAGTCAAGAGCAGGGAAAAACCATGCTGTTGACAGTATTTTCAGGAGAAAGCTCGTGCAAATGAGCGTTACCCGTCGATGGCCGTTCTATGTGGGCGTGTTTCTGACCTGCCTTTGCGTTATGGCATTGCAGATCGCGGAGACACGGTTGCTATCGGTCATCACCTATTATCATCTGGCCTTCTTCTCCATCAGCATGGCCATGTTCGGCATGACAGGCGGCGCTCTGTGGGTGTACTATCAAGGCGACCGATTCAACGCCGACAATTTGGCACCAAGCCTAGCAAAGCTTTGCTCCGCGTTCGCGGTAAGCATCCCGGTGTGGCTGTTGCTACTGTTGGTGCAGGTCCCGGTGCTGGCACTGTCCGCCACGACTGCGGTGATCTGGGGGCTGTTGGCCGTTATTATGGCCATACCGTATTTCTTCGCCGGCACCGTAGTGAGCCTAGCACTGACACGCAGTCCTTTCCCGGTCGGACGCGTCTACGCTGCCGACCTGATCGGCGCGTCGTTCGGCTGCCTGCTGGCCTTGCTTCTGTTGAATCTTACCGACGCGCCATCAGCGATCCTGGGGATGGGTGCAATAGCCGCACTGGCGGCCGCCTCATTTACGCGGGCAGGCGATGCCCCGATATCGGGCGGCAGGCAATGGGTCAACCGGATTCTGCAACATCCTCTAGCTATGGCGGTCATTTTCGCCGCGGCATGCTTTGCAAATAGCAATACCATCCACGGTTTGCGGCCGGTCGTGGTCAAGCATCAAATCGACCTGCGGGACAATGTGCAATACGAACGGTGGAATAGTTTTTCCAGAATTATGGCGCGCCGCGCCAGCACGGACGAACCTCTGCTGTGGGGACCGTCTGACACGTTACCGCGCGGCATGAGCGTTCCGCAGATCCGCCTCAATATTGACGGCGATGCGGCCACAAGCATGTTTCGGTTCGATGGCGACATCGCGACGGTCTCTTACCTGAAGTACGATGTGACCAATGTCGCCTACTCGATTCGCAATTCTGGACGCGCCGCGATCATCGGAGTTGGCGGCGGACGCGACGCGCTGTCTGCATGGCTCTTTGGATTCCGCGATATCACCGGGGTCGAATTGAATCCAATTTTCATCGATCTGCTCACCAAGCGACAGCCTTTTGCCGATTTTGCTGGCCTCTCAAAACTTCCCGGGGTCGCATTCGACGTTGATGATGCGAGAAGCTGGTTTGCCCGAACCAACCAACGGTTCGACCTGATTTAGATGAGCATGATCGATACGTTCGCGGCCACGGGTGCAGGCGCGTTCTCGTTATCGGAGAACGGTCTCTACACCGTGGAGGGGTGGAAACATTTCCTTGGCCGGCTCACTGCGACGGGTGTCTTCACCGTCAGTCGTTGGTACGGTTCAAATAACGTGAATGAGACTGGGCGTATGGTCAGTCTCGCGGTGCGGGCCCTGCTCGATCTCGGTGTGCGAGACCCTTCCCGCCAGCTCTATCTGGTGTCCGCAAGGAACCTGGCGACCCTCGTCGTCGCCCGTGCGCCGTTGAGCCAGTCCGAAACGGATCAATTGAGCCGTACGGCAGAGCAATTGCATTTCCGAATATTGTTGGCACCCGATCGGCCCTCCGAATCCCCCGTCTTGCACGCGATCGTATCGGCGCATGACCCGGCAGAACTTGAAACCTACACCTCCAGCCTGGTGCTCGACCTTACGCCGCCAACCGACAATCGGCCCTTCTTCTTTAATCAGCTTCCGCTGACGCGTGCGTACTGGCTTTGGATTCGCAGTTCTATTCAACACCAGGAGTACCTCAGCGGCAACATCATCGCTTCCTTGACGCTGCTGCTGATTCTGATTGTGTCGATCATTCTTGTGGTGACGACAATCATCTTGCCGATGAGACCCGCCATCAGACAGAGCAACAGGCGGCTCGTGCTCGGTGGCAGCGCTTATTTTCTGCTGGTTGGCCTTGGGTTCATGTTCATTGAGATCGGGCTGCTGCAACGGTTGTCGATCTTCCTTGGTCACCCGACCTACTCGCTGAGTATCGTATTGTTCAGTATCGGTACTGTTCACAGGAATTGGCAGTCTCTTATCGGAAAGACTGCGGTTGGAGACGCTCGGGATGTTCAGTGTGTGGACACTGCTCACGGCGGGCTATGCGCTATGTCTGCCGCTCTGGCTTCCCGTTGTCCTACAGACCTTCGAGAGCGGCGGAATTTTCGTCCGTGCTGTTGTGACGACTGCCATTGTGGCGCCGGTCGCGATCCTGATGGGTTTTGGCTTTCCGACAGGAATGGGCCTTGCGATGCGCATTGATCCTCGACCGACACCGTGGTTCTGGGGCATCAACGGAGCGGGCGGCGTTCTCGGCTCGGTGATGGCGGTCATGTGCAGCATCACCTTCGGCATCGCTACGACGATTACGGTTGGTGCCGTATGTTATCTTGCCTTGATCCCAGCTGCGAAACTGTTGGGTCTGCCGGGACGACGAATAGTGTCGACACCCGTCGGTGCCTGAGCCGGATCACAAATTGCGGACTTATAGCGATAATTGATCGTCGGCCGCTCAACGCCGATTGGGGGGTAAAAGGCCGTGCCGATTTACACGAATGCACGCTATCGGGAAATCGCTAAGGCTTCGCGAACGACGTGGATGGGCGCAAATCAGCCGGACCAAACCACTGGCGAGCTGTCACAGTTCTCATTCCGACACCAGTTATTGCTGCGTCAGCTCCGAACGCCACAGCAACGTCGGAACTGACTGTTCTCCGCGCGGCCTCGCCTCAGCTCACAACGGGTGGCAGCCTTTGGAAGGCGAACCACTTCACGCCAGTCTAACTCCGTGACTTTCGTGCGGCATGGCAGTGGCCCTACAATGGAACGAAATCGTCAACCCAGTTTGAGGTGCCTGTGCACCAGAATTCGCTGTCAACGGCGGAGCAAAAGCCTGCCAGGTTGGCGGGGTAATAGTCGGCCACGATTTTGCCTGATGGACATAGCAAGGGCCCCGATCGGGGCCTTTGCTATGTCGTCGCGACGGGTTGTGTTGATCAAGGCGCGATTATCGCGCCGGTGGACGTGGAAAAGACCAGCGCATCAGGGTCCGGGCGCTTGGGATTGCAACCGGCGTCGATCGGTAGCCGGGACCGCAGCAGCTCCATTGCCTGTCGCGAAAGGGGCACGGTGTGCGGCTCACCATTCTTCGTCTCGGGGATGGTCCAGGTCCGGGCCTCCATGTCCACATCCCGCCGGCGGGCCAGGGCGGCTTCCTGCCGGCGGGTTAAGGTAAGCAGCATGAACTGCAGCGCGGGCGCATAAGGGCGGCTGGATGCCGGTAGCGCCGGCAGCAGCGCGGCCAGTTCATCGCGGGTCACGATGCGCTTGCGGTGCCTTACAGTGGCCGGTGGCGTGATCAGGGCGAGTTCGTCGGGTGCATAGCCCCGTTGCACCGCCCATTTCAGGACTGGCCGAACATAGCGCACTGCGGCGGCGGCTAATTGTGCAGCTGCCCAACCGTCCGCTTGCATCTGCAAATCACCGACCTTCAATGTCGCCATCGGTTTGCTGAGGAACGCCGCATATCCGACACGAGAACGCACATCATTCAGAATTGTCGACCGGCTGGAAATTCGGATGCTCCATCGTGGCCCGCTTTGCCAGAGCGTCGTAATTGGCCGCGATTTCCAGCATGTGCTGCTTGGAGACAGGATCATTCATGGCGTTGGCGATGGCCCTCGCCTGCTTGGCTAATTCCAACCATTCCGAGACATCGGTCGTTGGCGCGCTTTCCGACCATTACCATGGACCGACCGCCGCAAGATGGCAAAGCTTCGAGGTGACGGAACTCGCGGACCGCCGCCAGCGCCGAACTACCTGTCAGCCGCCCGAACGTTCGCGGGCCAAACGTCGAAGCCGCGCCAAGTATTCAGCATCGCTTTCCGGCCGTACGCCGCGCCCAGCTTCAGAAACCCACCCTCTGTAGGCACTCGGCATCGCACGGCGCAATCGCCGCAAATTGCGCCCATCCCGGATGTGTCTGAACGGCCAAAGGAATGGCCGTGCAAGGGTGGGGAAAATGTGGCGGAACGACATCGCACCCCGACTAGATCGACACGCGGCCTGCCCTAGGGTTAGGGCCGGCTTTCTCCACTACCGCCCCGGATGGGGTGGTCTCGCGACTGTAATGAGCCAGCATTTCGTAGTGCTGGGCCGTCTCTAGCATTACTGCCCGCAGATCAGGGTCGGCGACATGCTCGGCACGCTGCCTCATCCGCGCAGCGCGTCGTGACCAATAAATGGCGTTCGACACGCCCATCAGGTGAAGATATTGAATGGCGGCATCGGCTGACCGCTCAAAGGAAGGGCGCGCGAATTGGGCTGCGCACCCTAAGGCCAAGTCTGTGTAGCCCGAACATTGAGCACGTCAAATTAGCGTTATTCAAGTGCTAATATATGAGGCGCCACGTCCCGCCACGAAAAAGGCCGCCCCAGCGGTGAGAGGCTGGAGCGGCCAGGTAGACGGGTTACGCTTTATCGACGGCGCGGGGATCAGAAAGCACGCCGCCGGTTACAGCCTCGTTTCGGAGCGTGGCGTGTCAGGCGGAATTGGCGCGCCAGACACAAGAAAAGGGCGCGCACCGGGGAGCGGCACGCGCCCTAGTAGGGGGTAGTTTCGCGGCGGCAGCATGCCCGTGGCGGAACGGCAGCGACAGAATCGGAATTTACTTAGGCGCCCAATGGCCGGCGCCGCCGTGACGCTTCTAACGAACCATCGCTGGCATCGCCCGGCGGGCGGTGCCTACCAAATCCAGCATGGCAATCGTATCACGCAGGGTTCTACTGATCCGGGCTGGAGGGTCGCTCGCGCGCAGCAATCTCTTCGGCCCGCTGCGCAAGAGCCTCGTATGCTGCGGCTATTTCCAGCATGGCGCGTTTCGAGGCGGGGTCCGTCATGCCCTCGGCCCTTGTGCGGGCTCGCCCGGCCATCATCCGCCAACGCTCAATATTGCACTGCTTTGGCATTGCGCCGTGGGAAACGACCTATCCATGGACGCGGTTCGCCGCCGAACCGGGCTGTGATGGCAACCGAACTCGCCAACCACCGCCGCAACGAAAAAGGCCGCCCCAGCGGAGAGGCTGGAGCGGCCAGGCAGACAGGTTCCGCTTTATCGGCGGCGCGGGGATCATAAAGCACGTCGCCGGTTACAGCCTCGTTTCGAAGCGGCCCGTCCAGATCCGGGCCAGATCAGGCAGCTTTTTTGGCGCTGGCGCGTCGCTTTCTCCGATCGGCAATCTTGTGCTGGGCAGCGAGGCCGCATACCGGGCCATCTTCTCATAGGCCGCCGCGCCCCCGAGCATCGTTCGCTTGGTTGCCGCGTCGTGCAGGGTATCTGCGATCGCCCGGGCCTCGGCGGCGCGTGCGAGCCATCGCTCAAGCGTGGTAGGGCTGGCCGTTGCCGCTTGGTAGCCTGCCGTTGCGCCGATTTCCTTCGGCGTGAAGATGGCAACGGAACTCGCCAGCCTTCCCCGCGCCCGGCCCGCTGTCACCCGTCCGATTTGCGCGCAGATCGGTTCACGGAAGCGTCCCCGGTGTCCTCCGATGCTATTGCCGCCCGCGTCGCGTAGCGCGCTGCTAGCAGGCCGAATTCATGCCTGGCCTCGGCCCTTGGAGCGGTTATCGCCATGGCGCGGAAATATCGCGCGCGCTCCATAAGCTGAGCAATCGTCAGATCAGATCGGGGATCCCAATAGTCAATGCCATCTCGGTCGCTCTTCACTGTTAAGCAGTGATCGCGGCAGCGCGCCGCCGGTTCGGGTGGAACGTCCTCGCCGGTGGCATCGTAAACTAACGATCAAGGCAGGGCCTTGGTTCCATCTGCACAGACAGGGCAGACGAAAGGGCCGCCCCTTGCGGGGCGGCCCCTATCAGTTCGGGCGGCGGGTCAGGCTGCTTTGGCGCGGCGCTTTGGGGCAGTTTTGCGGACCACCTTGCGCGGTGTCACACGCCGCGGCTGGAACGCGTCGTTGCTGTAGTCCAGCATGACCTTCGCGGCATTGCGCAGCATCGACCAGCAAGCTTGCGCACTCCTCACGTCCGCCACACTGCCGGGCGCCGCCCGCTCAGCCTTAGCCGCCGCCAAGGCCGCCTCGGTAGCCAGACCCGGACGGCTAAACCCGCAGAGATGCGGCCAAACCGTGTTAAAAAGGCCGACTGACGCGCCCTTCGGTTTTATGTGGACAGTCACCTGTGCCATGCTCCGGCATGGTTCAGTTCACAATCATCCCGCGCGGCCGAGGCTACTGGATCGAGGCGACCGGCGAGGACGGTTCGCGCGAAACGGTTGAGCGGTATGACACGGAGGACGCGGCCATTCGGCGCCTTCGTGTGCTCCAGGAACGCACGGAATCCGTCGAGGGGCAGAGTTCAGCTATGCGGCCGGCGCCAAAGACCCGGCACTGACCGGCACTGATTGACCGGCACGGCCGGGGCGCTATCGTGCCGATATGGCGCTAGGCAATCGCATGAGCAAGAACACGGGATGGGGCGAAAAGCGCGCCCGTCGCATCGCGCCGAGGTGACTGCCATGTTTCCCCCGCCGACGCGGTATGGTTGGCGTATCTACAGGCGAGGGAGCGGGCAAGCTGTTCATGAAGCGGCAACCGGCTACGCCACCGAAGCTGACGCATGGTCGGCCGGTGGCCAGGCGCTCGATCAAGTCATTAAGGCGTCGCGGCGAGCAGTCTGACAGCGAAGCCGACATGCCCCGTGCCGCCCGTCAGAGCGCCGCTGGCGCCCCTGCGCCGCTGCCCGTACGATGGCAGCGAATCGGCGCCGTGACGCCGTAGCCGTGCGGTTGTCGCTGCCTCGTTAGGCGTGGGATGAGCCTGCACCACCGTCGCCCAACTCGCGGCATCGGACTGACGGAAATTCCCATAATTGATGGCAATGCGCGATCTGGTAATTGCCGCTGAACGCCGTCTTATTCGCTGGCTGCGAGACCGCCGACAGATACTGCGCTGCGCGGGTACTCGCCACACTGACCAGCGATGGCGGCAACATGAAACTGGCCCGCAATCGCTGTCCTCCGATCTAGCCGAGCGAGGTGAAGAACTCGACCATTTTTCGGCGCTCCGCGGCGTTCGGCGGCCGGCCGCGCCCGGCGGCCAGATTGTCTTCCATATGGGCGGGATTACTGGTGCCCGCGATCACCGCGGTTACTGCCGGTTCGCCGAGCAGGTATTTGATGAAGAACTGCCCCCACGTGGCGGCGCCGAATTCCCCCGCCCAATCCGGCAGCGGCCGCTGTTGCACCGTGCGGAACAGCCGGCCGCGGCCGAAGGGAAGAGCTGTGAGCACCGCCGCCCCGACCTCGACGGCCGCTGGGATCAGCCGCTTCTCCACCTCGCGATTCTGCAATGAATAGTCGACCTCAAGAAAGTCCGGCTTCTCGCGGCGCAACACCGCTTCGGCCGCGTCAAAATCCCCATGAAACGTTGTCGTTATCCCAGTATACCGGCAGTAGCCCTGCGCCTTCCAGTCGCGCAGCATCGCCAGGTCCTGACGCGGATCGCTGACGTTGTGGAGTTGCATCAGGTCGACCTTGTCCGTCCGCAGCCGTCGCAACGACGCCTGGAGTTGCGGAGGCCCCGTGCGGCGGTCGTAGTCTTCGAGCTTGGTCGCGAGAAAGACGCCGCGCCTCAATCCGGCCTCGGCGACGAGGTCGCCAACCACGCTCTCCGCCTGCCCATAGGAAGGCGCGGTATCGATGAGTTTGCCGCCGGCCGCGGTCAGGCTTCGGATGACGGCGGCGCAGGCGGCACGTTCCGCCGGGTCGTCGCCAACATCGAACACGTCGGCAGTGCCGAGGCCAATCACCGGCATGGCTTCGCCGGATCGCGGAATGGGACGGGCGAGCAATGGAGCGGCAGCGTTCTGGGCCATCGCGCACCGCTGCCAGCCGGACACAAGTGGTGCCGCGCCGAACAATGCGAGCGCGCCGCGACGAGACAGGGTAACGCCAAGGCGATTCTGTCATCTCAGCCTCCCTGTTGTTGTTTGCCCGGGCGAGGCGGCCGGCCGGTCTTGCGTCCCTATTGATATCACGCGGCATACGGCCCGCCACGGTCACATCACGGAACAATCCGCGATGCCTGAAGCATTGTCAGTCCTGGTCGCGCTACGGGCGATGCATATTCGGTCGGATGATCGCGGCGAGATCGGGGACGGACACCAGCCGCGAAGCCCTGTCCACATCACACCAACTCGGCCGCGTCATGCAAGACGCGGTCGACCGCGGTAGTGACGCATTTTGAATTTACCGACCTAGCAAGCGCAAATCGGCACTGGCCCGACGGTGAAGACGGATCGCAATCCAACACGCAGTCAGACAGGCGGGTGCCACAAACCAAGGATAGCCAAATCGGGTTATCCCAATCAGATCAGTTATAGCCATCAACCCGATGAGCGCTCCGACCGCTCCAAACCCTACCGCCCACCACTTGAAGGCACGTAAATACCAATGCGGGCTATCTGGTCGCATCACGCCGTAACCTTCGGCTGGCGTGGCTTGTATGGCCCCCGCTTCTTCGGCGGCTCCGCGCGAGCGTCCATCAGGTCCACGATGTCGTCCATGCTCCAAAGCCGGTCGCTGATCCCTGCTGCCATCGCTGGCGTGCATTTCAGCGTCTTGTGGATGCGGACGAAATTATAGAACACGTAGAACAGCGCCAGGGTGTCGCAGTGGCCTTCAACACGCTTGCTGAAGGCGTTTGTCAGCCGAGTGAAGCGCCGCATGCTCATCCGCATGGTGAGGTTCTGCCGCTCGACGAAGGAGGTGCTGATATGTTTCGGGTCGGGACGGCCTTCAACGCGCTTCTTTTGCGCTCCAGTGCATTCGCCAGGGCTGTAACGGCCAAGGGCACCGACAGGCTCGCCGTACAGTCTTAACCAGCATGCCGTAATCAACGTCGGCGCCGAACGCGCCCTCAACGGCTTCCAGATACGGTCCGTGGCCATCCGTGGTGAGTTGCACGCGAGTTGCTAGCCTGTCCGCCACATCCTGCATGAAGCCCTGCGCATAGGTGGCATCCCGATCACCAACGGACCACGCAATCATCAGCTTTGTGTCGGCTTCCAGGGCAGTCCACGTCCAGCAATCGCCAGCGCCTTGAGGAGCGGCCTTGGCCGTCGCCACGTTCTTCGCCTTCGCGTAGACGAACGACCAGATTTCGTCGCACTGCACCCGTTTAGCCTTCACGCCGCGCACGGTCTGATCATGGAAGGCTTCGCAAGCCTCGCCGGCCTGCCGAAGCAACGCCGCTACTGTGTTGATTGACACATCCGCCACGCGGGAGATCGACCGCATGGAAGAACCCTCAACCAGCATCGAGAGGATTTGGACTTGCTTCGCACGCGGCAGCTTGTTCATGCCCCGAACGCTACTCTTGCGCATCTCCGATATCAAGCATTATTTTCAGTTATCATACGCGAAAGGCCCGGCAGAACCTTTTGCTTGTTGATAGGAGACATAGCATCAGTCTCCTGTATGTGTTGGTATAGATCGCGCAGGTATTCAGTTGTTAGGTAACAACCGAGCTTAGCATTTGCCGGGATACGCGGGCAGAATAATACCGATCTCATGGAGACATAACTAACGTCATAATATAACCCGTCACAATGCTGATTGGTAATGGCGCAGTCGCCATCGTACATTCTACTGCATATAAACAAGTATTGATGTGTTCTTTCACAGCAGCATAGATGCCATTTGAAAAGCTCGTCGTGATCCTCGACCTCTTTGGTCCGAAAGCCAGCAACCAGTCCAATACTGGCCCTCATGAGTGACTGGAAATATACACCAACTCGTCTTCGAGTTCGTCACCGTTCTCGTCAATCAATAGGGACAAGCGCATCTTAGCCGCGTTGCTGTTTCCGCGCCGCTTCCAGGCTTCCACGTACGCCCCTGTCTTCGTGCGTCAATCGTCGCAACTGTTCGAATGACAAACTCAACACCGTTCCAAGAGCGGATTCCAAAGCCTTCATATCACTGACCGACAAATATTCCCTCTTGGCCTCTCGCAGCGCGGTAAAGTGATTGACGTTCGGATGGGCGGCATCAGGTATCGACGTCCACGGACGATTGGCTGAGAAAGCGGATTTGAAATTGAATTTTGGCTTTAAGGCGTCATACGCCAAAGATGGAACAGGTCCATGTTCCATCGCAATGTAATTGTCGAATGTGACCGGACGCCCATGGCGGTTCATGTGAGAACGGTCAGCGAGGAACAAGGATTTTACGATCTCGTACTGAGATACGTTCGGGTGCAGACCCATAAGATACAGGATCGCTTCCTGTATCTTTGCCTTATCCTCGGTCAGACGCTTCTCGGGCGGGAGTGGCGTAAATTTCATCGCCAGCGTGCGCCGGCCGCCTTCTTGGCGATCTCCCTGCGCTCCTCAGCGGTCAATTTCTCAGCGCGCGCCTTCGCCCCGGCTTGTCCGCTGCGGACCCTGCCGGATGGCTCTTTCAGTGGTTCATTGCTCTCGCCCACAGACAATCGCGCGACCGTGATCGCGCATCCAATGACATCCGCCGGCCTCCGTTCGCCCTTCGGCCCTCGCGGCATTTTCCCATCCTCGTTCCGCGTTCATTCCATAATCAGGCGAATAGCCCTTCGCCTGATTATGGAATGCGTTATCCAACCCCGCACAAGATATGGACTTCTCCCGCGAAGAAAAGCAATCGATTTCGCGCCCGAAGAATTACCCTTTGTTCTATCGGTGACACGGCATCCTGTGAGGATTAACCTACACGGCCCGCGGCAGTTCCAGCGCCTTCGACGCGGATAGCTGGCCTATCAGTCAAAACAGACCCGAGCCTCACGCGAACACGCGCCGCCAGGAGATCGCGAATATAAGGCAAGGCTGCGCGATCCTGGGCAAGCCTTCTGGGTCTTCCGAACCGATGGGAACAAAGGACGATTTCTCGATAGCGATCTGCATTACGCAGATCAAGCGGGGATAATGGATAGCTACCTCGGGCCGCGGAGGAGACGGCTAGTCAGAAGGAAAAGCTAAAATCCCCAGTTATATCTATATGAAGACTTCCAGTCTTCAGTACATCCATTCCTAACAGGACATCAAAATGAGGCTGATCTTCAATTTCGCCACCCTCTATATCAGAAGGACAGATATATATCATATGTACCGTCTTGTCTGTTGTAATTGACCTTTTTGCAAGTAAAGCCTTGTCGGCTCTGTCTCCATAAAATGCCACGCGAAACAGGTAAACCACTCCGATCTTTACCCCATGAATCCCACGGAACCTTGCCGGGCCTACGGGAATTAGCCCTAGGTCAGAAATCACTCTATTCGACAACATGGTCGAGGTTGCGCCAGTATCAATCAAAGCTCTGTACGGATTCACTCCTTCCAATAATTCTTTATTCGACTTCTTCTGCTGTTCTCTTTTAGATATATCGATAATAGCTATCGGTGTGATTACGGACCTTCCGTCATGGCGGCCGGTTACAACATGATTATTGTTTGCTGAGGGCATAAGCATACCGCCCGAGATGTTCGACCTCCTCGGTGATCTTCTGAATGGAGAAAGCTCCGTCCTCGAATTGATCGTTGCCCGCCATTTGGGCCTCCATCGCCGAAGGATAGAGATCCCATGACCTTGCCGCCCTGCATCAGGACATATTGGCCCTCATAATCAGCAAGCAGCCCTGGGAGCAGCTCTGCGAACCGCACGGCGTTGCGGTTGATTTCCGCCATCTTGCCCTCGCGTGTCATCACACATTGCCCCGTCCGTCGTTACTGCCGACTCGTCCTGGTATCTCCTTGGCAAGGCCATCTTGTGACGTCATGCTTCACTAGTCAAATTAGGTGTGTCAAAGTCCTCTATGAGCATGCTCCCACAAACACCGGGAATCGTTGACGAAAACTTCGTACATCAGCAGCCGTAATCGTGTCAAACGCGCCAAGTAAGAAAACTACGACCAGCGGAGCCGGCGCGCATGGGTCACGGTTGTATATAAACGCCCAAACACGGTCGGAGGAGATCTTTGGCGCACAAACGCTGGCAACCCCGAGGCCGGAAAGTCGCACGCGAAGGGAGAACGCTGCGCTATGAGGATCGTCCTGGCATGTTTGGGAATAGTGCTTACTGCGTCTGGGTGCGCTCGGCCCGACTGTCGTTCGCTGATGAAAAATCCGGCGACGGAGAGCTTGTGCAATGCCGTGGAGCGAACACTGGCCTTTCCATGCCGGCTGAGAGCATTGCCGCGCGTGATTGCGCGCAGGGTTATCAAGCTGCTGGGTGGATCAGGATGAACTGACCGGTCATTCTGACGTCTCATAATTTGGGATTTTCAAACTGAGACACTACCTCGACCGCGCGCATGCGCTCCATGCGTGACTGGTGAAAATACAATTTGGAATGGATCGCTTCCTGCCGGGCCGTGCAGCCATAAATCCCGCCCAGGCTTCTGACGCCTGAGCGGGTTGCCGAGCCTTCAGGAGTGGCCGTCAAACTCCGTAATAACCATTGACTTCACGGCCGTAGTTGGGATCGGCCCATCGGTCGGGATCGGTCGATGTGTATGACGGAGCACCTTCGAGGCGCGAGCGGTCGATATTGACGACGTAACCACCTTGACGCTCGTCATAAGTCAGCGATTGCCAAGGAAGCGGATGATAACTGTCGCCGATGCCGAGGAAGCCGCCAAAGCTCATAATCGCATACGCCGCCTTCCCCGATCGTTTGTCGATCATGACGTCATACACACTGCCAAGCTTCTCCCCGGCTGTATTGTAGACGGTCGTGCCATTGACCTTGCTGGCTGCGATGAGGCTGCCGCCGGTGTGTGAGGGATCTACTTGAGCCATAGCAATCTCCTTAAATATCCCCCGCCGTTGCCTGTGAATTCCAGGGGCAAGGGATGAACGCGCAGTCCGTTTTCGGGTTGCTCACATCCGCCGCGCGTTTCCGGAATATTTTTTTACGAGAAGAATGGGCTCGCCGTACCTGCGCGGCGACACTCAGGCTGAGCTCGCGCACAGCTGTGCCATCCGCGATGCTGGGCGACGATCCTCCCATAGCGCGCTTATTCTCTGCGGGCCGATCGCGTTCCTGCCGCGGCTAGCTGGTGTAAAATCCGGATACGGCGCACCGGCTCCCGTGCGACTTGGCGCACGTCATGCGCTCTCCGGGCGCCAGTTTTATGGGCGGCAGCGTTTGCAACTCGTCGTGTTTGCCGCGACCCGCACGTGCGCTCAACAGAACGTGCCGACTGAGAGACGCGAAAGCTCCCGTTCGTATAATAGGGATCGCCCGTCGTGATGAACCGTGCCCGGCCCAAGGCCGATCATCGAAGGGCATAACACCATAGAGCCCGCCCGACAGAATCGCCGGCGATCACCCCAGCCTAATCGGGACATCGGCGCCCTTCGAGAAAATTGCACAAGTCTGTTGGCCTGGCCACTCCCCATCTCGGACCTCCTTGCGCACGATAACGTCCGGGCTCATGCGCTACCTAGTTGTTGTCCGTTAGTGCCGAGGGATGCGGGTGCTCCAGGAAGAAGCGCAACATCTCCTCCGTGGCATCGGGCCCGCGCGGATCGGTGTAGGAGCCCGCGGGGCTGCCGCCAAACCAGGCATGGCCGGCGCCGTGGATCACCCATTGCTCGATCACCGTCTGCCCATTCGCGTCAACATGCAGCGTACGGCTGTAGGCGTGACCACCGGGAACCTGGCCTTCCTCGGTGTGTATCCTGAGCGCCGCACTCCGCGCCGACTGAGCAACGACCGCGTCGCCATTACGTGGGTTGACCGTGGTGTCCCGGTCGCCATGGAAGACAATGGTCGGAACGACCCGCCGCTGCGTCCCGGATGGCGTGGCGCCAGCCGCCGGTGCGCGGAGCCGCCGCTGCCCCGCTGCATCGCGGCGAGCGCCGAGGGAATGTCACGTGCCGCCCCGCAGGCGAGGCCCGAATGCACGCCGATTGCGGCGTAGAGATCGGGATACGCGTCGCCCATGATCGCCGCCGCCGCGCCCCCGGCCGAGAGCCCGGCGACATAGACGCGCCGTGGATCAATCGCGTAGTCGCGCATGACCTCACGAGTGATGCCCGCGATCAGCGACGGCTCGCCGCCGTCACGCTGCTGGTCCCCCTCGCTGAACCAGTTCCAGCATTTTTGCATGTTCGCTGAGCTGGTCTGCTCGGGGTAGGCGACGAGGCAGGTGTGATCTTCGGCCGCCTCGTTCATGCGCGTGCCAGCGGCGAAGTCGTCGGGCGACTGGGTGCAGCCGTGCAGCATGACGATCAGGGGAACGGGCTGCCCGGCGGTAGCCGCTAGGCACGTAAAGCTTGTAGGGACGGCTCCCCGCCTGGTTGCTGAAGGTGGCTGCCAGGAATTGCGCGCCATCCGGCACGGCGATGGGCGACGGAGTGCGAGACGGGCAAGTTGGTCTGCCGCCTGGCACCTGGAGGCCGACGTGGCTGACCGGACCGAAAAAGCCGCGCAGCCCCTCGGGCATCGTCGGGTGCATCGGTTCCCTGTGCAATGCCGGAGGACGGCCGGCCAACGCCGGCGCCGGACATCGGCCCAGCCTGAGGTCCGCTCTTGGCCGCCGTCGTCCCGGCCGTTTCGGCCACTCCGTCGATGGTCAGGGCCGTGCCGGGTCCGCGAGTACGCGCTGCCCGGCGCCACCTGGCCTCCGAGCATGCGTTGCAGTGCCGCGGTAGCCTCGGTGAGCCGGCCGACTTTGGTGAGGCGCGTCGCCGCAAGCAGGTCGGTGGGCAGGGCAATTTTCATATGCAGGCTTTCTGTGATGGGGAAGCCGGTCAGGCATCCCCGTTCGGACCCGGGATCGGCTTCCGTAGTAGTAGATCGGCTTGACCGACGCTCTCGGCGGTCGGGCCGGTGCGGCGTCGCGCTGAGGCGATCAGTGAGTTCGGTCGGCCAGAGCCGCCTTGACCTCGGGGCTGGCGTGCAGCGCACCCAGCACCGTCACCGAGGCGATAGACGGCACGGGCCAACTCGGGTGTCACGTCCTGGGCAATGCGGGCCAGCCCCAGTACGTTGATATGCAGCATCTCCCCCGCTGCTCCGTGCCGCCTCCAGGTCGTCGCGGTTGTAGTGCCTGAGGCCGAGTTCCAGCGTCCTCCGCACCACCGACTGGCGAACCGCGTCGGCGTGGCGGTCGAGCTGGTTGCGGATGGCGGTGCGGATGAAGTCCGTCCGGTTGGAGTAGAACCCGTCCTGCACCATCAGGTCGATGTGGCCCAGATCAACATAGCCAAGGTTGATCGTGATCTTCTCGCTGTCGGCTGTCTTAGGCCGCAGTTCATGCACCGTACTCATCATCGTATTACCATCCAGATACCATCCACATAGATGGTAAATGGTCGTGAGCAACGTGCTGGCAAGGTCCTTTTTCTAAATGGCGTTAAAAAGTACTCCACTTTGCATGACCCGTTAGCGTGCCGTTTGGACAAATTTGTCCGATGGCTGCCGCTGCGTGGCGGTCACCGCCTCACCACCGTGGAGGAGGGCGGGTCGTGCTGCGGCTGATCCGTTGGATCAGGCAGCACGCGATCGATCTGACGCCGCATCCGCGATGTGGCTCTCAAGGATTTTGAAACGAGGTCAGGAGACTGCGTGGGATGGCGGCCGGAGTGGCGGCTGCGGCATGCACCGATGCGCCCGTCCCAGGCAGAACTGGTGCTACGTGCATTCTGCGTGCGCAACGGCATCACGTCTGCGGCGCCAGCTTCGATCCCGTCAAGCGCATTCGCCAGCTGTTGCAGGGCGGCCCAATGAGGGTGAACCGGCGCGAGCCGTCCCCGACGTCCATCTCTATCCAGCAGCCTCGGCTACGCAGGATGACTGTAACTCAGTCATCGCTCACGACAATTCAACCATGAAATCACTTGCATCGACCCATCTGCAAGCTTCCACGGTGAAACTGGGGCTTTGAGGGTTATGGCCGACCCCGCGGACGGCGGCACGGGTGGCCGCACCGAGAGCGACATTGACCGCCACATTCAGGAGGATCAGCGAAACCTGATCCCAGAGCGCAGGCGCCATAAGCGCGGGCGGCTTTGGCTTATCGTGGCAGGTGGTCTGTTGGTCGCTATCGGCGTGTTGCTGGCGGTGTGGGACTGGGACTGGGTCCGCCCGCTGATCGCCCATGAGGCCTCCGCCGCACTCGGGCGCCCAGTCACGCTGCAGCATTTCGCGCTTCGGCTTGGCGCTCAGACTGTGGCGGTGGCGGACGGGGTACAGATCGCCAATCCTGAGGGCTTCGCACAGAACCCGCCCCTGGCCGCGGCTGAGCGGCTGACGGTGACCTTCGACACGCAATGGCTTTGCTGCGCGATCGCGCTGTGGTCGTTCCGGAGCGTTCTCGTCGAGCAACCGCGGATCGCAGCCATCCAGGCTGAGGACGGGCGTGCCAACTATCTGTTCCCTGCCCTCTCGTCCGCGGGAAACGGCTTCGGTGCCAAGCTCGGCAATCTGCGTATCATTGGCGGGCAGGCGCATGTGGTGCTGGCTCGGCTGCACGCCGACTTCAACGTCGTGATGGTTACCGACGACACAGGCGCCGCGCCGCACGTGGTGGCACACGCCAAGGGCACCTATGCCGGCCAGCCGATCAATGGCGATTTCGTCGGCGGCGCGTTGCTGTCGCTGCGCGACGCCACCATGCCGTATCCAGTTGACCTGCAGGTGGCCAACGGCCCGACGCACGCCAAGCTGGTCGGCACCGTGCAGGACCCGCTGAAATTCGCTGGGACGGAGCTGAAGCTGGAGTTGGCTGGCACCGACATGGAACAGCTGTTGCCGCTGATCGGCATCGCCTTTCCGAAGACCCCGTCGTACCAGATCAAAGGCGATCTGGACTATACCAATGGCAAGATCCACTTTCGCGACTTCATCGGCCAGCTTGGATCGAGCGACGTGCAGGGGACTATCGAGGTCGATCCCGGCCAGAAGCGTCCCGTGGTGACTGCCGATGTCACGTCCCGCCAGGTCGATCTCGCCGATCTCGGCGGCTTCCTCGGCTCCGAGCCCGGGCGGATGACCACGCCGAACCAAACGCCGGAGCAGCGTCAGGCCGTGGCGCGGGCCGAGGCCAGTCCGCGGCTGCTACCGACCAAAGCGATCAGCTTGCCGAAGCTGCTGGCGGCCGATGTGCACTTGAAATATCGCGGGACCAAGATCCAAGGCCGCAACATGCCATTCGACAGCATCGCCGCCGACATGGACATTGTCGATGGCCGCATTCTCCTGCACCCCGTTAGCATCGGCGTCGGCCAGGGACATATTGCCGGCACCGTCGAGCTCACGCCGGTGAACGGCGAGCAATTCCGGACCAAGGCCAATATCGCCGTCCAGCAGGTCGATCTTGGGCGCATGTTGAAGGCGACCAACCTGATCGGCGGCGCCGGCCTGATCGGCGGGCGTGCAGTGCTGGAGACCACCGGCAACTCGATGGCGACGATGTTGGCCAATGGCAATGGGTCGCTACAGCTCACCATGGCCGGCGGTGGCGAGCTCAGTGCGCTGCTAGTGGACTTGTCGGGGCTACAGTTCGGCAACGCGCTGTTGTCGGCCCTCGGCATCCCGGATCGTGACAGGATCGAATGCTTCGTGGCGGATTTTGCGCTCCTGCGGGGTGAGCTGCAGACGCGGGCGTTACTACTGGACACCACCAGCGACATAACCACCGGCGGCGGTGTCATCAACCTGCGCACTGAGACGCTGGCCTACGAGATCAAGACCGAAGCCAAGCACTTCACTATTGGCGCGCTGCCCGCGCCGATTTCCATCACCGGCTCGTTCAAGGATCCCGGAGCGTTCCCTGACATCACGAAGCTCGCGGTGCGCGGTGGGGTGGCGGTCGGACTGGGGTTGCTGTTCCCGCCCGCGGCCATCTTGCCGACTATCCAGTTCGGTGTTGGTGACGACCATCGGTGCGACGCACTAGCGCGCCGCGGCAAATAGCGGTCAGCGGTGCCGATGGGTATGCGCGAACTACATGACCGCCCTTTACTCTTACAGTCTATGGGATGCCATGTCTGACTGCATATTCCCTGACTTGGCCATCCAGGTCCGCCAAACCGAAGCGAGGCGGACAGCAGTCAATCCAGCCAACCCGCCGGAGTTGCTACTGCCGCACAGTTGATTTGGAGGGTCGCAACCCCGTGCCAAGGTTTCGGCTTCGCGGGAGGGGGTGACATGAGCGACTCGGTTCCAGGCGGCGTCCGCGATGCCATCGGCGACGCAGCGCAGACAGTCGCAAATGGCGTTCAGCAAGCGACGGATAGGATGCAGAGTGCGGTGTGCGACGGGATCGTTGAAACGCGGCGGGTTATCATCCGTGCGCAGCCGATTGTTGCCGTGTTGGTTGCCTTCGCGGTCGGCTACCTCGTTCGCTACATTACTCACTGAGCCAGTTCACCCTTTCCGCTTGATGGCTGCGGCGAGCGGCGATGCGACGGCGGCATAACGACAGGAGACGGAGATGCACAATTTTGCTGGTATCCGCATGAGTATTGCCGGCTCGATGTTGGTGGTATTCGTGCTTGCCGGCGCAGCGATCACATTGAGCGCCTGCAACACCACTGCCGGGGTTGGCGAGGACGTAAGCGCCGACGGGTCACGCGGTGACGAATAGCGCTGAGAAGGTCAAGCAAGGACTGTAACCGGCTACGCCGTGCCGAACCCCGTTGCTGGACGTGCCGGTCTCAAGCGACTGCGGCAGCCGTGTAGGGTGGCCCGGCTTGGTACCAGGCCGGGTACTCAACATGAGCGTCAGGCAGGGCGGTGTGGCGTTGCTGGGGGCGGAGGCGGGGGGCGCTGGCCGGAGCATAGCGGCCGCAGATCTTCGCATCGGCACGAAGGGGAGGGTATCATGCCCACCAAAACACGAAGTGATAACACATCCGAAGCTTCGCCTGGCCAAAGCGACAAGCGCGACCAACTGCTCCGCATCTATGACGAACTCGATGACATACGGAAGCAGGAGTTGTTACGGATCGGCATGGAGCTATTACGGAGCAAATAGACTGCGGGCTGTGCGCGGTCATCCGCCCATTTGATCGGATGCATCGAAGGTGGCGACGATGAAGCCTGAGATGATCCTGCTGTTGGTGGTCTGCGTCGCGATCCTCATTTCGACCGCCGTATGGATTTATCTTGCTGGCCCCGGGTGACCCCCTGCCACCCGCAAGCGCTTCTCTCCCACTTCAGTTTGACCCAATCGCTGCCTGGAGCGATGCTCCGGGGATGGCTCACACTACCCAGTACCAGCGCAATCTTGCGGCTAGGCTCCGGGCGCGCGGCCAGGAGCTGCGCCGAGCAGCAGAGGCAGCATTCCGGCACGAGAGGTCGTTGAAGCAACACGCAGATGAGGCGCGGGAGAAGACTCTGCCTGCCATGGAGCGCGGCACTACCGCGAGAAATCACCAGGACGCGCGTTGATTGCGACCAAGACGCCAGGATGCCCAAACCCCAGTGAGATCCAAACCAGCTTGCGAAGCTGATCGGTGAACCCGTTAAAAAGCGAGTGAGATAAGGCCGCTTGAGATCGGTAGACGGTGGGGCGCTGTCACCCGGCCATCGCCCAATTCGGGATGCCCGGCAGTTCAGTCAGCATTCGGCCGGTCAGGCCCTAATTCGCCGGACAGCCGAGAAATCCTCACTGATCTCGCGCGAACGTGTAATGATACCGGATTCGCATGATCTCCTGCGGATGAATGCGTTGCCGGGTCGAATTAAGACGCCGCGTGAGGAGCGGGAGCACCGCCATTCATTTGCCCCCTTTTACGCGCGGCTCGGCCATCAAATCCTTTCGCCTATGGCACTTCTCAATTCGGTTCCGGATACGTTCACGCTGTCGGGCGATAACGAAAGCCGTATCGCGCAGATGCTTCGCATCACTCAGCATCAGGTAAGGGTCGCGCAGATCGCGGCCCGCCCGCGGATGCAGGATGCGCTGACCGAGCTCGAAGACACCCTGTCCGATCAGCTTGCCGCGTTGGAGCATGCCGCAGAGGACGACAAGTTCGATGCCGAGGCATCAGGCGAGGCCGAGCGGGAACGCCGGTCCTGGCAGCCGATGAGGGCTGCCTGATGCCTGCACGCCCGATCTGGCGCGGCCACCTGCGCCTGGCTCTTGTCTCCTGCCCTGTCGCGCTGTGGAACGCACGGCATGACCGGTCTTCGATCCGCTTCAACATGATCAATCCCGATACCGGCAACAGAATCAAAATGGTCACTCAGGATGCCGAGACCGGGAAGGAACTGGGGCGCCGCGACCTGGTCAAAGGGTATGAGTTCAAGAAGGATCACTACCTCATTCTGAAGGAAGAGGATTTCGACAGCGTCAAGGTCGAGAGCTCGTCCGTAATGACGGTCGAGAAGTTCGTCGACAGCGATTCGATAGACCCGGTCTACTACGATGCCGCCTACTTCCTCGCCCCTGATGGCGAGGCCGGCCGTGACGTCTATGCCGTTCTCCGGGAAGCCATCGCGAAGACCGGCAAGACCGCGCTGTCGCGGGTGGTGATTTCGCAGCGCGAGCGCACTATTGCTCTCCGGCCGATGGGCGACGGGTTGATGGCTCACACCCTCTATGAGGACCGCGACCTCAACAGTTCCCAGGATCTGTTCGACGGTTTGGCCGGCATCAAAACCGATCCGGAAATGGTGCAACTCGCCGCCCAACTCGTGCAACGGCAGGCCGGCCAATACGACTCCGCCGATCTGGAGGACCGCTACGAAACCCGCCTGCGCGCGATGATCGATGCAAAGCTCAAGGGCGAAGGAATTGATCTTGAAGCCGACGTGTCGGAGGTCAGCACGAGCAACGTCGTCGACCTGATGGCAGCGCTCAAGAAAAGCCTCGGTCAATCGTCGGCAGACAGGCCAGCTCAGTCGAAGCGAAAGAAGACGGAGGACGTCCGTCAGACCGGCCTCAAGCTGCCGATCAAGGGCGGCAAGGCGGCGGTCGAGCGCGTCGATGTGCAAGCGGCGACCAAACCTTCGCGCAAGCGGGCCTGACCCTACTCCCATTCTTCCCAAGACTCGATGCGGATCTGCCGTCCCTGCTCTTCCGAACAGACGACGCAATAGACCTCGGTCTCGGCGACCACGTGGCCGACTTCGCGATCGCCGACGCCGCGGTAATCGAGACACAAGTCCCAGCAGACCGTGAACGCCCCTTTTGGTCGAAAAAACCTGAACCCGGAGTCTTGGCCGGTATATTCCGCTGGAAAATGCCGGTCCGAGTTCTCTATGGCGCTGGAGAAGAACGCGCGCCATTTCCCCCCGCAACGGATCGATCCAATCGGACAATCAAGGGGAAATTCGATGTCTATCAATCATGATCGCACCCAGCAGTCCGTCTCGAGCCACGACCTGATGGCCCCCGAGATCCAGAACTTCAGCGATCTGCGGGACCTCCAAGGCCGGCCCAACCACATGCTACGGTGGGTAACGGCCATCGCCGCGGTCCTCGTCATCGGGCACCTGGTATTCCAGCCTGCCGAACTGGGCACCCAGACCGTCGCGAATGCAGCCGAAGGAACACCTGCCGTGGTGGTGCGCTGACGCAAGCTCCCCGGACTGTCAGCCGCCAGCGCGCAGCGGCACCACCTCGCCAACAGCTGCCGGCCGCGCACAAAACGCTGCCCACTCCGCCATGAGGCGCCGCCGCTTCTCCATCAGGTCGCCGCGCTGATACGCTGCCTCGGTCTTGTCGCGCAGAGTGTGTGCCAATGCTGCCTCTGCCACCTCGCGCGGGTAGTTGGTCGCCTCGGCGCACCAGTCGCGGAACGTGCTGCGGAACCCGTGTGCGGTCAGATCACCGCGCTTTATCCGCCTCAGCAGCATGAGCAGCGCCATACTGGACAGCGGCCTACCAACCTTCCCGCCCGGGAACACGAACCCTTCCACCTTTGGGCTTGTGCGAAGCTTCGCCAACTCCCGCAGCACGTGCAATGCCGCATCGGACAACGGTACCCGGTGCTCGCGCCTGGCCTTCATCCGGTCGGCCGGCACAAGCCACACCCCCGCCGCCATGTCGATTTCGGACCACCGTGCACCGATCACTTCGCCCGTGCGTGCCGCGGTCAGGATCGCGAAGCGCAGCGCCAGCGCGGCAACGCCTTCCTGCTCGGCCAGCGCAGCCATGAAGTCACCAATCTCTCGCCACGGCAGAGCGGCGTGATGCTCCACGCGAGCAATCTTGGCGCGCGACGGCAAGAGGTTGTCCATGTGACCGCGCCAACGTGCTGGGTTGTCGCCCGTGCGCCAGCCACGCGCGGTGGCGTAGTCGAGAACTGACTCGATCCGCCCGCGCAGCCGGGATGCAGTCTCCGGCTTTTCCCGCCAAATCGGTTCCAGCACGCGCATCACCGCGCCTGTATCGACCACCGCAACGCCGAGATTGCCAAGGACCGGTCGTGCGTAGGTGTCCAACGTATTGCGCCATTGCTGCCGGTGCTTGGCATTGCGCCAGCTTGCCTCATGCGCGGCGATGTAGGCATCCGCTACCTCGGCAAATGTGTTGAGGCCCGCCCTGGCATCCACAGCGGCGCGTGTGGCCCGGCGCTGGTCAATCGGGTTCACACCTTGCCGCACGTGCTTGCGCGCCACCGCAGCGGCGTCTCGCGCCTCTGCAAGCGACACCTCCGGGAAGACGCCTAATCCCATCAGGTGCCCGCGTCCTGCCACCTTGAAGCGAAACAGCCAGGACCGACGCTCAGGCCCGCGCACTTGCAGATAGAGGCCCGCCCCGTCGCCGTAGGTTCCCGGCTTCGTCAAGGTCCGCAACTTGGCCGTGTTGAGCTTGCCCATGATCCGCTCGCCTGTCAGCATACACGTCAGCATACACTATAGCGCGGGATACTGGGGAACAAGTGAAAACGGCTATGGACGATAATCTAGCTGCATGCAGCAGGTTTTCTGGAGTTTTAGAGCGGCGGGGAATGCTGTGGGACGCTGATTAGGCGGACATCCCCTCCGCCAATCAGCGCACCCGAACAGGCATACGCCCCAGCATCGACCAACGCTCGTGTTCCGCGGTGCCTGGTGGGCAAGGAGTTGCTGGGTAGCCGCGAGGTGCCGACACGCGAGGCGGCTTCCCGATGTCGAACAGGAACTCGGCGAAAACGAACAGTGCTATGCCAATTGCACGGCCCGCGCAGCAACTACGGGGTGCGAATCACAGTGGTAGTGGTCGGGGACGTCGCATATGGCGAGGGTACCGCATAGCCCGGCTGATAGCCTGGCGGCACGTTCATGACGGTCGTGCTGGTGGCGGGCGTCATATATGTGGTCGTAGTTGCCGGTGTCACATAGGTGGTGGATGCCGGCATCGGAGCGACACAGCCAGTCAGGCCCAAAAGAGCAAGCGGCAGCAGCAGGGCATGGCGCATTGGACGATTTCCTTCTGTTCTGACGACAGCCAGAAATGGCGCTGCTCATGCTGCCACAGCAGGTTCGGAATTCTACTCAGTAGCTCACGCCAAGGCACCGACGGTCTTAGGAGCAGGCGAGGAGGTTGCAAATGCAACGGGCACACGCCACTGCTCAGTGGCGCGGCGGTCGGCAATTCTGTCTCCAATTGTTCAGGCTGGAAGGGACGCCGATTGCAAGGGCATCCGCGGTAGCAAGGTGAATGCTGCCCCACGGTCGGTACATGAAACCCCCTTGAGGGCGACGAATCCTGTCAACGTGTCCGATTGTATGGTTTGCAATTCGCCTAGGCGCTGCTCTACCCCCGCGGCGATCCATTCTTCTTGGGTCAACCCCAGGCTGCCCAGGTTGATCTGATCCATTGGCACGTCATGGCGGCCACTGCGACAAGGTGACATCAACGCGCCCATTTGGCTGTCTCGCTGGCCAAAGCGCCGACCGAATGCCGAGTGCCGTGCAATTGCTCGCTGGCCGCACCAGATGAACCGCCGGACCGCCGCGCTCCAGCTGGCCACGCGACCGGGGCACTCACCGGTCATCCGGCTGATGCCGCAAGCGGCCCACATGGTGCAGTGTGCGCTATCGGCACAGGAGTGGATTGCATGACCACCGACTCACTCGAGCAGTTTTCCGAATTGCTGGCGGACCGGCTGGCAGATGCCGCGACCTTCACCGTCGCCATCCGAACCGGACGCGGCGACCGCAGCGGCGTGCTGTGGCGCGACGATGTGGTGGTGACGTCGGAGCAGGTGCTTCCCGAAGGCCCCGACTTCGCCATCGTCCGCAACGGCACCGAGATGCCGGCTCGCCTCGCTGGCCGCGACCCCGGCACCAACGTCGCTGTCCTGCGGCTGGCGCAGGGGCTCGGCAGCGCACGCCCCGAGGCCAGTTCTCCGCCACGCGCCGGTTCGCTTGCCCTGATCGTCGGTGCCGACAGCGCCGGCGCGCCGACCGGCCGGCTTGGCATGGTGCATGCGACCGGCCCGGAATGGCACAGCATGGCGGGCGGGCGCATCGACAGCCTGCTGCGGCTCGATGCCAGGCTTGGCGCAGACGAAGGCGGCCCAGGTACTGACGCTGGGCGGCAAATTGATCGGCATGTCCACCGCCGGACCTCGCCGGCGCGCGCTGGTTATCCCGGCCGCTACGGTGGAACGCGTGCTGGAACCGCTGCTCACCAACGGCCGCATCGGGCGCGGCTGGTTCGGCGTCGGTTTGCAGCACGTCCTGGTGCCGCAAAGCCTGCGGGAGGCAGCCGGACGCGACAGCGGCATGATGGTGGTGGCGCTGGTTCCCGGCGCGCCGGCAGAGCGGGCCGGTGTCCTCCCGGGCGACATCATCCTGGAGGTGGACGGCCGGCGTACGGGACGCCCGCGCGGCCTGGCCGCGGCACTCAGCCCGGAACGAATCGGCCAGCCAGCCACGCTGAAACTGCTGCGCGCCGGCGCTGTGCACCTGGTAACCGTGACGATCGGCGCCCATCCCACAAGGTGATGATCGAGCCGTCGCTCCCTCGGCTTCGGATCATGCTCCACACCAGCGATCCGGTACGCAGACGGGGACTTGTCGCCATGCTGGAGTCCGCTGGCCATCTGGTCGTTGTGGATGCGCCCGATGTGGTGGTGTGCGACCTGGCCCGTGACGCATCACCGCCGGCCGAGGCGGAGGCGCCCGTCCTGGTGCTGACTAATCAGGCGCTGCGTGGCGAGCAACCGGCGGGTGTGTTGCCGCGCGAGGTCGCGGCAACGCAACTGGAGCCCGCGCTGCGGGCGGTCGCCGCCGGTCTGCTGGTGCGCGCGCCGGTTGGGCTGCCGTTGGATGGTTTCCGCGCCGCCGGCGATGACGCCTTGCCGCCGTTGCTGACGCCGCGTGAGGCGGAAATACTAACGCTGGTCGGTCAGGGGATGAGCAACAAGGCTGTTGCGCGCCGACTCGGCATCTCGGTGCACACAGTGAAGTTCCATCTGGAAGCGCTGTTCGCGAAGCTGGGTGCGACCAGCCGCGCCGAGGCGGTAGCCAAGGGCCTGCGTGGCGGTGTGATAGAGCTATAGTGGCATGCGCTGCCGCGTCGTGGGCGGCTGGATACCCAGCAACATGCGGTCCAGCCGCTGACCGAGCGCGTCGGACACGTCTTCCACCGATTGCCGGTGCTCGCCTGGGGCTGGATCGGCCTGCGTCTGCACGACGACCGATTGGCTGGACGCCTGTTCTACGTGGGGGGCCGCCAAGGTTGACGCGCCGGGCAGCAGCAGCGCCACAAAAGCCCAACCCAGGCACCGAACGAAGCGGTGAGGTGGATACGGCGTATTCGACATCGGTGGAGCCTCCCGTCGCGTCGGAGGCGTGTCGCATGCCATTGATTGCAATTCGGCTACGACCCGCCTCACACGGCCGGGCTTTCGGGACTACGCCACGGCTTCGACGGCGCGTAGTCCCGTTTTCGCAGGCGCGTGCTTACGGTGTGTGGATAACGGTTGTGGTGGTGGGCAGCGCTGCTGGCGTCATATACGTCGGGCCGGGTGCCGGAGCGACATAAGTCGTGGTCGGCGCCGGCGTAACATAGGTGGTGGTAGCCGGTGCCGGCGCCGGTGTGTCAACCACACAACCGGTGAGGCCCAGAAAGGCCAGCGGGAGCAATAAGGAATAACGCATGGGACATCCTCTGGGTAATTAGCCGCCTTGAGCTAGCTACGAATATTTCAAATGGGTAAGCACGCTGCCGTTACCCTCGTGACTTTACCGTGATGATCTGCCGCCTGCGCTGCGCCGCTTTATTTGGCGTCCACTGCGGCGCGGGGTTTGCGACGTCATGCTGCATGCCATATGCAGCGTGGTGCGCTGCACAATCACCGGGAGTCCGCGAATGCCGCTGAGCCCGCCCCAGGAGCGCGAACTGCTGCACTCGCGCGACATCGTGCTGCGGGGTTATCGCCGCGCCGATGGACTGTACGATATCGAGGCGCAGCTTACCGACACCAAGAGTTACGGGTCGGCCAACCGGGATCGCGGCTATATCGAGGCCGGCGAACCGATCCACGGGATGTGGCTGCGACTGACGGTGGACGAGGAGCGGTGCATCGTGGCGTGCGAGGCAGCCAGCGATTACACGCCGTACGCGATCTGCCCGACCGCCGCACCGAATTTCTCGCGGCTGGCGGGGCTGCGCATCAAGCCCGGGCTTCCTGAAGGAGGCCGCGAAACGGATTGGCGGCACGCATGGGCTGCACGCACCTGCGGGAATTGCTGCAGCAGATGGCGACGACGGCGTATCAGACGATCGACCCGGCGCGGGCTCGGCGCGAGGCGGAGGCAGCCGGCGAGGTGGACACGCCGGGCAGCGACCGGCTGGACGTGCGGATTACCGCCAAAATGGGCGGCGCGCCGGCGATTCTGAACACCTGCATCGCCTATGGCACCGACAGCCCGGTGGTGCAGCGGCGCTGGCCGCAGCTTTATACCGGACCGGCGGACGATGCGGCGCTGCTTTCGGCCGACACGCCAGGCGACTAGGCGGCGTGGCGTCGGTAGCGGTCCGCGGGCACTCGATCGAGCGCGCCGTGATTGGCCGCCTCGTGGCCGGGCTCGCTGGCCGCGGCGCGGAAATATTGCAGCACGATAGACCCGCACTGCACTGGTGCGGCCGCCGCTGTGGCCCTCCGCCTCGATCTGGCGGACGAGGCGGTTGATGTCCTGGCGCTCCCGCTGGCAGATTTCCAGCAGGGCGTCCCATAGCTCGGGTTCCAGTCGCATGCTGGTCCTGCCGCGCCCGGCGACGACGTTGCGATTGATCAATCGACTGCCCGGCACAGTTGCCCCCTGTCTGGTCATGCCGACAGGAAGCACATGATCGTCCTAAGAAATGGTTGTCAGGCGGGCAATTCCTTCAGATCGGCAGCGGCGCTGCCTTCAGCCGCTCCATGGAGAAGCGGCTGGTGACGTTGCGCAGCGGCACGGCGCCGATCAGGCGGCGGTAGAAATCGTCGTAGGCGGCGATATCCGGCACGACCACGTGCAGCAGGTAGTCGACGTCGCCGCTCATCCGCCAGGCGTCGACGATCTCCGGCATCGCCGTCCACCACCTCGGCGAAGCGCTTCAGCCATTCGCTGGAGTGATCCGCAGTCTCCACCGCGACGAACACCGACGACGGGCAGGCCGATCTTGGCTGGGTCGATGGTTGCTACGCGGCCGCGGATTATGCCGTCCTGCTCCATGCGGCGGATGCGCTTCCAGCACGGCGTGGGGGTGAGGCCGACCTTGCCGGCGATGTCGGCCAGCGACAGCGAGGCATCGACCGCGAGCAGGCGGAGGATCTCGCGATCCACGCGGTCCAGGTCCTTGTCCGAAGCCATAGAAGCCTCATCCGCAATCAGGCCACTGCCTGTAGCATAAAATTGCCCGCATGCGGCACCGGTCTGGATCAGGTGGAATTTTCTTCTCGATGCGCTGGTGCGACTGCCGAACGGATGCGACTCCAGAAAATCGTATGGTTCAGCGGCGCAATGAGAGCAACGGAGAACCGCTATTCTGGATTGGGGGCGGGTGTTGCCGCTTCCTCCGGCGTGCGCAGCACCAACGACAGCGCGTGCATGCCGCCGGCGAACTCCGCTGCCAGCGCCGCATGCACGGCGCGCGAACGGGCCACCCGGTTCATGCCGCGGAATGCCTCGGACACCAGCAGCACATTGTAGTGCGTCTCGCCGCCGGGCTGTGCGCCGGCATGGCCGGCATGGCGCGCGCTGTCGTCCACCACGCGCAGCAGCGTCGGTGAAAACGCGCTGGGTCAGGACCGTCTCCAGCCTTGCGGCACGCGACTGCATTGCCGACATATCGGCCATCCTCCCCATTACCGCCAAGAGCCAGTTGCCAAGCACCCGCCAAGCTGCCCATAACGGCACCATGAGCCGACGTGTCCCCAGACCCAGGGCCTACGCACCCGACCCGGCCGCGCCGGGGCGGACCTGCGAGATGCCCGGCTGCGAGGCGATGGGCGAATACCGCGCGCCGAAATCGCGCGCAATCTCAACGACTACTGGTGGTTCTGCCTGGAGCACGTGCGCGCCTACAACTCCACCTGGGACTATCTACAAGGGCATGTCGCCGGCGAGATCGAGGCGCAGCTTCGCGCCGACACCTCCTGGCAACGGCCGTCCTGGCCGCTCGGCCGGCTGGGCAGCGCCTCGGCCTGGGACGAGGAGCTGGTGCGCGACCCGTTGCATCTGCTGGCCGCCGGGCGGGTGAAGCGGGGGACGGCTCGCGCGCCGGAACAGACCCCGCCTGAGCTGCGCGAGCCGCTGGCGACGCTGGGTCTGTCCTGGCCGACCACGCTCGATGCGGTGAAGACCCGCTACAAGGAGCTGGCCAAGCGCCACCATCCGGATGCCAATGGCGGCGACCGCGCGGCCGAGGAACGCCTGAAGACGATCAACCTGGCCTATGCCGCGGTGCGCTCGCGCCTGGTGCGCCGCGCCCAGCGTGGCGGCAGCCGGGTGAACCGAATCGCCCACTCTTCCGCCTCGCACTTGCGCGCGCTGTGCCGGGGGTTAGACTTTTCCAGGACTCACACAGGACACACTGGCCGATGAACAAGGTTGCCGCCCTCGCCGAAATTCGCCCCACCTCCGCGATCGACCTGCCGGACACCAAGGTGGCCGCGCGCGAGGCATTCGATATCGAGACCGACATGGTCGTGCCGGCGTTCTCGGTGCGCACCGAGCATGTCCCGGATGTCGACACGGCCTACAAGTTCGATCGCGAGACGACGCTGGCGATCCTTGCGGGGTTCTCGTTCAACCGGCGCACGATGATCCAGGGCTATCATGGCACCGGCAAGTCGACGCATATCGAGCAGGTGGCGGCGCGGCTGAACTGGCCGTGCATCCGGGTCAACCTCGACAGCCACATCAGCCGCATCGACCTGATCGGCAAGGACGCGATCGTGCTGAAGGATGGCAAGCAGATCACCGAGTTCCGCGAGGGCATCCTGCCGTGGTGCCTGCAGCACGCCTGCGCGCTGGTGTTCGACGAATACGACGCCGGGCGGCCGGACGTGATGTTCGTGATCCAGCGCGTGCTGGAGGTCGAGGGCAAGCTGACGCTGCTTGACCAGAACCGGGTGATCCGGCCGCATCCGTCGTTCCGACTGTTCTCGACTGCGAACACGGTGGGCCTGGGCGATACGACCGGGCTGTATCACGGCACGCAGCAGATCAATCAGGGGCAGATGGACCGCTGGAACATCGTCGCCACGCTGAACTACCTGCCGCACGCGATGGAGACGTCGATCGTGCATCGCCAAGCTGGGCGCCGATGCGCAAGGACGCGGCGGTGAAGAAGCGCATCGAGGCGATGGTGGCGCTGGCCGACCTGACTCGCGCCGGGTTCATCAACGGCGATATCTCGACCGTGATGTCGCCGCGGACGGTGATCACCTGGGCGGAGAACGCGCGCATCTTCGGCGATGTGGGGTTCGCGTTCCGCGTCACGTTCCTGAACAAGTGCGACGAGGCGGAGCGGGCGACGGTGGGCGAGTACTATCAGCGCTGCTTCAACGAGGAGATCCCGACCGGCGGGTTCACCACGCGGAAATTCAATTGAGGCACACCCCTCCGCCTACCGCCGCCCGCAAGGGGAGGGGGAGTTTGGTTCCGGTTATTTCCCCTCCCTTTGCGGGCGGCGGCAGGGGGAGGGGTTCGCGGACATGAGACGATGAGCAGCACAACCAACAAGGACAACACGCGGGCGGAAGAATTCAAGCGCGCCACCGCGGGCGTGCTGCGCGCGATCGCGGAAGTTCCGGACGTGCAGGTGGCGTTCCAGCCCGGGCCGTCCGGCCTGTCCGGCAAGCGCGCGCGGCTGCCGCTGCCGACGCGTGCGCTGCCGCCGGCCGAGATGGCGCGGCTGCGCGGTTCGTCGGATGCGCTCGCGCTGCGTCTGCGGCATCACGACGATGCGGTGCACGCGGCGCGCATGCCGGCGCGGCGCGAGGCGAAGGATGTCTACGACGCGCTGGAGCAGGCGCGCGTCGAAGTGGTGGGCTCGCGGCACATGGCGGGCGTGGCGGCGAATCTGCATTCGAAGCTGACCGAGGAATGCGAGGCCGAGGGCTACGACCGCATGACGCGCAAGGACCAGCTGCCGATCTCAGGCGGCGTTGTCCTTGCTGGCGCGCGAGCAGATGTCGGGCGAAAAGTCGCCGCCGGCGGCGCAGCGCATTCTGGACATGTGGCGCGACACGTTGGGCGAGACGGCCGATCTGGCGCTGGCGGAAATGAACCGCTCACAGGACGACCAGATGGCGTTTGCGCGCGCGGCGCGGAAGCTGCTGGCGGCGCTGGATCTGGCGGAAGCGGAAAGCGACGCGGACCCCGAGGACCAGACCGAGGAAGGCGAGGAAGGCGGCGAACAGTCGGGCGAGCAGGACGATCAGCAGGACGGTTCGGGGCAGAGCGAGTCCGAGCAGGACAGCATGCTGGGCGCCAATCCGGAGGAGATGGAAGGCGAGGCAGCGGACGACGAGGGCACCGAATCGGACGAAGACGCCGCGGTGGCGGAAGGCGACGATCGGCCCGGCGGCCCGCAGCCTCGGCGGGAGCGGCCGAATCCGGACAACGAGGCGGTCTATCGTGCATACACGCGTCTACACGACGAGGAGATCGAGGCGGAGGAGCTGTGCGATCCGGATGAGTTGATCGCGGCTGCGGCAGCAGTTGGATCAGCAGTTGCAGCATCTGCAAGGGGTGATCTCGAAGCTGGCGAACCGTTTGCAGCGGCGGCTGCTGGCGCAGCAGACGCGCGCCTGGGAGTTCGATCTGGACGAGGGGTTGCTGGATGCGGGGCGGCTGTCGCGCGTGGTGGTGAATCCGATGCAGGCGCTGTCGTACAAGCGCGAGCTCGATATGGAGTTCCGCGACACGGTGGTGACGATGCTGATCGACAACTCGGGGTCGATGCGCGGGCGTCCGATTACCGTGGCGGCGATGTGCGGCGATATCCTGGCGCGCACGCTGGAGCGCTGCGCGGTGAAAGTTGAGGTGCTGGGCTTTACCACGCGCGCATGGAAGGGCGGGCAGAGCCGGGAGAAATGGGTGCAGGACGGCAAGCCGCGCAATCCCGGGCGGCTGAACGATCTGCGGCACATTATCTACAAGTCGGCCGATTCGCCGTGGCGGCGGGCGCGAAAGAACCTTGGACTGATGCTGCGCGAGGGGCTGCTGAAGGAGAACATCGACGGCGAGGCGCTGTTGTGGGCGTATCGGCGCTTGCTGGTGCGGCCGGAGCATCGGCGCATCCTGATGGTGATCAGCGACGGCGCGCCGGTGGATGATTCGACGCTGTCGGTGAATCCGGGGAATTACCTGGAGAAGCACCTGCGCGAGGTGATCCGCGATATCGAGGCGCGCGATCAGGTGGAGCTGATTGCTATTGGGATCGGTCACGATGTGACGCGGTACTATCGCCGCGCGGTAACGATCGTCGATGCCGAGGAGTTGGGCGGCACGATGATGAAGAAGCTGACGGAGCTGTTCGACGAGGATATGGATGCGGCGTGGGCACGCGCTGCCAGCGAGCGGTCGGCGCTGGTGGTCTAGCGCGGGGCGCGGCGGAACGCGCCTGTCATTGCCAGTCCTCTGCTGGCCGATGACTTACCGACCCTGGATGAAACCGTCGTGCTGCCGTCGTGCATTCCTGGCGCGCATAGGATCTTGTCCCGGCCATCAGTAGTGACGCCATTTCACGATGGATCACCAGACCAAGTCCGGCCGTGACAACGGAAATAATTCGTCGCCTGCTTGTTCGAATCGAAGCGACGCAGCGAACTCGTGGTTACAACGCCCCGGAGATGGTCGCCGAGTCCGGCAATACAGCAAATGACCTGCGCGACTGTTCGGCCGACGGAACCGACCGGTTCTTGATGGTCCTTCGCGAGCGGTCTAATCATGACTGGAATTCAGCCATGGCTCACCGACCACCATGATCATCGGCACAGCCGGCCATGTCGACCATGGCAAGACCGCGCTGGTGAAGGCGCTGACCGGTATCGATGCCGACCGCCTGGCCGAAGAGAAGCGGCGCGGCATCACCATCGATCTGGGATACGCCTATACCGATACACCCAACGGCACACTTGGCTTTGTCGATGTGCCTGGGCACGAGCGCTTCGTGCACACGATGCTCGCCGGTGCCAGCGGCATCGATGCGGCGCTGCTGGTCGTGGCACTCGACGATGGCGTAATGCCCCAGACACGCGAGCACGTGCAGATCCTCGAACTGCTCAATATCGATCGCGGTGTGGTGGTGCTGACCAAGGCCGATCTCGCGCCGGAGCGCGTGGCGGAAGTCAGCGCGCAGGTGCGCGCACTGCTGGCAAGTACCGGTCTGGCATCCGCGCCGTTATTGGCGGTATCCGCGATGACCGGCGAAGGGATGGAGGAATTGCGCGAATTGTTGCTGGCACTCGGTCCGCGCCGGCGCGACAGCGATGGATATCCGCGGCTGGCTGTGGACCGAGCCTTCACGCTTGCTGGTGCCGGACTGGTGGTGACCGGCACACTGGTTGCCGGACGCATCCATGTCGACGACAGGCTGATGCTGTCGCCACCGGGCATCGAACTCCGCGTGCGCGGATTGCATGCGCAGAACCGGCCGGCCGATCAGGCGGCGGCGGGGCAGCGCGTCGCTCTGAACGTCGTCGGGCCGCGGCTGTCGAAGGATACCGTGACACGCGGCGACTGGGTACTGCATCCCGATGTGCACGCGCCGACCGCGCGCTTCGACATCCGTCTTCGGTTGCTTGCGGAGGAAGCGCGGGCGATGCGCACTGATGCGCCGGCCCATCTGCATTTGGGTGCGGCCCATGTCATGGCGCGCGTTGCGCCACTGACCGCCGACAGGATCGAACCGGGTGCCAGCGTACTGGCGCGATTGACGTTGGATCATGCGATCGGCGCGCTCGTGGGCGATCGGTTTGTGCTGCGCGACGCGACCGCCACGCGCACAGTCGGTGGCGGCATGTTGATTGATCCGTTCCCACCACGCCGTGGGCGACGCACAGCGGAACGACTCGCGCAATTGGTGGCGCTGGAGCAGCCCGATCCGGCTACCGCCTTGCGCGGCCTGCTGGCGCTGCCGCCAGGTTGGACCGACCGCGCCGGTCTGTTCCGATCCCGCAACCTGCCGCCGGCGGTACAGCAAATGGTGATGTCGACGGCGCCCGCCGTTGCTGTCGCGGAATTGCTGATGACACCGGCCACCTTGGAGGGGCTGCGATCCGGCGTGGTGAATTGTCTGTCCGCACATCACGCGGCGGCGCCTGACCAGCCGGGCCTCCAGTTCGAACGTCTGCGTCTGGCGACACAGGGCCGCCCATCGGTTAGTGCATTTCGCGCCATCGTCGAATCGCTGTTTCGCAGCGGCAGGCTGGAACAGGATGGACCATGGCTGCGTCTGGCGACACATCGTGCCACGCTGTCGGCGCAGGACGAGAGTATGTGGCTGCAAGCGCGCGAGCTGATTATAGCCGATCGTTTCCGGCCGCCGCGCGTACGCGATCTGGCGCGTGAAATGTCGGCACCGGAGACGGCGATGCGCACCACGCTCAAGCGCGTGCAGCGAATGGGACGGTTGATCGAGATCGCGCCCGACCAGTTCTTCTTGAGCGAGACGGTGGCCGAGATGGCGGCCATTGCGTTTGCCATTGCCGATGCCGATCCGGCGGGAACTCTCACCGCGGCGGTGTTCCGCGACCGGCTGGAGAATGGCAGGAAGGTCGCAATTCAGGTCCTGGAATTCTTCGATCGAGCCGGTGTGACCGTGCGCATCGGCGACGAACGGCGGGTGCGTGCCGATCGGTTGGGCTTGTTCGGTGTGGCGCCGCCGACAGCAAACAGGGGTTCACAACAAGAACGCTGAGGGTCACGGAGCGCCACCGCTGAAGCAATGCGAACCCTTGCTTCTGCCATCAGGCGAACGCCAGCAGTACCACGCCACAGCAGATCAAAGCGATCGCGCCGATGTGCATGATTCCCATTGGCTCAGCGAACGCGTAATGCCCGATCAGCGCCGCGGCAACATATGACACAGCCGTGCAGGGCAACGCGCGCGACATCGGGATCCGGCGCAGCGCGACGATATAAAGCACCGCCGCACCGCCGTACAAACCGAAGCCCACCAGCGTCCGCCAATCCAGCAGCTGCGTGACGAAATCGACCGCCCCCGCGCCCGCCTTCAGCAGGGTCTGGCCAGCCATGCTGGTGACGATCGCCGCAAACAGCATAGCCCAGTACAGCGTCATGTGCCGCCCCACTGCGTCGGGGCGGTGCGCTCGATCGAGCGCACCGCGCCTTTTGGCTTGCACTTCGCCGAACCTGGCGTCGTCCGCGCATCGGGCGGGTGGTCCGGCAGATTGCCGTGGTGGTTCATGTTCGCTCCGTGTTGGTGAGCGCCGGACTGCCCGCAGGGCGAATGGCAGCGGCGCTCGAACTCTGTCATGCCATGCTGAGATATATCCGGCCATGGCTGAAACGGGGCCGCATGACTGAAACGAGGTACCGTCGCGGGCCGCTCCGTCGCGCGCCAGCGCTGCGACCCGCACCACAATCACCGGCAACAGCAGACCGTTCCGGTTGTGCGCGCACCTGGCGAAATTCTGACGAGGATCAGCGGGATGGCGAGCCGGTGCGTCGTGAAGCAGCTCGCGTCGTCGCTTTGCCTGTCGTGCGCGAGCGGGCCTGGCGTTCGACAGCGCGGATTCCGCAGGTTCCTTGCAGACTCGCCGAATTGTCGCTGTTGGTTGCCTTGCCGTCGGCTTGATCGCAAGGATAATTGCAGCACCATCCGCCATTCGCCGGTATGGTGACTGTGAAGTGGGGCGGCAGATGCCTCTGCATCAATACACTGGAGGGAACGGAGGTTGGCTGACGTCGTGCCGCGGGCCGTGGCTGCGCCGCGAGTGCTTACCGACAATGCGTCCGACACGGTGCGCGGCATTGCGCTCGCGCTGCTGGCCTACCTGATCTGGACGATGGGTGACGCGACCGCGAAGCTGACCCTGCCAACTGCAGGTGTTGCCGGCGCGATGCTGTGGCGTGGCGTATTCGGTGCGCTGACGGTGCTGGTTGTGACCATGGCGCAACCGGGTCGGGCCGGCTGGCGGCTGATCATTCCGGTGCGTTGGTGCAAGGTGCTTCTACGCAGTGTGCTGTCATCGTTCGTGTCGGTGACCTGGTACATCTCCTGGGAGTTGATGAGCCTTGCGGACACCTACGCAATCGGCTTTACGGCACCGTTGATCATGACAGTGCTGGCGGTACCGATGCTGGGCGAGCGCATTCGCTGGCGCCGCGCGCTGTCCACACTGGTTGGGTTCGCCGGAGTGCTGATCATGCTGCGCCCCGGCGGGGACCTATGGACTCCGGTCGTCGCGTTGCTGCTGGTCGGCACGCTGGTGATGGCGCTGACCCGAATCATGACGCGCCAGTTGACCACCACCGAGACACCCGAATGTCAGGCGTTCTGGTTGCTGATCTGTCATATGCTGACTGGCCTCCTGATGCTGCGAAGCTGGCCGGCGCCTGGTCCGTTCGGGCCGATGGTGTGGCTGGCACTGTTGTTCCTCGGGGTATCGAGCGGTCTGGCACACTGCGTGTTCGCGCGCAGCTACGCGCTGGCGCCGATCTCCGCGTTGGCGCCGTACGAATACACAATGCTGCCATTTGGCATCCTGTTCGGCTTCCTGTTGTTCGGCGATGTTCCGTCGTGGAGCACGGTGGTCGGTGCCGTGGTGGTAGCGGCAGCAGGCACCTACAACATTTATCGCGAGCGCGTGCGCCGGGCCGAGGAACGTGCGGCCGCAATGGTGTGAGTTTCCAGTGTCACAGCGCGCCGGTGCCCCAGCCCCCATTGTCATTGCGAGGAGCGCAGCGACGCAGCAATCCCGGTCCAGTGCCGCACTGCCTCAAGCCGCCGCGGCGCTGCCTCACTACGCCCGCTGATAACGCTTACAGCGCAGGACCAGCAGGTCGCGGAAATGCGGGCGCACGCGGCGGGTCCATTCAGTGTCCGCCGCCTTGGTCCAAGCCGCCGATCGCGCCACCTCCGGCCCGGTCATGTGATACAGCGCGAGATACTTGCGCTCGCGATCCGCTTCGGTGGACTGATAGCGCCGAGCGCATAGTACGCCCGGCACCGCGGCCAACTGCGGCAGGTGCTCCGCGTTGTACCACTCGCTGAATTCGGGCTCCGCTGCCGGATCGACATTCATTGATGCAACCAGCAAGCCACCGGCGCCGGGGGGTGCCGCAACATCGCCTGGCACCATCTGCACACCGGTAAAGCGCAGGATGCGATGGGCCTGCGCGGTGACGCGCTTGGTCCAGACCGACGCATTCTGGTAGCCGATGGCGCGATACGGCGCGCTCTGCAGCACGCCCAGTGTATCGAGATCATAAGTCGCCACCGCAACCTGCGGGTTCTCGTCGCTGATCCAGCGTTCGGCGTTGATGAAGCCCGGCACGCGCAGCCGTTCCGGAATATGCTCCAGGTCGTACCAGTCGTGGAATTCATCCTCATGCGCGGTGGAGAAATCGAACGACGCGAACAGCAGCCCCTTGGCCATGGCACGCTCCTTCCCGGTTTCACTTGCGGCGATCCTGCCATGTCGCGGCGCCACGTTGCCAGCCCCGGCGCTTTGCTGCATGTACGCGCACTGACCGCAGCGAGGATGCGATGCCCTTCCTGACCGAACCCGAGCCGCAGCGCGATGAAATCCAGCCGGTGATGCCTGGCATCTCCCGGATCGTCGCCGCCAATCCGGGACCAATGACATATTACGGCACCAACACGTATCTGATCGAGACGCCGGACGGCATCGTCGTGCTGGACCCGGGGCCGGAGGAATACCCGGAGCATATCGAGGCAATCCTGCGCGCCACCGGTCCCAACATCGCGCTGATCCTGGTCAGCCACACGCATCACGACCACATCGGTGCGGTTCCCGCATTGCAGGCAGCTACCGGCGCTCCGACGGTCGGTTTCCGTGACAGCGGCGTCGACAGCTTCATGGCGGACATCAAGCTGGCCGATGGCGACATGATCGCCGGCATGCAGGCGATCCACACGCCGGGCCACGCATCGGACCATCTGTGCTTTGCATTGCCGGCCAAGGACGGGACCGCGGTGCTGTTCAGCGCTGATCACGTGATGTCGTGGTCGACCAGCGTGGTCAGTCCGCCGGGCGGCAACATGGCAGACTACTTCGCCAGCCTGCGCCTGCTGCTGGATCGCACCGACGACGTGTTCCTGCCTGGCCATGGACCCAAGCTGCCGGAACCGCGTAAACTGGTGCACGAGATGCTGACCCATCGCACAGCGCGCGAACGCGCGATCGAGACGGCGCTGGCTGGCGGATCGGCGGGCACCTTTGCACTGATGAACACGCTCTACTCGCAGGTGCATCCACGGCTGCGCCGCGCCGCGGAACGCAACGTGCTGGCGCATCTCTTGAAGCTGGAATCAGAGGGGAAGGTGCAGCGCGACGGCGAGATGTGGCGTGCGGCGTAGCTGAACCGGAAGGGCTCAGATCGAGAATCTGCCCGGCGGTTATCGTTTGTTGTCCGAGGCCCGCACTGCTGTTCGGCTCCCGACGACAGCAACCGGATCCAACGTATCATTGGCCTGGCGATGCCTCAGTGGATGCCGGATCGGCCTGGTACTCGATTTTCCCGCACCCGCGCTGACGGATGGCATCCGCCGACGCATTCGTTGGCCGGTTATGGACCGGGAAGCGTCTGCACCAGTGAGACCCGCCAAGAGCAATCGGTGAGCAATACCGCTGCCGGGCAGCCGATGAAGTGCTGCTACTCCATGCGCCATTCATGCCGCAGCAGAACCGGCGTGTGCGTCACCGCCGCACGATCAGCTTCACTGGTGTCGAGCCAGAGGCGCAGCCGTTCGAGCACCATCCGCGTCGGCATGGCAAGATCGAGTGCCAGCGCCTCCTGCATGGCATAGTAGCGCAGGCCTTCGAGTTCGCCGTCACCACCGAGAATGCCTGCGACATGGCATGCATCAACCACGAAGAACCGCGCGTTGAAGCGGATCGGACTGGGCGGCGGCGTGACGGCGCGCGCCAGCAGGTGCAGCACATCGAGCCTCGGCGGCGTACCGAGCGAAAGCCCGGTCTCCTCGTCGAGTTCGCGCGCGGCGGCGACGCCCAGGCCATGCGCCAGGCGGGCATTGGCATTCTTGCGCACCAGGCGTTCGGTCTGCGACGACAGCTTAGTGGCGGAGACCGCGGCGAGGTCAGCGCGATCGACAGCACCGCCGGGAAACACCAACCGGTTCGGCATGAACCGGTGCTTCGCGCCACGCATGCCCATCAGTATCGACACCTCGTCACCGTCACCCCGATAGACGATCAGGCTGGCTGCATGCCGAGGCCGGACTGCACGCGGACGAGGTGGTGTCTGCTGGTCGATCAGCGGCGCGCGATGGACGTGGTCTTCAGGCAAGATCGAACCCTCGCGTTTTGAGATACGCGGCAAAACCGAAACGCTCCGGCACCGAAAGCTGGCGCGCAACGTTCTCGCTCCAGCCAACGCCTTCACGCGGCGGATAGACGTCGTTGTTCTTCAGGCTGCCAGGCGCCACCGGTTCGCGCGCGCGGCGGCGTTCGTCATAAGCGCGGATCTCGGCGTCCTGCTTCGTGTCGTCGTAGCGTTCGCGATGCACCACCACCGAAGGCGGCAGGCGCATCGACACCGGACGACGGAACACCGGCCAGCCCACCGACAGCCCTGCCACAGGATACACGCCGGGGGGCAGCGACAGCAGCGGTGTCACACGCTCGATATGGCTGCGCACATAGCTGATCGGACATGTGCCAAGCCCGACAGACTCTGCCGCGGCGATGAACTGGCCCATCGCCAGTGTGCAATCCACTGCGGTGTTCAGAAATGTATCCAGATTGTTGTTGGCATGCGGCATCCCGTGCAGTTCGCACAGGCGCTGATTGCGTCGTATGTCGCCGCACCACACCAGGAACACCGGCGCCGATGCAATCCAGTCCATCGTGCCGATCCAATCGGCGATCTGCTTGATCCGCGCTGCATCGCGCATCACCACGACGGAGTACTGCTGGAGATCAGACTTGGTAGGCGCCGACTGCGCCGCCGCCAGCAACGCGTCGAGCAGCGCGTCCGACACGGGCTCATTTTTGTAGCGACGCACGACCCGACGATCCAGCAACGGCGCGACCTCCGCCGGCACGCTCACGCCAGGCAGATCGATCCCGAATCGCGCCCGCAACAGCTCCGCGCCATCCATCAGCCTCTCCCACTGACAACTGACAACTGAGACCCACCCTTGCCGGAATGTCGTGACCGCGCAAGGCTGTGCATCAACACGGAGGAGTCCGACATGCCAGCACCGTATGCAACGCATCGCGCGCAAATCAAAGCCATCCTGGGCGCCTGGGGCATGCCGGAGGAGAACGCCGAACCCACCGCCGACATCCTGTCCTGGGCCGATCTGCACGGCGTGGACAGCCATGGCATGTCGATGCTGCCCGGCTATGATCGGTTGCGTCGCAGTGGACGCGCGAAGATGGACGCGCGGCCCAAAATTGTGAAGCAGACGCCGATCTCCGCGCTGATCGATGGCGACGGCGGACTGGGTCACGTGCCCGCGCATTTCGCGATGCAGGTTGCCATCGACAAGGCAAAGCAATCCGGCATGGCGATCGCGGCGGTGCGTAACTCGGCGCATTTCGGTGCCACCGGCTACTACACGCTGATGGCGGCGAAGGCTGGCCTGATCGGCATGGCATGTACGTCCGCGTCCGGCATTCAGGTCGCGCCGACATTCGGCAAGCAGGCGAAACTCGGCACGGATCCGTGGTCGTTCGCCGCACCCACCGGCGATGACGCCAAACCGTTTCTGCTCGATATGGCGACAACGACAGTGGCGGCCGGACGCATCCGCAACAAGGCGAACGAGGGATTGCCAACCCCGCCTGGCTGGGTGCTGAACAAGGAAGGTCGGCCGAGTACAGATCCGCTGGAAGCGCGCGAGAAGGGTGGCTTTCTCACGTCGCTTGGCGGGTCACCGGAGAATTCCAGCTACAAGGGCTACGGTCTGGCGGCGATGGTGAACATCCTGGCGTCGTGCCTGTCGGGTACGACGCTGATCACCGATCCGCAGCATACCAAGAAGCCGCAGGGCATGGATATCGGCCACTTTTTCATGGCGATCGATCCCGGCCTGTTTCGCGACAGGGACGAGTTCCAGGGCGACGTCGCGCGGTTTTGCGATGATCTGCGGGCAACGACGCCAGTCGATCCGTCACAGCCGGTGATGGTCGCCGGAGATCCGCAGTGGAATAACGCCGCAAAGCGGATGGCGGAAGGAATTCCGGTCGGTCCAGGCCTGCTCAATCAAGTCCGGCAAATCGCGCAGGCCAGCGCCGCACCGTGGCTGCTGGATTGAAAGACCACGGTCGTCGCGAGGAGCGAACTCCCCGGTCTTTCGGCCGTATTCAACACCTATGCGTCCCGTGAGGAAGCGCTGGCGAACTGGCCAGCGGACTGACACGCTGCATTCCTCTGGCTCGTGGGGACGTTGCTCAACCACGCGGGGGAGTGGCACGTTGTCGATTTGGCGGAGCGCCGAGGTCGGTCTGCGCGTTATCCAAATTGGGACCGTTATCGTTTATTTGAATATCCTTTTGTACAGTTTTCGTTTACGAAGAGGTGGACGAAAAATTCGCGCCAAAATTCGATGGGAGACGGCTTTGCTAAAGAGGCATACCAGCGAGCAGGCGGATCCGGCGTCCGCGGACCAATCCAGTCAGGGAAACAGCGTACCCGACGGCGTCGATGGGACCGGTAAGGGTTTCGTGCTGTCTACCGCGCGATATGCCCTGTATTTCGCCATGTCCTTCGCCGTTATGGCCAGTGCCCTGATCCTGGCGCACATCTAGCGGGCTGCAGCAGTGTTTCTGCGCGTGCCGGCCCTGACTTTAGTCCGCGACTGTTGGGGTGATCTTGCAGCGTTCGTGAGCAGGCACTGCAATGGTGCCGATCATTCCAGGGTTGGCTGGGTCTGGAAAATTCAGAATCGGGCGGCCGTTGGTGGTATCGCCGAGTACGTCGATCGACGCCGCTCCTGCAAGCCCCGTCCCGCCATTGCAGGTGACCGACAGTGTTCCTGATGACCTGCCACCGCCGCAGCCGACAAGCGCCAGTGAAAGAGCCAGGCAAGCCAGTCGACGCATGAAGGTCCTCCATGAGCGGCCGAATAAGTATGAACCGTGCCGTGACGAATTATCCGCGTCCACTGCCAAGCCCTGCAATCCTGCTTGCAAATTCAAGCTGCGAGATTTCCCTGTGGTCCATCCATGGCGTGGCGGCCCCGCATTCGCGGATCATAACGACTGCCACCGCCTACATCGAGACCTGCTTGCCACGCCCTTCGCCGATCAGCGCAAATGGCGCCCAGAAGAACGGGTGCGCCAAATTGGCTGGCAGGTCCTTGCCCGCGCGGTCGATCATGCTGAGCTGCGCGGCGCGCAGTGAACCAGCCAGCCCGCCATCCTTGCCGCTGATCAACCGGCCCAGCGTATCGGCCACCAGGAATGCCGAGGTCTGGTCGTTGATCGACCAATGCGTGACCAGCATCGAGCGCGCGCCGGCGAAGAAGAATGCGCGCGCCAGTCCGGAGAGGCTCTCGCCGGAGGTACTGGTACCGGGACCACCGGAATTGCAGGCCGATAGTATAACCGTGTCGGCATCGAGGTCGAGCCCGGTGATGTCACCCGCCGTGAGCAGCGCGCCCGAAGCGTCGTGCGCCTGAGGCGGCGCGGAGGTGACGATGGCCGGCTGGTCCTCACACCGCAGTTCGGCCGGCAGCAGCGCATGGGTGGCGAAATGCAGGATGCGGTAATCCTTCAACGAGGCATGGCGTACCGCATCGGCGGTGAATGCGGTATTCAGCATCTCATCGGACGGCGATGCGCCCAGCAGCGCGCGCGCTGCATCCAGTTCGCGCTGCGCGAACGGCAGGGTCGGCAACGAAGCGAACAGCTTGGCGCTCTGCTGGCAGGTGGCGCCGGGGAAGCTCGCCTCCGCCTGCGCGAGCGTGACCGGATGGAAGCCGCCGAAGCCGAACCATGGATGTGACGCGTGCGAGCTGCCGGCCTTGCGCAACGCAACGAAGTTCGCGGCAGATGGTACGTGCGCGATGGTCATCTGGCGGATCAGCCACGGTGCGCCGGAGAGATCCGCCGGATCGGCGGGACCGGTGAGCAGCAGGGCGAACGGCAGCGACAGCAGCGGGCCGGACGGCACCACCACAAGAGCCTTGGCGCCCGCCAGTTGCGCCGCGAGCGGTGCCAGCGTGGCATCATAGATCGCCTGCGCCGACCGCGTATCGAAGGGGGGCAACACATCGGTGGTTGATTTCGATGCTCGCGCGTACGCGCTTGACCAGCGCGGTCATCGCAGCAATGCCGCCCTTTACCGGAGCTACATCGATTGCGCCGTTGCGCAGCACGAAGGTCCAGCCGCCATCCGTGGTCAACACGATCGCCGCCAATGCCTCATCCGGCGCCAGCGCGGACAGCACGTCAGCCGCCGGAATCACCTGCTGCACCAACTGGCCGTAATTCGGCGCGGCGGCCTGTAATGCCGCATCGGCATCCGCCATGTCGGCTTGCGCGGTGGCAATGTCCTTGTCGAGGGCGGCGGGATTGCTCGGAGCATTTGGCGGCAGGCTTCCAGGCAACGGCCGTCCCGCCAGCGCGTCGCGTTGACGATACAATTGCGCAAGGTTGTCGGCGGCATCCTGGCGACGACGGATTGCCTGCGCCACCTTGGGATCGCGCGCACCGGCCGCCAGTCGCGCCGCCGCCTCGTCGATTTCTCGACTGGTTACGCTGTCCTGGGCCAGTTCCGCTGTCTCGAACATCTCTGCCAGCAGGTGCTGACGATCGGCTGGATTTTTTTGCGCTTCCGCGGCGAATGACGCCAGGCACGGTTCCAGCAACGCGGAATCGGTGCCGGAGCGCAGTTCGCGCAACAGCGCGGTTCCGACGCGGCACAGTTGAAGTGCCTGTGCGGTGTCGCCCCGCCTGGCGGATACGCCGGCCTGCAACAGCGCGGTTTCGGCAACCGGGCGGGTACTCGGCACGACCTGGGTGAAATCCTGTCGCGACGCGGCGAACCCCGACTCTGCCGCGGACGCATCGCCGCCGACATCGAGCGTCGTCGCATCGGTGCGTGTCAGGCGCGCCTGGACCAGCGGGATGATCATGCGGTTTGCCCGCGCCAATGCTTCGGCCGAAGCGATTGCCGCCGCGCTGTCAGCCGGCCTGCCGAGTCGGCGCAGCACGATGGATCGGTAGCGGCGCACCTCGATCAAACCCAAAAGCGCGGACTGCGCGGTTGGATCGATCATCAGTTGCTGACTGGGCATGTCGGCGAACACGCTCGCAGTGCTGGCGGAAGCCAGTTGCACACGCGGCGCGCCGGCGGCCTGCAGGCTGTCGCGCGGCACTAGCGCGGTGTAATCGACATCGGCCGAATCCAGCAAGGACAGCGCCTGCTGCAGCCGTCCCTGGTTCAGTGCATTCAGCGCCTCGTAATGCTTCAGTCGCGCAACAGCGGCCTTGTCGTTGGCGCGCGGCGCAAGTTTCTCGGCCTGCTGGAACAGCGAATCGGCCTCGGCGAAGCGCTCCTGGTCGGACACCTGCAACGCGAGATGCATCAGCGCCGTGACGGTGTCAGGATCATCGTGGCCAAGCGAGTGCTGCTGAAGGGCGAGCGCGGCGCGATACGCGGTTTCCGCGGCGGCGAAGTTCTCGGCCAGGTTGGCGCGCGCGCCGAGTGCCATCAGGCGTTCGTATTGGCCTACGTCGCCGGCGCTGAATGCGTGTGCGGCCAAGGTGGCGGCGAGCAACGAATCGACAGCGGATCGCGAGAGTGCGGCGGCCGTCGCGCTGGTGCGACCCGACAGTATGCTGATCGATCGTTCGATCACCGGCAGTGTGGGCAGAATGCCGTCCGCGAGATACGTGTGGCCGCCGATCGACGCGACAAGTGCGACCTGTGGCCAGCCGCCGATGCGCCGCGTGCATTGCAACACGACCGCAGACTCGCCACCGAGGATAGATGTGGCTGTCGGCGTGTTGCAGGTGAAACGCAGATCGAGCGATTCCCGCCAAGGCCCCGATGTAGCGACGTTCATCAGCGATGCGGCATTGGCTGATTCGCCGGTGCGAACCCGCGCGGCCGGCTGTTGCCAGGCGCCGCAGAATATATCGACCGTGCCCGGTGTGCCTGACGGCAACTGATTGCAGCTTTCGCCGCTGGCGTTGGCACCCAGGCTGACGGCGTTGGCGCCCTCCGCTGTCAGCGTGGTGCCGCCGATGTAGGCGGATGATGGTGGCTGCGTGCAGGCGGCCAGGCAGAGCAACGTCAGTCCGGCAAGCAGCGATCGCATCATCAGTAATCCAGATACGAGATGTTGGGCGGCACGACGTCCGGGTCGGTGAGTTGCGGTGCTGGAGACGGCAGCATGGGCAGTGCGACTAAAACGAGGTTTGGCAGGCTGATCAGCGGCGGTGGTGCGCCGGGCAAGAACGGGTAAAGGCCACCAAGCGCCGAGGTCAAATCGAAGTCCGGAATACCGCCGACGGATGGCACGGGCGGTGGGGTCAGTGTCGGCGGCACTGATACCGTTGGAAGACATGCCGCGGCTCCAATCTCGCAGCCATTGAACAGGTAGCTGATGTTGACCGCCGGCTCGATGAAACCAGCGGCCGCAGCGGGGCCGCCGGTGATGCCAGCGATTGTGCCAAACAGGCTGGCACTCCCCGGAACCGTGTATGAAACATCGAGGGCGTTGACGAACACATTACCGGCGGCTGTTCCGGTGGTGAGGTCGAGGATCAGCCAGGCAGTCGGACCCAGCAAGCCGACCGGCGGGTCGAACTGGATGTTGCCGGTAACCGAGATCTGCAGCGTGGCCGGTCCGCCCGACGAGCCGAGCAATGTGCTGAGGCCGACCTGGGTGAAGCTGGCGGCCTGGAAGAATGCGCCTGGTCCGCCATTGGCCGGTTCCAGCGCTGACGGGATCGGACCTGGCGGGCGCACGCTGCCGCCGGTGACGATGGAGGCGCCGTCGCCCAATGTTATCTGGCTCGCGGGTGCGCTGATCGCGATGTTCGTTGCGACCAAGGGGCCATTGATCAGCAGATTGGTGCCGTCGGCCAGGGCAAAGCTTGCGGCGGAGATGTCGCCGAGCGTTGCGATCGCATTGCCGGCATTGTTGAGTGTCCAGGCGCCACCGGTGCCGATCAGGTTGCTGACGGTCACGGGCCCACCCGTTTGGGTGATGGCGCCGGTCGAATTTAGCCGCAGAGTGGAGGCGATATCGGTCAGGTCGAGAGCCGCGCCGCCAATGTTGATCGAGGCAGCCGATGCGGCAGGTGTTGTCGCGCCGAGCGGCACGTTGGTGTAGCCGCCGACATCGAGTGTTCCGTTGTTGGTCTGAATGATCGACAGCGGAAGGCCATCCACGAGAGGGCTGCTGACACCGAGTATGCTGACGGCGGCAGTCGTTGAGAACGGCGCCAGTTCCACCGTCCCTGCATTTGTCGTGATCGAACTGTCGGTTACCGCGCCATAGTTGTCCGCGACCAGCGAGATGCGGCCGCCTGTCCCGGCGATCAGTATTGCCGGTATGGGCGGCCCGAAGACCCCGGTCCCAAGCTGCAGCGTGCCGGCTTTATTGTCGACCTCGAAGAACAGGTTACTGGCGCTCAGTGTGCCGATCAGTGTCAGGTTGCTGTGGTCCACGAGGGTAAGATCGCCGCCACCGGTTACCGAGAAATCGCCGGCAAAGTCGATGGCATTGCTGGTGCCGAGAAGGCTGACGTTGCCGGCCACCCCGCCGCTGCTGTCGAGTGATTGGGCGGTGATGGTGCTGGTTGATGCCTCGCTGACCGGTCCAGCCGATGTGATATCGATGGCGCTGCCGGTCTGTCCCAGTGCGGCGTTGCCGGTCAGCGCGATGCCGCCCGTGCCGGCGGTCAGGTCGATCGTGGCGGCGGCGAGCGAGCCGCCTGCGGTGATCGTCAGCGCGGCGGAGTTGGTGATCGTTGCATCGGTAACCGACGTCGCCGTGCCGTCGATAGTAAGACTTGTGCTGTCGGCCAGCACAAAGCTCGCGGCGGTGATATTGCCGAGTGTCGTGATCGCGTTGGCGGCATTGTCGAGTGTCCACGCGCCACCGGTGCCGGTCAGGTTGCTGACGGTTACGGCGCCGCCCGTTTGGGTGATAGCGCCAGTCGCATCAAGTCGCAGCGTCGTGGCGATGCCGGTCAGGTCGAGCGGCGCGCCGATGTCCACCGAGGCAGCCGATGCGACGGGTGTCGTCGCGGCGGCGGGCACGTTGGTGAAGCCGCCGACATCGAGTGTTCCGTTGTTGGTCTGGATGATCGACAGCAATGTGGCATCCACGAGAAGGCCGCCGCCATCGAGTATGCTGGCCGCGATTGCTGAAAACGGCGCCAGCTCCACCGTGCCTGCGTTTGTCGTGATAGAACTGCCGGCGTTCGCCACAACATAATTGTCCGAGACCAGCGAGATGCGGCCGCCGGTCCCGGCTATCAGCGTTGCCGGTGTGCCCGGCGCGGTGACTGTTGCGGTCCCGAGCGTCAGTGAGCCACCAGCATTGGCTACCTCGAAGAACAGGTTGTTCGCGCTCTGCGTGCCGATCAATACGAGATTGCTGTGGTCGACGAGTACCAGATCGCCGCCAGTTACCGGGAAATCGGTGACGAAGTCGATGGCATTGCCGGTGCCGATAAGGCTGGTGGTGCCGGCCACTCCGCCGCTGCTGCCGAGTTCAGAGGCAGTGATGGTGCTGGTGGTTGCCTGACTGACGGGTCCAGCCGATGTGATGTCTATGTTGCTGCCGGTCTGTCCCAGCGCGGCGTTGCCGGTGAGTGCGATGCCGCCGGTGCCGCTGTTGAGTGTGATGGTTGCGGCAGATACCGAACCGCCGGTGCCGAGGTTGATTGTGCCGCCTGTGCCGGACAGCAGGGTGACCGATCCGCCAGTCGAGGTGACCGCACCGGATATCGCGATCAGCGGTGACGACAGTGCGGGCGGTGGCGTACTCGGGCCGGCGCCTCCGGTCGCCAGGATCACATCGCCCGACGCCGTCACCACAATACCGGGATCGATCGTCAGCGTGCCGCCGGCTTCCATCGTCAGGTTCTGTCCTGGCTCGATGGTGAGGTTGATATTCGCGCCAACCGTCAGCGTGTTCAGGGCCTGCAACAGCACATTGGCGGTGGTGCCGTTAATGATGGTGTTGCTGATCGTATCGGGCGTTCCGGTCAGACCGTCGCCGGCAAGCACGGTACCACCGTTATCGACGAAGTTCCCTTCTTCGGTGCCGCCACTTGGCTCGGCGCCGATGACATCGAGGAATGTTGGATCAAGCAGCAATGTTCCCAGGGTGCCGTGTGGCGCTGACAGATCGACCGAGCCGGTCATCCCCAGGGTGTTACCCGATACCTCAACGAACCCGCCGTTGCCGCCTTGGGTGCCACCCTGCGCGGTGATCGCGCCGTTCATCTGCGTGGCACCCGTCGATAGCACCGCGACATGTCCGCCATCGCCGTTGGTGATGGCATCGGCTGTTATGCTTGCACCGTGCTGTACATTGACATTCTGCGCGGTGCTTGTCGGCGTGACAGATGGTCCACCCTTGGCGCGCGCCAGTGTGGTGCCGATCGCCACCACACCGCCGCCGGCCCTACCGGATGCGTTGATCTTCGCGGTGGACGCCAGCGTGACGTTGCCGCTGGAAACGACTTCGATGTCGCCGCCCGCAGTGCCTGGCGCGGTGCCGCGGGCGGACAACTGGCCTTCGACGATGATCGAGCCGCCGACGCCGTTCAACGCGATGGTGCCGGTCCGATCGCCAATTGTCGCAGTGCTGATCTTGCCGCCCGCCTGCACCAGGTTCTGCACGATGCCATCGGCGGCGCGCGCGGTAAGCTGCACCGTGCCGCCATTGGCGGTGATGACACCGGTGTTAGTCACCAGCGCGGTCGTACCGGTCGGCGCCTGCGTCACCTGATTGGTCACGTCGAGCGACAGCAGTCCGTCACCATAGAGATCGAGCGTGGCGGTCTTCGCACCCGCCAGCACGACGTGACCAAGCTGCGCGGTGATCACGCCGGAATTGGCGACCTGGGGTGCCACCAGTGCGGCGAGACCAGCCTGCTTGACGGTGATGCTGCCTTGGTTGTCGATCTTGGCGTTCGGGTTGCCCGGCTGGTTGAAAATCATGGCGCCGGCCATGAAGTTCTGGTTGCTGATGCCGGCGGCCGTGACCATCAGCCCGTTGGCGTTGACCTGCGCGCCTTTGTAGAACGTCACGCCTGATTGGTTCACCAGGACGATCTGGCCATTGGCGTCGATGCGCCCGGCGATCTGCGACGGATCGGGTCCGGTGACCCGGTTCAGCGTGACCGCGCTGGCATTCGGCTGGTTGAAGGTGACGCTTTGCTGGCTGCCGACGTTGAAGCTGTTCCAGTTCACCGCGGCGCGCTGTGTCGACTGGTTGATGGCGGTGTTGTTCGCGGTGTTGCTGATCGAGGCTGCACCACCGACCACCGTGCCGCCAAGCGGCCGCGCATTCGGTGCGGGCTGGGCGTGCGCTGGCAGCGATAGCAACAGCATCGCGGTTGCCTGCAGCGCTGTGCTGACCAGCAGGGTGGAACGGTGATTTGGAGCCATTTGCCGCCGTTCTTGTTACATAATGCCACGATAGACGACCGACTTGGCCGGCGTCCCGAATGCGCAGCAGACATGCAATCACGTTCCCGTGACAAAGTGAAGTCCCATCACATCGAAATGGCTGACAACTGCCGCCAAAACCGGCTGCGACCGGGCTCTCGTGCCCTGCCGACAATCTGTTAGCATCGGGAAAAATCAGGAGGATACGACGTGGCAGCAGCATCAACGGCGGTAGGATTGACTCACGAGATCACCGACCTTGAACGTCGGACGATGAGCCGCGTTGCGCGTAGGCTCCTGCCAATGCTGATCCTATGTTACTTCGTCGCCTACCTCGATCGCGTCAACGTCGGTTTCGCTTCACTCACCATGAATCACGCGCTGGGCTTCACCTCGGCGGTTTATGGCTTCGGTGGCGGCATCTTCTTCATTGGGTATTTCATCTTCGAAGTCCCCAGCAACATATTGCTGAGCAAAGTCGGTGCGCGCATCTGGATTGCACGCATCCTGATCACCTGGGGTATCATTTCAGCCTGTACCGCGTTCATCGTCGGGCCGGTTTCGTTTTACTCTGTCCGTTTTCTGCTTGGTCTCGCCGAGGCTGGATTCTTCCCTGGGATCATCCTTTATCTGACCTGGTGGTTTCCTTCCTATTATCGATCACGCATCGTCGGCGTGTTCATGGCGGCGATACCGCTTTCGAACATCTTGGGATCGCTGGTTTCCGGATTCCTGCTTGATCTTGACGGCTGGCTCGGCATCGCGGGATGGCAGTGGCTGTTCATCATGGAGGCAGCGCCGGCAGTCATACTCGGCGTGGCATTCTGGGTCTTCATGACCGACTGGCCGGCGGAGGCGCACTGGCTGGCTCCTGCGCAGCGTGAGTGGCTGATCGCCCGCCTGGATTCCGAAAAGACGCAGCGCGAGACAATACGCACCTACAGTCTGAAAGAGGCGCTGCTGGACAAGCGCGTATTGCTGCTCAGCCTGGTGTATTTTGGCGGCACGTTCTCGGGCTACGGAATTGTCCTGTTCCAGCCTCAGATCGTGCATCGCCTGGCGTCCGGTTACGGCATGACCGGCGTGATCAATGCCATCCCGTATGTGTTTGCCGCCTGCGCAATGGTGCTATGGGGTCGCCATTCCGATCATACCGGAGAACGGCCGCGCCACGTTGCTATCGCCTACGCTGTCGGCGCAGTCGGGTTGATCGCCACCGCGCTGATGACCGATCCGGTGATGACGATGGTCATGTTGGTGATTGCCGCGATGGGCCAGGCCTCAACCGGTCCGACATTCTGGACTTTGCCGACTGCAATGCTGTCCGGCACGGCGGCGGCAGGCGGTATCGCCTTGATCAACGCGCTGGGCAATCTGGGTGGATTCTTGGCCCCTATCTGTTCGGGCTGATCAAGGATGCGACCGGTGGCAGCTTCATGTTCGGACTGATGTTGCTTGCGCTGGGTCCGATCATGTCGGCATCGATTGTGCTGATGCTGGGACACGACAGGCGGCTGGAGCACATTCCGACAGCCCAGGCGTCCGTGGGAGGTTGATTGTCACCCTCGGGATTATCATCGCGCGCAGCATTAAGTCCCCCCCTCGCCGGTTCCCTCTCATCGAGATCGCGTCCAGCCGCTCGGCCATGCGGCGTATATCGTGTGCGCTGCGTTCATCGTGCACGATCGTATCGGTCTGCACAGGCGCCGCATGGTCCCGCAGCGCGTGGTCGATCGTGCGCTTCGTCGTCTCGATGTTCCGGCGCATGCCGGGATTGTTGCTCGTCAGGGTGAGCACGCCGAAGCCGATGCCGTCCGCCACCTCCCGGGCCTGTGTTGATTGTGCCACCCGACATCCGCGATTCTTCGGATGCCGGCCTGTCAGTCGCGGCAATACGATCCGCCCGCGGACAATCGTGCAAGGTCATCACGCGACGCATAGTGGGCTGGGCGACAAACCCGCGTTAGAGCAGTGTCGTGCGACCCCGATCGATGAGTTGCATCACGTACAGTAGGATACGGGCAGAACTGAAACCATCCATGTGCCGCACAGGCCGGTTTCCGACACCCATGCCATGAGAATCGTGACCGTGAGGAAAATCAAAAGCATGGTGAGGGGGACGGCCAGCATTATGATGACCCGAACCATTCGACATTCCCCATTTTTCTGCAAACCCCGGGTAGACGGTGAATCGTCTACTTGACCACTATCAGCACTTCATGACATGAGCGAAATCGACTACCAAGACGACACCACGCAGAAGCCTCACTTTGCGAATGCCGCGTCAAAGGGATTGCTCCCGCCTACACTATGACAGATTTGATCGACGCCGGCGATTTTGTTCTGTTGTCCGCAGTCGCATGGGCTGTTGTGGCATACCTGATCGTGCCGAGGCTGTCGAAACTCTATTTCCGCCATTATCTGTCGAACGCGGAAGCTGCTTGCGTCACGCTGACGTCCGACAGACATCCTGGTGATCCGATCAACATCGCACTGGTTGGCACCGATGCCGAAGTGATCTGCGCAATGACAGCCGCCGGATGGTTTCCCGCGGACCCGATTACGTTCAGAAGCAGCCTACGGATCGTAGCGGACTCCTTGCTGCGCCGGCCGGATGACCAGGCACCGGTGAGCAACCTATTTTTGTTCAGCCGCAAACAGGACCTTGCCTTCGAACAGCCCGTGGCCGGCGGCCCGCGCCACCGGCATCACGTTCGCTTCTGGCGTCGGGACAAACTGTTTGAAGACCGTCCCACCTGGATTGGTGCAGCGACATTCGATGAGCGGGTTGGCTTCAGCCACACGACTGGACAGGTCACGCACCACATCAGTCCCGATGTGGATACGGAACGAGATTACATCGCAGGCGAACTGGAGAAGACAGGCATGGTCCAGTCGATCGAGTGGGAGGATGGCTTCCACTCACGGCTCGACGGCCGGAACGGGGGCGGTGACCGATGGCACACCGATGGCCGCCTGGCGATCGTGGTGATGCGCGTTTCTGGCTCGGCGGCGGTGAATTAGCCATCACCGATGCCGACCTGGCGCAGCGGCGGCAGATTTCGCCGTGCGACAGGGCTTGCGGGTCGGGCGTTTCGCACGCCCGACTCCGGTTCAGGAGCGGCGGCGGCCAGATTTAGCGGTCGCCATCGTGCCTATCGTGGTCATGGTCGTTCTGGATCGCCTCCTGATGGTCGCGATCGTCTTTACGAGCCTCGTGGCGTTTGTACGCGCCGACCGCACACCCAGCGGCGGCTCCTGCAAGCGCGTGCCCGCTGCCAACAAAATGGCCCGCAACCGCGCCACCGGCGCCATACTTCGCGCAACCGCCTTCTTCCGCCGATGCGGCGCCCGCGGTGAGTGCAACCACTGCAATGCTGATGATCATGAGGGGAAATCTCATTCGCTTATTCCTTCAAAATCTGATGGGCCACGCGTCACGCTTAATGCAAACACCGAACGGTCGCGTTCGTTCAATCACGATGCGCTGTCGTGCAGGCCGAAGCGCTGAAATGCCGGGTAGTTGGCCAGCTTATCCCGCGTGACCGCGATGTGCCACAACGTGCTTTCCCGCGTGGCGACGACTTCATGCGGCGAACTTGGGGTCCATTGGTTGGTACGAGCGCCGTTGGATTTTTCGAGACCCGCAGCGGAACTACGCCGCCTCGGCCAGCACCAGCCGCCGACGTGGCACGGCCTTTACCGGCATGGCGGCGTACAGGTCCTTCACCGCTTCAGTGATCGTGACGCCGGCAAATCCGGTCAGCAACCGCCGCCCAGTCCGTTCCAGCACCGGCGAACCTCGCAGCACGAGCCGCCAGTGAGACGGCGGGAGATACAGCGCCGAATCGCGCCGCTCCACCCGATACAGCGAGTCGGCCAGCAGCCGGCCGATCTGGCCAAACGAATAAGGCTGCCCATGCCCGAACGGCGTGCTTTCCAGATACGCCCACATGCCGCTGCGGTTGGGCGCGACCACCAGCAGCCGGCCGTCATCCTTCAGCACCCGCCAGGTCTCGCGCAGCAGTCGCCGGGCGCTCTCCGCCGCCTCCAGCCCGTGCACCAGCAGCACCCGGTCGAAAGTCAGGTCGGGGAACGGCAGCGCGTCTTCTTCTGCAGTGCAGGATAGGTTCGGCGCGCCCACCGGCCAGCGCGCGACCCCCATCTGCGCCGGCGTAAGCGCGATGCAGCGCGACGCCTGGTCCCGCCAGAGCCGCAGGTAAGGCGCGGCAAAGCCGATGCCGAGGACCGATTGGCCGGCCAGGTTGGGCCACATTAGCGCCAGCCGCTCGCGCAGCAACCTGGCCGTTACTGCCCCGCGGGCCGTGCCATAGAAATCCGCCGCCGCGTGTGTGTCCGCCGCCATGACCGCGCCTTATAGCACGGCGGCAGTTTGCCGTGGCCCCCAGTGCTGCTAGCATCGCGGCCATGACAGTCTCAGCAGAACCCGTCCCCATCCTGTCCGACAACTATGCCTGGATGCTGCGCGACAGCGGCACGGGAGCGGTTGCCATCTGCGACCCGGCGGATGCCAAGCCGGTGATCGCCGCGTTGGAACGTGCGGGAGGCAGGCTCGACCTGATCCTGCTGACGCATCACCACTCCGACCACATTGCCGGCGTGGACGAAGTGCGCGCGCGCTTCGGCGCCAAGGTGGTCGGCGCAGCGGCCGATGCGCATCGGCTGCCCAAGCTGGATCAGGCTGTGAAGGAAGGCGACACCGTCGCATTTGGCGGGTCGTCCGCGCGGGTGATCGACACACCGGGCCACACGCGCGGCCAGATCAATTATTTTTTCCCCGACGGCGAGATACTGCTGTCCGGCGACACGCTGTTCAGCCTGGGCTGCGGTCGGCTGAGCGAAGGCACCCCAGCCGAGATGTTCGCCTCGCTGCGCAAGCTCGTGGCGCTGCCAGGTGGCACGAAGATCTGCTGCGGACACGAATATACCGAGAGCAATGCGCGCTTTGCCCTCAGTGTCGAGCCGAACAATGCCGCATTGAAGGCACGCACCGAGCAGGTACGCCAGCAGCGTGCGGCCGGCAAGCCGACGCTGCCGTCTCTGATGTCTGACGAACTCGCCGCCAATCCGTTCCTGCGCGCGCCCGACGTCGCGACATTCGCGGATTATCGCGCCAGGAAGGACAAGTTCTGAGGGAGCGTGCCGGTGAAACTATGCTTCTCCGCCACCAGCCCATACGTGCGAAAGGTCCGCGCCTGCGCCATCGCGCGCGAGATCGATGGCCAGATCGAACTTGTGCCGACCGATGCCAATGCGTCGAGCGCGGACTTCGTCGCGATCAATCCACTTTCGAAGGTGCCAGCGCTGGTGACCGAGGATGGCGTCGCGCTGTTCGACAGTCCGGTGATCTGTGAATACCTCGACAGCGTCGGCGATGCGCTGCCGATGTTTCCGACGCACGGCGCCGCGCGCTGGCGGGCGCTGAAGTTGCAAGCCATGGGGGACGGCATCGTGGACGCCTCGGTGCCACGCCGCGCCGAGTTGCAGAAGCCGCAGGATGAGGGGCGTGCGGCATGGATTGCGCGGCAGAAGGCGGCGGTGGATCGCACGCTGGACGCGCTGGAGGCCGATCCGCCGCATCGCACGGTCGATATTGGCTCGATCACTATCGCCTGCGCCCTGGGGTATCTGGATTTCCGCTACGCCACGCAGCCTTGGCGGCCGACGCATCCGAAGCTTGCCACTTGGTACGAGGCCTTCGCGCAAATCCTGGGATCGCAAAGACGGTGCCGAAGGACGCAGCGTAGTCGCCGCGGGCTGCCTGGCCGCGCAGTGATCAGTTGTTTCGGTCGGTGTGCCCCAGAGCGATCGATAATCTGCCGGACAGGCGCGGGATTCGATTGCGAACTGCGTCACGCCGGCGGACCCACGACGCGCCTTGCGAGAAGTCGCCCGACACCCGCTTGATTTCGCTGGTGGAGCCAAGCGGGATCGAACCGCTGACCTCCTGAATGCCATTCAGGCGCTCTCCCAGCTGAGCTATGGCCCCGACCGAGCGGAGGGCGGCATATAGCGCCCCCCTCTCAGGCCGATCAAGGGGCGCCGATGCCTGATATTCTGCACACGCTTAACCGCGAACGGATCGTCGCCAGCAACGCCTGGGCATTCCTGCACTGGCTGCGCACGACGCGCGGAGTTGACCTGCCGGATTGGGCGGCGCTACAGCGCTTCTCGGTCGACAGACAGAGTGAATTCCGCGCGGCCGTCGTTGCCTTCTCTCGGCTACCCGATGAGCCGTTCCAGCTTGCGCGCCATGGCGGACCGCAGGAGGCGTTGGTACTGCGTAGAGCAGACGGAGAGCGGGTGTCGCTTGATCGCGACAGCCTCCGTCAACCTCGCGCCAATCCTGTCATGGAAGCCGGCGCGGGGGGACCGGACCGGCCTCAGCCCCTCGCTCGCCTGCGGGAGAGGATTGGAGGGGGGGGCCTGCCTGACGAAGTTGCGGCGCCACTCTGCCGCCTTTGGCCGCCCCATCTGCTGGTTCGCCCGCTAGCCGAACTTCTGCTGTACGCGGACCTCCGCCCGGATGACCGGTTGCTCGTCACCGGCCCCGCATGGCCCTGGCTCGCCGGACTGCTGGAAGGCACCACCGTGATCCTCGCAGGCGCCACCGCCGCCACCATTTTGGCCACCGCTGCGGAGGAACGTGCCACCGTCCTGGTCGCGCCCGCGCAGACCCTGGCCGAGGCGGCGTTCCAACGGGCGCGCCATCGCCCGAACCTGGCCGATCTGAGGACCATCATTGCAAGCGGTGGGCCGCTTTCGCCGGAAGGCCGCACACGCATCTACACCTGGATCAAGGCCGACCTGATGCTGCTCGCCCGCACTGGCGACACACTGTGGGGTAACCCGCTGGAACCGGTCTACACCCGCCCCACCGCCACCCCCGGTCTCTTCACGCCGCCGCCTGCAACTCCGGCGATACGGTGAATGCAGTCTCGGTCTTGGAGCGGATTTCATCCACCGTCACGTCCGGCGCAATATCCACCAGGCGGCACCCGTCGTCGCCGACTTCGAACACGCCGAGGTCGGTGATCACAAGGTCCACCACGCCCGCCCCGGTCAGCGGCAGATCACAGCGCTTCAGCAGCTTGGGCTTGCCGCCTGCGGTGTGCTCCATCAGCACGACCACGCGTTTCACCCCGGCCACCAGGTCCATTGCGCCGCCCATCCCCTTCACCATCTTGCCGGGGATCATCCAGTTCGCCAGGTCGCCATTCTCTGCCACCTGAAGCGCGCCGAGGATTGAAATGTCGATGTGGCCACCGCGCACCATGGCGAAACTCGCGGAACTGTCGAAGAAGCTGGTGGTCGGCAGTTCTGTCACCGTCTGTTTGCCGGCATTGATCAGATCGGCGTCTTCGTCGCCCTCGAACGGGAACGGCCCCATGCCGAGCATGCCGTTCTCCGAATGCAACTGGATCGACATCCCCTCGGGTATGTGGTTGGCCACCAGTGTCGGAATGCCAATGCCGAGGTTGACGTAGAACCCGTCGCGCAGTTCGCGCGCGGCGCGGGCAGCCATCTGATCACGGGTCCAGGGCATCGCTTCGCCTCCTCACTGCCGCTTGCGCACGGTGCGTTGTTCGATCCGCTTGTCTACGGTCTCCAACGGCACAATGCGGTTGACGAAAATCCCCGGCGTGATGATGTGGTCGGGATCGATCTGGCCGTACTCGACCAGATCTTCCACCTCGGCCACCACCTCATCGGCGGCGGTCGCCATGATCGGATTGAAGTTCCGTGCCGTCTTGCGATAGAGCAGGTTGCCCTCGCGGTCCGACTTCCAGGCATGGATCACCGCCAGATCGGCATGCAGTCCACGCTCGAGCACATACGTCCGACCGTTGAACTCCTTGGTTTCCTTCCCCTCGGCGATCTGCGTGCCGACGCCGGTCGCGGTGTAGAAGCCGGGCACCCCTGCACCGCCCGCGCGAATGCGTTCTGCCAGCGTGCCCTGCGGGTTGAATTCGATCTCCAGTTCGCCTGCCAGGTACTGCTTCGCGAACGTGGCGTTCTCGCCGACATAGGAGCTGATCATCTTGCGAACCTGCCGCGTCTGAAGCAGCACACCGAGGCCGGCGTCATCGATCCCCGCATTGTTGGAGATGATGGTCAGGCCGCGCACGCCGCTGTCGCGGATCGCCTCGATCAAGGCGGTCGGGATGCCGCATAGTCCGAAGCCGCCCGACATGATCACCATCTCGTTACGCAACAGCCCGCTCAGCGCCGCCTGCGCGTTGGGATAGACCTTGTTGATCGCCATCGTGCCGCGCCCTCCTGCGCGCGCACCGTGCCACCGGGTCGGCGCGCGAAGCAAGGGGAGGTGTGTGAAGCGGCGGTGAGTTGAGCGGGGCGGAACAACGCCGCGCAATCCACCTTCAGCATGGAGAAGGCGGAACGCGCTCCTGCTGTTTCGCCCTACCGCCTGGTCAACTCTGCATGGATCTCGGCGGCCAGTGTCGGGTTGGCGCGCCTGATCTGGCTGGCGCGCAGGCTGCCGGCAATATCGGGTTCTCGCTGGGTTTGCCAATATTCAAGGAAGAGCAGGTCCGCTGCCGCACCCTCGTCCTGCACCTGTTGCAGTGCGCGGCGCAGTGCCTCGGTACGCGGACCACACTGTTCGGCTACGCTGGCTCGCATCGGCATCCCCCATGGATCGTTGACGCGAGCCGCAGTTAGGCACGTCGCGCGGCTTGCGCCAGTCTAATAGGGTGACGCTTCGGTTAATTAAATGTGTGTTGCCAACCTCCGAATCACGTTGATTGAAAAGGGCGATCAGATTGCCACGCGCACGCCGAGTTCCACCACGCGGTCAGACGGGATGCGGAAGAACTCGGTCGCGGGCACCGCGTTGCGTGCGAGCACCAGGAACATCCAGAGGCGCCACCATGGCATCTTCGGTACCATTGCCGGCACCAACACCTCGCGGCCCAGGAAGTAGCTTGCCTGCATCGGGTCGAACACAACGCCGAGTGCGTTCAGTTCCTCAAGTTCGCGCGGAATGTTGGGGCTTTCCATGAAGCCGTAGCGCAGGACGACGCGATGGATGCCCGGCGCCAGTTCGGCAATTTCGATCCGCCGCTCCGGCGCCACCTCGGGTTCATCCATGTTCTGCACGGTAACGAACAGTACGCGCTCGTGCAGCACCTTGTTGTGCTTCAGGTTGTGCAGCAGCGAGGTCGGCACGTAATCTGGATTGCCGGTGAGGAACACCGCCATGCCCGGCACACGCACCGTGCGCGACTGCGGCAGCCGCGCAAGGAACGGAGCCAGCGGCAGGCTGTCCTGCTTCCAGCGTGCCAGCAGCAGATCGCGCCCGCGCTTCCACGATGTCATCAGCGCGGTGAGTGCAATGCCCAGGACCAACGGTACCCAGCCGCCTTCCAGCACCTTCAGCGTATTGGCGGAAAAGAACACCAGATCGATCAGGAAGAAACCGCCGAACACCGATATCGCAGCGCCGCGCGACCAATGGAACTGCCGGCGAAATACCACCATCGCCAGCACACACGTACACAGGAACGTGCCGGTCACCGCGATGCCGTACGCCGATGCCAGATTATCCGAGGTCTTGAACGCGAGCACCAGGATCAGCACGCCGATCGCCAGCATCGTGTTGACCTGCGGTACGTAGATCTGGCCTTCCTCGGTATTGGAGGTATGGCGCACTGTCATGCGCGGCAAAAAGCCAAGCTGCATGCATTGCCGCGTCATGGAATAGGCGCCCGAGATCACCGCCTGGCTGGCGATGACCGTTGCCACCGTTGCCAGGATCACCAAGGGCAGGCGCACCCAGTGCGGTGCCATCAGGAAGAACGGATTCTGCCTCGCGTCTGGATGGGAGATCGTCAGCGCTCCCTGGCCGAAATAGTTCAGCACCAGGCAGGGCAGCACGAAGAACGTCCAGGTCAGCCGGATCGGATGGGCGCCGAAATGACCCATATCGGCGTACAGTGCCTCCGCGCCGGTCACGCACAGCACCACCGCACCCAGCACGATGAACGCCAGGCCCTTGTACTGAATGCAGAGCAGCACCGCATAGCTTGGCGAAACTGCCAGCAGCACGAAAGGATGGTGCGCGATCTCGACCAGGCCCAGTGCGCCGATCACCACGAACCACACAGCCATGATGGGGCCGAATACGCGGCCGACGCTGCGGGTGCCACGGTATTGCATGGCGAACAGCACCACGATGACGACGACGCAGATCGGCAGAACATATTGCTGCAATGTTGGCGTGGAGACCTCCAGGCCCTCGACGGCGGACAGCACGGAGATTGCCGGCGTGATCACGCCATCGCCAAAGAACAGGCAGGCGCCGGCGATTCCCACCAGGGCGAGGCCGTTGCGCATGCCGGTCCCGACCGAGACGCGCTGGGCCAGTGCCATCAGCGCGAGGATGCCGCCTTCGCCGCGGTTGTCGGCGTGCATGATGAGCATCACGTATTTCACCGTGACGATCAGCACGAGCGACCAGAAGATCAGCGACAGAATACCCATGATCTCGGTCGTCGCGATGGGCACGGCGCCAAACATCTGCAGGCTGGCCTTGAACGCGTAGAGCGGGCTGGTGCCAATGTCGCCGTAGACCACGCCCAGCACGGCCAGCAGCATGCCGACCTCGGGCATCGGTTTGCGCAGCTTGCCGGTGGCCGCCGCAACCGTCACCACGGAACCCACGGCGCGAGCCGGCCCACACAAATTCCGATCATGGGTTGCCCCTGCACGAACCTGTTACCCGGCTGCCGGGCGGCGGACGCATACGCCCCCGTCCCGTCGGAAACAAGCGCCTGAATGGGTGCCGGGTTGCCATGGAGGCCTTCCGGTCGTTAACCTCGCGGGATGAGCGACCTTGCCGCATTGCATGATGGTTCCCGTCCGCGCACCCGCTGGGGCTGGTTTGTCGCCCTCGGGATTGCGCAACTGCTGCTTGGCATCATCGCCTGGTTCGACGTCATCGCCTTCACCCTTGCCGGCACGATCTTCATCGGTGCCCTGCTGTTGGTGGCCGGCGCTTTCCAGGCGGTACACGCCTTCATGGATCGCGAATGGGGTAGTTTCATTCTGCACCTTCTGGTCGGCGTGATGTACGTAATCGGCGGTTTCCTGCTGATGGCCGAACCGCTGGCAGGCTCCTTGGTGATCACGATTCTGGTAGCGGCCGCCCTGATCATCGGCGGGGTTTTACGGATTGTGATCGGTATTCAGCATCGTCACATGCCTGGCTGGGGCCTGCTGCTTGCCGGCGGCGTGATCAGCCTGGCGGTTGGCCTGATGCTGTACCTGACGCTGCCATGGTCCGGACTGTGGGTGGTCGGCACGCTGATCGCCGTGGAACTGATCGTGCACGGCGTCTCCTGGGTGCAATTCGGGTTGGCGTTGCGGCGGACCGCGTAGGCGGGGCCGGCGGTCATCAGGGCGCCGCGAAGCGCTTGGACGAATGTCCGAGCTTATGCACATCGTCCGTCGTGATGAGAACGCTGCCCGGTTCCTCGATCGGCCACGTCAGGTATTTGGTGCGGGCGAAGCGTTCGAAGTTCGGCCTGTACTCGCGGAATACCCTCAGACGACCTGCGCGGTCGAGTCCGTCAGCACCGAAATGATTCTCCAGGACCTCGCGGCTGACGGCACATCGCACGCCTTCGGCACCCGCTTTGGCGAAAAAGCACACGACGTCACGATCGTGATCATAGCTGACCGCCGGACTTTCGAATTGCAGATCGAGGCCGGGGATGATCGAACGCTTCACATCGACGATGTTTCAGCACGCGCTCACGAATGTCTGGATTAACCAGGCCCAATCCTTCCCCCAATAGGCGTCGCCAGACGGCGCCGCGGGCATACGCCTCGTGCCAGGCGGCGCGCAGTTCGTGTGGCCGCTTGCGCAGCAGAACGTCGAGTAATGAGCTTGCCTGACGGATGTCCTGCTGCGACCTTGTGTCGCCCGTGGGTGCTCGGCGCGCGATCAGCTTGTGCAGCGCAAACCGTTCAGGCGTCGGCACCGCAACATGCACGCCGGTGCCATGCAGCAATACCGCGTGTTCCGGGCCGTGGATCAGGAAATCCAGGAAGCGAAGTGGCTGGGCATCGATGCCAAACGCGGGCAGGCGCCGGGGTCTGTCGGTCGGGGGACCTCGGTCAGGCGTGAAGAAATTCACCCGCAGACCGCCGGTGGCCTTGAACGCCGTCACATGCGCGCGACCGCGCGGGTTGGGAACCGGCCCGAAGGATGCATCGACGCGTTTCAGCACCGCGATGATCGGCGGGGTCTTATCGTCGATCGATACCGACAGATTTGCGAACTGCGCGATGTCGACGTCTGTGGTCTGCATGAGTGCGGGCGGCAACCTCTCGCCAAGCATGGCCGAATAGGTCTGATAGGCCAGCGTTCCGATGATTACGCCACGCAGGCGGAACACCCCGGCGTCTGCCAACGCAGCCACCACATTACCGACTGGCGGCAGCGGTCTGGGCAGCAGGGCCGATCGCGTGAGCACAGAGACAAGAGCACGCAGGTCGTGCTGACCATCCCGCGCTTGCTTGTGACGCGCGATACGGTCCAGCAGACCCGGTGTTTCGGGGCCGACGTAACGCTGGACGCGACCATTTTCCGCCGTCTCCTGGAAATACCAGTAACGTCTTCCACGGATCGTCTTGGCGACGAACGTGCCTTTCGGCGTGAACGTATCCCCGAGCTCCGCTGAAGCTCCGCGGTCGAGCAACTCCGTATAGACGGTTCGCAGCATCAAGGGGATTTCCAAGGCTGGCCTTCAATATGTTATACGCTACAATGGATTGTTGCGTATAACAGGTCGTGACATGGCAGGCAAGGAATTATTCTAACAGGGCAATCGGGTGAATGGCGGACAGCCGGTCTTTCCTGTCATTGTCAGGAGCGTGGCGACGCCGCAATCGCTATCGTAGTGCCAACTCGCCCGCGATTGCTTCGCTGCGATTGCAATGACAAAAAGGTCGACGTCCTTTACATGTTCACGCGAGCTCGCCTCGCCCGACAGCAGAGTCGGATGCGCTTTACGCGCGGCGCCATTTTTCTGCCTCCCTGAAACTCTGTGTGGACTCGGGGAAACTTCGTGTCCGACTTGATTGCTTGCTTTCGGGCCGATGCAATCTTGTGCATCTCCATTGACCGTAATCCAGACTCCACTAACCTTGCTTGTCCACGTCACAAAGGAACTTCACCCATGCGTCTCTACAATTCGATCGGCCCGAACCCGAAGGTCGTGCGCATGTTCATGGCCGAGAAGGGCATCGAGCTCCCGAGGGTGGAGGTCGACATTCGCGGCGGCGAAAACCGACGGGAACCGTTTCTGGCAAAGAACCCCTCCGGCCAATGTCCGGCGCTGGAGTTGGACGATGGCACGATCATCGCCGAGATCACCGCGATCTGCGAATATCTGGACGAAAAGTATCCGGGCCCCTCGCTGATCGGTGGCACGCCGGAACAACGCGCCGAAACGCGCATGTGGACGCGGCGCATCGACCTCAACATCGTCGAACCGATGGCCAACGGATTCCGCTACACCGACGGACTGAAGATGTTCCAGGATCGAATGCACTGCATCCCCGCCGCCGGCGAAGATCTGAAGCAGATCGCACAGCAGCACCTGACCTGGTTGGACGGGCTTATGGCGGGCAAGCAATTCGTCTGTGGCGAACGGTTGACGCTGGCCGATATTCTGCTGTTCGGCTTCGTCGATTTCTTCAACGGCGTGCGCCAGCCGATCAACCAGGACAACAAGAACATCGTCGCCTGGCACGCGCGGATGAAAGCGCGCCCCAGCACCGAGGCGTGACATCTCGGCTCACGTGCGGAGCTAGCCACGGCTCAGCGTTTCGTTCGTGGCGACGTCCAGGTTATCGAGCCGCGCATAGCGATAGAAGATGACAGATGCCAGCCAGGCAAAGATAAAGATGCCGATGACGGCGAAGCCAATACCGCCCAAATTGTCGTTGAGAGAGCCGATGCCACCCCAGAACCGGCCTTCCAGACCAAACTGGGCGCCGATAAGCCCCAGCCCCTCGATCCCGCCGATCAGCACCGCCACGACAACAGACACCGCCGTGATCACCAGATTGTAGTAGAGTTTGCGGATCGGCCTGACGAATGCCCAATTATAGGCGCCGAGCATCAACACGCCGTCGGTTGTGTCGATCAACGCCATGCCTGCCGCGAACAGCGTCGGGAACACCATGATCGACCAGATCGACATGCCCTGCCCAGCCTGCGTGGCGGAAATGCCGAGCAGGCCAACCTCCGTCGCCGTATCAAAACCTAGGCCAAACAGGAACCCTAGCGGCAACATATGCCAGCTTTGCAAGACCAGTCGGAACAGTGGACGAAATAACCGCGCCAGCAGCCCTCGATTGTTCAGCAGCAGATCGAAGTCCCGATCGGCGAACCCGCCGCCTCGGCGTACCGTCTGGAGCGCCGTCCAGACGCCGTGCAGGATGACGAGGTTCATGGCAGCGATCAGGAACAGGAACAGCGTCGAGATGGATGTGCCGATGACGCTGCCGAAGTTCCTCGACGAGTCAAAATGCGCCGCCAGTTCGGTGGTGCTGGCGGCAATTGCCAGCGCAAGCAGGATGACGACGGCGGAGTGGCCGATCGCGAACCAGAAACCAACGCTGACCGGGCGTTTGCCCTCCTGCATCAGCTTGCGGGTGACGTTGTCGATGGCGGCAATGTGGTCCGCATCTACGGCGTGGCGCAGGCCGAAACTGTAGGCCAGCAGCGCTGTGCCAAGCAGCACCGGGTGATCGCGGAATATGTAGAGCGCCCATGCCCAGACGCCGAGATTGATGATTGTCAGCAGCGTGTAGATCACGATCAGTCGTCCGCGCAGATCGGTGCAGCGGTCAATCATGGCTTGGAATCCACTTCCCTTTGGTTCACTCCCCTTGGTTCACTAGGGGAAACCAGCGCGTTGACCGTAGGGGCGGCATATAAACGCGGTCAACCAGCCTCCGCCGACCTGGGAAAGGGCCTCCGAAGCGAAGACCGGTGATGTACCGCCAACATCGCGATGCATCGCCAGAACACTGGGTTGGCGACTACTCCGCGGCCACAGTCGCCGGCGTCAGCCGCGCCACCGACCTTGCCGTGCCGACGCAGAGCAGGCTCCCCAGCAGCAGCACGGCAACGAACACCAGAATCAGCTCGGGGTGGCCGCGATCGATCAGGAGCCCAAACGGCACCGGCGTCAGCGCGGATCCCAGCGGCAGGCCAGCGCTGACGAAGCCGAACACCTTGCCGACCTGCCCCGGCGGCGCCGCATCCTTCAGCATCACGTCGCGCGGCGTGCGGCTGGCGCCAAGCGCCAGGCCGGAGCCAAACATCAGCGCGATAACCACGAGGCCCGGCACCGTGACCCAATCCACCGCCAAGGTCAGCATCGCCGAAACGCTTGTCAGCAGCACCGCGAACGGCAGGATATGCCGCTTGTAGGTGTCGGCGAACCAGCCGCCGACCAGCACGCCAATCGTCGAGCCCGCCATGTAGCCGGTCAGCGTGGTCGATGCGATTTCCAGCGTCAGGCCCTTCACCGTATGCAACACGGTGATCAGCCAGGCCTGCACGCCGGCACCCGCCATCGAGCCCAGCAGGAAGAAGGCAAAGAACAGCAGCATGGCGCGGCTCAATAGCAGTTTGCGACCCGATGGCGTCGGGCCGGCATGGCCGATCTCGTGGCGGACCTGATCGTTCAGGATGCTGCTTTGAAGCAGGATGGAGGCCACCACCGGGACGCCGAGCAGGCCGACCAGCATCAGGCTGCCGCGCCAGCCGATCGCGACCATCAGCAGCGCCATTACCGGCGGTCCAGCCGAGAAGCCGAGATTGCCGCTGAACGTGTGCAGCGCGAAGGAGCGGCCCATGCGCTCCTTGTCCACCGAGCCGGACAGGATCGCGTAGTCGGCGGGATGGATCACCGAATTGCCGACGCCGGACAGCGCCGCCAGCGCCAGGATTTGCCAGAAGCTGGTGGCGAACCCCATCGCGGCAATGGACAGCGACATCAGCAGCGCGCCGCCGACCAGGTAGGGCCGTGCGCCATGCCGGTCCACCAGGAAGCCGACGGGCGTCTGCAGGATCGCCGTGGTGCCGGACATCAGCGCGACGGTCAGTCCAAGCTCGGCAAAACTGACGTTGAACGCGCTCTGCCACGCGAGGAACACCGGCGGCAGGCACAGCACATAGAAGTGCGACAGAAAATGCCCGTTGCTGATCAGCAGATTGACACGAGTAGAGCGGCCTAAAGCCATCGTGCGGTGCTCTCCAGGAGGCTATGCGAGGATGCGGTCGCGATCCGATCGCGTCAACCGTAAGGATGTGCGCGACCTGGAAACGGCGGCATGGGCTGCGCTGGTCCGCCCTTGTGGTAGCAAGACCGCTTATAACTTCCGCATGCTATTTCGCCAACGCCGCCACCAACCCATGGGCCTTCGCCGCCACCGTCTCCGCGCTATCGCCGGGACGATAGATCGCCGACCCAATGCCGAACCCCGCTGCACCCGCTGCCTGCCAGGCCGCCATGTTGGACGCATCGATCCCGCCCACCGGCAGCACTGCGGTCCCCACCGGCAACACCGCGCGCAAGGCGCGCAGCACCGCCGGGCTGGCCCCCTCGGCCGGAAACAGCTTCAGCGCATCGGCCCCCGCGGCCAGCATCGCGAACGCCTCCGCCGGCGTGAAGAAGCCCGGCACCGCCAGCAACCCGTGCTGCTTGGCCGATCGAAGTCACCACCGGATCGGCGTGCGGCGTCACCACCAGCCTGCCGCCGGCAGCAGCAATCTCTGCCACCTGCGCGGCCGTCATCACCGTGCCGGCGCCGATCAGCAGGCGCTCGCCGAATTCGCGTGCCAGCCGCGCGATGCTGACCATCGGTTGCGGCGAATTCAACGGCACTTCGACGATGGCGACGCCCTGCCGCTCCAGCGCCTCGCCAATCGATAGCACCTCGTCCGGCTGCACCCCCCGCAGGATCGCGACCAGCGGACACCGAGTGAGCCAACCGATCAGTTCCACGCCGCGTGCTCGCCGATCAGCGCCAGGCCCCGCGCGGCCGCCTCGCCGTCATGCCGCTCCGGGAAGCCGCCATGCGCCGAAATCGCCCGCGCGTACAGCGCGGTGAGATCCGGCGCGCCGATCACATGCACCACCACGCCATGCCGGCCCTCCAGCGCGGCTTGCACCTCGTGGCCGATCAGTATGCCGGACAAATACGCTGCGGCATCGGTCTCGGCGAGCCGGCCCGCCAGGACTTGTGCCCGCGCGCCAAAGATATGGTGCAGCAGCCCGCCCCGGTCGCCTGCCCGCCGCACGCCTTCGTCGAACGGCGCTCCGTCCGCGGGCCCCTCGCGCATCATGCGCCCCAGGATCGTGTGGCCGCGCAACGCGCCGAACGCCTCACCGGTCATGTGGGTAGTGAAGCCAATGATCTGGCCGTTCTCGACTGTCGCCCACTTGGAATGGGTGCCCGGCAGGCACGCCAGGCCACTGCCGCCCATCGCGTCCAGCACCCCCAGCACCTGGGTTTCCTCGCCGCGCATCACTTCCGCCACGCCGGCCTCGTCCGTCGTGGACAGGCCAGGCACCAGCTTTACCTGCGCCCAGTCGAATTCAATCGCGACCAGTGCGGCGGCGATCTCCGGCGCGCCGGCCGGGCAGGGCAGGTAGGGCGCTTCCTTCCATCCCTGCCGGCTACCGATCATGCCCGACAGCAACACGTGGTTCTCGCCGGCCGCGAGCCACGGGCCGATCTCATCGCGCAGAGTGTCGGCAAACCGGTTGTCCGGCACGTTGAGGATACCGCGCAAGCCGACCCGACGATCACGGATGGCTCCGCCGGCCGCAATGCGGAATACGCGCAAGTTGGTGGTGCCCCAGTCGACGCCGATCATCAAGAGTCTCCTGCTGATAGTGTCATTGCGAGGCGCGAAGCGATGCGGCAATCTCGGGCACGCTGCGCGATGACCACGAGATTGCTTCCCCGGCTTCCCGGGCCCGCGATCACAGCCCTAACCTTCATCCGATGCAAGCAGCGCGGCATTGCCGCCCGCCGCCGCCGTGTTGATCGACACCACCCGCTCCTCGGCAAATCGAAACAGCGTGATGGGACTGCCGGCCTTCGGACCGGTGCCCGACAAACTTCGGCCGCCGAACGGCTGCACGCCGACCACCGCGCCGATCTGGTTGCGGTTCACGTAGGTGTTGCCGATGCGCAACCGGTCGGCAATGCGACGCTGGGTCGTCTCGATACGGCTGTGGATACCAAGCGTCAGGCCATAGCCCGTGCTGTCGATCGCGTCGAGCAATTCGCCCAGCCGGTCGGCGGCATAGCGCACGATACACAGCACAGGGCCGAATATTTCCGACCCAAGTTCGCGCGGGTGACGCAACAGGAAGCAGCGCGGCGCGAAGAAGCTGCCGTGCTCCGTGCCGGCGGGCAGACGCAGCGTGAACAGCGGCGTGCCAAGCTGCGCGGCGGCGTGTTCCAACGATGTGCGCGCATCATTATCGATCACCGGCCCGATGTCGGTCGCCGGATCCAACGGATCGCCGATGACCAGCGCCTCCGCCGCGCCGCGCAGCATGTGCAGCACACGATCGGCGATGTCATCCTGCAAGCATAGCAGCCGCAGTGCCGAACATCGCTGGCCCGCGGAACCGAACGCACTGGTCAGCACGTCGGCAACCACCTGCTCGGCCAGCGCCGAACTGTCGACGATCATCGCGTTGATGCCGCCGGTTTCCGCGATGAACGGAATGATCGGTCCGGACCGATCGGCGAGCGATCTCGCGATCACCCGCGCGGTCTCGGTGCCGCCGGTGAACGCGACACCGCCGATGCGTTCGTCGCTCACCAGCATCTGACCGACCGTCCCGTCGCCAGGGAGCAATGCAAGCGCGGTGCGTGGCGCACCGGCTTCGAGCAGCAGCGCCACCGCACGTGCGGCGATAAGCGGCGTCTGTTCCGCGGGCTTTGCGGCCACTGCGTTGCCGGCAGCGAGTGCGGCGGCAACCTGGCCGGTGAAGATCGCCAACGGAAAATTCCATGGCGAGATGGCGGCAAACACGCCCCGTCCGCCAAGTGCCCAGGTGTTGCGCTCCCCTGTCGGACCGGCGAGTTCGCGCGGTGTGGCGAAGTCGCGTCGCGCGTGCATCGCATACCAGCGGCAATGGTCCGCCGCCTCGCGAATTTCAGCGATGCCATCCGACAGCGTCTTGCCGCCCTCGCGCGCCAGCAGGAACAGGAGTTCCTCCCGTGCCGCCTCGATCAGATCGGCGGCGCGCTCCAATACTTCGGCGCGATGCGCACCACCCGCCATGTCCCAGTCGCGCCAGCCACGCGCAAGCACATCCAGTTCCGCATCGATTTCGGCAGGCGCCGCATCGGCCATTGCACCGACCAGCATGCGGCGATCGGCCGGGTTGCGAATTTCCCGCGTACCAGAGACGTCGCGAGCGTCGACGGCATGACGCTGGATCGCGGCGAGCAAGGCGGGGGCCGTCGCCCTGTCGGCAAAATCGACGCCGGCGGAATTGCGCCGGTCCGGATACAGATCATGCGGCAGCGGGATGCGCTGATTGCGGCTGACGCCGAGGGAACGCAACCGACCCACCGGGTCCGCGACGATCGCTTCTTCAGGTACGGACGGATCGACCAGCCGATGCACGAAACTGGTATTGGCACCGTTTTCCAGCAACCGCCGCACCAGATAGGCCAGCAGGTCCTCGTGCGTGCCTACAGGGGCATAGACGCGTACCGGGCATGTCGCATCGTGGTACAGCGCCTCGCCCATGCCGTGCAGGCGCTGCATCTCGAAGTCGCGGTCCCCGGCCGATTTGCCGGGGCAGGCATCGACGCATTCGAGGACGAAAGCCAGACTGTGCGCGTTGTGCGTGGCGAACGCGGGATGGATTGCATCGCGGCATTCCAGCATGCGCCGCGTGCAGGCGAGCCAGCTTACATCGGTCGCCGCCTTGCGGGTGAATACCGGATAGTCGGGATGGCCCTGCACCTGCGCCAGTTTGATCTCGCTGTCCCAGTAGGCGCCTTTCACGAGCCGCGTCGGAATACAGTGCTGCGTTCGCCGGCCGAGGGCGGCAATCCAGTCGATCAGCGGCAACGCTCGCTTCTGGTAGGCCTGGACCGCAAACCCCAGGCCATCCCAACCGGCGAATCTGCCATCCGCCAACACGGCGGCAAACACGTCGAGGCTGATCTCCAGTCGGTCGGCCTCTTCCGCATCCACGGTGATCCCGATATCGGCCGCCTTCGCCGCGGTGGCGAGTGCGGTCAGTGTGCCGATCAGTGCGGGCACGCAACGCGCCGCCTGCAACGGTTCATAACGCGGATGCAGCGCCGAAAGCTTGACCGAAATGCCCGGCGCATCGATCGGCCCGCGCGCGCCTGCCGCACGACCGATGGCACCTATCGCATCGGTGTACGCCACACGATACCGCTCGGCATCTTCGTGCGTCTTCGCCGCCTCGCCCAGCATGTCGAAGCTGTAGCGCCATCGGCGCCCTTCCGTGGTGTTCGCGCGCGCCAATGCCTCGTGGATGGTACGGCCCATGACGAACTGTCGCGCCAGTACGCGCATGCCTCGACGCAACGCGGTGCGGATCACCGGCTCGCTGAGCCGTCGGATCATGCTGCCGATCGCTGCCTGGATGCTGCCTTGCGCTTCATCGAGCGTCAGCACACGGCCGGTCAGCATGAACGCCCAGGCGGATGCATTCACCGCAAGACTGTCGCCGTGCCCGAGATGCTTCTGCCAATCGGCTGCGGCGATGCGATCCTCGATCAGTGCGTCCGCGGTCGCGGCATCCGGTATGCGCAGCAGCGCCTCCGCCAGGCAGAGCAGCGCGATACCCTCGGCCGTGCCAAGCCCGTATTCGGCAAGGAAGTCGGTGACATCGGCGCCAGGCTTGTGTGCAGCGCGCGCGGCATGGACCAGCGAACGAGCGCGTGCGTCAACGCGGCAGCCGATACCGGGCGGGAGCGTGGCAAGTTGCAGCAGGGGCGCGAGCACTTCCGGTTCGGGTGCGCGATGCAGGCGTCGCATTGGGGTTCTGTCGTCCAGCACGGTGCCAGTCTGCCACGGATCAGGCGCGCGCGGCATCCTGAAGATCCGCTATTCGACGAGTGCCGGAATGCCGGCTCCGGGCGGTCATTGCGGCATTCGCTTGCGGGACGAGATATATCGCGTAGACGGCCAATTATGGACTCGTCCACCGAGTGCTGACGGACGCGCGGCGTGCGCGCACTCGGCGGACGATGCCGTGCCGGCCTGTCTCAACTGAACCGAGAAGCATCGAATCCATCCGGCAATACCCCGCGTGGCTTGATCAGATCATACGGCCCGCGCGCCAGGAATTTCCCACTACCGGGCTCTGCCTGCACCTTGCCGTCGCGCATCGCCACGCGGCCGCCTTTCACCGTCGCCACCGGCCAGCCCGTCACCTCCATTCCCTCGTACGGTGTATAATCGATGACGTGCTGCATCAGCGCGTTGGTGATGGTGACGCGCTTGTCGCGGATCCCACACCACGACATCGGCATCCGACCCAGGCGCGATCGTGCCCTTGCGGGGATACAGTCCGAACAGTTTCGCCGGATTGGTCGCAACCAGCCGCACATAGGAGTTGAGGTCGATCCGCCCACGCGCCACGCCCTCGCTGAACACGATCGCCAGTCGCGAGGCCAAGCCCGGCACCCCGTTCGGGATATCCGGGAACGGCGCGTTGTTGCCATGGATGCGCTTGCCTTTCTCGCCCTCGTAGCTGGACCCGCTGTGATCGGACGACACCACATCGAGCGTGCCGCGCTGGATATCGCCCCACAGCGCCTCGCTGGTCGCCGCATCGCGCGGGCTGGGGCTGCACATGAATTTCGCGCCCTCAAACCCCGCCCGATCCATATCCGCGGCGCCCAGCACGAAATATTGCGGACAGGTCTCTGCCCACACCTTCAGCCCACGCGCCTGCGCCCGAGCGATTTCCTCCGCCACCTCCGAACACGACACGTGGAACACCTGGATCGGCTGATCCACCAACTCGGCTAGCGCAATGGCCCGATGCGTCGCCTCGCGTTCGACGATCTTCGGCCGCGACCACGCGTGGTACTTCGGCGCACTGCGGCCGTCCGCCATCAGCGCCTCGGTGCGCCAGCGAATCGCCTCGTAGTTTTCGCAATGCACCGTCACCAGCGCACCGGTGCGCCGCGCCGCGGCCAGCACGCGCAGGAACTCGCGGTCATCAAGATGCGACGGCTCGTAGGTCAGGAACACCTTCAGGCTGCGCACACCCGATGCCACTACTTCGGGAATTTCATCGCGCACCACCGCATCCGATGGATCGGTGATGATCTGGTGGAAGCTGTAGTCCACCATCGCCTGCTTCGCGCGCCGATGATATTCGGCCAGAGTATCGCGGATGCCATGACCCTTGAACTGCGCGGCGAAGGTGATGACGGTCGTGGTGCCGCCGGCCAGGCAGGCGGTGCTGCCGGTGACAAAGCTCTCTTCGTCTACGCCGCCGTTCGGTCGCAACTGCTCAATGTGGCAGTGCGTATCCACGCCGCCGGGCAGCACCAGCAGACCGCCGGCATCCAGCACCTGCGCACCATCCAGCTTCTCGCCGAGTGCTGCGATGCGACCATCTCGGATGCCCACGTCGGCGCGGAAGGTATCGGCCGCCGTCACCACGGTGCCGCCTTGGATCACCAGATCGAACTCCGCCATCTTGCCCCCACTCTCGTCCAGTTGCGTGCGATGCGGCATGCTGCCGCGTTATGCGCCTCACTCACAAGACGATACGCCCGACCGGCCGGCCAATCAGCATCAGCTTCGACGGCACAGCGATCCCCGCGCTGGAGGGGGAAACGATCGCCGCCACGCTGTCGGCCGCGGACATCGTTGTATTCCGTCGTAGCGCGAGTGGGGCACCGCGCGGCCTGCATTGCGGCATGGGGGCCTGCTACGACTGTATCGTGACGGTCGACGGGCGAATCGGCCAGCGCGCCTGCATGACCAGGGTCGCGGACGGCATGGTCGTGTGCGGCGAGGCCGCGCCGCCACTCGCCCCGCTCGGTAACGAACCGGTTGGTCCCCAAGCCGAGGAGTGCACCTGCGACGTTCTGGTGGTCGGCGCGGGACCTGCCGGATTGTCCGCCGCAATCGCCGCGGCGGAGGCGGGCGCGGACGTCGTGGTGCTGGACGAACGCACCGCCACCGGTGGCCAGTATGCCAAGCCGTTGGCCGAAAGCCATGCCGATGCCACGCCGGATGCACAGTTCCGTCTGGGAACGCGAGCTTCGCGAAAATGCGCTGACCGCCGGTGCCAGGATCGAAACCGACGCAACAGTTTGGGGCGCCTTCGCAGCCGACGAAATCGCCGCTCTGGTGCAAGGCCGCGCGATCACGTTCCGGCCGCGCCGATTGATCCTGGCACCAGGCGCGCACGAACGGCCGGTGCCGATGCCGGGCTGGACGCTGCCTGGCGTGATGACCACCGGATCGTTGCAGACCCTCGTTCGCGCGCAACGTGTGTGCCCTGGCGAGCGTGTGCTGATTGCCGGCAGCGGGCCGCTGAATCTGCAGCTTGCCTGCGAGTTGCTGGCGAGTGGGGTGAAGCCGCTCGCGGTGGTGGAGGCAGCGCCGCGCCCCAACACGGCCGCGTGGCGTGAGGCATGGACCATGGCACGCGCCGCGCCCGGTCTGGTGCGCGAAGGCATCGGGATGCTGCTGACGTTGAAGCGCGCCGGCGTGCCGGTGTTGTGGTCGGCGCGGGTGAAACGACTGCATGGCGAGGGACGCGTGCAGTCCGCATTCGTCGCGGGCAAGACGATGGACGGCACTTACGATGTCGATGTCGTCGCACTGAACCTGGGTTTTCAGCCAGAGGCCGGCCTGGCGCGCGCGCTGGGCGCGAAGCAGCGCTTCGTGGATGTGGGGCTCGGGCATTTGGCGAGTGAGACGGACGAAGACGGACGCTCGTCGGTGGCGGGCGTGTTCGCGGTCGGCGACGGCGCGTCACTCGGCGGATCGCGCGTGGCAATGGCGCGCGGTCGGTTGGCAGGGTTGGCGGCGGCGCGAGACGTGGGCATGTCCGTGCCGGATGAACCATCCACCCGCGCGGATTTGTCGCGGGCATTGGCATTCCAGGATGCACTGTGGCGATTGTTCCGACCGATCAGGCTGCGGCCCGGTTCACTGCCCGACGACACGATCATCTGTCGCTGCGAGGAGATCACAGCAGGACAGTTGCGCGCGGAAATCGCCGGTGGTCTGACATCGCTGGCGGCGCTGAAGAAGGCAACGCGAGCCGGCATGGGCCGCTGCCAAGGCCGTTTCTGTAGCGCAACCGTCGCGCGATTCTGTCCCAGCACGCCGGATGATTATGCGTTCGCCGCACCGCGCGCGCCGCTGCGACCGGTGCCCGCCGCACCGCTGATGTTCGAAGCGCCGGAGTTCGAGGCGCCGCTGCTGCAAGCGCCGAATCCGCCGGCACATCTGCACCCGCTGCCTGATCTGGCGGTCGAGACCCGCCACGCCGATGTGCTGGTGATCGGTGGCGGCCTGGCCGGATTGTGCACTGCGTATTTCCTGGCGAAGGATGGTGCCGATGTGCTGTTGGTGGAGCGCGATGAGGCCGGCATGGCAGCCAGCACCGCGAACGCCGGGAGCCTTCACGTACAACTGCTGTCGTACGATTTCACCGACGACACGCCGGCCGATGGCGGTCCTGCCGCGCACACACTGCCTCTGGCGCCGCGATCCATCGCGTTGTGGAAGAAGATTGGCGAGGAGGCCGGTGAAACCCTCGGCATCCGCACCGAGGGCGGATTGATGGTGACCGACAGCACTGCCGGCATGGACTGGCTGCGGCGCAAGTCGGCGATGGAACGGCAGTGGGGTATCGAAAGCCACGTGCTTGGCGCTAACGAGTTGCGCGACCTGGCCCCCGCGCTGGCGGAAACCATGGTGGGCGCCGATTTCGTTCCGGCCGAGGGCTACGGCGATCCGCTGCGTGGTACGCTGGCGGTGCTGAAGCTGGCGCAACGGCACGGTGCGCGTGTGCTGCGCGGCGCGGAGGTGTTGGGGATAGCGCGCGAGGGTGCGGCATGGCGGGTCAGCACAGGCAAAGGCGTGATCACGGCTGGCAAAGTGGTAAATGCGGCCGGCCCGTGGTCGGCGCACATTGGTCGCATGGTCGGGCTCGATCTTCCGGTGACAGGCACCGTGCAGCAGGTGATCGTCACCGAACCCGCGCCGCCGATGACAAAGCACCTGATCGCGTTGGCGCATCGCCATCTGTCGCTGAAGCAGCAGGCGAGCGGCGGGTTTCTGGTTGGCGGCGGTTGGTTCGGCGGTTTCGATCCGGCAAGCGGGCGGACGCACAATCTGCGGCGCAACATAGAGGGTAATCTATGGGTCTGCGCGCGTGTACTGCCGGTGTTGCGCAGCCTCACATCGTTCGGTCATGGACCGGGATCAATCCGGCGATCGATCGCGCGCCCTTGCTGGGTGGATCGCCCGGTCTGCCGGGGTTTTTCAATGCGGTCAGTGCAAACGGCTATACGCTGGGTCCGGTGATCGGCCGTATCACCGCTGATGCCGTGTTGCGGGGTGAAGTGGTCGATCCACATTATCGGCTGGATCGATTCGGCTAAGCGACCGGGAAAGTCACCAAAACGATTCCAATTGTCATCGGGAGGAACGCAGCGACGCGGCAATACCGATCGGTTCATCCCTGTCCTGTTCTACGAACGATCCGCCTGACCTGACGATTGCGCTGCTGCCAGAAACCCACCGATCGCCGCGATGAACCCCTTGGTGTTCTGGCCGTGTACGTTGTGGCCGCACTCCGGCACCGTCACCAGCGTCCCTTGCGGCAACGCATTGCGCAGCCGCTCTGCCCCGTCCGCCGTCAGAATGCCGGAATTCGCGCCGCGCACCACCAGCACCGGCAGTCGGAATTCGCGCGCATCGTCCAGCGTAATGTTCTCTTGTGGGCCGCTGCCGCGTACGATCCCCAGCCGGCGCGGGTTGGAATCGCACTTGCTGACGTACTTGCCATCCGCGCGCTCCAGCATGTTGTATTTCACCGTGCGCTCGATGTGCTCGCGCGAGCGGTACGGATCGTACTGCTGCACGTTCCGCACGAAATGGTCCAGATCATCGAATTCCTCATTGTCGCGCACGAACCCGGCGATCACCGCGCGGCCGCGATCTGAAACCTCCGGTCCGACATCAACGATCACCAGCGCGCGCAGCAGCGATGGATCGCGCCGGGTCAGCAGCATCGCGTTGCGCCCACCCATCGAATGACCCATCAGCATCGGCCGCCCTATCCCCATCGCGCCGATGAAAGCCTCGGCATCCAGCGACATCTCGTGATTGGAATACGCCACGTCACGCGCCCACTCGCTGTCGCCATGGCCGCGTTGATCCAGCGCCAATACCCGATAGCGCTGTGCCAGATGCAAGCTGACCAGATCCCACGAATGCGCCGACTGATGCCCACCATGCAGCAGCACGATCGGCGGTGCATCCGGCGCGCCCCATTCCAGGAAGTGGAACCGCATCCGCCGCAGCACGATGTTGCGGGACCAGTACGGTACCGCGGGCGCATGCGGGATATCCAGATCGGCGGCACTGGCAAGCAGCAGGCGAAACTCCTCCGTCTGCGTCATGTCGAGCGGCTGCGTGGTCTCGGCGAAGCTGTTCAGATACATCGTCGATCTCGTGTTGTTCGCGCCACGTTCGGCCAGGCTGGCGGAAGTATCAAGGGCAGCGGTCCAGGGTACATGCTGCAGGAACTCCTTGAATTTGCGCGCCGCCGAATTCGTCCACGCACTTGCAAAGCGCCGTCCAACATCCGAGCATCGCACCAGCAAGAGGACACCCGACCAATGCCCTACATCCCGCCGCCACACGTCACGCAGAATTGGCAGCTCAGCAAACCATCGGCGAAGGGTCGCCGCGGCATGGTTGTATCGCAGGCGAAGGGCGCGGCCGACGCAGGCGTCGCGGTGCTGGACGCCGGCGGCAATGCGATCGATGCCGCAGTGGCAACAGCCCTCGCGCTTGCTACTCACGAACCGTGGAACTCCGGCCTCGGGGGTATCGGCTTCGCGCTGGTGCATCGCGCCGGCCAGAAGCGCGCGGAGGTGGTGGATTTTGGCCCGCGCGCTCCTGCTCACACCGACCCGGCACGCTATAAGCTGACGGGACGCATGACGACGGACCTGTTTGCGTGGCCAGAGGTCGAAGGCGACATAAACATCCATGGTCCATTATCTGTCGCAATTCCATCCTCGGTCGCCGGCTATGAGTACATGCACCGGCAATGGGGCAAGCTGCCGCTGGCAGAGGTGATCGCACCGGCGGTCGCGCTGGCGCAACGCGGCTTGCCGCAGGATTGGTACACCGCGTTGAAGGTTGCTACCTCGGCATCAGCAATAAAGCGGTACCCGACGACCGCGACTGTCTATTTGCCAAACGGCTTGCCGCCAGTGCCGCCGTATCAAGGCAAGCCCGGCTTCTTCCGCCAAGGCAACCTGCCGGCAACATTGGAGCGTCTCGCCAAGGCGGGACTGCGGGACTTCTACGAGGGCGAAATCGCCGCGTCGGTTGTCGCCGATATCAGAGAACTGGGCGGCGTGGTGTCGCTGGAAGATCTGCGTAACTGCCAGGCGCGCACCTGGCTGGCGGAAGAGGTCGGCTGGCGCGGCCGCACGCTGCAGCTTACTGGCGGTCTCACCGCGGCGCCCACGCTCAGGCGCGTGCTGGAGGGTATGGCCGATGCGCCGTACGGCGGTTCAGCGCCGTCGGCCGCGTGGTATCGCGCTCTCGCGCGGGTGATGAAGGCTGCCTATGCCGAACGCCTGGCGGGCCTGGGCGAATCCGAGCCGCTGGCAGCGGAAAGCTGCACCACGCACCTGACGGCATGCGACGCCGAAGGCAACACGGTGGCGATGACCACCACGCTGATGTCGTCATTCGGCAGCCGCCTGCTGCTGCCGCAATCGGGCGTGTTGTTGAACAACGGCATGATGTGGTTCGATCCGCGGCCTGGCATGCCGAACTCGATTGCGCCGGGCAAGCGGCCGCTGTGCAACATGCTGCCCATCATGTTGACCGAGGGCGGCCGGCCGTTCCTGGCGGCGGGTGCTTCCGGCGGGCGGCGCATCATGGCGGCGGTTTTCCAGCTTATGACGTTCATCGCGGATTTCGGCATGGATGTGGAGACGGCTGCGGACCATCCGCGTATCGACGTGTCCAGTGCCGACAGTGCCAGCGCGGATCGCCGGCTGCCGTCCGCGGTGCTGGATGTGCTGGCGGCTGATGGGCCGTTGGAAGTAGTTGAACACAGCGCAGTGCCGATCAATTTCGCCTGCCCGAACGTGATCGTGCAGTCAGCCGACGGCACGCGCACCGGCATCAGCGACGCCGCCTCACCATGGTCGGGCGCGGTGGCGCAGGTTTGATCAGCTGCAGGGGGTAATCACCGCGTCAATCGCGTTGATGATCGCATCGCTCGATGTGTGATCGGCGATGGGCTCCATATGTCGACCGAGAACAGTTGCGACTACGTTCATTATGCGAAGCGCATCGAGAAAGCCTTCGCGGCCCTCAAACTGAATTACCAGGGTCAGATTGGGATCACCATCATTCGCATGCCGCAAAATGACGAGTGGCGACCTCGACCGTCGTATCGGGTGGCTTGCACCACCACGATATAAGGCGTTCCCGCCGTATTGCTTCAGGTTGCCCGATGGACGTCGAACTTGCCCATTTACAGAGTTGAAAACTCCTCTCCCATTAGTCCATACTTTTGCTCGTGCTCCGTCGGCAGGCGAATGCTTTCGTCGATACGACGCTCCTTGTCCGCACGCTTTGCCTGGTCCGCCACGATGTAGTTCGCAAGCAACTTTTCGACGGTGTCCGACAGGTTTTGCCCTCTATCGTGCGCAGCATCTGCGCATGTTACAAAGGCGGAATATCACGCATTTTCCTTACACCATTTCGCCACCTGCGCGTGTGTCGCGAACCAGCATTTGCCGCGCGCCTTCATGTGCTTGATCAGCCGCTCCAGCACCGGCATGCGCGAGCGGTGGCCAGTGATGTGCGGATGCATCGTCAGCAGGAACATTCCACCCTCGTCCCATGCGCCATCGAACTCGGCGGTGAAGATCTCCCCCACCGCGGAAGGCGGCGTATATGGCCGCAGCGCGGAGAACCGTACGAAGTTATAGTAAACCGCATCGTCGCGGATCCATTCCGGCGGCAATTCGACTATTCCGGTTGGCTCGCCCGCGTCGGTCAACTCGTACGGATCGTCATCCGCCATCAGGGAGCTGTCGTACAGCAAACCCAGCTCGCGCACGATGTCGAGCGTATTGACTGAAAAATCCCAGCTCGCCGTGCGCATGCCGACCGGGTCGCGACCGGCGATCCGTCCCAACGTCTCCGCAGCGCGGAATGTCAGGTCGCGTTCGGCCTCGCGCGTCAAGGTGGTATTGGCTTCATGGATCCAGGAGTGGATGCCGATTTCGTGACCGTCATCGGCGACCCCGCGAACTTCTTCCGGGTGCAGCAGGGCGGATACCGCGGGATAGAAGAAGCTCGCGGGAATTGCTTCCTTCTGCAACAGAGACCGGATGCGCGGCATCGCCTGGCGATTGCCGTACTGGCCCTGGCTGATGCGCATCGGGCTTTCATCGGCGTCACGCAGCGGGATGGTCTCGTGGTCGGCATCGAAGGAAATCGTCACCGCGCAACGTGCACCGTCGGGCCACACCTTCGGCTTCAAGCTACGGCCGGCTCGGGCCCGGCCGACGATGCGCCGCCACGTGGCCTCGGACCACTGCCATGGCTCGCCTTCAGGATGCCGGATCTGATCGTTCATGGGCTGCGCTCCTATGGGGTTCCCACCGCTTCGGGCAGACGCCATGCTGCGACGGATCACCATCCGCAGGGAAGAGGCCATGCCAGCAACCGATGCCGCCGTGCTGACCGCTGAGGAAATGCTATCGCTCTACGCAACGCGCGCGCTGAGCCCGGTGGAGGTGCTCCAGGCCGTCACCGAACGCATCTCCCGGCTCAATCCCGGACTGAATGCATTCGCCGTGCTGAACCCACGCGCGCTGGAGGCCGCGGGCGAAAGCGAAATGCGCTGGCGCGTCGGCCGTCCCCTCGGTTTGCTGGATGGCGTGCCGTGCACGGTGAAGGACCTGCTCGATCTCGCCGGTTTCCCGACACGGCGCGGCAGCCGCATCACCGATGCCACGCCGATGCTGGATGATGCGCCGAGCGTGGTCGGACTGAAGGCGGCGGGTGCCGTGATCCTGGGTAAGACCACCACAACAGAGTTCGGCTGGAAGTCGCCGGGCGACTGCCCGCTGCACGGCATCACGCGCAATCCGTGGAACCCAGCCTACACCACGGGCGGCTCTTCGTCCGGCGCGGGCGCGGCAGGAGCTGCTGCGTTCGGACCGCTGCATATCGGTACCGACGCCGGCGGCTCGATCCGGATTCCCGCCGCATGGTGCGGTCTGGTGGGATTGAAACCGACCTTCGGCCGCGTGCCGCTGTGGCCGGCGAGCGTGTTCCCAGGCGTTTCCTGCGCCGGACCCATGACGCGAACGGTGCGGGACGCCGCGCTGATGCTGTCCGCACTCGCGCGCTACGACCTGCGCGATCCGTTCGCCACGCCGGATGACGGCCGCGACTGGCGCGACGGGATCGAGTCCGGCGTCGCGGGGCTCAGCATCGGTGTGCTGCGTCGCCCCGGCTTCGATGCACCGGTGGACGACGACGGGGTGGCCGCGGTGGAGCGGGCGGCGTCGCTATTCGCCGATGCCGGCGCTGCGGTCGACGAAGCATCCCCGCACCTGCCGGACACGCGGATGCTGTTCTCGCGCGTCTGGGGCTCCGCGTTGGGGCGCCTGGTGGCAATGACGCCCGAAAATGCGCGTGAACTGCTCGATCCCGGCATCCTCGAAGTGGCGCGCGTGCTGGGTGGCATGAGCGCGGTCGAGTTCCTGGATGCCGAGGCGCAGCGGGCGGTGGCGGCGCATGAAATGGCGCGGCTGCACCAGCGGTTCGATCTCGTGTTGTGCCCCACCGTGCCGGCCGGGCCGCCGCTGGCCGATGCTGTGACTAACGATCCAGTGCAGGCGCTATGGACGCAGTGGGCGCCTTGGACATTCACCTTCAACATGACGCGTCAGCCGGCGATCACCGTGCCGCTGGGGCAGCGTGCGAACGGTCTGCCAAATGCAGTGCAACTGGTGGCGGCGCAATATCGCGATGATCTCGTGCTGCGTGCGGCCCGCGCGATCGAGATTGCGGAGCCGATTCCGGTTCTGACGGACACGTGAGCCATGATTTCGGCAGAAATGCGCTGCGATTTTCCATCCGACTTCAACTGCAGACAATGGATTGCTTGTCGTGTGCCCATCGCCGCGGACCGATCGGCCGTGGTGTACGCGGGGTTCGCTGGTTGGCACGACGAAAGCGGCTTCATCATGATCGAGCAGTTGCAGAGTCTCGATCGGCAGGCACGTGGCGCTGCGTTGATCGAGCGTGTGCTGCAATCCCTGCTGGATGACGTAAAGTCGCGGATCGCTACAATGCTCGACCTGCAACTCACACTCGAAGGCCTCGCATGACCACGGAAACCGACATCACCGCCTGGCTCGCCACACAGCACGATGCCATGATCGCCATGCTGCGCGAAATGGTCGACATCGACAGCGGCAGCTACAATAAGCCCGGCATCGACGCGGTCGGCGCGGTGGTGCAGCGCTTCATGCAGGCGCAGGGCATTCCAGTCGATGTCGCCCGCCAGCAGAACCACGGCGACTGCCTGCGCGCCGCGGTACCTTGGGACGGCCCGGCGGGCAATGCCGGCGGCAACGTCGTGCTGATGGGCCATCGCGACACCGTCTTCCCGGATGGCGAAACAACCCGCCGCCCATTCACCATCCGCGACGGCATCGCCTATGGCCCCGGAGTCGCCGACATGAAGGCCGGGCTGGTGATGAACTGCTTCGTGCTCGCGGCGTTCGCGAAGTTCGGTGGCTCCCCCGCGCCGCTCGTCGGCTTGTTCACCGGCGACGAGGAGATCGGCAGCCCGGAAGGCCGCGCCGTCATCGAGACAGAAGCGCGCCGGGCGCGGGTGGTGTTCAACAGCGAACCGGGCCGCGTCTCCGGGAATGTGGTGACCGGGCGCAAGGGCGGCGTGTTCATGGTGTTCCGCATCACCGGCCGCGCGGCGCATTCGGGGGCAAATTTCGCCGATGGCATCAGCGCGATCGAGGAACTGGCGCGCAAGACCCAGGCGCTGCATGCACTGACCGATCTGGATCGCGGCATCACGCTGAATGTTGGCCTGGTCAGCGGCGGTCAGAGCGTCAACACCGTGGCACCCTGGGCGGAAGGCCAGATCGACCTGCGTTACGTCAATCCGCCGGATCGCGACGACGCGATGGCGCATATCGCGGCGATCATCGAGCGCAGCTTCGTGCCTGGCACAAAGACGGAACTCGACGATACGCGGCGAATTCCTGCCGCTGGTGCAAAGCGCCGCAGCGAAGAAGCTGTTCGAGATCTACGTGCAGTCGGCAGCGGACACCGGGTTCACCACCGCGGGCGAGTTCACCGGCGGTTGCGCCGACTTCAGGCTTTACCGCCGGGGTTGGCGCGGCGACGATCTGCGCAGTGGGCCCGGTGGGCGGCAAGGCGCACAGCCCCGACGAATTCCTGCGCATGGAAAGCCTGGTGCCGCGAGCGCAAGCCTGCGCCAGGGCTATCCTGCGGCTGGAACAGTCGGGACTGTGACTGGCCGATCAGCGGTGCCAATCGCCGCCCCGCCATGCCAGCCCCAACCGCCGCCGAACGCCACCGTGGTCCGGCGTAATACGGAGCCCCATAATACCACCGCCGATCTAGTAGCCGTAGCCCGGGTACGCCGGGTAAGCCACGCAGCCGCCTAGCACGGTGGCTGCGGCGAGAGCCGCGATCGTCAGCAATCCACGACTTCGAAACCGTGCTGAACATCCTGCAATCTCCTGTGGCTGTTGTCCCATCGGGTACTGGCGATGCATCACGGCGTTTTGGTGACAACGAAGCGGCAAAGGCTTGTCGCATCGAGAACACGCGAAGCCATTTCCGCCGTTCCGACGTCAGTCGCGTTTTCGCCATCTTGCCGCGCCAAAACCAGCGCCCGACCAGCGAACTGGGAGCAGCGCGAAACGATGCGCACGCAGAATCGAGCATTCCGCCTGACCGCCATGGTCGCTGCCTCGGGGCTGGTTCTTGTCCAGACGACGCCCACTCCGGCTGCCGCGCAGGGTGCGCCGCCACCGCCGACTGTCGTGCACCAGCGCCGCCGGCGGGCGGCGATCCGCCGGCGCGGGTCGGGCGACTCGCCCTGATCACCGGCACGGTCTCGTACCATGCCCAGGACGACACGCAGTGGAGCCCGGCGGCGGTGAACTATCCCGTCACGGCGGGCAACGCGTTCTGGACCCAGCCCGACGCGCAGGCTGAAATCGAGGTCTCCGCCAGCCGCATCGCGATGGCACCGCCACCGAACTGGACATCACGGCGCTGGATGACACGACCTTCCAGGCGACGGAACCTCAGGGCGAGAGCTATCTGGGTATCCGGGCGGCAGCACCGGGGGAAACCTACGCGATGCAGACGCCCCGCGGGCTGGTAACCTTCGCCGTGCCCGGCCGCTACGACGTCGCCGCCGGCGATACCCAGACGCCAACGACCGTCACCGTAATCGAGGGATCGGCCCAGATCACTGGCCCCGGCGTGTCGCTGCAGGTCGGCCGCCGGGCAGGCGGCGACACTGAACGGAACAGACACATTTCAGGGTAGTGTGGGTCCGGCTCAGCCCGATCCATTCGTGACCGCCATGCTGAACCGCGAGCAGGCGCCCCAGCAGAGCGCGGCAATGCCGGCTGTGGTTGCGGCGATGCCAGGTGGCGACGATCTCGCCACGTATGGCACCTGGTCCGACAGCGCGGACTATGGCCAGGTCTGGTATCCTCAGGTCGCGTCCGGCTGGGTGCCCTATAGTGACGGCTACTGGTCGTATGTTGCGCCGTGGGGCTGGACCTGGGTGGACAGTGACCCATGGGGCTTTGCGCCGTTCCACTACGGTCGTTGGGCGGACATCGGTGGACGCTGGGGCTGGGTCCCTGGCGGTGACGTCGGTCTATGCCCCCGCGATGGTGACGTTCTTCGGGGTGGGCGTCGCGGTGGGCGTCGGCATCGGTGCGGCGCTCGCGGCAGGTCGTATCGGCTGGCTGCCGCTCGGCCCGCACGAAGCGTACCATCCCTGGTACCACGCGAGCGATCGCTACCTGCGGCAAGTGAACGCTGGCCGAGGGATCAACCTCACGGCGGTCAATCGCAATGCGACGATCAGCAGTTTCGCCAACCGCGGCGCGGCGACGGTGGTGCCAACCAGCGCAATGACTGGGTCCCGCCGGTGCGCGGTGCGGCGCAGCGGGTCGATCCGGCGCAGCTTGCCCAGGCGCGTCCCGTATTCGGCGCGCAACCGGTGCGGCCGACCACCGCAACCGCAGGCGTGACGCCGGCCGTCGCCCGCCAGTTCCACCTGGCGCCGACGGCTGGAGCGGCGGCGACACGTGCGGCGCCTGGTCCGGCGATCCGGCCGGCCGGCGCAGTTTCCGGGGTCAGAGCCGAGGCCACAACACGGTCAGGGTTGCCGCCATTGCACGCTCCGGCAGGGCCGGGGGCGGCTGGGTCCGCGAACCTTCGGCCGTTGACCGAACAGGCGCGGCCCGAGACGCCGGGAGCACGCGCAGGTATCGCGGGAGGAACGGCAGGCTTGCCGGCTCTGCGGGCGCCGGTGGCACCGGGCCGTATTGGGGCGCCGCCGATCGAGCACGGTCCGGGTGGCGGAGTGGGGACGGCCGGTGCGCGCCCGATCCCGTCGGCCCCGCCCGGCACGCTCTCGCGGCCGTTGACGCCGGAGACACGCCCAGGTGCCGCAGGCGAAACGGCAGGCTTGCCGGCGCTGCGGGCACCGGTGGCGCCGGGCCGCGCAGGGCCGCCGCCGATCGAGCGGGGTCCAGGGGTCGGAGTGCCGGCGGCCGGTGTGCGCCCCATTCCGTCGACCGCGCCGGGCAGTCTGGCGCGGCCAGTACCTCAGGTGGACCATCCAGCGGTGAGCCCGCCGGTGCGCGGCGCGGTGACATCACCCGTCGCCCACGCGCCGGTCCCGGCCATTCATCCCGCGCCGGTTGAGCGTCCGGCCACGCCTCAGGCATTCCACGCGCCGGCACCGGTTGTTCATGCTGCTCCGGAGCCAGTCCGACCGGCGCCAGTTGCTCGTCCAGAGATGCCGCAGATAGTCCACGCGCCACCGCCGGCCATGCACGCTGCTCCGGAGCCTGCGCGACCCGCGCCTGTTGCTCGTCCGGTCGCCCGCCGCCGGCGGCGGCACGAGCCGCCCCGGCACCTCAGCGGGAGAAAAGGCCCGGCGAACCGTAAGCTTTCGATCCGCCGTGGCGTCTGCCATCATACGGAGGACAGCTTTAATTGGGGCAAGCCTGATGCGTGACCCTTTGGTCCTCTGGTTGTTACTGGGTCTGACCGGTTGCGCGGGATCGCCCGCCTCGTACGGCATTACCGGGCCCGCAGCGCCGTGCCACCGCCTGTGAGGGATGACAGCACGATCGGCATTCCCGGCGTGCCGGACACCGGCGGGTATGGTCCCAGTGTCACGCCAAGCGGCGGCGGTGAGGGGCATTTCTACAATTACAATTGACAGCAGGCTTCGGAGCGGGAGCCTTTTGGAATAGCGAGTATTCCCCCTCCCGCACCGGGAGGGGGAATTTTGCACCGCCGCTGTTTATCTGTGGAATTTCTCCGGGCCAGGACGGTCACCCGACGGCCAGTACGAAACTCCCAGTGACAGTTCAGGCCGACAACGCCTGCGGCTCAGTCCGTACCCGTTTCACCAGCAGCTTGTTCAGCGCGTGCACGTAGGCGCGCGCCGAGGCCACGATGGTGTCGGTATCGGCGCCCTGGCCATCGACCATCTTGCCGTTCTCCTCCAACCGCACCGTGGTCTTGGCCTGCGCATCGGTGCCTTCGGTCACCGCGCCGACCGAGAACAGCACGAGGTTCGCAGTATGAGGGAAGATCTGCTGGATCGCCTTGAACGTCGCATCCACCGGACCGTCGCCACTCGACGTGGATGACTTCACCACACCATCCACCTCCAGCTCCAGCTCCGCTCGCGCCGGGCCCTTCGATCCCGCATGCAGATCGAGCGAGACGAACCGGATGCGCTGGTGATCGCGCATCACTTCATCGTCCACCAGTGCGACGATGTCTTCGTCGAACACCACCTTCTTGCGGTCCGCCAGATCCTTGAAGCGACGGAACGCGTCGTTGAGCTGGTTGTCGCCGATCGCGTAGCCCAGCGTCTTCAGCTTGTCGCGGAATGCCGCGCGGCCGGAATGCTTGCCCATCACCAGGCTGGATTTCTGCCAGCCGACGCTTTCCGGCGTCATGATCTCGTAGGTGGCGGCGTTCTTCAACACGCCGTCCTGATGGATGCCCGCCTCGTGCGCGAACGCGTTGCGACCGACGATCGCCTTGTTCGGCTGCACATCGAAACCGGTGATGGTGGACAGCAGTTTGGAGATGCGCAGCAACTGTTCCGTGATGATGCGGTTGGCGAAGGGGATCGCATCGTGGCGCGTGCGCACGGCCATCACGATCTCTTCAAGAGAGGCGTTGCCGGCGCGTTCGCCGATGCCGTTGATGGTGCACTCCACCTGCCGCACGCCGGCGCGGATCGAGGCGATGGTGTTGGCGACGGCCAGCCCCAGGTCGTTGTGGTTGTGCGTGGACAGGATGATCTTCTCGACGCCGGGCACGCGCGTGCGGATGTTGGTGAACATGCGCTCCATGTCCTCGGGCAGCGCGTAGCCCACCGTGTCGGGCAGGTTGATCGTGGTGGCGCCGGCGCCGATTGCCGCTTCGACGACGCGGCAGAGGAAGTCGGGATCGCTGCGTGTCGCGTCTTCGGCTGACCATTCGACATCGTCGGCGTGCCGGCGCGCCAGTGTCACCGATTCCACCGTTGCTGCGATGACTTCGTCCGGCGTCAGCCGCAGCTTGTACTTCATGTGCAGATCGGAGGTGGCGATGACGATGTGGATACGCTTGCGCTTTGCTGCGCGCAGAGCTTCGGCGGCGCGCAGCACGTCCATCTGGCCGGCGCGCGCCAGGCTGGCGATCACCGGCGTGTTGTCGCGCTGGCCGATGGTTTCCGCGATCGCCTTGACGCTCTCGAAGTCGCCGGGCGAGGCGATCGCGAAACCGGCCTCCATCACGTCGATGCCGAGTTCGGTCAGCGCCTCGGCCATGCGGATCTTCTCGGTGATGTTCATCGAGAAGCCGGGCGACTGCTCGCCATCGCGCAGGGTGGTGTCGAAGATGATGATGCGGTCTGCGTCCAGCTTGCCGAAGCTGGGATGTTCGATGGTCATTGGGGCAATTCCTCGGGAATGGTTGCACGACATTAGCCTCAGGGTGACCCCTGAGCGATGCCGGCATTCAGCGACCCGGCGCGACGCTCAGGGGCGGCTAAGTCGAAGGAGGAGGCCGATTGCGAGCAGGCATGCGGAGCCACGCGCAACGGCGCGGGCGGTCCGACAGGCGATGCGCATGGCACAGAACATGGCGCGATCATAGCGGGGCGGCTCGGGAAACGCAACCGGGACGGCAGGGGGGCCCAGGGCAATCGGGTGACCGCGCTAAAGATGCTGATGGGCGCAGCGTTTGCTGGCATTGCGAGCGGAGCGCAGAGCAATCTCGGTAATCCGATCATGGCGATCTTTTGCATGGTGCAAGACGGCGGGAGGACAGCACCGCACTTTGCAGCTATGGTCGTGCGCCGATGGCGACAACCCGATCGCCATCGATTAGAGCGAAGTGAGAACCAACGATGCCCACCGTCGTCCTCTGCCGTCCGCTGCACGCCAGCGGCATGGCCCTGCTTGAAGCGCGCCACGACGTCACGATCCGCATGCTCAGCCCGCCCGTCGCAGTCGGAACTTGCCGCCGCCATGCCAGGCGCGCACGCGGTTCTGGTCGGACTGGAAACGGTCGACGAAGCGCTGCTCGAGCGTTCGCCCGACCTGAAGATCGTCTCGCGTTTCGGCGTCGGCTACGACACGGTGGACATCCCCGCCTGCACCCGCCGCGGCGTCGTGGTCGGCGTCACCAACGGCGGCAATGATCTTGTCGGTCGCCGAACACGCGATGATGCTGATGCTCGCGGTCGCGCGCCGCACCATCGAGATGGACGCCTCGTGCGCGCCGGCAAATGGATGATCCGCGAGGGCCGTCCGATGGGCGAACTCGCCGGCCGCACCATCCTGGTGGTCGGCTATGGCCGTATCGGCACGCGCGTCGCCGCGCTTGTGCATCGCCGTTCGGCATGAAGCGTGATGGTGTGCGACCCGGCCTTCCCGGTGCCGCGCATCGCCGCCGATGGCTATACGCCGGTCACCGACATCGCCGCCGCCCTGCCGGAGATCGACGTGCTGACGCTGCACTGTCCGCTGGGCGAGGACACGCGGCACATGATCAACCGCGAGATGCTCGGCCTGATGAAGCCGACCGCCTGGCTGATCAATGCCGCACGCGGCCCGCTGGTGGACGAGGCGGCGCTGATCGAGGCGCTGTCATCCGGCAGGCTGGAAGCCGCCGGGCTCGATGTGCAACTGCACGAGCCGCCGGATCCCGGCCAACAAGCTGCTGAAGCTGCCCAACGTCGTGCTGAGCCCGCACAACGCCGCCGCGCCGATCGAGTGCAACGAGAAGATGTCGATCCGCGCGGCGAAGAACATGCTGGAGCTGTTCGACGGCGTGCTGGATCCTGGTTATGTGGTCAATCCGGAGTCGCTGCCGAACCGTCGGAACGTTTGATCGCGATCAACGCGGCGCGCCCGCGGATGGTCCATGACGACCGCGCAGTGACATAGGTTCGCCGTCCTCCTTTTCCTCCGCTTATCGAAGGCGGTAGGGGCGCTGCATGGCTTGTGCAGCCCATCCCTCGGGATGTTTCTGCCGTTCGTCCGCTTGGTTGTGTCAACCCGCGGCGCGCGCCATTTGGACCGCGACGGGTATTTCCTCCCCGAGCGTATGCCGGGTCAGCGTGAACGATACCACTGCGCCGATTATCGACAGCGCGCCGGCCAGCACGAACGCGGAGCCGAAGCTGCCGGTGGCTTCCACAATGTAGCCGGTTACGATCGGCGCCAGCAGGCCGAACACGTTGCCGCCCAGCACCATGAACGCGAAAGCGCGCCCGCTGTCCGCCTGCGAGCGCAGCAGGTCGTTGCACAGCGCCGCGTTGGTCGCGGTAGCGGTGCCGCCGAAGCTGATCGGGAAGATCGTCAGGATCACGACGAGTGTCAGCGAATCGACGACTGGGATTGCCATGCCCAGCGCGCAGAGCAACAGGCAGGCGACGACGACGATGCGGCGTCCGCCATTTCGCATGGTGTGCGGCGTCAGCATGCGGTCGCCGATCCAGTTGGTGAGAATGATCACCGCCGCGCCGACGAAGAACGGCACCGAGGTGAACAGACCGGATTGCACGATCGACAAGCCGCGCGCGGTCTGTAGGTAGTTGGGCAGCCAACTCAGGTAGAGATACACCGTATAGACCGCGCAGCCCTGCGAGATCGCTAGTCCCCACATCGTCGGCGAGCGTAGAAGTCCGCGATAGCCGACGCCGTCGTTCGTCGACACAGCCTCGCCGGCATGGCGTTCAGCGAGAATGCGCTGACGTTCCGCGTCCGGAATCCATGAGGTCTGTTCCGGTGTGGAGACCAGGGCGTACCATACTGCAACCCAGACCAGACCGATCGCGCCGGTGACCACGAACGACACGCGCCACGAGGTGGCGGTGATCAACCAGGCTACCAATGGCGCGCTGAGTGCCGGGCCGAGCAGCGTGCCGGCCTGGATGCAACCGACCGCGAGGCCACGCTCTGTGTACGGTGCCCAATCGCGGACGCTGCGATAGCTGACGGGGAAGGTCGGTGCTTCACCGGCACCGAGGCCGAGGCGGGTGAGCAGCATGGTGCCGAACCCGGTTGCGGCACCGCTGAGCATCTGTGCGATCGACCAGACCGCGGCACCGATGGCGGCCATGCGATGCGCGCCGAGGCGGTCAACCAGTTGGCCGCTGGGCAGCATCATCACGACGTAGGCCCAAAGGAACGAGGAGAACAGATAGCCGAGTGCGACCGGCGACAGGCCGAATTCCTGGCCGACCGAGTGGCCGGCGACCGACATGTTGATGCGGTCGAGGTAGCAGACGACGTTGAACAGAAACAGCAGAAAGTACACCCAATAGCGGCGGTGCGTCATGATCGTGGCCTCCGTTTCCCCGGTAACTTTTTTGTCTGCCGGTCAGCGTAGCAGACGAGGGAGGTGAGTTGAATCCGAACGGCGGACATGTGGGCGCGACGGTACGCGGAGAGTGGAGGCGCGGTGCCGATGGATTTGCGCAAGCTCATCGCGCAGGAAGCCAGTGGAGCGCGAAGAGGTCCGACAGATCTTCGCGCTCGAGGGTTTCTCCAGCACGGAACTGGAGGGAATTGTAGATATCATCGCCGCGGATGAACGCCTGCGGGGATGACTTTGGCCGCCATCGCCGCGTGCCGACGACCGGTACTTATGCGCTATGGTCGCGCTGGACTCGGCCAGTTCGGGCGGTCCATCGGATCGAGCGCCAATGGCCGTTCCATGTGGTCCTCCACGGCGCGCACGCCGGCGATGTTCTCGGCGGCGACCATCAATGCCTGGCGCCGCTGCTCATCCGCCGCGATGCCCCACAAGTGCACCACGCCGCCCGATACAACGGCATTGACCCAGCCAGGGCCGACCGTCCATGCCTGACGATGCAACTCGGCATAGAATGCATCGCGGATGGTCCGGTCATCTGCCGCGACAGGCGTGGTCGCCAGGTTGGTAGCCAGTGCCTGGAGCAGATTGCGTCGGCTGACGATGCCGACCAGCTTGCCATCCCGCGTGACCGGCACGCGCTTGATCCGCTTCGCCTCCAACAATTGCGCGATCTCGGAGATCGAGGTGGTATCGGTTACCGTGACCACGTCGCGCGACATGATTTCGCCGACCTTGCGGCCATGTGTCTTGCTGTAGTCGGCGGCCAGCCGCGTACTGGAGGTAACCCACTCGAGCCAGCGAGACGGAAGGGGCTCCGTTCCGGTTTCCGCCCGACGAAGCAAGTCGCCTTCGCTGACGATGCCGACGATCTGTCCGTCCGACACGATCGGCAAGGCGCTGACGTGATTGTCCAGCATCAGGCGGATGGCCTCGAGGACAGGCGTTTCCGGACCGGCGCAGATCGCGTCTGGCGTCATGATATCGGCTGCATGCATCCTGTTTGTCCCGTCCTGCATGGTGTGGGCTTAGCACGCGATGGGGGACGTGCATTGACCCAGATCAAGGCTCGTCGCTGGGCATCGTGAAGGCAGGCGTGACATGCGCCACGATTGCCAACGCCGCCGGCGCGACCGGCTCGTCAGGCGTGACCGGCGGGGGTGGGTTCGCGTGCGTTGGCCGCAGGTGGGTCCATGCGCCATGGATTGCGCCGATGGCAAACGGCAGCGCCAGCGCGGCGAGGCCGACCCTGGCCACCCGCGGCCAGTAGGAACCGGCGTGGCCGAACACCGCATGCCAGGCGTGGGCCAGCAGTGCGCTGGGGACGACGGCGCGGCCAGGCTCGCCGAGACCGACGAGGCTCGCGACGTTGCGCCATGTCACATCGAACAGCGCACCCGCGGTCTGCAGCAGCAACGGCAGGATGATGGCGCCCAGCAGCAGCAGGATGATTGCAACCGCCAGCTCACTCGTGCGGGCGAGTGTGACGCGCAGCCACCATTGCAGGCTGTAGTGGCGGAACCATGTGCCGACGCGCCAGCCGGTGTTGGTCTGTTCCGCCCGGGTGAATTCAGCGGTGCTGTCGGTCAGCAGCCACATGGCTGTCGCGACGGCGACGTCCGGTTGCGCGTCGCGATGGGTCAGGTACTTCAGGTGCGCCAGCAGCAACCACCAACTGGCGGCATATCCCAAATTGATCACGCGTGGGCAGCATTCGGTTGGTTGCTGCTGAAAGGCGAGCAGCCGGCCGGAGACGGGATCGATCGGGTCGTGAATATTGAGCCAGCGGACCGCGTTGTTGAATGCTGGCTGGCGCGCGATCGGTACCAGCGCGGGCCAGATGCCGGCGAACTTTTCCAACGGCGAGCCGTAGGTCAGCAGGCCGCGGAAGCGATCGAAGATACGTCGGCGATAGGCGATGTCGTCCGCCGCGGCCCAGCCGGGTCGGCGTGGCATCACGCGCGCGGCGCCCGGATCATCCGGTGGGCGGACAGCGGGCCCCGCCATCCCGCACTGGCACAGGAGATCCCAGCGGTCCTTGTCGAGATAGCCTGGCCAGGCATAGTTGGTTTCCATCAGGCCGTTGAAGGCGACGACGGTGCCCTGGCTGTGCGCCAGAATGTACCAGCGATGGTAGTTGTTGCAGGCGACGTCGGCGATCGCGCGGATCATGCGACGGCGTACCGACACGCGCGGCGGCTCGCCGACCGAATCGAGAAAGTCTTCGTGAGCCCACAGTAGTCCCGGACCGTAGCGCCAGCTCTGGTTGAACAGTTTCACTGCTGAAATGTAGTTGGCGATGACCTTGAGAACATCGGGGGTCTGCCAAAGCAGCAGGCGGTTCGCCAGGAATGTCAGCGTGCCGATCGAGAAGCCGAGCAGCGCGAAGATGAATCCGACGAAGAAAAGCCGGACGCGATCCCAGATCCGGTGCGGTAGCGGTATGGCGGGCGGGATGACGCGGTCTGCGCTGCCGAGTGCGCTGCGCGGCTTGGCGGGATGCGCCCAGATTGCCAGGCCCCAGAGCCAGAAGCGAAACTGTTTGGCGAGCGAGTACGGTTCGTTCACGTCGGCCCACCAGACCTCGTGCACCTGCAGCCGGGTCTCCTGTGGTACTCCGTTCGTGGTGCGGTGGACGACAACGGTGACGGTTGCTTTGGGGCCGGCGGTCCAGGTGTCCTGTTGCGCCTGGAAGGCAGCGGCACCGCTGCTGGTGATGTCGACGCTGACGTCCTCGATGCGGCCCTGGTCCTGTAGGCAATCCAGCGCTCCGATCAGTGCGCGAAGCTGACTGTCGAGATGTTCGAACCGGCGCTGCTCGCCGATGCCGTGCACCAGGATGACACCGACCTGTTCGACCACCATGGAGCTGCGTTCCTTTACCGTACGTTCAGCACGGGCGGAGCGTGTCGGTTTATCATTCACTCCCCGCATTACCGCGGGGCAGGCACCCGGCGGAATGACATTAACCGGGTAGCGTAAGCGCAAGGATACGCGGCTGCAATCAGGATCGAGTTCGCTGGCGACGCTTGACGCCGGCACACCATCTGACGCGACAATGCCGCTACCGCAAGAGGACCCATTATGCCACAGCCAACCGAAGCCGAGTTGCTGGCCGATGCCGCGCGCTACAGCTTTCGCGCGCGCATGGACAAGAAGACCAACGAAGGGCCGGTGTTTGCCACCGCGCATGATTCTGGTCGTTACCGATGTGAACGGCAAGGAGTACCTGGACTTCAACTCCGGCCAGATGTGTGCGGCACTCGGCCACAACCATCCCACCGTTGTCGCGGCAATCCGGCAGGCGTGCGACGAAATGCTGCATGCCCATTCCAGCCATTACAACGTGCGCGAGATCCAACTGGCGACGCGTATCGGCCGCATCGTCCCGCCACCATTGCAGAAGACGCTGTTCGGCGAGTCCGGATCGGACGCCAATGAAATGGCGATGATGATCGCGCGCAAATACACCGGAGGCTACGAAATCGCCAGTCCACATATCAGCTTTCACGGACTGTCGGATGCGACGCGATCCGTCACCTATGCTGGCTGGCACGCTGGGCATGGTCATCTGCCGGGCGGCAGTTACGCGATGGTCGCGCCGTACTGCTACCGCTGCCCGTTGGCACAGACTTTTCCGGGTTGCGACTACGCCTGCCTGAAGACCAGCTTCGAACTGCTGGACGCGCAGGCGACCGGCCAACCCGCCGCGGTCATCACCGAACCGCTATTCAGTGCCGGCGGCGTGGTGGAACCGCCCCCGGGCTGGCTGCGCCGCCTGCACGAGATGTGCAAGGCGCGCGGCATGCTGCTGATCATTGACGAGGAGCAGACCGGGTTGGGCAAGCTGGGCCGCATGTTCGGCTTCGAGATCGAAGGGATCGTGCCGGATATCATTACTTTGGCGAAGCATCTCGGTGGCGGCGTGGGAGTCAGTGCGCTGGTCACCACGGAGGCGGTCGAGGAGAAGGTGATTGCATCGGGCTACGCGGCCACGCACTCGCACGCCAACGACCCGCTGATCTGCGCCGCGGGCGTCGCCAGCCTGGATGTGATCGAGCAGGACGACGTGCCGGCCAAGGCGCGCCGCATCGGCGGGCACATGCTGGAGCGGCTGGAGGCGTTGCAGCAGCGCTACGAACTGATTGGCGACGTGCGCGGCCAGGGACAGCTTACCGGCATCGAGCTGGTGCGCGATCGTCACACCAAGGAGCCGGCCACGGACGAGGGCCGCGAGATCGGCCGGACGTGCTTTGAGCATGGTTTGATCTTCAGTCTTCGCCGTGGCGGCAGCGTGCTGCGGTTCGTTCCGCCGGCTACGACGACACCGGGTCAGATCGACCAGGCGATGGACCAGCTTGCCAGGGCGCTGGAGGCGGTAAGCACGGGCGCCGCTTGAACGCGGGTCGGCAACGTGCCGATACTGTGCGACGTGAACCAGCAAGTTCTGGGAGGGAAAAATGGCAAAAGCCGCTGCCAGGTCGAAGTCGAAAGCCGCTGGCCGGTCAACCGCACGGGCCAAGCAGGCGCCGACCAAGCGCCGCGCGACACCGATCGCGAAGCCGCGCAAGGGCGCGCCGCGGCGTAAGCCGCAGAGCTTTACCGTCAGCCATGCGCGCGACGGCGAGTTCAAAGCCGATGGACTGCGGCCTTATGCGCGATATCGCGACCTGGGCATTGCCGCTGCCAGCGGCGGGCTTTGCCAGGCGCATGTGATCCGCATGGTGCCACCGGTGACCGACGAGGTACGCAAGCGCCATTACCATGAGACGGAACTGCAGCTCATTTACGTGCTGAAGGGCTGGATGAAGAATGAGTTCGAGGGCCATGGCGAGCAGTTGATGGAAGCAGGAAGCTGCTGGTTGCAGCCACCGAAGATCAAGCACACGGTATTGGATTACTCTGACGATCTGGAAGTGCTGGAAATCATCGTGCCGGCAGACTTCAAGACGGTCGATCTGACGAAGTGACGCTGGACAGCGTACAGGGAGGATAAAAAATGAACACACGCACTGGCTTCACCCGCCGCACCGCCATGCGAGCGGGCCTTGCCGCGGTCGCCGCACCCGCCCTGCTGCGTTATGCGCGTGGCGAGACACCGATCAAGATCGGCATGCCGCTGGCACTGACCGGGCCCGCCGGGGAAATCGGCTTGCAGATGCGCCACGGCGCCGAGTTCTGGGCCAAGCAGGTGAATGCCAAGGGTGGCCTGATCGGCCGGCAGATCGAACTACATGTCGAAGATACCGCCGGCGATCCCGCAACCTGCGTGCGCAAGGCGCAGCTTGTTGTGGAACGCGACAACTGCCATCTGCTGTTCGGCATGGTGCTGTCGTCCGAGGCGTTGGCGGTGGTGCCGAAACTCGCTGACTGGAACACGATCTTCATGTCGTCGGACAACGGCGACGGGCGGCTGACCGGGTCTTCGTTCGTGCCGAATTTCTTCCGCGCCAACATCTCGGGGCCGATGGAGACGCGCGCCATCTCGCTGTGGCTGCGCAAGGCGGATTTCAAGAAGTTCTATGCACTTGGCATGGACTATGCCTGGGGTCACAACAGCATCGATGTGTTCTCGGACGAGGTGAAGAAGGCGAAAAAGGACCTGGTGGGTTCGGTGTTTTCGCCGATTGGCACGACGGATTTTTCCACCTACATCACCAAGATCCGTCAGTCCGGCGCGGATGCCTGCTTCCTGGTGCTGCAAGGCGACGACAATAACGCGTTCCTGTCGCAGGCGCACGAGTACCGGCTGTCCGACAAGGTTCAGTTGATCACCTCCATCGTCGATCTCAACAGCATCCGTGCGGTGGGCGATGCCGCGATCGGACTGGCGGGTTCCACGCGCTACGTTTTCACCATCGACAATCCGGCAAACAAGGCGTTCGTCGCGGAGTGGCAGAAGGAATACAACGCACTGCCCGACGTGTTCGAGGGCGAGCAGTATCAAGCGTGCCAGATGCTGCAAGCCGGGATCGAGAAAGCGAACAGCATCGATGCCGACAAGCTGCGTCCGGCCCTGGAAACCGCGGCGATTGACTCGATCAAGGGCCATGTAGCGATGCGCGCCTGCGACCACCAGGCAGTGCAGGGCGGCTACATCGTGAAGGTGGAGAAGGTGGCGGGAGCCAAATTGCCAGTACCACAGATCATCGCCACGTTCCCCGGTGACGAGGTCACACCCGCGTGCCGGCAGATGACGTTCGATAGCTGAAGAACGATGAGGATTGCGGGAACCGACATCGACATCTCTTTCTCCCACCAAGGGAGGGGGAGTTACGTGTCCAACGCCCACCTGCGCTGCTGATGGATTTTCTCGGCTTCCTTGTCACCGAGTGCCTCAACGCATTGTCGCAGGCGGCACTGCTGTTCTTTCTCGGCGTCGGTCTGACGCTGATCTTCGGTATCATGCGCATCGTCAACTTCGCGCATGGTGCCTTCTTCATGCTTGGCGCCTATGTCGGCTATACTGCCGTCTTCGTCACCGGGAGTTTCTGGGCGGCGCTGATCGCGGCGCCATTGCTGGTCGGAGGCTTTGGCGTCGCCTTCGAACTCGGCATCCTTCGCCAACTCTACCGCCGCGATCACAGCGCATTCCTGATGGTGACGTTCGGTCTGACGCTGATCATGGGCGAGGCGATCCGCCTGCTGTGGGGCGTAGCGGCGCTGGAAGTACCGGCGCCGAAATCGTTGTCCGGCATCGTCTTCATATTGGACGAACCGTTTCCGATCTACCGTCTGTTTCTCATCGGCGCCGGCATCGTCGTCGCGATCGGCATCTGGCAGTTCCTGGAACGCACGCGCCTGGGCCTGCTGATCCGCGCCACCGCGCAGAACGCCGAAATGGTCCATGCACTCGGCACTGATGTTCGTCTGGTACGGTCCGCGGTATTCGGCATCGGTTGCGGATTGGCTGGCATCGGCGGCGTATTGGCGGCACCCCTGGTTACCGCGTCACTCGGCATGGCGCCAAACGCAGTGATCGACACCTTCGTCATCGTCATCATCGGCGGCATGGGCAGTTTTGCCGGATCGCTGATCGGTGCGTTGCTGGTCGCCTTCGTGCAGGTCTTCGGCACCTATTATTTTCCGGACCTCGCGCTTGCTCTGATGTACCTGGTCATGCTGACGGTCCTTGTTGTCCGTCCCGGCGGACTACTTGGCAAGGAAGCCTGATCGAATGAACGCCTGGCTTGGTCTCGCCGTGACGGCGTTCGCACTTGCACTCGCGCCGGCGGGTCTGCCCCCGTACGCCATGACATTGCTGACCGAGGCACTCATCCTCGGGCTGTTTGCCATGAGTCTCTGATCTGATGGTGGGCTATACGCGCCTGCTGTCCTTCGGCCACGCCGCAGCGTACGGGCTTGGCGCCTATACCGCTGGCAATCTGCTGCTGCACACCAGCATTCCGATGGTGTTCGCAGTGTTGTTGGCAGGACTGTTCAGCGGCATCGTCGCGATCGGTGTTGCCTGGGTTTGCACACTCGCGTCCGGCGTATCGTTTTCCATGCTAACGCTGGCCATCGCGCAACTGTTTTATGCCGTGGCATTCAAATGGACCCCCGTGACCGGTGCGTCTGATGGACTTGCCGGCATACCGCGCAGTCCAGGGCCGTTCGGAATCACTTTCTTCACCGACAAGATAGGTTTCTACTACCTGGTCCTTGGCTGTCTGTGCGGTGCTTTCATCTTCTGTCGTTCGCTGGTTCGTTCGCCGTTCGGCGCCGTGCTGCAAGGCATCCGCGAGAACGAAGCGAAGACCCGTTCACTCGGCTTCGATACGCGCCATTACAAGATCGCGGTGGTGGCGATTTCCTTCGCGCTTGGTGGGCTTGCCGGGGCGCTGTACGCACCGTTTGCCGGGATTCACCAACACTGAACTGCTGTTCTGGCTGTTTTCCGGCCAGGTACTGATCATGGTCATCGTCGGTGGCGCAGGGACCCTGATTGGTCCGATCATTGGCGCGGCGTTTTTCATGCTGGTGTCCAACCTGCTGAGTTCATGGACCGATTCCTGGGCCTTGTTCTTTGGCCTGATCTTCATCTGCTTCGTGTTGTTTGCGCCGCAGGGCATCTGGGGACTTGCGACCCGCTGGTTCGGCCGCGGTCGTGCACCCGAAGTTAAAGGCAAGCGATGGCGCTCCTTGAACTGGACGGGTTGACGCGCCGCTTCGGCGGCATCGTCGCGGTGGATGACGTGACGATGCGAGTTGAAGCGGGCGAGGTGCGCGCGGTGATCGGGCCTAATGGTGCCGGCAAATCGACCCTGTTTCACCTGATCACCGGCGTGGTGAAGCCGAGTGCGGGCTCGGTGCGGTTTGCTGGCGAAATGCTGACCGGTATGCCGCCGCAGAGCATCTGCCAGCGCGGCATTTCCCGAACGTTCCAGCTGACCGCGCTGTTTCCAGAGATGACCGCGCGGGAAAACGTGCGGCTCGCGGCGCAGGCGCGTCATGGACGGCGCTGGCAACCCTATGGGGGTGGCGCTGTGTTCGGTGCGGCGGAGCGGATGGGCGATGCTGCACTGGAGCGGCTGGGATTGACGCATGTCGCCCAGCGTCCGGCGGGATTGCTGTCGCACGGCGACCAGCGTCTGCTGGAAGTTGCAATGGCCCTGGCGCAGGGACCGCGGCTGTTGCTGCTGGATGAACCGACGCAAGGTCTATCGGTGGAGGAAACCGAACAGGCGGTGGCGACGCTTGCGGGTCTGTTGGCTGACGGAACCATGACGGTACTGTTGGTGGAACATGACATGGAGGTGGTGTTTCGTTTGGCGCGCATGATCACCGTGCTGCACCGTGGCGCGGTGATCGCTGACGGATCGCCGGAGGTGGTGAGGGCAGATGCAGAGGTGCAGCGCGCGTATCTCGGGGGTCTTGCCTGATGTTGGCGATCGAAGGCCTCAACACGCATTATGGCTCGAGCCACATTTTGCAGGGCGTGGATCTGGCGGTTTCCGCCGGGCGGATCTGCTCCGTTCTTGGCCGCAACGGTGTCGGCAAGACGACGACGTTGCGAACCGTGATGGGGCTGGTGCCACCCAGTGGTGGGCGCGTGTTGCTGGACGGCGCGGATATCACAGGATGGCCTCCGCATCGTGTCGCGCGTGCCGGTGTTGCCTATGTGCCGGAAGGGCGGTTGATCTTTCCCGATCTCACGGTGATCGAGAATATCCGCGTGGCCGAGAGGCGGCCTTCGCAAAGCTGGCCGTTGCCACGGTTGATGGAGTTGTTTCCGCCATTGCGCGAGCGATCCAGCAGCAAGGGCGGTTATCTGTCCGGTGGCGAACAGCAGATGCTGGCGATCGCACGCGCTCTGGTCAGCGATCCGAAGGTGATGCTGCTTGATGAACCAAGCCAAGGACTGGCGCCGCTGGTGGTGAGAGAGTTAGCCGAGGTAATCCGAGGATTGCCCAGCCAGGGCGTGACGATCCTGCTAATCGAGCAGAACATGCGGCTAGCAGAGGCGGTGGCGGATGAGATCCATATCATGGTGAAGGGCAGGGTGGTTTATGCCGCCTCACCCGAGCGCTTCCGAGCCGAGGAAGCGGAAATCCGCAGTCGTTATCTTACGGTTTGAAGCGAGGGGAATGGCGTTATGGAATTGAATCTGCGTGGCAGGACGGCGCTGATCACCGGCGCTTCCAAGGGCATTGGCCGTGCTGCGGCGGAGGTGCTGGCAGAGGAGGGCGTGAATGTTATTGTCGTCTCGCGCACCCAGGCCGATCTTGATGCGGTGCGCGACAACATCGCGGCGCGTTGGAATGTGCGGGTCGAGGTGCATGCGTTTGACATCTCCGACAGTCGAAACATTGATCGGCTTGTGGCGCAGCATCCGGACATCGACATTCTGGTGAACAACGCGGGCGCGATACCGGCAGGGAATCTTCAGGAGGTCAACGAGGATCGCTGGCGCGAAGCGTGGGACCTGAAGGTCTACGGATACATCAACATGTGCCGCCGGTTCTACGCCGAGATGAAACAACGTAGTCGCGGCGTGATCATAAACATCCTCGGCATGGCCGGCGAGCGGATGGATGTTGGATATATCGCCGGGTCTACCGGCAACGCGGGATTGATGGCGTTCACCAAGACACTCGGGGGTGCCGCGTCGGCAGATAATCTCCGTGTCGTTGGCATCAATCCCGGTGCCATTGCGACCGATAGATTGGTGACGATCATGAAGAAGCGCGCACAGGATCGGTTGGGTGATGCGAACCGCTGGCAGGAATTGATGAAGCCGCTGCCGTTCAGCCGCGCCGGAACCCCAGAGGAGATTGGCTGGATGGTTGCATTCCTCGCCTCCGACAAGTCCGCCTATACCAGTGGCACGATCATCACCATCGACGGCGGCGCGGCGAACCGTGGACCGATGTTTTGAGGAGTTACCGATGAACCTGCAAGGCAAGGTCGCTGTCGTCACCGGGGCGAGCGGTGGTATCGGTTCCGCCACCGCGCGCCGACTGGCGAAGGCGGGCTGCAAGGTGGTGGTCGGCTACAACAACCGCGCCGATGGTGCCGAGAAGGTGGCGGCGGAATTACCCGGCAGCGGTCATCGCACTGCGCGCATGCCTATGGAGGACACAGCTGTGCTGCGTGAAGTCGCCACAATGGTGGAGCGAGAGTACGGGCGCTGCGACGTGCTGGTGAATTCCGCCGGCTTTACGCGGATGATACCGCACGCCGATCTGGAAGCGCTGACCGACGAACTGATCGACGCGATCTTCGTCGCCAATGTGCGTGGACCATTCGCCATGATCCGTGCCTTCGCGCCGCTGATGAAGCGATCGGATGCAGCGGTGATCATCAATATCTCATCAGCGGCGGCGTTCTCTGGTGGCGGCAGCAACATTGCCTATGGCGGGTCGAAAGCCGCGGTCGACACGATGACGAAGTCACTGGCGCGTGTGCTGGGACCGAACGTGCGCGTATTGTCGGTATCGCCAGGTGCAGTGGACACGGGATTTGTGCCCGGACGCACTACCGAGATGGTCAAACGCGCGGCGCAACGCACGCCGCTGAAGCGAGTGGTTCAGGCTGACGAAGTGGCGCAGACGGTGATGGCTGCAATCACCCACATGACCGCGACCACAGGCACGGTGCTTCTGGTCGAGGCAGGTTCATTGCTGGCGTAACAAGCCGCCTGTCATTGCGAATGGAGCGGGCCGATCCAGATGCGATTGTCTTGCTACGCTGATCGCAATGACATCTGCTGCCCGCGTACCAAAGCGCCCGGCAACTCACCCGTTGGCTCGCCTTCGCGATGTGTCACACGGCCCGATACGATCGTCGCCTCGTAACCGTGCACCTTCTGCATCAGCCGCTTGCCACCCGCCGGCAGGTCATGCACCACGTATGGCTTGTCGCAGCCCAGACGGTCCCAGTCGATCACGTTGACGTCAGCCTTCTTGCCAACCGCCAACACGCCACGATCGTGTAGCCCCGCGGCGTGCGCGGTATCGGACGTCACGCGGCGGATCAACTCCGGCATATCCCATCGCTGCATCGTTCTGCCCCAATGCGTCAGCAGCCAGGTCTGATAGCCCGCGTCCAAAATGAACGCGACATGTGCACCGCCGTCGCCAAGCCCCATGATCGAATTGCGGTTCGCCAGTGTGGTTTCGCTGACAGACAGATCGTAGTCAGCGTAGTTGCCAAGCGGCGTATAGATGAAGGCCTGTCCGTCATCCTCCAGCAGGACATCGTACGCCACTTCCTGTGGAGTACGACCTTCGCGTTCGGCGATCGCTGCAAGAGATTCGTCGCGCTGCGGCTGATAGTTTGGCGGATTGCCGAAGCGGAACATTTGCGTGAACGACAGGCGGTGGAACAGGGGGAAGGTGCTGTCCTTCTTCGGGTCTTCCGTCAACATTTGCCGGCGGAACTCGGGATCGCGCATGCGACGCACACGCTCTGCCAGCGGCAGATCCGCGATCGACTTATAGGACGGCGTGCCGGAAAACGGATTCTGGCTGCCTTCCAGTCCGAGCAGCACGCCAATCGCACGGGGCGCGACCACCGGTCGGATCGACAGCCCCGCGGCGTTTGCCTCATCTGCATATCCCAGCAATTCGCGCCAAACATTCGGACGTGCATGGCGTTGGGTCAGCGTGAATACCGCGCTGCGACCGCACTTTTCCACCACGCGGCGCAGCATGGCGAATTCGGCGGCCGGATCCGGCGACCACTCTGATACGATCTCCAGGAACCCCGAACCCGCGTCGCGCATTCCCATCGCGATGCCGGTCAATTCATCCTCCTGCGCGCGCAAGCGTCGGCGTGGGATCACCCTTCAAACTCTTGTGGCTCAGACTGCGTGATGTCGAAAAACCGAATGCGCCGGCGCGCATTGCGTCGGCAGCAATTTCGCGCATCTGTGCGATGTCGGCCTGATTGGCGTTCTCCAGTTGCACCGCGCGCTCGCCCATGACGAACACGCGCACCGCGGCGTGGGGCAGCAGCGCGCACAAATCGATGTCACGACTGCGGCGCTCCAGCGCAGACAGGTATTCGCCGAACGACTCCCATTCCCACTTCAAACCTTCGTGCATGACAGGACCGGGAATGTCTTCCACACCTTCCATCAGCTCGACCAGCTTTTCGCGGTCAGCCGGTTTGCAGGGCGCGAAGCCGACGCCGCAATTGCCCATCACAGCCGTGGTGACGCCGTGCGAAGACGATGGCGTCATGTGGCTATCCCACACCGCCTGGCCGTCATAATGGGTGTGGATATCCACAAATCCGGGCGTGACCAGTTTGCCCTTGGCGTCGATCTCCTTGGCCCCGCTGCTCGCGATTTTGCCGACCGCGGCAATGCGGTTGCCCTTGATGCCGACATCGGCCTCGACGGGGGCACGTCCAGTGCCATCGACGACTGTGCCGCCGCGGATGACGAGATCGAGTTCCGGTTGCATCGGTCTTTTCCCTTCGGCTTCTGCCTTATGGCCTATTGTGCCTCGATAGGCTTAATTCGTCACCCCCCTCAGCTTAAGGGACCCTAAAGCCATGCCCCTCGACGTCAATTCTGCTCCGCCTGGGACCGTTCCGCGCGTGACCCGGCTTGCCGACTACCGGCCGCCCGCCTTCCTGATCGATACGGTTGAACTGTCGTTCGACCTGGATGAGGCCGCAACACGTGTGCGGTCCTGTCTGGCGTTGCGGCGCAACCCAGCGACCGCTGACAAGCGTGCGTCGCTATCGCTTGATGGCGAAAATATAACACTGGTGCGGCTGCTGCTGGATGGGGCCGAGTTGGGTGCCAATCGATACCTTATTCAGGACGGCAAGCTGATCATCCCCGATATGCCGGATGCAGGCGTATTGGAGATCGAAACGCATATCGCGCCGAAGGATAACAGCGAGCTCTCTGGTCTGTACACCTCGAATGGCAGCTACTTCACCCAGTGTGAGGCGGAAGGCTTCCGACGCATCACATATTTCCCCGACCGACCGGACGTAATGGCGCGTTTCACCACCACCATCACTGCCGACAAGACGCGCGTTCCGGTCATGCTGTCGAACGGCAATCCCGGAACCATTGAGGACGCCGGTGTCGGACGTCATCGCATCACGTGGGTCGATCCTCATCCAAAACCGTCTTATCTGTTCGCTCTGGTCGCGGGCGATCTGGTTTCGGTGACGGACAGTTTCACGACATGCTCCGGCAGCCACGTGGATCTGGCAATCTGGGTGCGTCGTGGTGACGAGGATCGTTGCGGACATGCGATGCGTTCCTTGAAGAAGTCGATGCGGTGGGATGAAGAGGTGTTCGGGCTGGAATACGATCTGGACGTGTTCAACATTGCCGCGGTTTCCGACTTCAACATGGGTGCGATGGAGAACAAGGGCCTGAACGTCTTCAACACGAAATACGTGCTGGCAAAGCCGGAAACTGCGACTGACGGTGACTATCAGGGCATCGAATCCGTCATTGCACACGAATACTTCCACAATTGGACCGGCGACCGCGTCACCTGCCGCGACTGGTTCCAGCTTTCGTTGAAGGAAGGTCTTACTGTTTATCGCGATCAGGAGTTTTCCGCCGACCAGGGCAGTCGCGTGGTCAAGCGTATTGGCGACGTGCGCGCATTGCGTGCCGCGCAGTTCCGCGAGGATGCCGGCCCGCTGGCGCATCCGGTGCAGCCCGACAGCTACATTGCGATCGACAACTTTTATACCGCAACGATCTACAACAAGGGTGCCGAGGTCATCCGTATGATGGCCACCATCATCGGTCGCGAGAATTTCCGTCGTGGCATGGACCTGTATTTTGCGCGCCACGACAATCAAGCGGTTACCATCGATGATTTTGCCCAGGCGATGCAGGATGCGTCCGGCGTCGATCTGACGGGCTTCAGGCTTTGGTATCATCAGGCGGGCACGCCGGAGGTCGCGGTTTCCGACAGGTACGATGCCGCGACCGGTCGCTACACGCTGACCCTTGCGCAGCGTACACTGGCAACACCGGGCCAGTCGGACAAGCAGCCACTGGTCATTCCGGTAGTCATGGGGCTACTGGATGGCGGTGGCAGTGAAATCGCGGCGCGCACACTGTTGCTCACTGAGGCAGAGCAGAGCTTTACGTTCGAAAATGTGCCAGGACCACCGGTGCCATCACTGCTCCGCGGCTTTTCTGCGCCGGTGAAACTGGCTGGCGTGCAGCAGGAGCAACTGCAATTCCTAGCCGCCCATGATACCGATCCGTTCGTTCGTTGGGAATCCAGCCAACAGTACGCGACGAACCTGCTGCTCCGCATGGCGATTGCATGGCAGCGTGGTGATATGCCCTCGCTGGAACATGGTCTGATCGATGCCCTGCATGCCACGCTGCATGACGCTGACGCGGATCCTGCATTCGCGGCCGAAGTCCTTGTGTTGCCCAGTGAGGCGTTTCTTGCTGATCAGATGACGGTCGTGGATGTCGATGCCATTCACGCGGTCCGCGATATTGCTCGCATGGGAATTGGGGAAGCGTTGCGTGCGGAGCTGCATGCCACGTATCATCGGTTGACGGACTCCGGCGAGTATCGCATCGATGGCGCCGCCATCGGCCGACGTGCACTGCGTAACGCCTGTCTCGGGTATCTCGCCGCGAACGGCAATGCCGAGGGACTTGCGCTGGCGAAGACGCAGTTCGATGCTGCACAGAATATGACCGACGTGCTCGCCGCGCTTTCGGTCTTGTCCGCGATTGACTGTCCGGAGCGGCGCGCCGCCCTAGATGCATTCCACGCCCGCTGGCACAACGACGATCTTGTGCTGGACAAGTGGTTTGCCATCCAGGCGATGTCGCCGTTGCCCGACGCGCCGGATGCGGTGCGTGCGCTTGCAGCGCATCCGGACTTCGACCTGAAAAACCCCAACCGTATGCGTGCGCTGGTTTCCAGTTTCGCCTCCGGCAATCAGGTAAGGTTCCATGATTCTGCAGGCCGCGGCTATCGTTTTCTGGCCGATATGATCATTCAGCTGGATCCGAACAACAGCCAGATTGCCGCGCGACTGGTTCCGCCGCTTGGCCAGTGGCGTCGCATGGACCGCGCGCGTCAGGCGCTGATGCAACAAGAGTTGCAGCGCATTCTTGACGCGCCCGCATTGAGCAAGGGAACTTACGAGATGGCGTCACGGAGCATTGCCTGAGCCGGACGATCCGGCGATGAGTAGCGTTCCAAGCCGCGCCTGGCGTGCCAACCTCGGACCGCGTGCAACGGACAGCGAAGTTTCAACGTCGCCGAATACGCGATCAATCGTCGCGTCCCCGGCTGGGCCGAACGCGTCACGGTGGGCTCGCGCCCGTAGCAGCATCTCGGCGGCCAGCACGCGCAATCCGATCAGTGCGGCAGCCTGGCGCTGCAATTCGCCGGCGTCCAGCGCTGTTACCACCGCGTCTGCCGTTTCGGTGAACACCGCTGTCAGAGCGGCCAACCCGCCCAGCGACAGTATCGCCCCGTCGTCGGCGACGCCGTGCGCAGCGAAGTGCGACAGCAGAAAGCGGAATGAACCGAGCAGGCCGAACGTACCGACCGCGTCCTCGACATCGCGAAACGGCAGCGCCATCGTTTCGTAGGCTGTTTCGGGTGCGCCAAGCATAGCCGAGTGTGGCACTGGGCAACTGTCCAGCACGAGGCCGCAATGGCGCGACGGTGCCAACGCGCGATACTCGGGCGTCTCCATGATTTTCAATCCCGGCGTATCGTTCGGTAGCAGGAATGCGCCATAGCGCTTTCGGCCGTTCACCACCGCCATGACTGCGAGCACGACGAAGACCCCTGCGATTGGGCCATTGCTGACCCAGGCCTTCTCGCCGCTTATCCTGTATCCGTCGCGCTCGATCTCGGCGCGCGTGGTGAGCAATTTCGGGTGCGCGCCGACGCTTGGCTCGGAAATCGCCACCGCGGCAACACACTCGCCAGACTCCAGACACGGCAGCCAAGTTGCACGTTGCTCCGCATTGCCGAAACCGGCGATGAAGAACCGTGCCACCATTTGCCGTCCCGCCCACGATGCACCTTGACCGAGCAACCCGCTGCGCTCGACCAGCGCTGCCTCGCCTTGCGCGATGGCTGCATAGCCGGTTGAATGACCGTCACACACCGATTCCTCCACGGCCGCGTGGCCAATTTGACCGGAAGCGCGAACGCTGCCCAGACTGATACGGTGGCTCGACGGAGGGAGATCCAACATGCCGACGGAGCTCGAAGAGAAAGACGCCATCCGCGAACTCATGGCGGAATACTGCTTCTGCCTCGACAATGACCGTTTCGTCGACATGGCCGCACTGTTCGCCGCGGACGGCACCTGGGACACCGCGTTTGGCAGGGGAACCGGCCGTGACGGTGTTGAAGCACTGGTACGCCGCCTGCGCGAATCCGCCAATCCGCGGCCACGCGCCATTCACCACTGCACAAACATCGTGATCAAATTGGACGGTGCCAACGCGAAAGCGTTCTCCAACTGGGTCACGGTGCAGAACAGCGACCGGGGTCCAATGATCGGGTCTGCCGGCAGTTACGCCGATGACCTGGTCAAGCAGGACGGACGCTGGATGTTCCGTTACCGGAAGATCGATCGTTTCATCCACGACAAGGCATGACTCAGCGTCCCTTGAACACCGGCGGGCGCTTTTCCACGAAGGCCTGCGACGCTTCCTTGTGATCCTCGCTGGCACGGCAACGCAGCATGCCGAACGCCTCGCTGTCCAGACCTGCGGCCAAGTCGCCATGCTCCGCGACATTCAGGTTGCGCTTCATGTAGCGCAACGCGACACTTGGTCCATTCCCCAGTTTTGCGGCCAGCGCCATCGTTTCGCGCTCCAGTTCTTCATCCGGCACTACGCGATTTGCGAGCCCAAGCGCCTCGATGCGGCTCGCTTCCAGCACGTCCGAGGTGAAGTACAGTTCGCGGGCCCGTGCCGTTCCGACAAGCTGCGTCAGGAACCAGGTGCCGCCGTAATCGCCAGACAGGCCGACCTTGGTGAACGCCGTGGTCATGCGCGCACTATGCCCGGCAATACGCAGGTCACAGGCCAATGCGAGCGATAACCCTGCACCCGCGGCGACACCGTTCAGCATCGCGATCGTCGGCTTCGGCATCTCGTGCAGCAGCCGCGAGGCTTCCATCGATGCGCGCAACAGATCGGTCCGACGTTCCGGAGTTTCCGTGACACCGCTCGCCGCGGTACCTGCCTGCACCCTCACGTCCCCACCTGCACAGAACGCCCGGCCCGCACCTGTCAGCACGACGCAGCCAACCGTGTCATCGACGGCGCATTCCGCAAGAAGCGACACCAGGCGCTGCATCATGCCCTTGGTCATCGCGTTCAGCCGCTCCGGCCGGTTCAGTGTGATCACCGCGACGCGGTTTTCCAGCCGATGCAACAGTTCGTCTGTCACGGCGTTCTCCTTAATCAGCCGCGGCGCTGGCGACTTCGGCTGTCTTCCAGCTCTGTAGCACTGGTAGCACTTCCTTGGCGAACAGACGCAGCGACGCCTCTGCTGTTTTGTACGGAATGCCGCCAAAGCGGAACGATGTGTTGAGTTCGAACTCGCCGATCACCGCGCGACGCGCCTCCAGCTCACGCAGAATGCGGTCCGGCGGGCCCCATACGGCGGCTTTCATGAAGCCGGCAATCGCGCCATCCATCCCAGCCTGGCGCGCGATCGCGGCTTTCTGCGCATAAGCGTCGTAGCCTTTGACCGTGTCAAAATGCTCGCCCAGCAGTTCATAATGTTCGAAGTTGCTGTGCACGAAGCTGCCCATATGAAGTCGTGCCAGTTCCTCCGACTCGTCCAGCTTCGGCCAGCACAGGCAGAAATCGGCGATCAGCATCGGCGGCGCTTCGGTGCCATGGAATTTGCGGAACAGCTCGCGATTGCGCTGGATCGCCGGCAGCCGCATCGGCCACGGTCGGTCGGAAAACATCACCATGTGCGCGCCCAATCGCGCAGCCGCTTCAACCGAGTCTTCGCTGGAAGCGACAGCATAGATCCGACCATCGAAGCTGTATTTCGGTCGCGGTCGCAGCTCGATCCGCGGCTGTTGATAGTATTTGCCGTTGCCTTCCATAAATCCGCTGCGCAGCGCTTCCACGATCATCGGCGCTGCCTCGTCGAAGCGCTCCCGCAATTCGTTCATCGTGCCGCGGAATGCCGCGAATTCGCGCCGTGCGAGACCTCGGCCGAGACCCAACCGCAGTCGCCCCTTGCACAGCAGATCGAGCACAACCGCCTGCTCCGCCACACGCAGCGGATCGTGCCAGGGCAGGATCACGGCCGCAGTGCCCAGGTCGATGTTAGGACAAACTCCTGCCAGATATGTCATCAATTGCAGGTTGTCAGGGCAGAACGAATAGTCGAAGAAGTGGTGTTCGGCCGACCACAGCGTGTCAAACCCGAGATCTGCAGCCTGACGCGCCAGCCGCAGTTCTTCATCCCACACCTGATCGTCGGGGATATTCCGCCAGCCATACGCGGCGAATATCATCATCATGCCGACGTCCATGGTTCCCTCCGCGGCGTTCTACTGACTGGTATCGTGTCATGACGCTTGGTATGTGGCAACGCCGCGTAGAGCCTGCTTGTCCCATACTGGCTGAACGGTCGCCGTGTTATCACGGTGTTGCCGCAATCCGGCCATGACCCATGCCCATCGTAGGCTGGCATACGCTCAATGATTGAAGGAGTCCGTCATGCGAACCTGGTCGAAACTGCTCATTGCTGCGCCAGTTGCGGCGGGCCTTTTGGCGGTCCCTGCCGCGCACGCAGACTGGCACCACGACAGGGGTTGGCATGGGCATGGTTATCATCACGATAATGGCGGAGCGGTAGCCGGTGCCGTGCTGGGTCTGGGAGCCGCCGCGGTCATCGGTGGCATTATCGCATCACAGCAGAGGCCTGCATATTATCCCCCACCAGCAGCGTATTACGCCCCACCACCACCGGTGGTCTACGCGCCACCGCCGGGATATTACCCGCAATACTAGAACGACTTTCAGCTAAACTAAGCAATCGCCCCTCTCCGGGAGAGGGGCGATTGTTATGATCCGATGACCGCCTTTTTCCCATTTGGATGCAGCACCTGGCCCGCCATGTACGCAGCATCCTGGGACGCAAGGAAGATGTAGCAGGGCACCACTTCGTCACGCTGGCATGGCCGCCCCGTCGGCGCTTGCGTACCATGATGGGCGTCTTCGCCACGCATAACGGGAAGCGATACCGCATACCGCGAAGCGTGGCGTCCAGATGGCCCCGGTGCAACACTGTTCACCCTGTTTCCGCGCTTCATCTCCAAGATTGACCTCTCGGAGTACTGCTTGCGCCTGCGATCGCGCCAGCCCCGCCGCAGGTCGCCGCTCCCGCGGCAACGCCGACCGGACCGCCGACCAAACCGATTGTCGCACCGATAGCGGTACCCGTCGCGACGCCGTCTTGCACGCTGCCCGGTTCGCTTGAGTGACAAGCGGCGACCGCAAGCAACATTACAATCAAGGCTAGTTTGGTGGCTGCGGCTTGCGGTCGGCGAGGCGGTTGCGTCGCTGCTGCGCACGGACCACCGTCATGCTGCTGTCGGGCGTTGCGTAGCTGTTGGATGTTGGCTTTCTCTGTGATTTCCACATGACGCTGCCAAGCCTCGAACCGATTATGCCATAGTGACGGACCGCTGGAACGCGTCAGCGCTGTGCCGCCAGTGCAGGGCGTATCGAAGCCCTAGTTCAGCATTCCGGTCTTGCTTAAGTCGCTTCATGCCGGTGGAAAACGAAATCAAGTGAAGCGTTGCGGCGCTGTACGGTATCGGGGGAGTGATGCAACCGAAATCTGGTTCGTCGAAAGCGAGGCTCATCTTGCTTTTTCCGTTAATATCCGCGTTCCGCAAGCGATCGATCCGGCCAGGTCGGGCTGGTTCGCCGCCGTCCTGTTGGGCTGTCTGGCCATCGCTGGCTGCGCCACCCCAGTCGGCGTCGAGCGTGTCGGTCCGGAGATCGCCTACCAGAAGCAAATGCGCAACGTTCTGTCCAGCGGCGATCTGAGCGAATCGAGCCGTATCGTGCTGACCCGGTGGAACCTGGCCGAGCGTTTTGCGACCGACCCGGAGGCCGCCATCGCCACACTCCAGGCAAAAATCGCCAACGGCACCGCCGGCAGCGATGAGATCTTTGCACTGGGGGAACTCTCGTTTCAGCATGCCGAGCGGACGGGAAAGCGCGCCTACTATCTCGCCACCGCGGTCTATGCGTTCGCCTTCCTGTTTCCAGACGGGACTGACGCGTCACCGATCCTTATGATCCGCGCCTGCGCACTGCCTGCGACCTCTACAATCGCGGCCTGACGGCAGCGTTTGAATCGGCGGACCGGACACAAGTCGAGCTCCGGGGCGGCGAATTCGACCTGCCATTTGGCACGCTGCATGTCGCGTTTGACCCGGCGAGCCTTGTCTGGGCCGGCCGAAATCTGGTCGATTTCGTCCCGATCGGCGACTTCGAAGTCCGCGGCCTGCGGAACACCTATCGCCAGGCCGGTATCGGGGTGCCGCTCGCCGCCGGTGGTGTCCCGCTCAACCCCGAGCAGGGATTTCAGGTTGCCCCGCGCATCAAGGTCCCGGTCACCGCCGTGCTGCGCATTGCGGACGCTCGCAAACGGCTTGCAGGCGGGGATCTTGATGCCACCCTCGAGGTCCACACCCCATCGGATATGGCGACGATAAGCCTCGACGGACAGGTTGTTCCGCTCGAGATCGCGCGAACGGCGGCGCTAGCATATGGCTTGGATGATCCAGAGATCTGGGCGCGCGAGCTACGTGGTTTTCTGATCGGAGATCTCCTCGACAAGGAACCCACAAGGCTGGTCGCTCTTGGACCATATCGGCCGGGCCGATTTCCCGTGGTGTTCATCCATGGCACGGCATCCAGCGCGGGTCGCTGGGCCAACATGATCAACGAACTGCTGAGCGACCAGCAGATCAGGGAGCATTTCCAGTTCTGGGCCTTCAGCTACGACACCGGCAATCCCATCCCGTACTCGGCACTGCTGCTGCGCGAGGCACTTCGAGACGCCGTCGCCAAGGTTGATCCCGAGGGAAAAGACCCGAGTGCGACGAATGGTCGTCATCGGGCACAGCCAGGGCGGCCTGCTGGCCAAGATGCTCGTAGTCGATGCCGGTACCCGCTTCTGGGATGGGTTCAGCCGAAAGCCGATCGATGAGCTGACCATGCCCGCCGAAACCCGGGATCTGGCGCGCCGCACAATGTTCTTTGAGCACAGCCCGTTTGTGACCCGGGTCATCTTCCTCGCGACGCCGCAGCAGGGCAGTTATGTCGCGGGGTTCTCCGTGGTACAGTTGATCGGGAGACTGATAAGGCTACCGCTGACCGTGGCTCGCGCAATGGGCGATGTTCTCACGAACAACGCCGAGGCGCTCAGGTTTGATCCCGACAAGGCCCGGATCGGGAGCAGCGTTTCTGGCATGTCGCCGGGAAGCCCGTTCATCACCGCCCTCGCGGCCCTCCCCATTGCACCCGGCGTTGCCGTGCATTCGATCATTGCAGTAAAGGGCAACGGTCCTGTGGAGAGCGGCGACGACGGCGTCGTCGGTACTCAAGCGCTCATCTCCAGCAGGCCGTCTCCGAACTGGTTGTGCGCTCGGGCCACTCCAACCAGTCCAATCCGCAAACAATCGCGGAAGTTCGCCGCATTCTGCTCCTGCATTTGAAGGAATCGTGCGGCACGGGCGTGGGGTGCGCCGACGGGATTGTGCGCCAGTCACTCGACAGGGCCAACATGAAAGGCCATGCCGACTACCGCCGCTATGCCGGTTACAAGTAGGATCGCTGCCTTGGTGCATCATGCCTTTGCAAATGAATCCAATGGCCGCGATGCCGCCGCGTCCCACATCAGACGAGGATCAAAGGTCTCGGCGGCGAACATGGTGAGAAGCACCACTGCGCAGAACGCGACGGCTCCAATGCCTGGCTCGATGGTGATCACGCTACCGAACCGGACCAGGGCTCCCAGCAGCGATTCCATGAAGATGTCGATCATCGACCAGCGCCCGATCCAGCGTACAAAGTGATACAGTCGGGTTCGGTCGCGAAGCCATCCCGCTCGGCCAGTCTGCGTAGGACCAGCATGACGGTCAGCCCGACAAGCTTCAGCATGGGCACGGCAATGCTGGCGAAGAATACCAACGCGGCAAGCGGGTACATCCGCGAAGAAATCAGCTCCTGCACGCCACCAAGTATTGTGCTGGGCGCTCCGGCGCCAAGTTGCATCACGGTCAGCACCGGGTACAGGTTGGCCGGCACGTAGAGGATTGCGGCGGCGAGTACCAACGCCCAGGTCCGCATCACGCTGTTCGGTTTTCGACCATGCAGTGCCGAGCCGCAGCGCGGACAATGGGCGTGCCCCGGTTCGGGGATGCTCACCAGATCACACGACTCACAGCCGATCGCTCCCGTCGCCGCCTCATGTGCCGGCAAGCCGCTTGGCGATCCATCGGCAGAGGCCGCCCGGTCCAGAGCTTCCCATATCGCCTGTCGATCCAGTGCGCCGTCCGCCCAGACCATGACGAATGTCAGGACGAACAACGCGAAAATGCCGGTGCCGAGGCGTATCGTCACCAGATCGCCGAGCTTCACGTAGGCCACCAGCACACCGAGCACGAAAATTTCGATCATCGACCAGGGGGATAGCCGCTCGACCAGCACGAACACCCGCCGCAAATGATGCGGCGGTCGTGTCATGTGCAGACCGAGCAACACATAGAGCGTGCCGAGCAACTTGCCGAATGGTGCCACCACGGTCACGAATACGACCACTGCGGCGAGCGCAGACATGCCGCGATGGATTAGCTCCAACGGCCCCGAAAACAGACCTGCGTAAAGCTGTATGCCCGCGGTTTCCACACTCAACAGCGTCGTGGCGCACATCAGCGTAAGCAAGACGAGGGCGGCGATCGTCAGCGCAAGGCTGTGCTCCAAAGGGTGCCGCCGCGCGCGATGCAGCGTGGTACCACAACGGCTGCATTGCGCGGATATGCCTGGTGCGAGCGGAGGTATGTGCTGCAGCAGCCCGCAACTCTGGCATTCGTGCAGATGTGGCTTGGTGAACTCGGGTTCTGGCGTACTCTGAGCACCGACGTCACCGCGCCGTCGTCCCGTGACGAGCATCATCGTGAGCCCATCGGCCAGTTGGCCAACCGCGTTGCTGGTCGCCGCGACCTCGCCGGCAATACTGCCTTCGGTCGATGGCACCTCGAAGCGGAAGCTGCGCGTTATCGGATCGCCGCGCCCTTTGGACGTCACCGCGGCCTGCGCCTGCAATATCAACAATCCCGCCGCGTTCAGATCGAGGCGAGACACGTTCAACTCTATGGTTGCGTCCGGCGACACGGACAGGGCGCCTGTCTCGGCATAGACGGTGCTTTGCGGCAGGCGCTGGCTCAATTCATCCACCAGCACGCGCGCCAGCATTGAACCTAACGGCTCGCCCCACAAGTCATTGGACATGACGTCCAGACGGTAGTTCTCCGACGAGCGAACGATCTGGCTGCGCTCCAGGTAGCGGGCAAGGCCGATCTGCCGCAGCGCGATCACCTTTGGCGCACCAGTCTGCGTGGCTGCCGATATCGGGGCTATCGTGTACAGATTGGGGTCGGGCGAGCTGCAGGCGACTTGCGCCACCAACAGACCGAGGCCGGCAAGCCGGGCAACCTGGCGCGTAAGTCTCATTCGACACCTCCGGCGGCCCGACCCTTGATCAGCGCCTCCGGATGACGTTCGAGCAGGTCGGCGAGCGAGCGGATCGACCGGACTGCGTCGTTCAATTGTATCATCAGGTGATCGAGGTCACGATTGAACTGCGTATTGTCGCCGTAACCGGATTGCAGCGACAGTACAAGTCCGTTGGCGTCGGTCATCGTCTTCTGCAAATTTGCCGCGATGTCCGGCAGCTTCTTCATCGTTGGCGTCAACCCTGCGTCCAGATTTCTTCACCATGTCTCGCGCGCTCGACAGCGTCGTATTGAGCGACGTCATCACCTGCTTCATCTGCGCGCCGTTGACGAGGTCGTTCAGCCCGGCAGTGGTCTGATCAAGATTGCGGCCCAGGCTGTCGAACGGAATGCTGTTGACCTTGCGCAGCAATTCCGCGGCCGATGCCTCCAGCCCGCTGATGCTGCCGCTGTCGGATGTGGGAATGACGAACGCCCCATCCTGCCTCGTTACGGTTGCCGGCGGTGCGTCGGGAACGAACTCCAGTGCCACCAGCATCTGGCCGGTGAGCAGATTGGCGCTTTGCAACGTTGCCCGCATCCCGCGACCGACCAGCATGTCAACCGCCGCTCCGACATCGGTAACCGCGTGCCGGCCAATCCCGACGATCCGCTCCGGTTCCACCTCGAAGTGCACAGGCGCGAGAATTTCTTGCTTGGCTGGATCATAAATAATTTTTACGTCGGTCACCTGGCCCACCTTAAGACCATGCAGTGTCACATCGGCGCCGGCCGCCAGGCCGCGCACCGAACCCGGGAAATAGCCGACCAACGCTATTTTGCGGCTGTATGATGCGGCCTCTGCAGCGTCCTTGTTGACGAACAGCGGGAAGACGTGACCGTCGGCGCTTGCCGCCGCCTGTGCCGATCCCTTCTGTGTGTCGAAGGCGATGCCGCCCAGCAGCAGCGCGCGCAGTGACTCGAGCTGCACTTCAACCCCGTTGCCGCCGACCTTCACCGACAGACCGGAGGCATCCCAAAATCTGGTCTGATCGCTGACATATTTATCATAGGGTGCGCGGACAAAGACGTGGACGGTCGCGCTTTCCGCCATGTCGCCGAGATCCCAGCCCAGCACTTCGCCAACGGAAATGTCGCGGAAGAACACCGGCGATCCAAGCGTGACAGAGCCCAGTTGTCCTGCCTTCAGCAGATACGTATGACCCGGCTCATTCGACACCAGAAGCGGCGGATCTTCGCGCCCGACAAAGTCGCGTTTGGACGTGTCGCCGGCCTTGCCTGGAAGCATGCCAATATACGATCCGGACACCAGCGTGCTCAGGCCGGAAACATTGCCGGCAAACAGTCTCGGCTTGACCACCCAGAACTGCGTGTCGCTGGTCAGTAGTGGCTCGGCTTGCCTCGTGGTCGCAATGGTCACCAGGACATGCGCATGATCGGCCGACAGCGCGAGACTGTGGACAGTGCCCAACTGAATATCCCTGAATTTCAGCTGGGATTGTCCCGCCTGCAGCCCTTCCGCGGTCTCAAAGGAAATGGTGATCGTCGGGCCTTCCTTCGACAACGTGTCCCACGCGAGCCACGCACCGATTGCCACGGCGATCAAGGGGATCAGCCAGATCGCCGACACACGCCGCGACCGACGGGTGGTGGCGCTGATCGGGACATGCTCGCGGGTGCTGTCACTCATTGATTGCCCCTGTTACAGCTCTCACCGACAAGGCCGGCTCAAGGCCCTGGCAAGCGAGCATACGCTGCTGCGCAGGCTTGGCTGTGCAATTCCGGCAAGCGCAGGCAGATTCCGGCAATTCCAAACAGTCGGTGCGCAGGCAGCTATTTGTCGACGTCATAGAAGCATTCGCCATTTGACCCACCGCGCGGACGCCAATCGAGAGATCGTCCAGTGCCCTATAAGGTTATATCCGTCGTAGCGTTCACGCCGAGATAACGGAACGCTGCGATCAAATCGAAATTGCCCGAGTTCGCCTTGTATTACGGTGTAGCCGCCGGCCAGCGTCCAAAGCGTGGAACTCAGCCTGGTTCCTGTACTGGCTTGCACCGAGCGCGAGATCGGCTGGGCGGGCAGGCCGACGAAGTCGATCGACTTGATGTGGGCGGTGGTGTCGCTCAGGTTCAAGCACATGAAGTCGGTGAGGAGCGAGAACGGGCCGTATTGTGCATCCGCCGCAAACGCCATCGCGAAGTTCAGGTAAGTCAATATATCGGCGGGTTGGACCGGCACATCGGTGGGCAACCTGCCATTGAGCGCTGGCGGCAGGTTGTAGTTCAAGGTGGTGTGGAGGCTGGGCAGCCACAGATAGGGCGCGATATCGAAGGTCCAGCCGGATGGGTTGGCCGTCTGTTGTCCGACACTGATTGGTTGCTGTGCCTGCGCGCCGGAGGTCGCTCCAGCCACCAGCAGACCGGTCAGAACGACAACCATAACCATGCGCCTCGACATCACTTACTCCCTCGCCCCCTATATACGGCATGATACGATACGACATTCCCGATACGATTTAGAATGACCCATTACAACGTACGTGTCATCATTTCATCAACTTCGTACCTAAGCGTAGGGTCATGGCAAGATAAGCTGCACGACACTGAACCATGCGTTAAAACATCAACACGGTTCCTCGGCTTGAAAGCGGAAAATCGCCCCATCATTCCCGCGATCCGGCGATGCTTGGCTGCCGGATACCGTCGGAGGATCTCCTGGCACTGCGGCCAACCGATCTCTCTCACTTCGCGGACGGCATATCTAAAAGCGATGCGGACATTTGTAGATTGCAGTGCCCCCGAAACCATCTTAGACAAGTCAGAAGACCACGCTGGCTAACATTGCGGGAGCGCGGTAGGCGTCACGGGAGACTCCAGCATGGTTATAGTGACGACTGGCAACGGAGCAGCGAGACCAGAAACGAAGAAACCCTCACGCGCCTTGCGCTCGGTTGTTATGATCGGGTTTGAGTTCGCCGCACTGCTATCGCTGACAAGATCGCCGCGGCCGGCGTGCTGGTGATGCTGCCGGTGTTGGCGTTCACATTCTTTGTACGCAACTATTTGGTCAGTGGCCTGATGGCGGGTGGCGTGAAGGAGTAGCGCTGGCCGGTTGCCCGCGACGCGTCAGGCCTAGCAACTTGGGGGCAAGTTCGGTTGGCGCTGAAGGACAGGTGCGTTCCACCAACATTCGCGCGCCTGCCAGATCGGATGGTTGGCAACGTCTCGACCGCTTTGCTGCGGAGGCCTGTTGCCATGCAATCGGTGACAGCGGCGAAGTAGGCTTCGAATTGCCGCGGGCCCGTGGCACATTCGGCCTGACCCAACGACGTGCAGCTACGAAGGAAGTGCAATGGCGGCAAATGCCCCGGCGCGTCGGCGGCGCTGCAGCGGTTGCCTGAAGGTGCTGCGGGCCGGGGGCGCGCCTGACAACGCTGCCGCGAGCCTGCTCCGGCAGGCGGATGGCACTTCGGATGGTGCGCCGCTCCCCCTCTATCGCCGCTATGCGTCCAATCGAGTGGCATCGCGGGGCCAAGAATCTGGCCGGGCTGATTTCACCGACCGCCGCATGAATGAAATGCCAAAGCGGCGGATTATCGCAGATGCCTCGAAAGTCTATCTCCACGGCATCGCCAACGGACACAGCACAAAGCTTCCGCCGAGCGATGCATAGAGCAGGGCCTCATAGGGAGGCCCAAACCGAGGAGAAAGACCATGAAGATCATGCTTCGCGCCGCCATCGCAGCAATCAGTATCGCCAGCATCGGCTCCGCCTATGCCGACGGCGGCGAGGGCGCCACCGCCAACACCCTTTTCACCGAGATCCCGGGCGTGATTGCCCAGGCTCCGGTGCAGAATGCCCCGCCGGTCGCGACAGCGCAGAACGGCCAGACGGTCCATGCTTACGTGACGCGCTCGAACCGTGGCACGTGGCTGTTTGCGCCGGATCAGAACGGCGGCTCCAACAGCTAACCCGCCGGCAAGTCTGACACGAAAAGGGGCCGGTTTATGCCGGCCCTTTTCGTTTCACGATGGTCCATTTCTCCTGCAACTTTGGCCCCGGACGTGATGTGTGCCGGGGTTCTTTTTGGCAAAGCGCCTACCGGTTTTCTGTGACCCGATTGGTGGGAGCACGCCATCAGTTGCGAGATCGCGCGAGGTGTTCAAAGACATCTTCGCCTGGGATTGGGATGATAACGGCCGGGATGAAGGCGAGGATCGCTTTGTGACGGTGGGCATGGTGGAGAACGCCTGCTGTTCGTCCCTGATCCCTTTCGAGGGGAGAGGATTCGGATCATCTCGGCGAGACAGGCGGAACGGCCGAGCACCGTGGCATTTCCGAGGTCAAGGGAACGGTGTTAAAATTGCCGGTTGTAATTCCTTAAGCAGGGCCCACTATGCCGGGGACCAGAGTCAGTGGAGCATTTCGGTAATTGTTCTGTGGCTTGGATGCCGGAGAGTATTCTTGGGGCCGGCGCGCCTATTTTATCCTCTATCTTGAAGGGATTGTTATGACAGAACGCAAGGTTGACGTGATGGATAGGGCCGGAAAGGTCCTACATACTTATCCGATCACCCTCGGCGCAACGGCTCCCTCGCCACGGGACGCCGACTACGAGAAGGCTGCACTCAACGGCGGCGAAGACGGCGAAGCTGGTTCCCGACGCTGACTTTGCCAGTTTGAAGACACGCATGCACGTAGCCGCCAACGCTGCCGCGTAATCAACACGAACTGATTCGAACGGATCGGCAAGAAGTATCACAACGCCTGGCGATGTCACGTGACGCCGCCAGGCGTTGCTGACGCTGCGACGGCCAATCGCCGTCACAGCGTCGGATCTGTCCTCCGCCTCGACCAGTCGCAAGATCGGTATGCGCACCTGTCGGTGTTGATCCAATTCTGTCGGCCTGGCTGGCACCACTCTTGCAACTTTCTTCGTCAAAATATCCTCCGGGTTCGATGTGTCGCATGTACCGCACCTGAAACCTGGAGAACCGGCACCCGCAACCGGGCGCTATCAGGAACACAACATCTTCGGCACGCCGACGGGCAAACGGGTGGATGTGAACGAATGTGCGCCAATGCCATCCGCGCCACACAGTTTCCCACATTTCACATGGACGCCGGTGCGGCACGCGGACGAATGACGCTGCATCGCCTCCCATCACTTTCAGCAAAGACAATCGCTCTCGCGTACTCGACGCACGCTAATTTCGTAATATTTCCGGTATCGACGCTGATTGCATTGTTGATACGCGACCCTTCGCCGCAATTACACACCGCAAGGGGAAACGACGCTCGTGCCCACGCGCGTTGTCGTAGTTCGCGACGAACCTGCATTTACCAAGTAGCTGGCGCAGGCGCCCAGGATCACGGGTATGAACTGGCCGCATTCCCGGGTTCGATGGCAGTCAGGGGCGCTGGTCGAGGAAGCTCGTCCCGCCGCAATTCAGGCCGCGGACGGCCTGGCGCAAAATCGTGGACGTGGACCCGTGAGACAGCTTGAACGCTCGGGAAAAATGGCTCTGGTCCGCGGACCCGGCCGACAACGCGGCATTGGCCAGCATCTCGCCGCCTTCAATCAGTCGAACTCGCCAACCGGACACGTCGATCGCGAACGAAGGCGGCTGGCGTGAATCCGGTCATCTGCTCGAAGTCGCGGATGACCTGAAAACGGGTGACGTTCGTCGCGCGGGCAATCGCGAGAGTTCGAAGCGGCCGATGGGATCGCGCTCGATATCTCACGATATGCTGCCATCCGCCGTGTCGAATCCACATGGGTCTGCGCCCGTGCTCAATCCCATTCAAGACAACCCACTGCATGATCCGATAACTCGGCCTCCCGTCAGGCACCGCGGCATCAGTCGTCGGGCGTGACAAGGTCGTCACCGCCTTCGATCCCAGCCAGGATTGCGAGGACTTTGCCTACATGGCACAGGCCTCCTACAGTTCCGCGCCGCAGGAGCGGACGAGCCCTCTCCACAACCTCGCATCACCAAGGGAGCCATCGATGGGCACGATCACGACGCAGGACGACACCTCTATTTTCTACAAGGACTGGGGTTCGGGCCAGCCGATCGTGTTCAGCCATGGCTGGCCGCTGTCAGCCGATGATTGGGACACGCAGTTGCTGTTCTTCCTGCAACGTGGCTATCGCGTTATCGCCCATGACCGCCGTGGCCATGGTCGCTCGACCCAGACTGCCGATGGCCACGATATGGACCATTATGCCGACGACCTGGCGGCTCTGACCGAGCATCTCGACCTGAAAAATGCCATTCATGTCGGCCATTCCACCGGCGGCGGTGAGGTGGCGCGTTACCTGGGACGGCATGGCGAAAGCCGGGTGGCCAAGGCCGCGCTGATCAGCGCAGTGCCGCCGCTCATGGTGAAGACGGAGGCCAATCCGCTCGGCCTTCCCAAGGCGGTGTTTGACGGCCTGCAGGCGCAACTCGCCGCCAATCGTTCGCAATTCTATCGCGACCTGCCGGCTGGGCCTTTCTACGGCTACAATCGGCCGGGCGCGAAAGCCTCGGAGGCCGTCATCGCGAATTGGTGGCGCCAGGGCATGATGGGCGGTGCCAAGGCGCATTACGACGGCATCGTGGCCTTTTCCCAGACCGATTTCACGGACGACCTCAAGAAGATCACTGTCCCGGTGCTGGTCATGCATAGCGAAGACGACCAGATCGTGCCCTATGTCGCCTCTGGACCGATGTCCGCTAAGCTGCTGAAGAACGGAACCATGAAGACCTACAAGGGCTTCCCACACGGCATGCCCACCACGGAAGCGGACACGATCAATGCCGACCTGCTTGCCTTCATCCAGGGATGAGGCAGCCGCGCGGCAAATCCGTGACAGCTCCCGCGCACATCCGAATGAGATTCTGGCGCGGTGGCGGGGCTGTCGACCACCAGCTTTGCCCGATGCGGCGCGCTGCTCAACACAGGGCAGCGGGGCGAAGATTGCGTGGCTGTCGAACGCCGTGCCAATCACTCTCAGCAACTCGCGGGCAATCGGTCAAGGCCGCTGCGCGTTCCCTGACCGTACCCGTCTCAGGCAAGGATGACGGCCGTGACCAACGACAAAATGATGGCGCAAATCTCGCACAAGGACGGCTTCATCGCCGCGCTTGACCAGAGCGGCGGGTCGACACCCGGTGCCCTGCGCGTATACGGCATTCCGGACAGTGCCTATAGCGGCGATACCGAGATGTTCAGGCTCGTTCATGAAATGCGGGTGCGCATCATAACCGCACCGGCCTTCACCGGAGCCAAGGTCATCGCTACCATCCTTTTCGAAGCCACGATGGATGGGCAGGCGCGCGAAAGGCCGGTTCCGGCTTTCCTATGGGAGGAACGGGGCGTCGTTCCCTTCCTGAAGGTCGACAAGGGGCTCGAGGCCGAGGCCGACGGTGTCAGCCTGATGAAGCCGATGCCGACGCTCGAGGGGCTGCTTACTCGCGCGGTGAAACTCGGCATCTTTGGCACCAAGATGCGCTCCGTCATCAACCTGCCCTCGAAACAGGGTATCGCTGCCGTGGTGAAGCAGCAGTTCGACATAGCCGCGCAGATCGCCCGGCACGGCCTCATGCCAATTATCGAGCCAGAGGTTTCGATCAAGAGTCCGGACAAGGCGGGCGCGGAAGCCATCCTCCTGGCGGAACTGACCAGGCAGCTCGACGCCTTGCCTGACGGCCGTCAGGTGATGCTCAAGCTGACGATCCCGGAAGTTCCGGATCTTTATTCAAACCTGACGAAGCATAAGCGGGTGGCCCGGGTTGTCGCGCTTTCCGGCGGCTACACGCGCGCCGAAGCCTGTAAACGCCTCGCCTTCAATCACCACATGATCGCGAGCTTTTCGCGGGCGCTGGTCGAAGACCTCAGGCATTCGATGAGTGATGCCGAGTTTGACGCGGCTCTGGCAAATTCCATCGACGAGATCTATCGGGCCTCTACCGTGAAGCTTTGACTCGCGCGATGGCGCAGGAGACGGGAGTTCGATGATTGGCTGAACCGACGCAATCAGATCAGAGGGTCGGCACGATGGCGAGCCAAAAAGACCAATCCAGCCCGAGCGACTGGCCTGATCTTCCCCTTTCGGATTGGGCCGAAACCTGCGCGACGCTGCATCTCTGGACGCAGGTGGTAGGAAAGATCCGGCTGGCGCACGCGCCGATGATCAACCACTGGTGGCAGGTCCCTCTGTACGTCACCTGTCGGGGGCTGACGACCTCGCCGATCCCCTATGGCGGTACAAGCTTCCAGATCGACTTCGATTTCGTTGATCACGTCCTGAAGCTGCAGACGAGCGGAGGCGCAGTCGAAACCATCGTTCTCGGTCCGCGAACCGTGGCGGATTTCTATACGGAGGTTATGGGCCGTCTTCGCGGGCTTGGGCTGGAAACGCGGATCTGGACCATGCCGGTCGAGATACCGGACGCTATTCCATTCGAGCAGGACGAAACGCACGCCTCCTACGACCCGGAATACGTCACACGCTTCTGGCGGATTCTGGTCCAGGTGGATCGGGTCCTCACCCGGTTCCGAGCACAATTCCTCGGCAAGGTGAGCCCGGTGCATTTCTTCTGGGGCAGCTTCGACATGGCGGTCACCCGCTTCTCTGGACGCGCAGCGCCCCGTCTGGCGGGCGCCTCGCCGAACTTGGGCGCCTGGGTCATGCAGGAAGCGTACTCGCACGAAGTAAGCAGCTGCGGCTTCTGGCCAGGAAACGGTGGTTTCGGCAAACCGGCCTTTTACAGTTATGCCTACCCCGAGCCCGAGGGCTTTGCATCGGCACCGATGTTTCCACGTGCCACATACTACGATCATAGCCTCGGGCAGCACATTCTGCCCTACGACGCGATCCGTCAGGCGAGATCGCCGGACGACGATTTGATGCGTTACCTGCTCTGCACGTATGAAGCCGCAGCCGACCTCGGTCAGTGGGACCGTGCGGCGCTAGAACGAGCCGCAGACGGACAGGTATCACGGAGGGACGACAAGTCTCGAGCGTCCTGAAAGTCCACGGCCCACGGGCGCGATCGTTTGCGAAATGCGGGCTGGCTGAAGCGCGCATAGAAAGCAGGCCGCGTTACAAAGGATTACTGCTGGCGGCGCGGGCCGATGGTCGGCGTTGCCGCAAACGCGGCCATCGACACGGCTGCCTTTTGCGCCGGCATATCTGGCAATCCGCAATCACGCCGGGTCGCGCGCAGGGGCTCCTTGCGGCGCCTGGTCGGCGGCCTCGCTGGTCGGTGGCGCTGCCAGCACTTCACGGATCTTCAACGCCAACGCGGTTATGGTAAACGGTTTGGCAATGAAATGCACGCCGTGATCCAGCATCCCGTTGTGCAGGATGGCATTGCGGGTATAGCCGGTGGTGAACAGCACGCGCACGCCGGGCTGTGCGCTGCGCGCCGCGTCAGCCAGCGCCCTGCCGTTCACGCCGCCTGGCAGCCCGACATCGGTGAACAGCAGGTCGATGCTGCCGCGGTCTACGATCAGGCGCACTCCGTCCATGGCGTCGCCGGCTTCCATCACCTCGTAGCCTATTTCGCGCAATGCCTCGACTGACGAACGGCGCACTGCCTCATCGTCTTCCACGACCAGGATCGTTTCGCCCTTGCCGCGCTGCTGCTTCGTGGCCGCGTCACGCGCGGCGGCATCCGGTTTCGACTCCGCGCGGACGTAGCGCGGCAGGTAGACCTTCACTGTGCAGCCTTGTCCTGGCTCACTGTAGATCGTCACGTGGCCACCCGATTGCTTGACGAAGCCAAACACCATCGACAATCCCAGGCCGGTGCCCTGACCCAACGGCTTGGTGGTAAAGAATGGCTCGAACACCTTCTCCATGACCTCGGGTGTCATGCCGGTACCGGTGTCGCTGACCGCAAGCATTACGTACTGTCCCGAGGTCACCTCTGCGTGCGCCGCGGCATAGGCGTCATCCAGATGAGCATTCGCCGTTTCGATCGTCAGCTTGCCGCCGTCCGGCATGGCATCGCGCGCGTTCACCGCGAGATTGAGCAAGACGTTCTCAAGTTGGTTGGTATCCACCCTCGTCTGCCACAGGCCGCCGGCCAACACGGTTTCGATGGCGACATCCTCCCCCAACGTACGGCGCAGCAGATCCGACATGTTGGATACCAGCCGGCCGGCATCCAACGGTTCCGGATCCAGTGGCTGCTGGCGCGAAAATGCAAGCAGGCGGTGCGTGAGAGTTGCCGCGCGCTGCACACCCGCCATCGCCGCATCGGTCAGCCGCGCCAGAGAATCGTTGCCTTGCGGCATCCGGCGCTGGAGCAGCTCGATGTTGCTGCTGATCACTGTGAGATGGTTGTTGAAATCGTGCGCGATGCCGCCGGTCAGCCGACCTACCGCCTCCATCTTCTGCGACTGGCGCAGCGCTTCTTCCGCCATCTCGCGCCGGTGCACCTCATCCTGCAGCCTGGTCAGGATATCGTTCTGTCGCATTGTCTGTCGCCGCGCCAGCAGGGACAGCGCGAGCAGGCTCAGGGTTGCCGGAATGCCGAAAATCAGGTGGGTCGCCATCAGATCACGCCAAGCGGTCACCACCGAAGCCCACTGTCGGCCCACGGTGACGTAGACCGGATAATTCGCCAGTTTGCGGTAGGCGATTATGCGCTCGGTGCCGTCGATCGGGGATGGGCCGCGGATGATGCCCGCCTGCGGCGCGCGGGCGATCGCGTCGAGCAGTAATTGGTTGCGCAGGGGGAACTGGGTTGACTGTGGCGTTTCTGGGTAGGCGGCCAGCAACGTCGCGTCGTCGCGCGTCAGGCTGGCGGTAAAATCGGAGTTCCCGCCGAACATATCGCGGTCGAAGTTGGTGAAGTAGCTTGGCGACACGCCAACCAGGATGATGCCGTTGAAATGGTTCGGATCACTGCCGCGGCGGCTGGCGACGGAGAATACGTCCTCGTGGGTGAGGCGGCCGAAGACGACGCCGCCGATGTAATACGGCAGGTGGGATTCCTGCATTGCCTTGAAGTATTCGCGGTCGCTGAAATTGACACTGTGATTTGCCGGATAGCGCGAGCTTGCCACCAGAGCCCGGCCGTCCGCGCCGACCACTATGACGGCGGACACCTGACTGTAGCCGGCGATCATCGCCCGCAGGCGATCATGCAGCTCCTGTTCGCGGGCGATCACTGCATCGTCGCTCATGTCGCCAACGATATCGTTGATCCGGTTGCTGAGCAGAATATGGGTGTCGAGTACTCGCGTTGCCTGCTCCTGCGAGACCGCAAGCTCGCTCACGAGACTGGCTGTCGCATCGCGTACCGTCGCACGCCACGCAAGCCAGCCGCCGCCCGCGAGTACCAGCAAGGGCAAAACGACCGACGCGACAACCAAACCGCGCAGAGCCCAAGGGGCTCCAGTCTCGGCGCTGGTTTCGTTCATGCTCGCTGTCGTTCCCCCGGCATTGCCCGAACATATTGCCGCAACGATTGATGTCATAGTACGCGTGGTGCCGCCAGACACCTAGCCGTTGTCACGCTGGCGTGATCCGGTGATTGGTGACGAGGATGCCTTTGTTAGACAGACGGTCTTGTTAAAAGGCGGTCTTTTTAAGAAAAGGGCTGGGCAATGGCGCACACCGCGAAGCCGGTCCTGGTGATCGGCAGCCTGAACATGGATCTGGTGGCGCGGTGCGAGCATCTGCCGCGGCCGGGTCAGACTGTGTTCGGTGAGGATTTCTTCACCGCGCCTGGTGGCAAGGGAGCCAATCAGGCGGTGGCCGCCGCGCGGCTGGGTGCGCGGGTCAGCATGGCGGGTTGCGTCGGACGCGATCCGTTTGGTGCTGAGCTGGTGGGTGGGCTGCGCGACGCGGGTGTCGGCGCCGATGGTGTCCTGGCGGTTGAGCAACCGACAGGGACTGCGTTGATTACTGTCGATGCCGACGGAGTCAACACGATTGTGGTGGTCTCGGGTGCCAATGCGGCGTGCGATACCGCGCTGGTCGATCGTGCGATGGCGAGCGCCGGAGGTCCGGGCATCCTGTTGCTGCAACATGAGATACCCTTGGAGGCGAATGCGCATGCGTTGCGGTCCGCGCATGCTGCTGGGTGGTTATTATCTTGAACCCCGCGCCGGCGCGGCCGGTGACGCAGGAGCTGCTGCCGCTGATCGATATCATCGTGCCAAACGAGACCGAGGCGGCAGCGATTACCGACGGCACGGTGGCCGGCCGTGCGGGTGCGCTTGCTGCCGCGCATGAGTTAATGGCGCGGGGTGCTCGCACGGTCCTGGTTACGCTGGGCGGTGATGGCGCGGTGTACTGCGACGCGTCGGGTGCGTTGCATTGTCCGGCGGTTGCGGTGCAGGCGTTCGATACCACCGCAGCGGGCGATGGCTATATCGGTGCGCTGGCAGCGGCGCTGGCGGACGGTCGCACGGTGCGTGATAGTCTTGGTTATGCGAGTGCTGCTGCCGGGTTTGCGGTGACGCGTTCGGGCGCCCAACCTTCACTGGGTTCGCGCGAAGAGGTTGCCGATTTTATCGCGCGGCATGGAATGCCGATCGTTCAGGCATTGCGGATGTAGTGTGTTATCCCCGCCCGCAAGGGGAAGGGGAGGTCCTTGCAGTGCCGATGCTTGTCCCGATGCTTATGGGGTCAAGCCCTGCGTAACGGGTCAGCCACCAATCTTGTGCATGATCGGTTTCTGGGCCAGCAGAAAGTGCGCGATCGCCTGCCGATCCGCATCGGTCAGGAATTTCAAACCATCCTGCACAGTTTCACGCATGGCACCCTTTACGGTGCTCTCTTCCGGCGTGCGTCCGGTTGCGAGCAACGTGACGATGTCCTGTTCCTGCCACTGACCGATACCAGTGGCAGGATCGGGGGTGATGTTTGGTACGGCTTGTCCGTCGGGTCCATCCGGTGTTCCGGATAGCGCCGCGGCTGGTTTCACCGCGCCGAACAGGTTGCGCGGCGTGTGACATTCACCGCAATGCGCCAGCGCGGTCACCAGATAGGCGCCTCGGTTGTACGCGGCATCGTGCGACGGATCGACACGGAATGGACCTTCGCGGAAGAACAGTGTCTTCCAGCCGAATTGGAGGAACCGCCAGGAGAATGGAAACGCCACGTCGTGTGGTCGGTCTGTCTGCCGCACCGGCGGCAGCGAGAACAGGTACGCCTTGATCGCCAGCGCGTCCGCATCGGTGATGTTGGTGAAGCTAGGGAAGGGAAACACCGGAAAGTAGTTGGCGCCATCCGGTCGCACGCCCGCACGCAATGCGCGCAGGAATTGCGCATCGGTCCAGCGTCCAATCCCGGTGTCCAGATCAGGCGTTATGTTCGGGCTATAGAACGTGCCGAATGGCGTGGCGAGCGCTCGTCCGCCGGCGAATGCCGTGCCGCCGGGCGCGGTGTGGCACGATAAGCACCCGCCGGCATGCACAAGGTATTCGCCGCGTGTCACCGCATCCTGTGCCGCCACGGGTGCCGCGCAGGCGAGCCACGCGAGCGCCGCCGTGAGCGTGCGCCGCAGCATCATTCGTCCTTGCGGAATTCGCTGTGGCACGCGTCGCATGCCTTGCTCATTGTCGCGTAGGCGGCCGCGATGCGCGTCTTGTCACCGCTTTTCACATCGGCCACGAAACCTGGCATTGCCGTCTGCACGCCTGCCGCAAATAGTACGACTTTGTCCGGCGCTGCCAGGATCGCCGGTTGCATGTTACTGCCCGCGACGTCGGAGCCGGGTGGGAACAGCGTGCCGATAGTTGGTGCCAGCCGTGCCACGGTTTCGGCTGCCGTCACGGTGTCCGGTGCGAATTCCGTGCGTCCCTTTGCCACGCGGCCGATGCTGAGGTAGAGCGCGCGGCCCATCTCCTTCATCGTGTCGCGACGCTTTGCGAATGCGGCAGCGCCGTCTTCGCTCAGCGCGGAATTTGCCAACAAGAGGACGGCAGCGATGCTGCAAACAATTGCCGCCAGATGTCTTGTGCGCACGGTGGCCTCCTGCTCATACGGTCAGGGACCACGGATCGCGGCGATTTATTCCCGTTGTGGCGGTGTCATTGCGCGTCGCTTTGCTTGCGACAGGAACGCGAAGCGCACTTCTCGCCATGGCTGGGCTTGTCCCGGCCGCCCGTCGCGGTACCCTGCGGTCCGGATGGCCAGGACTAGCCCGGCCATGACGGTTGGCCCTCGTTTCATCCAAAGACGGTCGGCCACGATAGTAACGGAGAGCGTTCATGGCGCCGCGCGTTGATCCCGTGCATTCCGACAGCGAGATTCCGGCGCGCACCAGTGTCGTGGTGGTGGGCGGTGGAATCATCGGCACCAGCACGGCGTTCTTTCTCGCGCGCAAAGGCATACCGGTGGTGCTGTGCGAGAAGGGCCACATCGCCGGTGAGCAGTCGAGCCGCAACTGGGGGTGGTGCCGCAAGATGGGGCGCGATCCGCGCGAGATTCCGTTGGCGATCGAGGCACTGCGTGTGTGGCGGGAGATGAATACGCTCACCGATGCGGAAACCGGGTTCCGCCAGTGCGGCATCGTGTATTTGTGCAAAACGGCAGAGGACGTGGCGAAGCGCGAGGCTTGGCTGGAGCATGCGCGTGCCTTTCAGCTGGACAGCCGGCTGCTGTCGCGCGAGGAAACGGCGCGCGTGCTGCCGGGTCTGACTGGTGATTGGCAGGGTGGCCTGTATACGCCGAGTGACGGCCGGGGCGAACCGCAGAAGGCTGCGCCGGCCATCGCCGAGGCCGCTCGGCGCCATGGTGCGAGCATCCTGACACAGTGCGCCGTGCGCGGCATCGAGACGCAAGCTGGTCGCGTCGCCGCCGTGGTGACCGAGCGTGGCCGCATCGCGTGCGACAGTGTGGTGCTCGCGGGCGGCGTGTGGTCGCGATTGTTCTGCGGTAATCTGGGTCTTCGGCTGCCGCAGCTGAAGGTGATGTCGTCGGTGATGCGCACGGAGAAATTCGATGCCGGGCCGGAGGTATCGTGCAGCGGCTTCGGCTTTGGGCTGCGCAAACGGCTCGATGGCGGCTACAACGTGGCAAGCTGGAGCGGCAACGTGGTGGACATCGTGCCCGACACGCTGCGGTTCGCAGCCGAGTTCATGCCGTCACTGCGGCTGCAATGGCGCAACATGCGGCTGCGTATCGGCGGCAAATTCCTGGAGGAATGGCAGGTGCCGCGGCACTGGTCGCTGGATGCCGCGTCACCGTTCGAACGCGTGCGCACGCTGGATCCCGAGCCTTACGAACCGATCCTGGATCAGGCACGCAAACACGTTACTGCCGCGTTTCCGGCATTCCGCGACATGAAAGTGGCGGAAAGCTGGGGCGGCGTCATCGATGTCACGCCTGACGGGGTGCCGGTGATCTCTGGTGTCGATACGCTGCCGGGGTTCTTCATTGCGACGGGCTTCACCGGGCACGGCTTTGGCATTGGGCCTGGCGCGGGGCGGCTGATGGCGGAGCTCGTTGTGGGCGAAACGCCGATCGTGGATCCGACACCGTTCCGCTACAGCCGCTTCACCGACGGGTCGCGACCGCAACCCTCGCCGCTGGTCTAATGCGGCTTGATCCAGGCGATGATCGGCAGCGTCACCTGATCTTCAATGCTGTAATGGCCGTGCGGCGAGATGACGCGGTAAGCTTGTCGATGGTCAGAGCTCAGCGAACCCCAGCAACCAGATTGCCGAAGGAGTATAATTGACATGACACGCGAGCAGCTGCGCGGGCAAGGCGAAGCGACGCGCGCAAGTTTGTTCGGCGCCGGCGTGCATGAGCCCGCGGGGTTCGGCACGCTGCTGACCGAAGCGGTGCACGGCGCGGTTTGGAACCGGCCCGGTCTGGGGCGTCCCGACCGTATGCTGTGCACGCTCGCCGCACTCGCTGTCTGGCCACGGTTGCGCCAACTTCGCCGTCATATCGCCGCGGCGCTTGAACTCGGCGTCGCGCCGGAAGCAATCCGCGAGGTGCTTGTGCAGGCGGGGCTGTACGCCGGATTTTCCGCAGCCGAGGAGACGCTGGCTCTGGCGGCCGAGGTGTTCGCCGAACGCGGCGTGGCGTTTCCGCCTGATCCGCCGACCGATGCATCGTTGGATGATCTCACCAGTCGCGGGCGCGAGCTGATGCAGCAGGTGCACGGCGAGCGCAGCGTGCAGGGCTATGCCGCTCCGGACAACCCGGTGACCTACGCGCTGTATGGGCTGGCGATTCAATACGGCTATGGCGAGATCTGGTTCCGTCCCGGGTTGCCGCCACGCTCGCGCGCGTTGGTTGCGGTGGCTGCATTCACCGCATTGCGGATGCCCGAACAGGCACGCCGCTTTGGGCAGGCGGCATTGAACCTGGGCGTGGCGCGTACCGAAGTGATCGAGGCTGTCATCCAGACCGCACCGTACAGCGGCTTTCCGCCGGCGCTGAATGTGCTGAACGCCTTGTCGGACGTGTTGCGCTGACCGGCGCCGGCGTGGCAGCCTGGACAGGCACATCACCAGGGAGATTACGCAATGCCTCAGATCACCGGAGGCTGCCTGTGCGGCAAGGTCCGTTATAGCGCGAATGCGGAACCTGCATTCACCGGGGTCTGCCATTGCCGCGACTGCCAGAAGTTCACGGGCAGCGCATTCGCCATTGTCGTCGCTATCCCGAAAGAGGCGCTGTCGATGCAGGGCAATGTGAGCACGTTCAGCAAGACCGGCGACACCGGCAAGACCATCGAGCGGCGGTTCTGCCCGGAGTGCGGTTCGTCCCTGGTGGACGAGGCGTCGGTCATTCCGGGCATCGTGATGATCAGCTCCGGGACGCTGGATGACCCGAGTTGGGTGAAGCCGGCGATGCAGATTTTTTGCGATAGCCAACAGCCCTGGGTGGAACTGGGCGGCGGACTTCAGAGTTTCGCCAAGATGCCGATGCCGGACGGATCATAACGGGAAGCCCAGCGCCGCCACGCCGGACGCCACCACCGCGCCGGCGACGACGACGATCCATGGCGACACCGCCCACAGCGTGAGTGCCAGGAAGGCGCTGATGGCCAGGCCGAAGCCGGCTGGTGTGTGCACGCCGCTTGTCCATACGGGCGTATAGAGAGCGGCGAGCAGCACGCCGACCACGGCGGCGTTGATGCCTCGCAGTGTAGCCTGCATGCCTTGCCGCTGGCGCAGTGTGTCCCAGAACGGCAGCAGTCCGATGATCAGCAGGAACGACGGCGCGAAGATTGCCACCAGCGCGATGAATGCGCCGATTGTGCCGTGGGGCGGCGGGATCATCACTGCGCCGAGATAGGCAGCGAAGGTGAACAACGGGCCTGGCACCGCCTGGGCGGCTCCGTAGCCGGCGAGGAATGCGTCGTTGGTTACCCAGCCCGGCGGCACGACAGCGGCCTGCAACAGCGGCAGCACGACGTGGCCTCCGCCGAACACCAACGCGCCGGCATGATAGAATCGCCGCGAACAGTTGCAGTGCCTGGCTGTTGATCGTCGCGGCGAGCGGCGGCAGCCACGAATAGCAATGCGAAGAACAGAATGATGCTGCCGTCGCGACGCCGCGATGCAGATTCAGGCCGAGCGGCACGTGGTCGGCCGTGGCGACGATGGTCGGGTTCGGCAGCAGCGTCAGGCCGACGATCGCGCCGAGTACGATCGCCGCGATCTGGCCGAGAGACGAGGGTATTGCGAGCGCGATCAGTGCGGCGGCGATTGCGAGCGTTGCGCGTGGCCGGTCGGGTGCAAGGTTTCGCGCCATGCCCCAGACCGCCTGCGCGACAACAGCCACTGCGACCAGTTTCAGTCCCTTCAACCAAGCGGCATTACTGACATCGCCGAGTGCTTCGACGCCGTAGGCGAAGGCGAGCATCAGCAGCGCGGATGGCAGCGTGAAGCCGACCCAGGCGGCGACCATGCCGAGTGGTCCGGCGCGCAACAGGCCGATCGACATGCCGAGTTGGCTCGATGCGGGGCCGGGCATGAACTGGCAGAGTGCGACGAGATCGGCGAAACTGCCTTCGGATACCCAGCGGCGGCGTTCGACGAACTCGGTACGGAAATAGCCGATATGCGCGACCGGGCCACCGAACGAGGTGCAGCCGAGGCGAAGGAAAATGCGGAGAACTTCTGTAGCCGTGGCCAGTGGTCGGTGATCGGTGGTTAGTCGCGCCTCTGGCACGGTTTTCTCCTGATCACCCAGGACCGATCACTGAGCACCGATGTCATGCTTTATGAAGCGGCCGCCGAGCATGATCGCAGGCAATGTTGCGGCCGTCGCCGAGGAACACCGATATGTCGCGATACGGGTCGCCGTCCACCACCAGCAGGTCGGCATGCGCTCCGGGGATCAGTTCGCCGAGCTTGCCTTCCTGACGCACGATCTCGGCGTTGACCAGCGTGGCGGAACGGATGATGTCCGGCGCGCTCATCACTTCGCGGCGGATGGTGAATTCGTTGCAATGGTCATTCTGCAATTGGCCAAGCAGGTCAGAGCCGAAGCCGATCTTGACGCCAGCGGCGCGGGCGATCTCCAGCGAGCGCAGGCCGGCATGCAGGACCAGTTCGTTTTTTGCCAGGCTGTAGCTGGAAAGCCCGTAATCGGGGCCGCGGCGTTTCAGCGCGTCGTAGGCCACCAGTGTCGGCACCAGATAGGCGTTGCGCTCGGCCATGAGTTGTGCGGTGGGTGCGTCGATCAGGTTGCCGTGTTCGATGGTGCGCACGCCGGCAGTCACCGCGCGTGCGATCGCCTTCGCCGAATACGCGTGGGCGCAAACATAGGTGCCCCAGCGCGTGGCCTCATCCACTGCGGCTTCGATCTCATCGATGCGGTATTGCAGGCTCTCCAGCGGATCGAGCTGGGAAGCGACGCCGCCCGACACCATGATCTTGATGTGATCTGCGCCCTTGCGCAGTTCGTCGCGCGCCGCCTTGATCACGTCGGGCACGCCATCGGCGACGCGGGCGGCCCAGGTGAGGCCGGAGCAGCAGGCGCAGAACACGTTCGTTTGGGTACGCTGGCGGAAATCGCCGTGACCGCCGGTCTGGCTGAGCGGTGCACCGGCGATGAACAGGCGCGGGCCTTCGAACAGCCCCTGATCGACGGCGGCCTTGATGCCGTAATCGGCACCGCCAGTGTCGCGCAGCGTGGTGAAGCCGCGATGCAGCATGGCGCGCATCGCGACCGAGCCCTTGGCGGCGAGCAGCGTCAGCGGCACGTCCGACAGCAGGCGCAGGTTGACCTCGGTCAGCACGACATGGATGTGCGCGTCGATCAGGCCCGGCATCAGCGTGCGGCCGCGGAGGTCGATGCGCGTGGCGCCGGCGGCGGTGATCGGACGGTCGGTGACGTCCTTGATCATGCCGTCTTCGACCAGGACCGATATGCCATCCTGCAATTCGTCGCGGCGCGGGTCCAGGAAGCGTCCGCCGCTGAACACGTAGCTGGCCATATGCGCATCTCTCCCCGTTGGCAGGAAATTGTAGCTCCTGGTGGCCGATACTTACCAAATCTGAATCAATGTCCAGTTCCATCCGCCTTGCGGCGATCGGTGGCCTTCACGGGCCCTGCATGCCGCTGGGTTCACGTACCGGTTATGGCGGGCGCATCGAATTCGCCAACCGTGGATTCGTCGAGATCAGCGTCTGCTGGTTGGTCAGGTGGTCAGATGATAGGATTGTGCCATGGACCGCCGCGCAGGATTGACTATAGCCTGGATCGTGTGTGCGATTTGGTGGCGCAATGCTGCTGGACCGCTGCAGCGACGATGCGCAGCACGGGTTCATCGTCGATGATATGACGCCGCCGCTGCTGCAAATTCACGGCCTGACGCGCAGCTTCTACGGCGTGCAGGCTCTGCGCGGTGTCGATCTGGCGGTGGATGCCGGCCACATTACCGGGCTGATCGGGCCGAACGGTGCCGGCAAAACCACGCTGTTCAACTGCATTTCCGGACTTGTACCGCCGGATGCCGGCAGCGTGCGGTTCAATGGTCGCTTGATCACCGCATGGCGGCCGGATCGCATCACCCGCACGGGACTGGTGCGGACGTTCCAGATCGCGCGCGGCTTTCCGCGGTTATCGGTGCTGGAGAATTTGCTGCTGTACGGCACGCATCAGGCGGGGGAACGCTTGACGCAGGCCATCCTGCGTTCGCCCCACGCGCGTCGCCGCGAAGCCGAATTGCGCGAGCGCGCGCAGGTGATTGCACGACGTTTGAATTTGGCGCGCGTGCTTGGGGATCGCGCCGCGGACCTTTCCGGCGGCCAAAAGAAATTGCTGGAGATCGGCCGCGCGCTGATGGCGGAGCCGCGGCTGCTGCTGCTCGACGAACCGGTGGCTGGCGTCAATCCGACGCTGGCACGCGAGATCGGCGAGCATCTGCGCGGGCTGATTGCCGAGGGCATTTCCGTGCTGCTGATCGAGCACCACATGGACACCATCGCCGCGCTGTGCGACCCGGTCATCGTGATGGCCGAGGGACGTCATCTACGTCAGGGTTCGTTCGCTGAACTCGCCGATGATCCGGTTGTGCAGGAGGCCTATATGGGCCGCCGGCGATGAGTTTGCTTGCCGCGCGCGACATCGTTGCCGGGTACGGTCGCGGCGACGAGATACTGAAGGGCGTGCACCTTACCATCGAGCGCAACGAGATCGTTGCGATCATCGGTCCGAACGGCGCCGGCAAGTCCACACTGCTGAAGACTGTCGCCGGTCTGCTGCATCCCGCACGGGGCAGCATCCTGCTGCGCGGCGAACCGATTCACGGGTTGCCGCCGCGCGAGGTCAGCCGCCGCGGCATCGCCTTTGTGCCGCAGGAGCAGAACATCTTTGCGACGCTGTCGGTGCGCGAGAACCTGGAAATGGGCGGCTGGCTGGAACCCGCGTCCACGCGCGCGCGGATCGACGACGTGTTTGCCCGCTTTCCGATGCTTGCGGAACACCGAGGCCGAGCCGCGCGAACTCTGTCCGGCGGGCAACGGCAGGTACTTGCCATGGCGATGGCGCTGATGGTGCACCCGGTGCTGCTGCTGCTCGATGAACCTTCGGCCGGACTGTCGCCGATCGCGGCCGACGCGCTGTTTGCCATGATCCGGGAGATCAGTCGCGACGGTATCGCGATCGCCATGGTGGAGCAGAATGCCGCGCAGGCACTGGAAATCGCCGATCGCGCCAGCATTCTTGTCGACGGCCGCAATAACCGCGATGGTGTGGCCGCCGTGCTCGCTGCCGATCCGGAAATTCGCCGAATCTTTCTTGGCTCGGCGCCGACCGAACAACCGTGACGTGAGGGTTCCGATGCACCGATTGACTCGCCGAGGATTGTTGAATGCCACCGTGATGTCGCTGGCTGTTCCCGCCATTGTGCATGCACAAGGTGCGTCCCTGCGGCTTGGCGTGCTGACGCCGCTGACCGGTGCCGGCAGTTTTGACGGACCGCGCATGCTGAAGGCGATGCAGGCTGTGGCGAACGATATCAATGCAGCGGGCGGTGTGCTCGGGCGTAAGATCGAGCTTGTGGTCGAAGATGACGAAACCAATCCGGAAGCAGCGGTGCGAGCGGCGCAGAAGCTGGTTGATGTCGATAAGGTGCCGGTGATCATGGGCACCTGGGCGTCCGCCGTCACTACCGCGGTAGCGCCCGTGTGCTGGGAGAGCAAGACGTTCCTTACCACGGTGTCCGGCGCGGATTCCATTACGCATCTGCCGCACCAGGGCTACCTGATCCGCACGCAGCCGAATAATCAGTTGCAAGCGACGAAGCATGCGGAGTTCATCATTCGGCATGGGTCGAAGCGCGTGTTCATTCTGGCGATACAGGCACCGTTTGCCGAACCGACGCGGAAGTACCTGACCGATACGCTGACGCCGAAGGGTGTTCAGGTGGTTGGTTCACTGATCTACGACAAGGACAAGACGAGTTATCGTTCGGAAGTGGATCAGGCACTGCGCGGCAAGCCTGATCTGCTGTATCTCAACGGCTATGCGCCGGATGTCGCGGTGGTGCTGCGTGATCTGTATCGGGCGGACTATGACGGCGATCGGTTCACTCAGTCCTATGCATTGACGGCGAAGAGCCTGGAGGAGCTGCCGAAGGAGGTAACGCAGGGCGTATACACCGTGCAGCCATCGGCCGATGTGGATTCACCAGCCTATGCCGCCGCGGCAAAGCGTCTGGGCATCGCCAATCCGGATTCGTATGAGGCGCAGGCCACAGACTGGATCAGCATCGTTGCGTTGACCATCGCGAAGGCGGGTGAAGCCGACCGGCGTGGCGATCCGCGATACGGTGCGCAAGATCACCAACAGCGATGGCATGAAGGTGTATACCGCAGTCGATGGATTGGCGGCGCTAAAGCAAGGCAAGGACATCAAGTATTCCGGCGCCAGTGGACCATGCACATTCACTGACATCGGCGACATTTCCGACTGCAAGTTCCGCTATAACCGTGTGGATAATGGAGCGTTCAAGTTCCTGGAAGTGAGTTAGCGAACCGGGGCGGGCTGGGTGTTTACCGACGTCGCGCAATTGGTACTGAACGGCGTGATGGCTGGGGCGATTCTTGCCGTTCCTGCCATCGGCCTGACGGCAATATACGCGGTACTGCGCTTTCCGAACTTTTCCGTCGCATCGCATGCGACGATCGGTGCATTCGCCGGCTATTGCGCAAATGTCTGGCTGGGCTTTTCGCTGATCCCGGCTGCTGTTATCGCGTTCCTGGTGGCAGGCGTGGTTGGCGTTGCCAGCGATACATTGGTGCTGCGGCCATTGCGCCCGGCGGGTCTGATCACCGCTACCATTGCCTCTGTCGCTTTGACCATCGCGCTGGAAAACCTGGTGCGGCTTGGATTCGGGAATGAATTGCGCGACTACAGCCTGCCGATCGTGCGCGACTGGCGGTTCAACGGGTTGCGCGTCGGTCCGCAACAACTGGAGGACCTGGCTATCTCCGCCGTTGCGGTCGCGGCGTTATTCGCATTCCTGGCGTTCACCCGGCTTGGCAAGGCAATGCGGGCCGTGGCCGACAATCCCATTCTTGCGTCGATCAAGGGCATCGACGCCGAGCAGATCGGGCGCATCGTCAATTTCATAGCCATGGGTCTTGCCGGGCTCGGCGGGATGCTGCTTGGCTTGGACACGTCGATAGATCCGCTCACCGGGTTTCGCGCGATCCTGGCAATCTTCGCCGCGGCGGTGGTCGGCGGGTTGGGCAGCATTCCCGGCGCGGTGGTCGGCGCACTGACGGTTGGCATCGCGGAGGAGCTGTCGCAACTGGCGTTGCCGCCCGATTATCGCACCGTGGTCGGGTTCATCGCCATCCTGCTGGTACTCAGCTTTCGCCCGCGGGGCATCCTGGGCGCCCGGGCCTATTGATGCCGGAACCCTGCATGACAGACGCACAGACAATAAAATCCACAGTGCAGGTCTGCATGTTCGACCAGTACGGCACCGTGGTCGACATGCAGACCGGACTGGTCGAAGCCGCCACGCCGTTCCTGCGCGCGAAGAGATGGCCGGGCAATCCCAACTCGTTCGTCACCTGGTGGCGGCGGACGCATTTCGAAAACTCGATGATCGACGCGCTGCTGCATAGGCAGCACACGCCCTATCGCGAGATCGGCGAACGGTCCGTCGCCCATGTGATGGACCGGGCTGGGATTCAATATACCACCGACGAAGTGCATGATCTGGTCGAACAGATCGTGCGATTGCGACCGTTTCCGGAAGTGCCGGCAGCACTGGACAGGCTGCGCACGCTATACCGGCTTGTGGTGCTGTCGAACGGTGATCCGGACATGCTGGAAGCGGCGAAGCAATACCATGGGGTCGCGTTCGAACAGGTGATTTCGGTGGCGGTCGCCAATTCTTTCAAGCCGCATGTCGCAACGTATACCAAGGCCGCGGAGATTGTCGGCGTGCGTATGGAGCAGGTGCTGTTCATCGCCAATCATGCGTTCGACTGCATTGGTGCGAAGGCAGCTGGCATGCGAACTGCCTTCATCGACAGACGACAGCGCCCGTTTGGCGATACGCCGCATCAACCGGATCTGCTGGTTGCCAGCATGTCGGTGCTGGCCGATTTGTTGGTCTGAGGTGTTCGCCTATCTCACCGCGATGGCGATCAGCGCCGGCATTTATGCGTTGCTGGCGTTGGGCGTGAATCTGACGTGGGGCATGGCGGGCATGGTCAATCTTGGCCTCGCCGGGTTCTTCGCGGTGGGTGGCTACGCAACGGCACTGATCACCAAGGCCGGCTTTGCCATTCCGCTCGGAGTCGCCGCGGGTGCACTTGCCGCTGCGGCAACCGGCGCCGGCGTGGCGCTGGTTACCGCGCGATTGCGAGCCGACTATCTTGCCATTGTCACACTGGGGTTTTCCGAATCCGTGCGGATCGCCGCAGCCAACGAAATCTGGCTGACCAACGGTTCGGATGGCATCGCGGGTATCCCCGGACCATGGCGTGGAACGCTCCCCCCGCAGCAATTCAACATGTTGTACCTTGCCATCGTCGTCGCCGTGCTGGTCGCGACGTTCATGGTGCTGCAGCGTCTCAGCCATTCGCCGTTCGGCCGCGTACTGCGGGCAATCCGCGACGATGAGGATGTTGCTGCGGTCGCCGGCAAGCATGTGCTGGCGTTCAAGGTCAAGGCGTTCACCGTCGGCGCCGCGGTGCTGGGGTTGGCCGGCGCGCTTTATGCACACGAAACATCGTTCATCGCGCCCGACATTTTCGCACCACTGCTGACACTGAACATAATTCTTGCCCTGGTCGCAGGCGGCGTGGGGAACAACTGGGGCGCGGTACTCGGCGCGGTGCTGATCGTGGCGCTGCTGGAGGGTACACGCTTCGTCGCACCGTTGCTGCCATTTCTCAGGCCGGCGCAATTCGCGGCGCTTCGCGAACTGCTGGTCAGTGGCCTGTTGCTGGTCATCCTGCGAATCATGCCGGCCGGCATCATCCCGGAAAGGATCGGGACGTCCGCCACTCCGTAAGTATCAGGTGCGTTCCAGCCAATCGCTGTATTGCTCCCGTAGCCGCGTCTTCAGCACCTTGCCTGTCGCGGTATGCGGCAACCCGTCGACGAACACCACATCATCCGGCAGCCACCACTTTGCTATCTTGTCGGACAGGAACGCCAAAATTTCGTCCTTGGTTACCGCGGCGCCCTGTTTGCGATGCACCAGCAGCAGCGGCCGCTCCTGCCAGCGTGCATGCCGGGCGGCGATCACCGCGGCTTCCATCACCGCCGGATGACTCACCACCAGATTTTCGATCTCGATCGAGCTGATCCACTCGCCGCCGGACTTGATCACGTCCTTGGCGCGATCGGTGATGGTGAGGAAGCCATCGGCATCCATTCGCGCGACATCGCCGGTGCGAAACCATCCATCGTCGTCCACCACCTTGCCACCGGCGCCCTTGAAGTAGCCGGAGAGCACCCATGGCCCGCGCACCTGTACCTCGCCGATCGAATTCCCATCGCGCGGCAGTTCTTGGCCCTCTTCATCGACGATGCGGACTTCTGCACCGTAGATTGTGCGGCCTTGTGTGAGATGCATCGGCATGCGCTGTTCCAGATCGAGATCCACATGACGAGAGAGCAGGCTGCCGCAGGTGCCGAGTGGAACTCATCTCTGTCATGCCCCAGGCGTGCAGCATGGTGGCGCCGAAATATGCGTGCACCTTTTCGATCACCACGCGCGGGACAGCCGAACCCCCGGACAGCGCGCGCTTCAGGCGCAGGTCGCGATGGTCGAGCGTATCGAGGTTCTGTTCCATCCAGGCGAACAGGTTCAACCACACCGTCGGCACCGCACCTAGAAACGTGATGCCCTCGTCACGAATGAGCTCAAACAGGCTGGCGCCATCCAGCTTCATCCCTGGCAGCACGAGCTTGGCGCCGGTGCCAGCGGCAGCGAACGGAATGCCCCAACAGTTCACATGGAATAGCGGCGCGCAGAGCAGCAGAGAATCCCGCGCCGATATTGCCATGGTATCGGCTGCCATCAGCGAGAAGCTGTGCAGCACCGCGGATCGATGGCTTTGCAGCACACCCTTCGGGTTGCCGGTGGTGCCGGACGTATAGCATAGTGCGGACGCGGTGTTTTCGTCGAATCGCGGCCATACATAGTCTGCTGTTTCAGCCGCCAGAAGGTCTTCGTAGCACAGCAGGTTTGGCACATCGATCGACGGCAGCGCGTCGTGCGTGCACAATGCGACATAGCCGCGCACACTGGGCAGTTGTGGCGCCAGTTGCTTTACCAGTTCGGCGAACGCCACATCGAAGAACACATAGCTTGCTTCGGCATCATCGATGATGAACCGCACCTGTTCGGGGAACAGACGCGGATTGACCGTGTGCAGCACTGCGCCGCTGCAGGTCACGCCGAAATAGATCTCCAGATGGCGATTGTGGTTCCAAGCCAACGTTGCGATCCGTTCGCCCTGCATCACTCCCTGCCGATGCAACGCATTGGCGATCTGCCGCGCGCGCGTTGCCACTTCGCCCCAGTTGCTGCGATGGATCGGGCCCTCAACCGAACGGGAGACGATCTCGGTGCCAGCGTGATAGCGCTCTGCGTAGTCAAGCAGAGATGAAATCAGCAAGTGGCGCTGCTGCATCAGTCCGAGCATGATGGTTCACTCCCTCCGGCTTGCGTGCCCATTGCGCGGATCAGACAGCGCATCGGCCGTGGCATCAAGCCGGCCTGTCGGGATCAGCTCCAGTCTACGAATTTTTCAGGCAGGCGCTCACCATGCGATATAGTTCGTCGTACGGCACCGGCTTGCGCATCACCGGAAACGCCGAACCATCGGTGGCCACGACATCGTTGTAGCCGGAGATCAGGACTATCGGCAGGGCAGGAAACTTCGCTCTGACCTGGGTCGCCAATTCGAGTCCGTTCATGCCGTCCGGCATCACCACGTCGGTCATCAGCAGGTCCACGTGTTCGGCAGTGGTGCCCAGTCGGTCCAGCGCCTTGCGCGCCCGGTCCGCCACTTCGACGTCGAAGCCCATCGAATCCAGCATCTGCGCTGTCACGTCCGCTACCTGCGGATTGTCCTCGACCAGCAGAATGCGGGCATGCACCTGGGTTTCACTGGCTGCGCGTTCGTCGCCGCGTGCCGCCGGCATTTTCTTGCGAGAACGCGGCATCCGGAGGGTGACGGTGGTGCCGCTTCCGGGCTGGCTATCAAGGCTGACCGTGCCGCCCGATTGCTGGGCGAAACCGTACACCTGGCTAAGGCCGAGGCCGGTGCCCTCGCCAGGCTCCTTCGTGGTGAAGAACGGATCAAACACTTTGCCGATGACGTCAGGCGGTATTCCTACGCCGCTGTCACGCAGGGTGATCACGACATGGTCTGACGCCAGTGTGCTGTCGCGGCTACCGGGTTTCACGTTCTGCACGTCGATTGTGAAGAATCCGCCCTGCGGCATGGCATCACGCGCATTGACCGCAATGTTCAGCAAGGCGATCTCCAACTCGGCGAGATCCGTTTCGACCGACCATACATGGTCCGCGATATCGAGCCGCATCTGGATGTTGCCGCGCAGCGATGCGCGCAGCATTTCCGCCATGCGCGGCATCTCTACGCGCAGATCGATAAGCTGCGGGCTGGCCGCATGCCGGCGGGAGAACGACAGCAACTGCCTGGTCAGTGCGACGCCGCGCTGTGTGGCACGCAATATGTTGTCCATCTGCTTCGCGAGATTCGCAGAGGGACGCCGCCTGGCCAACTCGGCGTTGCCGCCGATGACGGCGAGCAGATTGTTGAAATCATGAGCGACGCCACCGGTGAGTTGTCCGAGCGCCTCCATCTTCTGTGCCTGGCGAAGCTGGGCCTCGAGCTGTTCGCGGTCGGTGATGTCGCGTGCCGTCGTGATGATGAAGCGGTCGCCGGAATCGGTCTGGCCTGGTACCAGCACGAACATCACATCGATCGCCCTGGTCTGCCCTGACATCGTGCGGCGGGCTACGTAGCGCTGCGGCTCGCCGGTCCTCAGGCAGTCACGTAAGCTGCGCAACGGAACCTGTGCGGCTTCACGGCCAAGCACTTCTTCGACCGTGCGGCCGACGACCTGATCGCGAGTCATTCCGTAGGCGACTTCGCACGTCGGATTCAGGTCGGCATAGACGATGTGTCCATCCGGGGTGACACGCTGCAACGTCAACCAGTCCGGTGAGTTGTCGAAGAACGCCTGCAACTGCGCACGGCTCGATGCAAGTTGGTCGGCGCGCTCCTCGGCCAGCTTGCGGTCGGTGATGTCGACGTCAACACCGCTCCAGCGGATCGGTGTACCCTGTGCATCGCGGATCACCCGAACGCGACCGAAGATCCAGCGTATCAGTCCGTCTGGTCTGACGATGCGGTACTCGGCCTCCAGATAGTCCCGCCCGCTTGCGACCGCGTGATGGAATAGCTGGTCGATGCGATCCTGGTCTTCGGGATGGCGCAGCCGCCTGGTGGTTTCGATCGGCACAGAAGCGGTTGTCGGGGCAAGCCCCATGATGCCATAGAATTGTGCGGTGCCCAGCAACATTCCGGTTTCGAGATCGAGCTCCCAGACGCCAATTCCGGAGGATTTCTCAGCCATGGCGAGCATTTCGTCGTGCTCGCCGCCGGCATGGGGCAGGTGTCGGCGCGGTGTGACGGCACGAAAATAGATCGCGGCACCAGCCGGATTCGCAACGATATTCAATTCGATGGGCGCACACGAGCACGGGATCGATCGTCTCGAGCTGACTGCTATTGCCCTCGGTCAGCGCCGCGTCGATCGCCGACGCCAGATCGCTGCCAATCAATTGCGGAAACGCGAGGCGGATGTCGCGGCCAAGCAGGCCATCGCGCCGGCGTGCCCACATTCGTTCCGCGACACCATTGACATAGCCGAAGCACCAATCGCGGTCGAGCATGTAGAATGCATCGCCGATGCTTTCCAGGACAGTGACGACGTCGATCGACACTGCCTCGAGACGGCAGCACGCCGACGTCCGACCCGTGATGTGCCAGCGGAACCTCGACCATCCCGCCAGTGTTACAAGCTTCGCGGCCGTTCCGGGAGTATCTGCGCGAGAACTCACAGCGAGTTGACCGTCAGCTATGCACCAGCGGGCAGCCGCCCTGATCCATCGGACGAAATGCCTGTTCGGCCGGAATCGTCCGCTTCAATGTGTAGTAGTCCCAGGGTTCCTTGGATTGGGCGGGAGATTTCACCTCGAACAGATACATCGTCGTGGATCACTCGGCCGTCATCGCGTACGCGGCCCTTGCCGAACAGCGGATCATCCGTCGGCATCGCCTTCATCTGTGCAATCGCCGCGCGTCCACTTGCCATTGCCTTGTCGGGACCCATCGCGACGGCCGCCTTCAGATAGTGCGTAACCGCGGAATATTGCCCGGCATGCACCGAGCCGGGCATCACGCCGTTGAATCGTGCCGCGAACCGTTTGCCGAACGCCGCGCGTTCCGGCATTCAGGTTCCAATAGAACGGTTCGGTCAGCAGCACGCCCTGTGCTGACTCCAGTCCGACGCCATGCACATCATGCAGCAGGAAGATCAATCCGGCGACCTTCTGACCACCCTTCATGATGCCGAACTCGGCTGCCTGCTTGATGCAGTTCACCGTATCGGCGCCGCCGTTCGCCAGCCCGATAGCCTTGGCGCCGCTTGCTTTCGCCTGAACCAGGAAAGAGGAGAAATCCGTCGTGCCAGGGAACGGCGCGAGTGCCTGGCCGAGTACCTTGCCGTTCGCCGCGGTAACGAAACCCGCGGCATCCTTCTGCAAGGAGTGGCCGAACGCATAGTCGGCGGTGATGAAGTACCAGGTGTTCGCGCCTTCCTTCACCGCGGCATCCACGACGCCGTGCGGCATCGACCAGGTGTCGTAGACCCAGTGCAGATGGTTCGGGCCGCAATGCGTGCCAGTGATGTCGGCCGAAGCGGCACCGGTGAAGATCGCAACCTTGTCCTTCTGTTTCGCCAGATCGCCGATGGCAAATGCGGCGGAGGACAATGGGACGTCGGTGACGACATCGACGCCTTTGTTGTCGAACCAATTGGTGGCAATGCTGAGGGCGACGTCGGGCTTCAGTTGCAGGTCGGCTTGCACGAGCTCGACCTTGATCGAGGGATGCGCATGCATGAAGTCTTCAATGGCCATCTGTGCGCCGAGCACCGAACCCGGGCCGGTGTTGGCGGCATAGACGCCGTTCATGTCGGTCAGCACGCCGATGCGGATCGGCTTGTCCGCGGCGCGTGCGCGGTGTGGCAGTGTGGCAGCGACACCGGCGATGGCGCCGGCTCGTAACATCACGCGGCGGCTGATGGATGCTGGCATGATTTTGCTCCGTGCTATGTGTCGAGATGTCTGGCGAGAAATGCGAATGTCTTGTCGATACCGGGATGCGCGCAATTCGCATCGGTCTGATCGCTGCCATGCGCGCGGTATGCGGCCATGCCTGCCTGAATTGCGCGGAACGCCACGTTGCCCCTCCCTGTCTGGCTGCCCGGTTGTGGCTCGACTGTAGACGGGTCTGGCGGCCCGCGCCTAGGCTCCGTCAAACGCCGTAGGGGAGGGACAAATGCGCGCAGCCGATGCCGTCGTGGAAATCCTGAAACGCGAAGGCGTGACCACCCTGTTCTGCTTTCCCACCACGTCGATGATCGAAACCGCGGTGGCGGGTGGCCTGCGTCCGATCATCTGCCGGCAGGAGCGCGTCGGTGTCGACATGGCCGACGGTTATGCCCGCGTTACTAATGGTCGGCCGCCCGGCGTGTTCGCGATGCAATACGGCCCGGGCGCGGAGAACGCGTTTCCGGGTATTGCAACGACATTTTCCGATTCGGTACCGGTGCTGTTTCTGCCGCTCGGCCATGCGCGCGACCAGGCGCAGGTGTTTCCGATGTTTCATTCCAGTCGTACCTATGCGTCGATCACCAAGCAGGTGGAACACGTCATCGTGCCGGAACAGGTGCCGGCGGCGATGCGCCGCGCATTCAGTGCGCTGAAGAACGGGCGCGCCAGGCCCGGTGATGGTGGAACTGCCGCGCGACGTGCTGGACCTCGATATCGGTTCCGACGTGCTGGAACACCGGCCGGTTCGTCCGTCGCGCAGTTCGCCGGCGTCGCATGATGTGGAGGAGGCGGCGCGTTTGCTGGTGGATGCGGCGTGTCCGGTGATCCTTGCCGGACAGGGCGTGCTGTATGCCGAAGCAAGCGATGAACTGGTGCGGTTGGCGGAGTTGCTGCAAAGCCCGGTGATGACGACGGTCGACGGCAAGAGCGCGTTCCCCGAGGACCATGCGTTGGCGCTGGGTTCTGGTGGCAACGGCTTCACGGGCCACGGCGCGCATTTCCTGTATTCGAAGGCCGATCTGATCCTTGGCATCGGCACCGGACTGAACCGCCATCCGTTGACCACGCCGCCGCTGCCCGCCGGTGTGCGCATCATCCACGCCACCAATGACACCCGCGATCTGCACAAGAGCTACGCGACGGAAGTGGCATTGCTTGGCGACGCGAAGCTGACGTTGACGGCACTGGTCGATGCGGTGAAGGATCGGCTTGGCGGGCGCCTGCTGAACCGTTCGCCGGCGGAGGAGATCGCGACGAAACGCGAGGCGTGGCTGGCGAAGTGGCAGGCGAAGCTGACATCGGCGGAGAAGCCGATCACGCCGTATCGCGTCATCAACGAGTTCATGCGCGCGGTCGATCCGGCCGGCGCGATCGTCACGCATGACTCCGGCAGTCCGCGCGAACAGTTGCTGCCGTTCTATCGTGCCACGCGGCCGCGCGGTTATCTGGGATGGGGGAAGTCGCATCAGCTCGGCACCGGGTTGGGACTGACGATCGGTGCGAAGGTCGCGGCGCCGGACAAGTTCTGCGTCAACTTCATGGGTGATGCGGCGTTCGGCATGACCGGGCTGGATTTTGAAACCGCGGTGCGCTGCGGCGTGCCGATCTGCACGATCGTGCTGAACAACTCGACGATGGCGATCGAGATTCCGCACATGAAGCTGTCGCATGAAAAGCATAACGCGCGCGATCTGGGCGGCAGCTACGCCAATCTGGCGCGCGATCTCGGTGGCTGGAGCGAGCGGGTCGATGATCCGTCGCAGGTGGGCGAGGCGATCCTGCGCGCGCGGCGGCAGACGGAGGAGGGCAGGGCGTGTCTGCTCGAGTTCGTCACCAATGCCGAGACGGCGTTTTCGAAGCGCGAGGCATGACCGGAAGACGACGATCTGTTCGAGGCGGAGGAACTCCAGCGCGCAGCCGAGTGGCGGCTGCGCAAGGCGGATGCGGACCCTGCGGACGAAGTGAGTGCGGCGGCCGCGAGGCAGTTGGAGAAACTTGCGGCTGATATGCGCCGGCTGCGCGGGTCGCCGTTGTTTCAGGAGTATCTGGCGATCTGCAATTGGCTGGGAGAGTCCGACGCCATTACGGACTTCTCGTTGCTGACCAACGATTATCGCGCGCGGATCGGCGTGGATCGTTGGGCCGATAACGGCGAGGCGTATCTGCGGGCGTTGATCGATCTTGCGAAGCAGGCGTCCGGGGTGGGGTGACCGATACCAACGCCGTCCACGTCATAGGGGCCGTTGGGAAAAAGTGAATCGCCGCAAAATCGGTCATGCACGCGAAGGCGAGCATCGAGCGTTCAGTTTCGCGCGAAACCTTCAATTTCCCGCACCAACGCCTCCGTCGTCACCTGCCGGCAGTATCCGCGATTGTTGCGCAACGCCCACTCGTGCCGTTCCGCGCTCAGTGTCGCACAGGCATCCGTCGGCACGGTTACCAGATACCCCAGATCGCAAGCATCCCGCACCGTTGAGTCGATACACTGATCCGTCAGCACACCTGCGATGATCAGCGACCGCACGCCCAGGTTTCTCAGCACGTAGTCGATGTTCGTCGAGATGAACACCGATGACGATGTCTTACCCAGCACGATCTCGTCCGGCCCTGGCGCGATCGCGTCCAGCACCTTCGCATCCCATGATCCATGGGCCACGAACAGCCGGCTGATCTTGTAATCGAGGCTCAGGTCGCGCCCGTCTTGCGTCAGCGCCTCGATCACCGTGTACATCACCTCAACACGAGCCCGGCGGCACGCGGCCTGCAACCGCTGCATGTTCGGTAGCGCCGTCTCCTGCATCGTGCGGAAGAACCAGCCATAGCGCGCCTGACACTCGGCTTTGGTCAGTGCGGCATATTCCCCGCCATCGGGGCGCGCGTTGTAGTTCTGCACATCGACGAACAGCAGTGCTGCGTGAGCCGCATCGATCGGCACGTCGCGGCTCGGTCCGGACGATCCTTCAACCTCGGTCATGGAGCACGCGTACTATTGCTTGGCTGGTGGCTGCGGTTGGGCGCGCGTCGCCTCGGCCGCGGTGACCGGGGAGGAGTTCTGCGGCAAACCGCTGAGCGAGTCGGCAAAGTTCCTGGTCATGTCGCGCAGGTTCGCAAACAGCTTGCCTGGCAGTGCGGCCATCTGATCGGCGAGGCGTCGGTCCTGGCCATGCGTTGCCGAGCCGCGCGTTACCAAGGACGCGAAGCCGACCACGATTAGTACCAGGATGACACCCAACATCAGCCAGAAACGTTCCCGCATTGCGCCGCTGCCCATTCCCGCACGTCAACAACCGGATCGTTACTTGACTTGCAATAAGCACCGTCGGGTCGAGTTCGTGTCAATTCACCGGGAACCCAGCGCCAGGGCAATCGGGTGAATGGTGTACTATCGGGTTTCCCTGTCATCGCGAGCAGCGCAGCGACGCGGGAATTTCGATCGAAGTGCCCAACTCGCCCGAGATTGCTCCGCTCCGCTCACAAGAAAGAATTGCCACTGCCAGGATCGGAAAACCGCGGAAGTCCTGGTCTTTCATCCACGACCGGTCGGCCAGCAGCCGGTAAGGAACTTGCAATGACAAATCAGACGGGCCGGTCGGCAGGCGACCGCCCTGATTAGCAGTTGCACAGTCGGGCCTCCGCCGCCCGCAGCAGGCGCATGAAGCGCTCCGCCCATGCCGCCTGTCCGGCCTCGTTCGCGATCAGATCCTGACGAATCTCGATCTCCACGTGTGGCAGACCGCGCCTCTCGGCGTGCACCGGTACACCGTAATCGGTGATGTCGCTCACCGCGTATGGCGCGTTGTCGCCGACCACCAGATCCCCCTCCGCGCGCAGCAGATCGAGCATGATGTTCGCCAGGCGTGCGTCGCGGTTGTACAGCACACCGACCTGCATGGCCCGCAACTCGCCTTTGAACACGGGCGTGAAGCTGTGCATGGCGATGTAGATGGTGCGCCGCACCGCTGCCTGCCGTGCATCCAGCAAGCCGCTGATCCGCGCATGGTACGGTGCGAAGATCTCTGCTCGCCGTGCCGCACGTTCCACTGCAGTTAGATCGCGGTTGCCCGGCACCTCGGTAATTTCGCTCACCTCGGGGATCGAGCTTGCCACCGTGGGATCGCGATTGCAGTCGATGACCAGGCGCGAATAGGTCTGCAGCACGGCGGTGGCATCGAGTGCCGCCGACAGATGTTCGGTGACGCTGGCGATGCCGATGTCCCAGCCGATGTGGCGAATCAACTCATCCGCCGGCAGTCCAAGCCGCCCCAGACGGCGCGGGATCACACGTCCGGCGTGGTCGGCTGTAAGGAACAGGTCCGACCTGCCGCTCTCACGCAGCACGCGCACCGGCGCGGGGTCGCTGTCCTGCAGCAGTTTCGTCGGTCCCGACATGCGGTTTCCTACAGGGCTGTCTTGCTGAGCCGATGGGCTGTCTGCCTACACGATCGGTCCATGTCCGGGCGGCCAGTGCACCCACCATTCCGCCGCGGAAGCCGCGCAGTTCGACCATCCCCTCGCGCACGGCGCCCAGCTTCTCCACCACACGGATGGAACGCGCATTGTCCGGCCGGATGAAGCTTGCCAGCCGTACGAAGCCGTGGGTTGCGAATGCCCAGTCGCGCGCCGCGCGCGCCGCCTCGCTGGCCAGGCCACGGCCCCAGAACGGCTGATCAAGCGCGTAGCCCAGCTCCGGTTCCGGCCATTCCAGCGGGTGAAGGATACCGGCCCAGCCGGCGCATCGCCCATCGGCTTCGACGGCGAACATGCCATACCCGCGCAGGGACCATTGGCCGAGTGCGCGTTCCGTCAGTGCCCACGTATCCGCGCGACTCAGCGGGGTCCCTGTGCCAAGGAAGCGCCGCACCTCGGCATTCGCCTGCATCGCCGCCAAGGCATCCAGGTCCGCGGCGCGGAACGCGCGCAACACCAATCGTTCGGTCCGCAGCGTGGGTATCTCGAATGTCGTGCTCATGTCCCCTAGCATGCCGCCGACATGCCCGAGTCCACCAGTCCTCTCCCATCGCTCGATACCGTGTTGCGAATGCCGGGCGCCGAGATCCTGCTTGCCCAATTCGGTCGTACGGCCACCATGGCGGCGCTGCGGCAGGAGTTGGCAACCCGCCGCGCCGCCCGCGCGTTTCCAGCGGCGCCGGACGCCGATACTGGATGCTGCGGCGGATGCGCTGGTGCGGCGCTTTGCCGTATCGCAGCGGCCCGTGTTTAACCTGACCGGGACAGTGCTGCACACCAATCTGGGGCGAGCGCCGCTGCCGCCGGAGGCTGCTGCCGCGGCGGCTGCGGCACTCGCGTCGGCCACCACGCTGGAGTTCGATCTGGCCACCGGGCGGCGCGGCGAACGCGACGAGCACGTCGCAAGGCTGCTGCGCGAACTCACTGGCGCCGAGGCGGCCACCGTGGTCAATAACAATGCCGCGGCGGTGCTGCTGATCCTCAATACGCTGGCGCTGGGCCGCGAGGTTGCCGTGTCCCGCGGCGAACTGATCGAGATCGGTGGGGCGTTTCGCATTCCGGAGATCATGGCCCGCGCCGGGGCAGTGCTCCGCGAGGTCGGCACCACGAATCGCACCCATGCCCGGGACTTCCAGGCGGCAATCGGATCGGAGACGGCGTTGCTCATGCGGGTTCACCAGGCGAACTACGCAATCAAGGGTTTCACCGCTGTCGTGCCGCCGGCCGAACTGGCGACGATTGCCCATGCGGCGGGACTTCCGCTGGTGGAGGACCTCGGCAGCGGCAGCCTGGTGGATCTTGCGACCTGGGGCCTTCCGCACGAGCCCACGCCTCAGGAGTCGTTGGCGGCGGGCGCGGACCTCGTGAGCTTCTCGGGCGATAAGCTGCTGGGCGGTCCGCAGGCCGGGCTGATCGTTGGTCACGCGGAATTGATAAAGCGCATCAACGCCAATCCGCTGAAGCGGGCCCTTCGGCTGGACAAGGGACGACTGGCGGCGCTCGAACAGGTTCTGCTGCTTTATCTGGACCCCGCACGACTGGCGCAGCGGCTGCCGACGTTGCGGTTGCTGACCCGGCCGGCGGCCGACATCTGCGCCTGTGCGGAGCGCGTGGCGACAGCCGTTCGCACGGCCTTGCCAGGGCACGTGGTGTCCGTGGCAGCCTGCCGCAGCCAAATCGGCTCGGGCGCGTTGCCGGTTGATCTGCTCGAATCGTTCGCCGTCACCATCGGTGGCGAAGCCTTGGAGATCCTCGCCGCAAGCCTGCGCAACCGCAAGCGACCGGTGATCGGGAGACTGAGTGCGGACCGGTTGTGGCTGGACTGTCGATGCCTTGAACCTGCTGGACGAGGCGGCATTCATTGCCGAATTCGAGGCGATGCATGATACTGCGTGACGGAGGAGAAGCAGCTCCGGTGGGCTGGCCGGCCTTCAAAGCCGGTGGGGGCTGCTCGGCGGCTCCGGGTAGGTTCAACTCCTGCTCTCTTCCGCCGTCTGTGGCTGGCTTGCCGTGTCTGTTGCAACGGGGCAACACTGTGCCCGAAAACCATTGCCCCCCCTCGCGTTAGCCGCGGTGTCGGGCTATGGTTTGTCTATCGAAAGGGGCGCCGATGCACCTGACGACACCCTTAGTGCGCCACTGGCGCCGGAAGAAACGAGGAGAGAGCAAATGAAGCTTCGGAGTGCACTTCTGGCGGCCACGGTCGTGGCCATGCCCTTCGCGGCCAGCGCGCAGCCGGTTACCGGCCTCTATGTTGGCATGCGGTGCCGGCGTGAACATAACGCAGCAGGAGGATGTCAAGAACCTCAGCTTCGTCATTCCTCTCGCCGCTCGGCGCCGGGATAGCCGCTGTCGGCCACCTCAAAGGCAGCGTCGGGTTTGCCGGTGTAGTGTCGTTGGGATGGGGCTTCGGCAATGGGCTTCGCGCCGAAATCGAGGGTAACTATCGGGATAACCGCAGCAATGGAGTGACCGGCTCGGCCTTCTCCGGGATCTCCGGTGGATCCAACGAACAGAAGTTCGGCGGCATGGTTAATGTGCTGTACGACTTCAACGGCGTGTCGCCGTGGATCGTGCCATACATCGGTGCCGGCGTGGGTTGGCTGGGCATTGCTGAGAAGTACAGCTTCTATAACGGCGGTACAGCCACGGGCGGCGGCAACACGTTTGCGCCGGGCGCCATCAACGTCAGCGGCCAGGATACAACTGGGACGTTCGCGTATCAGGCGATTCTTGGCGCGGCCTTCCCGGTGCAGGCCATCCCTGGCCTCGCCATCACGGCGGAGTATCGGTTCCTCGGCACGACCAACAATCGGTCGTATGGCGGCGTCGCAACCGCGACGACCACCACGGGTGTCACCGCGTCGGTTCCGGGAAGGGTGCTGCTCGGGCCGTCCTTTAACCACTCGTTCCTGGTTGGCATGCGCTACAACTTCGGCGTAGCTCCGCCGCCGGTGGCGGCCGCGGCTGCGGTCGTTCCGGCCCAGGCGCCGGCGCGTTCCTACCTGGTGTTCTTCGATTGGGACAAGGCGACGCTGACCGATCGCGCACGCCAGATCATCGCGGATGCGGCGGCCAACTCAACCAAGGTGCAGTACACGCGGATCGAGGTGAACGGCTATACCGACACCTCCGGCACGCCTCAGTACAACCAGGGTCTGTCGGTCCGGCGTGCCACGGCAGTTCAGGCGGAACTGGTCAAGGATGGCGTGCCGCGCAACGCGATCACGATCCAGGGCTTCGGCGAAACGCATCTGCTGGTTCCGACCGGACCTGGCGTGCGCGAACCGCAGAACCGTCGCGTCGAGATCATCATCCGCTGACCACCGGCGGGTTGCTGACGACGACAATGGATAGGGGCGCCGCGAGGCGCCCCTTTTCGTCTGTGCCAGGGAAGGGCCAGAAGCATGCGGTTTCGTAACGTATTGGCGGCGATGGCCCTTCTGATAGCGCCGCTCGCTGCGCAGGCGCAGCCGTTCCAGGGGCTCTATGTCGGCGCCGGCGCCGGATATAACCTGCCGGAGAATATCGGCGTTGCCAGCGAGCGGGCAGATCATGCCGCACGGCGGCTTTGCCGGGCTTGGCAGCGTCGGTTACGGCCTGGGCAACGGCTTTCGCTTCGAGGTGGAGGGCAACTATCGCGAGGCCCCGCTGCATGCGACCAATCACATCCTTCAGCAACAGCAGGCAATATCCAGACTTACGGCGCGATGGCGAACGTGCTGTTCGACATGGACATTGGTCTGCCCTGGCTCTACCCGTACATCGGTGGCGGCGTTGGTTATGCCTGGACCAACTTCTCCCGGCAGCGCACCTATACCCCTGCTGCTTTTCCGTTGCTCAGTCGGGAACTTCAACCAGACGCAGGGCGGCTTTGCATTTCAGGCGATCGGTGGCCTGGCGTTTCCGATTCCCGGCGTGCCTGGCCTGTCGCTGACCGCCGAATATCGCTTCTTTGGCGTACCGGGCAGCGAAACGTTCAACGGCAACCAGGTCGTCTTTGCGGGTGCTCCGGGATTCGGTGGTGGACCGGTGACAGTCCCTGCGAGCGTCAAGCTGCAGGGACAGTACAACCACAGCTTCCTGCTCGGCGTGCGCTATGCGTTCAACGTTGCGCCGCCGGCTCCAGCGGCGGCGGCCGTTCAGGCGGTTCCGGCCCAGGCACCGGCGCGTTCGTACCTGGTGTTCTTCGACTGGGACAAGTCGACGTTGACCGATCGCGCGCGGCAGATCATCAAGGATGCGGCGGATAACTCGACCAAGGTGCAGTACACGCGAATCGAAGTAAATGGCTACACTGACACCTCCGGCACCCACAGTACAACCAGGGTCTCTCGCGTGCGCCGAGCCCAGGCAGTGCAGGCCGAACTGGTGCGCGACGGCGTGCCGCAGAACGCCATCACTATCCAGGGCTTCGGCGACACGCATCTGTTGGTGCCTACCGGTCCCGGTGTTCGCGAACCGCAGAACCGTAGGGTCGAGATCATCATTCGCTGATGCTCGCCGTCTGGCGGCTGCTGTCGCGTCGCGTTGCACCACTGCGATTCGCGGCCGTTGTCGTGTTGCTGGCCGGCTGCAGCACACCACCGCCCGACATAGTCAAACCGGAGGCGACGGCGCCCGCGGTGGCTACCGCCGACGCGGCCTGCGCCGCGTCGGTGGTCCGCACCAACTGGACGTTCACTTCCGGCGCATGACGAGTGTGTCGCCGTAGCCGCAGGCGAAGGTACGTCGCTGCGGGTGACAGTTCGCCGCGATGCACCGATCAGTCTGGTTCTGTCACTGGCGACTTTCCTTCAGCGTCGGCTGGCAGCGCATGCTGCGATCCCGTTGCGTTTCGCGGGCTCCGCCGGACGTTGGCAGGTGTCGGCGCGGCAGACCGCCAGCCGTCAACTGGCGGTAACGCTTGGTTCAGGCGATATCGCCTTGAGCCGTGTTTCGTGCTGCTCAGCGGCGGTGCAATGGATGTTGAAAATCCAGAAAGGTGATGCTTTCACTCATCATCCCGCCATCCGATGCACCGGGACAACTCTGGTTTGATTGTGCGCGCGGCAAGATGATTTGATTGCAATTGCACGTTGAAATCAGGCATGGGAAGATCGTTTCCCGGCGCCAGCTTCGGCGTGTTTCTCGCTGCGGTCAGCAGAGACGCGGACGTCCGACTGTATCGGCATGACGGAAATCCGACGGTCTGTTGCCCGCGCCGTGCCCGCTGAAACCAAGTCGTAGCCTTCACTGCTTATGCTGCCGCTTCCCGGCACGGAGCTCGCGGTGAAGCGCGTCATCAACTTCCTCGTGGCGCCTCTGCGACTGATCTCGCGTTCGGTCGCACTGCTGGCCGTGGCGCTGCTGCTGATCGGCGCCTGGGGTCTGACCGCGTTTCTGCAGACCGCTCAGGTGGCGAGGGACGCGCTCAGCGGTCTTACAGTCTCGGCCAGCGCCGTGGCGGCCTCGATCGATGTGCCGCTGGAACACTTCGCCGACATGACGGACGGGTTTCGCCCGGCCGATTTCCAGAACGTCGACCGGGTCGCGCTGACCTCCCGCCTGCTGCGGCTGCAAAGCGCCTTGCCGCCGGTCGGCGCGACGTTCGCGGTCAGCGCATCGGGCCAGTTGCTGGCGGCATCCTCGCCATTCTCTCGCCGGCGACGCATCGGTGGGCGATACCGACTGGTTCCGTCGCGCCACCGCCGACAACGCCATGCCGCTGGCACTGCAGCGCGCCGATTCGTGGCTGCGTCCAGGGCCGGCGGCGGTGCTCACCCGCGTCGTGCGCGATCCCTCCGGCAAGGCTGCGGGCATTGTTGGCGCCGAACTGCGGATCGAGGATCTTGCCAGGCTGGTCGGGCGCACCTGGCTTGGGCCGGGCGTGTCCATCGAGTTTCATGGCATCGATGGCTCGTTGGTACTGCGCGGAACAGGGGGCTCCGTCGCCCCGCGCAGCGTCCAGCGCGCAGGACGACTGGCCATGGGGCACCTGGCTAATGACGGAGGTCAACCGGATGCTGGGAATTCCGGCCCAGTTGTCGGTCACGGAACCACTCCGGTCGGTCGACGGAACGGTGACCGCCCGCATGGATACCGACCTCGCGCTCAAAAGCCATTGGCTTGGGATGCGGGCCATCGGCATTCTCGGCGGCTATTTGCTCGCGGTCTGGGTGACATGCCTGGCGTTGGCCGTGTCATCGCCGATCAGGAAGCGAACGTTCCGTCCCGATTACTCCCGCAGGCTTCGGCGCGGACTGGCAGGTCGATCTGGACAAGCGGGGCTGCGTGACGGCGACCCACGGCTATGCGCCGGACAGACTGCGCGAGGCCATCGGCCAGCCATTGCTGGTCGCTCTCGGATTGGGCCCGCTGGGCAATACCGCGTGCAGTATCGTCGAAGCGCTGGATGCGCGATCCCGACAGGACGGCATCGCATGTGCCGATCGCCACCGATGACGGCCAGGAGCGCATCCATCGGCTCAGCATCGAGCCGTTGTCGGACGGCCGTTTCGTCTGCACGGGACGTGACGTGACCAACGAAGTCCGTCTGGCGGCCAAGCTGGAAGCTGCCGCGAACTCCAGTCAGGCAGCGCAGGACGAGGCGAACGCGGTGGCCCGCGATCGCGACAGGGTGCTCGCGGCGCTCGGTCATGATGTGCGCGACGCCGATGAACTCGATCATGGGCATCTGCTCGCTGCTGCTCGACAGCGAACTGGAGCAGGAGCAGCGCATCTGGCTCGAACGCATCAGGGCAAGCTGCGAGGCGTTGCTTGCCATGCTGAACGGCTTGCTGGAAATCGCCAGCGGCGAGGTCGGTGGTGCCGGATTGCAGGTGGACGAAGTGGATGTGATCGGGCTCGTGCAGGAAGTCACCGGTACGCTGCAGCCGCAGGCGCGCGACAAGGGGCTGGAGCTGAAGACGCGCTACGACGATCTGCTGCGCGGCCAGTGGTTGGTCGATCCCACGCGGCTGCGCCAGGTGCTGTTCAATCTGGTCGGCAACGCCATCAAGTTCACCGCCAGCGGCCACGTGGAAATCCGCGCTTCGGCGGTGGCCGATGCGGCCGGCGCGACTTCGATCAAGCTCGCTGTTTCGGACACCGGGCCCGGCATCGCGCCCGACGATCGCGTCAACATCTTCGAGCGTTTCCGACGCGGCCGTGGCCAGGAGAACGCCGGCCACGAGGGCCTCGGCCTGGGCCTGGCATTGTGCCGGGAAAACGCCGTGCTGATGGGTGGTGCGCTGACCGTGGAGAGCGCTCTCGGCGTCGGCAGCGAGTTCACCTTCGAGTTCCCGGCCGAACGTGTGTCGCAAGACGATGCGCAACCAGCGCTTTGCCGGCCGGACTGCGTTGCTGGTGGGTGACGAAGACGCCAGGGCGCGAACCATCGCCAGCCAGCTCGGCGATATCGGCTTGATCGGTGGAGACGGCGCCGGACGGCTATCTTGGCATGGCGTTGGCCGAACGCATCGAGGCGCAGCGCGGAGCGCTCGACCTTGTCATCGTGCAAGGCAAGTTGATCGGCATGTCCGCCGAAGTCTTTGTCAGTTCGCCTGCGCGATACCGGGTTCGGCCGGCTGGCGGTGATGATCTGGCTCGGCGAGGGCGGCGAAAAGGCGCAGGTGGACGCGATCGTGCCGTTGCCGGCTGATCCGTATCAGGTTGCCTCACTGGCGCAGCAACTGCTGGCGCAGCGCTCGCCGTTCGAAGTGCTGGAGCCGATGGCATCGGCGGCGCGCGGTGGTCGCATCCTGGTGGTGGATGACGACAAGGTGAACCAGGCGCTGCTGGTCGCCGCGCTGTCGCGCCGGGGGTTTTCCGCGTTCGTCGCCAATGACGGCGACGAAGCGGTGCGGCTGGCCAGCCGTGACAGCTTCGATGCGATCCTGATGGACATCCAGATGCCGGAGCGCGACGGGTTCGACGCAACGCGCCGGATTCGCAGTCTGCGTGGGCGGGTCTCGACGATACCGATCATTGCGCTGACCGGCCTGAAGGGCCCGATGATGCGCAAGCGTTGCGTCGAGGCTGGGTTCACCGCGGTGCTGGAGAAGCCGATCAATCTCGATCGCCTGGGTGCGACGCTGCGGCGCTGGATACAGGGCGACGGCGCGTCGGTGCAGTTGCCGCGCGACGCCGCGTCCAGTGAGCGCCTGGACGGTCAGTCGGTGCGCATGCACAGGATCATTCCGCCGATGTCTCGCAGGTGTTCCTGGAGGAGATGGTGGCGGTGGTCGGCATGGAGCGCGCGCGCGCCTGTGTGGCGGAATTCATCGCCGATGCGTCCGCGCGCTGCATGCGCCTGAGTGAACTGCTGCCTGGCTGGGAGGCGAGCGCCATCGTGCGCAACTGCGAGGAGATCAGCGGTCTGGCGGAAACCTGCGGCGCGATCGGCCTGGGCGAGGTGCTGGAGGAGATTGCTGATGCGGTAACGCGCAACGATCGCTCGCGCGCCGAGGTGCTGGTCGAGCGGCTGGAGGAGGTGACGGCGCGGCTGGGTCCGGCGATGGCTGCATGTCTGGACGACATCGCGCGGCGCTGGAACGGGCGGGGCGACAAGGCGGCGTAAGCGTGTCGCCGTTGAGAGGGCGAGCGTTCACACCGATTGCGGCTGACGCACGCGCAGCATGCTGAGCACCATCGCGATGCCGGCAAACGACGCCGCCATGCCGATGGACAACTTGGTGCCCAGTGCAATTCCAGTGCGGCTCCGCCGTGGGTCAGGCCAAATACCAGCGCCACCAGCGCACTGCCCGTGGTCTGGCCGAGCAGGCGGGAGGTCGACAGCATGCCGCTGCCCGCGCCGGCGCGATCGCGCGGCGCGCTGGCGATCATCAGGCGGTTGTTTGGCGACTGGAAGAATCCGAAACCGATGCCGCACACCGCCAGCCGCCAAGCCACGTCGATGCGCGTCGGCGGCTCCGGCATGAACAGCACCAGCAGCAGTCCGAGCGTCATCACCGCAAGGCCGAAGCCGCCGAGCAGGCCAGCGGAGTGACGATCCGCCAAGCGCCCGGCGATCGGCGCCATGATCACCAGCGCGGCTGGCCACGGCGTGATCAGCACGCCGATCTCGATCGGCGACAGTCCGCCGACGTATTGGAAGTAGAACGGCAGCGCGACGAAAGCGATGAGCTGTGCGGCGTGCGCGCAGATCGCGGTGGCGACCGACAGCGCGAACACCGGACGGCGGAACAGATCGACCGGCAGCATCGGCGCGGCCAGCGTGAACTGGCGGTGCACGAAGAACCAGCCGATGACGATGCTGACGGTGAATTCGATCAATACCGTCGCGGGTCCCTGGCCGCGGCCGATGCCGTCCAGCGCGGTGATGAACAGGCCGAATGTGACGGCGTTCAGCACCGCGCTCAGTGGATCGAACGGATGGCCGGCGAGCGGCGTCGTCGGCAGGAAGCGGCGCGCCATCCACAAGGCCAGCACGCCGGCTGGCACCTGCAGCGCGAACAGCCAGGGCCACGACAGCACCGACATGATCGCCGCCGCCACCGACGGGCCGGCGGCGGACGAGCCCGCGACGACCAGCGCGTTGAAGCCGATGCCGCGGCCAAGTGACGCGCGCGGATAGATGAAGCGCACCAGCGCGCCGTTCACGCTCATGATGCCGGCGCCGCCGAAGCCTTGCAGCACGCGGCCGATCACCAGCACCGGCAGCGATGGCGCCAGCGCGCAGAGCAGCGACGCGGCGGTGTAGACCGCGAGGCCCCAGACATAGACTCGCCGATAGCCGTAGATGTCGCCCATCGAGGCGAACGGCAGCAGCGTTACGGTCACCGCGAGCTGGTAGGCGTTCACCACCCAGATCGAGGCGGCAGGCGTCGCGTGCATGTCGCGTGCGATGGTGGGCAGTGCGATGTTGGCGATCGAGGTGACCAGCACCGACATGGCTGACCGCGATGGCGACGGCGAGCATGGCACGCCACCGGTCTGGCGGCGGCAGTCCGTCGGCGACCTCCATCTCGGTTACTCGTCTCTGGCGCATCGCGGTACCGTGTGTGCTTGACCGCATGCCGCTTCGTCAACAAGCTGAGCGCAATGGATTTACCGGTATTCGAAGGCGTGGTCCTGCCTGAGTGGATCGACGCCAACGGCCATATGAACATGGCCTATTATGTCGTGCTGTTCGATCAGGCGACGGATCTGATGTACGACACCCTGGGCGTTGGACAGGCGTATCGCGATGCCACCGGCAATTCGACGTTCACCGCGGAAACGCATACGCGGTATGAGCGCGAGGTGCGTATCGGCGAGCGGGTGCGCGTGACGTCGCATCTGCTGGCGGTGGACGCGCAAGCGACTGCACTATTTCCACGAGATGTTCCACGCGGAAGGCGGCCATCGCGTCGCGACGCAGGAGTTGCTTGGATTGCACATCGATCTGTCGGTGCGCCGCGTGGCGCCGATGCCGACGGAACTGTACGCCGGGATACTGGCCTTGGTGCGCGAGCATGCCGGCAAGCCGCTGCCGAGGGGCGTGGGACGGCGGATCTCGATGCCGGGCAAGCAGGCGGACTGATGAGTTCGGTCACCGTAACGCATTCTCCCGGCGCCGCGTGTCGGCGTGGTTATGCGCGCCGCTATTGGGTTTGGCGGGTACCTGACGCGATGCTCGGCACGCACGCTGTTCGTGTCATCTCGGGCGCGAACCCGGCAGCCGAACTCAAGAAGGCGACCGCGGCATTTCAACCGGTGCTGGTTGAAATCGAACGAAGTTGATCGCGCGCAGTTATCGGGCTGACTGGAGACGACAGGTTTCGCTGTCGCTCGACCCATCCTGCTTCGATTTCCCGGCGGCGAGCCTTGGAACCGCAGGATGTGTAGAGCGCCAGCGAAACCCCCCACCGCATTCGGATGCGCAAGGCGAGGGGAGGGGGCCGCCTCAGCCTCCCAGGAATTTCTCCGTCCACGTTTTGTAGTCGCCGGCACGCGTGACGCGCTGCATTGTCTCGGCCGATGCTACGCCGTGCAGATCGCTGGGCTTGGTGCCCTCGCGTAGTGCCTTCAGCGTGTTGTAGACGGCCTGCACAGCAGCCGAAAACGGCTGATGTCCTTGCAGCGCAATCCGCACGCGGCGACTGGATAGGTAGTCGTTGTCCTGCAGCTCTCGGCCGCCGCCTCCCATCATCAGCGGCACCTTCACCGCGCCGGAGATTGCGTCGAGCTGTTCGCGCGTCATGCCGCCGGCGAAGAACAACGCATCCACTCCAGCTTCGACGTACGCCTTGGCACGGCGGATCACATCCTCGGTCCCGGTCATGGAAGCCGCGCTGGTGCGCCCGACGATGACGAACGACGGGTCCTCGCGCGCGGCAAGCGCGGCGCGCATCTTGCCGACGCCTTCTTCCAACGAGATCAGACTGGGCTTCTTCTCGCCATAGGTCTTCGGCAACAGCGTGTCCTCGATGCACATCGCCGCCACGCCGGCGGTTTCCAGCTCCTGCACCGTGCGCATCACGTTCAGCGCATTGCCGTAGCCGTGGTCGGCATCGACCAGCAGCGGCAGCTTGCCGGCACGATTGATCCGGTAGGCCTGCGCGGCGAACTCGGTCAGCGTCAGCACGATCAGGTCTGGCGCGCCGAGTACCGTGAACGATGCGATCGAGCCGGCGAACATGCCGACCTCGAACCCCAGTTCCTCGGCGATGCGTGCCGAGATCGGATCGAATACCGAGCCAGGATGCACGCAGCGATCACCCGCGAGTACGGCACGGAAGCGTTCACGTCGATTGGTCCAATGCATGTGTGTTTCCTCTTCCTCTGTCATTTACGGAGCACAGCGACGGAGCGGTCTCGGGTCAGTTGTGCATACTCACTGTGACCGAGATTGCTTCGTCGTTGTGCTCCTCGCGCGGACAGACACCAAATCCGCTTATCCTCATCTCAGCACGCCGGCAACCGCGCCACTCATGCAGGTGGCGAGCGTGCCGGACAGGATGGAGCGTAAGCCGAGAGCGACGACTTCATGCCGCCGCTCTGGGACCATGGCGCCCAGCCCGCCGATCATGATGCCCAGGCTGCCGAAATTCGCGAAGCCGCACAATGCATAGGTCACGATCAGCCGCGATCGCGGGGAGAAGGTATCCGGCGGGAGAGCGGAAAAACTCAGATAGGCGACGAATTCGTTCAGCACCGTCTTGGTGCCCATCAGCGTGGACGCCGCGCCGGCTTCGTCCCACGGCAGGCCGATCAGCCACATCACCGGACGGAACGGCCACGCGAAGATGCGTTGCAGTGTTATCGCTGCATCGCCCCAATGCGGCAGCTCGCCAAGTGCTGCGTTGATCAGCGCAACGAACGCGACCGCCACCAGCAGCGTGGCAACGATGCTGACCAGCACTGGAACGCCGTCGATGGTGCCTTTCACCAGTGCGTCCATCGTGCTGTGCGGTGGGTCGTCCACGGCCAGGCGCTCGTCGGCTGCCTCCGCGGGACCGAATGGCACCATCAGGGCGGCGATGGCCAGTCCGGCCGGCGTACTGATCATCGAGGCGATCAGGATGTTGCCGAGTGCGTTCGGGATCAGCGGCGCGAGGAACGCTGCGTAGATCACCATCACGGTGCCGGCCACGCCCGCCATGCCGCAGGTCATCAGCGCGAACAATTCGCCGCGCTGCATGCGCGCGAGATAGGGTCGCACCAGCAGCGGTGCCTCGATCATGCCGACGAAGACGTGCACTGCCGCGCCGAGTGCCAGTGCGCCGCCGATGCCCATTGCGCGGCGCAGCAGCCAGGCGAACGCGGCGGTGATCCGTTGCAGGACGCCCCAATAGAACAGCAGCGACGCGAGTGCGCTGATCGTCAGCACCAGCGGCAACGCCTGGAAGGCGAGAATGAAGCTGGCGCCTGGATGCGTTTCGACGAATGGCAGAGGTGGGCCGGCGAGATAGCCGAACACGAAGCTGGTGCCGATCTGTGTCGCGTTTTGCAGCGCAGTGGCACCGTCGTTCAGCAGGAATATCGCGGCGCGCACGGGCGCGAAGCCTAGCAGCAACGCGGCGAGCGCCCATTGCAGCAGCACGCCGGCGGCTACCGTGCGCCATGAAATGCGACGGTGGTCCTCGCTCAGCGCCCAGGCAATGGCCAACAGCGCGGCCAGACCAAGCAGGCCGCGCATTGCGCGATCAGGCGCGCTGGTTGAACGGATAGTAGGCGGGGAATTCGCCGACCGATGTCATGTCGACTTCGACCATGCTCGGTCCCGTGTGCGCGATCGATTTGGCGACGGTGGCGCCGAACGTATCGGCACTTTGCACCTTCCAGAACGGAATACCGGCGAGTGCGGCAAGCTGTCCGAGGTCGGGGCCTTGCAGATCGGCGAAGAAGCGGCGGCCTTGCGCGGTTGCATCCTGGATGCGCTTGATCACGCCGTAGCCGCGATCGTTCATCACGATGATGGTCATGTCGAACTTCTCCTGCACCGCGGTCCATAGTTCGCCGACATTGAGGAAGAATCCGCCATCGCCCGTCATCACCACGGTCTTGCGGCCATTTGCCGCGGCGGCTGCGCCCAAGCCGAGTGACAAGCCCTGGCCGATGCCGGCACCAACAGGGAACACACTCTGATGCGGGCTGTAGACTGGGAAGATTCGATTGCCCCAGGTGGTGTTGCTCTGCGTCACGTCGCGCACCCAGATGGCGTCCTTCGGCATCGCGGGGCGCAACTGTTCGGGGAAACTGCCATAGACGCCGAGCGTCGCGAGGAAATCCGCCTGCGCGGTCCGCTTCAGTGCGGCAAATTCGTTCCGGTACGCGGGATCGATTTTCAGCCGGCCTTCGATGCGCGGCAGCAGCGCTTCCAGCGTCGCCCGCGCATCGCCGCAGACGAAGTACGCGTTGGCGTAGGTGCGGCCATTGGCCAGCGGATCGGTGTCGATCTGAATGATGTTCGGTGGCAGTTTTACGGCGAAGTCGCCGGTCTCCTGGCCGCGCAGGCGCGTGCCGACGGCGAGCATCATGTCGACAGTCTGGTAGAACTGCTGGATCTTCGGCATACCGTTGCCGTGCAGGCCGCCGAGGTTCATCGGGTGGTCTTCGGAGACTGTGCCTTTGCCGTTGATGCTGTTGATCATGGTGAAGCCGAGATCGAGCAGCTTGTGCACGGCGCTGCTCGCGCGGCGTGCACCGGAACCAAGCCAGAGCATTGGACGCTTTGCCGCGATGATGCGTGAGGCGAGGTCGTCCAGTTCGCGTAGCGGACGGCGTGCGCGGCGGCGGCAGGGGCAGGACGAAGTTGTCGAAAATGGCGGGGCGTTCGACCGGGGTGCGTTGCAGATCGATCGGCACTTCGACGCTGACCGGTCCGGTCGGCGGGGTCAGTGCATCGACCGCGGCGCGGGTCAGCACGCCGATTGCCTGCTGCGCGGAGCGGATGCGATACGCGGTCTTGGAGACCGAGCGCAGCATGCCGAGTTGATCGGGTGCGTCGTGCACGGTGCCCATCTCGCGATCGACGAATTTCGTCGAGGTCTGGCCGGTGATGTGCAGTACGGAGGAGCCGGAGAAGCGTGCCTCGATCAGGCCGCCGATGGCGTTTGCCGCTCCTGGTCCGGTGGACGAGAAGATCACGCCGAGGCCACCGGAGACGCGGGCATAGCCGTCCGCCATGTGCGCGCCGCCCAATTCGCCGCGCGCCATGATGAAGCGGATGGCGTTGCGCCGGCCAATCGCATCCAGCATGGGAATGTTGTGCACCGAGGCAATACCGAACGCGGTGGTGACGCCGCATTGCGTCAGGAATTCGGCTACGAGATCTCCGACGGTATAATCGCTTGCCATCTCGGACTCCTGTTCGTTGGGGGAGGCTGGAGCAGGCACCTTCGCGCGTCAACCGACTGTCGTGCTATGCAGCGTCGTTTGGAGACCGAGGGGAGGAAACCATGAAGTCAACTCGACAAGGCCAACCGGTTCCGTGCATTGCACGCGGCGCCGGGCGCATTCGTGATTGGCAACGCCTGGGACGCGGGGTCTGCGCGCATCCTGGCAGGCGTGGGATTTGTTGCGCTGGCGACTTCAAGCGGGGCTGCGGCGGGCATGCTCGGCCGGCGTGACGGCATGATCACGCGCGATGAGTCATTGGCGCATGCGCGTGCGGTGGTAGAGGCGACGGACCTGCCGGTATCCGCCGACCTGGAGAAGGGATTTGGCGATGCACCGGAGGCCGCGGCGGAGACCATCCGTCGCGCGGGTGCGATTGGCTTGGTTGGCGGCTCGATCGAGGATGCGACCGGCGATCGGCAGAAGCCGCTGTTCGATGCCGGCCTTGCGACGGAGCGCATCGCGGCTGCGGTGGAGGCGGCGCGCGGGTTGTCGATACCGTTCACGCTGACGGCGCGCGCGGAGAATTTCCTGCGCGGCAATCCCGATCTGGCAGACACGATCCGGCGGTTGCAGGCGTTCGAGGCGGCGGGCGCGGATGTGCTGATGGCGCCTGGCCTGCCTGATCTCGCCGCGGTGCGGACGGTGTGCGCCGCGCTGTCGAAACCGTTCAATTTCATGGCTGGCATCAAGGGGAAATCGTTCTCGGTGCCGGAGCTCGCAGAGGCAGGCGTGAAGCGCGTCAGTCTCGCGACATCGTTATATCGCGCCGCGATGACCGGTCTGCTGAATGCTGCGCGCGAGGTGAAGGAGACAGGGCACACTGGGCTATGTGGACACCACGATGGCTACCCCGGAGCTGAACGGTTTCATGGTTGGATGAAGCGCCATTGTGATTTAGGAATGCGCAGCATACTTCTCGAAGTCGCAGCGTCATTGTCATGGCGAGCAGCGTAGCGACGGCGCATTCTCGATCAAGTACACACCGTAATCGAGATTGCCGCTTCGCTACGCTCCCCGCAATCACAGCAGGGAACAGCGGCCTTTTTGCCCGTACTTCCATCTCGCGACGATAGCGATACGCCGCGTCCGTTTCGTCGATCCGCACATCCTGCCACGTGACGCACTGCCCGGCGCGCACGTCGCGCAACAGCTTCACGTGGTTCGCCAGGCCGATCGGCAGCCCTCCCATTTCCAGACTGGCGTGCGCCGGCAGCAGCTTGCCCCACACGCAGCCGCCGCCTTCGCCGTCCAGCATTTCGCCCGCGCGCAGGTCGCGCTTCGCCGTGGCTACCACATCGCCGCGGAACCCCGTCGGCGCACCGGTTGCCTCGCCGCGCAACGCCGCGGACAGGATGGAAATGTTCAGCTCCAGCCCGATCAGATGGAATGGCCGGTATAATGCGGACATCCGCCCCGATGCATCCGTCACCACACCATATTCCTTGAAGCAGCGCGCCGTGTAATCGTTCGGTGCCTCGAACAGCACATAGACGCCCCAGCGCAGATCGTTCGCCACCAGCGTGCCGTCGCGGTGCAGGCTGGAGACCACCTCCACCTGGCCGGCAGGACGCAACAACTCCGCCATCTCATGCGTGCCGCAGGGCGGAAACCCCAGCCCATCCGGCGGCGGCATCAGGCCGGTGGCATTCGCCACCGCCGCCATCTCGATGCCTGATTTCGTGCCATCGAGGAACGAGTTGAACATCTGCGGATTCATTCCGCCGATCCGCGCCTGTTCCTCGGTCAGCCCGTAATATCCCCACACCGTCGCCGGCGTGGACGCGTGATATTCCGGCAGATACTTGGTGCCCTTGCCGGCGGCGATCACACGGAAGCCGCAGGCGCGTGCCCAGTCCACCAGCTCGCAGATCAGCGCCGGCTGATCGCCATAGGCCAGCGAATACACCACGCCGGCGCGCGCTCGCCTCGCGCGCCAGCGCAACGCCTGCCAGCACATCGGCTTCCACGTTCACCATCACGATATGCTTGCCCTCGGCGATCGCGCGGCGAGCATGCGCGATGCCGGCGGGGGCGTGTCCGGTCGCCTCCACCACCACCTCGATATCCGGCGCCGCCACCATCGCCGATGCATCGTCGGTGAAGCGCGTCGCAGCGATACGTTCCTCGGCTCCAGCCGACGCGCCGGCACGCCTCGCGTGCGCGATCCGGTGCCAGGTCGGCGATCGCGGCAACCTCGATGCCCGGCGTGGATGGCACCTGCGACAGGAACATCGAGCCGAATTTTCCCGCCCCGATCAGCCCGACGCGCACCGGCCGGCCCTGCTCCAGGCGCTTGCCCAGCAGCCGATGCAAATTCATCCGCGCCTCCCTTTTCCCGCGTGCGGTTTCGTGGCCCATTGCTACGCCAGGACAGGGAGAATTGCGATGGCGGGACCGCCAGAGGTGGAATGGCGCAAGCTGCGCGCCGATCAGTTGCGCGAGAAGGCGCGGCAGGACGCGATCGTCATCCTGCCGGTCGCCTCGCTGGAGCAGCACGGGCCGCATCTGCCGGTTGAAGTGGACAGCATGCTGGGCGAAACGGTCGCGGTCCGCGCCGCGCGCAAGATCATGGCGCGCGGGCAGCAGGCGGTGGTGCTGCCGGTGCTGTGGACCGGGCTGTCGGAGCATCACATGAGTTTCGGCGGCACGGTCACGCTGGATTTTCCTGCATTCTCCGCGGTGGTGGAGGGTGTGTGCCGATCTGTGCTGCGTCACGGTTTCAAGCGCGATCGTGCTGCTGAACGCGCACGGCGGCAACGAGAACGCGCTGCGCACGATCACCGACGAACTGACGCCGAAGTTGGGCGTGCCGATCGTGCAGTTCACCTATTGGTACGCGGCCGCGGAGGCGATCGCGGAGATCCTGGAGACACAGACGCATGCTGATGCACGCCTGCGAGGCGGAGACTTCGATGATGCTGGCGGTGCGGCCGGAACTGGTGGCGATGGATCGCGTCGGCGATGGCAAAGGCGAACAGCACGCCGGATGTTGCCGATGTGGTGGGTGGTGGGGTGTATCGCTGGCGCACCATCGGCGCGCGATCGTCGTCCGGCGTGATCGGCAATCCGGACGCAGCGACGGCGGAGAAGGGCGAGCGGCTGTTCGAGGCGATTTCTGCGGCGTTGGCGGAGAAGCTGTGCAACGCGGAACTGTGGCAATTGCCGTGGCAATCGGAACGGGCGGAGTAGACGATGAGCTGTCATTGCTACGGAGCCAAGCGACGCGGCAATCTCATGCGTGCATTCCACGAGATTGCGTCGCTTGACTCGCTACGACAGCGTATCGCTCGTGTGGTCAGCACGTGCGTCGCGCTGATAGCGGGGTGCTTGTGTGGATAGTGGGGTGCGTGCACTGACAAGAGGACCTAGGGAGCATTGATGCCTACCGGCAAATGGCAATTCTGGATCGACCGCGGCGGCACGTTCACCGACATCGTCGCGCGCGATCCGGACGGGCACCTCTCCACCCATAAGCTGCTGAGCGAAAACCCCAGCCGCTACCGCGACGCCGCGATCGCCGGCATCAAGACGGTACTTGGCGTCCCGCTCGACGCACCGATTCCGGCCGGCGTGGTGGAAGCGGTGAAGATGGGCACCACCGTCGCCACCAACGCACTGCTGGAGCGCAAGGGCGACCGCACGCTGCTGGTGGTGAACCGCGGCTTCGCCGACGCGTTGCGCATCGGCAACCAGGCGCGCCCGCGGCTGTTCGATCTGGCGATCACGCTGCCGTCGATGCTGTACGAAGACGTGGTGGAAATCGCCGGCCGCGTCGGCGTCGATGGCGAGGAAATCGAAGCGCTGGACGAACACGCCGCGCGCGCATCGCGTTCGCCGCCGCGCGCGCCAAGGGCATCGCCGCCTGCGCCATCGTGCTGATCCACGCCTGGAAATATCCCGAGCACGAACGCCGCCTGGCCGAACTCGCGCGCGAGGCCGGCTTCACGCAGGTCTCCGCCAGCCACGCGGTCAGCCCGCTGCTGCGCCTGGTTCCGCGCGGCGACACGACGGTGGTGGATGCGTATCTCTCGCCGATCCTGCGCCGCTATGTCGAACACGTGGCGGCGGAACTGCAAGGCGTGCGGCTGTTCTTCATGCAGTCGAACGGCGGACTGGCGGATGCCGCCGCGTTTCACGGCAAGGACGCGATCCTGTCCGGTCCGGCCGGCGGCATCGTCGGTGCGGCGCGCACCGCGGCGATGGCGGGGCTCGATCGCATCATCGGCTTCGACATGGGCGGCACGTCGACCGATGTCGCGCTGTATGCCGGCGGCTTCGAGCGCGCGTTCGAAACCGCGGTTGCCGGCGTGCGGATGCGCGCACCGATGATGGCGATCAACACGGTCGCGGCGGGCGGCGGCTCGATCCTGCATTTCGACGGCGCGCGGTTCCGCGTCGGCCCGGATTCTGCCGGCGCCGATCCGGGCCCGGCGTGCTATCGCAACGGCGGACCGCTGACGGTGACCGACGCCAATGTCTGCGTGGGCAAGATCCAGCCGCGACACTTTCCGGCGATCTTCGGCCCGAACGGCGACCAACCGCTCGATGCCGATGTGGTGACGCACAAATTCGCAGCGCTGGCCGACGAAATTTCGCAGGCCACGGGCCAGCCGCGCACGCCGCATCAGGTGGCCGAAGGATTCCTGCAGATTGCCATCGCCAACATGGCGAATGCGATCAAGCAGGTGTCGGTGCAGAAGGGCCACGACGCGACCCGCTTCGCACTGCAATGCTTCGGCGGCGCCGGTGGTCAGCATGCCTGCCTGGTCGCCGATGCGCTCGGGCATGGAAACCGTGTTCATCCATCCCTATGCCGGCGTGCTGTCCGCCTACGGCATGGGGCTTGCCGACCAGACGGTCATGCGCGAACAGGCCGTTGAAATTCCGTTCGAAACGCACGCCATGCCGGAACTTGTCGCAACTTGCCGATCGGCTGGCCGACGAAGCGAAGGCGGCGCTGGCCGCGCAAGGCGCGGACCCCGCGCGCATCACTGCGCAGCGCAACCTGCATCTGCGCTATGCCGGCACCGAGGCGGCATTGATCGTGCCGTTGCGCAGTGAACAGGAGATCGTCGCCGACTTCACCGCGGCGCATCGCGCGCGCTTCGGCTTTGCCACGCCGGACCGGCAACTGGTGGTGGAAGCGGTGGCAGTCGAGGCGATCTCGCCGGGCGAAACGGTGCAGGAAGCGACGCTTGCCGCGCGCACTGGCGGCGCGCCGGAGACCGATCGACACCATCCAGATGTTCACCGGCAATGCGGACCACACCGCACCGGTGTTCGATCGCACCGCTCTGCTGGCAGGCGATCGCATCGCCGGACCGGCGCTGATCCGCGAAGCCAACGCCACGACGGTGGTTGAACCGGGCTGGACGGCGGAGATCACCAAACTCGACCACATGACGCTGCATCGCACCGAGCCGCTCGCGACGCGCGTGCCGGCCGGCAGCGCTCGGCCCGACCCGGTGCTGCTCGAGCTGTTCAACAACCTGTTCATGAACGTCGCCGAACAGACCGGTGCGGTGCTGCAGAACACGTCGATGAGCGTCAACATCAAGGAGCGGCTGGATTTCTCCTGCGCCATCTTCGACGCCGAGGGCTTCCTGGTGGCGAATGCGCCGCATGTGCCGGTGCATCTCGGCGCCATGGGCGAGAGCGTGCGCACCGTGCTGAACAACCGGCGCACCACGCTGAAGCCGGGCGACGTGGTGGCGCTGAACAATCCGTTCAACGGCGGCACGCATCTGCCCGATGTCACGGTGATCACGCCGGTGTTCGACGCGAACGGCGAAACGATCCTGTTCTTCGTTGGCAGCCGCGGCCATCACGCCGATATCGGCGGCATCACGCCTGGCTCCACGCCGCCCATGTCGCGCACGCTGGAAGAGGAAGGCGTGGTGATCGACGACTTCCTGCTGGTGGATGGCGGGCATTTCCGCGAAGCCGAACTGCGCGCGCTGCTGGCCGGCGCGAAATATCCAGCGCGCAGTCCCGATGTGAACGTCGCCGACATCAAGGCGCAGGTGGCGGCGAACGAGAAGGGCGTGCAGGAACTGCAACGCGTCGTGGCGCTGCACGGCTGGCCGACGGTCAGCGCCTATATGCGCCACGTCATGGACAACGCCGAGGAATCGGTGCGCCGGGTGATCGACCGCCTCGGCAGCGGTCGAATTCGAATACACCATGGACAGCGGGCTGCCGCTCCGTGTCGCGGTCAGCGTCGATCGCGCCAGTCGCAGCGCCACGGTGGATTTCACCGGCACCGGCAAGCAGAGTCGCGGGCAATTTCAACTCGCCGCCCGCGGTGACACGCGCCGCGGTGCTGTATGTGTTCCGCACCCTGGTGGCGGACGACATTCCGCTGAACGACGGCTGCCTGAAGCCGCTGCGGCTGATCATTCCGCCCGGCACGTTCCTGTCGCCGAAGCCGGGTGCCGCGGTGGTCGCCGGCAATACCGAAGTGTCGCAGGCCACGTGCAACGCGCTGTTCGGCGCGCTGAAGCCGATCGCATGCTCGCAGGCGACGATGAACAATTTCCTTTTCGGCGACGCGCATCGGCAGTACTACGAGACAATCTGCGGCGGCACCGGCGCAGGCCCCGGCTTCCACGGCACATCGGCGATCCACTCGCACATGACCAACACGCGCATGACCGATCCCGAAGTGCTGGAACTGCGCTACCCGGTACGGCTGGAGCGCTTTGCCATCCGACGCGGTTCCGGCGGTGGCGGCAAGTGGCATGGCGGCGATGGCGCGATCCGCCGCGTGCGCTTTCTGGAACCGATGACCGCAGTCATCGTTGCGTCACGTCGCAACGTCGCGCCATTCGGGCTGGAGGGTGGCGAAGATGGCGCGGTCGGTCGCCAATGGCTGGAACGTGCGGACGGCACGCATGAAGTGCTGACCGGCACTGACAGCGCCGAACTGAAACCAGGCGACGTGTTCGTGATCGAAACGCCAGGCGGCGGCGGCTACGGTACAGCCGCCTGACGTGACCCGCCTGCGCATATCGCTGGTGGCACTGGCGGTGTTTGCCTCAGTGGCGCTGCTTGCGATGTGGCAAGTGCCGCAATGGCTCGACTGGACGCGATATCGCGCGAATATCGAGGTGCTCGCCTCCGCTACGCTTGGCAAGTCGGTCACCATTCAGGGACCGATCACCCTGACGCTGCTGCCACAGCCGGTGCTGACGGCGGCACAGGTGAGTGTTGGAGGCAGCGGTCCCACAGATTTCTCGATCCAGGTCGATGCGCTGCGGCTGCGCGTGGCGCTGTGGCCGCTGATCGCCGGACGCCTCGATGCGCGGGAACTGGTGGTGCGCGGACCCAATCTGCGCATCCCGTGGCCGATGGACACCGGGCGGATGCTGCCGCATCCGCCAAACTGGCTCGCGGCATTCGCGGCGCGCATCGAGAACGGCAGGCTGACGGTGGGACGGCTTGCCTTTACCGACATCGACGCGACCGTCACGACATTGGAAACCGGCGCTCTGTCCGCATCGGGAACAGCGCAATTCGGTGGCCATGCCTGGGATCTCACCGCGCGCCTGACCGAGGCGGGGGCCGATGGCGCGGCCGGGCTGAATGTGACGCTGGATGGTCAAGGCAAGGCCGTCGGTCTCGGCGCTCAGCTTCAGCGGGCAATTGCGGGCCGATGGCACTCTGGCCGGTAGCATTACCGGTCGCGGGCCGAAGCTTGCCCTGCTGTTCCCGGCACCATCCGTACCGTTCCGCGCTGACGGGCGGTTGACCGCAGGCGGTGGCCGCGTGGCGATCGATGACCTCGCGCTGGAGATCGGCGGTTCGCCGGCCGCCGGTGCGATCGCGCTGCGGGTGTCGCCGCGGCCAAGCCTCGACATCGCGCTGTCTGCCAGCCAGCTAGATCTGGATGCGTGGCTGCCTACGCTGCTTGCCGGCGGCACGAAGGTTGCGGGCATCGACGTGCCGACCCGGCTGAATTTTACCGCGGAGGCTGCCCCACTCAGCGGTGGTACACTGGAACATCTGCATGCCGCATTGGAGCTGGCCGGCCAGGCCGTGACCGTGCGTGAGGCGAGCGCGGTACTGCCGGGTAATGGCAGGCTGCAGGTAAGCGGACGTATCGCGAGGGACGGTGCGGCGCATGCCCTCTTCGAGGGTGACGCGAAGCTGGATGCACCGGCGCTGCGGACGACGTTGCGTTGGTTGGAACGGGCTGCGCCTGGCGTACTGCCGGCCAGCCTCGCGACCGGGCCGCCGGATGCCGTGCTGCAGCGGGCGACGCTGTCGGCCCATGTGGTGGCCGGCGCGGAGCGGATATCGCTGCGCAATCTGTCTGGCAGCGTGGATGATGCAGCGATTGCCGGCAGCTTTAGTGTGAAACGGGGTGAACCGCCGTCGATCACCGCCGATCTGACCTTGGACCATATAGCGCTGGATCCCTGGTTGCCGGGGCGGTTGCCTCCGCCGACAGACCTGACGCGACTGGCAAGCGGGTTCGATGCCGATCTGCGCTTGGGCATTCGCGAGGCGACACTGGCCGGATCGATCGTCCGGGGGATCACCGTCGATGCGTCGATGCAGGCAGGCAACCTCGCGCTGCGTCGTATCGAAGGCACCGTGAGTGGGATGCATGTGGTTGCCTCCGGTTCTATCGGCGAGGCCGGTCGACTGAGCGATGGGACGTTGAGCGTGGCGACCCAGGATGCCACCCCTCTGGCGGCATTGTTGCCACCGGCCTGGCGTGGCACGCCTGCGCTTTGGCAAGGGCCCGCTAAACTGGCGGTAAAGGCCGCTGGACCGCCGAACGCGCTCTATCTCGGGATCGAGCTGTCGCTGGCGGATGCCAGACTTGACGCGGACCCGACGATCGACCTGCGTTCGGGTGGGTGGAGCGGCACATTGGTGCTGCGCCATCCCGGCGCACGCAGGCTGCTCGCGACCCTTGGCTTACCTGAACAATTGGGCTTGCCGAACCTTCCGTCCTGGCTGGGCGATGGATCGCTGTCGCTCGCGGCGCATCTCGCCGGTGTCCCCGGCCGGCTTACCGCTGAGAGCTTCGAGTTGACCGCGGCGACGCTGCACGCCAGCGGCAAACTGGTGCTCGATGAGAGCGGCAGCGAGCCGGTCCTGAGCGGCAGCGTCGTGGCCGACACATTGCCGCTGCCGATGCCCGCCGGGAACTCGCAGGTGCCCCTGCCGATCGGACTGCTGCATGGCTGGCGCGGCAACGTGCAGATGGGTGTCGGACAGATTCTCGCCGGGTCGGTTCCAGTGCTGCGCGATGCATCAGCGACCATCACGGTGGTGGACGACAAGCTGCGGATTGACCAGCTATCAGGCAAGCTCGGCGGCGGCATGCTGACAGGCAGCTTTGCCTTCGATGCCGCCGGCAAGCCGCCATTACTTGCCGTGCATGCGCGGCTGGACGGCGCAACCATCACCGGTTCGCTGGCCGACACGCCGTTGGATCTTTTGTCCGGTCGGGCGTCCGGCAGTGCTGACCTCAGCGCCAGCGGCTATAGCCCGGCAACCATCCTCGCGACATTGGGCGGGCATCTGGCGCTGACGGCAAGCGACGGCATCGTGGAGGGCTTTGATCTGTCGCGCGCGAAACTTGCGGCGGAGAATCCCGACCCGGTGGCGGCGCAGAGTTCGGCCTCCGCGGCGTTGGGAGTGGGGGCAACGGCATTCGATCGGCTGGATATGGCGGCCAGTGTGGCGCAAGGCGAGATGAGCCTGGATGTCGCGGCGCTGCATGCCAGCGCGGGTGATGCGGCGCTGACCGGTGCGATGGATCTGGTGAACCAGACAATCAACCTAAGGCTCGCGCTACGGCCGGCGTTGCCGAACCCGCCGGAGATTGCCATGCGTATGACGGGTCCACTGGATCATCCGGTTCGGACGCCGGAATTGGCCAATTTGTCCCGGTTTGTGGCCGAGCGCGCGCGTTGAGCGGCGACGGCATGGAGGGCAGTGAAACCATCATTGCCATGCCACGAACGCCGCCGCGATGGCTGCCCAGGCCAGCAACAATGCGGACGCGGTGAAAGCTGCATTCCATCGCGTTGTAACTGTCCAGGGCGAAACGCCAGCCCAGCGAGCGGTGATGATGGCCGAACTCGACATCGGCGTCATGGTGACCCCGAGGCCCCAGCCCAGCATGCAGGCGAACGCCAGCACGGCTGGTGGCACTCCGAAAGACACGGGATGCGGGATCACAGCGCCGACCAGTGCAACCACCGCCACCGGATTAAGCCCAGCTGGCCGGTGGCAATCAGCAGAAGCGGGATCAGTAGCGGGATCGTTATGGGGGGCAATGCGGCAAGCAACGGTGTCAGGCCGATGCCCGGCAAGAGATTGCCGATTGCCACGCCCATGAAACCGGAGGCACCGAGCACCGTCGCCTCGCTGCGAATTGTCGGCACGCGCAGCAGGAAGCGTTGGGCCCGGCGGAGCAGCAGGCCGGGCAACGACCGCGCGCCACGCCCTGCGAAACGCCAGGACTGTGCGCTCGAGCCAGCCGATAGCGATCAGCGGCACCACCAGCGTCACGCCGGTCACCAACGAAATGCCGAACAGTGCCGCCGTACCCTCGGCCAGCGCCATCACCAGCAGGATCAGCGCGACGATGCGCCAATGGATCATCCAGGATTCCGAGGTCGTTGGACGGGGACCGCCGCGCGTTTGCAGGCGAGCGCCCGACAAGCGGTCCTCGATCCAGCCGAGTGCCGTCATGCCAACTGCGACAACGAAGGCCAGCGGCAGCAGCAGCCGCATCGGCGCCGCGGGCACAGCCGTGGATACGACGGCGGTCATGATGTTGATCGGGCTCCAGCAATTCATCACGCAGAAGCCGCGATAGATCGCCAGCAGCATACGCCGCGTACGGATGGCCTGGATGTCCGTCGAACCGCCGGCGGATTCCAGCGTGTTGGCGCGCATCACCATCGCCGCCAGCAGTTCGATGGCGCCGTAGGACAACGTTATGCCGAAGATATGGCCGCCAGCGGTCAGCGCGGCATAGCGTCGGCCAGGCGGCTGCGCTACGAGATGCCGACCGCAACGTCGCACCAGCGGGCTGGTCTCCGCAGCGTCGCGCAACGTCGTCAGCGCGAGAAAGAACACTGCATAGCTGGCACCGCGCCGCCATCCCGCCAGGAACAGCCCTGGTTTGTTGGTTGCCAGGACCTACGCCGACCATGCCGATGGCGAACAGCGCGAGGAACAGTACCTGCGCGTAGCGCCGCTGATTACGGAACTCCAGGAGCAGGAACAGCAGGATCGCCATGCCACTGACATCTCCGGCGAACGGCAGATGCAGAAGCTGATCGGCAAGCGTTGCGGCCCAGCCGAGGACATAGCACCAGGCGCTCATTCAGGATCCGACTGTCATGGCGGATGACGGCCTGTCATGATCAAGTGAAGGACTCTCACCGGCCCGGCTTTTGTTGTCATTTCGAGCGGAGCGAAGCAATCGCGGGCGAGTAGGGCACTGCGTGCGCAGATTGCCGCGTCGCTACGTTCCTCGCAATGACGGGAATGCGGCATCCACCAGACTGCCCTGGCGAGGCGCCCCGTCGTTCCGTCCCTGTCTGGACATGGCTCGGGCGGACGCGTAACGCTCGCCGCATACACTTGCTCATAGGGATCGCCATGCTGTTCGAATTCGACAAGACACCGAACGAGAATATCTACAAGCTGCTGGTTTCCACGGTGGTGCCGCGCCCGATCGCATGGGTCACTACGCAGGACATCGACGGGACGGTGAACGCCGCGCCGTTCTCGTTCTTCAACGCCGTCTCCGGCAATCCGCCAGTGGTTGCGATCGGTATTGGTGGTCGCGCGCCCGGCGACGTGAAGGATACTGGTGGCAATATCCGCCGCACCGGCCAGTTCGTGGTGAACCTCGTCTCGAACCGTCTCGCTGAACAAATGAACATCACCGCGATCGACTTCGGCAAGGAGGTGAACGAACTGGCCGAGGCGGGCTGACCACCGCGGCGTCGTCACGCGTGAAGCCGCCTCGCATCGCGGAAAGTCCGGTGTCGTTCGAATGCGAGCGACTGGTGATCGTCGAGGTCGGCGTGGACCGCGCGGTGATCCTCGGGACGGTGGTTGCGATCCACGTGGCCGATGAATTCGTGCTGGATGCCGACAAGTGCTACATCGACACGCCAAAACTCGATCTCGTCGGTCGCATGCACGGTCGTGGCTGGTACGCGCGCACCACTGACCGCTTCGATATGCCGCGCATCGATGTCGCCGATTGGCCGCAGCGCGCGAAGGCGGCGGAGTAGAACTGCTGCCGGCGATGCTGATCGCCCACGCGCCTGGATGCCCGCGGTGTCACACCGATTATGGCGTGCGGCGCTGTCTTGGTGGCGATTGCGCTCACGCGACTGTTACGGGTTGCCATGATCTGCGCCGCGCGCGCAATGCTGGTCCTTTGATCCAATTGTCGTGACCGGACGCATCGGGACAGCGCGTGATGCGTTCTGTTTGCTCGTGATTCACGACCATAGGAGCAACGGATGAAAAAGACATTATATGTGCTGGGTATGGCGACCATTTTGCTGACGGGTGTTACTGCGACCAGCTTTGCCACCGGCGCTGGTGCTGCTCCAAGCCAGGCGGTGACCGGCGTTCAGACGGGCAGCCAGCAACTCAGCACACCGGCGACCGGCGCGCAGGTCCCGGCAAGTACGTATGGCATGAACGGCACCGGCGGCGCGAACACGAACGCCGGCCCGGGCGGCCCCAATACCATGCCACAATCCAGCCCGGATGCGTCGCACCCGACGGTCGCCAAGCCCAACAACGGCGACGGCAAATAACACTGTCGTTACCTGACTGGCGCATGGCGCGTTGACGTCAGGCGTAATTGGAACGAGCCGGCGAGATTCACCTCGCCGGCTCGCTTCGTTAGGAGGTTGCGCCGATGAAGGGCAGCAGAGCGCTCAGGGATCGGGCTGGAGAACACCACTGCGTGGCGTTGCCGCATGCTCCTTCAACACGGCGTCGGTGGCCGGATCGACTTCCTTCATCAGCACGTCGTAGCCCCAGAGGTCGGCCAGGTGCTGAAGGACGAAGCGCGCATCGCGTTCTTCCAGCAAGACGCGGTTGAGCGCGCGGTGGCTCAGGATCAGACGCCTGTCGCCTGCCAGGTTGACGTCCACCACCTGAATGTCAGGCAACGTCCATGCGATATCGTACTGTCGGGCCAGAGCGCGCTGGATCTTGCGATAGCCGCGCTCGTCGTGAATGGCTTCCACGCTAAGGTTCGAACTCGTTGGCATCATCGAGCACATGAAACAGACCGAACTCACGGATCAGACGCGGGCTGAGGAATTGCAGAATGAAGCTTTCGTCGCGGTAGTTGGCCCATACATCGCGCAGCACCGCCATCGGATCGCCCTTGCCGGCGATTGCGGGGAACCACTGCTCATCCTCCGCGGTCGGTTCGGTGCAGATGCGCTCGATGTCGCGCATCATGGCGAAGCCGAGTGCATACGGGTTGATGCCTGAATAGCGCGGATCGTCGAAATCCGGCTGGAACACCACGTTGGTGTGGGAGCGCAGGAATTCGACCATGTTGCCGTCGGTCAGCAGGCCCTTTTCATGGAGACGCAGCATGATCTGGTAGTGCACATAGGTGGCGCAGCCCTCGTTCATCACCTTGGTCTGCGATTGCGGGTAGAAATACTGCGCAATCATGCGGACAATCCGGAGAATCTCGCGCTGCCAGGGCAGCAGGCGCGGTGCGGTCTTCTCCAGGAAATACAACAGGTTTTCCTGCGGCAACTGCAACAGCGCGCGACGGCGATCCTCGGCCGTCTGGTCGACCTTTTCCGTGCCCTTGCCCGGCAGGGTGCGCCACAGATCGTTGAATACCCGCTCATCGTGTTCGCGGCGTTCGCGCTCGCGCAGTTCCTCGGAGCGCAAATCGGCGGTGCGCGGGCGCGGATAGCGGTGCACGCCGTGGCTCATCAGCGCATGCGCGGCATCCAGCAGGCGCTCCACCTGCGCCTCGCCGTAGCGTTCCTCGCAATGCGCGATGTAACCGCGAGCGAACTCCAGATAGTCGAGGATACCGTTGGCGTCGGTCCACTGCTTGAACAGGTAGTTGTTCTTGAAGAAATGGTTGTGGCCGAATGCAGCATGCGCAATCACCAGCGTCTGCATCGTGGCCGTATTCTCCTCCATGATGTAGCTGATGCATGGATTGGAGTTGATCACGATCTCATACGCCAGGCCCTGCATGCCGGCGCGATACATCGCCTCGTTGCGCGCGAAATGCTTGCCGAACGACCAATGCTTGTAGAACAGCGGCATGCCGATCGAGGAATAAGCATCCAGCATCTGCTCTGTGCCGATGACCTCGATCTGGTTGGGATAGACATCCAGCCCCAGTTCCTCGACCGCGATCTTCTCGATGGCGTCGTGCACGCGCTGGACGGTGCTGAATTCCCAGTCCGCCCCCTCGAACAATGGGCGTTCCGCGCGGACGCTGATGCCCGTGCCGCTGAAGTCGTTCATTCGGTTTCAGCTCCCGCAGTCGCCTGCTTTTTGGCGAACAGTTCGCGAAATACCGGGTAGATGTCACGCCGGTGCCCTACCTTGCGCATCGCCATCGGCGCGCCCGACTTGCAGATCGTGGTGTAGGTCTGCCACAGGTCGGAATCGCGGCGAATGAAGCCTGGCGGGAAGTGCTCGGAATCACGGCCGACTTCCAGATAGGCATAGTACTGACAGACCGGCAGGATGGTATCGATCAGCAGTGAAGCGGTCTTGTCGTTGTCGGATGCGGTGTTGTCGCCGTCCGAGGCCTGCGCGGCGTAGATGTTCCACGCATCCGGATTGTAGCGTTCGGCAATGACGGACTGCATTTCCTCGAGCGCGGTCGATACCACCGTGCCGCCGGTCTCCGGCGAATGGAAGAATGTATCCTCGTCGACTTCCTGTGCCTGGTGCGTGTGGCGGATGAAGACCACGTCGACATGCTTGTAGCGGCGCTTCAGGAAGATATAGAGCAGAACGTAGAACCGCTTGGCGAGATCCTTCATGTGCTCGGTCATCGAGCCGGACACGTCCATCAGGCAGAACATCACAGCCTGCGCCACCGGCTTCGGCTGCGGCGTGAACATCCGGTAGCGCACGTCCAGCGGATCGATGTACGGGATCAGGCCGGTACGCCGCTGCTTGCGCGTGAGTTCTTCTTCCAGTTCCAGCCGCCGCGCGAGCTGCTCGCCATCGGGACTGAGCGCGGCGATTTCGTCGCGCAGCCGCTGAAGTTCTCCGGCCTTGGGCCGCTTCAGCGCGATGCGGCGCGACAGGCTGTTGCGCACGGTGCGCATCAACGCGAAGTTCGCCGGCGAGCCGGTGACCGAATAGCCGGCGCGATGCCAGCTTACACTTTCGGTATCCACCACCCGGCGCTTTGCCAGATCGGGTAGTTCCAGGTCCTCCAGGAACAGATCCACGAATTCGTCGCGCGACAGCGCGAAGCGGAAATCGTCCTGCCCCTCGCCGTCGGGGCTGCCTTCGGAGCCGCCGCCACCCGCGCCGCCTTGCGGACGCGGGATGGTGTCGCCTTCGATGTACTGTTTGTTGCCTGGCAGCAGATGATCGCGCACGCCGCCGCTTGCGCTGCGGTGGAACGAGGGCTCATGCACGCCCTGTGCGGGTAGCGCGACCTCGCCCGCCTGATCGGCATCCTTGATGCTGCGGCTGGCCGAGCTCTCATGCACTGCCTTGCGGATCAGCGATTTGGCGCGGCGCATGAAACGCTGGCGGTTGGCCAGGTTCTTGCCGCTGGGATTAAGACGACGGTCGACGATGTGCATGAAATGTTGCCTGTTCTGGCGGGGTTACCTCACCCCGCCTGCTTGACGCGCATGTACCACTCGACCAAGCGGCGGACCTGCCGCTCGGTGTAGCTCCGCGCTGTCATACGCTGGACGAATTCGGCGTGCTTCTTCTCGGAATCGCTGTCCTTCTTGGACCCGAAGCTGATCACCGGCAGCAGTTCCTCCACCTGGCTGAACATCCGCCGTTCAATGACTTCGCGGATTTTCTCGTAGCTGGTCCATGACGGGTTCTTGCCGTTGTTGTTGGCACGCGCCCGCAGGCTGAATTTCACCACCTCATTGCGGAAGTCCTTCGGGTTCGCGATGCCCGCGGGCTTTTCGACTTTGGTCAATTCCTGATTGAGCAATTCGCGGTTCATCAATTGACCGGTGTCGGCGTCCTTGAAATCGATGTCCTCGATCCAGGCATCGGCATAGGCGACGTAGCGATCGAACAGATTCTGGCCGTAGTCGGAATACGACTCGAGATAGGCTTTCTGGATTTCATTGCCGATGAATTCGGCGTAACGCGGCGCGAGTTCGCCCTTGATGAATTCCAGGTAGCGCTTCTCGGTTTCCGACGGAAGCTGTTCGCGACGGATCGACTGTTCCAGCACATACATCAAATGCACGGGATCGGCCGCGATCTCCGTCGTGTCATGGTTGAAGGTCGCCGCCAGCACCTTGAAGGCGAAGCGGGTGGACGCGCCGTCCATGCCTTCCTCGACACCGGCGCCGTCCTTGTATTCCTGCAACGAGCGGGCGCGCGGATCGGTCTCCTTCAGGCTTTCGCCATCGTAGACCCGCATCTTGGCAAACAGGGTCGAGTTCTCGTGCCGCCGTAGCCGCGTCAGCACCGAGAAGCGGGCCAGCATCTCCAGCGTTGCCGGCGCACAGGGCGACTCGGCTAGTTCAGAGGTGCGCACCAGCTTGTCATAGATCCGCTGTTCTTCGGTGACGCGCAGGCAATAGGGCACCTTGATCACATAGATGCGGTCGATGAATGCTTCGTTGTTGCGGTTGTTCTTGAAGGTCTGCCACTCCGCTTCGTTGGAGTGGGCCAGGATGATGCCGTTGAACGGGATGGCGCCAATGTTCTCGGTGCCGATGTAGTTGCTCTCCTGCGTCGCGGTCAGCAACGGATGCAGCATCTTGATCGGCGCCTTGAACATCTCGACGAACTCGAGCATGCCCTGGTTGGCGCGGTTAAGTCCGCCGGAGTAGCTGTAGGCATCCGGGTCGTTCTGCGAATGCAGTTCGAGCTTGCGGATATCGACCTTGCCGACCAGCGACGAGATGTCCTGGTTGTTTTCGTCGCCCGGCTCGGTCTTGGCGACAGCGATCTGGCGCAGCCGCGACGGCATCAGCTTCAACACCCGGAAGCGCGAGATGTCGCCCTCGAATTCGTCCAGCCGCTTGATGCACCAGGGGCTCATCAGTCCGGTCAGCCGACGCTGCGGAATGCCGTAACGCTCTTCCAGCATAGGACCCATGCGCTCCGGGTTAAACAACCCGAGCGGGCTTTCGAACACCGGGCTCAACTCGTCGCCGGCCTTCAGCACGTAGATGGGATGCACTTCCATCAGTGCCTTCAACCGTTCGGCGAGCGATGATTTGCCGCCACCAACCGGTCCAAGCAGATACATGATCTGCTTGCGCTCCTCGAGCCCCTGGGCGGCGTGGCGCAGGAATCCGACGATGCGCTCGATGGTCTCTTCCATGCCGTAGAATTCGGAGAACGCCGGATAGACCCGAATGGTGCGGTTCATGAAGATGCGGCCCAGGCGCGCATCCTTCGCGGTATCGACCATTTCGGGCTCGCCGATCGCGGCAAGCAGACGCTCGGTTGCAGTCGCGTACATCATCGGATGGTCGCGGCACGCGTCCAGATACTCCGGAAGCGTCATCTCGGCTTCGCGATTCGCCTCGAAGGTTTTCGCGTAGGCGGCGAACAGATCATCGACCGGATGCATTGGCCGCTCCATTGGTAAGGCGGAGGATACCTCGGATGCTGATACCTCCGACGCTAATGCAAGATAGGTGCGAGCGTAGCGTATGGTCGCTGCGTCGCGTGAATGTTTTTTGTCTTCGCCCTGCACTTTCCAAGCTAGGTGTGGCCTGTTGTGCATCCATGAGGAACTCCTGTCCGAGCGGCTCCGTCATATCGAAATGGGACAGAGCGTGGTGACTTTGTGGCGGCTCACTGCGACGTGCGATCGCACCGACTCGGCAACCTTGTATTGGCAGCTCCATGGCACTACCGGTTGAGGCCGTCGCGCTTGGCTGCTGTGCCAGTTTTCGAGAAGAGGATATATCGGTATATAATTCATTATAACCAGAGAGTTACCCGCGGTTGCTTCAGATTTTTGCGACTGTCCCAGGTGCTGCGCCGCCGCCGCGTGAGGTTCAGCAGCACAGATGACCCTTGGCATGTGCGACCGCTTCACACGACATCGGGGAGAGTGGACGGACCATCGGGTCATCTGGCGTCTCCGAATTGCCGGCGGCACCTGCGCGCCGGCATGTGTCGAGTCCGGCCAGCCTACCCCTGTATTTCTAACAGCACGTTAACCTTACGAGTTGGGAAAACTCCGTACGGAGCGCCACGGAGTTGTGTCTCGTGGGTAACACCGACTCGCATAGCCAACCGGCTCATGCCGCCCGGCGGGTGTCCAGCCCATCGTCGGCGCGCGAATTATATGCGTCATGCCATTCAGCGTGGCGTCCGCTGCCTTCGACCTGTGCAATCGAGCCGGAACGGTCAACGATCGCGTTGTCGTTCCGCGCGGGCGGCGGAAAGCAAAGCTTCCTCGGTTGTGCGCATGGGCGGAACACGCCGATGGCTGCCGAGCAGGTGAACCGTGCGCCACACCTGCTTGAAATAGCGGCGACATGCCTCTCATCGCCGCAGATGTCCCTATATTGCCACGCGCGTGCGCAGCGGCGTGGCTTGCTCCAGGTAGTCGGTCACCGGTTCGCTCATGTCGCGACAGGTTGGCAATGCCGCCGGTTCCTTGTGGCTGCTGATGGACACCATCGAGCGTCTGCCGGCCGGACAACGTGCGTTGATCATCCTGCGTGATATGGAGGGGTGCGAGGCGGAGGAAGCCTTCACGCCGCGGGGCATCAGCGCCGAAAACCAGCGCGTGCTGCTGCATCGTGCGCGAGACCGGATCCGTCAGACGATCGACATGCTGACCGGTGCGGCGCAGACCGCCGCGATGGCGGCGCCGGCGCGACGATCGGGCGGCGGCCGCGGCGTCGGTGCGCTGGGGTGGCGGACGGTCCGGGCGCGATCCGGCTGGCGCAGCCTGGTCCCGGTGCCGGCGCAACCATGCCTGGGACAGCGGGCGCCACCCGTGGTGGTAACGCTCCCGGTTGTCGCACCGTGGCCGCGATTTGGCGCGGATGCTGCGAGATGGAGTGGAATGAGACGTTTGGTCACGACGAGGCAACGCCGCCGCTCACCCAAGGTTGACGGCGGTAGGGCAGGCTTGCAGGCTCCGGCCTTTCGCCACAGCCGGAGGGACGGTGGAGCAAAGACCAGCCGAAGTGCGCTCGCCGGAGCAGAGCGTGCCGCTCGACTGGGATGCCGTGCGTGCCCACTTGGCTGTGCACGGTTTGCGGCTGGACCGCGATCCGCCGCCCCGCCAGTTCGCCGGCGGCCTCGCGAACCTGAATTTTTTCATTCACCTCGACGGCCGGCCGGCCGTGCTACGCCGGCCACCGCTGGGCGAGTTGCCAGCCGGCGCGTACGACATGGCGCGGGAGTTTCGGATCCTGAGCCGGCTGCCGGACGCTTTGGCGTTCGTGCCGCGCGGGCTGTTTCTGGAGGCTGATCCGACGGTGATCGGCGCGCAGTTCCAGATCATCGAATACCGGCCTGGATTGGTGATCCGCGAACATCTGCCACCGGAGTTGGCCGGCCGGCCGGAAGTCGGCGCGCGGCTATCGCAGGTGCTGCTGGAGACGCTGGCGGCAATTCATGCGGTGGACGCCGATGCTGTGGGGCTGGGGGACCTTGGCCGGCCGGCGGGATTTCTGGCGCGCGCGGTGTCCGGTTGGCGCAAGCGCGGTATCGCGGCACTGGAGGAGGGCACTGACGCGCTGCACGCGGACCTGGGCACATGGCTGGAGCGTCATCTGGTGCCGGACGGCGCGCCGGCGCTGCTGCACAACGACTTCAAGCTGAACAACATGATTTTGAACCCGCGCGACCTGTCGCCGGTCGCGGTAGTGGACTGGGATCAGGGCACGCGTGGCGATCCACTGTTCGATTTCGCCACGCTGCTGAGCTACTGGATCCACGACGACGATCCGCCAGCGCTGCATGACATGGCGCAGATGCCGGCCGATGAGGGTGGCTTCTATCCGCGCCAACTCGCGGTGGAGACATATGCCGCGCTGAGTGGTCGCGATATGTCCGACTTTCTGTTCCATCGCGTGCTGGCGATGTACAAGCTGGGAGTGATCTTCCTGCAACTCGGTTATCGCTATCGCAGCGGCGCGACCATCGAGCCGCGCTATGCAGGGTTGACCGCGATCGGCACCGGCATCGTCGAATTTGCTCACGAGATCGCGCAAGGACGCGCGTTCTGATGGTGTGGTCGGTGGCATGCGCCGCGCCTTTACGCCCTGTGAAAATGATGAGGGCCAGTCGGCAGTAGGGCGGACGCAGTACAGCGTATTCGGCCAATCCAAAGTGAAGGTGCTGGACAATGGACTTCTCCCTCTCGCCCGAACTGCAGGACCTCCAGCAACGCACGCGCGGTTTCATCCGCGACAAGATCATCCCGCTGGAGGCTGACAAACGGCAGACCGCGCACGGTCCGACCGAAGAATTCCGACGCGAACTGGTGGCGCTTGGACGCGAGGCGGGCCTGCTCGCGCCACACGCCTCGGTGGAATTCGGCGGACTGGGACTGGACAATGTCGGCAAGGCAGTGGTGTTCGAGGAAGCCGGCTACTCGCTGCTCGGCTCCGTCGCGATGCACATCTTTGCGCCGGACGAAGCCAACATCCACCTGCTGGAAGTGGTCGCCACACCGGACCAGAAGGAACGCTGGCTGCGGCCGCTGGCGCGCGGCGACATTCGGTCGTGCTTTTGCATGACCGAGCCGGCACCCGGCGCGGGTTCCGATCCATCGGCGCTGGCGACCACGGCGGTGAAGGACGGCAACCATTGGGTGATCAACGGCGACAAGTGGTTCATCACCGGCGCGCATGGCGCGAAGTTCGCGATCATCATGGCGAAGGGCGAAGACGGTGCGGCAACAATGTTCCTGGCCGACATGGATCAGCCGGGCATCGAGATTGTGCGCACGATGGACAGCCTGGACCAGGCATTCGCCGGCGGCCACGCGGTGGTGCGGTTCAATGATCTGCGCGTGCCGGCCAGCGACATCCTGGGTGAACCGGGCAAGGGGTTTCGCTACGCGCAGGTACGGCTGGCGCCGGCGCGGCTGACCCACTGCATGCGCTGGCTGGGTGCCGCTCGGCGGGCACACGATATTGCCGCGGGATACGCGGGTCGGCGCGAAGTGTTCGGTGCGAAACTGGTGAACCACGAAGGTGTCGGCTTCATGCTCGCGGACAACGAGATCGACATCCGCATGAGCCGGCTGGCGATCTGGCATACAGCCTGGCTGTTGGATCAGGGCGCGCGGGGCACGACGGAGTCGTCAATCGCGAAGGTGTTCTGCTCCGAGGCGATCTGGCGCGTGGTGGATCGTTGCGTGCAGGTACTGGGTGGGCAAGGCGTCACCGGGGAGACGCTGGTGGAACGCATCTTCCGCGAGGTGCGCGCTTTCCGCATCTACGACGGTCCGTCCGAGGTGCATCGCTGGTCGCTCGCGCAGCGCATCGCGCGGCAGGGACCGAACTGGTGAGCGAGTTCGATCTCACCGGGAAGGTGGTGGTGGTAACCGGCGCCGGCCGCGGCATCGGGCGCGCGATCGCCGAAGGCCTGGCGCGGCACGGCGCACGGGTGGTGCTGACGGGACGCACCGAGGCAACGCTGCGCGACGCAGCGGCCGCGATCGGCGAAGCGGCCAGCGTGCAGGTTGCCGATGTGTCGCGTGAAGTCGGATGTGCTGGCGTTGCGTGATGCGGTGGTTGCGCGCTGCGGACGGATCGATGTGCTGGTGAACAATGCCGGCATCAACCCGATCTTCCGCGGCATCGAGCGGATCAGCCTGGACGATTGGCAGAGTATCATCGACATCAACCTGACCGGCACATTCCTGTGCTGCAAGCATCTGGGCGGCGTGATGGTGGAGCAGGGCGCTGGCTCCATCATCAACATCAGTTCGGTGGCGGGTCACGTCGGTTTGCTGCGCTCGGTGCCGTATTGCGCATCGAAGGGCGGCGTCGAGATGTTGACGCGCGCGCTCGCGCTGGACTGGGCGAGGCTTGGCGTCCGGGTGAATACGCTTGCGCCCGGTTGGGTGGATACCGATCTGACGCACGGTTTGCTGGAGCACGACACGCACGGCAGACGGCTGCTGGACCACACGCCGATGGGCCGCTTCGCCACGCCGGGCGACATGGTGGGTGCGGCGGTGTTTCTGGCGTCCGATGCATCGGCGTACATGACCGGGCAAAGCTTGCTGATCGATGGCGGCTGGACGGCGGATTGAGCTAAGTCCGCCTCGTCCAATGCAGCCATCGTATCCTGCAAGGCAATCACCAGCGTGCCGGAGCACATTCGACCTGAATGCTCTTGAACATAATGGTTGTCATCCGCGTGAAGGCCAGGACCCAGGCGTTCACCCGATTGCCCCCGGTCTGGCCACCGCTGTCGCCATCCATGTCCTGATCCGCTAGCTTTCCGGTCGCAGATCAGGAGGCACCACCATGACCGAAGCCTGCATTGTTGGTTGGGCACACTCGCCGTTCGGCAAACTGGAAGACCCCGACATCGAATCGCTGATCGGCCGGGTCGCTGGCGCAGCGATCGAAGACGCCGGCATCGCGGCCGGCGAGATAGAGGGCAGCTTCATCAGCCTGTTCAACAACGGTTTCTCCAAGCAGGACTTTCCGGCGTCGCTGGTGTTGCAGCACGTACCGGAGCTGCGCTTCCGTCCGATCACGCGGTACGAGAACGCATGCGCGTCAGGTTCCGCGGCGGTGCACGGCGCGCGCGATTTCCTCGCCGCCGGGCGCGGGCGCTTCGCTCTGGTGATCGGCGTCGAGAAGATGACCGCGACACCGGGTGCCGAGATTGGCGACATCCTGCTGAAGGCCAGCTACCAGAAGGAGGAGGCCGACATCCCCGCCGGGTTCGCCGGCGTGTTCGGGCGCATCGCGGAGCGCTATTTCCAACGCTACGGCGACCAGTCGGATGCGTTGGCGGCGATCGCGGCGAAGAACCATAAGAACGGTGTCGACAATCCCTATGCGCAGATGCGCAAGGACCTTGGCTTCGAGTTCTGCCGGCGTGTCAGCGAGAAGAACCCGTATGTCGCGCCACCGCTAAAGCGCACCGATTGCTCGCTGGTGTCGGATGGCGCCGCCGCATTGGTGATGACCGACGAGGAGACCGCGCGCGCCATGGGCAAGGCGGTGCGGTTCCGCGCGGCGGTGCAGGTGAATGATTTCCTGCCGATCTCCAAGCGCGACATCACCAGCTTCGAGGGCGCCGCGGAGGCCTGGCGGCGTGCATTGGACGTAGCGAACGTGAAGCTGGATGAGCTCTCGTTCGTCGAATCCCACGACTGCTTCACCATCGCCGAACTGTTGGAATACGAGGCGATGGGGCTGACTGCACCAGGGCAGGGTGCGCGGGCGATATTGGAAGGCTGGACTGCGAAGGACGGTCGGCTGCCGGTCAATCCATCCGGCGGGTTGAAAGCCAAGGGCCACCCGATCGGCGCCACCGGTGTTTCCATGCATGCGATCACCGCGATGCAACTTACCGGCGAGGCGGGTGCGATGCAGTTGCCGAAGGCGGACATCGCCGGCGTGTTCAACATGGGCGGTGCGGCGGTAGCGAACTACGTATCGATCCTGGAGGCGGTTCGCTGATCCCGACAAGCAATCTCGCGCATCTGCTGCTGCAGACTGCGCGGCGGTTCCCTGATCGACCGGCTCTGATCTGGCGTGATCGGACCTGGACCTGGGCAGAGTTTTGTTCCCGGGTTCAGGCGGCTGCGGGTGCGCTCGCCGAACGGGGCGTGCGAAAGGGCGACCGCATCCTGCTGCACGCGCGCAACTCCAATGCCGTGCTGGAGTCGATGTGGGCGTCGTGGATGCTGGGTGCGGTGTGGGTGCCGACGAACTTCCGTCTGACGCCGACCGAGGTTGCGTATCTGGCGCAATCGTCCGGCGCGACGGTGCATATCTTCGACGCCACGTTTCCGGATCATGCGGCAGGCGCGCGTGCGGAAAACCTCAATGCGCGCTTGCATGTCTGGATTGGTGCGGACGATCTGTCGTGGGAAACGCTAGCAACTTCCGGTCACCGCGTCCAGCGTCCCGTCGATGTCGATCGCGATGATGCAGCGTGGTTTTTCTATACCTCCGGGACCACAGGGCGACCCAAGGCCGGCGTGCTGACGCATGGGCAGATGGAATACGTGATCACCAATCATCTGTGCGACCTGATGCCGGCGACCACCGAACAGGACGTCTCGCTGGTTGTTGCACCGCTGTCGCACGGTGCCGGAGTGCATGCATTGCCGCAGGTGGCGCGTGGTGCCGCGACGGTCCTGTTGTCAGGCGAACGGCTGGACTGCGAGGAGGCATGGCAACTCGTCGAGCGGTATCGTGTGACCAACATGTTCACCGTGCCGACCATCCTGACGATGCTGACGCGGCATGATGCGGTTGATCGGTATGACCATTCGTCGCTGCGCTATGTGATCTATGCCGGCTCGCCGATGTATCGTGCCGATCAGCAACACGCACTGCGCAAGCTGGGCCAGGTGCTGGTGCAATATTTCGGCATGGGTGAGGTGACGGGCAATATCACCGTTCTGCCGCCTGCGTCTGCATAGCCTGGATGACGACATGCCGGTTGGCAGTTGCGGCTATCCGCGGACCGGTATGGAAATCACCATCCTCGACGCTGAAGGCAACCAACTGCCACCGGGCGTCACGGGCGAGATCTGCGTGCGTGGCCCGGGCGTCTTCGCCGGCTATCACAACGATGCGGGAGCGACCGCGCAGGCCATGCGCTTCGGTTGGTTCCACACAGGTGATCTTGGGCATGTCGACGACCGTGGCTTTGTTTACATCACCGGCCGCGCGTCCGACATGTACATCTCCGGCGGGTCCAACGTGTATCCACGCGAGATCGAGGAGGCGCTGTTGACCCATCCCGCCGTGGCGGAGGCGTGCGTCGTCGGTGTACCCGATGAACGCTGGGGCGAGAGCGGTGCCGCCGTGCTGGTGCTGGCGGAAGGCGCGTCTGTGACCGACGCTGAGTTGCTGGCATCTCTCGATGGCCGGTTAGCGAAATACAAATGGCCGAAGCGCTTCGTGTTCTGGTCCGAATTGCCGAAATCCGGCTACGGCAAGGTGACCAAGCGCGAGGTGAGACGTCTGTTGGAGGAGACTGAATGATGCAGGACGCACCCAAGGAGATCGCCGCGATCAAGGACTACCACGCGCACGTCTATTACGACCCCGACAGCAAGGACCGCGCCGCTTTGCTGCGCAAGTGGGTAGAGGAACGCTTCACCATGCGCATGGGAAGCTGGCACGATGAACCGGTGGGCCCGCATGTGCAGGCGATGTATCAGATTGCGTTCGCGCCCGAGGTATTCCCCACGCTTGGTGCCGTTTCTGATGATGAACCGTATGGGGCTGACCGTGTTGGTGCATCCGCAATCGGGTCGCCCGCGCGACGATCACACGCTGAACGCGGTATGGCTGGGCAAAGTGCTGGCGGTGAAGACCGAGGTGTTGCGGGAGGTCGGTGACCGGTAGGCCGGCGCACGATCTACGCCGCTTCTTCCAGTGACTGGCCACTCCATCGCTTGACTTCCCCCGGCCTGGCTTCATCATTCCGTCACCTGGGGAGAAGTCCATGACCGCGCTTGATCGTTGCCTGAATGTGTACGACCTTCGTGCGGCGGCGAAGCGCCGTCTGCCGAGAGGTGTGTTTGAATTTGTCGATCGCGGCAGTGAGGACGGCATTGCCGTCGCCAACAACCGCAATGCCTTCGAGCGTATCAAGCTGCGGCACCGCGCGCTGGTCGATGTTTCCGGCCGCAGCATGGCCACCACGCTGTTCGGCAAGCCGGTGTCGATGCCGATGGCGATTGCGCCGACTGGTGCCGCCGGCCTGTGCTGGCATGAAGGCGAGCTTGAACTGGCGAAGGCCGCGGCCAAGGCGAAGATCCCGTTCACGCTGGCGACCGGTGCGATGACTTCGATGGAAAAGATCGCGCAGGAGGCTGGTCCCGGCGTCGGCGGGCGGCTGTGGTTTCAGCTTTATGTGTGGAATTGCCGCGAGTTCTCCTATCAGCTCATCGAGCGCGCCAATCGCGCCGGTTTCGAGGCATTGATTGTAACGGTCGATACCATCGTGCCGCCGAACCGCGAGTACAACACGCATAACGGCTTTCTGCTGCCGTTCACACCCAACATGCGATTTACCCTCGACATCATGCGGCATCCGGTGTGGTTCACCAATGTGCTGATGAAGTACTTCACCACGATCGGCATGCCACGCAATGAGAACTACCCGGACGAATATCGCCGGATGTCCCGCAACGACCCGACCACCGCCGAGATGACGCGGCAGGACTCGCTATCGTGGGAGGACATCAGGATCTTCCGCGAAAAGTGGCCGGGTATCCTGATGGTCAAGGGTATCAACCGGCCGGACGATGCTGTGAAGGCGATGGAATACGGCGTCGACGGCATCGTTGTGTCCAACCATGGCGGTCGCAATATGGACAGCGTGGTGGCGTCAATCGATGTGCTGCCCGACATCGCGGAGGCGGTGGGTGATCGCGGCACGGTCATTCTGGATTCCGGCGTGCGGCGCGGTTCCGATATCGCGAAAGCGCTGGCGCTCGGTGCCAAGGCGGTGCTGACCGGGCGCGCCACGCTGTACGGCACGGCCGTTGGTGGCGAAGCGGGTGCGTTCAAGGCGATCAACCTGATCCGCAACGAGCTGGACAAGACGATGGCCTATACCGGCTGCCGTTCGGTGGACGAGGTCACCGCCGACATCTTCTTTGGTGGCCGCCAGGGCAACAGGTTGCGCGACATGGTCATGGATACGGTGTGATGGCTCGTCTGGACCGCTGCCTTAACATCTACGATCTGCGTGCGGCCGCACAGCGACGCTTGCCGAAGGGCGTGTTCGAATTCGTCGATCGCGCCACTGAGGATCATCTCGCGGTCAACAACAACCGCGCCGCGTTCGAGCGCATCAAACTGCGCCATCGCGCATTGGTCGATGTGTCCAAGCGCAGTGTCGCCACCACGCTGTTCGGCAAACCGGCCAGTCTGCCGATGGCGATCGCACCGACTGGTGCCGCGGGCCTGTGCTGGCACGAGGGCGAGTTGGAACTCGCCAAGGCGGCGGCGAAGGCGAAGATTCCGTTGACACTGTCCACCGCGTCGATGACCTCGATGGAGAAGATCGCCAAGGAAGCCGGTCCGGGAGTTGGCGGCCGACTGTGGTTCCAGCTCTACGTCTGGAAGCAGCGCGAACTGTCGCATCAGTTGATCGAGCGTGCCAACCGCAACGGTTTCGAAGCGCTGATCGTCACGGTGGATTCGCCGGTGTCACCGAACCGTGAGTACAACACGCATAACGGTTTTGGCCTGCCATTCAATCCGACAGTGCGCTTTACGTTCGACATGATGCGGCATCCTGCCTGGGTTACCGGCGTGCTGATGAAATACTTCACGTCTATCGGCTTTCCGCGCCACGAGAATTATCCGGAGGAATACCGCAAGTCGGTGCTGTCCGGGGTTGGCGCGCGCGATGCGATGCGGGCGGATTCGCTTGCGTGGGACGACATCGCGAAGTTTCGTGATATCTGGCCGGGTATCCTGATGCTGAAGGGCGTCAACCGGCCGGATGATGCGATCAAGGCGCTGGGCTACGGTGTTGACGGCATCGTCGTGTCGAACCATGGCGGGCGGAACATGGACAGCGCGGCGGCATCGCTCGACGTGCTGCCGGACATCGCCGAAGCGGTGGGCGACCGCGCGACGGTGATCCTGGATTCAGGCGTTCGGCGTGGTTCGGACATCGTGAAGGCGCTGGCGTTGGGTGCGAAGGCGGTGTTGACCGGTCGTGCGACGCTTTATGGCACAGCGGTGGGCGGCGAGGCAGGAGCGCTGAAGGCGATCAACATCCTGAAGAATGAGGCCGACAAGACCATGGCCTACACCGGCTGCCGCAGCGTGGACGAGATCACCACCGACATCTTCTTTGGCGCGCGCGACGGGAATCGTCTGCGCGATCGCGTGATGGACAGCGTCTGACCGCTACTTCCCGCGTGTGACAGCCTGGCCGACCGCGAGCCCGGCGCCCAGCATGATCGCGCTGGTCGCCAGCGTGGCGATGCCCAGCCCGATCATCACGCCCCCCAGCCAGGATGGATCGGGCCGTTGCGGCGGACCGCCGGATTCCTTGCTTCTTCGCATCATCGTCAATCGACTCCCATGGCGGTAAGGATGCATGGTGGCTCCGCGGGATCAAGAGCGAATGAGCATTTGCTGACATAATGGAGGGCTGAATGGCGCGTGTGCCTTACCTCGATGCGTCGGATCTTTCGGCGGAAGACCAGGATCTGCTGAAACGCCCGATAAGCCTCCACCGGGCATTGGTGAATTCTCCGGGCGCCGCGCGGGCGATGAATGGGATGGGACAATTCATCCGCTACGGCAGCAAGTTAAACCCACGCCTGCGCGAACTGGCGATCCTGCAGGTTGGCTGGCTGGCACGCTCACCCTACGAGTGGTCGCACCACGTGAAAATCGGCCACGATTTCGGCGTGACGGACGACGATATCACAGCGCTGATCGACGATACTGCGGGCAAGCCGGTAAAGCTCGACACGATGGCGAAGACCGTGTTGCTGGCCGCGCGGGAGATGACGCGGGATGGCGCGATGTCGGACCGCACATTCACCACGCTGCAATCGGCGCTGGGCAATGAACAGGTGGTGGACCTGACGGTCACCATTGGCTTTTACAATGCAGTGGTGCGCGTACTGGCGACCCTCCAGATCGACGTGGAGGAGGACTATATGCCGTATCTGCGGCAGTTCCCTCTGCCTGGCTAAAGGAGGTTGCACGTGAAGATCGGCGTCCCCAAAGAGATCAAGACCCATGAGTACCGGGTCGGGCTGACCCCCGCAGGTGTCCGCGAATTGACCATGCATGGCCATCAGGTGACGGTCGAGCGTAACGCTGCCGCGGGCATCGGTATTTCTGACGATGCCTATCGTGTCGCGGGTGCGACGGTGGCGGACAGCGCGGCCGAGGTGTTCGCGGGGTGCGAACTGATCGTGAAGGTGAAGGAGCCGCAGCCGGCAGAGATCGCGATGCTGCGGCAGGGGCAGGTGATGTTCACCTATCTGCATCTCGCCGCCGACAAGGTACAGACCGCGGGTCTGATGAACACCGGCGCAACCTGCATCGCTTATGAAACGGTTACCGATCGGTCCGGCGCGCTGCCATTGCTGGCGCCGATGAGCGAGGTCGCGGGCCGCATGTCGGTGCAGGTCGGCGCACACTGCCTGGAGAAAGAGCAGGGTGGGGCTGGCATTTTGCTCGGTGGCGTACCGGGCGTGGCGCCGGCGAAGGTGGTCGTGTTGGGTGGCGGCGTGTCGGGAACGAATGCCGCGCGAATGGCAGTCGGTCTGGAAGCCAGCGTCACCATCATCGACCGATCATTACCTCGCCTGAAGGAACTGGACCTGCAATTCGGTCCGCGCGCAACCACACTGTTCGCCACCGCCGCGACGATCGAGCAGCAGGTGCTGGCGGCCGATCTGGTGATCGGCGCGGTACTGGTGCCGGGCTCGGCGGCGCCGAAGCTGGTGACGTGCGAGATGGTGCGACAGATGCGTCCCGGTTCTGTGCTGGTGGACATCGCGATCGATCAGGGAGGCTGCTTTGAAACCAGCCGACCGACCACGCATTCCAATCCGACCTATGTGGCGGAAGGCGTGGTGCATTACTGCGTGACCAACATGCCGGGGGCGGTCGCGCGCAGCTCCACGTTCGCGCTGACCAATGCGACGCTGCCGTTCGTCCTGGCGTTGGCTGAGAAGGGCTGGCGCAAGGCGTTGGCGGACGATCCGCATCTGCTGCATGGGCTGAATGTGCATGCGGGCCAGGTCACGTATGAGGCAGTGGCGCACGACCTGGGTCTGCCGTATGCGCCGGCGGAGATGCTGCTGGCGGCGTAAGGTTGCCGCAACGCGGACAGCTACACCCGTGCGCCCGGTTGCCCGTAGCTCCTGAACCGTTCATGCGCGGCGCGCATTTCGTCGGCCGTCAGCATCCGCACCGCGCCAGCCGATCGCGCCAGCAGATACTGCCGGCACAGCGATCTCCAGCACGATTGCCGCGGACAACGCACGCTCCGCCGTTGGCGCGTGAACGATCATGCCGTGGTTGGCCAGCAGGCACGCGGTGCGCCCCGCCAGTGCCGCCACCGCCAGTCGCGCCAGCTCCGGCGTACCGAATGTGACGTACGGCGCACACCGCACATCATCGCCGCCGAAATTCGCCACCATGTAGTGGAACGGCGGCAGCGCCTCGTTCAGGCAGGCGAGCGCGGTACAGGCATCGGCGTGGGTGTGCACGATGCATTGCGCCGATGGATAGGCCAGATAGATCGCCGCATGCATCGCCCATTCGCTGGACGGCGCCGTCATGCCATTCACGTCGCCAGCTCAGCGTCATCGCCACCAATCCGCCCGCATCCAGCGCGTCCGCCGAACATCCAGACGGTGTGATGATCATGCCCGCTCGCGTACGATGGCTGACGTTGCCGGAACTGCCGACGATCAATGCCACGACGGCCAATCTCGCGGTAGACCGCCGCCAGGTCTTTGCGTACCTGGGCGTCCGTCACATCAGGAACACGCCCTTGCCGTCCGACTGCTTGTCGAACAGCTTGTAGGCCTCCTCCGCCTGCTCAAGTTTCCAGCGATGGGTGAATAGTTTGTCCACGTCGATTTTGCGTTCGACACAGAACGTCGCGCATTCCGCCTGGATGATGTTGGAGAACGTCCACGACGCGATCAGTGTCATCTGCCGGCGCAACAGATGCGGGCTGACATCGATCTTCACGTCGCCGCCCTCGCCGACGAAGCACATGGTGCCCCACACCTTGGTGCTGCGGATCGCGTTCAGCCGCGCTTCCGGATTACTGGAGGTATCCAGCGACAGATCGGCGTAGCGGCCATGCGTCAGGTCCTTGATCGCCGCCACCGGATCGTTCGATCCCGGGTCCACGACTTCGTCCGCGCCGAACTCCTTCGCGCGATCCAGGCGCTGGGGATTGACGTCGAGTGCAATCACGCGCGCACCCATCGCTTTCGCAAACTGCGTGCCGGCCAAGCCTACCGGACCCTGGCCGAAAATCGCGATCGTGTCGTTGCCCGACAGCCGCATCCGCCGCAGCGCGCTGTACGCCGTGCCGGAGCCACAGGCGATCGCTGCACCGGCGGAGAAGCTGATCTCGTCCGGCAGCGGCACCAGCGTGTTGGCCGGCACCCGCAGATACTTCGCGTGGCCACCGTGCGAGTTGCTGCCGTACACCTTCACCGGCACTTCCTGGCAGAGCTGCTGCCAGCCGGAGCGGCACTGGTTGCACTGCGTGCAGCCCTGGTAGTGATGCACCATTACGCGCTCGCCGATCCGCGCTTCCTTCTCCGACACGCCCGGACCGACCGCGGCCACCACGCCGCAGGGTTCGTGGCCGGCGATCACCGGATCGGGGTTCTGTGGAAACCCGGTCGCCTGGCGCGTCTGGCCTTTCGGCCGACGGTACTGGTGCAGGTCGCTGCCGCACATGCCGGACGCCTTCATCTCGACCACGACTTCCTCGGGCCCGGGTGTGGGGTCGGGGAACTCCATCATTTCCAGTTCACGACCACCGGTGAATACGACACCACGCATGGTTTCCTCCTTACATCTTAGCGGTCTGTCCGACGATCGCTTCTACCGCGGTGCCTCCGGCGTGGGGAACAGCAGCGGGAACGCGCTGTGCACATGCGGCGCCGTCACCGGCGGCGCGCCGAAATGCAGGAACGAACGGTTCAACTCCGCCAGGCTTCGCGCACCCGCCAGCGCCATTGCCACGGCAACCTCCTGCTCCAAAATCTCCAACAACCGATGCACGCCGGCGTCGCCTTCCGCCGCCAGCGCGTAGCAGTACAACCGACCGACCGCGACCGCATCGGCGCCCAGCGCGATCGCCTTCACCACATCGGTGCCGCGCGAGAAGCTGCCATCCACCATCACGCGAGCGCGGCCGCGCACCGCATCCATCACCTCGGGCAGCATGTCCATCGAACCGCGCCCGTGATCGAGTTGCCGCCCGCCATGGTTCGACACGTACACCACGTCGACACCATGCTCGCAGGCGATCGCCGCATCCTCGCCCGTGCCGATGCCCTTCAGGATCAGCGGAATTCTGTGCTTGTCCTTGAAGCGCTTCACGTTGTCCCAGGTGAAGCTCGCCTGGAGCGAATGCCCGGTCGCCGCCGCGCGCCACGGCTTGACGAAACGCGCCGCGATGTCGCGCTCACGCCGGCTGTACGCCGCGGTGTCCACGTTATGGCGAACGCGTTGTATCCGGCATCCACTGCGCGCCGCACGACGTCGTCCACCCACGCATCGTCGCCGCGCACATAAAGCTGGAAGATCTTCGGCCCGGTCGTCGCCTTTGCAGCTTCCTCCAGGCCCGGCCTGGTCACCGAACTCACGATGATCGGCACGCCGAATTCGGACGCACCGCGGCCGGCAGTTGCCGCCCCACCCGGATCGAACGATTCCAGCGAGCCGACCGGCGCCAGCATCACCGGCAGCCGCAGCTTCATGCCGAGGAAATTGGTGGTCGTGTCGACGTGGGACACGTCGCGCAGCGCGCGCGGGCGCAGCGCGATCGCATCCAGTGCCGCACGATTGCGCCGCAACGTCGTCTCGCTCTCGGTGGCACCGATCAGATAGCCCCAGGCATTGCTGTCGACCTTCGCCCGCGCGGCGGGGATGAATTCGTGCAGGCACTGATAGTCGCCGGTCAATTCGGTCAGATGCGGTGCCTCGGGCATCGGTCTCTCCCCATTCGGTTGCCGCCATCAGGCCCATACAGCGGCCGGACTGCAAGGGGGCGACCGTCGGGCGTTGAACCGACCGAGCTGTCAGTGGTTCCCGGCCGCTACGATGGTGTGACCGCCAGGCGCATCAGGTGTTCAATACGCAGGAAGCAGGGAGGTGGACGTTCGCGTCGGCATGCGCGCGACTTCATAACTAGTGGTCCCAGCGATTGCCATGCCTCAGGCCGCGGCGACGACCGGCCGGCTTGCGAGCGGCTTGTGCGGACGCGTCTCCGGCATCAGTAGCCAGATCACCAGCAGGGCTGACAGTCCCACCAGCGCCAAGCCGAGGAAGGCGGCCGGCGCCCCCATTGTGTCGGCCACCCAGCCGGCTGCGGTCGTGCTGAGCGTGGCGCCCAATCCGCCAGCAAGCGCGAGCGAGCTGATGGCGAAGTTGAGAAAGCCGGTGCGCCGCGTCAGGTCCGCGGCGATCAACGGCACCATCAGGCCGAACACCGCCCCGCTGACCCCATCCAACGCCTGTATCGCGACCAGAGGCATCGCGGCCGGCAAGCTGACGAACATCAGTGCGCGCATTGGCAATGCCGCGAATCCCATCAGCAGAAGGGGACGGCGGCCGATGCTCTGCGCCAGGCGACCGACCGTGGGCGAGAACAGCGCCACGACGATCTGCGGCACGATGATCGCCGCGGATACCACGAACCCTGAATGGCCGGTGCGTTTGGTCAACTCGTTCAGCGCCAGTGGCAGCATTGCCGCGTCGGTGAACTGGAACAGCACCGCGGCGAACGCGAAGACGTGCAGGGACGGCTCCCGATAGATCTGCCAGGGGTGGCTGGTTCTGACGACTGCGCTCCTTCGGGTGCAGCAGGGCTGGATGGTCGTCCTCCGGCGACGCGGTTGCTGGTGCGGAACATCGGCAGCGTCGCGAGAGCGGGCAAGACAAAGCAGCCGTGGCGATGAACACCGCGCGATTGGATATATAATAGGCGAGCGCGCCCAGCAGCCCGGCAGCCGCCGCGTTGCCGATCGAGGCATAGCGCGCATTGATTCCCAGCCGCTCGCCGAAGCCGGCGTGCCCGCACAGCGCGAGCGTCAGTGCGGCGATCGCCGGCGTCGTGATGCAACTGCCGATGCCGTGCATGACCTGCGCTGCCCAGACCGGTTCCGGCGTGGGCGTGGCGACCAGCATCAGTGCACTGATGCCGATCAACAGCAGGCCCAGCCCGATGGCGAATGGCTTGTGGTGAATCATGTCGACCAAGCCGCCGGCCGGAAGCTGTAACAGCAGGACGGAAGCGGTGCCGATGCTGAGGGCGAAGCCGATATCGATCTGGCTCCAGCCTTGCTCGGTCAGATAGACGGAGAAGAACGGTCCGAAGCCGGTCTGCACTGCCGCGGTGAACAGGCTAAGTGCATTGAGCCCGATCGCGCAACGGAGGGACACCATGGATCGACCGACGCCATCCCGCTGTCGTTGCAATGCGGTTGCTGTCCTCACCGGACGACAGATTGCCGTGTCGCCGCGCCACGCGCAATGACAGGGTTGTGGCGGCCTCGCGATTACAGCAAGGCCGGACAGACATGCTGCCCGGCCCGAAACAAATCGTCAGCCCCGACGTGCGATCAGTCCCCGACGGCGCGCAGCAACGGCAGTTGGCGGCTCGCACAGCTCGGTATAAAGATCGAGGTAGTCCTCCGCCATGCGGCGCGCGGTGAAACGGCGATCGAACTGCGGCGCACCAGCCGTGCGATCTAGTTCGCTCGAGTCGGCCCACCGCCTGGATCGCCGTCGCCTCGTCATGCACGATGAAGCCGGTCAGCCCATCGTCGATCACCTCGGGCACCGAGCCGCGGTTGAACGCGACGACCGGCGTGCCGCAGGCCATGCTCTCGATCATCACCAGGCCGAACGGCTCCGGCCAGTCGATCGGGAACAGCAGAGCGTGGGCGCCGGACAGGAATGCGGGCTTCTGGCTGTCGTTGATCTCGCCGATGAACTCGACCCACGGGCTGCGCGCGATCAGCGGCGCGATCTCGTTGTCGTAGTATTTCTTGTCGGCGTTATCGACCTTGGCAGCCACCTTCAGCTTCAATGCCCGCGGCACCGGCGATGCGGATCGCCTTGTCCACGCCCTTCTCTGGCGAAATCCGCCCGAGAAACGCCAGGTAATCCGGCTTCACCGGCTGCGGCATAAGCAGATCCGCCGGCATGCCGTGATGCACCGTGCGGATCCAGTTCAGCCGCGGGATCGGCCGGCGCTGGCTGTCGGAGATCGAGACGAACGGCGCGTCGAACAGCTCGTAGACATCCTTGAACTCCGGGATGTCCAGCCGGCCGTGCAGCGTGGTGAGGAACGGCGTCTTTTGCCGGCTGAACAACGACAGCGGGAAGTAGTCCGTGTGAAAGTGCAGCACGTCGAATTCGTCGGCTCGGCGGTAGATCAGCTCCATCATCCGCATGTAGATGGCGATCCAGTCGACCACAGTCGGGTCCAGCCGCAGCGCCTGGTCGCGCATCGGCGCCAGCTTGGCCGACGTGATCGAGTCACCGCTGGCGAACAGGGTCACGTCGTGACCCATCGCGACCAGTTCCTCGGTGAGTGAATAGACGACACGCTCAGTGCCACCGTACAACTTGGGCGGCACCGCTTCGAAAAGCGGAGAGATTTGCGCAATACGCATGAACGCGAGCCCCGATTTCTTCTATGTGTTGACCAGTAATCAGCGCCGCTTTTCTATCGCTTGACTTGACGTAGGGGCTGCGCTTATCACTTTGTCGTTATAGATGGGGAATGTGGCGAAAAATCGGCAGGTTGCCTGTCGGGAATGAGCCAATAGGTCGGGTGAAATGGTGGAGATTGCGGCGAAATTGGGGCAGGAGATGGCCGATCTGTCGCGCCTTCGTGCAAGTCCGCTGGGCTTCCTGTGGCACTACGTACGCCGGCATGCCTGGGGCCATGCAATCGTTTTTCTTTCCGTAATGGTGGCAGTTGTTTGCGCCGTCGCCACCCAATACGGTCTGAAGCACCTGATTGATATCGTTGCCGCCGGTCCGGCCCATGACGGCGGCATCTGGTGGGCCTTTGCCTTGCTGTGCGTGCTGGTCGCCGCCGACAATCTGCTGTGGCGCGTCGGTGGCTGGGCGGCAGCTTACACATTTGTGGCGGTGACCGGCGATATCAGGCGCGACCTGTTCGCGCACCTGTCCGGTCATTCGCCGAGCTACTTCGCCGAGCGTCTGCCGGGCGCCCTGGCCAGCCGAATAACGGCGACCGCCAATGCCGCCTTCACCACAGCGAACACCGGGTCGTGGAACGTGCTGCCGCCCTGCGTCGGTGTGGTCTGCGCCATCATCTTCATCGGCTTCGTGAACCCGACGATGGCGGGTGCGCTGGTTGGCGTGGCGGCGGGGCTTGGCGCGCTGATTTTCCACCTCGCGCGCCGCGGGACGCCGCTGCACCGCAGCTTCGCGTCCAAGGCGGCGGCGGTCGACGGCGAACTGGTGGACGTCATCGGCAACATGGGCGTCGTGCGGGCGTTCGGCGCCACGTTCCGCGAGCAGAAGCGCATCGGCGCCACGGTCGGTGTCGAGATGGGCGCGCGTCGTGCCAGCCTGCTGTACCTGGAGAGGCTGCGGCTGATCCACGCCGTGATCACAGCGGTGCTGATCGCCGGCGTGGTCGCCTGGGGCATTCTGCTATGGCAGCAGGGTCAGGCCACGGTCGGCGACCTGGTGCTGATCACCGCACTGTCGTTCGGCATCCTGCACAGCACGCGCGATCTGGCGGTGGCGCTGGTCGATCTGACGCAGCACCTTGCCCGGCTGGAGGAAGCGATCGCCTCGCTGCTGACCGAGCATGAACTGCCCGACCGGCCCGGTGCGACTGCGCTGCTGGCCAGGTGCCGGGCAGGTGACTTTCGATCATGTCCGCTTCGCCTACCCGGGGCGCGCGGCGGTGCTGCGGGAATTCGACCTGACTATCGAGCCAGGGCAGCGCGTCGGGCTGGTGGGCTATTCAGGCGCCGGCAAGTCCACCGTGCTGGCGCTGCTGCAGCGGTTTTACGACGTGGAGCGCGGCCGCGTCCTGATCGACGGCCAGGACATTCGCGACGTGACGCAGGACAGCCTGCGCGCCACGATGGCGATCGTGCCGCAGGACATCAGCCTGTTCCATCGCACAGTGCTGGAGAACATCCGCTACGCGCGTCCCGAAGCGCCGGAGGCGGACGTGCTGGCCGCCGCCGAGATGGCGAACTGCCGCGAGTTCATCGAGGCGTTGCCCGACGGTTTCGCCACCATGGTGGGCGATCGCGGCGTGAAGCTGTCGGGCGGACAGCGGCAGCGTCTGGCGATTGCCCGTGCCCTGCTGAAGGACGCGCCGATCCTGCTGCTCGACGAAGCCACCAGCGCACTGGACAGCGAGAGCGAACGGGCGATCCAGGATGCGCTCGATCGGCTGATGCACGGACGCACGGTGATCGCCATCGCGCATCGGCTGTCGACGCTGAAGCGCTTCGACCGGATCATCGTGATGGATCACGGCCGGATTATCGACGACGGGCCGCCCGATGTGCTGGCGGCGCGGCCGTGGCCCGTATCGCGACCTGCTGCGCAAGCAGCAGTTGCTGGAACCGATCCCGGAAGCGGCCTGAGTGTCCCGCCTGGTCGTCGTCTCCAACCGGGTGGCGCCGATCACGGAAGGCGAACCGACGGCCGGCGGCCTGGCGGCCGGCGTGCTGGATGCGCTGAAGCAGAAGGGCGGCATCTGGTTTGGCTGGAGCGGCGAGATCACCGACGATTTTGCCTCGGCGGCGAACGCGGAACGCACCGTGGGGCCGATCACGCTGTTCACCGTCGATCTGTCGCGCCGCGATTACGACGAGTTCTATCGCGGCTTCGCCAACGGCACGCTGTGGCCGACGCTGCACTACCAGGTCGGCCACGCGCGGTTCGACTGGGCAGATTTCGCCGGCTATCGCCGCGTGAACGACGCTGTTCGCCGAGGCATTGGCCAGGCTGGTGCATCCGGACGACCTGATCTGGGCGCACGACTATCATCTGCTATGCCTGGCGGAGGCGATGCGTGCGGCCGGGCTGCGCAACCGCATCGGGCTGTTCCTGCACACGCCGTTTCCCGCGCCAGCCGTTTTCATGACCGTTCCCGCGCACGCTGAACTGATCCGCGCGATGTGCCACTTCGATCTGCTGGGTTTCCAGACCGAGGCCGATCGTCTGGCCTTCGCCGACTACGTTGCTGCGGGAAGCCGGTGGCATCGCGCTGGACGATGGTCGTGCTGAGCGCATTCGGCCGCACCGTGAAGACCGGCGTGTATCCGATCGGCGTGCATGTCGGCGAGGTGCGCGAGCAGGCGGAGGCACCGGCAAATCAACGTTATGCTTCGCGGCTGCGCACGAGTCTGCTGGGGCGTCCGCTGATCCTGGGCGTCGATCGGCTGGACTATTCCAAGGGCCTGCGCCAGCGCTTCATCGCGTTCGAACGGTTTCTGGAACGTCATCCCGCAACACCAGGGCCAGGTCGTGTTCATGCAGATCGCGCCGCCCTCGCGCGGCGATATCGAGACCTATCGCGAAATCCGTCGCGAGCTGGAGGGCGAGGCCGGGCGGATCAACGGCCGCTTCGCCGAGGTGGATTGGATGCCGCTGCGCTATCTGAACCGCGGTTTCGCACGCAACGCGCTGATGCCGCTGTATGCCGAGGCGCGGCATCGGCCTGGTGACGCCGCTGCGTGACGGGATGAATTTAGTGGCGAAGGAATACGTCGCCGCGCAGGATCCGGAGAATCCCGGCGTACTCGTGCTGTCGCAATTCGCCGGAGCGGCGCGCGAACTGGACGCAGCGCTGATCATCAATCCGTACGATGAGGCTGGGGTTGCGGCGGCGCTGGATCGCGGGTTGGCGATGCAGTGTGACGAACGGCGTGAGCGTCATGCGGCGATGCTTGCAAGTGATGCGGCGCAACAGCCTGGATGCCTGGCGCGACCGTTTCGAGGCGGATTTGCGCGAAAGCGTCGTTACTTGATACGTCCGCGGCCGGCGATGCGCCACACAGCTTCGATCCGGCCGTTCCGCACCGCCACGATCTCTTCGTGCAGATGAACGGTGGTATCCGAATAGCCGACGATCAGCTCCAGCTTGTCGCCGATGCGCGGCTTATCGTTGGCCTCGGCAAGCACGATTGTGCCGTGTTCAGCAGACAGACCGACGCGCTCGGCCACCACGCCGAGTGGCATCGGTGCAGCGGCATCGCTGCTCATCGCCTTCTTGCCGGCATCGATGATGACGCGGGTATCGGTCGGACGGCTGGTTACGGTGGCTAGCAAAGTCAGCGCTGGTGGAAAATCCAAGTGATAATGCGTGCGGTAGTGCATGTCGCTGAAGATCGCGCCGCCCACCTCGATTTCGGTCACACCAGGTTGTTGCGCGCACCACGGAAACGTACCGGTTCCGCCGCAACTGACGATGTCGACCGGCAGGCCGGCGGCCCTGCAAACATCGGCGCTCGACGTCAGCAACGCGATCGCGGCGGCGACGACGCGCGCCTTCTCGGAAGGCTCGGCGATCGTGACGGCGTGGCTTTCCCAGCCCATCAAGCCGACGAAGCGCAACCCCTTCTCTGCGGCAACAGCACGCGCCAATGTCACCACGGGTGCGCCGGGCAGCACGCCGGCACGGTGCATACCGATATCGACCTCGATGACAATGCGCAGGGTTCGGTCCGTGCCTCGCCATGGCCGCGCCGAGTTCGGCGACATGCATGACGTTGTCCACTGCGACGATCGGATCGGCGATCGCGGTCAGATCGATTAACCGGCGCATCTTGGCGGGACCGACAATCTGATTGGCGATCAGGATGTCGCGAATGCCAATCGTGGCGAGCACCTCTGCCTCGCCGAGCTTGGCGCAGGTGACATCGATCGCGCCAGCGGCCAGTTCCTTCTGAATGATCTCCGGCGTCTTCTGGCCCTTGGTGTGCGGGCGCCAGCCGACACCATGAGCTCGACAGGTCTCCGCCACGCGGCGGATGTTCGCCTCCATTATATCGAGATCGACCAGCAGAGCCGGTGTATCAACATCGGTCTTGGGCGCGCCGATCAACGATGCTGCCACCATGTCTGGTTGTCTCCGATGATGCCTGGCTATCCTATCCTGCCCACGCTGTCATTGCGAAGAGCGAAGGGACACGGCAATCTCGCGCCGGCTGCGCACGGACGGCATTGCCGTAGCGCTTCTCCCCTCGCAATGACAGTGGGGCAGTGTCGACCGATTAATTGGGGTGATCATATGGAAGGACCGGATGCCATGAAACGGCGCACATTTCTAGGAACCGTCGCGGCTGGCGCAGGCGTACTTGCGGCGCCTCGGCTGGCACGTTCCGCGTCCGAATCCACGCTGAAATTCGTTCCGTCACAGGACCTAACACTGCTCGATCCGATCCAGTCGCCGTCCGCTTCGACGATCATGCATAGCTGCCTGGTATTCGACACGCTCTATGGGCTGGACGAAAGCTACAAGGCGCAGCCGCAAATGGTCGCGGGCCACGTCATCGAGGATGGCGGCAAAACGTGGAAGATCACGCTGCGCGACGGCCTGAAATTTCACAACGGCGAGCCGGTGCGCGCGCGCGACGTGGTTGCCAGCCTGCAACGCTGGGGCAGGCGCGATACATTCGGCCAAACGCTGTTCGCCACGACCGACGAACTGTCCGCGCCATCGGACAAAACGATCCAGTTCCGCCTGAAAAGGCCGTTCCCTATGATCCCCGATGCGCTGGGCAAGATCGGTGCGTTCTTCGCCATCATCGTTCCCGAACACCTTGCACGGACCGAGCCAACCAAGGGCATGCCCGAAATAATCGGCAGCGGGCCGTATCGTTACGTTGCTGGTGAGCGCGTTGCGGGATCGCTGAATGTCTATCAGAAATTCACGGATTACGTCCCGCGCAATTCAGGCCAGCCGAGTTTCCTCGCCGGGCCGAAGATTGCGCATTTCGACCGTGTCGAGTGGCACACGATTCCAGACCCCGCGACGGCGAGTGCCGCGCTGCAATCGGGCGAGGTGGACTGGTGGGATCAGGCGACGGCGGACCTGCTGCCGGTGCTGCGCCGCAACGGCAACATCGTGGTCAACGTACGCACGATTGTCGCCTGGATGGGCATGCTGCGGCCTAACCACGACGCAGCCACCATTCAACAATCCAGCAATCCGGCGCGCGGTGCTGGGCGCTATCAATCAGTCGGACTACATGATCGCGGTTGCCGGCGAGGACCAGTCACTATGGCGCGCCAACTGCGGCTTCTTTACGCCGGGGTCACCGATGGCAACGGACGTCGGCATGGCGGCGTTCACCAGCCCGCGTGACCTGGACAAGGTGAAACGCGATCTCGAAGCCGCCGGCTACAAAGGCGAACGGCTGGTCTACCTCGCACCGACCGATCTGCCGTCGCTGAACGCGATCAGCGAGGTCGCAGCCGACATGTTCCGCAAATTCGGCATGAACCTGGATTATCAGGCAACCGACTGGGGCACGGTGGTGCAGCGCTTCGCCTCGCAGGAGCCGCTGGAGAAGGGCGGCTGGAGCATGTATCCGAACTATGTCTTCAGCGTGTCGATGATCAGCCCCGCCGCCAATAACTACATCCGTGGCAACGGCAGTTCCGCGATGTTCGGCTGGCCGAACGCACCACGCCTCGAGGCACTGCGCGACCAGTGGCTGGCGACCTCCGATCTTGCCACACAGCAGCGCATCTGCCGCGACATGCAGCTTCAGGCAGTCCAGGATGTGCCCTACTATCCACTCGGCGTGTTCTATCCCGCGACAGCGTATCGCAACAGCTTGACCGGCGTGCTGGATGGCTATTCGCTGTTCTACAACGTGCGGCGCGCCTGACACGAAGGAGCCATCATGCGGTTCGATCTGCTGATCAAGGGTGGCGAAATCATCGATCCCGCCACGGGATTTTTCGGTCCGGGCGATGTCGCGGTGCGGCGCGACCGCATTGCAGCGGTGGCGCGTGAGATTCCCGCGGCATCGGCATTTCGCGTCATCGACGCCGCCGGTCTGCTGGTCACGCCGGGCCTGATCGATCTGCACGCGCATGTCTATCACGGCGCGGGATATTACGGCATCGATGCCGATCCGATCGGTACGCTGTCCGGCGTGACAAGCTGGGTGGATGCCGGATCGGCCGGCGCATTCACGCTGGAAGGCCTGCGCCGCCATGTCATAGAGCGGGCCAAGGTGCGCATCGCCGCCTTCGTCAACATATCCTGCATCGGACTGGTGGCGTGGGACTACGAACTGACGCACCTGGACTATTGCGACGTGGAGCTGTTCGAGATGGTGGTGAACCAGCATCGCGACATCGTACACGGCGTAAAGGTGCGAATGGGCGCGACGACGGTGGGCACGAGCGGCATCGAACCGGTGCGGCGCGCAGTGGAAGCAGCCGAACGCTGCGACCTGCCGATCATGATCCATATCGCGGTTCCACCACCGGGGATCGAGGAGTTCCTGCCGCTGCTGCGTGCCGGTGACATCATCACGCACTGCTTCACCGGCTTGCCGATGAAGCTGTTCGACGATGACGGCCGGCTGCTGGACGTATCGCGCAAGGCGATCGATGCGGGTGTGATCCTGGACATCGGCCACGGCGCGGCTCGTTCGCCTTCCGCACGGCGGAGGCGGCACTGGCGGCGGGCATCCAGCCGCACGCGATCTCCACCGACATGCATCAGATGAGCGTCGCAGGACCGATGTTCGACCTGCCGACTGCCTGTCCAAATTCCTCGCACTGGGGCTCGATCTCCGCGAGGTTGTGGCGATGGCGACTGCCTCTCCCGCGCGCATTTTGAACTACGAAGACCGTGGCACGCTGCGTGAAGGTGCCTTGGCCGACGTCGCCTTGTTCAAGCTGCATGAGGGCGCGTTTCCACTGTACGACAATACCGGTGCGATGCGCACCGGTCGGCAATTGCTGGCCAATGTTCAGACGATCGTAGGGGGCAGGGTGCTGGAACGCCCGGTGCCCACGCCGCGCGCGGTGTGGGCGGAGCAATGGGATCGCGGTGGAACGAACAGCCGCATGCGCGCGTTCCAGTGCGACCTCGTGGCGAAGGGCCATACGCCCGCGCAGATGTGTGGATGCCGGTAGCACGGCCCTGGATTGGCAAGACAGGCTTCGAAGCTGGTATAGTTCGTGGTACATAGAGGCAGGAGCGTCCAACGATGAACATCAGCATCCGTCAGGTCCATCCCGTCTTCGTCGGTGAAGTGTCCGGCATCGACATCACGCAGCCGCTCACGCGTGATCAGGTGGCGGCGATCGAGGCGGGCATGGACCGCTACGCCGTCCTGGCGTTTCCTGATCAGGCGCTGACCGACGAACAGCAGCTCGAATTCAGCCGCAACTTCGGCGAACTGGAGGTCACGCTGGCCGGCCAGATGGCCAAGCCGGAGGACCGTCGGCTTGGCGACCGGCTGGAACTCGGCGACATCTCCAACCTGACCGCACGGAACGAATTGCGCGCGCGCGACGACAAAAGTCGGATGTACGCGCTGGCGAACCGGCTGTGGCACTCCGATGCGTCGTTCCGCGCGATTGGGGCCGGCTATACGCTGCTGCACGGACGCATTGTTCCGAGCAAGGGCGCCAATACCGAATTTGCCGACATGCGTGCGGCGTACGATGCGCTGGATGATGCAACGAAGGCAGAGGTCGAGGACCTGGTTACCGAACACTCGATCGTCTATTCGCGCGAACAGATTGGTTTCTCCGATTACGGCGAGGGCAACGCCGATAAATTACGTCCGGTGCGGCACCGACTGGTGATCACGCACCCGGTGACCGGGCGCAAATCGCTGTATCTGTCGTCCCATATCGGCGGCATTGTCGGCTGGCCGATGCCGGAGGCGCGCGCCTTCATCCGCGACCTGATCGAGCACGCCACGCAGCGGCAGTTCGTCTATGCGCATCAGTGGCGGGTTGGCGACCTGGTGATGTGGGACAATCGCACGGTCATGCATCGCGCTCGACGTTTCGACGATCTGAAGGAAGTGCGCGACCTGCGGCGGACTTCGATCAAGGGCACCGGGCTGATGGTGGAGCAGGCACCGGCGCAGGCGGCGGAGTAACATCTCATGACGATCGATATCAGCCGGATCATGCCGGTATTCGCGGGCGAGGTGTCCGGCGTGGACATCACGCGACCGATCGCGCGCGACGAAAGTGCAGCGATCGAGGCGGGCATGGATCGCCACGCCGTGCTGGTGTTTCGCGACCAGCATCTGACCGACGAGACGCAACTGGCGTTCACGCTGAATTTCGGTGACCTGGAACACACGCGCGGCAATGCGATCACCAAGCCGGAGGAGTTGCGTCTCGATCCGGCGTTCGCCGATGTGTCGAACCTCGACAGAAATCACCAGCCGCTCGCGCGGGACAATCGGCGGCGTCTCTATGCGTTGGGCAATCGGCTGTGGCATTCCGACAGTTCGTTCCGTGCGATTTCGGCGACGTATTCGCTGTTGTCGGGTCGTATCGTGGTGGACAGGGGTGGGCAGACCGAATTTGCTGACCTGCGCGCCGCTTACGATGCGCTGGATGCGGCGACCAAGGCCGAGCTCGAGGATCTGGTGTGCGAACACTCGCTGATGTATTCGCGCGAGCAGTTGGGCTTCACCGAATTCTCCGCCGATGAACGTGAGGCGATGCGCCCGGTGCGTCAGCGTCTGGTGCGCACGCACCCGGTGACCGGGCGGAAGTCGCTGTTCCTGGCTGCGCATATCGGCACCATCGTCGGCTGGCCGATGCCGGAGGCGCGCGCGTTTATCCGTGACCTGATGGAACACGCGACGCAACCGCAGTTCGTCTATGCGCACAAGTGGCGGCAGTGGGATTTGGTGATGTGGGACAACCGCCAGGTCATGCATCGCGTGCGTCGGTTCGACGATACCAAGGTGCGTGACATGCGGCGCACTACCGTGGGCGGGACGGAGATGACGGCAGCGCAGGAAGCCCTTGCCGCAGAATGACATCCGGGAGGATGCAGTCATGACCATCAGCATTCGTCAGATCACGCCGGTATTTGCCGGCGACGTTTCCGGAGTGGACATCACGCAGCCTCTGTCGCGCGATGATGTGGCGGCGATCGAGGCGGGCATGGATTGCCACGCCGTGCTGGTGTTCCACGACCAGCGCCTGACCGACGATACGCAGCGCGCATTCACACGCAATTTCGGCACGCTGGAGTCATCGCCCGGCGGCCACATCGCAACCGCGACCGAACGACGCCTGCCACGGGATATGCAGGACGCCTCCAATCTGGACAAGGACCAGAAGCCGTTTTCTCGCGATGATCGCCGACGGATGTTCAACTTGGGCAACCGGTTGTGGCATTCCGACAGTTCGTATCGCGCAACACCGGCGAAGTATTCGCTGCTGTCAGGCCGTATCGTGGTTGATCACGGCGGCCGACACCGAATTTGCTGACATGCGCGCCGCCTACGATGCGCTGGACGAGGGGACGAAGGCAGAAATCGAAGACCTGGTCTGCGAACATTCGCTGATCTACTCGCGCGGTGCGCTCGGGTTCACCGAGTTGTCCGCGGAGGAGCAAGCAATGTTCAGGCCAGTGCGTCAGCGACTGGTGCGCACCCATCCGGTGACCGGGCGGAAGTCGCTGTTCCTGTCTGCGCATGGCGGCAGCATCGTTGGCTGGCCGGTGCCGGAGGCGCGCGCATTCCTGCGCGATCTGGTGGAACACGCGACCCAGCGGCAGTTCGTCTATTCGCACAAATGGCGGCAATGGGATCTGGTGATATGGGACAATCGCCAGACCATGCATCGCGTCACACGGTTCGACGATACGCAGGTGCGCGACATGCGCCGCACCACGGTTGCAGGCGATACGATGACGGTGGCGCAGGCGGCATAGCAAACCCAGGTTTCTCCCCCTCCCCTTGCGGCTACCGTGGTCCCATAAGTGCGAATTGACTTTGCGAGGCGTTGAACTGCCGATTTTATGCCACGCAGTCAGTGCGCGGGGTCGATTCGGATGGAGCAGCTTGGCAGATTTGGCGACACGCGGCTGGCGTGCGTCGGTGGCGAGTTGCTTGCGGCGATGCTGCAGCAGCGGACGATGTGCGTGCATGCGCTGGCGAAGGACCGCAGCCAGAGCCGCCGGTTTCACTGCTTCCTCGACAACGATGCGGTCAGCCTCCACGAGATGCTGGTGCATGCCGGGCGGCTGACGGGCGCGCGCGTGGCAGGGCGGCATGTGCTGGCCATCTCGGATACCTCGGAGATGAACTTTGCCAACCACACTGGGCGCAAGCGAGGCTTCGGCACGGTGGGCAATGGGGTGGATATCGGTGTCCTGCTGCACCCGATCATCGCGGTGGACGCGGCACAGGGCGGGCTGATCGGCTTGGTTGGAGCGGAGGTGATGAACCGCACCGGCGGTCGTGTGACGGACCACAAGCGGCGTGGGGCGGACGAGAAGGAGTTGCGGCGGTGGCTGGCGGGCACCGAGACTGCCAGCACGATGCTGTCGACGGCGGCGATGATCACCATGGTGGAGGATCGCGAGGGCGATATTTACGACCAGTTCGCCCGCCGGCCGGAGAACGTGCACCTGTTGGTGCGGGCTGCGCAGGACCGCGCGCTGGAGGCCGATCAGACGCTGTTCGCGCACTGCGCCGGCTGGCCGGAGAAGGCCCGCTATCCGGTCGAGGTGCCATCCAAGGCGGGCCGACCCGCTCGCACCGCTCTGGTCGCGCTGCGGTTCGGCGAAGTCGTGCTGCGACGGCCAGGCGGGGCCGGCAGGACATTGCCGGCAACGATCACCCTGCGGGTGGTGGATGTGTCCGAGGTCGACCCGCCCAGTCCCAAGGATCGCGTGCGCTGGTGTCTGCTGACCACTCATACGGTGGAGACGGAGCTGGACGCGCACCAGATCGTTGCGTGGTACCAGATGCGCTGGATCATCGAGCAGGTGTTCCGCACCCTCAAGACCGATGGCGTGGACATCGAGACGTCGCACATCACACGGCCGGCCAACCTGCTCAAGCTCACTGTGGTCGCGCTGATCGCCGCGGTGCGCGTGATGCAGCTTGTGCTGGCTCGCGACGGCAGCACCGGCCAAAGCCTCTCGGATGCGGTCGAGCCGGCCGAGGTGTCCGCGCTGCAGGCGATCAATGCCACGCTGCAAGGCCCGACCGAAAAGCTCAAGAACCCGTTCGACTGCACCAGCCTGGCTTGGTTGGCATGGATCGCGGCGCGCATGGGTGGTTGGGCCGGCTACACCTCCCGCGGCTACAGACCTGCAGGCCCAAAGACCATGGCACGCGGCCTCAGGTCGCTCGACCCTATGGTCGCAGGTTGGAACCTGTCCAATCGTTCCGCACTTCTGGGACTCCCTTAGCCCCTTGCGGGAGGGGCAGGGGGAGGGATTTAAACATCCGATACCGGGGGCGCACGCATCCCTCCCCTTATCCCCTCCTGCAAAGGGGAGGGGGAGAAACCCGAGTTTGGCGGCTTCGCTTACCGTGGATACATACGCACGCTGCTCGCCACTTCATCGGCGATGTGTTCCCTGGTGATCACGCCAACCACGTTGCCGGCACGCGGGCGACCTGCGCCGTCCACCACGACCCCCATGATCGCCCCGCGGCGACTCAGCCGGGCGATCACATCGAAGATGACCGTGTCTGTCCACACGATCGTGAAGTTCCGCTGTGCCAGCGCGCCCATCCGCACGTCGTGGGCGGCGGCGCTGACAGTCTGACGCAAGTCCGTGTTCACCCGCAACACGCCAACGATCAGCTTGCCGCGGGTAACCACCACATGACGCAACCCGCTTGACCCTGCTGACTGACGCAGGAACTCTTCGAAGCTGGTGGCCGCATCGACCAGCATGACGTTACGGCCCATGATATCGCGCGCGCTGCGCACCAGAAACATGTTGGCATGCAACGCGCGCGGGATCGGGTGCCCGCGGCGGATCAGCTTCGCCGTGTAGATGTTCTCGCGCGACAGCAGGCGTCGTACGCCAAGCGCCACCGCAACCGCCAAAATCATCGGCAGCACGATGTCGTAATCGCGCGTCATCTCGAACACCATGGCCACGGCGGTCAGCGCCGCTCCGGTGCCGCTGCCGACCATTGCGCCCATGCCGACCATGGCGAAGGCGGGCATGCTGATTGGCAAAGGCGGAATATTACCGAGACCAAACCGGCGAACGCTGCGCCGAGTGTTGCGCCCATGAACAGCGACGGCGAGAAGATGCCACCGGACGACCCGGAGCCTAGGCTCACCGAGGTGGCAAACAGCTTGCACACATAAAGCAGCAGCAGGAACCAGGCGACGGAAAGCTGCCCCGTGAGCGTTGCCTGGATGGTCGCGTAGCCTACACCTTCCACGTAGTAGTGGCCGCGCCAGCGCATCAGTGCATAGATCAACACGCCGACCAGCAGCATACCGCCCGAGTGGCGGACGTAGCGGCCGGGCACCTTGTCGAACAGATCCTCGACCCAATGCAGGCTGCGCACGAACAACGCGGCGGCTACGCCGACAACCGCGCCCAGGGCGACGTACAGCAACAGGATCAGCGCGCTGCTCGGCTCGGCGGGCAGTGGCGCCAGGTTGGCGGGAATTTCGAATGCCGGTCTCGCACCGAAGAACAACCGGCCGATGAACGTCGCGGTTGCGGTCGACAGCGCCACTGGCAGAAACGTATTGACGCTGATCTCCGGCATCATCAGTTCGGTGGCAAACAGCACACCGCCTATCGGCGTGTTGAAGGTTGCGGCGATGCCGGCGCCGGCACCGGCGGCAACCAGGATGATGCGTTGCCCCATCGACATGCGGATCATCTGACCGAAGGTCGAACCGAGTGCTGAACCGATCTGGATGATGGGACCTTCTCGGCCCACTGCGGCACCGCTGCCGATGGCCAGCGCGGAGGCCAGTGACTTTGCCACGGCGACGACGGGACGGATGATGCCGCGATTGTAATAGATCGCGTCCATGACCTCCGGTACGCCGTGCCCCTTCGCTTCGGGGGCGAAGTTGCTGACGATAAAGGTGACGCCGATGCCGCCCAGAACCGGCACAAGGATCACCAGTGGTCCCCACGGTGATGCTGGTGTGAACAGGTTGGAATTGTAGTTGAAGGCCCAATGGCCGAGGAACAGCAGGTTGTGCACGAGCCCGATCAAGGCGCGAAACACCACCGCGCCGAGGCCGGTGATGATGCCGACGACCAGTGCCAGGGCGCAGAGCGGCACTAATGGAAGCGGGCGCTCATCGTCGGTCGATACGTCGCTCCGGGATGGGGTCCAACCGAGTTGATTCCGTGGCGATGCCGGCCCGGCCGAGAGCTGATCCGTCATGTGAAATCGATCATGCATGCGTTGGTGGCTGTCGCAAGGCGAAAGTGTTGTGGCGAATTGGTGGCTGCCATGTCAATCACGAGCACGCTGTTGGTGGTATGACAAGGATCAAACCGCGCTCGCTCGCGCCGATGAAAATCAACCGCCGCCTGGGCAACTGTGTGTCCGGTAGCGTGTTTGATCTTCCGAACGTCGGACACCACGACTCCGATGCCAGGCAACGCGCCGATTGCAGGGCTCCAGCTGTGCCACGCCGATGCGAGACCCTCGACAGCACTTCACGTCCGATGCACGTTTCCCGTCACCAAGCAGAATGGACGACAGCAATGGCAGACAATCCGCGTTGGACCAATCGCCCGCCCGGCTCGACCTGGGGCGATTACGGCGCCGATGATGAACGCGGCCGCCTGAACCTGCTCACCCCGCAGAAAGTCCTCCAGGGCATCGCCGAGGTGAAAGTGGGAAAGACGTTCTGCCTGTCGCTGCCGCTGGACTATCCCGGAGGCGCCATTCTCTCGCCGCGCCGCCACCCGCCGGTGCTGAAGCCGACAATGCGCGGTGACAGGCCGCAACATGAACTATCCGCTGCGCTGCGACGACCCTACCGCGACCGATATTGTGTGCGATGACCAGGTGATCCTGACGCTGCAATACTCGACGCAATGGGACAGTCTCGCGCATGTAGGCCAGATGTTCGATGCCGATGGCGACGGCCGTGCGGAAGATGTGTTCTACAATGGCTACCGTGCCGGTCGCGACATCATCGGCCCCGTTTACTACGACGCTCGGGGCAATATGACGCCGTGCGACGAACCGCAGGGCGCGCGCCATCTCGGCGTGCAGAACATGGCGGAGGCCTGCATGCAAGGCCGCGGTGTGATGATCGACCTGGAAGCGCATTTTGGCCGGACCGGCCACATCGTCAGCCATGCCGAACTGATGGACATCATGCGACAGGATCACGTCGTCGTCGAACCTGGCGACTTCGTACTGTTTCGCACCGGCTTTGCCGAAATGCTGCTGGAGATGAACAAGCAGCCGGACCGCGAGAAGCTGTTCGCCAACACCACCGGTCTCGACGGGCGCGATGCCAAATTGCAGCAATGGGTGACCGACAGCGGCGCGGTGGCACTGATCTCCGACAATTTTGCGGTCGAAGCGATGCCGGCGCGACCCTGTATGGACGATGTCTGCGCTACGCTGCCACTGCACGCGCACTGCCTGTTCAAGCTTGGCTGCTATCTCGGCGAGATGTTCTATCTGACGGAACTTGCCGACTGGCTTCGTGCCAACAACCGCAGCCGCTTCCTGTTCACGGGCCCGCCGTTGCGTCTGCCCGGCGCGGTCGGTTCGCCGGCAACGCCGGTCGCGACGGTGTGATGTTCAGCCAGCGGCGGAATGCGCCACGTTCTTCCGCCCTGCACGGGCGTCACACAAGCGCGTCGCCAGTAATCACGTCCGCGCCGGCACATAGGGCGGGCAAGACCCCTGGAGCTTATCCGGGGCAGTCCGGCCCCGGACGCTATGGCAGCACCGCGCGCCCCGATAGATCGGTCGTCTTCTGATTGAGACTGTCGATCAGCGCCGGGGCGCCCCCGCGCTCAACCAACCGACGAAAGTCAGACCGCTGCACGGCGACGCGACTGATCGAACCGTCGGCAAGCACATCGACAGCCTTCCAGCCGCCACCGTCCTGGCGCATCACGTAATCGAGTTCATGCGCTTCGCCGGATGATGACACGATCTTCGTCTGCACCAATTGCTCGCCGTTCGGCAGGCGTTTGGTGTCCGGCTCGATTTCGAAATGCTGGCCGTCGAATTTATCGAAGCTGTTGACGTAGCTCGCGACGGTGTAGCGGCGAAATGCGGCCAGCAGCGCGGCCTGCTGATTCGGGGGCAGGCTGGACCACGCTAAACCCACCGACACCTGAAGGATCACGGGGAGGTTGAGAGCCAGATCGATCACCGGCGCCAACATCGCGAAACGCTGTGCGAACGGCATGGCGGCTCCAGCATGCATGACCCGCAGCAGCGTGTCACACAGTTGCTTAATCGGAACGATCGTGCCTGGATCGGCCATGGCCAGGCGCCGACCGACCAGTGTGCCCGTCAGCGCCAAGGCGACCTGCAACCAGCGCCGGCGGCCAATCGAGGCTATCGGCATGCTCTCTCCCCGTCTCGACGATGCGCGAGAAGCGTCGTGAACCCGCGTTCCGGGCGTGTCGCCACGCTTATCTCCTGGTGGAGACTGTGGTCAACATCGCAGCACCGATGGCTGAAATATTCGGCCGGCCGTTGTGGATTGGCTTGCCATCCGGTGGATCTCTTCACTATCTGTTGCCGTGCGCACTCGCTCGTATCTGACATCATTGTGTTACTGTAAGCAATTAACCGCGTCCTGTCGAAGATAAGGAGTGCCGGGTGCCGGTCTACAACTCGGTTCTGAAGATCGCGGACAGCGTGGCGGACACGGTTGGCTTGCTCAGTCGTCCACTGGATGCCGATGCGCTGCTCACGCTCGCCCAACGGCGCAGTGGCCTGCGGGATTTTGGCGATATGTCATTCGTCGAACCACTGCGGCGGCTGTTGGCCTGCTGTGGCGATGAGGCTTCGCTCAGCCTGGTCGGGCGAATGGCCACGCGCTGGGATGTGCTGCGGTTCCTGACCAACCTGCTGCAGTTCCGTGATGCGGAGCGGCGGGACCCTGCAATTCTGCATCAGCCGATCCAGCAGCCGATCTTCATTACCGGCCTGCCTCGCACCGGCACCACGTTCCTGCATCGCCTGCTGATGGAGGATTCGGACAATCGCGCCCCGCGGGTTTGGCAGACGATCTATCCGTATCCATTGGGGAAGTGGGTGCGCGGTGGCCGTGATGTGCGCCCGATACGTGTGGCGCGCCAATTGCGCACCTTCGAGAAACTCGCCCCCGAATTCCGCGGACTGCACCCGCTCGATTCCACTTCGCCGCAGGAGTGCAGTGAGATCACTGCGCATGTCTTCCGCAGCCTTCGTTTCGACACGACTTATCGTATCCCGACGTATCGCCGGTGGCTGGACGGCGATAGCCATCTGCCGGCCTACGCATTCCACAAGCGATTTCTCCAGCATTTGCAGCATCAGACCGCTCACGATCAACCTGGGCACGATCAGGCGACTTGGAAATCGGGGCGTCGGGCGATGGGTGGTGAAATGCCCCGACCACCTGTTCGCACTTGACGCAATCCGCACGGTCTATCCGGACGCGCGGCTGGTGTTCGTGCATCGCGATCCGGTGAAGGTGCTGCTGTCGGTGGCTAAGCTGACCGAGGTGTTGCGGCGTCCCTTTACCCGTCGGATCGACGCGCAGGAAATCGGCGTGCAGGAAAGCGGCCGTTGGCTGGGCGGCGCGCAACACATGGTTTCAGCAGGCGATGATGCGGGTCTGCCCGAACCGATCTGCCATGTGCACCACAAGGCTCTGGTAGCGGACCCATTCGGCGCAGTGGCGGCGCTTTACCAGCATTTTGGTCTCCCGCTGGCCCCTTCGGCGGCCGCTTCGATCCGAGCCTATGCGCAGCAGCGCCCGAATGGCGGCTATGGTCCGCGCGCCTATCGCTTCGAGGATCATGGGCTGAACGAGAGCCTGGAGCGCGAGAAGTTCCGCGGCTATATGCTGCGGTTTGGAGTCGAGCCGGAACACGATACGGACCGGCGCCCGACCAACCTACGCGGTGCGGCGTCACATCCCGCTCACCCGATGCATCCCTTGACCACCTGATTGATCGGCCCCGTGAGGCAGGGGTGATCATATCAAGAACTCTGACCGGCCCAACTTTGTTGTCCTCGCGAGTTCCGTACCGGCCGCTGGGCGGCCGGCCTGGATGAAAGACCGAGAAGTTCCGCGGTCTTCAGATCCTGGCGGTGGCCACTCGTTCTTGTTAGTGCAGCGAAGCAATCTCGGGCGAGTTGCGCACGTCGAGCGAGATTGCCGCGGCACTACGCTCCCATAATAACAGGAAGGCGCGGCCGACTGCCGTCCAACCGATCGCCATGCTGCTCCGTCAGCTTCCCCTTGCCGCGGCGCCGCGACGATCTCTATACGGTCACGCCACGCAGGGAGTAGCGCTCACCCGGGCTGTCGCATGAATTTGCTGAGCCTTGTCCTGTCCGTGATCGTGCCGGCGCTCCTGTTGCTGGCGTACGGTCTGATCAAGACACAACGACGGTTGTCGCGTGAGGGTCTGTGGGCTGGCTTCGTTGGCGGGATCTTGGTCGCGGTCGCGGTGATCGCCTGGGAAGTTGCGCTGGACTGGGCGTTGCCTCTGCAAAATCTGCCGCCAGTGGCGGAAGCGGCCGGTCATGCCATGCTGATTGCGGCTTTGCCCGAAGAGGGTCTGAAATACGGCGCGCTGCTGCTGGTGATCCGGCGCTTCATTTATCCCGGCGATGTGCCCGACGTGATCCTGGCATCGCTGAGCGTCGCGCTTGGTTTCGCCGTGATGGAAGATGCGGGATACGTGATCAGTGCTGCGAGCGAGGGCTCGGCCGGCGGTGTCGTTGCCCTGGTTCGATCGCTCTCGGCTGTGCCGGTGCATGCTGTCTGCGGTCTGGTCATGGGCGCGCTGGTCGGCAGGGCCATCTGGGCAAGTCATGCGGCTCCCCACGCCAGCCAATGGTGGCTGGTGTCGGCGCTGCTGCTGCCGTTGCTGATCCACGGTGCGTACGATTTTCTGCTCATGCTCCGGCAAGGCGAACCGGACGCGGTCTGGACCTTTCAGTTGCTGCCTCTGCTCATGGCATTGTCGGCCGCTATCGCTATCGTGCTGTGCAATCGCGCACTACGCCGCGCTGGCAGCGGCGACCTGCCGCGTACCGCCACGGCGGCGGTACTGGGCATATTCCTGCTGCTCGTGGGCCTGATGTTGGTGCTGGTGATGCTGGTGGCACCAGGCCTTTTGGCGAAGCAGGCTCTGGCCGTCTATTGCGTGATGCCGCTGCTCTTCGGTCTCGACCTGATATGGACCGCACTGTCGCGGATGCGCCGGCGGGCGCTGGCCTGACAAGGCGGCGGCACCGGGCCGGTCACGCGTGCCAACACGGCTTGTTGGCCTCTGCCTCCGCCTCCGCGAAGCTGATGCCGATGTCCTTCAGCAAATGGCCGTCCAGTCCCGCGATGGACTGACGCGAGCGGTGCCGCCGCCATGCCGCGCGAATGCTGGTCCACGACAGGCTGTTCCGCGTCGGGTGCCAGCTTGCCGGTAGCCACTCACTCGGCTGAAACCGCACGGTTTCGCCGAACAGCAAACGATTGGACATCGCACTCTCCTGCCAGAATTCGAACTTCAGGCCAGCACATTGGGCTGGCTTAAATAATCAGTAAAACGAATTGCATTTATGGGAGTCATCAGATAACTTCATGACTATGCAGCTTCCCCAAGCGCTCGACACCGATCTGCTACGTGCCTTCGTGCTGATCGCGGAGGGCCACAGTTTCACCCAGGCGGCCGCCCGCGTCGGGCGAACGCAATCCGCCATATCCATGCAGGTGAAGCGGCTCGAGGAAGTACTCGGACAGCCGGTCCTCAGCCGCAGCAAGGGTGGCAGCGTCGATCTGACGCCGCACGGCCTGTATCTACTGACCCGCGCGCGGCAAATACTCGCACTGAACGATGAGGTGCTGACGACATTTCGCGCCCCGCAGATCGCTGGGACCGTGCGGCTGGGCACGCCGGATGATTACGCATTCGCCTACCTGCCGCCAATTCTGAAGCGCTTCGCTGAGACCCATCCCGCCGTCCAGGTGGACGTAGTATGCTCGCCGTCGGGAGAACTGATACGTCGGTTGCAGGCGGAGGAGATCGACCTGACGCTGATCTCGGACGGCCACCAGCCGGTGGGCTGGCCGTCGGTGCACCTCTGGCGTGGGCCCCTGGTGTGGGTAACCTCCACGCGATTCGCCCCGCATCGGCAGGACCCGCTACCGCTGGCGTTGGCCGACCGCGACCCGTTTCTCGCCCGCGGGCTGGATTGCGAATGGGCAGGTGCCGCAGTCCGCGCCCTCGAAAAGGCCGGTCGGCGCTACCGGATCGCGTATACCTCGGCCTCGCAGATCGGCACGCATGCGCCTGTACTGGCGGGGCTGGCGGTCACCGTATCGACGTTGTCATGGCTGCCGGAAGGGCTTCGTCCGATGCGCCCGGAGGAGGGCCTGCCAAAGCTGCCGGAATTCGGCATCCTGATGCTGAAGGGCAAACGCCCGCTTCGGCCGGTGACCGATGCACTGGCGGCTCATATTGAGGAGAGTTTCATGCAGGATGCGAACCGCTTGGTGGCGGCGGAGTAGCCGCGCACTGCTTCACGCACACTCTCCGCAGCCGGTGACGCCCTACACCGTCGGCCGAACCGTCCACGTCGTTTCAGCTTGTATCGGCGGCTCGCAGAACATCGGCATGGCGTTCTGCGTGCGCATGATTGGGCTCCATCCCCATCGCGGCACGCAACGCGCGGAACAGCGCGCCGTGCGCAACCACCAGCACCGCCGGCGGCAATGCCGTTGCACGATTGATCGCCGCCACCGCCCGACGGCGCAAGGCCGGCGAAGGTTTCCGCACCTTCCGGCGTGAAGTTCCCCGCCACCCAATCGGCGAACCAGTCGCTCATCGGCTGGCCTTCCTGCACGCCGAACGCCACTTCACGCAAATCCGGATCGAGTCGACACCGGCAATCCCAGCGCCTCGCCGACGATCTCCGCCGTAACGCGTGCACGCGACAGTGGCGACGCGACGATGCTGGCGATGCCGCGATTGCGCAGCTTCTGCGCGGCCGACCGGGCCTGAGCAAGCCCGGTCGGGTTCAGCGGAATATCGACGTTGCCCTGCGAGATACCCTGGGCGTTCCAGTCGGTCTCGCCATGACGCAGAAACCAGAACGGAATGCGTGCAAGCGTGGCCTCCTGGAACGCCCCGTCCATCACCTCACGCCAGGCCTTCCTGCTGCATCACCCGCTGCACCGCGGGACGCGCCACGCATGCGGTATAATGCGCGGCGCAGTTGGGCGGCAGTGTCATCTTCATGCGCTTCGGCGGCCCAGAACTCGACATAGAACAGCGCCGCATCGGCGATCGAGAACCCGCCGACCACGTATTCCTTGCCGGCCAGCGCCTTGTCCATCACGCCAAAGCCCTTCTCGAAGATCTCCTTGCCGCGCTCCTTCACCGTTTCTTCGTCCGCCGGGTTCGGCGTGAAATTGGTGGGGCGGAACATGCGCGCGAAGCCCTGCATGTGCATGGTCGCGACGACGTAATCCATCGCCTCCAGCGCACGTGCCTGGCTGTCCACATCGTCCGGCAGCAGCTTCTTCGTCCGGATTGGTGCGCGCGAGCCAGTAGGCGATCGCGGGGAACTCGGTCAGCACCGAGCCGTCGTCGCGCACCAGCGTCGGCACCTTCGACTTCGGATTGACCGCGGTGAACTCCGGCTTGAACTGCGCGCCTTCGCGCAGATTCACCAGCATTGCGCCTCATACGGCTTGCCGATCTCCTCCAGCAGCACATGGATGCCGACCGAGCAGGCGCCCGGCGAATACATCAGCTTCATGATCTCTTCTCCCTCCTTAGTGGCGAACCTCGCGCCACGCGCCGATGCGCGGACGGTCGAGACCAAGGTTCTCGCGCAATGTGGTGCCGCGATAGTCTTTGTGAAGCAGGCCGCGGCGTTGCAATTCGGGGACAACGTAGCGGACGAACTCCTCGTAGCCGCCGGGCACGTGCGATGCGGCGACCACATAGCCGTCGCAGGCGCGGCCGGCGAACCACTCCTCCATCCCGTCGGCGACATCCTTCGGGCTGCCGATGAAACGCGGATGGTCGCGGAACGTGCCGCGATGGCTGATCTCCATGAAATCGCGCGTCGTCGGATTGCGCTTGCCGAGCACGCGGAACACGCGGTCGCGCAGACCCTGCACGCCGGTCCAGCTCATGATCTCTTCCTCGGTCCATGGTTCGTCGATCGGCTTCGTGGACAGATCGACGTTCAGCACCTCCGACAGCAGCGACAGCTGATCGATCTCCTTCGGCAGGCTGTCGATCAGTGCCACCTTGTCCTCCGCCTCGGCGCGCGTCTCGGCAACGACTGTATAGACGCCGGCGGCGACGATGCACCTTTTCCGGATCGCGCCCGGTCTCGGCGATCTGCTGCTTGAACGCGGCGTAGTCGGTCTTCGCCTGCTTCCAGCGAATGATAGTTGACGAACACCAGCTCGGCCCAGCGCGCGGCGAACTTGCGGCCGCGGCCGCTTTGTCCCGCCTGGATCAGCACCGGATGGCCCTGCGCCGACCGCGGCACGGTGAACGGACCGCGCGAACGGAAATACTCGCCGACATGATCCAGCCGCCGCACCTTGTCGGGATGCGCGAACAGGCCGGTCTGCTTGTCGATCACCAGCGCATCGTCGTCCCAGGAATCCCAGTGCCCGGCTACGACTTCCAGGAATTCGTCGGCGCGGTCGTAGCGTTGGTCGTGCTCGCCATGCGACGCGTGGCCCATGTTCAGCGCTTCGCCGTCGTTCATCGAGGTGACGACGTTCCACGCGGCGCGGCCGTTGGTCATCAGGTCGAGCGTGGCGTAGACGCGCGCGACATGGAACGGCTCGTAATAGGTGGTGGAATAGGTCGCGCCGAGACCGAGCCGTTCGGTCGCCATGCCCATGACGGTCAGGATGGTGAGCGGGTCCATCTTCACGCAGCGGATGCCGTTGGCGACGGTGTGCGCGTGGTTGTTGCCGTAGCGGTCCGGCATCGCCAGACGATCGTCGAAGAAGCCGACATGGAATTTTCCGGCCTCGAGCACGCGGGCGATGTGGCGATAGTAGTCCGCGGTCATGAAGTCGGGCGAGGCTTCAGGATGCCGCCAGGAGCCGACGAAGTTCGTGCAGTTCTGCGCCTGAAGGAAGGCAACCAAGGTCATCTGCCGCATGTCACATATTCCTATGCCTGCCATGCCACACTGCCTTTGCGAGGAACCAAGCCTCGTGTCGCGGCCTTGTCACTCCGAGGAGCAAGGCGACGAAGCAATCTCGCGCCGGTGCCCAACCGCGTTGCATACTTGCCGCTTCGCTACGCTGCCCGCAATGACACCTGCGTCGCAACTCCCCGCTTTCTCCGTGTGGCGCGATGCATGCCGTCAATCGAACAGCGAACTCACCGAACTCTCGTCCGATATCCGCCGCATCGCCTCGGCCAGCAGCGGCGCGATCGTCACCTGGCGGATGTTGGCGCGCCAGCCGCACCGCCTCGGTCGCCAGGATCGAATCGGTGATCGTCATCATCTCGATCGGCGACGACGCAATCCGCGCCACCGCGCCGCCGGACAGCACGCCATGCGTGACATAGGCGCTGGCGGAACGCGCGCCATGCTCGCATCAGCGCATAGGCGGCATTGCAATGCGTGCCGCCGGAATCGACGATATCGTCGATCATGATGCAGTCGCGGCCTTCGACGTCGCCGATCACGTTCATCACCTCGGAATGGCCGGCGCGCTCGCGGCGCTTGTCGATGATCGCGAGATCGCAGTTCAGCCGGGTGGCGATGGCGCGGGCGCGCACCACGCCGCCGACGTCGGGCGAGACGATCATCAGGTCGCGGCCCTTGTAACGCTCCTGGATGTCGCGGGCGAACAGCGGCGCGGCGTACAGATTGTCCACCGGGATGTCGAAGAATCCCTGGATCTGCGCGGCATGCAGATCCATCGTCAGCACGCGGTTGGCGCCGGCCTCGGTGATCAGGTTGGCCACCAGCTTGGCGCTGATCGGCGAGCGCGAGGCGGTTTTCCGGTCCTGCCGCGCATAGCCGAAATACGGGATCACCGCGGTGATCCGCCGCGCCGAGCGACCGCCGCAGCGCATCCAGCGTGATCAGCAGCTCCATCAGGTTGTCGTTCGCCGGGTAGGAGGTGGACTGGATCACGAACACGTCCTCGCCGCGGACGTTCTCCTGGATCTCGACGAACACCTCCATGTCGGCGAAGCGGCGGATCGGGCGCGGGTCAGCGGCAATTTCAGCGTGGCGGCGACCGCCTCGGCGAGGGGGCGATTGCTGTTGCAGGCGACGATCTTCATGCTGCTCGGCCGCTGTGGGGGGTCATCGGACCGGCTCGACGCCGGCACTGCGGCCTTCTAGCAACGCCCCCTGCCGCCTGTCCATGAACTGCCGGCGCCGATTGCCCGGCTGGGCGCTTGCGCCGATTTCGGGCTGGCTTCGTCCCAGCGGTTCTCTTGGCTGCGGCGTGTCGCCGCCGGGTTCACGGCCCGACTGGCGTAGAATGACATCGTTCACCCCGCCGGCCGCCTCGGTCGCCACCATCACCGCAACATCGGCCCAATAATGGTCGAGCGAACCGGCGGGAATTTCGTTGAGCTGCACCACCTTGCCGCGTTCATCGCCGCTCGCCGCCTTGACCGCCCACTGGATCTCCACGCGCTGCTGGCCGCCGGCGATCGGCACCATGCGGACATTGCCCTGGACGATGAAATCGGCGCCGTCGGCGGTGTCCTGCACCATCGGGCCGAGCGCGGCGAGATGGGTCTTCATCTGTTTGGTCAGCGACAGTTTGCCGTCGCCCGGCGCACCGGTCACCGTCGCGACCTCCACCTTGGCATGCGATTGTACAGGCTGTTCGGATCGGCGCGCAGCTCCGCGGTCTGGATGCCGTCGAGCAGGCTGGCGACCTTCGGCGCGGCATCGGCGGCGACCTGTTGCAGCGTGGCGGACGACGCGTCCGCCCAGGACTGTGTCGGCACCGGCGCTGCCTTCCGCCTTGCCTTTGTCCTCGCCCAGGGGTTCAGCACGCTGAAAACCGGAACCACTGTCGAGCCGCGCTGCTCGGCTGTCGTCACCAACTGCCAGTCACTCTTGCGCATCTCAT
>CAWBON010000001.1:0-445535 GCA_963790445.1 uncultured Alphaproteobacteria bacterium | reverse complement strand
GGCTCGCAGCGGCGTTCCCTGAATCTTCAGCGGTGCGAAATTATCATCGCGGGCAGCGATGCGCGCACCCATACGAGTCAGCGGATCGATCACCCGCCGCATCGGCCTCTTGCGCAATGAGGCGTCGCCGGTGAAGCGTCGAGTCAAACGATTGACCCGCGAGAATGCCGGTGATCAGGCGCATGGTCGTGCCGGAATTTTCGGCATCGAGAGCGCGGCGCGAGCGGCGTAGTCCATCAAGGCCCGGACCAGCGATGGCCACCTGGCCAGCGCTGGCCCCGGAGGAGCGCTCCACTCGCACGCCGAGCCGCTCGAGGCACTTGAGCGTGCTCTGACAATCGGCTGCCGCCGCGTAACCTGTGATCTCGCTGCTCGCCGTTTGCTAACGCCGCGAGCAATGCGTAGCGATGCGAGACGGGATTTGTCTCCGGGAACTTCGACGAGCCCGGAGACCTTGCGCGCAGGAACGATGGTTCGCTTCGACACGCCCGGATTCTAGCATGCCGTAACGATTGCCCCAGAAACGCAGGGCAGCTGAACTAAGTGGAACACCTGCCGTCAGCAGGGCAACGCCGTTAGCGTGCCCAGGTAGGTGCCAGTTTTCGCAATCTGAGATTGGCACGTAACTTTCCTCTTCTGGTAGACGTAAAATAGAAAGCGATGCAGCAGGAGGATGGCGATGTGAGCGCGAAACGTTTTGACCCTGTTGGGCCTGGCGGGCCTGCTGGCGATGGCAGCGGCGTGGGTGCCCTCTCAGCAACAGCCGCAACACCAGCAACAACACCAGCAACAACCTCAGCAACCGTCAGCTACGCCGAATCACGATGGATCGATGCCCGGCATGGATATGGGCAATATGGATATGGGCCACGACGAACAAAACCAGGTGGAGTCGGGCGCCATGCACGCCATGCAGCCGGGCCATCACATGGACGGCCCGCACATGCGCATGACCGCGCTTCGCCCGGTGCAGCCGGGCGATGCTGAGCGCGCGGAACAGATTGTTTCAGGCCCTGCGGCAAACGATGGAAAAATACCGCGATTATCGCGTGGCGCTCGGCGACGGCTATCGCATTTTTCTGCCGAACTTGCCGCAAAGCGAATACCACTTCACGAATTACTGGAATGGCTTTCTCGAAGGGTTTACGTTCGACCCTGCGCGACCGACTTCATTGCTCTACAAGAAAACTCCCGGTGGCGGCTGGGAGTTGATCGGCGCGATGTACACCGCGCCGCGGAACGGACACGCTCGATCAGTTAAACGAGCGGGTTCCTCTCAGCATGGCCCGGTGGCACGCGCACATCAATCTCTGCTTGCCGCAGCGCGGCGGGGCAGCGCACATGGACCTGGCAAAATTCGGCCTGTCGGGATCGATCGCGACAGCCCAAGCGTGCATGGAGGCGGGCGGCCGTTCTTTCCCCAGATTTTCGGCTGGATGGTGCACGTCTACCCCTTCGAGCCGCCGAACCAGATCTGGGCACAGTAAGGGGGCTGCCCGCAATAAGGGCCTGAGCGCTGTAACGCCGCCGGACCAGCGCGATTGCTTCCACCGAAAACTGCGAGTATCATCGGGAGGATGCTCACCAGCGCGCCGTCGAGACTCGGCGCACACGAGCGCGTTAACTCCCGTTACGTGGTGACAACCGATGATTTCCTCGCCGACCAGCCCGAGACGCTGCGTTTCCTTTTCTACTTCAACGGTTTGCGTTGCTCGCCGTAGCCTTGGCGCTCGTTAGCGTTTCCCTGGCTGCGGCTGACGGGCCGGAAATCCTTCCGCTCGATCAGGTCAAGCCGGGCATGACCGGCTATGCCTATACAATTTTTGCCGGCGACGAGATCGAAAGGTTTGACTTGGTGGTCATCGGAGTCCTGCCGAATCTGATCGGGCCCAAACAATCCATTATTTTGGTGCAGTTGAAGGGACCTGAAGTCGAGCACACGGGCGTCGTCGCAGGTACTAGAGTGGCAGCCCGGTCTATATCGACGGCAAACTTGTCGGCGCGGTCTCCTTGAAGTTCGGCATGTTCGTGAAGGAACCGTTGGCTGGCGTCACGCCCATCGAAGACATGCTGGCGCTTCCGACGGAAAGTGCGTCGCCAGCGCGAGGGACGGCCGTGGCGGGCTCGCAGCCCGTGACGCCACTCAAGTGAAAATTATTCGATGGCCTCTGCGGCGACTCCCAGAAGCGGCGAATCTCTGCGCTTCCCCGTGCCTACCGAGTTGGCCCGTGCGTGAGGGAATCGGCGGCGGCGGCTTCCTCGAGCCCATCGCTACGCCGCTCGTCTTTTCGGGTTTTGCTCCTGCTACCGTCCGCCAATTCTCACCCGATTGGGCGCAGTACGGCATGGTCGCGACGCCCGGCGGCACCACCGCGCGCAGCCTGACGACGCCAATATCCATCCCGGCGAGATGGTCGGCATGGTGCTGGTGCAAGGCGATCTTCGCTCAACGCAGCCTGCACTGTCACGGCGGTCGTCGAGGATCGCGTCTACGTTTGCGGTCATCCCTTCCTCGGCATCGGCTCGACCAAGATGCCCATGGCGCGCGGCCGCGTGCTCACGACGCTAGCCTCCGATTTCGACTCCACAAAAATCGTGAACATGGGCGGCATAATCGGCACGATCACCCAAGACCGCCTGACCGCGGTGATGGGCAGGTAGGACCTGCGCCGGCGATGATTCCGGTGGACCTCGCCTTCGCCACTCCCGCCGGGGAGAAAAAGTACAGCATCGAGATGATCTCCGACCCCAAGCTGACGCCCTTGCTCGTCGGCTTGGCCTCGTTCAACGGTTTGACGCAAAACACCTCTTACGGCGAAGGCACCACGCTGCGCCTCAGCGGCGCGATCGAGATCAAAGGCCATTCCCCGTCACGCTCAGCGACATGTACGCGCCCGGCGATCAGTTCGTGCCCGATGGCGCATTCGTTTCCGCCAGCATCCAGTCGATTTTCACGCGTATTTTCTCGAACCCGTACGAGAAGCCGCAGATCGAGCGCGTCTCGTTGCGCCTAGACAGCATTCCGGAGCGGCGCATCGCCACGGTCGAAAGCGCCTGGTCGGAGCTGAGCGAAGCGGCTCCCGGCGATCCGGTAATGATCAAAGTGATGCTGCGGCCTTACCGCGGCGCGCCCTTCATTCGCGACGTACCGATTACGATTCCCGCCCAAGCTGCGCAGGCACCACCTTGCGCGTTCAGGTGAGCGATCCCGATTCTCTTAACCGGCTGACGAATCTGTTCACGGCGCAGGGTCGCCTGGGCGGTCTCGAACAGCTCATCACGCTGCTCAACCGCGAACGGCGCAACACCCAACTTTATGTGACACTTGATGAAGCCGACGCCGACGCTGATGGTCGACGACAAGGAATTGCCGAACGCGCCTTTGTCGGAAATCAACGTGATGGATCAGCGGCGTCTGCCGGGTAATTCGGTCCTGCTGCGCGAATCCTCGGCGGGGGAATGGTCAGTGCCGATGGACGAGGTCATCGCAGGCTCCACGTCAGTGCTCATTAAGATCAAGTGAATCGTTGCTCCGGCGCAGTTACTTTCAGCGCCGCGTTTCCCGGGAGCTGCACCCTGCCCCGGCATGAGGAACCTCATGCGCAAAATGAACGCATGAAACCGGCGGCCGCTTCGAGCCAAGGCTCCATGAAAGCCATAGCGGCTGCGCTCGGCCGCTTTGCTGATCCTGCCGCCGGGCCGCGCCGGCTTTCGCCGAACACACCCGTTTCTGGCGCCAATCGGCCTTTGAGGATTTCGACAACGGCACCGCGCACGGCGTGGCCCTGCGTAGCGATGGCAAGATCGTGCTGGCGCCCAAATTCGCGCCGTTTGCCGACCCGAATCTCGCCTACCTCTGGGCGTTGCGCGTGGACTCCAAAGGAAACCTCTACGCCGCGGGGCGGCAGAATGCCAAAGTTTTGCGAATCGATCCCGCCGGGAAAATGACCACGGTGTTCGAGTCCGAAGAGCTCACCGCACAAGCTCTGGCGCTCGACAAAAACGACAATCTCTACGTGGCCACGTCTCCGGACGGCAAAGTCTACAAGGTCACCGCCAGCCGGCCAGAAATCGGTTTTCTTCGATCCCAAGGCGAAATACATCTGGGATCTCGCGCTGGGAGCGGACGGCACGCTCTACGTTGCCACCGGCGATTCCGGCAAGATTTTCGCCGTCTCCTCCGACGGCAAGGGCGCCGAGTTCTACGCCAGCCCCGAGACGCACATCCGCGCCATCGTTCTCGACGGCAAAGGGAACCTGCTTGCTGGCACCGAACCGAATGGCCTGGTGCTGCGTATTCCGCTGGCCGCAAATGCTGCCTCGGCAGCGCCGAGAAACGCGGCGCGAGCAAGGCACGCGGCGAAGCCAGCTGCCGCGGACGCACCAGCGAATGTCCGCCAACGCGCGACGTTCGTGTTACGAAACCGCCAAGAAGGAAGTCACCGCGTTGCTCGCCGACTCCGCTGGCAATTTGTATGTAGGCGCGATCGGAGATAAAACGCGCGGCACGGTCGTCGTTTCCTCAAGCCGGAGCAGCCGCGGCGCAGCCGGCGGTGCCCCTCAAACGGACAGAACGCCACCATCACCATCACCGCGGGCCCGAACCCAGGCAGCCCACGGCCTTCTTGCCGTTCCCGACTCTGGCTTCCTCCTCCGTCTATCGCATCGCGACCGACGGCGCGCCTGAGAGATTTGGACCTCGCGCGACGACAGCGTCTACGCCCTCGGGATGAGCGCCGACAACAAACTGCTACTCGGCGTCGGCAACGAAGGCTCGATCATCGAACTTGACCAGAATCACGTGTTCTCGCGCCTGGCCAAGACAGCATCCGAACAGGTAACCGGCTTCGCGCGCGCCACCAATGGCAAGGTCTACGTCGCCACCTCGAATCCAGGCAAAGTCTTTTGCTCGGGCCGGACCTCGAGTCTGAGGGCAGCTTACGCACCACCGCACGCTCCGCGCGGCGGGCAACTGTGCGCGCCATATGGGCCTGCGCCGCGGCCGCCGACCCACCCGGCAGGATGAAACTGGTCAACGCCGGCAACGCGGCGTTCATCGACTCGACCTCCGCCTCCAGCCGCAGCAGCGGCACGTCGGTCAGGCGCAGCCGGTCGCCGCCCTCGCCCGGCACCGCACAGATCGGCACCGACATCGAACAGGTCGTTCTGGATGCGGGCGAGCATTGCGTCCCCCGGCCACCGCGCAGGTGCCAAGCGCAGCACGCCGATCGCGGCATTGGCCTCGTCCACCGCGCCGATCGCCTGAATCTCGGGCATCCTTGCGCAACCGAGCGCCATCGCCAAGAGACGTCTTCCCCGCGTCGCCGCCGCGTGTTACCACTATGTCGATGCGAACCATCGGCGCCTTCCTTCAGTCGAGATGAAACATCACGCGCAGTTGCATGTCGAACGGCATCGGTTGGCCGTCCTTCACCGCGGGAAGAAAATGCCAGCCTTCCACCGCATCGCGCGCCGCCTGATCCAACGTTTCAAAACCGGAACTCTGCTCCACGTCGACACCGTTGGCGAGCCCGTTCGGGGCCACGTGGATCAGCAGAATGACCGTGCCCTGCTCGGCGCGGCGCGCCGCCTCCAGGGGATAAATGGATCCTTGTTGTGAAATTTGGCATCCACGCTGGCAGGAACGACGTGGTCGCCGCTGGCGATGGCGTTCGTTTCGCTGTCGGTGCCGCCCAGGTTGATTATGGGCACTTCCGCAGCATGCTGCACCGGCGGCGCACTGGCAGGCGGTCTCGGTGCACCTGGCTGCACCGGGGGCTTCGATGGTGCCGCAGGCGGCGCGGGCTGAGGTAGCGGCAAAGCCTCGTCCGCGTCGGTGGCTGACGCCGACACGGGTGGCGATGGCGCGGGTGCTTCGGGTGGTTCAGGCGCTGCCGGAGGAGGCTGGCGCGACGCGGTTGTCACGCCTGTGCCTTTCTGTTCCAGCATGACCAATTCCACCGTGCCTTGAGTGTCTGGCGCGTCCTGCACCGGCGGGCGATGGCGGGACCACGCCACCGACCCAACAAGTAGTGCGGCGTGCAGACCCAGCGAAATCAGGGCGAACCGGCGCATCAGTCGGGCGGCAGCAGTCGAGTTCTGGATCGTTGCCGAACTTCAAGCCAAACGCCGCAGCGGCGGCCGGCAGCGCCTGCGCGGCGGGCAGGTTGGCAACGACGCGCCCGCCCGCCAATACGACCATCCGGTGTGCATAGCGCACCGCCAGATCCACCGCGTGCAGCACGACGACCACCGAGCGGCCCGCATCGGCTGTCGCGCGCAACAGGCGCATGATGGCATGCGACGCGGCGGGATCCAGATCAGCGGTCGGTTCGTCCAGCAGGAACACGTCCGGCTCCGTGGCAAAGGTGCGGGCGAGCATCGCGCGGCGTACCTCACCGCCGGAGATGCGGTCCACCCGCGCGTCGCGCAATCCCATGATACCGCAGAGTAACAATGCATTGGTTACCGGGCCGGGCGCCTGGTCGCGATGCGGGATGCGACCGAGGCTCGCCACTTGCTCGACGGTCAGGCCCCAGGCACAGCGCGCGCCTTGCGCCAAGTAGGCGACGCGACGCGGGTCCGGCACGACGGTTTCTGGCAGCAGTCCCGCAAGAGCACGAAGCAGCGTGGATTTTCCGGCGCCATTCGGGCCGCATAAGGCCACCATTTCGCCGGCGTGCGCGGCAAGGCTGACGTCGTGCAACACTGTCTGGCCATCGAGCATCGTGGACAGATGCGACACGGCGATCATGGCCCTAGTGTCCTGACTCTCAATTGCCGACAAGTAACTCATGCGGCTTCGGCATGTTCGAGGGCTGCGCGAGCGCGCTGGATTTGGCGAGGATCTCGGCGCCCTGTGCTCGCCACACGTAAGGCTTTGGATCGGCGTTGCGCTCGGCGAGATAGCGCTTGATGTCGCGCACCAGTTCATTGACCGAAGCAAAACTGCCGGCGCGGATCACATCGCCTGTCAGATCGGCGAAGAAGCGCTCGACCAAATTGAGCCAGGACGACGAGGTCGGCGTGAAGTGCATGTGGAAGCGCGGATGCTTCGCCAGCCACGCCTGCACCTTCGGATGCTTGTGGGTGGCGTAGTTGTCGGCGATCAGATGCAGGTCAAGCTCACGCGGCGTCTCACGATCGATCTGCTTGAGAAAGCGGAGCCATTCAACATGGGTATGGCTCGCTTCGGTGCGGGCGATCAGCTTGCCGGTCAACTGGATGAGGGCGGCAAACAATGTGATCGTGCCATGCCGTGTGTAATCATGTGTCATCGTACGTGGACGCTTCGGCGCGAGAGGCAGGCCCAACTGTGTGCGTTCGAGCGCCTGGCACTGGCTTTTCTCGTCGCAGCACAGCACCAGAGCCTTCGCGGGTGGATCGAGATAGAGCCCTATCACGTCCCAGAACTTCGCCTCGAACTTCGGATCGTTCGACAGTTTGAAGGTCTTCAAACGATGTGGCTTCAGGTCATTCTTCGACCAGATGCGCTGAACCGAACGCGCCGAGATGCCGGCATGACGGCTCATCGATCGGATACTCCAGCGGACCTTGCCCTTCGGCGGGCGGGTTGCTTCGGTGACAACGCGCGTTACCTTGTCAGCCGGGATCGAAGACTTGCGGCCACGTCCCTGCCTCTCGTCAAGGCCCGCGAGGCCCAACCTCTCGAACCGTCTCGACCACGTCGACACCCGTTTAGGTGTCGTGTTCAATCCCTCGGCGACCGCTTCAACACCCACACCGTCCAGTCGGAGCAGAATAATCGCGGCACGTTCGCGATCACGCACCCCGATGGTTGTCGAACGTGACCGACGGCGAAGCTCCTTCACGATATCCGCTTCCGCCTCAAGTCGCTTGATCGGCCGTGCCATCCGAGTGATCCTCCCAACTCATCGACCACGACGCAGATATTAGTCAATATTTGCAGGGCAGGACACTAGCGCCGCGCGATCGCCACCAGGAACGGCGCGCCCAGCAGTGCCGTCAGCACGCCGACCGGTGGCGCGGCCGACAGCGGCAGGACCAGCGGGCCCAGGCGTACCAGCATGTCCGCCGCAAGCAGCAGAGCGGCCCCGACCACTGGGGCGGCCGGCAACAGAGCGCCGGGGCGCTCGCCGAACCAGGGGCGGAGCAGGTGCGGCACGACCAGGCCGATGAAGCCGATCGCACCGGCAACCGCCGCACCGGCGCCCACCGCGAACGCGGTTCCCGTCGCGGCCAGAAGCAAGGTGCGGTGGACGGGAACCCCGAGGCTGCGCGCCGTGTCCTCGCCCAGGCTGAGCGCATCGAGGCCGGGACCGAGACGCAGCAGGATCAACATACCGAACAGGATCGGCACGCCCGCCAGGGCAACCTGCCAGAGCGAACGGTCGGCCAGGCCGCCCATCAGCCAGAAGGTAATCTCGGCCAGTGCGAAGGGGTTCGGCGCGAGGGTCAATGCCAGAGCCAGCAGCGCCGCCGCAATTGCCGAGACGGCTACACCGGCCAGGATCAGCGAAGGCCCCGACGGGAAGCGGCCGGCAAACGCCAGCAGAAATGCCGCGCCGATGCCGGCACCCAGCAGACCGCCGATCGGCAGCGCTGGGGCGAAATGCGCCGCGAACCCCCAGTAGAATGCGATGACTGCCCCGAGCCCAGCGGCGCCGGTAATTCCCAGTAGCCCTGGATCAGCCAACGGATTACGCAGCACCCCCTGGAGGACCGCGCCCGACAAGCCGAGCCCGCCACCGACCAGTAGCCCGAGCAGCGTGCGGGGTAGGCGAATCTGCGTGAGAATGAGCACATCCGGCAGGGCGATCGTGCCATCGCCGATGAACAGTGAAAGCACGGCCAACGCGGCGAGCAACAGCGCCAGCAGACGGATCATCGGGCCAGCAGCGCCGCGGCCTGGGAGGTGAACGGGCCGGCGCAGACGGTCAGGGCCGGCGGAATCGCGCGGTGGCGCAACCCGGCCAGCGCGGGATGCTCCAGCAACGTTGTGGCCAGTGAGGGGAATTCCGGCGTCGCCTGCACGACAAGCAGGTCGGGCTTGTGCCGCAGCAGCGATTCGAGGCCCATCTGCCGTCCGTCCGAGGCGTTGATCAGACCGACCGCGTGCAGCACGGCGTCCATCAGTGTGCCGGGTCCCGCGGTCAGTCCCCGCGGCTCCCAGACCAGCGCGCGCACCGGATGGTCCGGATGCGGCAGTGCGTCGAGGGTCGCGTCCATGGCGGCAAGCAATGCGTCGCCCCGTTGCGATACGCCGAGAGCACTTGCCAGCCTGCGTGTCTGTTGACGAATGCCGTCGAAATCCCGCGGCAGATCGATACGTAGTACCGGCACGCCTTCCTGCTCCAGCAGGGCAAGCGTGGTCTGCGCGCCGAACGGTGCGGCGAGAATCAAGTCGGGACGCAGGCGCAATACCGCTTCAGCCGAAGCGCGTACGACCGGCAGATGCGCCGCCTGCCGCGCGACGAACGAAAGCGCGGGGTCACGCGCCAGCGGCGACAGCGCCGCGACCTTCTCCGGTGCCAGCAAGACCAGCATCTGGTCGGTGCACAGGTTGAGCGACACGACATGGGTGGCAGCATCCGCGGGCGAGCAAGGTAGATTTGCCGCAGCGGCGCACATCACCCAGAGGAAGAGCACTATGCGCTTGGCCCGCAAGGCCGGGGGCCTTGCTCTGCGCTCTCTGCGCCCGTGCGGTGAATTCACCTTGCTTATGGGACTCACAGCACCGGCACACCATGCTGCTTCGCCGCGGCTTCCGGCTCGACATGGATGGTGATCACCAACTGCTCCATTTCGGCCCGCAGTGTTTCCTCGATGCGGTCGCAGATCGCGTGCGACTCGGCCACTGTCATGGTGCCCGGCACAACAAGATGAAACTCGAGAAAAGTAACCTTGCCAGCATGCCGCGTACGCAGATCATGCGCCTCGATGGCGCCGGCGGCGCTTTCCGCGACCAGTTCGCGGATGCGATTGATCACTGCGGGTTCCGGCGCTGCATCCATCAAGCCGCCGACCGATATGGAAATCATCGCCATGCCCGACCACAGAACATAGACGCCGGTCGCCGCGGCGAGGATGGGATCGAGCAGCAGATATCCGGTCAGCACGACCAGACCCACGCCGATAGCGATGCCGACCGAGGTGACGACGTCCGCCAGCAGATGGCGGCCATCGGCAATCAGCGCCGGTGAGCGAAGCCGTCGGCCGGTGCGGATCAACACGGCGGACCACACCGCATTCAGCACCGTGGCGACCGCGTTCAGCGCAATCCCCTGCAGCGGCATGGCGAGCCGATGCGGGTCCTGCCAAGTCTCCCATGCATGACGAAAGATCGACAGTGCGGCAATGACGATCAACACGCCCTCGATCACCGCCGCAAAGAATTCCGCCTTGTCATGACCGTAGGGGTGATTGGCGTCGGGCGGGATGGCGGCGAAGTGCAGCGCCGCAAGTGCGATGGCGGCGGCCGCGACGTTGACGATGCTTTCCAGCGCATCGGAGTACAACGCCGCGCTGCCGGTGATCCACCAGGCGCCGCACTTCATGGCCAGCACCAAACAGCCGATCGCGATGCTGCCGGCGGCGATGCGCTCTCCCCGACTTAATGCCTGCCCCGTCCGCGGCTGCTGTCGATTGGACCGGCGTAGCAGACCCCGGTCGTGTCAGCCAGCGCGCAGGCCTGGCGGCACCAACCGACAGCGATGCCGCTGGCAAATCGGTCGCGGCGCAAACACGACCACCAGCACATTTATCCCGGCTGCTGCCAGAAATACCGTTCCCCAACCGACGGTCGCATTATTCAACCCGTTCGCGAACGGCACCAGAAAGGCGGAGATGCCTTTGGCTGTATCAAGCAGCATTGCATTGGCCGTGGCGTATGGGAGCCGGACAGGTCGGTGCAGGTGGAGGGGAACAGGCGGAAAATCTCGAGGTGCGCAAGTAGTCCGGTCAGGTCTTCTCGAAGTCGATGCGCTCAACCACTGGGAGGTCCTGGAGAAATCGGCGAAGGCAATCGAGGCCCAGTTCGACAGCCCCAAGCCGCACCCAGTCACGGCCGCCGAGAATGCGCGAGCGCCGGAATGCAACTTCTTCCCCTGTCGCAATCGCGATCCAGATCGTGCCGCCGAAATCAATCCGATCCGCGCCCGCGTCCAGGTCGATCAACACGACCAGTGCGTGGGTCGCGCCGGCACGCGTGCGCGCGGCGCGTGCAACCGCCTCCGTCGTCTCCTGGTTGAGTTCGCCGGCCAATACCACGCCGGGCAGGCCGAGAACGTCGGGGAGTTCGGCGCGATCACGCACCACGATGCCGCGGCGGAACACATGCTCCGCGCCGGGCAAATGGCCGATGCGCGCTGCCATATGGCCGCTGGTGAACGTCTCCACCAGGGCGAGCGTCGCCTGCCGTTCGGTCAATGCGGCAAGCACCACGCCTTCCAGCGTCTGGTCGTCTTCCGCCATAATGAAATTGCCCAGGCGCTTGCGCACTTCGGTCTGCACCGGCTGGAGCTTGCGCTGCACTTCGTCCATGTCGGTGCCGCGCACGACGAGCTTGGTCTCGAGCTGAGGGTAGTGCGCACGGAAGCCGAGTTTCACGCTGCCGTCGGGCACCAGTTCCTCGACGCCGGACAGCAGCGCATCGACATGCGATTCCCCGAGGCCGTAGGAATGGAAGCGCTTGAGGTAGATCGTGGTGGGTGCGCCGCTGCGTGCGAGCAGGCGAGGGATCACCTGCTGCTCCAGCATTCGATGCAGTTCTCGCGGCACACCGGGCGTGAAGAAGAAACGCGCGCGGCCGATGTCCATGGCGAAACCGCACGCGGTACCGACCGGGTTGTCGATGACCTCGGCCGTGGCCGGCAGCATCGCCTGCTTGCGGTTGTTCGGCGGCATGATGCGGCTGCGCTTGGAGAAGAAGTCCTCCATCTTCGCCAGCCACTCTTCGTTCAGCACCAGGTCCACGCCCGCCGCCTGCGCGGCCACTTCCTGCGACAGGTCATCGACGGTCGGGCCGAGGCCGCCATTGACGATGACCGCATCGGCACGCTGCGATGCAAGCTGGAATGCCTGGAGCAGGCTTTCGCGGTCGTCGCCGACGGTGGTGCCCCAGTGCACCGAAAGTCCGACATCCTCGAGCTTCTGGCTCATGTAGCTGAAATTGGTATTGACGATCTTGCCGGTGAGGACTTCGTCTCCCGTGCAGATGATCTCGATGCGCATGGTGTTTCCTGTGGGCGGCGTGAGTTGGTATCCTGAGCGCTATTCCGATGGCGCGTCCAGATGGCTGTCGCTTCGCTCAAGCAAGGGCCGGTTCGGCTCGTCACTCAAATGAAATGTGTACCGCCATTCAACTGCACCGTTTGTCCGGTCATGTACGCGTTGCCGATGACCATAACCACCGTCTGCGCCACCTCCTCGGCGGTGCCCATCCGGCCGAGTGGAATCCGCGCGACGTACTGATCGCGCCGCGCACTCATCATGTCGGTGTCGATCAATGACGGTGCGACAGCATTCACCGTAATGCCATCCTTCACCAGCCGCGCGGCGTAGCCTCGGGTCAGACCTTCCATGCCCGCCTTCGAGGCGTTGTAGTGCACGCCGATGCCGCCAGCCCCCGCGCCGCACCCGACGATACGTTGACAATACGCCCCCAGCGCCGCGCCCGCATGCAGGGCAGCACCGCCTGCGTGCAAAGGAACGCCGATTTCAGGTTCACCGCCAACGTCAGATCGAATTCCGCCTCTGTCAGCTCGTCCAAGCCGCGGATGATCGCCACACCGGCGTTGTTCACCAGCATGTCCACTGCGCCAAGCCCGGCTTCGACGGTCTGCAGCATGGCGGCAACCGCGTCGCTATCGGATACATCCGCACCGACAGAGATGGCGCGGCGACCCGTGGTGCGGATCAAATCCACCACTTCGCCAGCCTGCGATCCGCGCTCACGATAATTCACCGCGACATCGGCGCCGGCCTCCGCCAGCGCCAGTGCGATCGCCCGGCCGATGCCGCGCGATGCGCCGGTCACCAGTGCAACGCGATTCGTCAGATCGGGCGTGAGGGCCATGTTACATTCGCTCCCAATTCAATCTCTTGCGTACACCGCTCCGGCATATTGCCGCGGCTACGCAAAGTGCCGTATGTCCCCCGCCAAACGGGGAGAAGCCGCATGCACCGTCTGTTGTCCAGTCTCGTTATCGTCGGCGCATTGACCGTCCAGCAAGCGCACGCCCAGCTTCAATGCCTGGCACCGCAGGAACGCGAAGCCGTCGAGGTCGCGGCGCTGCGCAGCGAATTGATGGTGCTGGCGACCGGCTGCCACGACGACGACAGTTACAATGCCTTCATCCGAAAATACCAGCCGGACCTGGTCAGCAATGAGAATGCGATCAGCGAGATATTCAAACACAAATATGGCCGGCGCGCGCAGCAGGAGCACGATCAGTTCACCACCGAACTGGCGAATTCCGAATCCAGCGCGGGCATGCAACTCGGTTCCGACTTCTGCCAGCACAACGGCATGTTATTCAGCGAGGTAATGGCGCTGCACAGCGCAAGTGAACTGGCCAGCTACGCTGCCGGCAAGGATCTGGTGCCCCCCTCGACTGAGATGTGCGCCGAGCTCGCCGAGGCACGACCCGTCGTGCGAAAGAAGGCGCCGGTAAAGCACCACTGACCGTTACCCTCAGGGTGGAGCGACGGCGACGCCAGCCCGAATCGTTGCATCGCCGGGAATCAGCTTCACCGTGAACGCGTCGTTGCCACTGAAATCTTGGATCAGGGGTGTAGTCGATCCGCGTGTCATCCCCGACGCTATGAATGAATACCTTGCCGTGCATCGGATCGGCAATCAGCAAACCGGCGGCGTAGGGCTTGCCGCCATCGTTGACGACGATGCCGCACCAGCCGCCGTTGTTGCCGACCCTGACCGACACCTGGGTTTCTTTGCCCGTGACCGGCGCAACCTTGGGCACCACGCAGGTCTTCGCCCCACCAGCCACGTCGGCGGCAAAGATCCGGGCAGTTGGGCCGGCCGGCGGCGGCGCCGCGCAGGCCTGCAACAGCACCACCATCGCCCCAGTGGGCAGCCAGGTCACTATCCGTCGTCTGCCGTTCATCACCAGTCAGTCTCCTGCGTCACTCTGCGGTGGTGATGTAGGGCAATTGAGTCCAGCGCAAGGCCATTTTTTGTTGCGTCCTTCCCAATGACAGTCAAACCGAAAAGTACTTCGCGCGCGGGTTGAGCACGACGACGGCGCTGGTCGACTGTTCGGGATGGAGCTGGAACTCGTCGGACAATGCCACGCCGATTCGCCCGGCACCAAGCAAGGACAGGATAGGCACCTGATCCTCGAGCCTTGGACACGCCGGATAGCCGAACGAATAGCGTGAACCGCGATAGCCCTGCGACAGCATCTTCTCCATATCGCGGTCGTCCTCGGCCGCAAAGCCAAGCTCCGCACGGATGCGCTTGTGCACATATTCCGCCATCGCTTCTGCCATCTCCACCGACAGACCATGCAGATAGAGGTAATCCTGGTAGCGATTGTCCTCGAACCAAACCCGCGCGATGTCCGATGCCTTCTGTCCCACCGTGACAATCTGCAGCGCAATCACATCGCGTTCGGCATCGTCCACATCGCGGAAGAAATCGGCAATGCACTCGCCGTCTTCCTTCGGCTGGCGTGGCAGCGTGAAGCGGGCGCGCTCCGTGCTGCCGTCCTGATCGAAGATGATCAGATCGTTGCCCTGGCCGGCGGCCAGCCAATAGCCGTAGGCCGCCTGCGGCTTCAAAATGTCCTCGGCTTCGCACAAAGACAGCATGCGCCGCATCACCGGACGCAGCTCCTGCTTTGCCCAACCGAGGAAATCATCCAGCGAACGGCCCTGCTTTCGGAAGCCCCACTGGAACTGGTACAGACTGCGCTCATTGATGAACGGCACGAGCGCCTTGGGTGGCGCCTCGACGACGCGCGCACCCCAGAACGGCGGCACCGACACCGGCACATCGCGCGTCAAGCGATGGCGGCGTGCCTGCACGGTCGCAACATCCACCGGACGAAAGGCGCGCGCATCCGCCTGGCCGAGAGTGCGCGATGGATTGCGTGTCTTGCCAACGCGCTTCGATTGCACCGCCGCCAGGTAATCGTCGAACGCGTTGCCGGTGACCTTGTCCATCAGATGCAGCCCGTCGAACGCATCGCGCGCATAGGCGACACGGCCGCAGGCATAGGCACGGACGCAATCGTCCTCCACATAGCCGCGGGTCAACGCCGCGCCGCCCAGCAAAACCGGAACTTCCAGGCCCTGGCGCGACATTTCTTCCAGGTTCTCGCGCATCACCACGGTGGATTTCACCAGCAGGCCCGACATGCCGATGGCGTGCGCGTGGTGTTGCGTCGCGGCCGCGAGCATGTCCGCCAACGGCACCTTGATGCCAAGGTTGACCACGCGGTAGCCGTTGTTCGTCAGTATGATGTCCACCAAATTCTTGCCGATGTCATGCACGTCACCCTTCACGGTCGCAAGCACGATGGTGCCCTTCTCCTGGCCATCCACACGTTCCATAAACGGTTCGAGATGCGCTACCGCGGCCTTCATCGTCTCGGCACTTTGCAGCACGAATGGCAACTGCATCTTGCCCGCACCGAACAATTCGCCGACCACCTTCATGCCGTCGAGCAGCACGTTGTTGATGATATCAAGCGGCGCCAGCGTTACCATCGCCTCGTCCAATTCGGCCGTCAGCCCCTTGCGATCGCCATCGACGATGCGATCCTTCAACCGGCCCTCCACTGTTTCGGCACGCTTCTTCACGGTGGCATCGGCAGCCTTGCGGTCGGCGAAAATCTCCAACAACTTCTGCAACGGATCGTAGCCTTCGGCGCGTCTGTCGAAGATCAGGTCCTCGGCAACCTTCACCTCTTCCGGTGCAATCAAATGTAGCGGGCGGATCTTCGACACATGCACGATGGCGCCGCTCATGCCCGCACGTACCGCATGGTCGAGGAACACGCTGTTCAGCACCGCACGTGCCGCCGGATTCAATCCGAAGCTGACATTCGACAGGCCCAGGATGATCTGAATGTCGGGAAATGCTTCGCGAATTGCGGCGATGCCTTCCAGCGTCCATTGCGCCAGCTTGCGATCATCCTCATTGCCGGTCGCGATGGTGAAGGTCAGCGGATCGATCAGCAGATCGGATTGCGGCAAGCCATGCTTGTCGCAGGCGAAATTCACCAGCCGGCGTGCGACCGCCAACTTGGCATCGGCGGTCTTTGCCATGCCTGTTTCGTCGATGGTCAGCGCGATCACCGCGGCACCGAACTGCTTCGCCAGTTTCAGCCGATCGGCGGCGTGTTGTTCGCCATCCTCGAAATTGATCGAGTTGATGATCGGCTTGCCACCATGCAGCTTCAGCGCCGCCGCGATCACCGGCGTTTCCGTCGAGTCGATCACCAGCGGCGCGTTCACCGAACTGGTGAATCGGCGAATCACCTGGGTCATCTCGTGCATCTCGTCACGGCCGACGAAGGCGGTGCAGACATCGAGCGCGTTCGAGCCCTCACCCAACTGCTCGCGGCCCATCGACACGCAGCTGTCCCAGTCGTGTTTCTCCTGCGCCTCACGCCACTTCTTCGAGCCGTTGGCGTTGCAGCGTTCGCCGATTGCGAAAAACGCATTCTCCTGGCGCAACGGCACCGCCTGATACAGGCTGGCTACCGATGGCACCCACACCGGCTTACGCGCAACCGGCGTCGGTCGGAAATGTCTGGTCCCCTGGGCGCGCTTGCGCAGCATCGCGTCCAGCGCGGCGATGTGCTGCGTATTGGTGCCGCAGCAGCCGCCGATCAGGTTTACGCCATCTTCCGCGACGAAGCGCTCCAGCCAGGTCGCCAGATCGGCCGCTCCCAGCGGATAATGCGTCTGTCCGTCAACCAGCTCCGGCAGCCCGGCATTCGGCTGCACCGACAGCAAGCCCGGCCAGTTGCCGGCGAGCCAACGCACATGTTCGGCCATTTCCTGCGGCCCCGTGGCGCAGTTCAGTCCCATCAGCGGCACGTCCAGCGCATGCACGACCGTAGCGGCCGCGGCGATATCCGGACCGACCAGCAATGTGCCGGTCGTCTCCACCGTGACCTGCACGAAGATCGGAATGTCGCTCCCGGCCTCGGCACGCGCGATCTTCGCGCCATTGACCGCCGCCTTGATCTGCAGCGTGTCCTGGCACGTCTCGATCAGGATCGCATCGACGCCGCCGGCGATCAGCCCGCGGCATTGCAGTGCCAGCGCTGCCTCCAGCGGGTCATATGCGATGTTGCCAAGCGTCGGCAGCTTGGTGCCGGGCCCGATGCTGCCGATCACCCAGCGATGCCGTCCATCGGAAAATGCTTCGGCTGCCTCGCGCGCCAGTTCACCACCGCGCTGGTTGATCTCGAACGCCCGGTCGGCGATATCGAATTCCGCCAGCGTGACCGGCGAGCCGCCGAAGGTGTTGGTCTCCACCATGTCGGCGCCGGCCTCGAAGTAGCCGCGGTGGATGTCGCGCACCAGATCGGGACGCGACAGGTTCAGTACGTCGGTGCAGTTCTCCTTGCCGTAATAGTCCCGATCGACGTCCAGCGGCAGCGCCTGCATGCGGCTGCCCATGCCGCCATCGCACAGCAGCACAGTGTCACGCAGCGCGTCGAGCAGATGTGGTCGGAGCATCGTACTTCCTTCAGTCGGCGAGTTCGCGCAACCGCGCGATCGGGGCATCGGCAGTCCGCGTGGCTGGCCAGACACGAACAGCAAGCGGCCCCTCGATGGCGAGCGGTTCGCTCTGCTGCATGCCCGCATCCTCCAGCAGCGCACGCATGATCACGTCGCTGAATCCGGGCCAACGATGCGCCAGTCGGATTAGCAACTCGTCTCGGCCATGCTGTGCGAGATCGATGACGATCAGTCGGCCGCCTGGCCGCAGCACCCGCGCGATCTCGCCCAGCACGCCGGGCGGATCCTCAGCGTAGTGCAGCACCATCTGCACAACGGCGATATCGAAAGAGGCTTCGGCCAGCGGCAACCGGTACATGTCGGCAAGCCGCACGGAGCAATGGGCGAGGCCGGGACGGGCCAGGCGCGAACGCGCCAGCGCCAGCATCGCCTTGGATGCGTCCACACCGACACCCTGGCTAATTCGCGGCGCCAGCAGTTCCAGCACTCGTCCGGTGCCGGTGCCGATATCCAGCAGCCGGCCTGCATCGGCGTCCGGCACCAGCGTCAGCAGCGCCGCCTCCACCGCTTGCGCCGGCAGGTCGAGCGCGCGCATCTCGTCCCAGTCGGCGCCCTGACGCCGGAAACTCTCCGACGCGATCCGGGCGCGCTCGGCCAGCACTCGAGCGGCCTGGCGGCGGTCGGCCTCCAGGATCGGGTCGTCCTCCGGCAGCCGCGCGACAAGGTCACGGGCCAGTGCACCAGGTTCTCCGTATGGCAGGCCGAACCAGACATTGGCGCCCTCGCGGTCCCGCTCAAGCAGACCGCAGTCGCACAACAGCTTCAGGTGGCGCGACAGGCGCGGTTGCGATTGGCCAAGGATTTCGGTGAATTCGGACACACAGAAGGCGCCACGGCCGGCCAGCGCCAGCAGACGCAGGCGAGTCGGTTCGGCGGCGGCACGCAGGCTAGCCAGCAGGCGATCCATGGGACTTGCCAATGACATAAACATATCCTTATGTCCAGGCTATGGTGCAACCGATCGATGACAGGGTGCCGGTCCGGTTCGGGGCCGCCGATATCGCCATGCCGGAGGAGGCGCTGCTGGTCGAGGGCAATGCGCCGATGCCGGCCGGGCAACCGGTGGCGCGATTCCAATTGGTCCCCAGCCTGATCGGCCATCCCATCGGATGTGCCTGCTGCACGCCGCGCGGTCCGGTGGCGGAAGTGCTTGGCCGGCTGTTTGTGGCCCGCGCGCGCGGCGAGGTCGCGTTCTTCCGCTCGATGGTTGCTGTGGTGACAACGTCCGGTGGAAGGACAGCGGTGCGGGCTGCCTTGGCCCAGGATCAAGTCTGCGCGGGACGCTTCCGGCTGGCGGAACGTTGACTGCTGCCTGGCCGGGCTGGCTCCCAAGTTGGCAGCATGCAAGTCCTCGTCATCTACTGCCATCCGGTGGCGGAAAGTTTCGCCGCCTCGGCTCACCAGACCGTGCTGGAGGCGCTGAGGGCCGGCGGGCACAAGGTGACAGACGTCGATCTGTATGCCGAAAACTTCGATCCGGTGATGAGCCGGCAGGACCGGCTCGACTACCTCAACACGGAGCGCAACATCCGCCCGGTGCGGAAATACGACGAGCAGCTCGCCGCGACCGATGCCATCCTGCTGGTTTATCCGGCCTGGTGGTACGGCATGCCGGCGATGCTGAAAGGCTATTTCGATCGCGTCTGGCTGCCGGGCGTTGCGTTCGACGTAACGCCGGATGGGCGCGTGGTGACCGAACGGTTGCAACGCATCCGCCGCATCATTGTCGTCACGACGTACGGCGGGCCGTGGTGGATGGTGCGGCTCGTGATCGGCGATCCCGCCCGCAAGGTCGTTTCTCGGGCCGTGAGGGCACTGTGCGCTCGTGGCTGCCGCGTAGACTGGTATGTCCAATACAACATGGATCGCGCCAGGCCGCACCAATTGACGCGCTTCCTGGAGCGCGTACGCGTCGGCTTGGCAAGGCTGTAGCCGACCTGCGCCCGCTATCTGCGATTGCCCCGACCAACCGGCGTCAGACCGCTTTCGCGGCGCCTGGGAAGGGAATAATCTGGGCGCCTGAAGAACAATTAACCAGCCAGGTGCCACCATGGATGCTCAAACAGTCGCCCAGATGCATCGCCCCAACGGCATGCCGTTCCGCTGCAACAAGATTGGCCACGTCGCGCTCTACGTGAAGGACTTGCGACACTCCGCCAAATTCTACACCGAGGTGATGGGCTTCAACATTTCAGACGCCTACGGCGACAGCGTGCTGCCCGGCGGCGTCGTGTTCCTACGTTGCAGCGCCGATCATCACGGCGTCGCACTGTTCCCGCTGCCGGAAGGCCAATCGCCGCAAGGCGGTCTGCACCATATGGCGTTCGAGGTATCCACACTGGACGAAGTGATCCGGGCACGCGACCACCTGCGCCGTCATGACGTGCCGATCCATTTCGAAGGCCGACGTCGCGCCGGCGTGCAGCTTGCCATCGAATTCTGTGACCCGGACGGTCACAACCTCGAAATCTACTGGGGCATCGACCAGGTCGGCAGCGACGGCCGTGTGCGCCCACCCGAGGAATGGAAGGCCGCCGCCAGCCTGGAAGCCGCGATCGCCGATCCTGTCGTCGGCCAGGACACCACGGTGCAGGACCGCTCATTGCTGCACCAGTAGCCTGCTGCATCGCGCTGGTATTTTGCCCGCGTAAACCTGCGCGTGGTAAGGGCGGGTGATGGGATATTGGGGCAAGATCATCGGCGGCGTCGCGGGCTTCGCGATGGGCGGCCCGATGGGCGCGGTGTTCGGTGCCGCGCTGGGTCACGCGGCGGATTCCGGCGCCGTACCCAACGTGCGCCTGCCGTTCGGCGCGCAGGGCGCCTGGAACCCGGCGCGCGTCGCCGCGATGTTCAACCGGCGCGACCAGCTCTTCGCCATCTGTGTCGTCGTGCTGTCGGCCAAGCTTGCCAAGTGCGACGGATCGGTGAATCGCGAGGAGATCGACGCATTCCGGCGTCAGTTCCGCATCCCGCCCGCGTCGTTGCGCGACATCGGCCGCCTGTTCGACCAGGCACGTGACAGCGCCGACGGCTTTGAGCCATATGCCGCGCAGCTCGCCGACGTATTCACCGACAACCGCGGCATCCTGGAGGATGTGCTCGCGGCGCTGTTCGTGATTGCGCGGTCCGATGGCGCGGTGAACGGCCGTGAACTCGACTTCCTGTCGCGCACGCACCAGAGATTCGGCCTGAATCAGGTTTCCTGGGACAGAGCGCGCGGCGCGATACCGCGTCAGCCGATGAGCGACGAACCGGACGCATACCTGGTACTCGGCGTGTCGCGTTCGGCGACCGTCGAGGAAATCCGCACGACATGGAAGCGTCTGATGCGGGAGAATCACCCCGACAGCCTGGCCTCGCGCGGCGTGCCAGCCGAATTCATCGAGCGCGCCAACGAAAAGGTCGCGCGCATCAACGCCGCCTGGGACAGGATAAAGCGCGAGCGCGCTCTGTGACGCTGCAAATCCGGGAACTGCTAAGCCCGAATCATGATGATCGGCCGGCAGGCGTACCGATCGACACGCTGATTCTGCATTACACCGGTATGCAAAGCGCGCAGGTCGCGATCGATCGGCTGCGTGATCCGGTGGCGCGCGTATCGTCGCATTACGTGGTGGACGAAGATGGCACCGCGCTGCGCCTCGTTCCGGAGGAACGGCGCGCGTGGCACGCCGGTGTGTCGTACTGGCGCGGCAATTCGGAGTTGAACGCGCGCTCGATCGGCATCGAGATCGTCAATCCGGGCCACGAATGGGGTTATCGCGACTTTCCGGCCCTGCAGATGGCTGTGGTATGCGACCTGTGCCTCGCCATCCTGTCGCGCCACGCGATCCCCGCGCGCAACGTCGTGGCCCACAGCGACGTCGCACCCGAGCGCAAGGAAGACCCTGGCGAGAAATTCGACTGGCGCGGCCTTGCGCGGAACGGCGTCGGCCTGTGGCCGGAAAACGTGCCGGATCTCAGGCACCACCGCTGCGGCACACGACGCCGCGTCGTTGCGCGATGTGCGCGCCGCTCTGGCCGACATCGGCTATCGCGTGGCGTCTGAAGGGGCGTTCGATCCGGCACTCGCCACCGTGTTGCGCGCCTTCCAGCGCCATTGGCGGCCAGAGGCGATCACCGGCCACGCGGATGCGGGAACGCTTGAACGGCTGCTGGATGTGCGCCGACTGGTTCGAACACCTGCGTAATGGCCCGGAGCGACTTGCTGCTCGGGACATCGCGAACTTGCCGTGTTGGTGACCTCCCTGCATGGTCGCCGTTCGAAAGCGCGCGCCAGCGCGCATGACGCTGACCGAGTTCCTGTCATGTGATGCGGACGATCCGCCGGTTAGCCGATGGCAGTCTCTCATTGGCCAGGATCGGACTCTTGGAGCCGTTGGCCGCGCCGTACCGCACCATCCCTCGCACGCGCGGAGCCTTGACGTCGGGTATCGACGGCGCCCATCTCTCGCCTCGCCAGACGGCCGGACGGCCGCTGCCTTCGGGTAGAGGAAAGTCCGGGCTCCACGGGAACACGGTGCCGGCTAACGGCCGGCGAGGGCGACCTCAGGGAAAGTGCCACAGAAAACAAACCGCCCGCGCAAGTGCCGCAAGGCGTCCCGCGGGCAAGGGCGAAACGGTGCGGCAAAAGCGCACCGCGCTTCTGGCAACAGAGGCGGCAGGGTAAACCCCACCGGGAGCAAGACCGAATAGGGACGGCGGCATCGCAAGATGCAGGAGCATTCCCGCTTCGCCGTCCGGGTTGGTCGCGTGAGGCGCACCGCAAGGTGCGCCCAAGAGGAATGGTCGTCACGCCCTTCAGGGAGACCTGGAGTGCGGACAGAACCCGGCTTACAGGCCGTCTGGCATTTTATCCCCAGCTTCATCCACATGACGAACGAAAGCAGAATCAAAGTCGTAAGTTTACTTGCGCTCTTCAGAATTGCCGGGCCTGGAATCGCGGGGCGTCGTTAACCTGTTGAGGCAACCACGAAAAATGTGCCCGCGGCGGCAGTAAAGCCTGCAAATCTCCTTTGACTACCCGTACATTCCCATGGTAGCCCATGTCATCCCAACGGGCATGGCGAATTTCGTCCCACGGGCTCGATCGGAATCGGGTAACGGGCAGGCAGCTCGCTTCCATCGCTCACCATAGGACATTCCTGCCGGGCGACTGGAAGACTCCCAGCAGGAAAGGCGGTCCAGGCAGGATGACCCATTTCCTTGGCACCCACCAGAACAGGTTGGACGCCAAGGGCCGCGTCTCCATCCCGGCACCGTTTCGCGCCGCGCTGAAGGGCCGTGGCGACACCAATGGCAACGGCACGCATCTGGTACTGCGCCCGTCCCACCAACATCAGTGCATCGAGGCATGGCCGGCCGAAATGTTCGATGCGTTGTCCGAGCAGTTGAACCGGCTGAACCTGTTCAGCCCCCAACACGACGACCTGGCGGCGTCGCTGTTCGCGGATGCCTTCCCGGTCGAAGCCGACAAAGAGGGCCGTGTCGTCCTGCCGGACAACCTGGTTTCCTACGCCGGGCTGACCGACGCCGTGGTGTTCATGGGTCTTGGACGCACTTTCCAGATCTGGGAACCGGCTGCGGCCGACCGCCGACGCACCGAGGCACGCGAGCGGGCCCGGGAGCATGGCTTCACCATTCCCGCGGTTGCGGCGCAATGAGCCATCCCATGCCATCCCATGTTCCCGTCATGCTGTCCGAGGCAGTCGGCATGCTCGCTCCGCGCGCCGGCGGCGTTTACCTGGATGGCACACTCGGCGGCGGCGGCTATGCCAGCGCGATCCTGGAGGCGGCGTCCTGCACACTGTGGGCGATCGACCGCGATCCGGACGCCATCGCCCGCGGCGCCAGCCTTGCTGCACGGTTCCCAGGCCGCCTGCATCTGATCCATGGCCAGTTCGGCAACATGCTCGACCTGCTGGCCGAGCGCGGCATTGCCAGAGCTCGACGGCGTGGTGCTGGACGTGGGCGTGTCCTCCGATCAGCTCGACGAGCCGGCTCGCGGCTTCTCGTTTCGTGGCGATGGCCCGCTGGATATGCGGATGGATCGTGCCGGCCCGACCGCGGCCGATCTGGTCAACGCGCTGGCGGAGCGCGAGCTTGCCGACCTGCTGTTCGACCTCGGTGAAGAACGCGCGTCCCGCCGCATCGCGCGTGCGATTGTCGCCGCTCGCAGCGTGTCGCCCATCACCACGACGGCACGACTCGCTGCGATCATTCGCGACGTGCTGCCGCCGGACCGTTCGGGCATTGATCCCGCGACTCGCAGCTTTCAGGCGCTGCGCATCCGGGTGAACGACGAACTTGGCGAGATCGAACGCGCGCTGGATCAGGCGAGCCGCCTGCTGGCGCCCGGCGGGCGTCTGATCGTGGTCTGCTTTCATTCCCTCGAGGACCGTATCGTGAAGCGCTTCATGGGCGATGCGGCGGGTCGCTCGCCTGGCCTGTCACGCCATGATCCGCGTGGCCTCGCAGCGCGCCCGGTCCCGCGCTTCCGTCTGCTGACCGCCCGTCCGCTGCGCCCCAGTCCAGCGGAAACCGCTGCCAATCCGCGCGCCCGCAGTGCGCGGCTGCGCGCGCTCGAACGCACTGCCGAATCTCGTCGAGACCGAGACTGTGCCATGATCCGTCCCATCACCTTCATCTGCTTCCTGCTGGCGTGTGGTTCCGGGCTGTATCTCTACCAGTCGAAGCATCGCGTTCAGATGCTGGACCACGAGATCGAGCAGACCGTGCACGCGACGGATACATTGCGCGAGCAGACACGGGTGTTGCATGCCGAATGGACGCTGCTGAACGACCCGCAGCGGCTGCAGGCGCTGGCCGACCAGTTTCTCAACCTGAAAACCGTCGCGCCGGGTCAGTTCACCAACATGGCCGAACTGGACAGTCGCCTGCCGCCGGTCACTGCGCCTGACCCCATCCCGCCGGCGGCCTTGCCGGTGCCGATTGCGCAGGCGCCAGACACGACGCGACCCGAGGAACCGCAACCACCACCCGTGATAGCCGCCGTACCGGTGCAGCCGAAGCCCGCAAGCTTGGCAGCCACGTCGCCGCCGCCCCGGATTCCGGAGCACAAAACCCTGTTGCCGCCACGCCCGCAGATCGCGGAAATTGCGTCGACTCGGCTGGCTCCAGCCGCGCCGCGTCCAATGGCAATGGCGGAATTGCCTCGTCAAGCACCGCCGCGGATTATGCACGCGGCCGTCGCCGCATCGCAGCCGATGGCGCCGTTTGCCGGCTCCGCCCTTGGCATGGCGCATAGCGGGGCGCTTCCGCCGCCACGACCGATGCCGGTCAGTGCGTCGCAGTGGGTCAACAATGGCGGCGGTGGAGGTTAGCGGATGAGTGACGCACCGCCGCCTAATTCCGCCCCACGTGGTACGCCCGCTCATCGGTCCGGCGCCGCGCGAGCCGACGCTGTGCCGCGCATGGAGACCGTGCGGATCACCCAGCCGGACCTGCTGCGTCGCGGCGCCCTGGAGAAGACGCGCAACCGCATTGTCTATACCGCATTCGGGTTCGGTTTGCTGTTCCTTGCCGTGATCGCCAAGCTCGCCGATGCGACCATCCTGCAACCGATAGCGCCGCATCGACCGGAAACACCGATCGCGGCCCTGTTCACGCCACAGAAGTCGGTGGAGGCCACTGATCTCGCGCAGCGCGCCATGATCACCGACCGCAACGGCCAGATCCTCGCCATCTCGCTGCCCACTGTCGCGGTTTTCGCTGATCCGCGGCAGATTATCGATCCCGCTGATGCCGCGCATCGGTTGAAGCAGGTGTTGCCGCGCCTGGACGAAGACGCGGCTCGCGCCCGACTGTCCGAATCGAATCGGCAGTTCGTCTACCTCGAGCGTCAGATCACCCCGCGCGAGGAACTGGCGATCAATGCGCTCGGGATACCGGGGATCGACTTCCGTCCGACCGAGCAGCGGCATTACCCGATGGGTCGCACGGCGGCACAGGTACTCGGCGGCACCGATGTCGATGAACACGGTGTCGCCGGCGTTGAGAAGTATTTCGACAAGCGCCTGTTAACCGACATACGCCATTGCGATTGTCGATCGATGTTCGTGTGCAGGCCGTGGTGCGCGACGAGTTATCCAAGGCGATGGATGAATTCCAGGCTATCGGCGCCTGCGGTATCGTGATGGATGTGCATACGGGCGAGGTGCTGGCGATGGTCAGTCTGCCCGACTACGATGCCAACGACTTTGGCAGCGCCCTGGCCGATGACCGTTTCAACCGTGCGGTGACCGGCATGTACGAGCCCGGCAGCACGTTCAAGCTGCAGACCGCATCGATGGCGCTGGATTCCGGCATCGTGCACATCTGGGACGAGTTCGACGCCTCCCGCCCGATCCACATCGGCCGTTTCACAATCACCGACTTCGAGGGCAAGCACCGCTGGCTCTATCTGCCGGAGGTGCTTGCCTATTCCTCCAACCTCGGCGCGGCCCACATCGCGGAAGAAGTCGGCGCGGAACGCCAGCGTGCCTGGTTGAAGATGATGGGCATGTTCGGCCGCGTCGGCATTGAGCTGCCCGAAGCCGGCATGCCGATCGTGCAGTCAGCCGCTGCCTGGAAGGAAGTGGTGACGATGACCGTGGCCTTCGGTCATGGCATCTCGGTGTCACCGCTGCACGTGGTCCGCGGTACCGCGGCGGTTGCCACCGGCATACTGCAGCGACCGACAATCCTCGCATTGCCCCCGGGCGACAAGCCGGAAGGGGTTCGGATGATGCAGCCGGCAACCTCGGACATTATGCGTAAGCTGATGCGGTTGGTGGTTACAGACGGGTTCGGGAAACAGGCCGAGGTGCCCGGCTACTATCCCGGCGGCAAGACCGGCACCTCGGAGAAAGTCGGAAAACACGGTTACAAGCGCGGCTTCAAGGAGAACTTCAACGTCGCGGCGTTCACCAGCGTGTTTCCGATGAATGATCCGCGCTACGCGGTCTACATGATGCTGGACGAACCGCACGGCAACAAAAGCACCTATGGCTATTCGACCGCTGGCTGGGTGGCCGCGCCGGCGGATGGTCGGGTGATCGCGCGGATCGCGCCGATGCTTGGATTGCTGCCGGATATCCAGGACGCGCCGGCGATCAATCAGGCGCTGTACATTCCGTTGCAGCCGAGCCGGCCGGCCGGCGCACAGCGTGGTCCGGTGACTGCCGCAGACCAGGAAAGCCCACGGAATGCGCCACACGATGCTGTTGGCAAGCCAGGCGCGCCCTTGTCGAAACCGGGCCTCACGGTTCCCGCCACCACATTGTCGCCGACGCCGCCTATCAAGCGCGATCAGCGGCATGAAGCGGATTTGCCCGCACCGCACATAATCGGGGCTGCTGTGTTGCCCGCATCCGCGGCGTCGCCCTCCCTTGCGGCTCGCTGACATCATGCGCCGGGTACCCGCCCTGGCTGATGACGCCGCATCTGCCTCATGGCGGAGCGCGGCAGCGCTGGACATTGCCGGCATCACCGCCGACAGCCGGCGCGTGACCGCCGGCTATCTGTTCGCCGCGCTCCCCGGCAGCCGAGGGGACGGCCGTGACTTCATCGCCGAGGCGGTTTCGCGTGGCGCGGTGGCAGTGCTTGCGCCGGAGGGTACGGTGTGGCCCGCGGGTGTCCCGGCGCGCCCGTTGTTCGAGGATCATGAGCCGCGCCGCCGCCTCGCGCAGCTTGCCGCCGGATTGGCTGGACGACAGCCCGATGTCGTCGTCGCGGTCACCGGCACCAACGGCAAGACCAGCACGGTCGAATTCCTGCGCCAGATCTGGTCGACCGGCCATAAGCCCGCGGCCAGTTTGGGCACGCTGGGTCTGATCGCTCCGGGATTCGACGCCGGCCCGGGTTTGACCACACCGGATCCGGTCGATCTGGCCGATCGCCTGGCGCAACTTGCGCGCGTCGGCATTCAGCATGCGGCGATCGAGGCGTCGTCGCACGGCCTCGACCAGTTCCGGCTGGACGGCGTTCGTCTTGCCGCCGCGGCGTTTACCAATCTGACGCGGGACCACCTGGATTATCACGGATCGGAAACGGCCTACCGGACAGCAAAATTGCGCCTGTTCGCAGAGCTTCTGCCGGAAGGCGCGCCCGCGGTGGCGAGCAGCGACATGGATGCCGCCGCGCTTGCTGCGCTTACCGACATCGCGCGCCGGAGACGGCTGGCACTTCGCACGGTTGGCGAGGCCGGCACGGCAATCCGCCTGCTGGCGGTCCAGCCGCGGCCGGATGGCCAGATGCTGCGTATCGGAGGTGTGGGCGGCCCGCGCGATATTCCGCTGCCGCTGCCTGGTCGGTTCCAGGCCGATAACGCCTTGATAGCTGCCGCGCTGGCCATGGCGCTTGGCGAGCGTGACGCGCTGGATAGTCTTGCCGCATTGCGCGGCGTGCGCGGGCGGCTGGAACTGGCGGCACGTCTCCCCGGCGGCGCCGCTGTCTACGTCGATTACGCCCATACGTCGGATGCGCTGGAACGGCTGCTCACCGCGCTGCGTCCCCATACGCAGAGCCGGCTGCATGTGGTGTTCGGCGCTGGTGGCGATCGTGATCGTGGCAAGCGGCCGTTGATGGGCGCCGCCGCCGCACGCTTCGCCGACGTCGCCATCGTCACCGACGACAATCCCCGCAGCGAGGATCCAGCCGCGATCCGAGCGGCCGTCCTGGCGGCCTGCCCGGGCGGGCGGGAGATCGGCGATCGCGAGCGCGCCATTGCCGAAGCGCTGAACGGTTTGCGAGCGGGCGATGTGCTCGTGGTGGCCGGCAAGGGCCACGAGCAGGGCCAGACGATCGGAGATGCGGTGATCCCGTTCGACGATGTGAGCGTGGTGCGCCGACTGGTTGGGCCGTCATGAGGTGGCCAGACGTTCTTCCCCTCCCCTTGTGGGAGGGGGCAGGGGGAGGCGACTGCCAGCCCCTCCGCGCGGTCCCCTCGTCCCACCTCCTCCCACAAGGGGAGGAGGAGACCGTGTCGTGGCTCTCAGCGTGCCCATGACCGCGCTCTGGACCGCCCATGACCTGCTCGAGGCAACCGGTGGGACCATGGTAACGGCTTTCGCCGCCACCGGCGTATCGATCGATACGCGCACGGTGCAGTCAGGCGATCTGTTCGTGGCGCTGCAAGGCGAACCCGGCGACGGCCATGATTTCGTCGCCAACGCGCTGGCGAAGGGAGCGGCGGGCGCGATGGTGCACCGCGACGTGCCGGATGTCGCCCGCTTGCTGCATGTGGACGATACGCTGGCTGGATTGCATCGCCTCGGCGGCTATGCGCGCCAACGCTTTGCCGGTCGGCTAGTCGCGGTTACCGGCAGCGTCGGCAAGACGACGACGAAGGAGATGCTGCGCACGATCCTCTCGCGCGTTCGGCCGCACGCATGCCGCCGTTGCTTCGTACAACAATCATTGGGGGGTGCCCCTGACGCTCGCGCGCATCGCCGCTGGGCGCCGAATTCTGCGTCGCCGAGATCGGCATGAACCATCCCGGCGAGATCGCACCGCTGGCTCGCCTTGCACGCCCGCATGTCGCGGTCATTACCACGGTCGAGAACGCCCATATTGGCTTTCTTGGCTCGATCGAGGCGATCGCCGATGAGAAGGCGGCGATCCTGCGTGGTCTGGAGCCTGACGGTGTCGCCGTGCTTCCGGCAGACTCGCCGCAGTTCCCCCGGCTGCGAACCGCCGCTGGCCAGGCGTCCATCATCAGCTTCGGCGCAGCGCGGGGAGCCGATGTACGCCTGACGGGCCTGTCATCTGACGCGGACGGCAGTCTGGTAGCCGTGGAAATCCATGGGCATGCCGTGCAGTTTCGACTGAATGCGCCTGGCCGGCACATGGCGATGAACGCACTCGCCGCGCTGGCAGCCGCGGTGCATCTCGCTGGCTTCTCGGCCGAGATGTACGGCCGCGTTGCGCGTGCACTGGAAAGCTTCACTCCGATGGCCGGCCGTGGTGCGCGGCGGGGTATCGCGGTTCCCGGCGGCACGGTCCTGCTGCTCGATGAGAGTTACAACGGCAATCCCGCCTCGATGCGCGCGGCGCTGGAGGTCCTGCGTCTGCAACCGGCGAAGCGCAGGCTCGCTGTGCTGGGCGACATGCTGGAACTGGGCGACGCTGGCCCCGCGGAACATCGCGCACTTGCCGCCGCCGTAGCCGCCTCGGCCGATTGCCTGTTGGCCTGCGGCCCACTGATGCACGAACTGTTCGCCACGGTGCCTGCGCCGATGCGCGCCGCGCACGCGCCGGATTCCGCTGCGCTGGCACCGATCCTCGCGCGATCGATAGCGCCCGGAGACGCCATTCTGATCAAGGGCAGTCTCGGCAGCCGCATGAGGCTGGTGGTCAATGCGCTCGACGCACGAGCCGAGGCCGCCTGATGCTGTACGACCTCGCACGGCCGCTCGCCAATCAGTTCATCCTGTTCAATCTGTTCCGCTATATCACCTTTCGCTCGGGTGCCGCCTGCCTGACCGCACTGCTTGTTAGCTTCATCCTCGGTCCGCCGTTGATACGCTGGCTGAAAACGCTGCAGCGCAACGGCCAGCCGATCCGCAGCGACGGACCCGAACGCCATCTGATCGAGAAGAAAGGCACGCCGACGATGGGCGGCGTGCTGATCCTGTTCGCAATGACGATCTCCACTCTGCTCTGGGTCGATTTGCGCAATGCCTATGTCTGGACAATGCTGTTCGTCACACTTGGCTACGGCGTACTGGGTTTCGTCGACGACTACATGAAACTGTCGCGCGACAGTCACAAGGGCGTCTCGGCGCGCGTGAAGCTGCTTGCGCAGACGGTGATCGGGCTGGCCGCAGCCATCTGGCTCATGCTGCTGACGCGCGGCCCACTCGGCACGACGCTGACCATCCCGGTGTTCAAGGAAGTGCTGATTCCGCTCGGCTACCTGTTTCCGGTATTCGGCATGCTGGTCATGCTCGGCGCATCGAATGCGGTCAATCTGACCGACGGGCTCGACGGGCTCGCCATCGTGCCGACCATCATCTGCGCAGGCGTGTTCGCGCTGATTGCCTATCTGGTCGGCAACCGCATCTTCGCCGACTACCTGCAACTCAACCCAATACCCGACGCCGGCGAATTGGCGGTGTTCTGTTCAGCGCTGATCGGTGCGGGGCTGGGGTTCCTGTGGTTCAACGCGCCGCCGGCGGCGGTGTTCATGGGCGATACAGGTTCGCTCGCATTGGGTGGCGCGCTTGGCGCGGTGGCGGTGGCGACCAAGCACGAGTTCGTCCTGGCGATAGTCGGCGGCCTGTTCGTGGTGGAGGCCGTCTCGGTCATTGTGCAGGTGTTCTGGTACAAGCTGACCCGCAAGCGTGTCTTCCTGATGGCGCCGTTGCATCATCATTTCGAGAAGAAGGGCTGGTCCGAGCCGACCATAGTGATCCGCTTCTGGATCATATCGATGATCCTGGCGCTGCTCGGGCTGGCGACGTTGAAGATCCGATGATCAGCTCACCATTGCCATCGATGATCGTGGCGGTAACAGCGAGCGGTGTATTGGCGCGACTCGCAATCGTCCGCTTCGATGCAGCGCGATCGCCGGCGGAGCAAGTCTGATGCCCACTCTTTCACGCGCCGACAATTCCTTACTGGGCCGCTGGTGGTGGACGGTCGATCGCTGGACGCTGGGTGCGATCGGCACATTGATCGGATTCGGCTACATCATGATGCTGGCGGCAAGCCCTGCTGTAGCGGAACGCATCGGTTCGGACCGCGATCTGTTCATCCTCAAACAGATTTTCTTCCTCGCCGCCGCCGGCGCGATCGTTGTCGCCGTCTCTATGCTGTCGCCGCGCAGCATTCGCCGGTTGGCAGTGATCGGCTGCATCATCGCGCTCGTGCTTACCGCGGCGACCTTGGTGGTTGGTGTCGAGATCAAGGGCGCGCGGCGCTGGATTGCACTGCCGGGGATTTCGGTGCAGCCGTCGGAATTCCTGAAACCCTGCTTCGCCATTGTCGCGGCCTGGCTGATCAACGAAGGCCGTCGCACGCCGCGATTCCCTGGCAGGGCGCTGGCGATCGGCATCTTCCTGATGATCGCAATGCTGCTGAAGTCGCAGCCGGATGTCGGCATGCTGGCGGTGATCACGGCGGTGTTCTTTGCGCAGCTTTATGTCGCCGGTCTGAACCTGTTCATGGTCGGTATCGGCATGCTTGGTTTTGGTGGCGCCGGTGTAGCCGCCTACTACTTCTTCCCGCACGTGCAGAAACGGGTGCAGGACTTTCTGCATCCTGGCAACGGCATCGGTGCCGACTATCAGCCCCGCACTGCGCTGGAAGCGTTCGGCAATGGCGGATTGCTGGGCCGTGGCCCCGGTGAGGGGCATGTGAAGGACGTGCTGCCCGACGCGCATGCCGATTTCGTCTTTGCCGTCGCCGGCGAGGAATTCGGCATGATCGTCTGCCTGATCATCATCGCCGTGTTCGCCTTTATCGTGCTGCGGGGGCTGCTGCGGCTGCTGAAAGAGCAGGACTTGTTCATCGTGCTGGCCTGTACCGGCCTGGTGACGGGCTTCGGCCTGCAGGCCTTCGTCAACATGGCATCGTCATTGCAGCTTATTCCGACCAAGGGGATGACGTTGCCGCTAATATCTTATGGCGGTTCGTCGGCGCTCGCCATCGCGCTTGGCATGGGCATGTTGCTGTCACTGACGCGGCGCCGCCATCATGGTGATGTGCCGTGAGAGGACCGGCTGTGCTGCCCATCGTGATCGCGGCCGGGGGAACTGGCGGGCATTTCTTCCCCGCCGAGGCGCTGGCGAACGGAACTTATCGCGCGTGGCCGACGCGTGGCTCTGATGACCGACGCGCGATCGGGCGGCCTGGAAAGTCCGGTGTTCGCTGGGCTCGAACAGTTCGTGATCAGCGGTGCGGGCATCGCAGGCCGCGGCAGCGATTCGCGCCGGCATGGCTGCGCTGGCGTTGACGGCGGGCGTGATGCAGGCGCGGAAAATCCTGGCACGCATCCATGCCGCAGCGGTAATAGGCTTCGGCGGCTATCCATGCGTTGCGCCGGTGCTCGCCACGCGCCTCATGCGGCATCGTCCGACCGTGATCCTGCATGAGCAGAACGCGGTGCTCGGCCGCGCCAACCGCTTCCTGGCGCATCACGCCGAGCTGCTCGCGTTGAGTTTCGCTGCGACGTCAACGCGTGCCCGAGACAGCGACAACCATGGTTACCGGCAATCCGGTACGCCCGGCGATCGCTGCTCTCGCATCTCAACCTTATGTGCCGCCGACCGATACTCTGCGCCTGCTGGTACTCGGTGGCTCGCTTGGCGCGCGCGTGTTCAGCGATGTTGTGCCGCCGGCTCTGGCTAGCGCTGCCCGATGATCTGCGAGTCGCGTCTCTCCGTTGTTCAGCAATGCCGCGGCGAGGATCTCGCGAGGGTGCGTGCAGCGTATCAATCGGCCGGTATCGCAGCTGAACTTTCTGCATTCTTTCCCGACGTGGCGGCGAAGTTGGCCGAGGCGCATCTGGTGATAGCGCGTGCCGGTGCGTCCACGGTTGCCGAGTTGGCAGTTGCGGGCCGGCCGGCGATCCTTGTGCCGCTGCCTGGCGCGATCGACGATCACCAGACGGCCAATGCGCGCGCTTTCGCCGATGCGCGTGGTGCGTCGGTGATTGTGCAGCATGAGTTTTCACCAGACGCATTGCGACAACATCTCACAGCATTGTTCATGACGCCAGGCATGCTTGCCCATGCAGCGCATGCGGCGCACAGCATCGCGCGCACGGACGCCACCGCACGGCTCGCCGATCGTGTCGAAGCACTCATGCGCCAGGAGGCTCGGTCATGAGAGCTTTGCCGCTTTCCATCGGCACCATCCATTTTGTCGGCATCGGCGGCATCGGCATGTCGGGCATCGCCGAGGTGCTGCACAATCTCGGTTACGCTGTGCAGGGCAGTGACATTTCCGATTCCGCCAACGTTCGTCGTCTGCGCGAGGCCGGCATTCCGGTTGCCATCGGCCACGATGCGGCCAATCTCGGTGGCGCCCAGGTCGTGGTGGTGTCTACCGCGGTGAAGCACGACAATCCTGAAGTCGCGACCGCGCGCGCACAACTGATCCCGGTGGTGCGCCGCGCCGAAATGCTCGCCGAACTGATGCGACTGAAATGGTCGATCGCGATCGGCGGCACGCACGGCAAGACCACCACCACCAGCCTGATCGCCGCAGTGCTGGAAGCCGCGCATCTCGATCCCACCGTGATCAACGGCGGCATCATCAACGCGTACGGCACCAACACCAGGCTTGGAGCGGGTGAATGGATGGTGGTTGAGGCCGATGAAAGCGACGGCAGTTTCCTCCGTCTTCCGGCGATCATTGCAGTCGTTACAAATATGGATGCAGAGCATCTGGATCACTGGGGCACGGCAGAGGCGATGGTCGCCGGCTATGATCAATTCGTGGCGAACGTGCCGTTCTACGGATTCGCTGTGCTGTGCATCGATCATCCAGCGGTGCAGCAGATGATCCCGCGCCTGTCGGATCGACGCATCATCACCTATGGGTTCTCACCGCAGGCCGATGTCCGCGCCGATCGCGTTGTGCCCGACAAACTCGGCTCGACATTCGATGTCAGCATCACCGATCGGGCACGCAATCGCTCGCGCAAAATGGGGCCATACCGCCTGCCGATGCTGGGCAGCCACAACGTGCTGAATGCGCTTGCGGCGGTCGCGGTCGGCGTCGAGATGGAGATCGACGACGACACGTTGCGCAGCGCGTTCGCAGGATTCCGTGGTGTGAAGCGACGTTTCACCAAGACCGGCGAGGCTGGTGGCATCACGATTATCGACGATTACGGTCATCATCCGGTGGAAATCGCCGCGGTGCTCAAGGCGGCGCGTCAGGCGGGAGCGCGCGATGTTGTCGCGGTCGTGCAACCACATCGCTATACTCGGCTGCAGTCGCTGTTCAACGAGTTCTGCACCTGCATGAACGATGCGGGTACTGTCATCGTTGCCGATGTCTATGCCGCCGGCGAGGCGCCGATCACTGGCGTGACACGCGACGCACTGGTGGATGGATTGCGCGCGCGCGGGCATCGCAGCGTGGTGCCGCTGCCGTCACCGGCGCGGTTGGCGGAGATGGTGTTTGCCATCGCCAGGCCCGGTGACTTCGTCGTGTGCCTGGGTGCCGGCAATATCACCCAATGGGCGGCTTCACTGCCGACGGAACTGGCGGAATTGCAGCAGCGCCGCGTCGCGGGAAGCGCGGCATGATGCAACGGCAGCAACGGCAAATGACTGTGCCCCCTGCTCTTGCGGGCTTCGGCCGTTCCAGTGGGCCAAGGTTGTGGGGAGGGGGGGTGATGGCGATGGTCGCGCCAAGCATGCCTCACTTCCTCGACGTGTTGCCGAAGCTGCGCGGGCGCGTGCAGGCCAATGCGCCGGTGGCTCCGTTCACCTGGTTCCGCGTCGGTGGTCCTGCCGAAGCGCTGGTGCGACCCGCCGATGCGGCGGATCTCGCGCAATTCCTCGCCGCGTTGCCGCTCGATATTCCGGTGCACGTGATCGGTGCGTGTTCGAACCTCATCATTCGCGATGGCGGACTGCCGGGCGTGGTGATCCGTCTCGCGCGTGGTTTCGGTGCGACCGTTGTCGAAGCGGATGGCGTCATCGCCGGCGCCGCCGCACTCGATGTCACCGTGGCCGAGCATGCCGCAGCCGCGGAACTTACCGGGTTGGAATTCCTGTCCGGTATTCCCGGCAGTATCGGCGGGGCCGTGGTGATGAACGGTGGCGCCTATGGCGGCGACATCGCGTCCTGCCTCGACTGGGCGGAGGTCGTCACGCGCAGCGGCGAGCAACGCCGACTGTCCGCGGCCGATCTTGCGTTCGCCTATCGCCACTCGCGCCTGCCGCATGGTGCTGTGATCGTACGTGCCCGGCTGCGTGCGCGGCATGGTCAGCCAGCAACGATCGCCGCGCGGATGGCGGAAATCCGCGCGGCACGCGAAGCCACGCAGCCGGTGCGTGCGCGCACAGGCGGTTCGACGTTCCGCAATCCGCCTGACATGAAGGCGTGGGAGTTGATCGATGCCGCTGGTTGTCGGGGCCTCGCTCGCGGCGGCGCACAGGTATCGGAGAAGCACTGCAACTTCCTGATCAACACTGGCACCGCCACCGCCGCCGATCTTGAAGGACTTGGCGAGGAAGTGCGTCGCCGGGTGCACGCTGCGACGGGCGTCAAGCTCGAATGGGAAATCCACCGCATCGGCATTCCCGCCGGCAAGCCGGAGCCCGTCCTGTGACCCGCTTCCAATTGTCTTGGCCGGGCGCGTTCGTGCCGGTCCTCGCCATGACCCGCGTCGCTGTCCTCTATGGCGGCTTCTCCGCCGAACGCGAAGTCAGCCTGTCGACCGGGACGCAGGTCATTCTTGCCCTGCGCGAAGCCGGTTTCGACGTCACCGAGATCGAAGTGGGCGAAGACCTGGCCGCCGTCATCGCTGCGCTCAGCCCGCGCCCGGATGCGGTGTTCAACGCGCTGCACGGCCGCTTCGGCGAGGATGGCGCGATCCAGGGCGTGCTCGACTGGCTCGCAATCCCCTACACGCATTCCGGCGTGCGTGCCTCCGCGCTTGCGATGGACAAGGTCGCAGCCAAGGCGGTGTTCGCCGCTGCCGGACTGCCGATCGCGCGCGGCCGCGTCGTGCCGACCGATGAACTGGAAGCCGCCGATCCACTGCCGCTACCCTACGTGGTGAAGCCGATAAGCGAAGGCTCATCGGTCGGCGTGGAAATCATCAAGCATCGGCGATAATCGTCGCGCGGAAGTCGCTCGCGCATGGCGCTTCGGCAATGCTGCGCTGGTCGAGGAATACATCCCCGGCCGTGAACTCACCGTCGGCGTAATGGGCGACCGCGCGCTCGCGGTGACGGAGATCATCGCCGAAGCGGGCGTGTTCTACGACTACGAGTTTAAATACGCCGATGGCGGATCGCGCCACATCATTCCCGCGCGCGTGCATCCGGACATGTACGACCGCGCACTGGATGTCGCGCTCGCCGCGCATCGCGCACTCGGTTGCCGCGGCGCGACGCGCGCCGATTTCCGCTACGACGACACATCGGGCGAACCGGGCCGGCTCGTGCTGCTCGAGATCAACACGCAGCCCGGCCTGACGCCGACTTCGCTGCTGCCCGAACAGGCAGCGCATCTCGGCATGAGCTTCCCGCAGCTATGCGCCTGGATGGTGGAGAACGCGACATGCCGCGCGTAGCCCGCAGCCCGCGCAATTCGATCAAGGACCGGCCCGCCCGGTTGAAGCTGTTGCTGCGGCGGCAGCAACACCTGCTTGCGTCCGGCTGGCTGGGGTGCTTTTGGGCTGGTGGTGGTCATGATCGGCGCTCATCGCCGTGCATTCCGCGGCGCCAGGCGGCACGCTCGCCACGCTGCGCGAACGCCTCGGCGGCGCCACGGCTTTTGCCGGTCTGCGCGTCACCGACATTGTGGTCGAAGGCCGTGCCAACACGCCCGAACCGCTGCTGCGCGCGGCACTCGGGGTCAGCAAGGGAGACCCAATCCTCGGCTTCTCGCTCGAACAGGCGCGTCAGCGTGTCGAGTCGCTATCATGGGTGGAGCACGCCACAGTCGAGCGGCGGCTTCCCGGCACGGTCGTTGTCAATCTACAAGAACGCCGTCCGTTCGCGATCTGGCAGAACCAGGGTAAATTCGTGCTGATCGACCGCGCTGGCCAACTCGTCGCCAATCAGAACGTTGCTGAATTCCGTCAGCTTCCGCTTGTCGTCGGACCTGGTGCACCCGCCGACGCAGCCACCCTGATCGACGCGCTGACCGACCGGCCGGAATTGCAGAAACACGTGATCGCCGCAGTGCGCGTCGGCGAGCGGCGGTGGAACCTGAACCTCAACAACGGCGCCGTTGTGATGCTGCCCGAAGGGCACGAGACCCCAGCGCTCGATCGGCTGATGCAACTTCAACAGCAGCACGATCTGCTTGACCGCCCGCTTGCCGCCATCGACCTGCGTCTTGCCGATCGCCTTGTGCTGCGTCCACGCGCGAACGCCGATGCCGCGGCGACACCGCCACCGCCAAAGAAGCCCACGTGACCGGAGCAACACGATGAACGACCACAAGGGAGCGTGTCGTGAATGACATGTCGCGTCGCGTGCTGCCACCGCCACCGAGCGGGCCGGACGAACCGGTTCGACCTCGGCATGGCCGAACTGGCCCGTTCGGCGTGCTGGACATCGGCACCACCAAGATTGCCTGCCTGATCGGTCGCACAGAAAGCGACGGAACACTGCGCGTGCTGGGCTTCGGTTGGCAGAAGGGCCGCGGCGTGCGCGGGGGCAGCATCGTCGATATCGACGAAGCGGAGAAGGCGATCCGCTCCTGCGTCGGACAGGCGGAGGATATGGCCGATACGCGGCTGCGCGCCGTCACGGTCAACCTGACCTGCGGCCAGCCGGAATCGCGGCTGTTCAACGTTCAGTGGCCGGTCGGCGGGCGTGCGGTGGAAGACCATGACATCCGTCGCGTGGTGAACGAGGGCCGGGCGCGCGCCGCCGCCGAAGGTCGCGAAGCGATCCATGCCTTGCCGCTGACATTCGCCGTCGACCAGACCGACCATGTTGCCGATCCGCGCGGACTGTTCTGCGAAGAGCTGACGGCCCGGCTGCACATCATCGACGCTTCCTCGACCGCGCTGCGTTCGCTGGGCGCCTGCATCGCACGCTGCGACCTGGACATCGGCGAACTGGTGTCGGCGCCGATGGCCGCGGGTCTCGCGACGCTGGTCACCGATGAACGCGAACTCGGCGCCACCATCATCGACATGGGCGGCGGCACAACCGGCATGGCGGTGTTCGCCGAGGGTCAGTTGCTGCACACGGCGCAGCTTCCGGTCGGCGGCGTACACGTCACCAACGATCTGGCACGGCTGCTGTCCACGCCGGTCGCGCATGCCGAACGGCTGAAGACACTGTACGGCAACGTGCAGTCCTGCCCGGACGATGAGCGCGAAATGCTGCCGGTGCCGCTGGTGGGCGAGGAAGAGCATCAGATCGCCAAGGTGCCGCGCAGCATGGTGGTGAACATCATCCGCCCGCGCATCGAGGAGACCTTCGAGCTGGTGAAGGAGCGGCTGGACAGCTCCGGCCTGGCACGCGCCGCGGGGACGCGTGTCGTGCTCACCGGCGGCGCCTGCCAACTCGGCGGCGTGCGCGAAATGGCCGGACGCATCCTGAACAAGCAGGTGCGGCTTGGTCGTCCGATCGCGCTGCGTGGCTTGCCCGATTCGGCATCCGGTCCGGCCTTCGCCACCGCCGCGGGCCTGCTGTCCTGGGCATCCGGCGAGGGACGCACCATGCAGGACGTCGACATGGAAGCCGACAGCCCGGCCGGCTGGTTTCGCCGCATGGTCAATTTTCTGAAGGAGCGCGTCTGATGCTGGGCGCGAATCGGAACATCTGTCGTAACAACCGCTTCAACGAATTGACACGACTGGGGGAGAAGTCGCTATGACCCTGAATCTGACCATTCCACCGACCCCGACGACCGACTTCAGCCCGCGCATCACCGTCATCGGTGTCGGCGGCGGCGGGACCAACGCGGTCGACAACATGATCGCGGCGAACCTGCAGGGCGTAGAGTTCGTCGTCGCCAACACCGACGCGCAGCAGCTTATGCACAGTCGGGCGGACCGGCGCATCCAGCTTGGCCCGCACATCACGCAGGGCCTTGGCGCCGGTGCGAAGCCAGAGATCGGCAAGGCCGCCGCAGAAGAAGCGGCAGACGAGTTGTATCGCCATCTGGACGGCGCGCACATGGTGTTCATCACCGCCGGCATGGGTGGCGGCACCGGCACGGGTGCTGCACCGGTAATCGCGCGCATGGCGCGCGAACGCAACATCCTGACCGTCGGCGTAGTGACCAAGCCGTTCGGATTTGAAGGCGTACGTCGCGCGCGCTGTGCCGATCAAGGCATCGAGGAACTCCAGCAATACGTCGATACGCTGATCGTGATTCCCAATCAGAATCTCTTCCGCATGGCCAACGAGCGCACCACCTGGCGGGATGCGTTCAAGATGGCGGATCAGGTACTCTACATGGGCGTGCGCGGAGTCACCGATCTGATGATGGCGCCCGGCCTGGTGAACCTCGACTTCGCCGACATCCGCACAGTGATGGCGGAGATGGGCAAGGCGATGATGGGCACCGGCGAAGCCGAGGGCGAAAACCGTGCCATCCGTGCCGCTGAAGCGGCGATCAGCAATCCGCTGCTGGAAGACACCTCGATGGCGGGTGCGCAGGGCCTGCTGATCAACATCACCGGCGGCGATGACCTGACGCTGTTCGAGGTTGATCAGGCGGCGAATCGCATCCGTGAGGAAGTGGACGAGGAAGCCAACATCATCTTCGGCTCCGCGATCGATGAAGCGCTGCAAGGCCGCATCCGGGTCTCCGTCGTCGCCACCGGCATCGACTCGCCGGCACAGAGAGAGCGCCCGCGTCTTGTCGCCGTCGGTGGCGGCGCGATGCCGGCGCCTGCGCCCATTCCACATCCGACGCACGCCATGGCCATGGCCGGCGTGGCAGTGGCCATGCCGGCCGGTGCCCCTCCAACGGCCGACCCCTGGCATAAGCGTGCACCCGCTGCGCCAGGCGGCTCCACAGTTGGTTGCGGTGGCGGACGGAATGGCGGAAACCGCGCCAATGATTGAGGCGCATTCATCGCCGGTTGAACCCCTGGTGCATGGCGCGACGTCCGGCGTGCATGATATGGGCGGCGCTTCGCCGCTGCCACAGCATGCCGGGCTGCGACCGGCGCCGACCGCATCGCGCGGCGGCCTGTTTGCGGAACCGTCGCGGCCCGTCGCCGCCCCGCCCGAACCGACTGTCGACTCAACCAGGCCAAGCCTGTTCGTTGCTATGACAGGGAAGTTCCGTCGCCGACATCATGCGCCTCCCGCGGCTTCTGATTCGGCCCCCGTGCGTTCCGAACCGACGCTGCAGCCGTCCACTCCGGAGCCGCCCAGGGCAATGGTACGTCAGACCGCGGGCGAGGAGGTCCAAGGTCTGGATATCCCGGCTTTTCTCCGTCGCCAGTCATCGTAACGTCCGGTTACACTGGAGCGCATGAAAAAGACACATAATCAATGGCTTGGACGGTAACACGCAGAAACAAACATTGACTCGCCACGCTTCGTCGCCGACCTCTAGCTTGCGGGCGGTTGCGGCAAATGCCGCTGCCGCGTGGTTCGTGACAAAGAGAACATGCACATGGACGGGCTGCCGCAAAAACTGGTCTCGGCGACGACCACTTGGTGTCAGCGAACGCTGAAGGCACCCATCAGCTGTGTCGGCGTTGGCCTGCACACCGGACGCCGCGCCAGTCTCACGTTTCGGCCTGCGGCTGTCGATCATGGCATCGTGTTTCGCCGCACTGATTTAGGCGTGGACCTTCGGGCGCGCTTCGACAGCGTCGTCGATACGACGCTGTCCACGGTGCTGGGGTTGCCAGATAGCGACGCACGGATCGGCACGGTCGAACACGTGATGGCGGCGCTGGTTGGCTGCGGCATCGACAATCTCCTGGTTGAGGTCGATGGGCCGGAAGTGCCCATTCTGGATGGCTCGGCTGCGCCATACGTGTTCCTGCTGGATTGCGCCGGCAGCGTCGAGCAGGATGCACCACGTTCAGTGATCGAGATCAGGCGCCCGGTTCGCGTCACGGATGGTGACGCGTTTGTCGAGCTGCGTCCCGCAAACCCCGGAATGACCGGCCTCGACATGGCGCTGTCGATCGACTTTGCCGCCGCGGCGATCGGTCGCCAGGCGCTGTCGCTCCGCCTGACGCCGGACAGCTTCCGCCACGAGTTGGCGCGCGCTCGTACGTTCACTCTCGCTGAGGAAATTGAGCAGATGCGAGCGGCTGGCCTGGCCCGCGGCGGCAGCCTGGATAACGCCGTGGTAGTGGATAAGGCGCGCGTGCTGAACCCCGCCGGTCTGCGCATGCCCGACGAATTCGCCCGGCACAAGCTGTTGGACGCGGTCGGCGACCTGGCACTCGCTGGCGCCCCGCTGCACGGCCGCTTCATGGCCCATCGTTCCGGGCATGGCTTGAACAACCGGCTGCTGCGGGCGCTTTTCGCCGATGATTCTGCGTGGCGGGAGACCTCGATGGCACCTCTGGCAGTTGCCGCGGCCTGATCCGCGTTCCCCCTGCTTCGCACTGCGGCGTCACATGGTATAAGTGGCGGCGATGAATCACATTGACCCAATATCCCGCCGTGTGCTGCGGCGATTTGCGCTGTGTCTGCTCGCTGTGCTGCCGGTGCTGGCAGGCTGTGGCAGCTCTAAGGATGCGGAGGCCGATAAGAACGGACCTGTGGCGCCGGTCGAGGATCTGTACAACAACGGCGTCGATGCGCTGAATGCACGCCGCTTTGGTTCGGCCACCGACCAGTTCAACCTGGTGGAGCAGAACTATCCGTACTCGACCTGGGCGGTGAATGCCCAGCTTATGCAAGGCTATACGCAGTATCTGCAGAACCATTACACCGACGCGATTGGCACCCTTGACCGCTTCATCCAGCTCCATCCCGCGCACCGGGACGTCGCGTATGCCTATTACCTGCGTGCGCTGTGCTATTACGAGCAGATCGCCGACATCCAGCGCGACCAGCGCGGCACTGAACTGGCAATGAATGCGCTGCAGGAAGTCGTGAACCGCTTCCCGGATAGTGCCTATGCCCGCGATGCGCGGTTGAAGATCGATCTGGGCCGCGACCACCTCGCCGGCAAGGAGATGGAGATCGGTCGCTGGTACGAAAGCCAGCATCTCTACGAGGCAGCGATCGGCCGGTTCCAGCGTGTGGTCGATGACTATCAGACCACCAACCACGTGCCCGAGGCACTGCATCGGTTGACCGAGATCTATCTGATTCTTGGCCTGCGCGATCAGGCCAGAAAGACGGCATCAGTGCTGGGCTACAACTACCCTGGCAGCCGGTGGTACGAGGACAGCTACAACGATCTGTTCGATGACGGGTTGGTACAGCAGCCAGGACCGCGGCCTCCGCAGGACGACCGCGGCTTCTTCTCCCGCGCCTGGCACTCGATTTTCTGATCGAATGCGGGCCGCCGCTGCCGCCGCATGCTTAGCGCCCTCGCCATCCGCGACGTAGTGCTGATCGAGCGGCTGGACCTGTCGTTCGGCGAGGGGCTGACCGTGCTCACCGGGGAGACCGGCGCCGGCAAATCGATCCTGCTGGACAGTCTTGGACTCGCACTGGGTGCCCGCGCGGATGCGGGGCTGGTGCGCGCAGGCGCGGAACAGGCAAGTGTCACCGCCTGCTTCGCGCCGCCGCCAGGACATCCGGTCGTCGCGTTACTGACCGAGCAGGGACTGGACACGGACGACGATGTGGTGCTCCGCCGTGTACTGACGAAGGACGGGCGGTCCCGTGCATTCATCAACGATCAGCCGGTCGGCGTAGCGCTGCTGCGCCGGGCGGGCGCGCTGTTGGTGGAAGTGCAGGGCCAGCACGAGCAGATCGGTCTGGCCGATGCGGCGAGCCATGCGGCGCTGCTCGATGCGTTCGCTGTACCGCGGCCACTGCGTGACAGCACCGCAACGGCGTGGCGGCGATGGCGCGATGCGCTCGCCGCGCTGGAGACTGCGCGCGAGGCGATTGCCGCGGCGGAACGCGATGAGGAATGGCTGCGTCACGCAGTGGACGAACTCGCTGGCCTGGCTCCCCAAGAGGGGGAGGAAGAGCGACTGGCGCGAGATCGGCATCGTCTCCAGCAGGGCGAGCGCAGCGCGGAGGCGATCGCGGCGGCACTTTCCGAACTGGCGCCGCACGACCGGCGGAATCACGGTCCAGCCGTGGCGTTGCGGGCGGCATCGCGTGCGTTGCAGCGTTTGGTCACGCCCGCTCAGCCTGATGCAGTCAATCCGGCAGCGCCTGCGCTTATTGCCTTGGAGCGCGCGGAGGAAGCGCTGGCCGAAGCGGAAACCTTTCTGACAAGGCTGGCGAATGAGGCTGACGCCGATCCGCGCCTGCTGGAGCAGGCTGAGGAGCGGCTGTTCGCGTTGCGCGGGGCGGCACGCAAGCATGCGGTGATTGTGACGGAGTTGCCGGCGCTGCTCGATAAGCTTTGCACCCGGTTGGCTGCGCTGGAGACCGGCGCGGCGGAAGTCGTGGCGTTGGAACAGGCGGTCCTTCAGGCGCGTGCGACTTACCAGGAGTGCGCAGCGGCGTTGGGCGCGGCACGACGGGCTGCCGCGACCAGACTCGACCGTGCGGTTACCAGGGAACTGCCGCCGTTGCGGCTCGACAAGGCGCGCTTCCATGCTGAGGTGGCAGCGCTGGACGAAGGCGTATGGGGACCGGGCGGCGTGGACTCCGTACGTTTCCTGATTGCCACCAATCCGGGGCAGGAATTGGCATCGCTGGGACGGATCGCTTCGGGCGGCGAGCTGTCACGCCTGATGCTGGCATTGAAGGTGGTTTTGTCGTCGGGGTCCCCCGTTCCGACCTTGGTATTCGACGAGGTCGACGCGGACGTTGGTGGTGCCACTGCGGCGGCGGTCGGCGAACGCCTGACGCGCGTGGCGGAGCGAGTGCAGGTTCTGGTTGTGACTCACAGTCCACAGGTCGCGGCGCGCGGCGGCGCGCATTTGCGCGTTTCCAAACAGGCCGCGCGTGGTCGCAACGCCACACGGGTCGATCAACTCGACGCGGCGGAGCGCCGGGAGGAAATCGCGCGCATGTTGGCCGGCGAGACAGTCACGGAAGCTGCCCGCGCCGCGGCCGACGATCTGTTAGGGGCCTCGGCATGATAGCGGCGAGTTGGTGGACCCCGGTGTCATCCCCGCGCAGGAGGAGATCCGGATTGGTGTCCTGCCCCCGAAGTTCGCCACTCCTTGCGGCGGGCGAAGGGGATGAGCGGGCCACTGAAAGCCAAGAACTGGCGTCTCCGAGGCGGAGTTCGCGCCCCACGGCGAACTTCAGATTGAGGACGCCGGCCGTACATCATCTGAGGTTGGCCTGGATTCCCGCGTGCGCGGGGATGCAAAGCGAGACGACGGCATGAGCCGCGCGCCGCGCAAGTCCGAACTCATCGCCGCCTCATCGGATGACCTGACCGAACAGGACGCGGCCGCGGAACTTGCGGCCCTGGCACGGGAGATCGCGCACCACGATCGTCTGTATCACCAGCAAGACGCGCCAGAGATCGCCGATGCCGACTACGACGCGCTGCGCCGTCGGAATGCTGCAATCGAGGCACGTTTCCCACATCTGATCCGCCCGGATTCGCCCTCCAACCGCGTCGGCGATACGCCGGAGAGCGGCTTCGCCAAAGTCCCTCATCGCATGCCGATGCTGTCGCTCGACAACGCGATGAACCCGGAGGAATTCACCGAGTTCTGTGCCCGCGCGCGCCGCTTTCTTGGCCTTGCCGCGGACGCGCCGCTAAGCTTCGTTGGAGAACCGAAGATCGATGGGTTGTCGATCAACCTGACCTATGAACATGGCCGCTTCGTGCGCGGCGCGACGCGTGGTGACGGCACGGAGGGCGAGGACGTCACCGCCAATCTGCGCACCATGAATTCGGTGCCGGATCGGCTGAAGGGACGCGCACCAGCGCTGATCGAGATCCGCGGTGAAGTGTTCATGAACAAGGCGGACTTCCTGAAGCTCAACGAAGCGCAGGCGAAAGCCGGACACAAGGTATTCGCCAATCCGCGCAACGGCGCTGCCGGCAGTTTGCGTCAGCTCGATGCGCGGATCACCGCGGGAAGACCATTGTCGCTGTTCGCTTATGCCCAGGGGGAATCGAGCGAGCCGGTGGCCGATACGCACTGGCACTATCTACAGCGGCTGCGGGATTGGGGTTTCCGGGTCAACCCGCTATCGCGCCATTTGAAGCGGCGAAGCGGAAGCCGCGGCGTTCCAGGCCGAGATCGCCGCCGAACGTTCCGGTCTCGGCTACGACATCGACGGCGTGGTCTACAAGATCGACGATCTGGCACTGCAACGGCGGCTCGGGTTTCGTCGGTCGCGCACCGCGCTGGGCGATCGCCTGGAAATTTCCCGCCGAACAGGCGATGACCGTGCTGCAAGGCATCCACATCCAGGTCGGCCGCACCGGCGCGCTGACACCGGTGGCGGAGTTCGAACCGGTCAATGTCGGCGGCGTGCTTGTGCAGAGCGCCACGCTGCACAACGAGGACGAGATCGCCCGCAAGGACATCCGCATCGGCGACACGGTGGTGCTGCAGCGCGCCGGTGACGTGATACCGCAGATCGTCTCGGTGGTGACTGGAGCGGCGACCGAAAGGCGCCAAGCCCTACGTATTTCCCGAGGTCTGTCCGGTATGCGGCAGCCATGCCGTGCGTCCGCCCGGAGAGGCGGTGCGCCGCTGCACCGGTGGCCTGATCTGCGCGGCACAGCGAGTGGAGCGGCTGATCCATTTCGTCTCGCGCCCGGCGTTCGACATCGACGGGCTCGGCGAGAAGACCATCCGCGAATTCTACGAGGAAGGCTGGCTGCACAGCCCCGCCGACCTGTTCCACCTGCCCGAGCCGCGAGGCGGAAATTGCCGAGCGCGAAGGCTGGGGCAAACTGTCGGCGCGCAACCTGTCACGCGCGATCGAGGCACGCAGGCACATCCCCCTGGCGCGCTTCATCTACGCACTGGGCATTCGCCGCATCGGTCAGACGAATGCGCGATTGCTGGCCCGCCACTACGGCAGCTTCGCCAACTGGCGCAGCGAGATGCTGGCGGCCGCGGAAGCCAGGTTCGGAGGCGCGCGCGGAACTGGACAACATCATCGGCATCGGACCGGCGATTGCCGAGGAGCTGGCGGATTTCTTCGGCGAGCAGCGCAATATCGAGTTGCTGGATGAGTTGGCCGGGGAGCTGACGATCGAGGACGCAGCGCAGCTTCAGGCTGCCAGTCAGCGAGATCGCGGGAAAGATTGTGGTCTTCACCGGCACGCTGGAAACTATGACACGTCCCGAGGCGAAGGCCCGCGCCGAGGAACTGGGCGCGAAAGTTACCGACAGCGTATCGAAGAAAACTGATCTCGTCGTTGTCGGGGCGGATGCCGGATCGAAGGCACGGAAGGCGACGGAACTCGGCGTACGGACCATCACCGAGGCGGAATGGCGGGAACTCGCCAGCTTGGGATAATGCCGGCGCGTCGCCGCGACGCGTGACTACAGCAGCGCCGCAGGTGTTGAATCCTGACCCCGAGCGACGGCCGAGGTCGGCATCCATGTCTATGCTGATTCCGGCATGGAAAGATGTGGATGCTGACCTTCTTCAGCATCACGTGGGAATTGGTTCCAAGAGGCAGCTCGTCTGACATCAGTCACCGCGACGGATCAAGGCGTCAACGTGTGAGGCAGCTCATATCCCTGGACGAAACTGGCGCTGCATCCTGTTTTCGATCGAGGTTGATGCACAAGGAATCATGTGATGAGCGAAGCACGAACAATTTGGCACGACCTGGAGGCGTGGCAGAGCAGGGCCGCGAATCGGCAACGGCTCGGCGTTCTGCTGGCTGCTGGTCTGTTGATCGCGATGTGTGCGACGGAGGTAGCGTTTTTGCGCTACTTTGCCGGGCCGAGACTCGGTCAATATGGTGACCGCGGCGGAAGGCATGCCAGTCGGCACCCAGTGATTCCCGGGTGGGTAGGCGGGTCGATACCCAGAACGCTTGGTACTACGCCGCCGGCGCCGCGGGGATGGTCAGGAATGCCTGCGCCACATGCCAGAACGCTTGACGGTTGTGGCTGGTCCCGATGGCATGGGCCGCGCCGGCGATGACCGAGAACTGCTTGTCGCCATTCGGCAACTGGCGAAAGAAGTCCCACAGGTCCTCCATCGTTGCGATGCCGTCGAACTCGCCGCGCAGCAGTGCGACGGGCGAGAGAACCTTCGTCGGATCGATCACCGGCAGATGCGCGGTCATGTCGAGATAGGTCCCGGTTGGCACTTGATCGCCGTATACCAGTTCCGCGTCCGCCAGCGCTTTCGGCACAGCGGGATCGGTCGTCCCCGGCTTGTCGCGCGTGAAGATGCTCTCGATCATCGCACGGTCGCGCAGCCGCGTGTTGTGGGTGCGGAAATACTCGACCTGCTCGCCGCGCTTGGCGAGTGTGGGCGATCCCTTCCCGGTATAGGTGTAAGCGGCCAGGATCAGGCGGTTGGCGCGAGTCGGTTCGGCCACCGCGAATGCCGCTGCCCGCAACGCGCCGGATGATTTGCCAAGGAAATGGTATCGCGTCTGTCCGGTATCCTTCGCAATGACAGCCGCCGCCGCCTTCAAATCCTCCACCCCGCTGGCAATATCGGAATTGCCATCGGTGCGGTCGGATTTGCCGTAGCCTTCGTGATCCATCGTCCAGACATCAAAGCCATAGCGGGCAAACACATTCATAGACGAGTATTCGCCACGGTCGGGCACCGTGAGATCGAAACTCGATCGTGCCGACATCGATGAGCCGTGCACCAGGAACAGTACCGGCCGTGCTGCCTCACCTGGCTGTGGCGCACCCAGCCGCTTGCGATACATCGCGAGCCGAATGTCCTCGCCGTTGCGCTGCTTGGTTGCCCAGTACTCGCTGAACCAGATTGTGCCACCTGTCGGATCTGGGCTGTTCGCCATCCCTCCGGTCATCGCTGCCGCAGTGCCAGTCAGCGCCACCCGGCGGGTTAACCGCACTTTCTGCATGTGCTCCTCCCTAGTTCGCTGCCTGCCGCTCCACCAACCCAGCCATCTGATGCCCGACCAGACGCGCATAGAAACCGCGGCGCGCGGATAGTTCGCTGTGCGTGCCGGCCTCGATCACGCGGCCCGCGTTCAGCACCAGGATCACGTCGGCGGCCTGGATGGTGGACAGCCGGTGTGCCACCACGATGGTCGGTACGATTCACCATCAGCTTGTCGAGCGCCGACCGCACAAGCTGCTCGCTGATCGTGTCGAGATGCGAGGTCGCTTCGTCGAGCACCAGGATCGGCGCATCCTTCAGGAATGCGCGCGCGATGGCGATGCGTTGGCGCTGGCCACCGGACAGCTGCACGCCACGTTCGCCCACGCGGGTCCGCAATCCATCTGGCAGACCGGCGACGAACTCCGCCAGCGCAGCCTGACGCAGCGCGGTCTCGATCTCCTCGCGCGTCGCATCCGGCTTGGCCAGCCGCACGTTCGCTTCAAGCGTGTCGTTGAACAGATAGGTATCCTGCGCGACCAGCGCGATGCGGCCACGCAACCCGTCCAGTGTCAGTTCCCGCAGATCGACACCGTCCAGACGGATGTCGCCATGGTCCGGATCCCAGAAGCGCAGCAACAGATTAGCTATGGTGGTCTTGCCGGCACCGGAAGGTCCAACCAGCGCCACCGTCGCGCCGGCCGGCACGGCGAAGTCGACATCCGCCAGAGCAGCGCGCTGCCGTCCCGGATAGGTGAAGCGGACATGATCGAACTGCAAAGTCGATCCGGCGCACGGCGCGGCCGGCACGCGCGGCCCATCGGTGATCAGCACTGGTTCCGAATGCACCACGTGCAACCGGCGTGTAGATGCAATCGTATCGGCAAGCTGCCGCCCGACCTGCGCGATCTCGGACACTGGCAGGAACGCGGCGATCGAGATCAACACCAGCAACGGCAACAGCGTCGGCGCGATCCAGCCATGCATGACCAGCGATGCACCGACCGCGGCGACCGCCAGTCCACCCAGGCCCGTGGCGATTTCCAGCCCGGCGCTCTGCCGCGTCAGATCGTGCAGCAGGGTCAACCGCATCGCCTGATAGCGTCGCGCGTACGCCATGAACTCGTCGCGTCGCCGCGTCGTGGCCGCGAAGGCGATCAGTTCCGACAGTCCCTGGATCGTCTCGGTCGCATGCGCGCCGAGTTCGCCCAAGGCACCGCGCGCGGCAGACGCGAGCCGGTCGATCCGCCGCCTGCCCAATACCGGCGAGCCCGCCGCATACGCCAGGAACGGCAGCAGCGCGAGCGCCAGCGGCCAGGCGATCACCGCGAGCACAATCAACACGGCGCCCGGGACCAGCACGGCGACGAACGCCGGCGCTACCGTATGGGCGTAAAAATATTCGACTGTCTCAATATCCTGCGTGGCCAGTGCGACCAGATCACCGGAGCGGCGCTTCAGCAGGTAGGCAGGCGCCAGCGTGTCCAGCTTGCGGTACAGATCGACGCGCATCACGGCCAGAAGACGGTACGCCATATCGTGCGCCAGGAACGACTTCGAGCCAGTGCAACAGTCCGGTCGCCGGCGCCGCAAGCAACAGCAGCACAACCAGCAGCGTCGTGGGCGAATGCGAGCGCACGGCGGCGATGATCAGCGCGCCGAAAACAGCCACGCCGATGAAGGTCACCACACGTGCCGATGCCGCAGCTGACCGTGATTGCCAGTTGCCGTCGCCACGGACGGATAAAGCCAAGCAGCGTGCGAATCGTATCGGGCCAGCCAACCTCGGCCGCATCCTGCGCGAGATCGCGCACCACGGCGCCGGTGTCTTCAACGGGCGCCACGTCGGCGGCGGGAATATCCAGCAGTGGCAGCCCAGGGTCCGCGTCGCGATGCTCGCCAAGCTGCGGCCCCATCAGCGCGCGATACGGGCCATCCCGCACGATCAGCTCGGCGTGGCTGCCGCTTTGCGCCACCGCACCGTCCTGCAGCACCAGAATGCGGTCGGCGTTGATTACGCTGGACAGGCGGTGCGCCAGGATCAGCGTGGTACGGCCGGCCATCAGCCTCTCCAGTGCCTGCTGGATCACCGCCTCGTTCTCGGCGTCGACCGACGACAGTGCTTCGTCCAGCACCAGGATTGGCGCATCGCGCAACAGGGCGCGGGCGATCGCGATGCGTTGACGCTGGCCGCCGGACAGTCGTGCGCCACGCTCACCGATCACTGTCTGGTAGCCGTCCGGCAGCGATTCGATGAAGTCGTGCGCGTTGGCTGCGCGCGCGGCGGCGACCAGGTCGGCCTCGCTGGCCTCGGGGCAACCGAGTCGCAGGTTGTCTTCGATCGTGCCATGGAACAGGTAGGTGTCCTGTGCCACCACGGCGATCATCCGGCGCACCGCTTCCGGATCGAGCGCGCGCAAGTCCTGGCCGCCGATGCAGATGGCGCCCGACTGCGGATCGTGCAGTCGCAACAGCAGCCGCACGATGGTGGACTTGCCCGACCCGCTCGGCCCGACGATGCCGACACGCTCGCCGGCGGCGATGCGGAATGACAGGTCTTGGTGCGCCGAGCGCCGGCCGCCCGAATAGGCGAAGCTTACAGAGTTCGAATGCAATGCTCGTGTCGTTGGTCACGCGCGCCGCGTCGTCATTCCCGCGAAGGCGGGATGCGGGGCATGCCAAGAGGAGACGCGGGCGTGATCAGGGCAGACGTGCCAACGGCGCTCGCGCCCGGCGCGGTGCTTGGCGTGTCGAGCAGCGCATTGATGCCCGCCGCAGCTGCCTGGCCGGTCAGGCCCTGATGCAGCACGGTGCGCAGGTCGCGCAGGGGGCGGAAGATCTCCGTGCCGGCCATCAGTACGATCAGCAGCGCCTCCAGGCTCATTTCGCCGTGGCGCACGCGATAGGCGCCAAGCGCCAGCGCCGCCGCCGCGCCCAATGCGCAACCGAGGTCGGTGATGCCGCGGGTCAGAATGCTTGTGCCGAGTACCAGGAAGGTGCTGTCCGACAGCGCGCGCGCCTTGTCGGCCAGCATCCGTCCGTAGGCGCCGCTCTGACCGAACGCCTTCAGCGTCGGCAGTCCCTGCATCGCATCAAGGAACTCCTCGCCGAACGCCTTGTACGCGTTCTGCCGCGTTTGCGATGCGCGGCTGGTGCGCTCGTGCACCACCGCCGGCGCCATCAATGTGAACAGCGCCGCACCCAGCATCACAGCGGCGACCGGCACGTCCCAGAACGCGATAAAGACGAAAATCGCCAGCGGCGCGCAGACGGCAATCGACACTTGCGGCAGGTACTGACCGAAGAACGTTTGAAGCTGCTCCACGCCGTCGACGATCGACAGCATGACGCCGCCGGTGCGTTCCGCGCCAAACCAAGCCGGACCCAGGGCGACGATCTTGTCATACAGGCGGCGGCGCAGCGTCTCCTGCACCCGTGCCGCGGTGCGATGCGCGACCATTGTCCGCACGTGGTCGAGCCAGGGGCGCAGAAGGATGGCAGCCAGGGCGCCCACCAGCGGCAGCACCAACTGGGCTGCCGGTGCGCCGCGGAACAGCCGGACGAGGAACTGGCCGAGGAAGACGAATCGGGTGATGCCGATGGCCAGCGCCAGCAGACCAAGCAGGACGGCCAGCGCGATCCGTCCGCGAAGACCGCTTGTCAGACGCCAGAGTCTCAGATCGAAATGCACCTCCACCTCCTGCCCCGCGTCGTCATTCTGGGCGTCGCCATCCTGGGCGTCCTGGCCGGTGCTGCGCAAACGCGAGATTTTCAACCGCTGTTGAGCTATATCGAACGGTGATGGCCGACAGAATTCCCCCTCTGGCAGCGCTGCGCGCGTTCGCCGCCGTCGCGCGCCACGGCAGCTTCGCCCGCGCCGCCATAGCGCTGCACGTCAGCACCAGTGCAGTGAGCCACCAGATCCGCGGTCTCGAGGCAGCCCTGGGGACACAACTGCTGACACGAGCGCGCAACGGTGCGGGCCACTCGCGCACCGCCGTGACGCGGGAGGGAGAATCGCTGCTGCGCGCCGTGGAGGCTACCTTCGCACAGCTCGCCACTGCCTGCGAGGCGGTACGCGAGCACGCCCGCGGCACGCGGCCGATGCTGGCGATCTCGGCCAGCGGTTCGGTGGCCTCGCTGTGGTTGGCGCCCCGACTGGCTGCCTTCGCCGCCCTGCATCCGTCCGTGCAGTGGCAGTTGCGCTCCATTGAGGACGAAGAGCCGGACATGGTACGTGAGGGCCTCGACCTGGCGGTGCTGCGCGTCCGGCGCGGCACAATGGCGGCTGGCGACCGGCTGCTGTTCAGCGAAACCGTGTTCCCGGTATGCAGCCCGTCACTGCGATTGCTCAGCAGTCCCGAAGAGCTATCGCGGCATACGCTGTTGCAGGAGGATCACGTGGCCAGCCCCGAGAAAGACTGGTCTACGTGGCTCGAACTGCTGGGCTGCGGCGCGCGTGCAAAGGTGACGATTGTGCGGTTCTATACTTTCAGTGCCGCACTCGCGGCCGCAGTGGCGGGAGCGGGTATTGCACTGGGACGCACACCGCTGATCGACTTCGAATTATCGGGTGGCCGCCTGACGCGGCCGTTCGCCGATACGGCGCTACCCGGCTCGTCGGATTTTGTCATCCGAGGCCGCCCGGACGCGGCGCGCGACGTTCACGTGGAGCATTTATGCAGGGTACTTGCTGCCGCAATCGGCTGCATGCTTAGCCTGACTGTTACCCGATGCCAGACCCGATGCGAGCGCGTCAGCGGCCAATCTGGAGACGGTACATGGTGTCGGAACTCGCCAACCACTGGCCTGCGCGCAACCCGCGAGCTGCGACGTCACGCTGCGCGAGGACGTCGATCTGCACAGCGCGGCACAAGGTGTGCGGACGATGTGGGTTTCACTTTGACACGGCTTATGACGGCCGGTGCAATCAATGGCCGACCACGCCATGGAACGAACCGCCACAAGAATGTCGGTGCCGACAAGATCATGTTCGACGTGATTTTCGCCGATCGCGCAAGCTGCCAGAAGGCGTGTCGCAGCCGGGCACTCCCCCGCGAAACGGCAGCGCTACCTTGTCGCATCCCGGATTCACGCAATTACGACTTGGTGCAATTGGATCCGGCCGACGCCAGCCTCTTCGGCGCACGGCAATACACCGCTCTGCTTGACAGGAAGGTCGACAATCGCTGATCTCTCATCGTAACAACGGGAGGGTTGTCATGCAGTTCCTGAAGACCGCCGCCGTTGCCGCTATACTGCTCACCGTCGGTGCGACGGCGCAGGCGGCCGGCACGTTGCGCGTCGGGATGCAGGATGACCCGGATGCACTCGATCCGGCCCGCGGCGGCACGTTCGCCGGCCGTATCGCGTTCGCCAGCCTGTGCGACAAGCTGATCGAGCTTGGCCCCGATCTGAAGTTCGGGCCGCAGCTTGCCACCAACTGGTCGTGGTCCGCTGATGGCAAGGCGCTGACGCTGACGTTGCGCGAGGGTGTCAAGTTCCAGGATGGCGAGCCGTTCAATGCCGACGCCGTGCGGATAAACATCGAGCGCTATCGCAACGCGCCGGAAAGCAATCGCAAGGGCGAGCTCCGGCCGGTCACCGGCGTGGAGGTGATTGATCCGAAGACTGTGCGTCTTGTGTTGTCTCAGCCCTATGCGCCGCTGATCGCTGTGCTGTCGGATCGCGCCGGCATGATGGGATCGCCCAAGGCGCTCGAACGGCTGGGCAAGGACTTCGCCACACATCCGGTGTGTGCCGGTCCATTCAGCTTCGTCGAGCGTGTGGCGCAGGACCGCATGGTGCTCGATCGTTTTCCCGGTTACTGGAACGCCGGCGCCGTCCATCTCGACCGTATCGTGTTCCGGCCGATCCCCGATTCCACCGTGCGGCTGGTGAATTTGCAGACCGGGCAGCTCGACATGCTGGAAGAACTGGCACCAAGCGACGCCACGAAGGTGGAGAATGACCCCAAGCTGAAATTGCGCAGTGTCACGTCACTCGGCTACGAGACAATCGACATCAACATGGCGCACGGGCCAGCCGCCGATAATCCGCTGGCCAAGGATGTCCGGGTGCGTGCCGCATTGGAGGCAGCGATCGGCCGAAATGCCCTGAACAAGGTGGTGATGGACGGACGCTTCGTTCCCGACAATCAGGCCGAGTTGCCGGCCAGTCCATATTTCAACAAGGATTTTCCGGTGCCGGCGCGCGATATCGGCAAGGCGAAGGCGCTGCTGAAGGTGGCAGGCCTTGATCGGGTGACGTTCAGCCTGCGCACGCTGAACACGCCGAGTGATACGCAGATCGGCGAGGTGCTGCAGTCGATGGCAGCCGAAGCGGGCATCGATATAAAGTTGGTTGCCGGTGAAACCAATGCCAACATCCAGGCGATGAATTCCGGCGACTACCAGGCCAGCCTCGTGATCTGGAGCGGTCGGTCCGATCCGGATTTCAACATCGTCCAGTTCCTCGCGTGCGACGGTTTTCAGAACTGGGCGAAGTACTGCAATCCGAAGTTCGATGACGCTCTGAACCGGGGTCGAACAGCGACCGAACTGACACAGCGCGCCGCGGCGTATCACGAGGCCGCGTCGATCTATCTGACTGATCGGCCGCTGATCTTCCTGTTTCACATGAAATGGCTGTATGCCCACAGCGACAAACTGAAAGGCTTCACGCCAGTCCCCGACGGGTTGATCCGACCGCAGGGTCTGACGCTGGAATAGCGCCGGCCGACGACGTCGGCCTTATCATGCGCGTTTGCCATCGCGTCGTACATCGCACGCGTCAGTGCGTTCTTCTTTGCTGGCCGGTTTAGCTCGTCTTCGCGGATTGGGGGAGTTTTTGGTCCCACGCCCGTTGTTGATCAACGGATTATTCGGAAAGGTCTTCACGACAGGGGGGGACTGGATAGGCGACCGGTTACGGTGTGCGGTGTCGGTTGCGCGGGCATACTGAGTTTGAGCTGCTGGATCAGACGTTGGAGTTCTGGCTCGGGCTGAGTGCAGCGTGTCAGCAGCATCTCGCGGCCGTCGGTCGTGGGCAGATGAATATCGATCATCTGAACGGCGGCGAACTCCTCAAGAGCACTGCGTGCGGTTAGTCCTGGCGCCAGGGCATGGAGGCGACGGTGCAGCGTGATTTGCAGACAATAAGCCAGGAACGCGATGAAGATATGGGCTTCGACCCTGTGCTCGTCCTGATGGAAGATCGGCCGTATCGCCAGATCGCCTTTCAGGTTTTTGAACGCCTCTTCCACCGCAACGAGTTGGGAACGCTACGCCGGCATTGCCCGTGCTGCGGAGGGGTAACCCTGGCGGCGATACCCGCGAGCCTGCAAGACGGCTCGCCGTTCAGCATAAACATCGTGGCGCTGGCGATCTATCTGCGTTTCACCCACGCATCAGTTACCGCCGCCTGACCCAGATGTTTCAGCACCTCTATGCGCTGCAGATCAGCGAAGGTGCGTTGGATGCGATGTTGCGCGAAGCCCTGTATCCCTGTTTCTAGCAGCTCGCAGCCATTCTTGCTCGGCTGCGTCGTTCGCGGATCGTCTGTTCGGACGAGACCTCGGTGCGCATCGACGCTCTCACATCTTGGAATTGGGTGTTTCAGAATGATCTGGTGTCATCCATGTTGTGCGCAATAGCCGCGCCGCCAACTTCATCACCGGCGACTTGCAAGGTCATCGGCCAAGCATCTGGGTCTCGGACCTGTATGGCGCGCAGCAGAGGCATGCCGATCTATGGCAGGTCTGCCTAACCCATCGTATAGTACTGCCATAGCAGCGCGGGGTCGTTCTCGGTGAAGTTGGTGCGCAGCAGATAGCGTCCTTCCCGCTGTCGGATCCGCCGCAATTTCTGGCGGTTGAGGGTGTAGCTGAATCCGGCGCCTGCGTGGTCCATCGCGATGTCGACCAGGCGCCATGCGATGGGAGCACGGGACCGTGCTGCGCCGAGCATCGTCAGCATTTCTTCGCGCGGGACTTCCATCGCAGCCAACTCTCGCAACCGCTTCCACAGCCACTTGAGCTGCCGCCTGCGCATCGCGCGTCCCTTGCTGACGCGCTCGATGCTCTCGGCGAACACATAGAGTTCGTCGTCCTCGGCCAGTGGTTTGACCTGGACACCCGCGCGGGCCTCCTGCCAAGGCTTGGCGAGGAGTTGCTTTTCCAGACGTGAGAGGCGCCCTTTCGGCGTTCCCACCAGATACTGCACCGGTGGGTCACTGCCGCGCATTTCCGCCAGTACAGCTTCGGTGGGGTTGCCGCGGTCCAGCACCCAGACGCGCCGCACGCAACCGTATTGCCGCTCGATCCTGGCGAGGAATATCCGCAGCGTCGTGCAATCCGCCGTGTTGCCCGCCAACACCTCGTAGGCCAGCGGAAGACCGTCCGGGGTGGCCACCAAAGCGATCACCACCTCGCCCAAATACAGCACGTGACGCTGCACGACACGGCCACCCACGACACGCTTGTTCTAGACGACGCTCCAATACTCGTGCGTCTTGCCGTCTTTCTTCCGCTGGGTCTTTCGCAGAAACATGACAGCGAATCCAGCCGCGCGAATCTGATGCTGGAAATAGGCTAGGTCTTCACTACAGCCGATCTCAGCCGTGGCAGCACAATACTTGCGGTAAATATAAGCCGCCCTCCGTCCGCACGAAAATGGCGCCGGAGCCAGGCGAATCCGCGACGACGGGTTAGGCCAATCTTCACGTAGTCGGGGTAATCTGACCCTGCATTTATCAATGCGGGAGACATCGGCGTGAGCATTTCAAGCGTATCAGGCACTGCATCGGCGTCGCTTGCCCAACAACTGCAGAAGCAAGCCGAGGCGGCCCAGGTGACCCAGACCGCGCAGGCTGCGCAGGCCGCCATCGCGACCCAGACGGGCACGCCAGGGCAGACGGGCGCGACCGCAACGCCTGCTCCGACCCAGCAGGCAGGCCAGGCGCAACACCATCATCGTCACCATGGCGGCGGTGCCGCAACCCAGGGCGCGGGTTCGGCGCAGCCGGCCACCAATGCGTCCAGCGGAACGACTGGTGTCAATACGGTCGTCTGATCCGTTGCACGCGCGTGCCGCGGACCAGGCCCATTGACGGGGATGGAGCGTCTTGGTTGACACTCCGTTGGATTCCCCTGCGCCGGGCACGTTCGAGGCGATCTATCAGGCGCTCGATGCAAGTTCGCAGCCGCAGATCGGACCAGTACTGCCGCGATTGCTGGTGATCCCGATCCGCGATGACGATGGTTCAGTGACGGGAGGCCTTTGGGGCTACACCTCCTTTCAGTGGCTGCACGTGCAGATGCTGTTCGTTCCTGAGCCGTTACGCCGACACGGCGTCGGTTCGACACTGATGGCATCGGCGGAGTTGGAGGCGCGGAGAAGAGGCTGCCGCGGTATCTATGTCGATGCCTTCAGTTTCCAGGCACCAGGCTTCTACCAGAAGATCGGCTTCACCGTGTTCGGCGTGTTGGCAGACTTTCCACCTGGGCACGATCGGCTGTACTTCCATAAACGCTTCGACGCGCGGTCGGCGTCGGCACGTCCCCAAGCAGCGCATCTGTCGTGAACAACCATATCCGGCGCTCGGTCGACCGAGCGCGGAGGTTCGCGGCGCACGGTGACGAAGCGGCGGCGAAGCAAGCCTATCTTGACGTGCTGCGCGTCGATCCGACGTATTTCCCGGTGCTGATCGAACTCGGCGCGCTCGCCTGTGCCAGCGGCCACCGCTCAGCCGCGCGCACCGCCTATGCTCAAGCGGTGCATTACCATCCGGGTAATCCGATCGGGCGCGTCAGTCTGGCCAATCTGTTGTTCGAGGATGGCGATGTCTCGGGTGCGAGGCTGCACTTCGAGGCGGCGCTTGGCGTCGATCCGGATTTTCCCGAAGCGCATCAGGGTCTCGCCCGCGTTCTGACGGAGCTTGAAGACGGTGCGGCGGATGCACACTGGCGAAAAGGCTTCGTCGGGCACGCGATCGTCACCAGGCGTTATCGTGGTATCGGGCCGGGCATCCCGCTGCTCCTGTTGGTCGCGGCGCGCGGGGGCAACATCCCGACGCAGCAATGGATCGACGAACGGATCTTTGCGGTCACGGCAATCTATGCCGACTTCCATGATGCCGCTCAGTCCGTGCCGCCGCATGCGCTTGTAATCAACGCAATCGGTGACGCTGATCTATGCCGGACAGCACTGACGCGCGCCGAGGAGTTGGCCGCATGCAGTGCGGCGTCGGTGATCAATGCGCCGGCGCGGGTAAGGGAGACCGGGCGCGCCGACAACGCGAGACGTCTTGCCGGTGTGCCGGGTACGATCGTGCCGAGGATCGCGGTACTGCAACGATCGTCACTCCTTCAGGCGGATGGCTTGACCTTTCCTTTGTTGCTGCGGCCACCCGGCTTTCACACCGGCCGGCATTTCCGTTATGTCGCCGATCAGGCGGCATTGGCAGACGTCGCCACCGACATGCCGGGGGACGAATTGCTCGCCATAGAATATCTCGACGCGCGCGGGCTAGACGGCATGGCGCGCAAATACCGTGTGATGTTCATCGACGGCGTTGCCTACCCGCTGCACCTGGCGATTTCGGCTGACTGGAAGGTGCACTACTTCACCGCCGCGATGGCGACGAGTGCCGCGTATCGCGCGGAGGAACGTCGCTTTCTCGACGATATGCCGGCGGTGCTGGGCGCACGCGCGATGGCGGCGCTGGCGGAAATCGGCGCGGCGTTGGGGCTGGATTATGCCGGCGTCGATTTCGCGCTGGCACCCGACGGATCGGTACTGCTGTTCGAAGCCAACGCGACGATGGTAATCGTTCCGCCCGAGTTCGGATCCGATCTGGGATTACCGCCGCCGCGCCGTTGCCGGCGTTTTGGAGGCTGCGAAGCAGATGCTGTTGCGGCGCGTCGATCTATCGGCGGTCACCCGTTCACCTGCTGGATCAGCTTTGCCCAGCGGTCCAGCACCGGCAGCGTTGCATCCGCATTCACCGCTGGCAGGCTGACGCTGACGCGCACCGCGCCGAGGTCGCGGTAGCGCTTCAGCAGATCGGCATCCTCCTGCACATTGAACAGCGTGATCGGACAGGATGCCTCGTCGCGCCCGGCTTCCTTCAGCATCTCGCGAAATTTCGGCACGTAGGTGAACACGTCGCCATACTGGCCCGGTCGTCCGGCCAGCGGAATCCAGCCCTCACCGTAGCGCACCGCACGTCGTGCCGCCTGTGGATAGGCACCGCCGACGATGACCGGCGGATGCGGTTTCTGCACCGGCTTCGGCCAAGTCATCATCTCCGGGAAGTTGACCAGATCGCCGTGGTATTTGGCCTTCGATTTGGTCCAGATCAGCTTCATTGCCTCGATGCGTTCACGCACCAGTTTTGCGCGCGTGGCGAACACCGTGCCGTGATCTTCCATCTCCTCGGCGTTCCAGCCGATGCCGATGCCGAACAGGAAGCGCCCGCCGGACACCTGGTCGATCGAGGCAACCAGCTTGGCGGTTTGGATCGTGTCACGCTGGTTCACCAGGCAGACGCCGGTGCCGATCCGCAGCCGCTTGGTCGCCGCCGCCGCCGCGGTCAGCGTCACGAACGGGTCCATCACGTCGTAATATGTCTTCGGCAGTTCGCCACCGCCAGGATAAGGCGAGCGTCGCGACGTCGGGATGTGCGAATGCTCCGGCGCCCACACCGATTCGAAGCCGCGCGCCTCGAGCGCCTGGGCGAGTTCCGCCGCCGGCATCGAATAGTCCGTGAAGAACATTGACGCGCCGAAATCCATGTCCGTGCCCCCTGAGCGAGTGGTTCGTCTGGTCTCGTACGGAGCTTAGACGAATTTTCGCGAGAATTGGAATTCCGCGCGCCCGGTAGCGCCGCGCGTCATGATCAGTCGCGCCCGCGCACCATGATCGGCGAAGCACGCCACGGCTTTCGCTGGGGGATGCTTCGCCGGCCATACGGGAAATACGACTGTCGGTGCTGGTTCAGCCAGGCCGTAGAGCAGCGGTCGCGATTACGGCGTGCGGATCACTGTCGTGGTGGGGGGCTGTACTGGGGTGACATAGGTCGTCGTCGTCGGCGTCGGAGCGGAACCCGTCTCAACGCATCCGGCCAAGGCCAGGAAAACCAGCGGGAGCAGCATGGATATGCGCATGAAGCAATTCCTTCAGTTGAATATGTGTATCAGATGGTTTGTCCAGGAGTGGGCCGGTAGGATCGGAAACTACTCAGACGCGGGTTGCGTCATGCTGCCGGCTGATCGATCCGCCCGTTTCGATCGCGCATGGCTCGATGACCTGGCCGATCGGCTCCGCGCCGATGCTGCCGCGCTGGCACATGGCTCGCGCCGCGACTGAACGGGACAGCGGGCGATCGCGTCTAACCCAGCGCCAGTTCTCGGTACTCGTCCGCCGCGACCGCATCGCACCGCGCACGGTATGCCGGAGCACTGCCGCTGTAGCGCGCGATGATGCGGGTCTGCTTGCCCGCCACATTCCGGTTGATGCCGGTCATCCATGAGTTGACCTCGTTGGACAGCAGTCCGACGCCCAGCGACTTCACGTGATCTGTCCAGGACGCCACCCCCGCGTCTGTTGCCTCCACACGCGTCAGGCCACGCTCGCGCGCGAAGCGCAGCAGACCCGTCACCCATTCGACATTGTATTCGATGCTGCGCGGGATGTTGCCCAGCGCGGTATGCGGTCCCATCAGCATCATCATGTTGGGGAAACCTTCGACCAGGACGCCGAGATACGTCTGCGGCCCGCCTGCCCACTTGTCCTTCAGCCGCAGCCCGTCTACCCCGCGAATGTCGATGCGATCGAAGCTGCCGGTGATGGCGTCGAACCCCGTCGCATAGATGATGATGTCGAACGCGTATTCGGCGGCGCTGGTCTGGATGCCTGTAGGCGTGATCCGCTCGATCGGCGTTTCGTTGATGTCCACCAGCGTGACGTTGGGCTGGTTATAGACCTCGTAATATCGCGTCTCCAGCGGGACGCGGCGGGTGCCGAACCCGTGGTTCTTCGGGATCAGCTTCTCCGCCACCACCTGGTCCTTCACCCGCTGGCGGATCTTCCGCGCGACAAAGTCGGATATCGCAGCGTTCGCCGCCCGGTCCACCAGGATGTCGCGGAAATTGCCCTGCCAGATGCCGAAGCCACGCTCCGCATACAGCTTCTCCCAGAACGCTTCGCGCTCCTCCGGCGTCACCTCGAACGTGCCGCGCGGGTCCGGCGTGTGCAGGAAGCAGGCGAAAGTTTCCTGGCAGCGCCTGAACATCTCCGGATAGTCGGCCCTGATCGTCGCCATTTCCTCGGCATCGATCTTGCTGTTGTGCAGCGGCGCGCACCAGTTCGGCGTGCGCTGGAACACGGTCAGGCTGCCGGCGGTCTTGGCCACCTCCTGGATCGTCTGCACGCCGGTCGCACCGGTGCCGATCACCGCCACGCGCTTGCCCTCGAAGCTCACCGGCTCATGCGGCCAGCGCGCGGTGTGGCAGGATTGGCCCTCGGAATTCTTCCACGCCTTCGATGCGCGGCATGGTCGGCGCGGACAGCGGACCGATGGCAGTGATCAGGCAGCGCGCGCTGTGCCGGCTGCCGTCTTCCAACGTTATGTCCCAGCTTCGCGTCGCCTCCTGCCAGTGCGCCGCGGCAACACGGCTGCGGAACTGGATGTCGCGCTTCAGGTCGAACCTGTCGGCGACGTGGTTGAGATAGCGCAGCGTCTCCGGCTGAGGGGAGAAATGCTCGGACCAGTCCCATTCGTCCAGCAGCTCCTGCGAAAAGGAGTAGCTGTAGGAGTAGCTTTCGGAATCGAAGCGCGCACCCGGATAGCGGTTCCAGTACCAGGTACCGCCGACGCCGGTGCCGGCCTCGAACACCCGCACGCGCATCCCCAGTTCACGCAGACGATAGAGCTGATACAGGCCGGAGATACCCGCCCCGATGATGATGGCGTCGTATTCGGGGACTTGCGCCGCGCCGGCGGACTCCGATGTTTCGTGCGAGTCGGCCATCTGTTGTCGCTCCTGCGAGACGGGTGTTCGGACGCCCTGCGTTATCCACTGACGCCGGCCAGCTGCAAAGGTTCGATCGCTGCAAAACAAAGCGATCTGGCGAACGCGTGGCGGGATATCGCCGTGTCATCTTGCCATGCGCAATGACAGGGCTGCCCGTCACTCATCCGGTTGTCACTGGCCGCGAAGCACTCACCGTCCCGAATCTACCCTTGACGCCGGTAGGGTCCTGCTATAATTCGATGATACTCGAAATGTCGGAAGATACCGATGGACGCCCCCCAGACAGTACAGGCACTTGCCGCTTTGGCCCATGAGACGCGTCTTGCGCTCTACCGCATGCTGGTGGAACGCGGGCCCGACGGCCTTCCGGCCGGCATCATCGCGGACCGTCTGAAGGTGCCGCCGTCGTCGCTGACCTTCCACGTGCAGCACCTGCATCGCGCCGGCCTCGTCACCCAGCGCCGGGTCGGCCGCCAGCTTATCTACGCGGCGGACTACGCGGCCATGAACGGCCTGATCGCTACGCTCACCGAGAACTGCTGCGGCCGTGGCGCCGCGCAGCCGTGTTGTGAACCAGCCACACTGCCCCAACGCACCCGCAATTCCGCCTGACGCAGGAGCACCATCATGGACAGCGCCGAAATCAAGGAACTCGTCCGCAGCCGCTACGGCTCGATTGCCGCGGCGAGTTCGTCCTGCTGCACGCCGACGCCCGCATCCTCCTCCTGTTGCAGCCCGGAGCAATCGAAGGCCAGCCGCATGGGTTACACCGAGGCTGAACTGCAGGCCGTGCCGGAAGGTGCCAACCTCGGTCTCGGTTGCGGCAATCCACAGGCGATCGCCGCACTGAAGCCAGGTGAGGTACTGATCGACCTGGGCAGCGGCGCCGGCTTCGACTGTCTGCTTGCCGCGAAGCAGGTCGGGCCGGAAGGCCGGGTGATCGGTGTCGACATGACCCACGAGATGCTGAGCAAGGCGCGCGAAAATGCAGCCCGCATCGGCGCGGGCAACGTCGAATTCCGACTGGGCGAGATCGAGCATCTGCCGATCGCCGATGCCACCGGCGACGTGATCATCTCCAACTGCGTGATCAATCTGGTGCCCGACAAGGCGCAGGTATTCCGCGAGGCATTCCGCGTGCTGAAGCCAGGCGGCCGGCTGGCGATCTCCGATGTGGTGAATATCAATCCGCTGCCGCCGGACCTTGCAGCCGACAAGGCGCTGCTGTGCGGCTGTGTGGCAGGCGCCGCTGCGGCGGCCGCGATCGAGAACTGGCTGCGAGCCGCCGGCTTTACCGACATCAGCATCGAGGTGAAGCCGGAAAGCCGCGACTACATCGCCACCTGGGCGGATGGCCGTGGCATCGAGAACTACGTTGCATCGGCGACCATCGAAGCGCGCAAGCCCGCAGCGGCGTGCTGCCGCTAGCATGCGTCCGCTCAATGTGCTGTTTCTGTGCACCGGCAATTCGGCACGCAGTATCCTCGCAGAGTACATCCTGAACCGGTTGGGTGAAGGCCGCTTCCGCGGCTATAGCGCCGGTTCGTTTCCCAAGGGACAGGTGAACCCGCTGGCCGTCAGTCTGCTTGCGGAGCAGGGCTTCGACACGGCTGGCCTGCGGTCCAAATCCTGGAGCGAATTCGCCGCGCCAGATGCGCCCGCCATGGATTTCGTGTTCACCGTCTGCGACCAGGCGGCTGGTGAAATCTGCCCGATTTGGCCGGGGCATCCGATCACCGCTCACTGGGGTATTCCCGATCCCGCGGCGGTCGATGGCTCGCTGCCCGAGGCCATGCTGGCGTTCCGCGAGGCGTTCCGAATACTGGAGCGCCGCATACAGCTCCTTCTGACGATCCGGTTCAGGGAGTTGGACCGCGGCGCCGCGGAACGTCAGGTCGCCGAGATCGGCCAAACAAGGCAGGACACCACCGCCGAGGCGTCATCATGACCAAACCGTCCGCCATGGGATTATTCGAACGCTATCTCACGCTCTGGGTCGCGCTGTGCATCATCGCCGGCGTCGCACTCGGCCAGGCCGCTCCCGGCGTGTTCCACTGGATCGGCGATGCGACGATCGCGCAGGTCAACCTGCCGGTCGCCATCCTCGTGTGGCTGATGATCGTGCCGATGCTGCTGAAGATCGATCCGCGTGCGCTGGCCGAGGTGGGACAGCACTGGCGCGGCATCGCCACCACAGTCGGGATCAACTGGCTGATCAAGCCGTTCTCCATGGCGCTACTCGGCTGGCTGTTCATCGGCCACCTGTTCCGTCCGTTGCTGCCGGCCGGCCAGATCGACAGCTACATCGCCGGACTGATCCTGCTCGCCGCCGCGCCGTGTACCGCCATGGTCTTCGTGTGGTCGAACCTGGTGGATGGCGAGCCGCACTTCACGCTGAGCCAGGTGGCGCTGAACGACGCCATCATGGTGGTGGCATTCGCGCCCATCGTCGGGCTGCTGCTTGGGCTGTCTTCCATCAGCGTGCCGTGGGACACGCTGCTGCTGTCGGTCGTGCTGTACATCGTGGTGCCGGTGATCGTCGCGCAGGTCTGGCGACAGACGTGTCTGCGTGTCGGTGGCCCCGCGGCACTGCAATCGACGCTGCGACGCCTCGGTCCGGTGTCGCTGACAGCACTGCTGCTGACGCTGGTCCTGCTGTTCGGCCTGCAAGGCGAGCAGATCGTACGGCAACCGCTGGTCATTCTGCTGCTGGCGATTCCCATCATCGTGCAGGTCTGTTGCAACGCGGGTCTGGCCTACTGGCTCAACCGCCGGCTCGGGGTGGAATGGTGCGTTGCCGGTCCTTCGGCTCTGATCGGCGCGTCCAATTTCTTCGAACTGGCGGTGGCGACGGCGATCGCGCTGTTCGGTTTCCAATCGGGCGCCGCGCTGGCGACCGTGGTTGGCGTTCTGGTGGAAGTGCCGGTCATGCTGACAGTGGTCCGCCTGGTTCGCGCAAGCAGGCCTTGGTATGAGCGTGGCATCGCAGTGCGCGGCGAAACAGGAGATGTCAGGCGACCAATTGCGGCGCGCCGGCACTGACTGCGTCAGTCGCCGAGTGAATGAATTGGGCACATAAGCCGTCCAAGCACGCCGCGCGCATCGTCCGCTTGTGTCTACCGGATACGTTGTTGACGTGCAGTGCTCACGCGATGTCAGACTCGATGCGTCTCGTGCGTGGACGGATGGAACAGCTCCTCCGGCGTCAGCAGACGCGAGGACAATCCCTCGGCATGATGGCGCCGCAGGAAGACTTCCAGCACGTGGCGATTTGCTTCCAGGCCGTACGACCAGAAGTCTTCACCCATCAGCCGCCGCGTTGTGTGCAACTGCTCGTCGATGAACGGCAGCGTGACCTTCGACGCGGCAACATCGCCTAGCTTCATCAGCGCGCGCGCCTTCGCCTGCTCGAACGCTTTCATCGCCGCGATCGGCAGCCACGGATGCTGATCCGCCAAAGTGCGGCGAACGCCCAGGATGTGCATGATCGGAAATATCTTCGATTTGCGGAACCACGCGGACGCGGCGGCTGCCGGATCAGGATACAACCATGCAACGTTCGGATGACCGTTACGAAAGCACGATGGCGCGCGCGGACCGATCACCGCATCGATCTCGCCGTTCGCCAGCATGCCGGAGATCGTCGCACCTTCCGGCGCATTCTCCACACGCACATCGCGCGGCAGGGTCACCGCGATCTTTTCAATCCGTCCCGCCTGCTCGTAACCGCCACGCACCCAGGTGACGTCGGATGGTTTCACGCCGTGTTCGTCTTCCAGCACGGCGCGCGTCCAGACATTGGCGGTGACCTGATATTCCGGCACGCCGATGCGCTTGCCTTTTAGGTCCTCGGGCCTGGCGATGCCACGATCAGTCCGGATATAGATCGAGTTGTGGCGAAACGCGCGCGACGGAAACACCGGCACGCCGACATAGGGGCAGTCGCCGTTCGCCGTCTTCACGGTAAAACTGCTCATGGACAATTCACACATGTCGAAATCGGCATGACGAAAGGCGCGGAAGAAGATTTCCTCCGGCTCGAGCAGCATAAATACCGGATCGACGCCATCGATCTGCACCGAACCGTCCACCAGAGGGCGTACCCGGTCATAATCGCCGACGGCAATCGAAAGCGCGAGCTTACCCATGGATCATTCCGCCGTGCGGCTGGCGGGGGGCACGGCGCGTTCTTCCGGTGTCCCGCCGAGCAATCGCACGCGCGCCGGCGGGCCGTCGCGTTTCGCAACTTCCTCAGACAGACAGGCCGGCAGCCAGTGACAGCGCATCATCTGCCCCATTGGTGCATCACCGTACATGCTACACAGCAGGTCGTTGTCTTCCGCGTTGAGCATCGGCATTCCTCCTGGGGACATATCCAAGGCGGATATGGTCTGTTCTGTCCAGCGAGGGGCGGCACCTCGGTGCGTGTCCGCGACTGATGTGCCAACCGGATGTTGAGGCCGCACGTGAGGGTGGCGCCGGATTTGTGGAAACGGAGCAGCGGCATCCGGTATGCCGCTCAGTGTTCTCATATGACGATGGGCTGGGTGGGCTATCAGCGCACCGCCGCCAGCTCATCAAGCCGGCGCGCGAGCGCATTCAGTTCCCAGTCGCGCGCCAGTGATGCCGCACTTCGCCAGTCCGGTGACTGATCGGCCAACGCGGGAAGCGGCGCTGTTGGATCCATCGTGGCGATCTTCTTGTACAGCTTCAGCTCCTCCGCCTGCCCAGCAAGACGCGGATCGGCCAATGCCTGTTCCAGGTTCCCGTAGCGATGCAGCAAGGCGGCGGCACCTTTCGGGCCTACACCGTGCGCGCCGGGCAGCTTGTCCGATGGATCGCCGCGCAACGCGATGAAATCCGGTACCTGGCGTGGTTCGACCCCGTAGCGCTCGCCCACGTCGGCGGGACCGATACGTGCCATCTCGCCAGCCTTCACCGGGTGAAGAATGGTCGTCGCGTCGGAGGCAAGCTGAAATGCATCGCGATCGCCGCTGGCCACAAGCACGGTGCCATGACGGCGCTCTTCCCACGCGACGGCTGCCGCGAGAAAGTCATCCGCCTCATACCCGGGCGCCTTCGCATTCGCAAAGCCGCACGCGGCCACGAACTCGGGCAGTTCATTCAGTTGTGCGACCAATTCGTCATCGAATTGCCGACCGCTCTGGTAGCTGGGGAACAGGCGCTGGCGAAAGTTCGGCGAGTTGAGCGTGTCCCAACCCACCAGCACAGCGCGTGGCTGTTCGTTCTCGAACAGGCGCAGCAGAAGGTTCGCGAAACCAACTATGGCGCCGCCGCCTCGATTGCCCTTGCGCCTGATGGACTTGGGCAATGCGTGATAGGCGCGATGTGCAAACGAATCGCCGTCGACGACGAGGAGGGGGCGCTTCATGCTCTGCCGTGCTGCAACGGTGCCTTTCGCAGTAGGCAAGTCTTTAACACGGAGACAGGGCGAGGGCCACGGAGGGCCACAGGAGAATTGGCCGTCGCGCGAGTTCGTCAAGCAACCGGAACTCCTGTGGCGCTCCGTGGCCCTCGCCCTGTCTCCGTGTTAACAACTTAGCTTTGTCCACACGCAGCACAGGTGGTGTCGTGAAGCACGCAGTCCATCCAGGAACTCCGGAGAATTGGATATGAATGCAACAGCTGCCGGCGCGACTGCGGACACACCCACAATCACCGAGATGCAGGTTATTCCGGTCGCCGGCCACGACAGCATGCTGCTGAACCTGGCGGGCGCGCACGGCCCGTTTTTCACCCGCATCATCATCATCCTGAAGGACACCGCCGACCGCACCGGCATTGCCGAGGTCCCCGGCAGCGAAGCCATCCGCCAGACACTGGAACACATCCGCCCGCTGGTCATCGGCAGCCGGCTCGGCCACTACAACGCCACGATCAACAGTGTGCGCCGCGCGCTCGCGCCGGCAGGTCAGGCCGCGCATCAATCCACCGTGCACCAAGTGACCTCGGAGGCCGAAGCGGCCATCCTGCGCCAGCCGCACGAGATCAATCTGCGCATCGACAACGTCATCACCGCAGTCGAGGCCGGGCTGCTCGATCTGCTGGGCCAGTTCCTTGGCGTTCCCGTCGCGGCGCTGCTCGGCAATGGCCAGCAGCGCGAGCAGGTCCGCATGTTGGCCTATCTGTTCTACATCGCCGACCGCACGCGTACCGACCTGCCGTATCACACCGACCCGGGGGCGAAAGACGGCTGGCTGCGCCTGCGCAACGAACCGACTTTGACCCCGGAACAAGTGGTCCGCGAAGCAGAAGCCGCTGTCGATCGATACGGCTTCAGCGACTTCAAGCTGAAGGGTGGCGTCATGCATGGCGAGGACGAGATGCAGGCGGTCACCGCGCTCAAGCAGCGCTTCCCTGATGGGCGCGTGACGCTCGATCCCAACGGTGGCTGGTCGCTGGCGGAGGCGATCGCGTTGTGCAAGGGCCGCTGCGACGTGCTGGCGTACGCCGAGGACCCGTGCGGGCCGGAAAACGGCTATTCGGGGCGTGAGGTCATGGCGGAATTTCGCCGCGCCACAGGCGTGCCGACGGCGACCAACATGGTGGCGACCGACTGGCGCCAGATGGGTCACACTATCCTGCTTCAGGCGGTGGACATCCCGCTGGCCGATCCGCATTTCTGGACCATGCAGGGTTCGGTGCGGGTGGCACAGATGTGCGACGAGTGGGGACTGACCTGGGGCTCGCATTCCAACAACCACTTCGACGTGTCGCTGGCGATGTTCACCCACTGCGCCGCCGCCGCACCCGGCAATATTACCGCGATCGACACGCATTGGATCTGGCAGGAAGGGCGCGATCGGTTGACGAAGGAGCCTCCGCGGATCGTGGGCGGCGCAGTGGAGGTGCCGAAGCGTCCTGGCCTGGGGGTCGACGTCGACATGGACCAGGTGCTGAAGGCGCACGAGTTCTACAAGAAATTGCCCAGCGGCGCGCGCGATGACGGGGCGGCGATGCAGTATCTCGTCCCAGGCTGGAGCTACGACCCGAAGCGACCAAGCATGGTGCGCCCGCCGGCCTGATCATCAGCCATCCAGGCCGGTCGGGAAGCGAAGATCGAATTGACCGATCATTTGACGAGCGATGCTGTCCTGTTCGGCTGCAAGCGGCAGCCGTGGCGGGCGCGGCAGTCCGGTTGGAAATCCCATGTGCGCAAGCAGCGCCTTGCTGCCTGCGACGTAGGCCTGTCCGCCGACAAACTCGATCACCGGCAGGTAGCGCAGATACAGCGTGCGCGCCGCGGCCACGTCCTTGTGGTCCACCACGAGTTCGAACAGGCGCGCAAGCGGACCTGGAACAATGTTGGCGGCAACGGCGGTCCAGCCGACCGCACCCTCCACGAACGACTCGAAGCCGAGGATGCCGCCGAACACACCGATCCTGTCGCCGCACAGCCGTATGATGTCGCGCACGCGGGTGACGTCGATCGTGGAATCCTTGATATAGCGGCAGTTGTCGATCTCCGCGAGACGCGCGACCAGCGGCGGTCGCAGATCGACATTCGCGACTGCGGGATTGTTGTAGATCATGATGGGAAGTCCGATGGCATCTGCCACCGTGCTGTAGTGATGCACGATCTCCGCGTCGGTCGGCGTCGAATAGAACGGCGGGATGATCATCACGCCGTCGGCGCCTTGCGTCTCGGCTCGACGACTGAGCCGCACCACCTCGCGCGTGTCCTCGGCACCGGTGCCGATGAGAACCGGGACACGCCCCGCGGCCTGATCGATCACTGTTGCAGACACGAGTTCCTTCTCCGCGTCGGACAGCGACAGGAACTCGCCGGTGGATCCCAGCGGAATGAGGCCGTGGATACCCTCGGCGATCTGCCACTCGACGAACTGCCGCAGGGCGGCGGCGTCCACGCCGCCATCGGGGCTGAAGGGCGTTATCATTACGGTGTAGGTGCCGCGGAAGCGTGTCATTGGGACCTCGCGGGACGGGATCGGTGCCACACCGGCAAATTTCACCAGATCGGGACCGGCGACGCCAGGGCATACGCGATATCTGTCGTGACGCTACCCAACGGCACCGAGCAGGATCGCACGCAATCCTCACAGGCATCCGGATTCGACCGCGTCTTTGCTTGTCGCGCAGGGTCGCCCGTCGCTGCCCGCGGCGACACAACAGGCCCCGAACACTCCGTGGGTCGTGGCCAGCGGATGCCGGTGTAGGCTGGACCTTTCCGTCCGGGAGCCGCGACACGCGCGCTTCCTCACCCTCCTTCACGCCGAGTTGGCGCAGTACCGCCGGCCGCGATGTCACCTGGCCCTTCGTTGTGACAGTCACCTGGCGCACGGCCGTATCCGGTGTCGACCGGCGCGGCCCGCGTCGGCCACGCGTGCAGGATCGCCACCCCGCCTTGCCCCCCGCCCCCCGAAGCGTGTTATGCAACGCCTGGGAGGTCGGCGGCGGACGGGCGCCTCGCCAACCCGGTCAGGTCCGGAAGGAAGCAGCCGCAGTGAGTTTCCGCTCGGGTCGTTTGCCGGCCTCCCACCGTTAGTTATCCACCAACCAGGGGGCCGCCGCGGCGGACACCGCCCGCATGTCCGGCCTGTTCCAGGACGATCCGCCAGAGCTTGAAGCGCCACCGGTTCCGGCAGGTCCGGGGTTGTTCGGCGATGCACTGCCGCAGCCGGTGCATGCCGTGCCGTATCGGGTGCTGGCGCGCAAATACCGTCCGACCAGCTTCAACGACCTGATCGGCCAGGAGGCCATGGTGCGCATCCTGCGCAATGCCTTCGCCACCGGGCGGGTCGCGCACGCCTTCATGCTGACCGGCGTTCGCGGCGTGGGGAAGACTACCACCGCGCGCATCATTGCCCGTGCACTGAACTGCACCGGGCCCGATGGCACGGGCGGCCCGACAGCCGATCCGTGCGGCGTCTGTCCCAACTGCCTCGCCATCCTGGCCGATCGCCATCCGGACGTGGTGGAGATGGACGCTGCCTCGCGCACCGGCGTGGACGATGTGCGCGAGATCATCGAAGCCACCCGCTACCGCCCGATCCAGGCACGCACCAAGGTCTTCATCGTCGACGAAGTGCATATGCTGTCGCGCAACGCGTTCAACGCACTGCTGAAGACGCTGGAGGAACCGCCGGCGCACGTGAAGTTCGTGTTCGCGACGACGGAGTTGCGGAAAGTGCCGATCACCGTGCTGTCGCGCTGTCAGCGCTTCGATCTGCGGCGGGTGCGAATTGCGGAACTGGCGGCGCATTTTGGCCGCATCGCGGCGGCGGAGAATGTGGCGATCGAACCCGCCGCGCTTGATCTGATCGCGCGTGCTGCGGATGGGTCGGTGCGCGACGGACTGTCATTGCTGGATCAGGCGATCGCTCAGGCCGATGGTACGATCACCGAAGCCGCGGTCATCGACATGCTGGGACTGGCGGATCGCGCACTGGTGTTTGACCTGCTGGACGCGGTGATGGCGGGGCAACCTCGGCAGGCGTTGCAGATCACGGAACGCGCGTACGAGCGGGGTGCCGACCTTGGCACGATGCTGCAGGATCTGCTGGAGCTGGTGCACACGGTCACCCGCCTGAAATCCGTTCCGACATTGCGTGACAGCCAGGAACTTCCGGAAGCGGAACGCACGCGCGGATCGGCACTGGCCGATCAGCTTTCGGTGCCCGCGCTGGCGCGCGCCTGGCAGATGCTGCTGAAAGGCGTCGGTGAAGTGGAAACCGCGCCCGACCGCCGCGCTGCGGCCGAAATGGTGCTGATCCGGCTGTGCCACGTGTCCGACCTGCCGTCGCCCGGTGATCTGGTGCGGCGGCTTGCCTCCGGCACCGTCACGCCGGCGAGCGCGTCGGCAGCACCAGCATCACCCGGCGGCAGCGGCGGCGCTCGCGCGGTCGTCGGCGGCTCGCCGATCGCCCAAGCCGCACCCGACGCAACGCCTCGGCTGGCGAGCTTCCGCGACGTCACCGCGCTGGTGGCGGAGCGTCGGGAAGCGATGCTGCACGCGCATCTGATCCACTCGGTGCATCTGGTGCGTTTCGCACCGCCGGTGATCGAATTGCGGCCGCAACCGGAAGCGCCAAGAGACCTCGCGCCGCGGCTTTCCGCGCTGCTGTCGGAGGTTACCGGTACCCGCTGGACCATCGCCCTGTCGGCAGGCGAGGGAGATCCCACCATCGCGGAACAGGGCACCGCCGCCGACGCCACCAGGCGTACGGCGGCGGCCGATCATCCGTTGGTGCGCGCGATCATGGACGCGTTCCCTGGCGCGCGCATCGACACCGTGCATGATGCCAATGCCGATGCGTACGGTCTGCCCCCGGTGGATATGCCCGCGGTCGATATGCCAGAGTTCGCTCCGCCTGACGCCGAACCCTCCGACGAGATGGAGTTTGACGAATGAAGAACCTCTCCGGGCTAATGAAACAGGCCCAGCAGATGCAATCGAAGATGCAGGAGATGCAGGCCAAGCTGGAAAGCCTGGAGATGGAAGGGGTGGCCGGTGCTGGCCTCGTCACGATCACACTGAACGGCAAGGGCGAACTTCGGCGGATCAAGATCGATCCGAAAGTTGCCGATCCGGCCGATGTGGAAATGCTGGAGGACCTGATCATCGCCGCGCACCGCAATGCGAAGGAGAAGATCGAGGCCGCCACCGCGGAAGAGATGCAGAAGGTCACCGGCGGGCTGCAATTGCCGCCGGGGATGAAGCTGCCGTTCTAGTGGCCGGTGGTCGAGCGAGCGGATGCCGACGCAACGCGACCGCACGAACCGACCGTCTGATTGGCGACCAGTGACCACTGAGCACTGATGGGCGGCCCGGAAATCGAAAAACTGATCGGCCTGCTGGCCAGACTGCCCGGCATGGGGCCGCGCAGTGCCCGGCGTGCGGCATTGAAGATGCTGCAGCAACCGGAAGCGCGGATGCTGCCTCTCGCTACCGCGCTGGCCGAGGCGGCACGCGCGGTGAAGTCGTGCGGCCTGTGCGGCAATCTCGACAGCCGCGATCCTTGCGCGATCTGCACCGACCCACACCGCGACCGAGCGCTGATCTGCGTCGTTGAAGGCGTCGGCGATCTGTGGGCACTGGAACGCGCCTCGGTGCACCGCGGGTTGTACCACGTGCTTGGCGGAACGCTGTCCGCGCTGTCCGGCGTGGGACCGGAAGACCTGAATGTTCCGCCGCTGCTGACGCGCATCGCTGAAGGCGGCGTGACCGAGGTGATCCTCGCACTCGGCGCCACGGTCGATGGTGCCACCACCGCGCATTGGCTAACCGACCGGCTGAAGCCACTTGGTGTCAGCGTGACGCGCGTGGCGCAGGGCGTGCCGATCGGCGGCGCGCTCGATGTGCTGGACGATGGCACATTGGCCGCCGCATTGCGTGCGCGCAGGCCGTCTTGATCGCGAGCTTCCGCAATTTCACGACAGACGACTCTCGGTCGTGGCGGCTGCCCTATCACGAGCTGCCCATCTATCCGGCATTCGCAAGGTCCTGGGGAGGCTGAACGCAATGGCGGTGCAAGCGCTGTCACGCCGCGACCTGATCCATCAGGTTGGCCGGGTCGGAGGCGTCGCGGCCGCCTACCGCACCATGGCTGCAATGGGATTGCTGCCGATCGCCGATGCCTACGCCGGTCCACCACCGTTACCGCCGGGCAAGCGACGACGCATCGTCATCATCGGCGCCGGGATCGCCGGAATGGTGCTCGCATGGGAACTGCGGAAAGCCGACTACGCACCCATGATCCTGGAAGCCCGCGCGCGTCCCGGTGGGCGCAATTGGTCGCTGCGCGCCGGCGACGAAATCCGCGAAACCGCAAGCGTCCAGCGTGTCGAATGGGATCGCGACGAGCATCTGTATTTCAACCCTGGTCCGGGCCGGCTGCCGTATCACCACGCTGGCATCCTGTCGTATTGCCGCGAACTCGGCGTGGCGTTGGAGGTCATGTCCAACGACAACCGCGGCGCCCTGCTGCAGAACGATGCGGCGTTCGACGGCAAACCGGTGCGCAACCGGCAGATGGTCAACGACATCCGCGGCTACGTCGCCGAACTTGCCGCGAAGGCGGTGGGTCACGACGCGCTGAACCAGGCTGTCGACACCGCCGACAAGGAGCGGATTCGTGGCTGGCTGCGCGCGTTCGGCGCACTCGACCGCGACATGGCGTACCAGGGCTCCGGCCGCGCCGGCTACAGCGAGCCTCCCGGCGGCGGGACGCAGGCTGGCACGCTGAGCCAGCCGCTCGATCTGAACAGGATTCTCGATGCGAACTTCTGGCGCTTCCAGACCAATTTCGGCGAAAGCTGGGACCAGGCGGCGACCATGATGCAGCCAGTCGGCGGCATGGGCCGCATCGGCCAAGCCTTCGGCCGTCAACTCGGCGGCGCAATCACCTATGGCGCGGAGGTCACGGCATTGCAACGTACCGCCGGCGGCGCGCGCATCGTCTGGCGGGATACCACGACCGGACAGGACCACGCGGTGGAGGCGCCGTTCGTCGTGATTACCATCCCCTTGCCGGTGCTGCGCACGATCCCGGCCGACTTCGCCCCGGATGTCCGCGCCGCGATCGAGGCGGTGGAGTACGTTCCGGCAGGCAAGATTGCGTTCCAGGCCGAGCGGCGGTTCTGGGAGCTGGACGACAGTATTTATGGCGGAATATCGTGGACGGCGCGCGACATCACCCAGGTCTGGTATCCATCGGCCGGCATTCACCAGAGCAAGGGCATCCTGGTTGGCGCCTATATCTGGTCGACCAGCCTCGGTGAGAAGTTTGCCGCCAAGGCGCCAGCATCGCGGCTGGCCGATGCGCTGGACGATGGCGAGCGCCTGCATCCGGCTTATCGCCGCCATCTGACCAACGGTGTGTCGGTGGCATGGAAGAATATCCCGTACAGCGGATCGGGCTGGTCGGAATGGAGCCGCGATGCGCGGGCGAAGTATTACGGCCTGCTGTTGCGGGGCGACGGGCCTTTCCTGTTTGCCGGCGAGCACGTGTCATACATCAACGGCTGGCAGGAAGGCGCCGTGCGGTCGGCGCATGTCGCACTGGCCGACATCGGCCGACGTGTCCGAGAAGGCGCTGATACGATCGGCCCCTGAGGGAACCACCGGTCGCCCAGAAAGTGATCACGCCGAGAAGCGGCGGCATGACGCGGATGCTTACGCCGGAGCAAGCACCCGCTCGATCTCGCGGAGCAGTTGGGCGTCGTCGATGGGCTTCCGCAGAATGGGTCCCAGCGCTTCGTTCTCGATGCCCGGGATATTGTAACCGGTCAGATACAATATCTTGAGGTCGCGCCGACGCAGGCGTGCCATGCGGGACAATGCGATGCCATTCACGCTGGACGGCATCACTATGTCGGAGATCAGCAGGTCGATCTGGCCTTCTGCTTCCAGAACTTCGAGTGCCACACGAAAATCCGTGGCCAGGGTGACTTCAAAGCCGGCGCGCCGGAGAAGCTGCCCAACGGCCTCGTTGAAGGTCTTGTCGTCGTCCACCAGCAAGATGTGCCGCTTCCCAGGCAGCGGAACTGGCGGACCCGCAGTTTTGTCCGTCACGACCATGTGCTTCCGACAACCTAATTTGCTACCCGTCATTTACGGCCCTTCATCACACTGTGCAACATCATGCGAGGAGCAGCTACTACCGCAGCGCACCAAAGAGCCGATTTGGCATCCGGCGCGCACTTCTGTACCGTCAGGCACCCCACAAAAATTCGACGGAGTCCCCCTGTGGTCTTCATGTGCCTGCCCCGTCCGAAACAAATGTGAGAGTTTGCATGCCCAAGACCGAGAACGTGACAGCTACGCTGATCGCAAAGCACCACGACGCGCTCATGGGCGCCTGGCTCGCCGCCCAGAAGCGTGACGGCCGATCGCGGGACGTCGGCACGGACGCCGCCATCCGCCGACCTTGCAAGACAATTCCTCGATCAGCTTCACCGGGGCTTTGCGAGCGGGAGCTTCGACGACATCACCGGCCCGGAATGGGCGCCGATGCGCGAACTGCTGGAGGATTTTTCCCGCGCCCGCGCGACCCAAGGGTTCAGCCCGACCGAGACGGCGGTCTTCGTCTTTTCCCTGAAGGAGCCGCTGTTCGATATGCTGCGACGCGAACTGGGCGCGGATGCAGAAAAGATTGCCCGCGAGACCTGGACGGTCACGCGCCTGCTGGATGCGCTGGGTCTCTACACCATCGAAAGCTACGTCGCGGACACGCGAAGAGGTGATCGGGCGGCAGCAGCAGGAACTGCTCGAACTGTCGACGCCGGTGGTGGAGCTTTGGGATGGCATTCTCGCACTGCCGCTGATCGGCACGCTCGACAGCGCGCGAACGCAGATCGTCATGGAGAATTTGCTGGAGCGCATTGTCGAATCGGGCGCGGAAATCGCCATCATCGACATCACCGGCGTGCCGACCGTCGATACCCTGGTGGCGCAGCATCTGATCAAGACGATCTCGGCCGCCCGGCTGATGGGCGCCGACTGCATCCTCAGCGGCATCCGCCCGCAGATCGCCCAGACCATCGTCCATCTCGGCCTGGAGCTGAACGTGGTATCGAAGGCGACCATGGCCGATGCGCTCGGCTTGGCGCTTCGCCGCACCGGCAAGGTCATCGTCGATCGAGCCAAGGCCGGCCGAGAGCAGGGCGTAAGTCCTGCATGAGCGAAATACCGATCCTCAAGATCGGCGATTGCCTGCTGGTCTCGATCCAGGTCGACATGCATGACCGGCTTGCGATGGCGTTGCAGGACGATCTGACCCAGCGCATCGTGGCCGATCGTGCGCGCGGCGTGATGATCGACATATCGGCGCTGGAGATCGTCGATTCATTCATCGGCCGCATGCTGAACAACATCGCCGCCATGTCGCGCGTGCTCGACGCCGTCACCGTTGTCGTCGGCATGCGTCCGGCGGTCGCGATCACGCTGGTGGAGCTGGGCCTGGCGCTCACCGGTGTGCGGACCGCGTTGAATGTCGACAAGGGCCTCGCCATGATCCGGAGCATCATCGACAACTCTGAGAACGCGGATGCTCATCGAGACCGGTGAGACCATGCCGCTGCGCAACTCGGACGACGTTGTGCGGGTGCGGCAGGCGGTCAGGGCGCGCGCCGTCGCCGCCGGCTTCAGTCTGGTGGACCAGACCAAGATCGTGACCGCGGCGAGCGAGATCGCACGCAATACCGTCGATTACGGCGGCGGCGGCACGCTGCGGATCGAGGTGCTGCGCGACGGGCGGCGGACAGGGCGTGCGCCTGACCTTCACCGACCAGGGGCCCGGCATCGCCGACATCGCAAAGGCGATGACGGACGGCTACACCACCGGCGGCGGCCTCGGCCTCGGCCTCAGCGGCGCCAAGCGCCTGTCGAACGAATTTGCCATCACATCCACGCCGGGCATCGGCACCATGGTGACGCTGGCGCGCTGGAAAGTGACATGATCACCGCCGTCACCGACGCAAGTCAGGTTGCCGAAGCCCGCCGGCTGGTGAGCGGCTACGCGCGCGCATGCGGGCGTGCCGGAGGCGCGCGTCGGCGCAGGTGGCGATCGTTGTCACCGAACTGGCGACCAACCTGCTGAAACATGCCGGCAGCGGGCAGATCCTCGCGACGCACCGCGACGACGCGGACGGTGTCGGCCTGGAATTGCTGGCGCTGGATCGCGGCAGCGGCATGGCCGACGTCGGCCGCTGCATGGATGACGGCTATTCGACCGCCGGCAGCCCGGGCAACGGTCTCGGCGCGATCGCGCGGTTGGCCGACGACGTGCGGATCTATTCGCGGCCCGGTCTGGGCAGCGCGATCATGGTGCGCTTCCTGCCAGCAGACCGCGCGGGATCGCCGACGGGATACGCACGCCGATGCTGTGGCGCCGCCGTCGCGCCATATCCGGGGGAGCAGGTCTGCGGCGATCAACTGGGCGTTCAGCGAGACCGCGCAGGGCCGCACGCTGTTGGTGGCCGATGGCGCCGGCCATGGCATCGAGGCGGCGCGCGCCGCGGACATCGGCGTGCAGATGTTCCGCGAGCACGCGGACGCGCCATGCGAGGAAATTGTCGAACGGATGCATCGCGCGCTGATGCCGACGCGCGGCGCAGCGGTTGCCGTCGCGCGGATCGATGAGGCGGCGCGCACGGTGCGGTATGTCGGCGTCGGCAATATCTGCGGCACGCTGGTCACCGCCGACGGCAGCCCGGCACATGGTCTCGCACAACGGCACCGCCGGCCACGTCGCGCCGCGCATCCGCGAGTTCACCTATGATTTCACCAGCAATCCGCTGGTGATCATGCACTCCGACGGGCTCACCAGCCGCTGGGATCTTGCCGCCTATCCCGGACTTGCCACCCAGCACCCCAGCCTGATCGCCGGCGTGTTGCTGCGCGACCACCGCCGCGCGCGGGACGACGCCTCGGTGGTCGCGATGCGGCCGCGTGGTGTAGAGGTTGCGGCATGAACCCGCGCCTCCTGCTGATCGCGATCGGCGCGGAGACGGACATCGTCCTGGTCCGCAAGCGGACGCGGCGCCTGGCGGAACTGATCGGCTTCGATGCGCAGGATCAGACACGGATCACCACCGCGGTTTCGGAAATCGCGCGCAATGCCTTCGAATATGCCGGCGGCGGGCAGGTCGAATTCGGCTGGTCGCCAGCAAGGCGCCGCAGACATTCGTCATCAGCGTCCGCGACAAGGGACCGGGGATCGCCAATCTGCCGGCGATCCTCGCCGGATCGCACAAGTCGGCCACCGGCATGGGCCTTGGCCTGCTGGGCGCGCAACGGCTGATGGATGAGTTCCATGTCGATACCCAGGCCGGCTGGGGCACCACGGTACGCCTGGGCAAGTTCCTGCCGCCACGTGCGCCGCCGGTCACGCCATCGGCGCTCAAGGCGATCATGGAAACATTGGCGGCGGATGGCCCGCCCGACGCCATGGCGGAAATTCGCGAGCAGAACCAGCAGATCCTGGTGCAGATGGATCAGTTGAAGGATCGCGCCAGGAGGATCTGGAAAGGCTCAATCAGGAACTGCAGGATACCAATCGCGGCGTGGTCGCGCTGTATGCCGAGCTGGATGAGCGCGCCGACCATCTGCGGCGCGCGGACGAACTGAAATCGAAGTTCCTGTCGCACATGAGCCACGAATTCCGCACGCCGCTGAATTCGATCCTGGCGCTGTCGCGGCTGCTGCTGGATCGCAGCGACGGCGAGCTGACCGGCGAGCAGGAGACGCAGGTCCGCTTCATTCGCAAGGCGGCGCAGAACCTGACCGAACTGGTGGATGATCTGCTCGATCTGGCCAAGGTCGAGGCAGGCAAGACCGTCGTCGTGCCGTCCGAGTTCACCGTGGCATCGCATGTTCGGCGCGCTGCGCGGCATGCTGCGGCCGCTGCTCGTCGGCGATGCTGTCGCGCTGGTGTTCGAGGAAGCAGCCGACCTTCCGCCGCTCGACACCGATGAAGGCAAGGTCTCGCAAATTCTGCGCAACTTCATCTCCAACGCGCTCAAGTTCACCGAGCGCGGCGAGGTGCGGGTATGGGCTACCGCGGATGCCGCGGCCGACACCGTCACCTTCATCGTACGCGATACCGGCATCGGCATCGCGCGAGGCGATATCGACCTGATCTTCCAGGAATTCGGCCAGGTTACGCACCGTCTGCAGTCGCGCGTGAAGGGCACCGGCCTCGGCCTGCCGCTGTCGAAGAAGCTGGCGGAACTGCTCGGTGGAAAGCATCACGGTCGAGAGCACGCCCGGCGAGGGCTCGACGTTCTCGGTCACGCTGCCGCGATCGTATCCACGAACCCTGGAAGACGCGGACGATCCGGAAGAGCCCTGGACCCTGGAGCCCGGCAAGACACCGGTGCTGGTGGTGGAGGACGATGCCGCTGACGCATTCGCCCTGAAGCGCATCCTGGCGGACACGCAGCTATCAGCCGTCTGGGCACGCTCGATCCGGCAGGCGCAGCAGATCCTGGAGCAGGCGCATCCAGCCGTGATCCTGCTCGATGTCGTGCTGGGGGGCGATGAAAGCTGGCGGCTGCTGCTGCAGCTTCGGCAGCAGGAGGCGCACGCCGACATCCCGCTGGTTGTGATGTCCTCCTCGGCGAGGAACGAAAGGCGATTCACCTGGGCGCCGATGAATATGTCGCGAAGCCGTTGGATCGCGACACTGCTCATCGGGTTGCTCGATCGCCTGACCGGCCGGCGAACAATCACCAAGGTCCTGCTGGTCGATGATGAGGAGATCACGCGCTATCTGGTGCGCCAGTTGCTGCCGCGCAGCCGCTACGCCCTGAACGTCGCCAGCAATGGCGAAGAGGGCCTGCAACGCTTGCGTGACGAACCGTCCGGACGTGGTTTTACTGGACGTCAACATGCCGGAGATGAATGGCTACCAATTTCTTGAACGCGCTCACGATGATGCGAATGGCGCCGTTTCGCGGACAGCCAATGTTCCGATTGTCGTATTGACCTCCGCCATTCTCGATCCGGGTGAACGTTCATTGCTGCATCGTGCGTCCCGAATCATGTCCAAGTCGGATTTGTCGGCCGGCATGCTGATCGATGCGATCGAGCACGCCCTGCATCCGGCGCGCTCGGTGCTGGCTGAATGAGCGACTGCCCGATCGCACGATCCTGGTCGTCGACGATGACGAGGGCGGGCGCTACCTGAAGGCACACATCCTGCGGAAGAACGGCTACGACGTCGCCTCCGCCGGAACCGGGCATTCCGCGATCGAACATTGCGAAGCCGATTTGCCGGACCTCGTGCTGCTCGATACGCGCCTACCGGACATCATGGGTGTTGAAGTCTGCCAGACGATCAAGGCGCGATTCCCCGGCGTTGCCGTGCTGCAGACCTCCGCGGCAATCACCAGTCCGCACGATCGCGCGCAGGCGTTGGAGGGCGGCGCCGACGGGTTCCTGATCGAGCCGATCGAGCCAGAGGAACTGCTGGCAACGGTGAAGGCGCTGCTGCGGATGCGCGGCGCGGAACAGGCGTTGCGCCGGCTGAATGAGGATTTGGAGGTCGCGGTCGCCGATCGCACGCACGCGCTGACCGAGGCCTACCGGCAACTGGAAATCGAAAGCACCGAACGCCGCAAGGCAGAGGAAGTGCTGTGGCACACGCAGAAGCTGGAGGCGGTTGGCCAGCTTACCGGCGGCATTGCGCACGACTTCAACAATCTGCTCGCGGTGATCGTCGGCAGCATGGAGGTGATCCGTGCCGCGTTCGAAGGCGAGGGCGAGTTGCCGCGGGCGCGGATCCTGCGACTGCTGAAGGCGTCCGAGGCGGCGACCGATCGGGCAACCAGGCTCACGCAGCAGCTTCTGGCGTTCGCGCGTCGCAGCACTCTGCAGCTTGAGGTCGTCACGCTCGATGAGGTCATTGTCGGGTGCGAGCCGTTCCTGCGCCGCGCGCTTGGCGAAACGAGCGCGCTGACGCTGTCGTTCGAGCCGGGACTGTGGCCGTGCCGGATCGATGCGGCGCAGTTCGAGGCGGCGCTGCTCAACCTGGTCGTCAACGCCCGCGATGCTATGCCGTCGGGCGGCACGGTAGAGATCGCAGCCAGCAACGTGACGATCGATCCCGCGACGGCACGTCAGTCGGCGGAACTGAACGAGGGCCCGTACGTTCTGGTCCGCGTCACCGACACCGGCACGGGCATGGACCCCGACGTCGCCGCGCATGCTTTCGAACCATTCTTCACCACGAAAGACATCGGCAAGGGTACCGGCCTTGGGCTCAGCCAGGTTTATGGGTTCATCAAGCAGTCGGACGGTCATGTCGCGGTCAACACGAAAACTAGGCGTCGGCACGACGTTCAGCCTGTATCTGCCCCGCTGCGAACAGGTGAAACCGACCGCCGACGCCTGCGACGATGTTGCGAAACAACCGCCGACCGGGACGGAGACGGTTCTGGTGGTCGAGGATAATCCCGAGGTGCTGGAACTCGCGGTCTCCACGATCAGTGGTCTTGGCTATCGCGTGCTGGCCGCTGCGGATGGACCATCGGCCATGGACATCATCCGGCATGATCAACCGATCGATCTGTTGTTCAGCGATATCGTGATGCCCGGTGGCATGAACGGCTTCGATCTGATCGGCAAGGCACGCGACGTGAGGTGCGGGCTGAAGGCACTCGTCACCTCGGGGTATGCGAATGTCCATCGCCCTGGCGCTGATCGTCCCGATGTGCCGTTGCTGCTGAAACCGTATCGTCGCACCGATCTGGCGAAATGCATCCGGCGGGCGCTCGATCAGGTTTGACCCCTCGTCGTAACTCCTGACCTACCACAGTGCGGGCGAATTCCTGTCCCTCTGTAAATCCGCCACCACAGGAGGCGGAGGCGTTCGCCCACGCCACTATTTGTCTTTATGCGTTCCGGCGTGATGCGCACCGGCGTATCCGCTAACCCGGCAGAAAGGATTCCTTGCCACAGTGGCTGGATGGTTGAGGTGATGCCGTTGGGACCGGCCGCTTCCCACGCTGTTGCCGGTCATCGGAGCGGTCACGCGGGGCACGCGTGGCGGCGGCATTCAAGCCCGAACTTTCACCATGTGCTGGCGGCCGCGAGCTCGAAGCACTGGCCGCAAGCAGCTGCCCCCGCAACCGCAGGCATACAGACCGCGGCGCTGCATGTGCCGCTCGCTGTGCCCCGGGTGGCGGGACATTATCAGTCGGTTTCGGCGATCCCGGCGCAATCGAACGCGGCCTTGCAGCAGGCGATGAACCTCGAGAACGTGCCGCAATCCTGGCGGCCGGCACTGCAATTCATCATGGTGCAGGAATCCACCGGCAAGGTGGGCGCCAGCAGTCCGGTCCATTCCGCTCGCGGCCTGTATCAGCTCACGGCGGCGAACTATCACTTCAACCCCAACGGGGTGCATTCGTTCGGCAACGCAGTGGAGGAAGCACAAGGCGGCATCCGCTATATCCAGCAACGCTACGGCACCGCCGACAATGCCGTCGCGTTCTGGCAGCAGCACGGCTGGTATTAGAGCACGAGCTGGCTACGACGTGCGGTGACGGGTTTGCCGGTGCTCTTCTCGTCCTAAGGCGCCATAGCCAGCTTGCGCACGATTGCTGCCGCCGCCCGCGTCGACCAGTCCGCCGAACCCTCCAGCCGCGCGCGTTCCCGCCCTTTGGCATCGATGATCAGGCTGGTGGGAATGCCCTGCGCGTGGCAGGCACGTGCCGCCGCGCCTCTGGGATCGAGCAGCACCGGCAGCCCGGTGATCCGATGCTCCTGATAGAAAGCTCGTACCGCATCCGCGCCGCCGCGATCGGATGACAGCGGCAGCACCGCGATGTCATTGGGCGCCAAGGTTTTCGACAGCACAGACAGTGACGGCATCTCGGCGACACACGGGGCGCACCACGTAGCCCACAGGTTGATTACCATGCCATGGCCGAGGAATTCCGTCAGGCGATGTCGCGTCCCATCGGCTGCCACAAAGACGATGTCAGGCGCGGCTACCGGTGGATCGGTCGGCTTCAGATCAGTCTCCAGGTCCTGCAATTCCTGTGCGTGCGGTTTGCGTGCGGTCAGGGTGGCGGCTAGGGTCCCGCCCGCCGCGAGCATGGTGCGTCGCGTGATCAATGGCACTCTGGAAGTCCCTCCGTGAGCAAGACGCCGGACAACAGCCCGGACAACAGCGCCGACAACCGCCCCGACAACAGCAAGGTGGCGGCGAATCCGCAGTGGGGTGGGCGTTTCGCGGCCGGCCCATCGGTGGTGATGCAGGCGATCAACAACTCGATCGGCTTCGACCACAAGCTGTGGCGGCAGGATATCCGGGGTTCGCTGGCGCATGCCGCGATGCTGGCAAGGATTGGCATCATTTCCGCCGAAGATGAGCAGTCGATCCGCGACGGTCTAGGGGCGATCGCGCACGAGATCGAGACCGGGCGCTTCCCGTTCGATGCCGCACTCGAGGACATCCACATGAATATCGAGGCGCGGCTGACCGATCGCATCGGCGAGGCCGGCCGCCGGCTGCACACCGCGCGCAGCCGCAATGACCAGGTGGCGGTGGATTTTCGTCTATGGGTGCGCGATGCGAGCGATGGTCTCGCCGCGCAGATCACCGACGTGATGCGAGCGCTGGCCGATCGCGCCGCAACCTATGCCGCCGACCCGATGCCGGGCTTCACCCATCTGCAAACAGCGCAGCCGGTAACCTACGGCCACCACCTGCTGGCCTACGTCGAGATGCTCGACCGAGATCGCGGCCGGCTTGCCGATTGCCGTCGCCGGCTGAACGAATGCCCGCTGGGCAGCGCCGCGCTGGCGGGCACGTCGTTTTCCATCGACCGCGCAATGACCGCGCAGGCGCTGGGTTTTGACCGGCCGACAGGCAATTCGCTCGATGCCGTGTCGGACCGCGACTTTGCGCTGGAGTTCCTCAGCGCAGCGGCAATCTCGGCGATGCATCTGTCGCGCTTCGCCGAAGAGATCGTGGTCTGGTACTCGGCGCCATGGCGCTTCATCCGGCTGTCCGATGCATTCACCACCGGCAGTTCCATCATGCCGCAAAAGCGCAATCCGGACGCGGCGGAGTTGGTCAGGGCAAAGACCGGACGGGTCACCGGCGCGCTGGTGGCGCTGCTGACCGTGATGAAGGGCCTGCCGCTGGCCTATGCCAAGGACATGCAGGAGGACAAGGAACCGGTGTTCGATGCGGCCGAGGCCTGGGCGCTGTCGCTGGCCGCCATCGCCGGCATGGTGCGCGACATGACCCCGGACCTGGCACGGATGCGGGAACTGGCAGGTTCCGGCTTTGCCACCGCGACAGATCTGGCCGACTGGCTGGTGCGCGTGCTGAAATTGCCGTTCCGCGACGCGCACCACATCACCGGGCGGCTGGTTGCCGTGGCGGAAGCGAAGGGCGTCGAGCTTTCGGGCCTGACGCTCGCCGAGATGCAGATCGTGGAGCCGCGCATCACCGAAGCTGTATTCTCGGTCTTGGCGGTCGACGCGTCGGTTGCGTCGCGTACCAGTCAAGGCGGGACGGCGCCGGCCAACGTCATGCGGGAGGCAGCACGGTGGCAGGCGGCGCTGGCGTGAGGACGCTGATGATCCTTGCGGTGCTTCTCGGCACCGTCATGCTGGCGGCCTGCGGCAAGAAAGGCCCGCCGGACCCCCCAGGTCCGCCCGACCAGATCACCTGGCCGCGCAGCTATCCGACGCACTGACCCCATGAGTGACCGCATGACGATGGAATGCTGGTGCCCCACACTGCCAGACGCCTCGGCGGCCGCCGTTATGCCCACAAATTCGTCGACGTCCAGGGCATCGCTGCCTGATCCGTCCTTCAACTCTTGCTTGCGCCGTCAGGGGCATCAGTTTACGGCGGTGCCATGAACGACAGCCCAGCCGTCGAGGCCGCACTATCCAAACCGGAAGCCGATCTGCTTGCTGCGGTTCGCCTGCTTGGCCGCACCAGCGTGCTGGTTGTGGGCGACGTGATGCTGGACCGCTACGTCTATGGCCAAGTCGAACGTATCAGTCCGGAAGCGCCAGTCCCCATCCTGGCGATCGATCGCGAACTGGCAATACCGGGCGGCGCCGGCAACGTAGTGCGCAACCTGACCGCACTCGGCGCCGCGGTGGCGTTCATCTCAGTGGTTGGCGACGATCAGGCAGGCTCGGATCTCACCGCCCTGATCGGCGGCCAGCCCAACATCGAGCCCTGGCTGCTGGTGCAGGGCGGCCGCATCACCACGCTGAAGACGCGCTACCTTTCGGCCGGCCAGCAATTGCTGCGTGCCGACCGCGAGGAAACCTCGCCCGTGCAGCCTCGGCTGGCGGAACGATTGCTGCGCATAGCGCGCGACGCCATGGCGGCGACTTCGATCACCGTGCTGTCGGATTACCAGAAGGGGCTGATGACCGGCGAGCTGCCGACACTGTTGATCGCCGCCGCACGGGAAGCGGGCCGGCCCATCATCGTCGATCCGAAAGGACCGGATTACGCCCGCTATGCCGGCGCCGACGTCGTCATGCCGAACCGGACCGATCTGGCCGAGGCAACCGGCATGCGGGTGGATACCGAGGCAGCGATCGTTGCAGCCGCCACCGCGCTTCGCCAGCGCCATGGCTTCGGCGCGGTGCTGGTGACCCGCGGCAATGACGGCATGACGCTGCTGGATAACTCCGGTGCGCTGCATTTCCCGGCCGAGGCGGCCGAAGTGTTCGATATTGCCGGTGCCGGCGACACCGTGGCGGCGACGCTGGCGGCGGGGCTGGCGGCCCGTCTGGACCTGCCGGTCGCGGTGCGGTTGGCCAACATTGCCGCAGGCATCGTGGTCGGCAAAGTGGGAACCGCGGTGGCGCGCGAGGCCGACCTTGTTGCGGCGCTGTCGCCGCTGGGTGGCACGCTGCGAAAAATAGCTTCGCGCGAGGCGGCGATCGAGCATGTGCAGCGCTGGCACCACAAAGGCTGGCGTGTCGGTTTTACCAACGGTTGCTTCGATCTGCTCCACCCCGGCCATCTGCGCTTGCTGGAGGAGGCGCGCGAGGCTTGCGACCGGCTGGTGGTCGGGCTGAATTCCGATGCCGGCGTGCGCCGATTGAAGGGCGCCGGCCGACCGGTTCAGCCGGAAGCCGCGCGTGCCGCAATGCTGGCGAGCCTGGCCAGTGTCGATCTGGTCACAGTGTTCGACGAGGACACGCCTGAAGCGGTGATCACCGCCCTGCATCCGGACCTGTTGGTGAAGGGCGCAAACTACGCGCTGGATCAGGTAATCGGTGGCGATTTGGTGCGGGGTTGGGGTGGCAGGGTCGTACTGGTCGATCTGGTCACGGGACATTCGACGACCGCCACGGTCGAACGCATTGGCGAGTGACGCGCACCGGGCCGCGGTAGAAATTCGTTTCCGGCCGGAGTGAAGGAACGTCCATTGCGCTTGCAGTTCGAGCTTGCCGGGTCATGCTGGCGAAGGTCGGCATCCCCGTCCTTCCCTGCTGCGATACCTGCTGCGATCAGCAAAGACCTGGATGCTGAACTGCGTCAGCACGACCTGTGTCGCAGATCCCTGTTCGTGCGCTTGACACATGTGATCATGTGCTCACTGATCATTGCAGCGTGAAAAGATGTTGGAGGGGGTGAATGGGCCAAAGCAGCAAAGCGTTCCCCAGCTTCCGTGAAGCAGTGCAGGACATTCCCGACGGCGCCACCGTCGGCTTCGGCGGATTTGCCATGCCGGGCGTGCCGTTCAACCTGATCAAGGCGCTATACGAACAAGGTGCCAGGCGGCTGACCTTGGTCGCGAACACGACGGGCGGTGCACAACAGCCGCGCATGCCGGATGTTGGCATGCTGGTGGAGAATGGTCAGGTCAAGAAAGTGATCTGTGCATTCACTGCTGCAACGCGCCCCACCGACGTGATCCCGTTCACCAAATACTACGAGTCCGGTGAAGTGGATGCAGAGTTGGTGCCACAGGGTACGCTCGCCGAACGCATGCGCGCTGCCGGGGCCGGCATCCCGGCATTCTACACGCCAACCGCCGTCGGCACGGAACTCGCTGCCGGACGCGAGACGCGGGTGATCAACGGGCGCGAATACCTGTTGGAATACGCGCTTCCGCTGGATTATGCGTTCATTCGAGCCACGCGCGCGGACACGTTCGGCAACTTGCAGTTCCATCGGTCGCAGCGCAATTTTTGCCCGGTGATGGCGACGGCCGCTGGCATCACAATCGCCGAGGTGGACGAGGACATCGTGCCGGCTGGCGCGATAGATCCCGACCAGGTGCACACAGCGGGCATTTTCGTGCATCGGCTGGTGAAGGTACCACCGGCGCCCGATGGATTATGGCCAACGCGCAGGCAGGAGCGACGCCGATGAGCGGTACCGCCAAGGGTCTGAACCGCCAGCAGATGGCAGACCGCATCGCACTCGAATTCCAGGATGGCTGGATCGTCAACCTTGGTGTCGGCATTCCGACGATGTGTTCCAACACCGACATCGGTGATCGCGACATCATCTACCATTCGGAGAATGGCGTGATCGGCTACGGTCCGATCGCACCGGCGGGTGAGGAGGATCTCAACCTGGTGAATGCCGGCGGCCAGAACGTTACACTGAAGCCTGGAGCCGCGGTGGTGCATCACGCCGACTTATTCGGCATCATCCGCGGTGGCCATATCGATGTGACTGTGATGGGCGCCTACGAGGTGGCGCGCAGCGGCGACTTCGCCAACTGGAAGATCGGCGGCGCCAAGGGCGGTGGTATCGGCGGTGCGATGGACCTCGCCGCGTGTGCCAAGCGGGTGTTCATCATCATGGAGCAGACAACGCGCAGCGGTGCACCTCGGCTCGTCGATCAATGCGCGCTGCCGGTCACGGCACGCGGCGTGGTGAAGCTGGTGGCGACGAACTACGGACTGTTCGAGCCGATGGGCGACGGGTTCCGGATCCGTGAGATCGCGCCCGGCATCACACTGGATGAAGTCCATACGACAGTCGGCTGCAAACTGATGGTGCCGGAGAATCTGCCGACGGTGCGGCTGGTCGGCTGACTATCCTGTCCGCGGCAGCATGTCACGCAGACGACGGCGACCGAGTGGACGAACGGCGGCATCCGGCGCCATCGCCTTGATCTGCGCCTGCATCTCGCTGCGCTTTTCGTGGATTGTGGCGATCACCGGACCCATGGGGACACCAAGATCCACCAGGACAGCCTCGGATAGCTGCAGGCTTGCCTCGATGGTTTCCGGCACCGCGTCTGTGGCGCCGATCGCATAAAGATGCGCCGCGTGGCGTGCGTCGCGCGCGCGGACGATGATCAGCAGATCAGCCTTTTCGGCGCGTGCGGCGGCGACCAGCCGGTCACTCGCTGCATGGTCGCTCATCGTCACCACCAGGGCACGTGCGGTGCCGATGTGCAGACGGTGCAGCATTTCGGTCTGGGTGATGTCGCCCCAATAAACCGATGGTCGCACTTTGCGTTGACCTGCAACGCGGTCGGGATCGCTGTCCACTGCCACATAGGCGATACGGTGCATTTCCAGCATGGATGCGACCGTTTCGCCGACCCGGCCGAAGCCGGCGATGATGACGCGCGGCGTCGTGTCGTCAGGCACAGCCGCCAGCAACGCAAGATCGGGCGTCAGCGGGATCGGCGCACGCCGGGCGACCTGCCTGCCGAGAGTGGAGAGCAGCGGTATGCAGGCCATGGTTACCGCCACCAGCACAAGCGGGAAACGCGCAATATCGGAACCGATCAGATGTTGCCCATGGGCAAGGACAAGGATGACGAAGCCAAACTCACCACCCGCGCCGAGCAGCAATCCGGCTTGTAGCCCAGTCAGCCAGCGAAGACCGAAGGCATGTCCCAGGCCGGCGATAATAGCGAGTTTGATCGCCACCAGTGCCACGCCGGCCGCAAGCAGGCGCGGAGCATCCGTCACGACATTGGCGAGGTCCAGGCTCATGCCGACGGAGATCAGGAATACGCCGAGCAGCAGGCCCTTGAACGGCTCTATGGTCACCTCGATCTGACGGCGGAATTCCGTCTCGGCCAGGAGCATGCCGGCGATCAGCGAACCCAGTTCCATCGGCAGTCCGGCCATGGCGGTGGCCAGACCGGTCGCAAGGATGACCAGCAGGCAGGCTGCGACGAATAGTTCCGGGCTGCCGGTTCGGGCGACGCTGCGAAACAGCGGGCGCAGGATCAGCCGGCCTGCGACGATCAGGCCGAGTACGACGAGGATCGCCACACCGATCGTCCAGACGAGACTACCGTGCGTTGACACTCCAACGCCCGCCACACTGATGACGAACAGCACAGGCACCGCGGCGATATCCTGGAACAGCAACACTGCCAGGCAGGCGCGCCCGATCGGACCGGCCAACCGTTTCTCATGCGACAGCACCTGCACGACCACGGCAGTGGACGACATCGATAGTGCTGTCCCAACGACAGCGGCGACACTCGGCGGCGCGCCAAGCGCATAAGCGATCATCGCGATTGCCCCAGCGCAGAGCGCGAACTGCAACAACCCGAGCCCGAACACGAGGCGGCGCATCACACGCAGCCGTTCCAACGACAGTTCCAGGCCGATCATGAACATCAGCAGGCTTATGCCGAGTTCCGCGATGGGTTCGATTGACTCGGGACGGCTCAGCGTTATCGAGCCAAGCAGCGGCAAGTGGTCTGCCAGCCTCGCCAGTCCGAATGGCCCAACCGCCACACCCACCAGCATGAACCCCAGCACGGGACTGAGCAGCAGGCGGTGGAACAGCGGAATCACGATGGCGGCAGCCGCCAGAATAATAAGGGCCGGCTTGAAGAGCCCCGGATCGAAGTGCGCGTCCAGGCTTCAATATCCCAGCGACATCAGGAATCCGTGGAACGCCTGCGACACAAGGCCAGGGGTTTGCACGGCGGCAAAGTGGCCGGAATTGATCTCCTGGTATTCCGCGCCGGGAATCTGCTTCGCCATCGGTTCGATCGCTGACGGGGGGCGCAGCTTGTCATGCGTGCAGGAGATCACGAGAGTCGGGCAAGCGATACGCGGCAGCTCTTCGGTCACCGTGGAGTTCGCCAGCATGCGATTGATCGCGGCGAAGCTTTCTGGATCGTTGGCCAGCCAGCGGGCGCGGAACTTCCGAAACTCCTCCGCATTGTGGCGGACTTCCGGCGGATAGGAATTGGCCAGGCTCTGTTCGGCCAGCGCGCGCATGCCTCGCGTCTCGGCTGCCGCGGCGCGATCCAGCGCGGCCTGACGGCGATCGGCGGCAACACCGGTGGCTGGACTGGTCACGATCAGAGCGCCGGCGCGCGCCGCATGCCGCACGGCGAAATGGCTGGCGATGGCAGCGCCGACCGCAGTGCCGGCCAGTGTGACCTTGCCGGTGATGTTCAACGCGGCGAGCAGGGCTGCAAGATCATCCGCCATGTCGTCGAACGTGACCTTGCCGCGAATCTTCTCCGACATCCCGGCGCCGCGCGTATCATAGCGCAGCACTCGGCGCGCATGATTGAGCGCCGGCAACACCTGGTCCCAACTGTCCAGCGTGCCACCCATCTCGTGCACCAGAACCAGCGTCGCCTTGCCACTGCCGGAAAGCTCGTAGCGCAGGCTGGTGCCATTCAGCTCGATCCAGTTCATGCTTTCCCTCCTCTGGCCGGACTTCCACGAAGAATGCCACACTGACGCGATGGAGGACATGCCATGCCCGCGATGATGAAACTGCATTGGTCACCGCGTTCGCCCTACGTGCGCAAGGTCATGATCGTCGCGCATGAACTGGGGTTGTCGGAGCGGCTGCAAACGGTGCGCACGGTGGTCGGCGGCACCAAGCCGCATCTGGAGCTGATGCGTGAGAACCCGCTGGGCAAAATCCCCACGCTGGTACTGGAAGATGGCACCATCATCTACGACTTGCCGGTGATCTGCGAATATCTCGACACACTGCACGGCGGACCGAAGCTGTTTCCCGAATGGCCCGAGCGGCTGGTGGCGCTGCGGCGTCTGGCACTCGGCGACGGCATGCTGGATATCGCGCTGGCGTGGCTGGGCGAGCGATTCCGCCCGGCGGAGAAACAGAGCGAACCGCACATGATACTGTGGGAAGCCAAGCTTCGCTGTTGCGCCGATGCTTTGGAGCAGGATGCGCTGGCGGCAAGCCGCTTCTCGATCGGCCACGTCGCCATCGGCAACGCCCTGTCATACCTGGATTTCCGCTTTGGCGACCTGAACTGGCGTAATGGCCATCCACGTCTGACCGCTTGGCATGCGGAATTCGACTCACGCCCCTCGGTGCGGGCCAACCCGCCAGTGGACGATCGCTGATCGCGTGGTCAGGCCGCTGCCGGCTCAATGACGCTTCGGGAAGCAGCGCCATGACAGCCGTTTGGATTTCGCCCGAAATTGCGTACTGGAGCATCGAGCTCCGCAGTCGTCGCCGATTCGGCGACAAGTCAGAAATAGTGCCAGAAATTCGACTCGCGGGCTTCCTGCGGCAGGCCGTCGAACACGATCTGGCCGTTGTTCATGATGATGACGCGGTCGGCGATCTTCATTGCCGCTGCAACGTTCTGCTCCACCAGGATCGCGGTCATCGCGTGCGACTTGCACACGTCGTGGACCTGCTGGAACAGCCGCTCCACCAGGTTCGGCGCCAGTCCGATCGACGGTTCATCCAGCAGCAGGCAGCGCGGCGAACCAAGAATTGCCAGTCCCAGCGCCAGCATCTGCTGCTGACCGCCGCTCAGGCTGCCGGCACGCGTCGAGCGCCGTTCCTCCAGCACCGGAAACAGCCGATAGACGTCAGCAATGCCAAACATCGCACCGGCGGTCGCATTGCGCGCCGCGACGACGTCGATGTTCTCCGCGACACTCAGGTCGGGGAAAATGCCGCGGCCTTCCGGCAATAGTCGCAGGCCCAATGCCACGCGCTGCGACACATTCAGCCGTTCGATGCGCTGACCGTCGAACACCACCTCTCCGGCACGCGGCGCCAGCAGCCCCATCACAGTCTTCAGCGTCGTGGTCTTGCCCGCACCGTTATGTCCAAGAAATGCCAGTATCTGACCTGGCTCCAAGGCAAACGATACGTCAGAAATCACCGTCTTCGCGCCATACCCAGCCGCCAGTCCGGAAAGCTGCAACAGCATCACAGCGCGCCGCCGAAGTAGATTTCCGCCAGCGCCGGATCGCTGATGATCCGCTCCGGCGTGCCCTGCGCCATCAGATGCCCTTGATGCAGGAACAACACATCGTCCGCGATCTGTTGCACGACGCGCGTGTTATGCTCGACCACCAGCAAGGTCTTGCCCTCCGACTGGAGTTGCCGCAACAACGCCATCACCGCGTCCAACGCACTGGCCGATAACCCGGATGCAGGTTCATCCAGCAACAGAAGCTCTGCGCCCGTCGCCAGAACGCGCGCCACTGTCAGCAGCTTTTGTTCGCCGTAGGACAAATTGCGCACCAGGTCGTGCGCCCGGTCGGCAAGGCCGACATGTTCCAAAGTGGCGATTGCTTCCTGCCGCCGCCGAGACTGCGCGCGCGCGGTGTGCAGCGGCCGAAAGATGGCGCCCAAGGGCTCCTCGCCGAACTGGCGTGCGATGCCGACCATCACATTGTCCAGTGCGCTCAGGTCGGTGAACAGCCGCAGGTTCTGGAAGGTACGTGCAATGCCCGCATGCACGATCATCTGCGGACGCAGTCCATTCAGCGTGCGGCCCCGAAACACCACGCTGCCCTCGTCCGGCCGCAGAAATCCGGTGATCACGTTGAAAATTGTCGTCTTGCCGGCGCCGTTGGGTCCGACCAGGCAGGTGATGCGGCCTTGCTCGATGGTGAAGCTGCACGCCCGCAGCGCGTGCAGCCCGCCAAAGCTATGATCGAGCCCAGCCACCTGGAGATACGCCGTCACAGTCGCTCCCCTGCCAAACCTTGCGGGCGGAACAGCATGAACATGATCAGCAGCAGGCCGTAGATGAGCTGGCGCGCCGCGGCGGCGATCGTGGTGGGTATCTCCACTAGCGTCAGCAGTTGCGGCAATGCGAGCAGCAGGAACGGCCCGATGATCGAGCCCGCCAGAGTGCGCGCACCGCCCACGACCACCATCGTCAGCAGCAGGATCGATGCATCAAGGTCGAATGACGATGGATCGATGAAGCTGAGGAACGTGGCGTACAAGCCGCCCGCTGTGCCGGCAAACGCACCGGCCAGCGCAGCCGCGGAGACCTTTGCGCGCAGTACGTTCTTCCCTGCCGCGGCCACCGCGGTCTCGTCCTCACGGATCGCGCGCAACAGACGGCCGAACGGTGCACGCATGATCAGAAAGAAAGCAAGACAGCCAAGCACCACCGCGCCGGTGCAGAGCCAGGCATACTGCGCCGTGGTCTCGATCGACAGGCCGAACAGATCGGGTGGAGGAATTCCCGGCAGCCCGTTGGCGCCACCGGTTCCCGCCGTCCAATTGGTGAAGACCGCAGTCGCCAGCAACTGAATGCCGAACGACGTCACCACGAAGTAGTCGCCCGAAACGCGCAGCGCCGGCAGCGTGACCAGGATATTCAACGCCACGCAGCCCACCGCGGCGATCGCCAGCGACGGAATGAAGGACAGCGGATCGGGTGCCATCATGAAATGGGCGACAATATAGGCGCCCACGCCGAACACCGCGGCCTGTGATACAGAGAATATGCCGGCGATGCCCACCAGCAGATTGGTGGACAAGCCGAGTAGCACGTAGATCTCGGCAAGCACGATGTAGCTGTACAGGAAATCCATCAGCGTGCCGTGAACAGGCCGGTGGGACGGAACAGCATGAAGATCACGAAAATGAAGAACGTCACGCCGATGCTCCACTCGCCCGGGATCACCAGCAGCGACAGGTTCTGCACCACCGCGATCGCGACCGACAACACGAAGGCACCCGTAATGCTGCCGACACCGCCGGCGATCATCGCGATGGTTGCGGTGAGCAAAGGCGTGACGCCGTTATATGGCTGCAGTCCAAGATCGAGCGGCACCAGAATGCCAGGCAGGCAGACCAACGCCGACGCGATGGCGATCACATAAACGTAGACAGTCTGCGGTTGCAGTCGGGTGATGTCGGCCAGCATCGGATTGGATGCGACCGCGCGGATGCGCTTGCCCAGAATGGTGCCATGAGCGAACAGCATCGTGCCGGCATAAGCCGCAAGGCTGACGAAGATCGTCAGCAGCTGCGTATAGTCCAGCCGAATGGCGCCGACGGATACCATGCGGCTGCTCCATTCGATCGGGAATTGCAGGATGTCCGGCGTATAGACCGCGGCGATGATGTTTTGCATCACCGCAAGCGCGCCGAGAGAGGCGATCAACACTACCAGATGCGTCGCCCGCCGGCGTTCCAGCCTGGCGTAAAGCTGACTCTGGATCAGCGCGCCAAGGACGGCGCAGGCGGCGACCGAGATCAGCACAGCGATCAGCAGGGGGGCACCGTAAAGCACCAGCGACCAGGCCAGATAACCGCCCAGGGTGTAGATGCCGGCGTGCGCGACGTGGAAGATTTTCGTGGTGGCGTAGACCAACGAGAAACTGATCGCCACCACACCCAGGGCGCAACCGGTCACCAGGCCGGTGGCCAGAAGCTGCAACGCAAGCATGGCGCCGGTCCGGCGTCGACGCCAGCTATTGCAGCTTCATCTCCTTCAGCAGCACGTCCTTGCCGTCACGCATGATGTTGATGTCCATCGGCACACTGGCCGTATTGGTCTTGAATTCCAGTGGGATCAGGCCTTGGAATTTTCTGATCCGCAACAGCGTGTCGTGCATGTTTTCGCCGGTGACCGGCTTGTTGTCCGCCAGCACCTTGTCCAGCGTGGCCAGCACGATCTGCGCCGCGTTGTAGTACCTGCTTGGCGAAGAATTCCATGTCGGTGCCGTATTTTGCCTTGAACTGCGCGGCCAGATCCGGCGGCGCATCGATACGCAATTGGGTGTGCACGAAACCGGCGGATGATGGATCGGCGATGACCGAGGGATCGGCGAAGAAGGTCGTCCCGGCGACCGTGAACTTCAGATCGAGCTGCTTGTACTGCTGGGCCATCTGCAACAGTCCGGCGGTGATCGCCACCAGCATCACATCGGGCTTGGCATCGGCGAGCTTCAGCAACGCCGGACGGAAGTCGGTCTGACCGAACTGCGTTGCCTCCTGTGCGAGAATGTGTACCGCCGGACTCCGGGAAGAATTTCAGGTAGTCGTCGCGCCCGGACATCCCGGCCGCGTCGTTTTCGAACATCACGGCGGCTTTCTTCTTGCCCTCGCTTGCCAGCCACTGCGACAGCACCTCGATCTCGCCGCCGATCGTCGGCAGCGTGTTGATCAGGTACGGCGATGCCTTGGACAGCGCGTCGGCCTGTGCACCGGCGTTCACCAGCAGCACCTTCTTGCGTGTTGCTAACGGCGCCATCGCCAGTGTCGGGCCTGAGTAGCCGGTGAAGATGACCGAAACATGCTGCAGGTCGGTTAGTTTGTTGAACGACAGGATCGACTGGTCGGGCTTGGCCTGATTGTCCTCGAACTGGACTGCGATCTGGTCGCCGTGAATCCCGCCCTTGGCGTTCGCCTGATCGACGGCGAACTGCACGCCGCGCATTTCAGCGGTGCCGATCAGCGCACCAGGGCCGGTCAGGGGCAGAATCCCGCCGAACGTGATCGTCTCGGCGTTTGCCGGAGTGCAGATGGCAACGAGGCCGGCTGCCAGCGCAGCCATGCCGATACGAACTCCCCGCATTGTGAAAAATCTCCCGTTTCCCGGACGTGTTCACGGGCAAGCTAGGGCGGCCCGTTCAAGGGGGTCAAGGCCGTTGCGGCAGGGCTCAGCGGGGGGTAGCGTCCGCGATCGGATGGCAGGAGCATTGTGTTGAGTTTTCCGGCGGTCGGCGCAATCGATTGCGACGTGCATCCCGCGGTCCCCGGCATGCGTGCATTGTTGCCGTATCTGGAAGAGCATTGGCGCGAACAGGTAGCGGTGCGCGGCATCGACGGGCTCGATCCCGCCAGCTACCCGATAAGTATTCCTGCCAATGGTCGCCCGGACTGGCGCCCGGCCTCCGGCAAACCTGGCAGCGATCTGGAATTGCTGCGCGAGCACGTGCTGGCACCGTTTCATACACGCTACGCGATCCTGAATTGCCTGTACGGCGCCCAGTCGGCGTTCAACGTGCATTTCGCTGCCGCGCTGTGCCGTGCGATCAACGACTGGATCGCAGCCGAGTGGCTGGACAAGGAGCCGAGACTACGCTGCGTCCATCGTGGTGCCGGTGCAGGACGCGGAACTGGCGGCCGCCGAGATCGATCGATGCGCGGCTGACAAGCGCTTCGTGCAGGTGCTGCTGCCGGCAGCCGGTGAATCGCCACTTGGCAAGCGGCAGCACTGGCCGATCTATGTTGCTGCCGAACGGCACGGACTGCCGATCTGCGTCCATGCTGGGAGCACGTTTCGACATGCCACCACGGCGAATGGCTGGCCATCGTATTATCTGGAAGACTACGTGGCGGGATCACACGCCTTCCAGGCACAATTGCTCAGCCTGATTTCTGAAGGTGTGTTCAGCAAGTTTCCCAATCTGACCGTCGTACTGGCCGAGGCCGGATTCACCTGGTTGCCGCAGTTCATGTGGCGTGCCGTGAAGACCTGGCGGGCGATGCGCGCGGAAATCCCGTGGGTTGATCGCGCGCCGGCCGAGATCATCCGCGACCACGTCCGCTTCACGCTGCAGCCGTCCGACGCTCCGCCCGAGGCGCACCAGATGGAGCAGACGATCGAGCAGATCGGTTCCGACCGGTTCCTGCTGTTCTCCACCGACTATCCGCATTGGCACTTCGAAGGCGACGCGGCATTGCCCGACGGGCTGTCGGCATCGTTGGTGCGGAAACTGCTGGTGGATAATCCGCTTGAGACCTACCCCAGACTGAAGGAGACTCTGCAATGAGTTCCGCATTGCTGGAGCGCGAATCCGCGCAGCAAACCAGGCTTGGCCTGATCGACTGCGACGTACACCATGCGCTGCGTTCGCCGAAGGATCTGTATCCGTATCTCTCGGCGCGGTGGCGCGAGCATCTGGCGACTTACGGGTCTCGGCGGCCGACTCCGTTCACCGGCTCGTCGCCATTTTTCAAATCCGCACCGGCATTGTCGCGCAAGGATGCATGGCCGCCGAACGGTGGCTCGCCCGGGTCCGACCTGGCGTTCATGCAGGCCCAATTGCTCGATCGCTACGGCATTCAGGCCGGCATGCTGCATCTGCTGTCGATCACCGGCATGGATCAGCGCAACCAGGAATTCGCCCCTGCGCTGTGCCGCGCCATCAACCAATGGCAATACGCCGAGTGGACGCAGAAGGATCAGCGTCTGAAGGCTGCGATCGTGGTGCCGGGCGAAGATGCGGCGGCAGCGGTCGCGGAGATCGAGCACTGGGCCGGCAATTCCGATTTTGCGCAGGTATCGCTGGTGACGCACTCGATCGAACCGCTGGGCCGCCGCCGCTACTGGCCGATCTACGAGGCAGCGATGGCGCACAATCTGCCGATCGGCCTGCACAGTTCCGGCAACAACGGCCATGCGGTGTCCGCGACCGGATGGCCGTCGGTACTACACCGAAGAGCACCATGAAGTTTCCATGTCGCAGCAGTCGGTGGTCACCAGCCTGGTGTGTGAAGGCGTGCTGGCACGCTTGCCGAAACTGAAGGTGGTTATCGTCGAGGCCGGCTTGGCCTGGGTACCGTCGCTGTGCTGGCGGCTGGACCGGCAATGGGCGCGGATGAAAGACGAAGTGCCGCATCTGACGCGGCCGCCGTCGAGTTATATCCGCGAGCAGGTTTGGTTCACCACGCAGCCGATGGACGAGCCGGAGCGGCCGCAGGATATTCTCACGATCCTGGAATGGATCGGCTGGGATCGCATCCTGTTCGCCACCGATTATCCGCACTGGGACTTCGACGATCCAGAGACGGCGTTCAAGGCGCAGATGACGGAACAACAGCGGCGGATGGTCTTCCGGGACAATGCGCGCTCGGTGTATGGACTGGCGTAGGGCGCAGAAGCAATTGGGACGTCACTGAATGAGCAAGCATGTGGTCGCGACCGTGGCGGAAATTCCACCGGGCCAGCGGAAGCTGGTGACCGTGCGTGGTCGCTCAATCGCCGTCTTCAACCTGGACGGTGAATTCTTCGGTTTGTTCAATCGCTGTCCGCACCAGGGCGGACCGATGTGTGAGGGCATTCTGACCGGGCTGATCGAATCGGATGAACCTGGCCACTACCAGTACTCGCGCAAGGGCGAGATTCTGCGGTGTCCATGGCATGGCTGGGAATTCGACGTGCGGACCGGACAGTCCTACTGCGAGCCCGAACGCATCCAGGTTCGCAGTTATCCCGTAGAGGTGGCGGCGGGTCAGCGCGTGGTGGAGGGACCTTATGTGGCCGAGACCGTGCCGGTGACGGTGGAGGAACAGTACGTCGTGGTCGACGTGTAATACCTGACGTCGACCAGACTGGCTTTTGCATCGGCTTCCCACGTCATGCTGATGAAGGCGAGCATGACGTGGGAGGCAACGGCCTGGGGGTAAATTGTCAGACCGCCAGAGTTGACCGACGACCTGGGTGGCCGTCGCGGCGTTGCCCGACGCGCTGAGTTCCTGGCGAAGCCTCAGTGCAGCCAGCCCGCCAGGATCGCCAGCCACAACAGTGCTACGATGTTGGTGATCTTGATCATCGGGTTCACCGCCGGACCAGCGGTGTCCTTGTAGGGATCGCCAACCGTGTCGCCGGTCACCGCGGCCTTGTGCGCCTCGGAACCCTTGCCCCCGTGGTTGCCCTCCTCGATGTATTTCTTGGCGTTGTCCCACGCGCCGCCGCCCGACGTCATCGAGATCGCCACGAACAACCCCGTCACGATCGTGCCCAACAGCATGGCTCCCAGCGATGCGAACGCCGCGGCCCGGCCGGCGACGATGTCAATGATGATCCACAGCACGATCGGCGCACCGACCGGCAGCAGCGACGGCACCAGCATCTCGCGGATCGCGGCCTTGGTCAGCATGTCCACCGCCTTGCCGTATTCCGGCTTGCCGGTGCCTTCCATGATGCCGGGGATTTCGCGGAACTGTCGCCGCACTTCGACCACCACCGCGCCGGCCGCGCGGCCGACTGCGGTCATGCCCATCGAGCCGAACAGATAGGGCAGCAGGCCGCCGATGAAGAGGCCAACCACCACGTACGGGTTCTGCAGTGCGAAGTCGACGTGCAGCGTCGGAAAGTAGTGCAGGAGGTCCTGCGTGTAGGCGGCGAACAGCACCAGTGACGCCAGGCCGGCCGAACCGATCGCATAGCCCTTGGTCACCGCCTTCGTTGTGTTGCCGACCGCGTCCAGCGCATCGGTGGTGATGCGCACATCGCGCGGCAGGTCCGCCATCTCGGCGATGCCGCCGGCGTTGTCGGTCACCGGGCCGTAGGCGTCCAGCGCCACGATCATACCCGCGAGCGACAGCATGGTTGTCGCGGCAATCGCGATGCCGAACAGGCCGGCCACCATCGAGGCGACAATGATGCCGATGCAGATGACGATCACCGGTAGCGCGGTGGCTTCCATCGATACCGCCAGCCCCTGGATCACATTGGTGCCGTGGCCGGTGGTGGAACTTTGTGCGATGGAGCGCACCGGGCGGTACTCGGTCGCGGTGTAGTATTCGGTGATCCACACGATGGCGCCGGTCACTGCCAGGCCAACCAGCGAACAGATGAACAGATCCAATCCGGTGACGCTGCCGCCGGTGGACTCGGCCATCGGGGTGCTGAAGCCGATGAACCAGGCGATGATGATGGCGATGCCGACGATCGACAGCGCGCCGGTCACCAACAGCCCCTTGTACAGCGCCCACATGATGCCGTTGTCTGGCCCGAGCTTCACGAAGTAGGTGCCGACGATCGAGGTCAGGATGCAGATGCCGCCGATGCCGAGAGGCAACATCAGCAAGGAGTCGCGCGCCGCTCCGGTGAAGTAGATGCCGGCCAGCAGCATGGTGGCGACGATGGTCACGGCGTAGGTCTCGAACAGGTCGGCCGCCATGCCGGCACAGTCACCGACGTTGTCGCCCACGTTGTCGGCGATCACGGCGGGATTGCGGGGATCGTCCTCGGGGATGCCGGCTTCGACCTTGCCCACCAGGTCGGCGCCGACGTCGGCGCCCTTGGTGAAGATGCCGCCACCCAATCGCGCGAAGATCGAGATCAACGAGCCGCCGAATCCCAGTGCCACCATAGCTTCCAGCACCCGGCGCAACTCGTCGTCAGTGATTGCCGCGCCGTAGTGGCCGCGCAGGATCATGTAATAGATCGTGACGCCGAGAAGACCGAGGCCAACGACCAGCATTCCGGTGATTGCGCCGGCCTTGAAGGCAATGTCGAGCCCGGCGGCCAGGCCGTGCCGTGCAGCCTGGGCGGTACGGACATTGGCGCGCACGGAGACGTTCATGCCGACATAGCCGGCTGCCGCGGACAGCACCGCGCCAATAATGAAGCCGATGGCGACGTGAATGCCCAGGATAAGGCCAAGGATGATGAGGAGTACCACACCGACCACGGCGATCGTGGTGTACTGCCGGTTCAGATAGGCGCGCGCGCCTTCCTGAACGGCGGCGGAGATCTCCTGCATGCGAGCGGTGCCGGCATCGGCTGCCAGAACCTGTCTGCTGGTGATCAGGCCGTAGACCAGCGCCAGCACACCGCAGGCGATGATCACGAAGTAAGCCAGGTGCATATGTCGGGTTCCTCTGTCGGAGCGCCCCAGGACAAGCCGAGGCGGGCTCTGAAGGCGGGGCGGGACTGGCCTTTGGGTCAGCCATCGGAAGAAGCCCGGTGGCGGCGGCCCTTGGGCACGAGTGGGGCGCGGGTATGCCAGAAGCTGGAAGCGCAGGCAAATCGGTAGGCGAGGGCTGTGTCGGCCCGGCAAAGCAAGCCAGATCCCCCACAAAGCCTTAAAATATATGAATAAAGGATGTGTCTGCCGGCTCCGGGGGGTTTGCGGTAGCGACGACAGCGGGACCGCTCTTGTTGGGAACCTTGCTTTGTTGCATCGATGCCACGCGTGATGATCCGGCCAGGCCGATAAGCGATGATCCGAAGCCTTGCGCGGGCCGGCACGCTCGGGTCTGATCGGTTCGCTGGCGCGCCTGTAGCTCAGTTGGTCAGAGCGGGCGGCTCATAACCGCTTGGTCGCAGGTTCGAATCCTGCCGGGCGCACCAACTAAATCAAATACTTATGGCTGAATTCGAGGCCCGGTCAGACATCATCCGAGGATTGGGGCAACAGTGGGGGCAACAAATCCCATGACTGGGCCGCCACCTTGGACGATCCCCGTACGCCCGTCGGCTGGCGTGTAGCCGCGGCAGGGCGCCCGGTTATTCGTGAACGAAGTGATTTGCCCTTCCGTGCATTCCGTGGTCCGGTGAATTGCTGCTGCTGCTACGCAGCCGACGAGTACCTCCCGTCACTAGGCGCGCCCCACGCCTGGCGCGCCTTTTCTTTGGTCGACCACGCCGCCTCCGGTCCGGTGCTCAACATGAGGGTCCGGCCCCGCCGTGAAGCCTTGCTTGGTCCGGTCATTCGGAATTGTCTACCGGCTGGAAATTCGGATCCTCCAGCGTGGCCCGCTCTGCCAGAGCGTCGTAATTGGCCGCGATTTCCAGCATGTGCTGCTTGGAGACAGGATCATTCATGGCGTTGGCGATGGCCCTCGCCTGCTTGGCTAATTCCAACCATTCCGAGACATCGGCCGTTGGCGCGCCCTCCGACTATTACCATGGACCGACCGCCGCAAGATGGCAAAGCTTCGAGGTGACGGAATTAGCCAAACTCAGCCGCTGATTTTTTACTTTATACCCAAGGTTTCGGGCCGGCTTTCTCCTCTATCGCCCCGGATGGGGTGGTCTCGCTGCTGTAGTGAGCCAGCATTTCGTAGTGCTGGGCCGTCGCTAGCATTACTGCCCGCTGATCCCGGTCGGCGACATTCTCGGCACGCTGCCTCATCCGTGCAGCGCGTCGTGACCAATACATGGCGTTCGACATGCCCATCACATGGACATATTGGAGGTGCGCGGCACAATGGCGAGTCATTCCGAGAGGTCACGGGTAACCGGCCACCCAGAACTCGCCAGCCTTCTCCGCGCCCGAACCAGCCCGCTGTCACCCTGGACAATTGCACGCCAACCGGTTCGCGGAAGCGTCCCCGGTGTCCCCAGATGCTACTGCCGCCCGCCTCGCGTAACGCGCTGCCAGCAGGCCGAATTCGTGCCTGGCCTCGGCCCTTGGAGCGGTTATTGCCATGGCGCGAAAATACCGGGCGTTCGCCATAAGCTGCGCAGCGGTGAGATCAGAGCTGGGATCATGCCAATGGTCCATGCCGTCTTTCACGCATGCGTTGCAGGGAAAAGCTGTGAGATGTCTCACGTCGCTCGGGGAGGACGTAGCCCCGGCGTGGGCGGAGCGTCCTATGGCGGCAAGGGCAGCGCGATCAGCATCGTGAAGTAACGATGTCGCCCTGTTCCGGTTCCAAAGCCGCGATCGTGCTACGGCCCGGAACAAAAAAAGGCCGCCCCAGCGTGGAGACGCTGGAGCGGCCAGGCAGACAGGTTACGCTTTATCGACGGCGCGGGGACCAGAAAGCACGTCGACGGTTACAACGTCGTTTCAGGGCGGTCCCGTCCAGATCAGGACTGCGGCGGATCGTCAGCCGCGCGTCTGGATGCGGCCTCGCTGAAGGTGTGGTTCGCGGTGTCGGTGCCGCATCGCCTCCTCCAGCACGGCGAACGCCTCCATGATCTGCCGACGCGCTTCTTCATCGCGGATCACCTTCCCAATCAGCAATGTCTCGACCTCGGTGCGAGGAAACGATTGCGAGCTGCCCGCGTTGCACATGAACTGCACGTCGACGTTGCCGTCCATCATGTTGCCGCAGTGGACGGTGATTGCGTGTCCCTTCCAGTTGATCACGTAGTGGCCACTCTCGATCCAGCGACCATTCTCGCCGGTCTCGAAGCGATCGATGGGCTGCACCTGACCGGTGCTCCATAGGACCATCCGGCCATCGTCCGTCAGGCCGATCAGTTCAGTTGTGCGTGGCGGTGACGCGGCAAGCTTCGGTGGCTTTGGTGCACGCGGTCGTCTTCTGGGCGTGTTCATGGCCGCACCGCCCCGCTGGTGGGCGCCGGCCAGAGGCTCGCCCGCAGCCCTTCGCACGCGATGAGATCCTCCGCCAGCGTCATAGCCAACTGAGCCGCCCCGGTGGTGCTGGCGCGGACGATCAGGGCTTTTGCATAGACACCCGCCGCTGTGCTGGCCCGTATTTTCTTTGCCCGGCGAAGAAGCTGCACGGCCTGCTTACGCATGGCCTCCTGGTCGTCAAACAGTTCGCGGCTGGTATCTGCTCAACCGGGCTGAATGACGGATTCCCCGTCGAGGACTGCGAGAATTGCCCGATACGCATCCTTTCCTCGTCGCGCTGCGGTTCCGACGACGGATCGAACGCCGGCGAACAGGTCGGCACCCCATGTTGAACGGAAGCCACCTGTGACTTTGCGGTAGGTGGCGGTGGGTCGTAACTCCCGCTCGCTGCCATTGTTATCCGGCGGGACATCGGGATGTTCGAGAAAAGTGAACAAGTGACCGCGCACCTTCCCGTAACGCTTTCGCAGGCGCCTGCCATGGTGGTTGGTGGGTGCCAGCACCATGATCGCGTTCAACTCGTGATCCAGCCTGGCCTGATAGGTGCGCCGCGTGCTCTCGGCCAGTCGCTTGCGCCGCCGCGCCAGCACGACAGCCCGCAGCAGCAGTGCCTTCATGCGTGGGGCAAAGATCGTATCGCCTGCCTCGATAGCGTATTTGCAGTCACGCAGTTGGTGCGCCAGGCAGACCTGCCATAGATCGGCATGCCCCTGCTGCGCGCCATACAGGTCCGAGACCCAGATGCTTGGCCGATGACCTGCCATCGTCTCGGTGATGACGTTGGCGGCGCGGCTATTGCGCACAACATGGATCACCACCTGATCGTTCTGAAACACCCAATTCCAATGGGTGCGACCGTCGATGCGCACCGAGGTCTCGTCCGAACAGACGATCCGCGAACGACGCAGCCGAGCAAGAATGGCTGCGACCTCGCTGTCGAAACAGGGCTTCGCGCGCTGCAACATCGCATCCAACGCACCTTCGCTGATCTGCAGCGCATAGAGGTGCTGAAACATCTGGGTCAGGCGGCGGTAACTGATTGCGTGGGTGAAACGCAGATAGATCGCCAGCGCCACGATGTTTATGCTGAACGGCGAGCCGTCTTGCAGGCTCGCGGGTATCGCCGCCAGGGTTACCCCTCCGCAGCACGGGCAATGTCCGGCGTAGCGTTCCACGCGGGTCACCATGGGGCGCACTACAGGGAGGTCGATCTTATCGTAACGACCGTGCAGCACCTGATCGGCATCTGTCAGCGCGGATTGGCAATGCGCGCAGGCGGCGGCTTTCGCGGTCACCGTCTCGTCAGGATGGCAAGTCAGCGGACGGCCACCCCCTTTGCGACCCAAGCTGCCGGTGCGTGGTCCAACACGCTTGGCCTGCTCCGGCTGATTCGGCTTCTGACCCTTCGACGGCGGTAGGCTGGAATTGTCCGGTGTCTTCGACGGTTCGCCGAGCCTCGCTTCGAGCGCCGTCACCCGAGCCGTCAGGCTCTGCACCTGCGCCCACAGCGCCCGGATCAGGGCGTCCTTCTCGGCGTGGCTCAGGTGGCTGAGGTCGGCAAGCTCGGTCACGCCCTGGGTTAGAATCGACGCACACGTGAGCGTGTCAAATATTTTTTGCGCCAGTCAGACCGTGGGCCAATTACCCCTCAAACCGGGGTCGAGCAGATACCGCGGCTGTGCGCGCGATCGGCGTCAGTCCACTCGACGCCAACCTGGTGTATCGCGCAGCGAAGTACCGCGATGCCCTCCGATTGCTTCAACAGGTGTAGCACATCGCCGCACAGATCGAGCAACTGGTGATCAGGATGCACGTCACCGTCGCCCAGCAACGCATCACCGGACTGTGCGGCGATTTCCTTAAGCCGAGCGATAGTCGGTTGCAGCGCGTCGCCAAGTGGCATCGTGCGGGGCTTCGCTGCGCGGCTGCTGCCAGTGGTCGTGTTCATGTCCGATTCTCCCGCGTCAGATCGGCCAATAGCGACGCGATCAGGGCCTCGTCGAAAGTTGCATCGCGAGGGTTCAGCAGATCCGGCGCAAATGTCACAAGGCTCTGCGATTTCGCCCGGATGCCGGCCGGCGTGGTAGCTGGGATTGTGCGGATGCGTTCGACCAGGGGACGCTGATCATCCTGGATTCGGTCCATTGCCTCATCCCGGACGTCGCCCTCTGGCAGACCTCGGAGCCGTAATACAGGGCATGGACACTGGATTCTAATGTGTCGAAAGCCGCACACAGCGCCAGCAGCTCGGCATCGTCCCCAGTGGCCACAGCAGCGGCTACAGGCGCCGCCCGTGCGGCAGTGACGAACGCTGCGCCGGCCAGCAGCGCAGCCGTGTTGCCCGCCAACAGGCCGCGGCGCGATGGAATGGACGGCTCGGTGATCGTGGTAGGATCGTGTTCAGCCTTGGTCATGACTTACCTCATGGCTCGGGGTTAGGCCGGGCGGGGTGCTCCAACACGCTGCCCGGCCGCTATGACCTATATCGGTTATCTGGTGTTGTCAATAGAACCGATATGCGTTATATCGACGCTATGGCACGTCCCCAGATTCTCACCGTGAAAAAGCTGATCGCGATGTCGCCAGAACTGGTTCATGCGATAGAGAACTATCGGTTCTCCAATCACATCGGCAGCGAGGCCGATGCCATCCGCCGCCTGATCGATCTGGGGCTGAAAGCGGCCAAGGCGGAGAAGCCCAAGTGGGCGAAGTAACCGCGGGCCGCTCATCGAAGGTGGCGACGATGAAGCCTCAGATGATCCTGCTGCTGGTGATCTGCACCGCGATCCTCATCCTGACCGCAGTGGGGCTTTATCTTCGTGACGCCGGGTGAATGGCCGCCTCTTGTTGCGCTCTGCATGCGGTGCCGCAATGTTGCGCCTTGGTCCGAACGCCATCAAATCGTCACTGATTGACCCGCACGGTCGGCGCGCTATCGTGCCGATATGGCGCTAGGCAATCGCATAAGCAAGACCAAGGGGATGGGGCTGAAAGGGCGCCCGTCGCATCGCGCCGAGGTGACTGCCATGTTCACCCTGCCGAGGCCGTATGGCTGGCGTGTCTACAGGCAAGGGAGCGGGCAAGCCGTCCATGAATCGGCGACCGGCTACGCCACCGAAGCTGACGCATGGTCGGCCGGTGGCCACGTGCTCAATCAAGTCATCAAGGCGGCGCGGCGAGCAGTCTGACAGCGAAGCCGACATACCCCGTCCCGCCCGTCAGAGCACCGCTGGAGGCCCTGCGTTGCTGCCCGCACCGATGCAGCGGATCCGCGACGCGATGCCGTAGCCGCGCGGCTGGCTCGGGCGTGAAGGGGATTGACGGAAGACTGAGGGGGTGGCCTCGCGTCCGCCCCGCCGTTCGCTATTCTGCGGTTGCGACGCCAGCCAGGGGAGCGACTCAGTGCCAGATATTTCCGAATTCGAGTGGCGCTACAACAACCGGAAGAACCCTGAAATCTTCGACGCCGCGATAGCACTGTGCTGAGGCGCAGAAAGCCCGCGAGAAAGCAGGGGCGCTCTCAGTGAATCTTTTGTTGGCAGCGATCCTTTGTGTGATCACGATAATAGTTGTAATTTTATGGGACATTCCTGATTTACCCGAGAACCGTCCAAAGATTAACGAAGCCAACAAACCCAATAATGACGCCACTCACAAGATAGAGGAGGCACTCGCCATCGCTGCCTTCGCTTTGCAGACCTTTAATGAGGAGAGTCGCGCTCACAGGCAGCAACAACAAAGACATTACCGAAAAACCAGAGCGCTTGCTGTCCTGACTTTGTTGGTTGTCTTGGCTTACACATCTTTGACCTACGTTCAGTGGATTGCAATTAAAGGCCAACTTGGCGTGATGGAGACGGAAGCTGCTATACGTCGGGTCGAGATGGCTGGGAAAATGTCGCTCGATCTCGATAAAGATATCGAGCGCGAGGACGACGGATGGCATATAACCGTTAGTTGGGTAAACACTGGAAAAACCGACGTAACTGACTTTTGGGGTTGGAACGAGTTTAAGGTTCTGCATCGCGGCGTTGATCCAAGTAGCAAACCTGACGTTTTCAACCCCCTTCCGGGGCATGATATTGGTTCCGTTAGCCGAGACGGAATGACCATAGGCCCGGGCGAAAGGCACATTTATCCAACGGTCGTTATCAGTATTAAGGACGCGCAAGATATCATCGCGAGGAATGCAAACGCAGTTCTGTGGGGTTACGTAGAATATAAAGACATTTTCAACACTTGGTACACCGCAAGGCAATGTTCTTTCTTTACTTTCACTCCAAAACGCGCCAATTCGGGAGGATTGGAGACCGCTTCCACTTCCTTTTGCGGCTTCGTCACCCGCATGACATTGAGAAAACGGCCGAGGTCTTTCAATTCAGCGGCATCGGGAGTCCAGTTGAGATCTGCCAAAAGACCAACGATCTCTGCATCGGATATGACGTCCCCCGCAGCCAAAAGTGACTCCAGCTTGTCGCCGGGTCCTATACGCATCTTCAGCTTGAGGTCGCCGCCTGGAATTCGGATAACCTGAAAAAAACGATGGGGCTCCAGGGGGCGAGCATCACGCCGCGGCGGCATCGGAACCTCGCTTGGCTGCCCGGGCCTTGTTCAGATCGGCCACGTCCGCCGGTGGCGGCGGCGCCACGATGCCGCGCAACCGCGCCGCCCAAAGCGTCAGGCACTCCCGCTTTTCATCCTGGTACGCATGCAGGTCGTACACCTTGTGCAGCCCCGGCTTGGCGTGCGCGATCACCAGCTCGCGCACCATGTCCTGCACTGGCAGAGCTGAGAGGTGTGTCCGCACTGTCCGGCGCAGATCATGGAAAACCCAGGCCTCAACGCCGCTCAGCTTGTCGATCCGCACCTTCGCCTTGCTGAAGCCATTGACCGCCTTCGCGCCGTCCGTGGTGGTGAACACATGGTCGCCCGCCGTGAACCGCGGCAGCGATTGCAGAAGCGCCAAGGCGTCGGGCGACAGCGGGACTTGATGCGCCCGGCCACCTTTCATCCGAGCGGCCGGAACGATCCACAGCGCATGGTCAAAGTCGATCTCCGACCACACCATGTCAGCAACCTCGCGCTCGCGCTGCCCGGTCAGGATCAGCAGCCGGAACAGCGGCCCGTACGGGTATCCCATGGCGTCCGCTGCATCCCACACGGCGCGCAGCTCCGCATCGGTCAGCTCGCGTTCCCGTGCCTCGCGCTTGCCGATCAGATCCTTGGGGCTCAGCCGTTCGACGGGCGAGGCCGTGAGGCCGAATTCATGCGTGCCGATCGCCCAATTGAACAGCCGACGCAGGTAGCCGAACGCGTTGTGCGCCTGGTAGGGCGAGCCACGCTTGACGATGGCGCGGATCGCCGCGGCGCACTCTTCCGGCAGAATGTCAGTGATCGGGCGCGCGCCCCACCGCTTCACGAATTCGGCCTCGATCGTATGCCGGGCGTCGGCGGCCTTCGCCAGCTTGCTTGCATGCCGTTCGATGAATTCGGCCGCCACCGCGGCGAAGGTGTTGGTCTGCTGGCGCAGCTCGGCGGCCCGCTGGCGGGCTTCGTCGACCTTGGGATCGACCCCCTTGCGGATCAGCGCGGCCCATCCCCGGGCCTTCTCCCGCGCCTGATCGAGCGTTACCTCGCCATAGTCACCGATCGCCCGGCGCGTCGGATTCTTCGGCTTGAGCGGGTAGCGAGCGACCAGGACGAAGCTGCGATGTCCGGCAGACGTCACTCGCAGCGCCAGTCCCGGAACCTGGGAGTTGGGGTAATCCGTCCTGCCCTGCGCTGGCACCCGCTTGGGCGACGCGATGAACCGATCCGTGAGGTGAATCTTCGCCATGACCGACTGCTCCGATGCGGGGCAACACCGGGGCAACATTCGAAGGTGTCTCACGATGTTGCCCCGTGTCGCACGGTGTCGCATTAAAAGCAGAGGATATCAAGGGTTTCCGCAGGAGCAATCGGCAAAATGTTGCCTGGTGTTGCACCGTAAGGCGCTACGGCAAGCGGCTCATAACCGCTTGGTCGCAGGTTCGAATCCTGCCGGGCGCACCAAGCTTCGACGCATTCCCGGGGACCGCCTCGCGTCGTGCCGACGCAGATCGGCATCCACAACCTTTTGGACTATGGCGCCGCGTTCGGATGCATCATCAGCAAGAGCGCGCGGCGCAGGCGGAGAATACCGCCCCTGGTCTGACCCTGGTCGCACATCCGCTGCCCCTCGTTCGACAGGGACGAAACCTCCTGCGGCGGCGGCGTAGGTGCAACACGGACCATTTCGCTGACCCGGTCCAGCAGCTTCAGGCAATATTCCGGCGTGTCGCTGGTTATCTGCTGCGGTGGCGACTGGCCCGCCACCGGCATGGCGCCGAGTACCAGCGCTGCCAGGGTGAGGCAGGTCGCCATGCCGGCAAAGCTGGTGGTGCGAGTGCCCAGTGTCATGCCAGTTACATTGGTACTTCCGGTCTCACCGGCCCGTGTTGGGGGCATGACAATGACGTTAGGCTCTGCCCGGCGACGTCAGGCTCTGCCCAGGAGCCACGTGCCGGCTGTGATCGACTGCCGCTCGACCAATTCGGGCTATCGCCTCAGCCGGGCGATGATGGCTCATCGTAACCCGGCAACGACAGAATGGCGGCAAGGCCTGGTTCCGCTGCCTCCAGGCGCAGATTTCCCCCGTGCAGCTGCGCCACCGCCTGCACCAACGCTAGTCCCAGGCCGGACCCCGGCGTATTGCGCGCGATCTCGCCGCGATAGAACCGTTCGGTGGCGCGAGCGCGATCCGCCGCCGGAATGCCGGGACCCTGATCGGCCACGACAATATCCACACCGGCGGCCGTGACCGACGCTGAAAGTCGCACCGCGCCGCCCGCAGGCGAGAACTTAACGGCATTGTCGACCAGATTGGCCAACGCCTGCTGAATAAGATCCCGGTCGCCATACACCGGCAGATGCGCTGGCGCACTCACCGACAGCGTAATCCCTTTTTCCTCGGCGACGGCCCCATACAATTCCGCCACATCAGCCACCAAAGGCGCCAGGTCGATCTGGGCGAAGGCGGAACGGCGCGACCCCGCCTCGATCTCAGCGATCCGCAACAGCGCCTGGAAAACCGCGACAATGCCGTCCAGATCGGCCGTCGCGCGTTCTATCGCCGCGCGCAGATCGGGCACAGTCTCGGCATGCAGGCCGGCGTCTTCCAGCCGGGCACGGGCGCGCGTGATCGGCGTGCGCAGATCGTGGGCAATGGCGTTGGACACCTCGCGCACGCCCTCCATCAGCCGCGCCATGCGATCCAGCATGTCGTTGATGGTTTCGGCGAGCTGGTCGAACTCATCGCCACGGCCGGACAGCTGCACACGCTGTGCGAAGTCGCCGGCGGCAATCGCCGTGGCGGTCGCCGAGACACTTGCCAATGTGCGGCGGAACAGGCTGCGCACCACCAATGCACCGATCGACGCCATGACCACCACGACCAATACTGCCCATAGCAGCGCGTCGGTCAGCAGCGACCGCAAGCGCGCGCGCACCTGAACGTCGCGCCCGATCAGCAGGCGAAAACCGCCCGGCAGATTGTAGCTCTGCACCAGGGCCAGCGAGCGCATGCCGGCACGCTCGATCGGCAACTCGTACCAGGCGCCGGTTTGCGTGACGGTCTGCGGCCAGCGCGCCAGGTTGCCGGCGAGACGCTCTTGTGCCGGATCGATCAGCAGGTAGATCGCATCGTCTTCGACGTCCTGCGTCAGCCGGTCTTCGATTGTCAGCCCCAGCGCCGGCAGTCCGCCGGCGGCGAAACGTTCGGAGAGGCTTTGCGCATCCGCCTGGATCGAGGCCTCGGTCTGCCGGTCCAGCAAACCGGCGGTTGCCCACCAGAGGAACAGCGCCAGCGCCGCGGCGCTCAGCGCGAGCAGCACAGCGTAGATCACCGCGAAGCGGACGCCGGCGGAATGCAGCAAGCCTCTGTTCATGCCGCCGACCGGTCGGGGGTCGGCCACGGCAGGGAAGTGCTCGGACAGAACCGAGGACTGCGTCACGGGCTCTCGGCGCGCAGCATATAGCCGGCGTTGCGCACTGTCTGGATCAACGGGATCGGGAATGGCTTGTCGACCTTCTGGCGCAGCCGCGAGACGTGGACGTCGATCACGTTGGTCTGCGGGTCGAAGTGGTAGTCCCACACGCCTTCCAGCAACATGGTGCGCGTCACCACCTGGCCGGCATGGCGCATCAGGTATTCCAGCAGTCGAAATTCGCGCGGCTGCAAGTCGATCTTCTGGCCGGCACGCTTCACCTGGCGCGACAAGAGATCGAGCTCGAGGTCCTCGACCACGAGTTTGGTCAAGGGACCTTCGCCCTTGCTGCGACGACCCAGTGCCTCCACTCGCGCCAGCAACTCGGCGAAGGCGAACGGCTTGGTCAAGTAGTCGTCACCGCCGGCCTTGAGGCCGCGCACCCGTTCGTCGACATCGGCGAGGGCCGACAGGATCATCACCGGCACCGAATTCTTCTGCGCCCGTAGCGTCTCTACCAGGCGCAAGCCGTCGATGCCGCCAGGCAGCATGCGGTCGAGTACCACCGCGTCGAACGTCTCGCTGGCCGCGAGGAACAGACCGTCCCGACCATTGTCGGCGTGTTCGACCACGTGCCCGGCTTCTTTCAGGCCCCGCACGACGAAGCCGCCGACGTCCTTGTCGTCTTCCACAACCAGAATACGCATCACATTGCTCCTTCAACCGGCTCCTTCGGCAGGACGCCGGCCGACTGTCACTGGCACGTCGATCTCGTGGCCTTGCCGGCGAATCGACAAACTAACGTCCTTCCCCGGCAGTGCGGCGGCGACCGATCGGATCAGCCCGCGGGAACTGTCGATGCGCACACCGTTCACCGACAGGATCATGTCGCCCTGGCGGATGCCGGCCTTTGCCGCCGGGCTGCCGCGCTCCACGCCAGCGACCGTGACCCCGTTGTCCGAATCCTCCACCGAAACGCCAAGCCAGCCACGTTCGATCCGGCCACCACCGCGCAATTGGGCGACAATCGGCATGACCAGTTCACTCGGCGTGGCGAAACCGATGCCCACCGAACCGCCGGAGGGGGACACGATGGCGGTGCTGACACCGACCACCTGGCCTTCCATGTTGAAGATCGGTCCGCCCGAATTGCCTGGATTGATCGGTGCATCGAGTTGCAGGAAGTTGTCGAACGGTCCGGCGCCAAGATCGCGGCCGAGTGCCGAGACGATGCCCGCGGTCACCGAACCGCCCAGGCCGAACGGATTGCCTGCGGCGAGCACCCAGTCGCCGACCTCCACATGGCGCGAGTCGCCCCAGGCGACATAGGGCAGCGGGCCGGGCGCGGACACACTGATCAGCGCGACATCGGTCAGTTCATCGGTGCCGATGACCTTGGCGGGGTACTGTTTGCCGTCGGTCATCGAGACGACGATCTTGTCCGCATGTCCGACGACGTGGTTGTTGGTGACGATCAGACCGGACGGATCGATGATGAAACCGGAACCGGCGCCCATCGTCTGTTCATGGCGATTGGCGAAGCGGCGGCGGAATTCGCGTCCCAGGGGCGTGTCGCGCAATTCCGGCGGCAGTTCGGCGAGCACCTCGCCGCCCGAGATGGTCTCGGTGACCGCGATGTTGACAACGGCCGGCAGCACGCGCTTCACGAGCGGCGAAAAGCTTTCCGGCGCCGACCGGGCGACAGCGGAGCCGGGCGCGGCGGTGCAGGCGGTGACCAGCAGCGCGAGGACCAGGATCAGGCCTCGTGGATGGCGGCAGAACGGCATGGGGATGGGTTCTCTCTCCCGGGTCGTCGAGCAGTGCGTGTGCAGCAGATGGCATGCTGACGCGCCTGCAACAAGAATCCGGACATGAGAGTTTGGTCAGGGGACGCGCCCGCGCCATTCTCCCCGCGTTTTGTGGGAGGGGGAGGCGGCCGGACCCATCCTTTCCCCCAATCCCCTCGCCCAAAGTGCGTGGGAGTGCACCGGGTTGTCACACGCCGGACTGGGTCGGATCCTCCGGCCATGGGTGCCGGGGGTAACGGCCACGCATGTCGCGCCGCGCATCGGCCCAGCCGCCGCGCCAGAAGCCTGCGAGGTCCGCGGTGATGGCGATCGGCCGGCCAGCCGGAGACAGCAGCGCCAGTTGCAAGGGTATGCGGCCGGCGGCCAGTTTCGGTGTCGATGCCAAGCCATAGAACGCCTGCGCCCTGGCCGAGGCGACCGGCACCGGCTGGGTATAGTCGATCATGGCGCGGCCGTCCGGCAAGGCAAGTTGCGTCGGCAGGACTTCGTCCAGCTTTCGCGCGAGGTTCCATGGCAGCAATCCGCACAGGATGATGCCGACGTCCAGGCGCGACAGATCGGCAAGTCGGGACATTCCGGCGAGCCGCGGCGTTAGCCAGTCCTGGACAGTCGCGCACAGCGCATCGTCGGACAGGTCCGGCCAGGATTCCGCCGGTTCGATGCCGCGCATCAGCCTGGCGCGGGCCTGGAGCTGACGTGCTGCATCGGTCCACGGCAGCGGTCGCAGCCCGTCTGCTGCAACCGCGCCGGCCAGCGACGTGGCGAGCTCGATCGGACTCGCCGGCTCCGTGCGGTCAGCGAGAATCAGCGTTCCCAGTCGGCGTCGGCGTCGCGCCAGTACCGCGCCGGAGACGGGGTCGAAACCAGTCTCGACCTGCTCGGTGACGCGCGCGGCGAGCGAGGCGGGCAGGGCATCGGGATCCAAAGGTGCCGCGAGCCGGATGCGTGCCGCCGCCTTCATCTCCAGCGATGCAACGGCCAACAGCTTCGCACTGGCGAGCGGATCTGTGCGCGGAAGCCGCGCCCCACCGCCGCCTGCGAGGCGAAAACTGCCCGGTTCGCCGCGCCGTTGCGCGATGCGATCCGGGAAGGCGGCCGCGAGCAGCTTGCCGGGGTCGCCATCGGCGAGCGCGTCTGCCGGCAAACGGAGCCGTCGCCGATATTGGGTCGCGACGCGGCGGATCCGCGCCAGAGCACCACGATCGGCGGCGGGATCGCCATCGACGATGGCATGGAGGCGAAGGCCGATATCGGCCGGTGCATCGGCACCGCGCAGCGGGTCGCGTTCCTCCAGCAGGGCCGCGAGATCGGCGGCGCAGGCCGCCTCGCCCGGTGTTTCGGCCGCCAGCATCATCGCCGCCAGCCGTGGATGCGCGCCCAGCGTCGCCATGCGGCGGCCGGAGCCGGTGATACGGCCGTGTTCGTCCAGCGCGCCGAGTTCGGTCAGTAGTGCCGTGGCCGCCGCGAGCGCGCCGGGCGGCGGTGGATCAAGGAAAGCGAGGGAGGCGGGTGCCGCACCCCATGCGGCGCAATCCAGCGCCAGCGCGGACAGTTCCGCCTCCAGGATTTCCGGCCGGTCGAAGGCGGCGAGGCCACGATGCAAGGCTATCGACCAGAGCCGGATGGCCACCCCCGGCGCCTCGCGCCCGCCCCGCCCCGCCCGCTGCTCGGCGGCGGCACGGGAGATGCGCAGCGTCGCCAGCCGTGTCAGCCCGGTGGCCGGGTCCAGCCGCGGCGTGCGCCGCCAGCCGCCGTCCACCACGATCCGCACACCGGGGACGGTTAGCGAGGTCTCGGCGATGGAGGTTGCCAGCACCACGCGCCGGCCCTCTGCCGGTCGTAGCGCGCGATCCTGCTCGGCCGGCGGCAGGTCACCGTGCAGCGGCAGCACGAGTGCGCCGCAATCCGCCAATCCCGACTGGGTCCGGCGGATTTCCGCCATGCCGGGCAGGAAAGCGAGGATGTCGCCGTCGTGTGCCGCCAACGCGGCACGCACGGCACGCGCCATCGCATCCGGCAGCTCGCGCGGGCCGGGGATGTCGCGGGTGGCGTGGCGAATATCGACCGGGAACATGCGTCCCGCGCTTTCGATGACCTCCGCATCCATCAGCGTCGCGAGGCGGGCACCGTCCACGGTGGCCGACATCGCCAGCAGCCGCAGCTCCGGCCGCAGCACGCGTTGCAGCTCCAGGCAGAAGGCCAGCGCCAGATCGGATTCCACCGAACGTTCATGCACCTCGTCCAGGATGACCACAGCCACACCGTCCAACCCCGGATCGGATTGCAGGCGGCGGATCAACAAGCCCTCGGTGACGACCTCGATGCGGGTATCGGCGGACACCGCGGCATCCAACCGGGTGCGAAAGCCGACCGTGCCGCCCGGTGTCTGGCCGAGCAGCGAGGACATTCGTGCCGCCGCGGCGCGCGTCGCCAGTCGCCGCGGTTCCAGCATCAGGATGCGACCATCGCCGCGCCATACTGCGTCGAGCAAAGCCAGCGGCACCAGCGTGGTCTTGCCGGCGCCCGGCGGCGCCACCAGCACGCCGTTGCTCCCGGCCGCGAGTGTCGTAAGCACGAACGGGATCGCCTCGGTGACCGGAAGTTCGGGGGGCTTCATTCTGGGATGCTGGCTGGGATGCTGGCCGTGCGTCGCATATTGCTCCATATGCTCACGCAATCAGGGTTTTGGGGAAACCGATGCCGCGAACGCTGAGCACTACGCTGCTGCTGCTGCTGTTTGCCAGCTGGGCCGTGCCGGGTTGCGCACTGGAAAGCCAGCCGGTCGTCAGCGCGCGCGCGACGGTCGCGCTGGTCTCCGATACCGATGCAGTGACGCCGGGCCAGCCGTTCCGGATCGGCCTGTATATTCGGCTGATGCCCGGCTGGCACACGTATTGGAAAAACCCGGGCGATGCCGGCGTGCCGCCCAATCTGGCGCTGACCCTGCCGTCCGGCAGCACCGCAGGTCCGATTGGTTGGCCTGCGCCGGAGCGTGTGGCCGAGGGCCCACTGATGACCTATGCCTACACCGGCGATGTGCTGTTGCCGATCACCATAACGCCCGGTCCCGGTGGTACTGACAGCACCATAAAGGCGCACGCCGAATGGCTGGTGTGCCGGGAGATCTGCGTGCCGGAGGAGGCGGACTTCCAACTGGATCTGCCAGCCGGGACCGCCGCTCCATCGGCCCAGGCGCCGCTATTTGCCAAGTCCGATCAGGAATTGCCGAGGCCGTCTCCCTGGCTGACTGTGGTGAACAAGGACGGCACCCTGTGGGTCAATGGGCCGGAGCTGACGCCGACCACGGTGGTCGATGCCTGGTTCATTCCCGCTACGCCCGGGCTCATCCGCGATAGTGCCGCGCAGCCTCTCACCGTCTGGCGGGGAGGCTTCACACTGGCGCTGCAGCCTGGGAAGGCCTTTCAGCCCGATGGTGGCATGTCCGGCATCCTGGCGATCCGCGACCGTAGCGGGCTGCAGACGAACGTCGCGGTGCGCGCGACGCCTGGCGTCGTGCCGCCGCCGCCACCGACGATGCGGCTGCAGCGCATGCTTGGGCTGGCATTCCTCGGCGGGATGATACTCAACCTGATGCCATGCGTGTTTCCGGTGCTGGCGTTGAAGGCGGTGGGTTTGGCGGGCACGCCGTCCGGCGGTGCTCGCTGGCAGGCTGCTGCCTACACCGCCGGTGTGCTGAGCGCGTTCGCCTGCCTGGGGGTGGCGCTGCTTGCGGCGCGGGCCGCCGGCGCGGAGGCAGGATGGGGGTTCCAGTTCCAGTCGCCGGTATTTGTCGCTGCGATGGCGTGGCTGCTGTTCGCGGTGGGTCTCAATCTGTCCGGGGTCTACCAGATTGGCACCGGCCTGACTCGCACGGGTCAGGGTCTGGTGGCGCGCAAGGGGCATCTCGGCAGTTTCTTCACCGGCCTGCTGGCAGTCGTCGTCGCCACGCCCTGCACGGCGCCGTTCATGGGCGTTGCCATTGCTGCCGGCCTGGCGGCTCCTCCCGCGGTGACGATACTGGTGTTTCTGGTCATGGGGCTTGGCTTGGCCACGCCGTATGCCGTGCTGGCGGCGGTGCCGGCTTTGGGACGCGTGACGCCGAAACCAGGACGATGGATGGAAGTGCTGCGCCAAGCGTTGGCGTTTCCAATGTATGCCGCGAGTGCGTGGCTGGTCTGGGTCATCAGCCAGGAGGCTGGCCCGGCGGGCGTACTGGGTGCCGCAGCCGGCCTTGTGCTGCTGGGATTCGCCGGCTGGGTAGTGGGCATCACGCAGGACAGCGCCGACCGCGGCCGTCGCGTGGGGCAGGCGGCTGCCGCGGCGGCATTGTTGGCGGCGCTGACGGTGCTGAGCGGGATTGCCGCGGCGCCAGCAGTTCCTGCGAGCAGTGTGGCGGAATCCGGCGCCGAACCCTTCACGCCGGCACGGCTGGCGGCGTTGCGTGCCGAGGGCCGGCCGGTGTTTGTCAACATGACCGCCGCGTGGTGCGTCACATGCTTGGTCAACGAGCGGCTGGCGCTTGGCAGCGAACCGGTTCGGCGGGCTTTCGCCGATCATCACGTGGTCTATCTGAAGGGCGACTGGACGCGACAGGATCCGCGGATTACTGACTACTTACGGGAGAATGGCCGCGATGGTGTGCCCCTTTATGTCTATTATCCGCCGGGCGGCCAGCCGCAGGTATTGCCCCAGATTTTGACCGGGAGCGCGGTCATGAGTGAGCTGGATCGCGGCTGACGCGTTGCTGGCTGCGTACGCCGGTGGGCGTGGCATCCTGGCGGGGCAGAAATCGGGGTTACTGGCGGGCAGCTGTCCCCTTTCCTGTCATTTGAGGGCGCGGCAATCCCAGTCGAAGTGCCCAACTCGGCCGAGATTGGTTCGCTCCGCTCGCAATGACGGCAAAGCCCGGGCAATTCAGCATCCATCAGTGCGATCACCCAATTGTCCTGGGTCAGATGCCCTCGACCTGTTGCAGCGATCGGGCTATTGAGACGCCCGCGCTCCTGGCTCGCCATTTCGCGGCCAGTGCGCCCTGGCAGGATCACCAATTGCTTCCATTGGTTATCGGCAGCCCGATAAAGGGCCTGCACATTCTGCGCAGAACTATGTTTGTAGATGTAAGGAACTAACGGCATGGCCAGCTACCAGTACGTCTATGTAATGAAGGATTTGATCAAGGCCTTTCCGGGTGGCCGCGAGGTGTTTCGTGGCATCACGCTGGCGTTCCTGCCCGGCGTGAAGATTGGCGTGCTGGGCGTGAATGGCGCGGGCAAGTCGACGCTGCTGAAGATCATGGCGGGGCTGGATACCGATTTTGGCGGCGAGGCCTGGGCCGCTGAAGGCGCGCGGGTCGGTTACCTGGAACAGGAGCCGCAGCTGGATGCTGAAAAGACCGTCGGCGAGAACGTCGAAATGGCGTTCGCCGAGTTGAAGGCGGCGATGGATCGCTTCAACGAGATTTCCATGAAGTTCGCCGAACCGATGAGCGACGACGAGATGAACACGCTGCTGTCGGAGCAGGCCGACCTTCAGGCGAAGATCGATGCCGAGGATGGCTGGGACCTGGACCGACGCGTGGACATCGCGCTCGATGCGCTGCGCTGTCCGCCGGCGGATGCCGCCATTGCGACGCTGTCAGGCGGCGAACGGCGTCGCGTCGCGCTGTGCCGGCTGCTGCTGGAAAAACCCGATCTCCTGCTGCTCGATGAACCGACCAACCATCTCGACGCCGAAAGCGTGGCATGGTTGGAACACACGCTGGGCGCCTATGCCGGCACGGTAATGATCGTCACCCATGACCGCTATTTCCTCGACAACGTCACCGGCTGGATTCTGGAGATCGAACGCGGCCGCGGCTATCCGTTCGAGGGCAACTACTCCTCCTGGCTCGATCAGAAGCGCAAGCGGCTCCAGCAGGAGGAAAAGGAAGAGAGCGCGCGGCAGCGTGCGCTGGCGGCGGAGCAGGAATGGATCGCCGCCTCGCCGCGTGCGCGCCAGGCGAAGAACCGCGCGCGCATCCAGCGCTATGAGGAAATGCTGGCGCGGTCGCAGGACCTCGTCGGCGGTGTGGCGGAGATTGTCATCCCGCCCGGCCCCCGGCTCGGCAACGTGGTGATCGAGGCGGAGGGTCTGCGCAAGGGCTACGGCAACAACCTGCTGATCGACGACCTGAATTTCCGCTTGCCGCCCGGCGGCATCGTCGGCGTGGTCGGCCCGAACGGCGCCGGCAAGACGACGCTGTTCCGCATGATCATCGGCCAGGAGGAACCCGACGCCGGCAGCCTGCGCATCGGCGAGACTGTGAAACTCGGCTACGTCGATCAATCGCGCGACAGCCTGAATGCCGGCAACAGCGTGTGGCAGGAAATCAGCGCCGGCGAGGACATGATCTATCTCGGCAAACGTGGGATTCCGTCACGCGCCTATGTCAGCGCGTTCAACTTCAAGGGTGCCGATCAACAGAAGAAGGTCGGCATACTGTCGGGCGGCGAGCGCAATCGGGTGCATCTGGCGAAGATGCTGAAAGCCGAACACAACGTGATCCTGCTGGACGAACCGACGAACGACCTCGATGTCGATACCCTGCGTGCGCTGGAAGATGCGCTGATCGAATTCGCCGGCTGCGCGGTGATCATCAGCCACGACCGGTGGTTTTTGGATCGGCTCGCGACGCACATTCTGGCGTTTGAAGGCGACAGCCACGTGGAATGGTTCGAGGGTAACTTCGAGGCATACGAGGAAGACAAGCGTCGGCGGTTGGGCGCGGATGCGACGGAACCGCATCGGATCAAGTACCGACCGATCGCGCGGTAACTGGAACGCGTCTGCCGGACAGCTATCTGAAAGCGGCCTTCCAGGTGGACGTAAAGAATGCGAACAGCGCATCGCCCGCGATCACTCCGGCACCGAACACTTCCATGCCTTCGCTCCGCGCGAAGCGTTGCCACACGATGCGGCAGGCGACACCGATCAGCACAGCCCACCCGGCGAGCGGGAACGGGATCAACAATCCGGTCGCGAGCAGAATGCCCAGCTGGCGTTTCGGGCCGCCCAGGAATTGGATGATCGCGCCTGGGATTGCCCAGGTCACCAGCGACCACGCCACAGCCGACGATGCGCCCGCCTTGATCGTCGCGACATAGACGCGATCAACCGGGGCGACAAGGTTGCGGGCGAAGAAGCCACGATAGGATATCCAGACCACGATGCCAGCGATTACAAACGCGAACATTGCTGCGATCAGCTGCTGGCGACGGCCTTCGAGTTCGAACGCAGGATCGCTGCCGTAGCCGCGCAGCATGTAGCCCGCTTTCAGATCGTACCCCATGTCGGCGAAGGCCGGCCCGGTGGCTGCGGAGAAGCCAACCAGCAGCGCGAGTGCGACCGGCGGGAAGCCGATCAGCATGCCGATCACCAGCGTGATCAGTGCGACCGCGAACGCCGGGAACCAGCCGGAATGCATCGCCGCCAAGCCGACAATGAGCTCGTGCACCAGCGCGGCGAATGCAGCGTAGATCAGGAACAATGCCAGCATGCCAAACGACAGCTGCGCGACCAGGCCACCCAGCAGAGCAATCACCACGGCAATCAGCAGATACACCACAAAGCCCAACCCAAGCGATCGCCGCACGTGCGCCGGTGTCCGCGTGGCACCCGCGGTATCGGCGTGCATCCTGTTTCGTCGCGCGATGATGATCGCGACCTGGACGAGCGCGACGATGCCGGCGCCGACCATCATGCCATGCGGCAGATAGGCCTTATTGATGTCGCCACCCGGGATGATCGCGGCGAACCAGGCATTGTTGAACAGCAGCACCGAGTAGCCACGGATCAACAGGCCGATGCCGAACATCGACAACGCCCAGACATTGCCGATGAATGCGACGCCGAACGCTGACATCACGGCGGGTGCGATCAGCCAGTTGCCGGCGATGCCGATGACCACCCCGACGCCAAGTACCACAGCCTTCCTGCCGCCCTCATCGCCCGCGCGGATCGCCTCAGCCGCGGCAGCACCTGGCGGCCATGCGCCAACTGCCGGGAACACCTCGGAGTCGAACATGCGATACAACAGGTAGCCGTCGATCAGCATCGCCAGGAAAACACCGGCGAACAATGCCGGCACAAGATCGGGTCGTCCAAGGACGAACGGGATGCCGATCGGCAGCATCAGCGCATTGCCGGCGCCGAAGGTGGCGGCGGAGATCGCGCTCTGCGCCAGGTTCTGCACATGGATCGAGCGATAGCGAGCGAACGCAGCCAGCGGAACGCGCGCCAGCATCATTCCGGCCAGTGCGCCGATCAGCGATGTATTGGCAGTGATGCCGAGTGTGACAATAAGCTGCACGCCGATGATCGAGCCGACAACGCAGAGTGGTGCGATCAGCAGCAGCGACGCAAGTTCGAGAAAACGTGGATGAATGCGCGAACCTTGTGTTGGCATGGTCGCCGTTTTGTCAGCTGCCAGCTCGCTCATTGTCTGTCCCCGATTGTCATGTCGCCCGATCTGCCCTTTTCGTCAGGGCATATTGTCCAAGCAATCCGCCGCGGCACCGTGATGGCCGGGACGTGCCGGCCATGACTGGCTGGACGCAGCCGCACCATCATTCTGCCGCCCTGCCGGCGGCGATCTGGAATCCGTAGTCACGCTCTGCGGCTTCCGGCGACACGACCCCCTCGGCCACGTCCTTTGCTACCAATGCAGCCGGTCGCGCGCGCGGATCGCCGAAGCCGGCGCCGCCGGCGAGTTGCACTTCCACGATGCGGTCCGCGCGTGTCAGCGTGACCAACTCGCCGGTGCCGCAATCGTGCACCACATTGCCGTCCGGATCGAGCACCACGCCACGCACGCCGCCACCCGGCAGCCCGCCATGCAATCCATGCACGGTGACGCCGACGCCTTCCGGATACACCGATGCCAATGTCGGCAGTCCATCGTCGTACAGCTTGCGCAGCCGCGTGCGCACGCCGCAGCCGCCGCGATGTTTGCCGGGTCCGCCCGAATCGGTGACGAAGGATTTCTCCATCACCAGCACCGGCGCGCGCGTTTCCATCAGCTCGATCGATGTGTTGGCCGCCGATGTCGGATACAGCAGAGCGGACTTGCCGTCGCCATGCTGCGATCCGCCTTGCCCGGCGCCGATGAAGAAATGGTCGGCATACACGGCGCCATTCGCCTCGCGGCCGTAGATGTTGATCGCCACCGGAAGACCGGTCGCGGCCTGCACCTGCGCGGGCGCCGCATCGACCAGCGCGCGGAAGATGTTGGGCGCGATGTACCAGCCGACGCGCGTGCGCAGATTGACCGACGCAGGCTTCGTGCAATTCAGGATCGATCCCTCGGGCGCCTTCACGGTGAACGGCCGATAGCAGCCGGCATTGCTGCGCACCTGCGGACTGAGGATGCACTTCATCGGATAGGTCGCGTGCGCCGCGGTGTAGGAGTACGTGCAGTTCAACCCACCCTGCGGCAGCTGCGCCGGCGCGCCGGCGAAATCCAGCTCGATCGCATCGCCCTGCACGGTGATCTTCAGCGGATAGTTCAGCTTCTGCCCGAGCGGATTGTTCCAGATCTCCGAGCGATACTCGCCGTCGGGCAACGCACGGATCGCATCGCGCATCGCACTCTCGGCGCGCGTCTGCACCACGCTGGCCAGCGCGCGCAGATCGTGCATGCCGTAGTCGTCCATGAACGCCAGCAGCCGTTCGGCGCCCAACGCGTTGGCGGCAATGAACGAATGGATGTCGCCGAGTACTTCCTCGCTCTTGCGCACGTTCTCCGCGATCAGGGTGAACAGATCGTCGTTCGGCACGCCTTCGCGATACAGCATCATCGGCGGGATCTGGATGCCTTCCTCGTAGATCTCGCGCGCACGCAGTGAATCCTTGGTGCCGCCGATGTCGCCGACATGGCCGACGGTGCCGGTCAGCGCCACCAGCGCGCCGTCGCGGAACACCGGCGTGACCACCGCGATGTCGAACAGATGGCCGGCGCACAGCCACGGATCGTTGGTCACCAGCACGTCGCCGGGCTTCAGCGTCTCCGGCGGGAATTTCTCCAGCAGCGCCTTGACCGCGCGCGGCAGCGTCAGGTTGAACACCGGCATGGCACGCGGCGAATGCGCCAGCGAATCGCCACGCGCATCCAGCAGATCACACGCGAAGTCCTGCGCCTCGGACACGATCAGCGAGAACGCCGTGCGGCAGATCGTGTGCCACATCTCCTCGACCACGGTGACCAGACGGCTCCACATGATCTCCAGCGACACCGGATCGGCTTCGATCAGCGCCGCGGCGTGTTCAATCGGCGTATCGGCGGTGACACGCGCGACCGGCGCGGCGGCCACGCCGATCTCGATGGCGAGCGTGCCGGTGGCATCGACGGTGACGCTGTCGCCGGGCGGAATGGTCGTGGTGGCCTCGCGTTCCTCGATGATTGCCGGTCCGGCGATGCGCGCACCAGGTGCCAGCGCGTAGCGGTCATACACCGGCGTATCGACGAAGCCGCCATCGAACCATGCGGCGCGCGTGCCCTTCCGCGCCGCGCCAGCGGGCCGCGCACCGGCCTCGGTCAGGGAAAGTTTCGGCAACGGGCCGCGGCAACGGACGCGGAACGAGATCGCCATGATGCCTACGCCGCCATAGACGGACGTATATCGCGCGGCATAGGCGGTCGCGAACGCCGCCCGGATCGCGGGCATCGCCGCATCGGTGATCACCCCATCCGGCAATGGCACACTGATTTCATGCATCTGACCTTCCAGACGCATGTCTGCCAGACGTTCTGTCACCACTTCAGCCGCGGCAACGCCAGCGGCCAACAGCCGTGCGCGCGCGGCATCGGTCAGATCGCGCAGGATCGCCTCGATCGTGGCGGCTGCACCCGGCGCTTCCAGCCGCACCGGATGGCTGCGTACCTGTTCGAACGACAGCGGTGCCGCGAGGAAACCGAGCGCCGATGCCGCACCGGATGCCGGCGGGATCAGCACCTGCTTCACGCCCAGCACGCGCGCGACTTCCGCCGCATGGGCCGGGCCGGCACCGCCGAAGCCGACCATGGCATAGGCGCGCGGATCGCTACCCTTTTCCACGATATGGATGCGCGCGGCGGCGGCCATGTTCTCCACCACCATGCGGTGGATGCCCCAGGCGGTGTCGATCGCCGACAGACCTAGCTTGGCGCCGACGCCAGCCAGCGCACGTTCTGCCGCATTGCGATCCAATGCCATTCGGCCGCCCAGGAAAAATCCGGGATCGTAGTAGCCAAGCAGCAGGTTGGCGTCGGTCACGGTGGGCTCAGTGCCGCCTCGGCCATAACAGGCGGGGCCAGGATCGGCACCGGCGGAATGCGGGCCGACGCGCAACAGGCCGACCTCGTCGATCGCCGCGACCGAACCGCCACCGGCGCCGATCTCGATCATGTCGATGACCGGCGCCTTGATCGGCAGGCCGGAGCCTTTCTTGAACCGATGCACGCGCGCCGCTTCCATCATCGGTGCAATCTCGGCGCGACCGCCTTCGATGAGGCAGGCCTTCGCCGTGGTGCCGCCCATGTCGAACGAGATGACATCGGCCTTGCCGGCGGCGGCACCGAAGAATGCGGTCGCCAGCCCGCCACCCGCCGGACCGCTTTCCAGCATCCGGATCGGAAACGCGCGCGCGGTTTCGGCCGACAGCAGGCCACCGGCTGAATGCATGAACGTCAGTTCGCCGCGGAACCCCCGGGCACGCAGCTCGCGCTCCAGTTTCGCGATATAGCGGCCCATCAGCGGCTGCACGTAGGCATTCGCGCAGGTCGTGTTGCAGCGCTGGTATTCCCACAACTCCGCCACCACGTCGGACGAAATCGACACGGCGATATCGGGGAACGCGGCGCGCACGATCGCGGCGGCTTCGCGTTCATGCGCCGGATTTCGGTAGGCGTGCAGGAAGCAGATCGCGACCGCCTCGATGCCGTCCGCCACCAGCCGCTGCGCCATGGCGCGTACGTCCGCGGCGTCGAGCGGCGTCAGCACGTTGCCGTCGCGATCCATCCGTTCGGTGACTTCCAGGCGATGGCGGCGCGGCACCAGCGGATCGGGGAACTGCAGGAACAGATCGTAGATGTCGTAGCGCTGCTCGGTGCCCATCTCCAGGATGTCGCGGAAGCCGCGCGTGGTGATCAGGCCGAGGCGCGCGCCGCTGCGCTCGATCAGCGCATTCGTCACCAGCGTTGTGCCGTGCACGACATCGCCGATGTCGGCCAGTGCCACGCCAGCCGCCCGGAGCAGCTCAGCCAGTCCCTCCAGCGCGCCTACCGATGGATCTTGCGGCGTTGTCAGGCACTTGTGCAGCCGGATTTCCGAACGTTCCGCATCCAGCAGGATGAAATCGGTGAAGGTGCCGCCGATGTCGAAACCAATACGGTAGCGCGTGGAGCCGGTCATTCGGGAATCCTGTGCGAGAGGCGTTCCCGATTGTGCTTGGTGACCGGCGCGCGCTCAAGCCCTGCCCGGTGCCGCTACTCGCGTACGCCGGCTTGAGAGTGGCGATATCGACCCGGGTCAACTGCATCAGCGCCCGCATGACATGGTTCTCGGCCTGAGCGAAGATTTTCACGAGCAGGGACAGGATCGCTTATATGACTTCGTTGGCAGCGGCCGCTGCGGACCGATCGGAAACGCCGCATCGATGCGGTCGATGTCTTCCGTCGACAGAATCAAATCCCCAGCACCGGCATTCTGCTCGGCATGTCGCGGACTGGATGCCTTCGGTTTCGTCAGCAACGACAGCCGTCGCGTTAGAACGGCAAGCGCCACCTGACGAGGGCAGATGCTGCCGCATGGCCCCTTCCTTCACGCCGCATGGCTTGCGCGTGGGCACCGAGGGCGGTCAATCTCTCGCGCTTGCAACGGATTGCAACAGAGCTCGACGGTTCCGGCACGGTCCGCCTTGACCGCCGTCAACTTCTCTGCACTTTCCGCCACGGAAACGCGGGCGGCGCAGTCAGCACTTGAGGCGCACACGCGGTCGGGACCAGAATCCCATCACGCCGTGCATTTCCACGCAGCCCAGGACGGAGCAGTGCCATGGACCCGATCAAGCGGCCGACGCGTTACGAAGACCTGTCAGACCCGCAGGCGCGGCCGCGCTATACCGGCATACCGACGTTCTTCCGCACACCGCACACCGAATCGCTGGCCGACGTCGATATCGGCGTCATCGGTGTGCCGTACCGATGGCGGCGTGACCAACCGCACCGGCACGCGCCACGGTCCGCGTGCCGTCCGCGACCAATCCTCGTTGCTGCGGCGAATTCATCCGACAACCCTGCTGCGGCCGTTCGAGGCCGCCCGCGTGCGCGACCTCGGCGACTGCTGGATCGAACAGCCCTACGCACTGGAAGGCGCGCTTGACGAGATTGCCGGCTTCTATCGCACGATCATTGGCGCCGGCGTCGTGCCTCTGTCGGTTGGCGGCGATCATTCGATCAGCCTGCCGATCCTGCGCGCCGTTGCCGCGGGGCGTCCCGTCGGCATGATCCATATCGACGCACATTGCGATACCGGCGATGATTATATGGGCTCCCGCTTCCACCACGGCGCGCCGTTCCGCCGTGCAACGGAAGAAGGTCTGCTCGATCCAAAGCGGGTAATCCAGATCGGCATCCGCGGCACCGTCAACGATCCCGACATGTGGGGCTTCAGCACGCGAAGCGGCATGCGCGTCTTGTTGATGGAGGAATTCCACGACAAAGGCTGGCAGTTCGCGGCCGAAGAAGCGCGACGGATCGCGGGCAGCGGCCCAACTTATTTGTCGTTCGACATCGACAGCCTGGATCCCGTCGCAGGCACCGGGCACCGGCACGCCCGAGGCAGGCGGCATCACCGCGCTCGAGGCGCTTCGCCTGCTGCGCGCGCTGCGAGGCATCGACTTTGTTGGCGGCGATCTGGTGGAAGTCTCGCCGCCATTCGACGTTGGCACCATCACATCGTTCAACGGCGCATCGATCCTGTTCGAAATACTCTGCCTGCTGGTCGAATCCTGGCAGGCGCGCAAGCAGGATTAGCGAACACGCGGCGGTCGGACGAGGACGTGGATAAGGCGGTCGTCTCCGAAATTGTGGCAACCCAACGGCCATGGCGGATATCATCCCGCCGCGGACGTCGGCTTGGACCGGTTCTGGCCATCTCGCTGTGGCTGCACCTGACGCTGCTGCTGTTGGCTCTGGTGACGGTCCGTTATGGGCCGGCGGAGGAAGAAGAATTGCCGCCCCCCGCCACCGTTGCAATGGTGTTCGAAGGCGGTCAGCCCCAAGGGCCGGCGGTGCCCAGGCAGCAGTTGCTGCCGCCGACCCCCGCATCACCGGCACCGCCGCCAGCGCCGGCGCCTGCTCCACGAGCCGCCGTCGAGCCACCGCCGCCGGCTCCCCCACCCGCACCGGCGGCGCCGGCACCAACCCCAGCCGCCCCATCGCCTCCGCCGCCACCTGTGCCGCAGCCTGTCCCGCAGGTCAGCACCGAAGCCCCCCCGCCAGCGCCGTCACCGCCTCCCGCCGCGGAAGCACTGCCACTGCCGCCACCGCATGCCGCCACTGGTACCGCCGCTGGCCATGGTTATACCGCGACCACAGTTGCCTGTGCCGCGGCCCATGCAACCGCGGACATCGCCGTCGCGGCCACCTGCCTTCCCGGCGCCGATGAACTTCTCGTTCAACCCCAATCCCTCGTTCGTCGCGCCCGCAGCCCCGGACGTCGTCGCGGGCGCCGCAAACGCTGGATTTCTCGCTCGCACCCAGGGAAGGCGCTTTGGACAACACACCGTTCTCGCGCGTTGCCGGCGCGCATGTCGGACCGGACTGGCGCAACGAGTTGAGCGCGTGGGTACATGCACACGCCTATTATCCGGAACAGGCGGCGATGAACGGCGAGGATGGCACCGCCATGGTGCGGGTCGTCGCCAACCCCAACGGACAGGTGACATCGGTCGAATTGGAGAGCAGGTCGGGATCTCAGTGGCTGGACCTGGCGTTGCAGGCACTATTCCGCGACGCCCACCTGCCTCCGCTGCACGATGAGAACGAGCCGATCACCTTCGACTTCACCATGCATTACATTCTGATCCGGTCTCGGTGACGCCGGGCTGCCGTCGTCTGCTCAATCGGATCCAGGGCACCCGCCGAACGTGCGAGCGCAAGCAGCGACGTGACAATCACCGCAGTGTCCGCAACCCAAGCGGATCAGCGCGTTTCCACCCGCACACGCGGGGTGCCCGGCTGCAGCAGATCACGCGATGGCGGCCCCAGCGTGTCGCCAGGTTCGCCGCGCAGAGTGTCGGACGGCGGCGGCTTTGCGTCCCGACACGCAATGCCGGGCGGCTGCATCGGAACAGCAACGTATGCCTGTCCGGTTGTGCCCCGTGGCACGCCCGGCCGGCCGGACAGATCGAGCGACAACGGCATGGTCGAACCCGCCGATGGATCGGTCGATGGTTCGGTCGGGCAATCCGGCCCCTGCGCCACGGCCGCGGGCGACGCAAGCATCAGCGACAGGAAACCGGCGAGGACGTGACGCATGGCGGCAGCATGCGCGCCAACGGTTAACGGTTGGTACGCGCGTGCACGCTCGACAGCAATGCCGGGATGAATATCAGGCTGGCCAACAGCGTGCATGCCAGACTGATCAGCAGCAGCTTGCCCATGCTGGCGGTACCGGGATGCGCGGAAAGCGCGAGGGAGCCGAATGCCGTGCCGGTGGTCAATGCGGAAAATACGATGGCGCGTGCCGTTGCCGAACCCAGGATCGCATGCCGCCCGGCCCGCCAGTTCATCACGAAATAGATGTTGAACGATACGCCGACGCCCAGCAGGAGTGGCAATGCGATAATGTTGGCGAAGTTAAGCGGCAGCGCCAGCATCACAGCCACCAGCAACGTCAGCAGCGCCGACAGGATCAGCGGTGCCAGGACCAGTAGGACGTCCAGCACCCGCCGCAACGCCAGGAACAGGATGGTCGTGATCGCCACCAGTGCGATGATTGCCGCGTCGCGGAAAGCATTCACGATGGTGTCGCTGGTCGCCTCGATGGTCACTGCCGAACCGCCGGCATCCGGTGCAATCGCGGTTACCTGCTGGACGAATTCCCGTAGGCCGCTGCTGCTGCGGGCCTGCGGTGTCGACATCACCTGTGTGCGCGCCCGGCCATCCGGCAGCAGCCAGTCGCGCGACACATCCGGCGGGATCGAAGCAAGCGTCACCGGTTCCGCGCCAAGCACCGTGCGCAGATTATCAAGCTGTTCCGGCAGGAACCGTGTCAGCGCGTGATCCGTCGCGATGGCCACCTCGTCATTTGCGCTCTGCAACTGGCGAAGATCGCCGGCGATCGCTGCCAGCGGATGATCCTTCGGCAACTTCGCCAATGCCGGATCGATCTGCGCCAGTGCCGCCTTCGCCGCCAAGCGGATCTGATCAGGGGTGATCGGCGCCGAAGCTTCATGCGGTAATAGCGTCGGCGCCAGGATCGAGTTGGCGTCGGCGATGATCGCCAGCTTCGCCTGCTGATCATCCGGCACGAAACTCTCGATATTGATTACCTTCGAAACGGTGGGAAGCTTCACCAGCTTTGGCTTCAACGCCTCCGCCTGCGCGACCGTCGGGGACAGAATGTCGATGCTGTACGGATTGGTGACCGGATTGTCCATCAGGTCGTACAGCGTTCGCATCGCCTCGGTGTTCGGGTTTTTGGTGTGCAGCGGGTCGGAATCGAAAGTGAGTCGCGGCGCGGCTGCAATCGCCAACACGGCAACTGCGACGAATACCGCGAGGATCGGCCGTCGGTGGCGCGCGATGATCGGATCGAACGGCGCCAGCCAGGCAAAGCCCACGACCGCTCGTTCGCCTGGCGGATGGCACAGGGTGATGATCGCCGGCAGGAATCCCAGCGTGCAGATGAAGGCGATCAGCATGCCGACACCGGCAATCAGGCCGAGTTCCGCCACGCCGGAGAAATCTGTCGGCACGAAGCCCAGAAAACCAGCCGATGTCGCCACCGCGGCAACGAGAATCTGAAGGCCGGTGCGCGCCGCGTTCTGCCGCAACGCCTCTGCCGGGTCGGGATATTCGAAGCGCCGTTCGCGATAACGGACGGAAAATTGGATGGCGAAATCCACTGCGATGCCGACGAACAGGATGCCGAAGCCGACCGACACCAGATTGAGCGTACCGACGGCCACGGACGCGAACAGCAGGGTCAGCATCAGGCCGAGACCAAGCGTCGCCAGAATCGGCACGATCAGCCGCCAGGTCTGCACGGCGAGAAACAGCCAAAGCGTGATCAGGACCACGCTGCCCGCCAATCCGACAACAGCCCCCTGCACGACAGAGGCAAATTCCTCGTCCGCCAGTGCCACCTGGCCGGTGATGCGCACGCGTGCCTGGCCCGACTTCACGAATTCCAGTCCGGCGATGACATGTCGCATTGTGGCGGTCGCCTCGCCGCCTGGTTCCAGCGCGTCGAAATTCAGTTTGGGTTGCACCAGCACGAATTTGTATTTGCCGGCGAGATCATTCATTCCACCCCCCAGCAGCAACTGCCAGGACAGCGGGTGCGGGTGCCCGGCCAGCGCATCCGCCATGGCCCGATGAAAGCCCTTCAGCGACGCAAGATAGGGACTGAGGTCGACGTCCCCCTGGGTCACGCCCATGCCGAGCAGCGAGAGCGCGGAAAACAGGCCTCGCGCGGTCGGATCGGCGACGAGTTGGCCAAGGAATGGCTGCGCGTCGATGGTGCGGTTCATCAGGTCGGTCAATTGCTTGATGTCGAGGAACAGCAACCCCTCCTTGCGGAGGTAAGGCGAAGCGTCCGGACGGCGCACTGTGTTGAAATGCTCGTGATCCTTCGCCAGCGCGTCGGCCAGAGCCGCGGCGGTGGCGTCGGCCTCTTCCGGTATCTGCGCGTCGACACGGCAACCAGCAGGCCGCGGAACTGGGGAAAAGCCTTGTTGAACTCATCTGCCCGCTGTCGCCACGGCAGGCTCTCGGCGAACATCTTATCGGTGTCGGTGCTGACTTTGAGATGGTTCATCGCATAGAACGCGGAGAACGCGGACAACAGCAGACCGCCCAACGCGACGACGAGTGCGTGGCGTTGGCTGAATTCGACCAGTCCGACCAGCAGGCGGTTGAGCATCATCCGGGTCGTATCAGTGTGTCGGCCCGGCGAATGCGGGCGGCGTTTGATAGTCGGTCAGCCGTCCGCGGTCCATGGCCTCCCCCGGGTCGCGTTCCGGATGTTTTCACGCAGCCGCTGCAAGCGGTAGGAGATGTGGGGGAGAATCAGGAGGGCGATCCATGTCGATGGCGAATGCAACGCAAGACCGTGTCGGGCCGCGCAGCCGTCCGCCGTTCCGCGCCGATCACGTGGGCAGTCTGCTGCGTCCGCGAGAGCTGGCCGAGGCCCGCGCCGCGCGCAAGGCAGGGACGCTTTCGGCCGAAGCGCTGCGCGCTGTCGAAGACCGCTGCATCGAGGCGGCGATTCGCAAGCAGGAGGAATTGGGCCTGCGCGCCGCGACGGACGGCGAATACCGTCGCGCCTACTGGCATTATGATTTCGTGTCCGGTCTGGATGGCGTGGAGCTGTATGAGCCGGAGCAGAAGATCCTGTTCAAGGGCGGCGTTCCGTTGCCGCTCGCGCTGCGCGTTACCGGGCGGATCGGATGGGGCGAGCCGGTCATGGTGGACGACTATCGGTTTGTCGCCGGCCATGTCCGCGACGCGATGCCGAAGATGACCATCCCGTCGCCATCGGTGGTGCATTTCCGCGGCGGGCGGCGCGCGATCGATGCGAAGGCGTATCCGGATATGGATGGGTTCTTTGCCGATCTCGGCGAGGTTTACAATAAGGCGGTGGCGGCTTTCGGCGCCGCCGGCTGCCGCTACCTGCAGCTCGATGAAGTGAACATCGCGTATTTGTGCGATCCGGAACAGATCGCTGGGTTGAAGGCGCGCGGCGAGCATGTCGACAATCTTCTGCAGATCTACGCCAGCCTGCTGAATCGCGCGATCGAGGGGCGGCCTGACGGCATGACAATCAGCATGCATCTTTGCCGCGGCAACTTTCGCTCCCATTGGGTGGCGTCGGGCGGTTATGAGCCGGTGGCCGAGGTGCTGTTCAACCAGATCAATTCGGATGCGTATTTCATGGAGTACGACAGTGACCGCGCGGGCGGATTTCGAGCCGCTGCGCTTCGTGCCGCGTGGGCACAAGGTGGTGGTGTTGGGCCTTGTCACCAGCAAATCCGGCGCGCTGGAGACCAAGGACGAGCTGAAGCGGCGGATCGATCAGGCAGCGAAATATTTGCCGCTCGAACAGCTTGCACTGTCACCGCAATGCGGCTTCGCCAGCACCGAGGAAGGCAATCTGCTCACCGAGGATGAGCAGTGGGCCAAGCTGCGGTTATGTGTCGATGTGGCGCGCGACGTGTGGGGCGGCGTGTAGCAGCGGCGCGCGTCATGGCCGGGCTTGGTCCTGTGCCGTCCCCTCCCGCGAGGGGAGGAGGAGGATGTTGCATCACCGCTGCTTAACCTGAGGCGCATGGGCCTTGTCCCGGCCATGACGATCGCCGCAGCGCCACCGCCTCGCTGTCTCGCTTGGCCTGACGCGCGTGGGTCTCATCTCGGTCAGGACGCATGACGACGCCGATCATTGATTCCGTTGATGGAACCAATGCAATTGGCCAATGCACCCGCCTCGTTCTGCTTCTGATCTTTGCTACGACGGCATTGCGTCTGCTGTTCGGCACGGCGCTGGGACTTGGTGTGGACGAAAGCTACATGGTCACGGCAGGCCGTGTGCTGAGCCTGGGATATTACGATCATCCGCCGGCGTCCTGGTGGCTGGCCTGGGGCGCGTGCGCACCTGATCGGCAGCGAGGCACCCATCGTCGTGCGCCTGCCGTTCATCGCGTTGTTCGCGCTGTCCACCTGGCTGATGTACCGGCTTGGCGAGGCGATCGCCGATGCAGCGTGCGGGTCTCTGGGCGGCAGTGCTGCTGAACCTTTCGCCGGTGTTCGGTGTCACCACTGGCACCTGGGTGCTGCCGGATGGACCACTCGATTGTGCCCTGCTAGGCGCAGCACTTTGCCTGACGCGCGCATTGGAGCGAGGAGCGTTGGCATGGTGGTTGGCCACCGGACTGTGCGCCGGGTTCGCTATGTTCTCGAAATACTCCGCGATCCTCACGATTGCCGGCGCGGCTTTGTATCTGCTGTCGTGCCGCGAACATCGGCTATGGCTGACGCGTGCCGGACCATGGCTTGCGATCATCATCGCGGTGTTGCGTGTTCTCGCCGGTGCTGATCTGGAATGCGGAGCATGGCTGGATGTCGTTCGCCTTCCAGGGTGACCGCGCCATCGGCGGTCACTTCCGGCCGCTTGCCCCGCTGATCACGCTCGCCGGCGAGGCGCTATTCGTGTTGCCGTGGATCTGGCTGCCGATGATGGCTGTCTTCGTCGCCGCGATCGGCCGCGGCCCAGGTGAATGGCGTTCCTGGCTGCTGTGCTGTCTCGCCGCCCCGCCGATCGTTCTGTTCGCCTTGGTATCCGCATGGTCCAGTCAGCGCGTCCTGTTCCATTGGGCCGCGCCCGGCTATCTGATGCTGTTCCCGCTGCTTGGCGCGGCCGTCGCGCGCCGTCTGGGTCAGCCTGTCGTGCGTCGCGCTGCTGTTCGGCACCGGGGCGTTTGTTGTGATAACCGTGGCTGTCATTGGCACGCAGGCTCGCTGGGGATGGCTGCATCCCGCCATCGCCGAGTTTGCACGCAGCGACCCAACAATCGAGGCGATCGACTGGACCTCGCTGCGCGACGATCTTGCGGCACGCGGCCTGCTGCGGCCGGGAACCGTCGTTGGCGTGCCCGACTGGCGCGACGCCGGCAAGATCGCCTACGCGCTCGGCCCGGGCGTCACGACGGTGTGCCTCAACCGCGACTGCCGACAGTTCGGCCTGGCTGATCCGCCTGCCCGTTTCATCGGCAACGATATGCTGATTCTGGCGCCCGAACATCCCGAGCGTGTGCCGGTCGAGCTGGGCCGGGCATTCGCAGCGCTTGCACAGTTGCCCGGTAGCGCGATACGCCATGCCGGCTGGATGTTGCAGCCTGTTGCGGTTTTCGATGCGCGAGACCTCCTTGGCTGGCCGCCCCAGTGATCGTTGGCGCGTGATTTGCATGCTGGAGTTGTCCATGACATCGGAATTGTCCATGACGCTGGTATCCGATCGAGTTCTCAGTCCCGCCGAATTGCGCGCTCTGTCCGGCAGGACGAATGCCGAGTGGCGCGGGGCGCATCAGCGTGCATTGCGCGCTGCTGGTCGGCACCGGTTGGCTGGTCGCCATCGCCGGCCCCTGGACGTTGCTGCCGGCCATGCTGGCACTCGGCATTGTGCAGGTGGCCCTGTTCGCGCCCGCGCACGAGACGATGCACCGGACTGCCTTTGCCTCCCGGCGGGCCAATGCGATCGTGGGTTGGCTTGCGTCGTGTCCCTCACTGCTGAATGCGCAGTTCTATTCGGCGTTCCATCTGGCGCATCATCGTCATACACAGGTGCCTGGCCTCGATCCGGAACTCGACACGCAGCAGGTTCCCACCGAGCGTTGCTGCCTATGTTCGTCGCTTGCTGGGCATTCCATATTGGCGGCTGCGGCTGCGCGTGATTGCCGATTGCTGGCGCGGCGATCTGAGCGCGTATCACTTACGTTGGCGATGCGGTGCGCGAGCGGATCATTTTCAGCGTGCGCGCCATGAGCGTGACGATGGTGGGAGGATCGATGGTTGCGGCGCTGCTGTTCGGCTGGGCGACGCCGTTTGAATTCTGGATCGTCCCGCAGCTTATCGGCCAGCCGATCCTGCGCGCTTATCTGCTGGCCGAACACACCGGCTGCACGCTGGACCGCAACGGGTTGACCAACACACGCACGACGCTAACCAACGCGGTTGTGCGGCTGCTGATGTGGAACATGCCGTTCCACGCGGAGCATCATCTGTATCCGTCGATTCCGTTCCACCGGCTGGCGGACGCGCATGCGGTGCTGCGTGACAAGCTGGGGTTCGTGCAGCCAGGGTATGTGCGATGGAACCGCGATTTCGTGCGCAGCTTGGCAAACGGTCGGCATGGCAGAGGCGAAGCGCGCCACCCTAGAGCGTAGGTGCTGTCCTTCGCCAACCCTGAGTCAAAGCGTCACATCGTCGCCCCCAGCACCCACGGCGCAAACTCCGCCGCACCGAAGTCGAACTGCTCGCTTTTGGTCCGCTCACCGGACGCTACCCGCAGCATCAGTTCAAATACCCGCTGGCCGCATTCCTGCACGCTCTCGTCGCCATCCAGGATCGTGCCGCAGTTCACGTCCATGTCGTCTTCCATGCGCTGATACATCGGCGTGTTGGTCGCGAGCTTGATCGATGGCGACGGCTTGCAGCCGAACACGCTGCCGCGCCCGGTGGTGAAACATACCAGATTGGCGCCGCCCGCAACCTGACCTGTCGCGGACACCGGATCGTACCCCGGTGTATCCATGAACACGAAGCCCTTCGCCGTCACCGCCTCGGCATAGTTGACCACATCGACCAGATTGGTGCTGCCGGCTTTCGCCATCGCGCCGAGCGACTTCTCCAGGATCGTGGTCAGCCCGCCCGCCTTGTTGCCCGGCGACGGGTTGGCGTTCATTTCCGCGCCCTCACGTCGCGTGTAGTCTTCCCACCAGCGCATCAGCGCCACCAGCTTTCCGCCAACCTCGGGTGACACCGCGCGCCGCGTCAGCAGATGTTCCGCGCCATAGGTCTCCGGCGTTTCCGACAGGATCACCGTGCCGCCATGCCGCACCAGCAAATCGCTCGCGGCACCGAGTGCCGGATTGGCCGACACGCCGGAATATCCGTCAGACCCGCCGCATTGCAGCGCCACCATCAGCTCGCTGGCCGGCACAGGTTCGCGATGCACCTGGTTCGCCTCGGCCAGCACTTCCTTCACGAACGCCACGCCGGCTTCCACAGTCTTGCGCGTGCCGCCCATGGTCTGAATGTCCATGTTACGGATACGGTCCGACAGTCGCTGTTCTTCCAGCAATCCGCGGATCTGGTTCACCTCGCACCCGAGCCCCAGCACGACCACGTGGGAGAAATTCACGTGCCGCGCATAACCTGCCAGAGTGCGCCGCAACACACGCAACGGCTCGGCTTCGGTCATGCCGCAGCCGGTCTTGTGCGTCAGCGCCACCACGCCATCGACATTGGGATAATCCGCCAGCGGATCGTCGCCGGTGAATGGATTGCGCCGGAACATGTCAGCGACCAGCCCCGCGACATGCGCCGAGCAATTCACCGACGTGAGGATGCCGATGTAGTTGCGCGTCGCGACGCGGCCGTCGGGTCGACGGATGCCATCGAACGTCGCGGGCGTGTTGGCGTAATCGGTCGGTTTCGCATCCACGCTGTAGCCATAATCCTTGGCGAAGTCCCCCATTTCGCAGTTCTGCACATGCACATGCCGACCGGGCGCAATTGCCGAGGCTGCAAAGCCGATGATCTGGCCGTAGCGTCGCACCGGTTCGCCCGCCGCGATTGGCCGCACCGCAACCTTGTGGCCGGCCGGGATGCGATCCAGCGTGACAACACCATCGACGACCGGTGTGCCAGGCAACAGTGTCGCACGCGCGATCACCACGCCATCGTCGGGATGCAGCCGGATCACGGGTGGTGGCGCCATGACGAACACTCCTTCGGTTCAGGACGGCCGAATCAAGACGGCCGCGGACCATCACGTCCGCGGCCGTCGCTCCGGCACAATCAGCTCGCGACTTCGCCCGCGGCCTTACGGGTTGCTGTAACCGCCTCGCGCGCCGCGCGTGCCATCAGGCCGCTGTCATTGGCGATGGTGACGAAGCGGTAGCCCATGCCGATCATCCGTGCGGCGTAGGCGGGCGTGGCGTTATGGATGCCGGCGAACTTGCCGTGCCGCTTGCAGGACGCCAGCAGCTTTTCGTAGATCCCCAGGATCAACGGCTCCTCGCGATCCAGCGTCGGAATCAAGCCGAGTGAAAATCCCATGTCGGACGGGCCGACATAGATGCCGCTGATGCCAGGTACCGTCAGGATTTCGTCGATGTTGTCGATGCCCTCCTGCGTCTCGATCATCGGGATCACCAGCACTTCGTCGTTGGCGATCTTCTGGTAGTTGGACGCCTCGCCATACATCGCCGCGCGGATCGGTCCGTTGCTGCGCTTGCCCATCGGCGGATACAGGCTGTAGCTCGCCAACGCCTGCGCCTCTGCGCGGTTGTTCACCATCGGGCAAATGATGCCCCAAGCGCCGCCGTCCAATGCCTTGCCGATGATGCCGGGTTCGTTCCATGGCACGCGCACCAGCGGCGTGACCGGATGCGCCGTCATCGCCTGGAAGCACTGCACCATCGACTGGTAGTCCTGCACGCCATGCTGCATATCGACGGTAACACTGTCCCACCCGCACTGCGCCATCACCTCAGCCGAAAAGCCAGACGGTATGGCGAGCCAGCCATTGACACACGCCTTACCTGCTGCAAGCCGCGCCTTGAGTTTATTGGCCATCTGGGTGTTTCCCGACTGTAAATGAGAGCCGCAAGCTAGGCGTGGCGCATCGGTGCGTCAACGCGCGGAACGGTTGATCCGCAGCACCGCGGCACCCTGCAAGCGACCGGCGCGCAAATCATCCAGTGCCTGGTTCGCCTGTTCCAGCGGATATTGCAGCGGACGCGTCTTCACCGGGACCTTCGGCGCCAGTGAGAGAAATTCCTCGCCGTCGCTCCGTGTCAGATTCGCGACTGATCGCACCACCCGCTCGCCCCATAGGATGTCGTATGGGAAGCTGGGGATTGGGCTCATGTGGATGCCGGCGCAGACCACCGTGCCGCCTTGCTCCACGGCACGCAATGCGGCGGGCACCAATGGACCGACCGGCGCGAAGATGATCGCGGCATCCAGCAAGTGCGGCGGCGGCTGGTCGGAACCCGCGGCCCACACCGCCCCGAGTTCGCGTGCAAACGCTTGCGCCGCTGCATCACCCGGACTGGTGAATGCGTAGATTTCCCGGCCCTGCCAGCGTGCCACCTGCGCGATGATATGCGCCGCGGCACCGAAGCCGTACAGGCCCAGCCGTCGCGCCTCACCCGTCATGCGCAGCGAGCGGTAGCCGATCAGTCCGGCGCACAATAGCGGCGCCGCTTCTACGTCGCTGTAGACGGCGGGAATCGCGAAGCAGTAGCGCTGGTCGGCAACGGTGAAGTCGCTATAGCCACCGTCGATCTGGTAGCCGGTGAAGCGCGCCCGCGCGCACAGATTCTCCCGTCCGGATCGGCAGAAGTCACATTCGCCGCAGGTCCAGCCCAGCCAGGGCACGCCGACGCGATCGCCCACGCGGAACCGGTCGACACCTGCGCCAAGGCCAGCAACGCTGCCGACAATCTCATGGCCCGGAATCAGCGGCAGCTTCGGCTCGGCAAGGTCCCCGTCCACTACATGCAGGTCGGTTCGACAAACGGCGCAGGCATGCACGCGGATCAAGACCTGACCCGGCCCGGGTGACGGCACGGCAACTTCCGCCAGTCGCAGTGGCTTGCGTGCTTCATCCAGGATCATGGCGCGCATGTTGGTCTGGCTCATGGTGGACGGATGCTACCCGGTCTGGCCGCGCACCGCATCCCGCTTCAGCAGCGGCAGGATGCTGGTCTCGCTCCCGTGCATGGGCGATCCCGCGTCAGATGCGGTGACAAACCGATCGCACGCGCGGCGATGGGGCTGAGCGGCAGCGGGATCCAGCGTTCCAGTCAGCCGCATCAAACTTTAGCCGGCCAGTTCCAGCACAGTATCCAGCAGCACCTGTGCGCCGCGCGCGAGTTGCTCCGGTGTGGAATATTCGCGCGGGTTGTGGGTGATGCCGTCGACGCTGGGAACGAACAGCATGGCACTCGGGCAGATAGCTGCGATCAACACCGAATCATGCCCGGCAGCGGCGATCATGTCACGTGTGGTGAGCTGGCGTGCCGCTGCTTTGCGGCGCAGCAGATTGCCGAGTGATTGGTCGAAGGCAGTCGGGCCGAAGGTGGTGTATGGGTCGATATCGATCGCCACGCGCCGGCGGGCTTTGATCGCATTCAGTGCCTCGCGCAATGCCGCCTCCATCGCGATGGCGCGCGGTGCCTGTTCATGCCGCACGTCGCAATGCAGGCGGGTGATGTTGGCGACGTTGCCGCGCGCGTTGGGGTAATTCTCTATCCACGTTGCGGACGCACGACCGAGCGGTTCGGCCGCGTGCGCGATGCGCTCGATCGCCAGGATGATCTCCGCGGTCGCTGCCAGGCTGTCGCGGCGGCGATCCATCGTGGTGGGACCGACGTGGCTTGGTTCGCCGGTGATAGTCAATTGGAAATAGCGAGCGTGCATCGTGCCGGTGACAATCCCGATATCGGTGCCGGTCGTCTCCATGATCGGACCCTGCTCGATATGCGCCTCCAGCCAGCAACTCCAGCCGCGCGGCGATGGCGTCAGAGGACCAGCCTGACCGCTGGTCCGCAACGCCTGTTGCACGCTGGTGCCGTGGTCATCGGTGATCGCCAGCGCGTCTGCCAAACTCATGTCGGCGGCGTGCACGCGGCTGCCCATCATCGCTGGGCGGAAGCGGCTGCCTTCCTCGTTGGTCCAGTTCACCAGTTCGAGCGGCGCGCGGGTCTGGATGCCCGCCTCTTCCAGCGCCCGCATGACCTCGAGCCCGGCAAGCACACCGAACACGCCATCGAACCGCCCGCCGGTCGGCACCGTGTCGAGATGACTGCCGAAGGCGACCGCGCCGGCGCTAGGTTCGCTGCCTTCACGACGGAGGAACATGTTGCCGATCGCGTCCTGTTCAAAGCGCAGCTGCAGCGGCTTGCACCAATCCAGCAGAAGTGCGCGGGCCTGCACATCCTCGGCCGAAAGTGCCAGACGGCAACTGCCACCTTCAGGTGTGGGGCCGAGTTGCGCCATGTGCATGATGGACTGCCACAGGCGGTCTGGTTCGATCGACGGCGTCATGTATCCTCCAGCGGGTGCGGCGAGCGGTCGCCATGGTCGCGCGCGTCTCTTCATTGGCATGCTCGTCGCGGCAGGCATCGGTCGCATGTTCTGACATGCTTTGGCTAGGCCTGGAGTATCGTTGCGATGGAGGACCACGCCAGCCACGCGAAGGCCCGGCTCGGAGCGTATGCCTTGCCAGTCCGCGCCCACAGGTCCTATGGGGGCAGGCACAACGCCAGAGTACCCCGCCATGCCTGAAGCCGCCGATACCGTGATCGCCGCCGCCCGTGACTTCCTGGGCGAGCGCATCACCACCAACGCCACGCTGCGCGAGCATCACTCGCACGGCCAGGATACTCAGCCGCCCGTGCTGCCTGACGCCGTGGCATTCATCGAGACGTCCCAGGAAGCTGCGCGCCTGCTGGCATTGTGTCACGCCGCGCATGTGCCAGTGGTGGCGTGGGGTGCCGGCACCTCGCTGGAGGGTCATGTGACCCCGGTGCGCGGCGGCATTACGCTCGACCTGTCGCGCATGACCCGCGTCATCGAGGTCAGTCAGCCGGACATGGACTGCCGCGTCGAAGCCGGCGTGACGCGCGACCAGCTCAACGAATACCTGCGAGACCAGGGGTTGTTCTTTCCGGTCGATCCTGGAACGTCGCTTTGCACCCTGGGCGGGATGTGCGCCACGCGCGCTTCCGGCACCAATGCCGTTCGCTACGGCACGATACGGGAAAACGTGCTGGGCCTGACGGTGGCGATGGCCGACGGACGGCTGATCCACACCGGCGGCCGCGTGCGCAAGTCAGCGACCGGCTACGACCTGACGCGGCTGTTCATCGGCTCCGAGGGCACTCTTGGCGTCATCACCGAAATCCAGCTTCGCCTGCACGGCATCCCCGAAGCTGTGTCGTCCGCGACCTGTCAGTTCCCCACGTTGCGCGGCGCGGTGGAGACTGTGATCGCCATCATGCAGATTGGTGTTCCGGTCGCGCGCATGGAACTGCTGGACGAGGTGCAGATGGCAGCCTGCATTGCGTATTCGAAACTTGAAGGACTGCAGTCGCAGCCTACCCTTTTCTTTGAATTCCATGGCACGACGGCTGCGGTGGCCGAGCAGGCACAGCAGACCGAGGAGATCGCCGCGGACCATGACGGCATGGGCTTTCGCTGGGCCACCGACACGACCGAGCGCGGCAAGCTGTGGCAGGCGCGGCATGACGCGTACTGGGCGTGCCTGGCGCTGAAGCCTGGCCACCAAGGCATTGCGACCGATGCCATCGTTCCCATTTCGCTGCTGGATGCGGCGATCCTCGGCGCGAAGGAAGACATCGCCGCGTCGGGCCTGACGGCACCGATCGTAGGCCATGTCGGTGACGGCAATTTCCACACGGTGATCCTGGTGCCACCCGAACCCGGCGGGCTGCAACGAGCCTGGGACCTGGACAAGAAGATTGTTGCGCGGGCACTGTCGCTCGGCGGTTCGTGCAGCGGCGAGCATGGGGTGGGACTCGGCAAACGCGAGTTCCTCGAACAGGAGCACGGCGCCGAGGCACTGGCGGTCATGCGCTCGGTGAAGCAGGCGTTGGATCCGAGGGGTATATTGAATCCGGGAAAGATCTTCCTGAACTGACGGTTGCGTTGGCCGTATGGCGCGCTACGCGCCGCCGCTTACAAGAACCCGATCGACAACCACGGCACCGCCACGACGATCGCCAGCGCCACCGCCAGCCCCGCCAGGTAAGGCCACATCCGCCCCAGCGCGTCATCCGGCGACACCCGCCCGATCGCGCACGCGCCATAGAACCCCACGCCGAACGGTGGCGCGAACAGCCCGATTCCCATCGCCAGGATGATCACCAGAGCATAATGCACCTCGTGCACGCCCATCGCCTTGGCGACCGGGAACAGCAACGGGCCGAACAGCACGATCGCCGGTATCCCCTCCAGCACGCTGCCCAGCACCACGAACGCGACCGCGGTGATCGACAGGAAGCCAAGCTTGCCACCCGGAACCGTTGCCATCGTCGCCACCAGCCATTGCGAGAAGCCGGACTGAGTCAGTGCCCACGCCATTGCCGTCGCGGTGCCGATGATCAGCATCACCGCGCCGGTAAGCGACAGGGTATCGACCAGGATCGGATAGATGCGCCGCCAGTCGAACTGCCGGTACACCAGCAACCCCAGCACCGCGGTGTAAACCACGCCCACGGTGGAAACCTCGGTCGCGGTGGCGATGCCGTCGATCACCGCGGCGCGGATCACGAACGGCAAGGTCAGACCCGGCACCGCGATGATGAACGTGCGCAGCATCACCGAGACCGGCGCGCGCTTGCCGCCGCCGGTGTCCATGTGGCGCGAACGGATCCAGCACACCACGACAAGAGCGAGCGCCGCCACCGCCGCCGGCAGCAGCCCACCGGTGAACAGCGCGGTGATCGATACGTTGGTCACCGAGCCGATGGTGATCAGCACCAGACTCGGCGGGATGGTTTCCGACATTGCGCTGGAGCTCGCAAGCAGTGCGGCAAGCTCGCCGGGATGCGAACCGCGACGCCGCATTTCGGGGAACAGCACCGGCGCCACCGCGGCCATGTCTGCGGCCTTCGATCCGGAAATACCGCTCACCAGATACATCGCGCCGAGCAGCACGTAGGACAGGCCGCCGCGCACGTGGCCGACCAGGGCCGCAAGGAACGCCACCATCACGCGCGCGATGCCGGTCATCTCCATCAGCAAGCCGAGAAACACGAACATCGGCACCGACAGCAGCAGCAGGTTGGACATGCCCTCATCCATGCGGTTCACCACGACGGACAGCGGCATGGTGCTGGTGAGGCCGAGGTAGGACATGGTGGCAATGCCGAAGGCGAAGGCGATCGGCACGCCGATGCCGACGCAGACCGCGACGATGACCACGAAGAACACGATCAGGCTGCCGAAGCCCATCGAAAGCAACAGCGGTTGGCAGATCCACAGCAGCGCCGCGATGCCGGCAACGGTTGCCAGCGCCAGCGCGAAGCTCCGCACCGTCGTTGTTTCGAGCAGGCGCAACAAAGAGATGATCGCGGCGAGCGAAATGCCGACGACGATGGCGACGACGCGATAGCCGTCGGAGATCTGTAGCGAGATCAGCTCGACATAGCGCTCCTGATCAAGGTACTGCACGGCCGGCAGCAGGACCTCCAGCACGAAGGCGATCACCACCAGCGAGGCGACGGCGGCGAACCAGCTTGCCAACTGCGCGCGGCACCCAGTTGGCCAGCGTGGTCAGCCGCATGTGTCCGTCCCGCCGCAGTGCGACGACCATGCCGAGCATCGACAGCCACAGGAACAGGAAGTTGGCGAGCTCGTCAGTCCAGAACAGCGGACTGTCGAGCACGTAGCGCGAGACCACGCCCGCGAACAGGATACAAACCTCGGCCACGCACCAGCGTCGCGCCGATCGCCTCGCAGGTTCTGCCGATCGCCTGGTCGAGCAGGAACGCGCCGCGCCGCAGCGCCGCCCAGCCGGGCGCGAGCGGTCGGGCGATCGCCGTGGCGAGCTCCGGCGTATCGAGGTTCATGACGTCAGCGGACCGACGTATTTCTCCAGCAGCGCCCAGGCCTGGTCGCCCGCGGTCTTCTTCATTTCGGGATAGAAACCGGACTTCGCCAGCACCTCGCGGAACGGCTTGCTGTCCGGCGCATTGAACGTCAGACCCTTGGTGGTCAGATTCTGCTGTTCCGACGTCGTCATCTTCACGAAGTCCTGACGCTCCGCCAGCGCCTCCTCGGTGAAGATGCGGTGAACCGTCTCCTGCAGGTCAGGCGGCAGCCGCTTCCACGCCGCGACGTTGAACGAGGTATGGAATCCGGCCCAGACATGGTTGGTGAGGCTGCAGTATTTCTGCACCTCGTACAGTTTGGCGGTATCGATCAGCACCAGTGGGTTTTCTTGCCCGTCCACGATGCCGGTCTGCAACGCGCTGTACACCTCATTGAAATTGATCGCAGTCGGCGAGGCGCCGAGATGGCGGAACAGCGAAATCAGATACGGCGCCACCGGCAGGCGGATCTTGAAGCCATGCAGGTCGTCCGGCCCGTTGATCGGCTTGGTGCGCGTGGTGATCTGGCGGAAGCCGTGGTCGTAGCCCTTGGGCAGGCAATAGAGCCCGATCTGTTCCGCCACGCCACGCAGCATGTTGCCGAGATCGCCATCCATCGCGGCCCAGACATGGTCCATGTCGGGGAATGCGAAGCCGACGCCTGGAATGCCGCAGACCGGATTGCGCGGCGCCAGCAGATCGATCGGCAGGTTATACATCTCCATCGCACCGGAAATCGTCTGCGCGATCATCGACGTATCGCCGCCGAGTACGCTGTTCGGGTAGATGGTGATCTCCAGCCGCCCGTTGGTTGCCTTCTTGATCCTGTCCGCGGCGATCTGATCGTGCGCCATTGCCGGATGTTCCATTGGCGACGAGGAGCCAAGCTTGTAGCTGAATTCCGCGGCGTTGGCCGGCCAGTGCAGAATGGTTGCGGCGCCGAGACCGGCCGCTCCCGTCATGACGCGCCTGCGCGACAGCTTGTTGCGTAGCATCGGCGTACCCTCCCGTCGTGTCCGGCCGTTGTGGCCATTGGTGTTTGTCGAAACGTGCCGGTTCGGCTGGGGACAAGTCAAGCGTGCGCGGGGGGGCGGGTTGGCGGACGAACCGTCAAGCTGGCATAATCCATCTCCGCGGCAACAGGGTTGTGAACGCCATGATCAAACGCTTCCACGTCCTCTATGTCGGCCAGATCGACCTGGACAATGTCGGCATCAACGGTACGCCGGCGAATGACCGGCGCTATCCGAACGAACGCCTCAGCGAGGTGTTCTTCACCACGCGCGACATGGCTCGCGTGATGGACGATCTCGGCTATTACGCGCTGTGGACCGCCGAGCACCATTTCCAGCACGAAGGCTACGAGTGCCTGCCGAATCTGGTGCAGCTTGGCTTGTGGCTCGCCACGCAGACCAAACGATTGAAATTCGGCTGCGCATTCAACGTGCTGCCGATGTGGCATCCGATCCGGCTCGCGGAAGACTACGCGATGGCCGACATCGTCACCAACGGCCGGGTCATCATGGGTGTCGGGCGCGGCTACCACACGCGTGAGGTGGAAAGCTTCGGCGCGCCGCTGATCGATGCGGACAAAAACCGGGAATACTTCGAGGAACAGCTGCGGCTGCTGCTGACCTGCTTCAACGAGGAACGGTTCCACTTCAAGGGCAAGTATTTCGAGGCGCCGCCTCCGGTGGACTATCGCGGCTACAAACTCACCGACATCACCATGGTGCCGCGGCCGAAGCACCTGCCGGTGGAAGTCTGGATGCCGGTCGCCTCCGGCAAAACCATCGACATGATGGCGCAGTACGGCCTGAAAGCGATGGTGACGCTGAACGGCGAGAAGATCCTGGATGACGTGGTGCGCGCCTATCAGACGGCGTGTGCGAAACATGGCGTGCAGAAGCAGCTTGGCCAGGACATGATCTGGGGCACCGGACTGTATCTCGCCGGCAGCCAGGAGGAGGCCATCCGCAGGGTCGAGCCGGCGCACGACGAACGCTACAAGTGGTTCGCGCCGTTCGGCTTCGTGCGCTATGCGGACGAACAAGGGCGCACGTGGGGAACACCTGGCGCGCCGGCGAAAATTCCGTCGTTGCGCGATGGCGTGGCGCAGAAGGCATGGTTCTGCGGTCCGCCATCGCAGGTGATCGACGGCATCAAGTTGATCGAGGCGAAGTATCCGGGGCTGGAGGATTACATGATCCACTGGGCCGAAGGGCTGTCACCGCGCGAGTTTGAGGAACAGTTGCGCTGGTTTGCCCGGGACGTGATGCCGGCGTTCAATCGGGCATAGTCTCGGGATCAATTATCCATGGTTGCGCGGTTAATCCGCGCCTCATCTACGCCGGCCTGACGGGCTACGGCGAAGTGGGGCCGTCGTTCCATCCGTGGATTTATCGTTTGATCAGTGACTCAGGCTCAACACCAAGGCGACTACAATATGTCATGATTGCATCGACAAAAACTTTGGCCGCCGGAGAGAGTACGCGGCCCTTAAGCACGCAAACGCAAAACACCATCGCGTCCCTGGCGAGCTCGCGCACCGGCACGATGACAAGGTTGCCTGCTGCGACCTCCGGCAACACAGCAGATCGCGGCAATAATGTGCATTGGTCGCCAAAACTCGCGAGGTCCTTCATCAGGCTCACCAAGTTGGTCACGCAAAAGGCATTCGGACGGATTCCATGAAGATCGAACGCACGTTCGACCTGCTGCCGCAAACCAAAACTTGGCACTGCCAACACTATCGGATATTCGGCGACTTCGCTCAGCGTCACGGCAGTACGTCCGGCAAGAGGATGCTCCGAACCAGACACCATTACGACGTGATCACGATAGATCTCGATATTCTGTATCGTATCGCGCATCGGCGGATTAAGGACCAAACCGATTTCTGCGGTTCCATCGGTCAACGCCGCAATTGTCTCGTCTGTACTGCTCGCCATGAAGTTGAACAGGATATTCGGGTACCGTAGATGCAGCTCATTCAGGACTGGGGCAACGATGCTGCCCGCCGCAGCCTGGAACCCATAGATATCGACCGTTCCCGCCTGCAGGTCGCGCAGCGCCGCGACATGGGATTTTATGCGGTCGAACTCGCGCATCATCCCTTCGACCTTGGCCTGCAGGATCTCTCCCGCGGGTGTCAGCGCCATTCCCTGGGCCCGACGATCGAATATCGGCGCCCGCAGCTCATGCTCCAGTTTCGCTATCTGGCGACTGATTGCGGACGGGGAGACATGCAGCCGTTCTGATGCAGCCCTGATCGAGCGCGAATTGGCGGTCTCACAGAAGTAGCGCAAGGCGGTAAAGTCCATGCCGCTGCCACCCTGGTGAATTGCCGGCCGCAACCCTGACCAGGTACGGCCGCCGAAGGTGTTGCAATTCCGGCAACACGACCTTGCTGCAATTGATATGGCAGTTCCGGTCCAACCGGTCAATCTTCCGCGCAACCCGACCGGGCGTATTCGCACTTGCATCAATCGCTGGTGCAAGCCGCGCTTCCACCCAGTCGAACAACAGCGTGATCGGCAAACAGGAGGGACTTGATGGCCTACTTCAACATTCTCAAAGATCTCGGCATGAACTATACGCTCAACCGCCCGCTGCTTGATGGCGGCGCGACGACACGGATCGAAGTGGCCAGGGCCCTTGCCGCAAAAATCGTCGATTTCGATACGTGGCACAGCGCCTGGCTGGACCTCGCCAGGCGGTCGGAAACAGAGGGTCGTTGGCTCGATGCCGCGACGTACTACCACCAGGCGGAGTTCTATCTGCCTGCCGGAGATCTACGCAACAGTCTGTACGACGACTTCGCCCGCACGTTCGCGAAGGGTATGGAAGGGCATGCCAACTACGAACGCATCAAGGTCCCCTATGAAACCGGTTATTTGCCGGGCTTTCGTTTGCGTGCCGTCGGGAAGGAGCTGGCGACGTTTATCTTCAATGGCGGCTACGATTTGTTCGTCGAGGAGTTCTACCCGTTCCTCCAGCCGCTGACGGAAATCGGCTATACCGTTATCGGCTTCGACGGGCCCGGACAGGGTGGGGCAATCCGGCAGGGATTGCGCTTCACTCACGCATGGGAACGGCCGGCGAAAGCCCTGCTCGATTACTTCAAGCTCAGCGCAGTGGACTGGCTCGGTGCGTCCTGCGGCGGCTATCTTGCGCTGCGCGCGGCCGCCTTCGAACCAAGAATTCAGCATGTCGTCTCGCTTCCGGCCACCTACTGGGGTTTGGACATGGCGCTGCGGCAGATGTCCCCGGGCCGGGACCGCGCGCTGATGTCCCTGTTCCGCGTTCAGGATCGCGAGGGCGTGGAAAGCATCGTCGCCGAACAGCGCCGATTGAGCACCAACTTCAGCTGGGCCATCACGCAGGGCATGCATATCACCCGGACGGAGACGGCGTTCGACTGCCTTGTTGAATTGTCGAAGCACGACTTGCAGGGTGTACTGCCGAATATCACGCAGGATGTATTGCTCACTGAAGGCGAAGACGACCACCTGTTCGACACCGACTGGGTCTATCGCATCATGCGCGAGCTGACATGTGCGCGATCGGTCACCGCACGCATCTTCACCGCGCGCGAGGGCGCCGAACAGCACTGCCAGGTTGGCAACTCGGCGCTCGCTCGCGAAGAGATGATCCGCTGGCTGGCAAAATTCCATCCCGGCATGGAGCAACGTGTGCTGGCCGAAAGCGCAAAATGAATCTCTCACCACTGACCGCGGCCGCAGCGGCGGCCGGGATCGTCGCTGCAATGGCTGTCCTGGCGTTCTCGCAGCTACCCGGGCTTTTCGTGTGGGCTTCATTCATCGGATGGGCCAGCTACGATCAGTCGGGAGCGAACCTGAGAGGCTCGCTGCGAAGTTCCGCGGGCCTGGTGTTCGGCGTGATGACTGCGTGGTGCGTTGCGATCGTGGTTGCCACCGGCATACTTCCGCTGGGAAGCACGCTCGCCACGGCAGTCTGCGCAGCGATCGCCTCGGTCGCAATCGTTCTGGCATCGGCGGCGCCAGTTCTGAGCACTGTCCCGGCGCCATTCTATGGCTTTGCAGCAACCTTCGCCGTTGTGAGCCTGGCGCCCCGGGCGTCCACGATGGGGGCGCTCACCAGTCCGGGCGGGCAAAGTGTATTGCTCGCCCTGCCAGTTTCGTTACTGATCGGGACCGCGCTCGGTGTTGCACACGGATGGCTGGCAAAGCTGCTTGCCGGCACTCGGCACAGTACCTCACCACACCTGGACTATCGCGATAAGGTTGGGCCGAGGTCCGCATAGTGGGTAGTAACCCAAGCAACTTGTCTGTCACAGATCGGGGCGGAGTGAGACAATGAGTGAGCACGAAATCGCCGCATTACGGGCGCTACTCGCGTCGCGTCCGCGTCCGATCAGTGTCGCCGAGCGCCGCGATCGGCTCGACGCGCTCGGCGCCAGTTACAGGACGGCCGAGGATATCCGCCTCGAAGCGGTGAGCGCCGACGGCGTGCCAGCGGAATGGAGCGTCGCGCCTGGCGCGGACGCCTCGCGTGTTCTGCTCTACCTCCACGGCGGTGGTTTCTCGGTCGGATCGATCGTCAGCCACCGCGCGATGGTGACGGAGACCGGCCGGGCGGCGCAGGCGCGGACGTTTGCGATCGACTACCGGCGCACGCCGGAGCATCCGTTTCCGGCGGCACTGGACGATGCGATTCAAGCCTACCGCTGGTTGCTCGCGCAGGATGTGCAGCCTGGCCGGATAGCTATCGGCGGCGATAGTGCCGGCGGCGGACTGACCCTCGCCGTCATGGTTGCTCTACGGGACAGTGGCCTGCCATTGCCGGCGTGCGGCTGGTGCATCTCACCCTGGGTCGACATGGAAGCGAGCGGCGAGAGTTACGCCAGCAAGGCGGCAATCGATCCGATGATCAGCCGGGAATACATCCTGGAACTGGCCGGCTGGTATCTCGGCGGAACCGCGCCGAGAACCCCTCTTGCCGCCCCGCTGTATGCCAACCTCAAGGGTCTGCCGCCGCTGCTCATTCAGGTCGGCACCGCCGAGACCCTGTTCGACGATTCGATCCAGATCGCCGAGCGGGCCGGCATGGCGGACATTCGAGTCACGCTGGAGGTATGGCCACACATGATCCATGCGTGGCCGCTGTTCTACCAGCAACTCACAGACGGGCGCCGCGCGATCGGCAGGGCAGGATCGTTCATCCGGGCCGCGACCGACTGACTGTTTCGAGCGATTTGTACCCCGCGGCGGACCTTCAGGTCTGCATGGTCAAACGGCAGATCGCGACCCAAAGCGTTGCCTTCGAGACACCGGTCCAGGCTTGCAGGTCGCATCGCCTGCGGCGCAGCAATTTCGGCGCGATCTGAAAAGATGAGCCATCAAGCAATCCCGGCCTCGTCTGTGCGATGTCCCTGCCAGCATCCTTGCCGCCCTTGCCTGCGGAATCAGCCCGATCCATCGTCACCGGACATTCGAAGTCAGGCTGGCGAATACCAGCCCAAAGTTAGGGAAAAATGCCGTGACTGTCGAAGCGAAGCGTACCGGCACGAAGCGTTGGTTCGTGCTGTTCCTGATCAGCCTGATGTATCTTGTGACGTATCTCGATCGAGCAAACATCTCCACCGTTGCCCCGGTCATCGCCAAGGAATTCGACATCGGCAAGATCGAGATGGGCTTTATCTTCAGCGCCTTCGTCTGGAGTTACGCACTGTTCCAAATTCCGGGCGGCTGGTTGGGCGACCGGTTCGGCCCCCGGCGCGTGTTGACCTGCATCGTCGGTTACTGGTCCGTCATGACGGCCCTTACCGCCGCGGCCAGCGGCGTGGCATCGTTCGCGGCCATAAGGTTCCTCTTCGGCATCGGCGAGGCGGGCGCGTTTCCGGTGGCGACCCGCGCCATGCAGCTTTGGTTTCCGCCGCGGGAGCGCGGACGGGTGCAGGGCGTGTCCCACAGCGCGAGCCGGCTTGGCGCCGCCATCTCACCCCCCATCGTTGTGGCGATCGTCGTGACGCTCGGCTGGCGGTGGGTGTTCTACATCTGCGCCGCGATCGGGATCCTGTGGGCTGTGCTGTGGTACCGGACCTACCGCGACATGCCCGAGGAACAGGCCTCCGTCAGCCACGCCGAACTGGCTTACATCCGGGGTGTCGACGAGCAGGGGAACGTCATGCCGCCCAGGATCGAGCGCATGGAGATCCTGCCATGGGGAACCTTGTTCCGGTCATCCAGCATGTGGGCACTCATGTGCGCCTATTTCACCAGCGGCTATTGCGGCTTCATCTTCCTGAGCTGGATGCCGTCGTATCTGGTGGAGTATCGCCACTTCACGCTGCTCAAGGTCGGGATTTTCGCCTCGCTGCCATTCTGGGCCGGCGTCGTCGGCGACACACTGGGCGGCCTCGCCGTCGACTGGCTGCTGGCGACGACCGGAAGCGTCAAACTCGCGCATCGCCTCGTCGCTGTTGTGGGCCTTCTGGGCTGCGTGGCGTGCATTGTGCCGGCCGCGCTGGTGGACAACGCCTACACCGCTGTCGGGTGCCTGACGGCGGCCTTCTTCTTTCTCGAGTGCGCGATCGCCCCGCACTGGGCCGTGGCGATGCATATCGGCGGTAAATATTCCGGGACCGTGTCGGCCGCGATGAACATGGCGGGGAATATCGGCGGCGCGTTGTCACCGATCGTCTTCGGGGTTCTCGTCCATTACGGTTCGTGGCAGGCGCCGTTCATCATCGCGGCGGTGTTGCTGGTGTTCGGTGCGGGGGTCTGGGCTTTTTGGCTGAACCCAGAGGTGTCGGCGATCGAGGGGCGCAGGGTCGAGCGCGTAGCCGGATTCCTGCCGTCGTAATAAACGAATCGTGAAACCGGATCGAGGCCGAGGGGTGGGCGGGGTGCCGGGGACAGCTTGACGATTATCGCAGCCGTCCGACCTGCGGATTGAGCAAAACCGCTGACGCGTTGCGTGATCCGGGCGTCGCGCCGATTAGCAGAACCGCGCTGATGCGGGTCAACGGCCAAGTGGGGAGGTAGAGCCTGAACTGCGCTTTCGGAATGTTCGGGCGGCCTTGCCGGTCTGCGCAAGCGGGAATCAGTCCCCATATCCTCCTGACGGGCTAACGAGGAGTAGTTGGCATGTCCCCCTTCCGGGTCTCTCTGTGCTCCCTGGCGTTGATCGGCGCTCTGGCGGCACCGGCCTCCGCTGCCGGGCACGGCGGCGGCGGTGGTGGCTTCCATGGTGGCGGTGGTGGCTTCCACGGTGGTGGCGGCTTCCACGGTGGTGGCGGCTTCTACGGTGGTGGATTCCACCCTGGCTTCGGATTCCGTCCTGGCTTCGGATTCCGCGGTGGTTTCTTCGGCCCTCGCGTATTCGTCGGGCCGGGCGTCTACCCGGGATATTATCCATATCCCTATCCCTATCCGGGCTATTACCCGCCCCCGCCGGGCTACTATGCGCCCCCGCCGGGCTACTACGCGCCGCCGGCCGCCTATTACCCACCTCCGCCGGGTTACAACGCGCCGCCGGCGAATTACCCGTAGTTTGTGCCACCGCCGCCCGGTCTGTAGCCTGCGACCAGTTCGCCGCGGATGTGTCGGTCCCTCGACTGTTCGGCGTTGCGCGGCTTAACGGGATGGGCGGCGACAGCCGCACCTGGGCGGCGGTGTTCCGCTTACTCCTATCCCAAAGTCTTTCAGCGCTACATTGGCGTTTCGTTGTGGAATCACACCAACTCTAACCGGCTGGTCAAGGGCAGAAAAAAGCCTTTGCTTCTTTCGATACGAAGGCAGTGGAGTTGATGGAATCAACAGGCCACGCCGTACGGCTTCTGGCACGACAACAACTCATGCAGTGAACGAGCCAGCAGATCACGCGCTATCGCGTTGCTCCCAGCATCACACACAGCAACCAGTGGCAGTCGGAGCGTTGTGTGAAGCATCTCGCATTCGCGCCACCTGTAGAACGCGACTGCGCCCCGCAGCACTTACTCCGCCGCAGCCTTCCGCGTCGCCAGCCGATCGATCTCCGCCTGCACCGCCGCACTCGCCTGACCGACGAACTCGACATGATGATCGCGCGCATAGGCGTAACTGCCGCGCCGCAGTTCGCGCGAGCGCTGGAAATGCGGATGCACATAGCGCGCCATCAGTTCGTAGTGCCGCTTCGTCGCGTCCCAGTCCGCCCAGTTCTGCGCCAGCTCCATGATCGCGCCGAAACCGCCAGATCCCTTCAGCAGATTCTCGATATAGGCGATCGCGTCGTCCGGCGTGCCGATGCAGGCCGCGCCGCTTTCCACCAGGAACGTATAGGGATCCGCCACGTCGCCCGGCACGATCGGGAACGTCGCCACGTCGGTGAAGTAGTCGCGGAATGCGTTCAGTCCGAACTTCACATTCTCCCGCGCCTTCTCGCGCGTCTCGGCGATGTGCATCAGCGTCACCAGCCGCCACTTGCTGCGATCCGGCACGTGGCCGTTGGCACGCGCCTGCTCCTCATACAGTCCCCAGTTCAGCGTGTGCTTCGCCATCGCGTCGGGGCTGGTGCCGCCGATCGACAGCATGCCGATGCCGTGCCGCCCCGACGCCAGCGCGCCCGCCGGCGAACGCGACGCCGCCACCGCCATTTCCATGATCGGCTGCGTGTAGCAGGGAAGCTGCAACTGCGCGTCGACCAGATTGTACCAGTCGGTCTTCTCGGTGACGCTCTCGCCGCGCAGCAGACGCATGATCACGTCGAGCGACTCGTTCATCATGCGCCGCTGATCGCCGGCCTTGATGCCGATCTTCAGCGCGTCGTGCACCAGCGCGCCGGGCCCCACGCCGAACATCGCGCGTCCGCGCGTCATGTGATCGAGCTGCACCATCCGGTCGGCGAGGATGAACGGATTGTGGTACGGCAGCGACGCCACGCCGGTGCCCAGCCGGATATGCCGTGTGCGTTCGGCGGCGGCGGCGATGAACACTTCCGGCGAACCGATGATCTCGAAGCCGCCCGAATGATGCTCGCCGATCCACGCCTCGTGGTAGTTCAGCCGGTCGATGTGCTGCAGCAATTCCATGTCGCGCTCGAGCGCGAGCGTCGGGTTCTCCGTCAGATTGTGGAACGGCGCCAGGAAGATGCCGCTGCGCAGATAGCTCATGGGTGGCCTCTTGCGGTTACTGGGCAGTAGGATACGCCGGCAACGACATCCGGCCATCCCAGGAGGAACCCCATGACCATCCGCTTCGACGACCGCGTCGCCATTGTCACCGGTGCCGGCGCCGGCCTCGGCCGATCGCACGCCATGCTGCTGGCGAGCCGCGGCGCGAAGGTCGTGGTGAACGATCCGGGCGGCGCGGTGGATGGCCGCGGCGGCGCGCACTCGGCTGCCGACCAGGTGGTGGCGGAGATCAAGGCCGCCGGCGGGCAGGCGGTGGCGAACTACGATTCGGTCGCCGATGCCAGGAGCGCGCAGAACATCATCGATACCGCCGTCAATACCTTCGGCCGGCTCGACATCCTGGTGAACAACGCCGGCATCCTGCGCGACAAGGCGTTCAACAACATGAGCCTGGAGGATTTCGAGTTCACCGTGCAGGTGCATTTCTTCGGCACGGTGTATTGCACCAAGGCAGCGTGGCCGATCATGCGCAAGCAGCAATACGGGCGGATCGTCGTCACCACGTCAGGCTCCGGCACAGTCGGCAATTTCGGCCAGAGCAATTACGGCGCGGCCAAGATGGCGGTGAACGGCCTGATCAACGTGCTGCGCTTCGAAGGGGCGAAATACAACATTCTGTGCAATGCGATCTCGCCGTCGGCGCACACGCGCATGACCGAAGGCCTGCTGCCGCCGCAGTTGGTGCAGTACATGCGGCCGGAGTTTGTCTCGCCCGCGGTGGCCTGGCTGTGCAGCGAGGAATGCAACGCCAACGGCGAGATCATCGCCGCAACGGCGGGAAATTATGCGCGGGTGCAGTATTTCCAGTCAGAGGGCGTGCAGTTCGATCCGGACCAGCCGGTGACGATCGAGATGTTGGCAGAGAAGATCGACACGATCCGCGATCTGTCGAAGGCCAAGCCGTACACCGGCCTGATGGGCACGGTGGAAGCAAGCCTGCGCGCGATGGGGAAGATCAGGTAGAGCCGCGCACGCGAGGAGCGCAGCGAAGCAATCATCGCCAAGACTGCGTCGGCGCTCCGCGCGAGCGCTAGAACCGACTCACACATCCAGCCGGTACGTATCGCCATCGCGCACGATCCGCCCGGCAGTCGCCCCGGCGAAATGCGTGCCGATCACCAGCACCGGCGCTCCCGCCAACTCCTCGAACATCCGCTCGCGCGTGCGCTGCCCCTGCCGCGGATCGGAATCCGCGGTCGATGCCCATTCGGGATGCGCGATCTGACATGGGTGGTGCATGAAGTCGCCGGTGATCAGCGCCTCCTCCCCGCGTGACCGGATACGCACGCTGACATGGCCTGGCGTATGTCCCACCGTCGGTATCAGGCTGATCTCGTCGCATAGCCGCGCGTCCATCTCCACCAGATCGACCAGCCCGGCGTCGAATACCGGCCGCACCGAATCGCCGAACACCGCGACCATGTCCTCGCGGCCATGCGGGCGAGACCAATGCTCGAACTCGACGCGCCCCATCAGATACCGCGCGCGCGGAAACGTCGGCACCCATTTGCCATCGACCAGCATGGTGTTCCACCCGACATGGTCCACGTGCAGATGGGTACACAGCACCGTGTCGATCGATTCGCGCGGATAGCCCGCAGCCGCAAGGTCATGCAGAAACGGCCCGTGCAGATCGTTCCACGTCGGAATGCGGCGGTTCTGCTTGTCGTTGCCCAGACAGGTATCCACCACGATCCGCCGCGTCGGCGTCTGCACGACGAACGTGTGGATGCTCATGCGCAGCCGGCCATCGTCGTCGGCGAAATGCGGCCGCAGCCAGCGCAATCGGCAGGATCGCGTCTCGCGTGGCTTTCGGCAGGATGAAGCGACTGCCGCCGGTCACCTCCAACTCGACAATCTTGGTCACCGTCACATCGCCGATCCGCCACTGCATCGCGCCCTCCCGCCTTGTGCCGCGTGCGCCGGCGTATCACGATTGTCGCGAACGTGGGAGGACGCACGCCGTGACCGTGCACATCGACTACTATGTCTCGCTGAACTCGCCCTGGACGCATCTCGGTGCCGCGCGGATCGAAGCGCTGGCGGCGAAACATGGCGCGACGATGCGCATCCATCCGGTAGATTTCGGCACCGTTTTCGCCGGCTCCGGCGGCCTGCCGCTGCCGAAGCGCGCACCGCAGCGCCAAGCCTACCGCCTTATGGAACTCAAGCGCTGGCGCGACTTCCTCGGCATTCCGATCAACATCCAGCCGAAATTCTTCCCGTCCAGCGAGGCGCTCACGTCGTCCTGTGTCATTGCGCTGCGCGAGACCCAGGGCGACAAGCCCGCCATCGCGCTGGCGCATCGCGTGCTGCGTGCGGTGTGGCAGGACGAGAAGAATCCCGGCGACCCCGCCACCCTGGCCGCGCTGATCGCCGAGATCGGCCTCGATGCCGATGCCGTGATGAAACTCGGCGCCGATCCGAAGTGGGCCGAGATGCGCACTGCCGATACCCAGGCCGCGCTGGATCGCGGCGTGTTCGGCGCGCCCAGCTACGTCATCGGCGACGAGATATTCTGGGGCCAGGACCGGCTGGACTTCGTCGACCGGACGCTGGCACGTCCGGGCTAGTCCGGCGTACCCCTAGCGACAGGTCGTACGGCGACCCCGAAGCGTGCGCGCAGCGATGGGCTGCGCACGCTCGAAGCATGACCGGACCATGAGCACGCGGTCCGGATTGCGGCGCCGCGCCGGCTCCTTGATCGGTCTCGCAGCGATCGGTCTTGCAGCGACATCATAGATCAGGCAGCCGCTGCACCGACCGGCTCGCCGAACAGCGGATACTGCATCGTGCAGCCTACCCGCAGTTCCAGTTCGATGGCGCCGCCGACGCCGTCGAACAGGGCAGCGGGAAGCCGCGCGTTGCCATCGGTCCACCGCAAGCCGTTGTCCGGCTCGAACGGGTGAAACCCGTCGTCGAGCGAGGCATCCGACGCTTCGATCATGCGAAGCTTCGCACCCTGCCAAAGCCGGATACCCCGCAACGCCACACCCAGCACACGTGGATCGCGTGCCAGCCCCAGTTCCGTCGGTACCCCCGCCCGTGAAACGATCCGCACTTCGCCAGGGACACTTGGCAACTGAAACACGCACGCGCCGTTGGCCAACCAGCGTCCGTCCAGGCGTCTGCCATCGACCAGCAGATGCAGATCGGGCTGATCGGTGGTTGGCACCGGAGCGTGTGAACCGGCGCGGTCCAGAAGCCGACGCCAGACCGCATCCACGATCGGCCCGCCGGTCAGCACCGGCGCACACGGTGGCTGGGACGGCAGGTTCCAACCACTGTTCGCATTCTGAAACAGCCAGCGGTTGCCGTCGTCGCGGTAGCTTTCCGCTGGCGCTCCATCAGCCAGCAGCACGTCGTGCGACGCAAGCTCGATATGATAGACCGCCACTTCCTGGGCGTGATCGTCCCACAGGATGGAGCGGTGATTGACCAGGCACTCGACCGGGATCAGCACATCATCGATGTAGAGCGAATGGCCCTTGGTGACGCGCAGATCGCGATGCGGCACATGATCGGCCAGAGCGCCCTTTCGCACGATCACCGGCGTCGCTGCGTTGCGTCGCCCACGCGTCGCCAGTGCATGCCCCTGCCCGATCCAGGTTATCGTCCGGTCGGCACCCGACCGCGTGACGACGCGATGGTCGGTTGTCAGTTCTTCCACCGGCACTTCGCCGCGCGTGGTCAGTATCCGCGTGCCGCGGCAAAAGCAGACGGTGGCATCAACCGCGATCTGATTGCCGATGATCGGGAAATTGGCCTGAACGTAACTGCCAACGATCGCCAGCTCCACGTTGCCACCGCCGACAAAGTCGATCTGCAACGAGCCTCCGTCGCCGACTGGCGAATATAGATCGCCGGCGAGCGTTTTGTCTGATACCGCGATGAAGTCGCCGGCGGCGAGACCGGCAATCTGATTGGCCGGTACATCGGCGGCGTCGAACGCAAGCGTCGCATTGCCGGAGGTACTGAAGGTTATCTCACCCGATCCGGCGGCATCCGTTGCGGCCAGTTCCAGCGTGCCGCCTGTGATGGTGATGCCGCCGGCGAAGGTGTTGGTGGCCGCCAGGTCCACCGTCCCACCTGGGTCAATCGCGAGCGTGCCGAGCCCTACACCGCTGGAGCCTGTCTCGTCAGCGATCACGTCGTTGATGGCCAGGACTTCCCCGGTTGGCGCCGCCAGCGTGACTGTGTTGTTGCCCTCGATGAAGATACCGCTGCCGAAGCCGCCGCCGGGACCGGCGCCGTGGCCACCGGCCGATCCGCCGATTACGCTGCCGCCGGTCAGCAGACCGCCATCCACTGTGAGTTGGCCGCCCTCTGCGACGAAGATGGCACCACCGGCGCCCAGACCGCCGCCACCTGCGCCACCGGATACGATCATAGGCACTTTCGAGCTGCTGGCGGACGGACCCGGATTCCCGGATCCGGCAGGCGCGCCCCTGCCGCCGCCAAAACCTCCCAGGCCTTGCAGTCCCCCGGCGCCGCCTGCGCCGGCGGTTCCGGGCGACATCGAAATGCCAGCTCCTGCCCGGCCACCGTTTCCGCCAGCGCCGCCGCCACCGCCGCCGCCGCCGAAATCGCCGTTGCCGCCATCGCCGCCCTTGCCGCCGGCTCCGCCATTCGCGGCCGCGGCACCGTTCGCGCCCGTGCCACCTGCGGCGCCGGTTCCGCCATGGCCACCACCACCACCACCACCGCCATAGCCGCCGTCGCCGCCCTTGCCGCCGCTGCCACCATCGGCGCCGTCGGAACTGTGGCCGGCCGGGCCAGTGACCATGGGACCACCTTCCGCGCCCCGGCCACCGCCGCCGCCCGGTCCGCCGCCGCCGCCGCCGGCAGCGAAACCGCCGTCGCCGGCATCACCGCCGTCCCCACCGGCACCGGCATCGCCGGCGTCCCCGCCTGGCGTGCCCGCGGCTATGCCAGAGCCGCCCAGGCCACCCTTGCCGCCGAAACCGCCATCGCCGCCAATTCCGCCCAGCCCACCCTTGCCGCCGTTGCCGCCGTCACCGCCGGTTTCGCCGAATGCGTCGGTCGCCGGCTGGCCTCCCGCACCGCCATCGCCGCCGCCGCCGCCAGAGACTCCCAGGCCACCGCCATGGCCATCGCTGCCCGGCTGACCAGGCGAGTCCGCCCCAGTGCCCGGCGCCCCTGCCGCGCCCGCGGTGCCGCCACCGCCGACCATGGGGTAGATCAGGCTCGATCTGCCACCAATACCGCCAAACCCGTTGCCGCCGCTGCCACCCTTGCCGCCATTCGCGGCATCGCCCGTGAACTTGACGTCGCTGATCGTGACGACGGCGTCGGGCCCGACGAACAGCCCGCCGCCGAGGCCGGCACCGCCACCGCCGCCGCCTGGTCCGGAGGAGCCGACTGCCACCGTGTCGTTGAAGGTCACGTCCGAAATCGACACATGCCCAGTCGTGACGGCGATACCGCCGTCGAAGCCCTTGCCGTCGATCGTGTGGCCCGCCCCGTCGATCGCGACATCGACGCCGGGTTGCAAGGTCAACACGTAGAGACCGGGCGGCTGCCCCGCCTCGTTTTCAATGATATTCGCGGACAGCGTGATGGTATAAGTACCGGGCGTGGTTTTGCCATCGATCGTTTCGATCGCGCTGTTGAGCTCGTCTTGCGTGGCAACGGTAAAGGTGGTTCCGCTCACTAACGCCTCTCCCGCCGATTGTGAATTAACCGTAAATCTTGCATTTTCCTGGCCGCGCCGCCACACTGAAACGGCTATCTGTCGCATGATTCGAAACGGGTCCGCCGTGCTTGATGAGGTGGCACCAGACGGGGTGGCAACGGCAATCGCACATTACCGGGCGGGCTCGTTCCAACGGGCTGCCTCACTGTTTGCGGCATTGCGCGCCCAGGATCCCGACAATGCCGTGCTGCTGCGTCTCAATGGCCTGTCGTTGGTGCGCGGCGGGCAGGCACCAGCTGGCGTTACGCTGCTGTCTCAGGCGCATCGGCTGGCGCCTGACGACCCGCTGTCGAGCCTGCATCTCGGCGTTGGACTGCATGCCACCGGCGCGTTGGCGGAAGCCGTGAGTCTGTTCCGTCATTGCGTCGCGATCATGCCGGGCCAGAGTGCGCCACTCATCAACCTGGCCGTCGCGTTGCTGGACCACGGTGATGCCAAGGCGGCGCGGGATACCGCACGCGCGGCAGTGGCAATCGAGGCCGGTTCGGCCGATGCGCATCTGGTGCTGGGGCGAGCAAGTGCGGCCTGCAATGAGCAGCCGGCGGCAATTGCCGCGTTTGAGGAATGCGTGCGCCTGCGTCCCCGGGACACGGATGCCTGGGTCAGCTTCGGCCTCGCACTTTATCGGTTCAGCGAAGCCGATGCGGCAATTGCCGCGCTGCACCGGGCGTTGGCGATTTCGCCCGGTCACAGCCTGGTGGAAGCCAATCTCGCCGCCTTTCAGGGACTGCGCGGCGAACAGGCAGAAGCGGTGGCCCGGCTGCGCGCCGTGCTGGCACGCGATCCGGGCTGCGTCGCCGCACGCCTGAACCTGGCGAACCTGCTGCTGCACGAGCGCGATGCCGCCGGGGCATTGGCGCTTCTGCCGGAGCCGCCGCCGGCGGGACGCGAGGGGATGCACTGGCGGGCGCAGCGTGTGGCCGCGCTGTTGATGCTTGGGCGCCGTGAGGAGGCGCGATCGGAGTTGGCGACCGCGACGGGGCCGCCGGGCGACGCAGAGATCACGCTCACGTGGTTGCGTATTGCCCTGGATGACACCGACCTCGAGCAACACGACGCGGTTCGGGCGGAGTGGATCGCGCGCCTCGCCTGGCTCGCGGAGACGGACGGCACAGCCCTTCCGGAGCACCGCATCATCGGCCATTTCGATCTTGCCGACTTGCGCACGCGCCAGGGGCGCCGGACGGACGCATTCGACCATTGGCGCAAGGCGCATGCGTTGCTTGGCAGGATGCAACCGTTTTCGCGGAATCGGCACGCGGCATTCGTCGCCGCCACACGCCAGCAATTCGACGCGGACCGTTGCCGCTTTGGTGCACGGGCCGACAACGCCGATACGACGCCGGTGTTCATTGTCGGCATGCCGCGATCGGGCACCAGCCTGACGGAGCAGATCCTGTCGGCTCATCCCATGGTGCACGGCGCCGGCGAACGCCTGGCGGTGCATGATCTGGTGATGCACCTTGCCGGATCCGTATTCACGCCGGATTCCGTCGCGCGATTGGCAGCGCTCGATGCAGCCACGTTGTCGGCCACCGCCGACCGCTACCTGGATGCGCTGCATTGGCTGGCGCCAAAGGCCAGGATGATAACCGATAAGATGCCCGGCAACGGGCTGCATCTGGGGTCCCTGTCGACTCTGCTGCCAGGCGCCAGGGTCATCCGCTGCACGCGCGATCCGCGGGATATCGGTTTGTCGATCTTCCAGCGGCGCTTCTTCGGTTACCATCCCTACGCGCACGATCTTGGCGACCTCGGTTGGTATATCGGGCAGCACGAGATCGTCATGCGCCATTGGGAGAACGCGCTGCCGATACCGATGATCAGCATCGCGCTGACAGACTGGGTGCGGGATTTCGATGCGACATTGGCGCGACTGCTGGACTTCCTGGATCTGCCACCGGATCCGGCATGCCAGCGGTTCTATGAAATCGACCGGCGCGTCGGCACAGCCAGCCGCGATCAGGTGCGACGGCCGATCAATGCGGCCGGCATTGGCCGGTGGCAGGACTATGAAGCACAGCTCCAGCCGCTGATCGCCGAACTGGCCGCAGCCGGGCTGCTGCAATCCGCGTCGCCGGTTGTCTGATCAGGCCGACAGCGCGGCCGAAAGCGCCGGTCTGGGTTGTCCCCTGTCCGGTTCGCCTTGGTGTCGGAATCTGCTATGAAGGCGGCATGATGTCCGAGACAAAAAGACCGACAGAGACGCGGGCGCTCTGGCTGATTTCCGCCGCGCATCTGGTGAGCCACTTCCACTACCTGGTGCTGCCGCCGCTGTTCTATCTGCTGCGCCAGCGCATGGGTGTGGGCTTTGTCGAACTCGGCCTGGTGATCACGATCTACAACGTGACGTCGGCCTTGCTGCAGGCGCCGATGGGCTACGCGGTGGACCGCTTCGGCCCGCGCCGCGTGTTGATCTCCGGGCTGTTCCTGGCCGGCATCGCCTACGGGTCGATTGGCGTGTTCCCGGTGTATTCCTGGCTGCTCTGTGCCGCGGTGCTCGCCGGCATCGCCAACTCGGTTTACCACCCCTCGGACTACTCGATCCTCGGCTCGGTGATCGATCCGGCGCGCGTCGGGCGGGCGTTCTCCATCCACACGTTCTCGGGCTTCCTGGGCAGTGCGATCGCGCCTTCGGTGATGCTGCTGATCGCCACCACACTCGGTTTCCGTGCCGCGCTGATCTTTGCCGGCCTGCTGGGCCCGGCCGCTGCCCTGCCGCTGATCATGACCCCCGGACTGGACCAGGCAGCGCATCATCGCATGGCCACGCAACGCGATGACCGGGCCCACGCCGGCAGCGTGCTGTCCCCCGCGATCGTCAGCCTGACCGGCCTGTTCGCATTGCTCAGCCTGTCGTCAGGTGCGATCACCACCTTCTCCGTCGTGGCGCTTGTCGCGCTGTACGGCGTTAAGCTGTCAATCGCGAACGCCGCGCTGTCATGCTATCTGGCGGCTACTGCGCTTGGCGTGCTCGCCGGCGGCTTCGTTGCCGATGCGACGCGCCGGCATGCCGAGGTGGCGGCAGTGGGATTCGGTGCCGCGGCTGCGATCACCTTTACCATCGGCAGTGTCGATCTCGGCGTGTTCCTGCTGCTGCCCGCGATGGCGGCCGCCGGTTTCCTGGGCGGCATGATCATGCCGTCGCGGGACATGCTGGTACGCGCCGCCGCCCCGCCCGGCATGGCGGGCCGCGTGTTCGGCATCGTCACCACCGGTTTCAACATCGGCGGCGCGATTGGACCGATGCTCGGCGGCTGGTTCATGGATCATGGCCAGCCACGCTGGATATTCTACAGCTCGGTCTGCTTCATGACGATGACCGTGCTGACGGTTCTGCTCGGCGACTGGCGGTCGCGCCGCCGGGCACTTGGTGCGGCATTGATGCAAGCGGAGTAACACGATGAGCGAACTCAATCGTAGCGAAGAAGAGCTGGAACTAATCGAACTGGCACGTCGTGTGCTGCCCGCTGGCAGCTTCGGCAACCTGCCCGGCGACATCGTTATTCGCGAAGGCCGCGGTGCCCGCGTCTGGGACGTCAGCGGCAACGAATATGTCGATTTCCTGCTGGGCTCCGGCCCGATGTTTATCGGCCACTGTCACCCCGACGTGATCGCGGCCGTGCAGGCGCAGATCCCGCGCGGCACGACGTTCTTCGCCAACAACGAGCATGGCATCCGCCTGGCCGCCGCCATCATCGATGCAGTTGCCTGCGCGGAGAAGGTGCGGTTCGTCAGCAGCGGCACCGAAGCCGACGCCTACGCGATGCGGGTCGCCCGCGCGTTCCGTGGCCGCGACAAGATCCTGAAGTTCGAGGGCGGCTATCACGGCATGAGCGACTACAGCCTGATGAGTCTGGCGCCGAAGCGGCCCGGCAATTTCCCGCAGGCGGTGCCGGATTCGCCCGGCATCCCGCGCAGTGTGCGCGACGAGATGATCATCGCTCCGTTCAACGACGCGGCGATGGCGGTCAGTCTGATCCACGAGCACCACGACGAACTGGGTGGCGTCATCGTCGAGCCGTTCCAGCGGCTGCTGCCGCCGAAGCCGGGGTTCCTTCAGGCGCTACGCGACGCGACGGCCGAGCATGGCATTCCGCTGATCTTCGACGAGGTGGTGACGGGGTTCCGGTTCGCGTACGGCGGCGCACAGGAGTTCTTCGGCGTCACGCCCGATCTGTGCACGTTGGGGAAAATCATCGGTGGTGGGTTCCCGCTGGCGGCGATCGTCGGGCGCGAGGACATCATGGCGCAGTTCGATCGCGGCAAGGTGGGTGACGATCGCTACCTGACGCAGATCGGCACGCTGTCGGGCAATCCGGTGGCCGCGGCCGCGGGGCTGGCGACACTGGAGGTCCTGCGGCGGCCCGGTGTGTATGAGAAGGTGTTCGCGACCGGGCGCGAGCTGATGGCGGGGATTTCCGGCATGTTGCAGAAGGCCGGTCTGCCGGCGCAGGTGATCGGCGTGCCGCCTCTGTTCGACATCGTTTACGCCGCCGGTGATGTGGAGAACTATCGCGCGACTTTGCGAGCCGACGTGGAGATGCAGCGGCGCTTCAATCGCCGGTTGCGCGAAAGCGGCATCATGAAGGGCGAGAGCAAATTCTACGTCTCGCTGGCGCACGATGCGGCCGATGTGAAGCACACGCTTGGCGCGATCCGCGCGGCGGTGGAGGCGGAGATTGCAGAGACGCGTGTGCCGGCGCAGTAGTGAGGGCGTGTGAGGCGGCGGCGGAGTGATCGCTTCAGTCTCGTGGACCGTGGTGGGAGACGACGTCGCGGTGGGCGAGATCTATCAGCGTGGGTTCGGTTGGCCGGAACGTTGTGTTGTGAACCGCGGTAACGCGTCGATGACCGGACCTGCGGATTGCGTAAATTCAAGCGCGCCCAAAGCATTCCGACAGCTGCCACGGGAGTAGTCCGCCAAAACCGTCTCCATGGGGGCGACTTGCAGAGCGCTATCGGGCCGGCGGCCAATTCCATCTCGGGGCCTTACAAATGAGACAGGACGTTGTCGTGCATGAGATTGACAGGCGGCGGTAGGGTGCCGGAACCTTATAGAGGTCAAGCAAGCGCCGTATTCTGCCTCGGTGTATTTATTGATACGATGATCACGCAGGCGCTCGCAGACGATCCGTGCTCAATGAAGGCGTTCCGCCCATGACTGACACAATCGCCAAGCCCAAGATCCAGGACGAGATAAAAGTCGAACGGCCTCGTTTGCATAAAGTCATCCTGGTCAATGATGATTTCACGCCCCGCGAGTTCGTCGTAACGGTTCTTAAAGCGGAATTTCGCATGAGCGAAGATCAAGCTCTGCGGGTGATGATGACAGCTCATCGACGCGGCGCGTGTGTCGTTGCCGTCTTCACGAAGGATGTAGCGGAAGCCAAAGCGACCAATGCGACGGACGCCGGCCGAAGCAAAGGCTATCCGTTGCTGTTCACAACTGAGCCCGAGGAGTAAGGCGTCGGGTCGCGATGTCACTTCTGCCTTGCTGCACCCATCACTCCCGCACTAGCCTGTTGCCTAGCGAACAACAAAAGATGGGGAGAAATATCATGTCGGTGGAATGGGCCGTGCAGGCGACTGAGTTTGCCAATTGCAACTGTGCCTACGGCTGCGGCTGCCAATTCAACGCTTTGCCGGACAAGGGGTTCTGCGAGGCGGTTGCGGGTTATCAAATCCATCAGGGAAACTTCGGAGATGTCCAGCTGGACGGTCTTCGCGCCGCCGCCGTGTGGCACTGGCCGGGGCCGGTGCATGAGGGCAACGGCATAATGCAGATCGTCATCGATGAGCGCGCCGATGACCGGCAACGCGACGCGTTGGCGAAAATCCTGTCGGGGCAGGAAACCGAGGAGATGGCAACGGTGTGGTGGGTGTTTAGTGCCATGTGCCCGACCAAGCACCCTCCGCTGTTCAAGCCGATCAATTTCGACGTTGATGTCGACGCACGTCGGGCGCGGCTGGAAGTGCCTGGCATGGTGGACTCCTCAGGCGAGCCGATTAAAAACCCAGTCACCGGTGCCGAGCACCGGGTGCGTATCGATTTCCCCGAGAGCTTCGAGTTCCGACTGGCCGAGATCGGCAGCGGCACCAGCAAGACGACCGGCGCGATCGAGCTCGACCTAAAGGCGACTTATGGCCAATTCGCTCATATCCATCTGGGCAACAAAGGGCGGCTAAACTAAGCCGCGTCGGCCGCGGATATGTTGCACGCGCTGCTGCGGCGGGACCGGGCTTTGGTAGTGGCCAGTCTTGTCGCCGTGATCGCGCTCGCCTGGGCCTACCTGATACTAGGTGCAGGTATCGAGATGGACGAGATGGACATGGGTGGCGGCCAGATCATGATGATGGCCCCGCCCTGGACGGTCGGTTACGCCGCGCTGATCTTCCTTATGTGGGCCATCATGATGGTGGCGATGATGTTGCCGAGCGCGGCTCCTACCATCCTTCTCGTCACCGCGTTGGCACGTGACCGGATTGCGCCGGTGGCGGTTCCATTCGCCTGCGGTTACGTGCTCGTCTGGACCGGCTTCAGCCTTGCGGCAACGGCACTGCAATTTGGTCTCGATCGTGCTGGCGCTCTGTCAGAGACAATGGCCACGAGCAGCGCGGCGCTTGCCGGGGTCGTGCTGATTGTCGCGGGTGGCTATCAATGGACCCCATGGAAGCAAGCCTGCCTGCGGCACTGCCGCTCGCCACTGGCGTTCCTGCTACGCCGATGGCGCCAAGGCGCCTGGGGAGCGGTCACGAACGGCATGCGGCATGGTCTCTTTTGCCTCGGCTGCTGCTGGATGCTGATGGTGCTGCTTTTCGTTGGGGGATTGATGAACCTATTGTGGATTGCCGCGCTTGCCCTTCTCGTGCTGATCGAGAAGACCGTCCCCTGGGGCGGCCGCATGAGCCGTGTGACCGGTGCCGCACTGGTCGGGTGGGGAGCTGTCACGCTGGTGAGTGCGTAATCGCTGTGGTGCATGTGGGTAAGTCGGTCGCGATGATCAGAACCGCCCGAGTGTCATTCGGTTATGCGGCAAGCCGTGCGATGCGGTTCACCAGGGCTGGTGCGAGGTCCGACCAGTTGATTTAGAAATGAACTGGCGGGGGCCTCGAATTGACGGTGGCCTGCCAAAGGACTACGGAAATCTAGAGGCTGAATAGATAAAAACGGAGAATCGACCGGGAGAGGGTAACACATGGCGCGAATTACCTTAGACGGAGGTGTCAAGGTCCGCACCTTCACTGCCCCCCGTCGCGGCTTCGACGCAATTACTGCTAGTCCAGCCGATCTCCTCAAGCACGGATTTCCGGCGCGTCCCGATCACCCCCAACAGCTTGAGCGCTACAAGCGAGTCTTTGGCGGTGTGATGAAGGACAGCTTTCGGTATATCGAACCGAAATTTCGGGTTAATCCAAACAGACGTCACGGACCTCCTGCGAGCCGGCATTTCGCTGGCCCGGTTCGCGTCAGACCCCCCGTCACTGGAACAGGGAATGAATTTAGCCCCATCTGGTCAGGCGGCCTTGTATTTCCGCCACCGGGGCAGTCTTTCAGGTGGATCGTAGGCGAGTGGACGGTTCCGAATGTCAGTGCTCCGGCGGCCGATAATCAGACATATTTTTGCGCTACCTGGATAGGAATCGACGGCGACACTAGCGTCCCCAGCCAAGACCTTTGCCAGGCTGGTATCAACTTGGACGTAACTCAAGACGGCAATAACATTAGCCGCAATTGCACCGCGTGGTGCGAGTGGTTTCCAGGACCCGAGATCGAGATTCCGAACTTCCCTGTCACCTTCGGAGATACAGTGGCGATAACCATATGCACTTACGGCAGTGGCGCTTCTGAAGCGCAGATTTTCTTTGCCAACATAACGGCTAATCACGGGACGTCGTTCATCTTGGACGCGGGATCGTTTTCTGACGGCACCCAGATCACTCTTGTCGGTGATTCTGCCCAATGGGTTGTTGAGCGTCCCGAAGTCGGCGGAAACACTGCTCTCCTCGCTAACTATGCCGAAGTTTTTTTCTCAGGATGCCAAGCAGTTTCATATTCGGCTGACGGCACCAGCAGTGAGGTAGTGGATGGGGGAACCGAAATCCACATTGACATGCTTCCCTTTGGAGCGTCGGACCCCGCGGGGCTCCTGTCACGTGGTGTTCTTGTCGCCGACGAGGTAGTTCAGTGCGTGTTCGTTGCGCCAGGCATAGGGGAATGAGTATCTTTGCCGACGTTCTGCAACACGACGCAGTAGCGTGGGCGTGTCCCGTGGTTGAGCCTCAATCGCACTGGCGTCGGCAATGAGAGAACGTCTATCCATTCCCCCTGACCGTCCAACAGGCCGCAGAGGTCCACCATAAGCGGGGGACGGGGCGACGCTGCGAGCGTTGGCCGCCGGCTACAACCTCGGCAAGGCGAAGTTTTCCCGCCTGTCATCGCGGTAGTGGGATGGGCAGGCCGGACAGGCGACGCTTTCCGGCGCACTACATTTAGTGCGGACCGGAGCGGTTGCCCCGCTCTCGGCAAATCCAGCTGCCGCTAGGTCAAATCCATCAACGAAGGCGTCGATGAACCGCACCGGGTTGTCTGGCCCGACATAGTCGTCAAGCAATTCAGGCAACAGCGGTGTCTGGGATCGATCGTGACCGATGACGTGCGCCATAGCCGGGTTCTATCGCATGATCGCCTGCGGCGGAAATCCGTTGCGATAAAGTTTTCACACGGGTGGGTCGGTTTTTCGCAAGGATGATGAAACCGGTTGGGCAGGACACATGGCGGCGCGGAATCGTCCACCTGATCGGCGCTCCGGCACGACAAAAATTTGGAAAATCGGCTTATGCCAGTTTCGAGCATACGAATATACGGACGGCGGCCAGTTATAGTGCTGTTCTGCGTCGGATTGGTGTGTCTCACACTCTTGAAATTGGCTGAGTGGATGTTCATGCATGCACTCTCCGTATCATTCGACCCCTGGGCACTTGCCGCGCTGCTGGTTGGACAATTCTTACTGGAACCGGATCGACGGGCTGCATGGATTACTTGCGCCATTGGCATAGCGCTCAGCTTTGTCCTGCTCCGTTGGCAACCGTCACTGGCGGGTTTGCCGAGCCAATCTCTCTAGGCATCACCAGCTTTGCCGTCTTATGCATCACAATGCTGATTTGGCCGGAGCGCCGGGACCGTGCTCAGCTCGTGCTTGCAGCCGGTTTGCTCGTGGTCATTGGGCAGCAGATTTCCGGAGTCGGCCAGTACTTCACAATTACAGAGGCAATGACTTTCGACCATCGCGCCTATCTCGTAGACCTGTCACTTGGCTTCAATCCGGTCGAGGTTGTGCTCTCCGCGATAGAGGCGATGCCGGGGTTTCTGAACACCAGCGTTATGCATCTGCTGCATCTCAGAAATCAATCGACCGGCTGGAGCTTAGCTCTGGCAGCTTTTCTTCTCGCCGGGGCGGCGGGTGGCACGCTCTATCATGTGTTCCCAGCCGCAGGTCCGGTCTTCGCATTCGCCACGTTCCCTGAGTTGCCCTTGGCGTCGGCTCTGACTGAGGTGGACCCCATCTGTTGGACAGGAAACGGGGTGAGCTAAGAGAGCCTCCCACCGGTTGCAAATCCCCCTACCCGCGCGACGAGGGCAGCGAAGCCACATATCACGTTCTGATCGTCAATTGAATCCTTTTGTTGCTGTGGCGGTGCCTGTGGGGATGTGGTCAACGCGCTTGCGTTGTCCACATATCCACAGGCCGGGGCGGCCTCGAACATTTCGCGCGGCGTTCGATAATTGAGGGCCTGGTGCAGACGCACATCGTTGTAAAAGGCCAGCCACCTACTGATACCTCCACGTGCCTCGCCAACCGAGGCGTAGGCCTTGATGAACACCTCCTCATATTTCAGGCTGCGCCACAGGCGTTCGATGAAGATGTTGTCGAGAAACCGCCCTTTGCCGTCCATGCTGATCCGCACACCGCGGGCCGCCAGTTCGTCAATGAAATCTCCGCTGGTGAACTGCACACCTTGATCGGTGTTGAATATGTCCGGCTGCCCGTATCGATCCATCGCATCCTGCAAAGCTTCGACACAGAACGCCATGTCCATCCCGATCGATAATCGCCATGCCAGAACCCGGCGGCTGAACCAGTCCATCACCGCAACCAGATATACAAAGCCCTTCGCCAGCGGAATGTACGTGATGTCCGCGCACCACACCTGGTTCGGGCGGTCGATGACGAGAGCTCGCAAAAGGTAAGGATACACCTTGTGTTGCGGGTGACGCCGGCTGGTGTTCGGCCTCTGGTAGATCGCATCGATCCCCATCAGCCGCATCAGTCGGCGCACACGTTTGCGGTTCACCACTTCGCCGTCCCGTCGCAGTACCGCCACCATGCGACGCGACCCGTAAAACGGCGTCGTCAGATACTGCTCGTCCAGCCACCGCATCAGTCGCAGATCATCGGCACTCACCGGCGCAGCTCGGTAATACAGCGTCGAGCGCGCAACCTTCAGCAGCCGGCACTGCGCCACGATCGTCAGATCAGCGTCGGACCTGTCGACCAGCGACAGCCGCGTTATCTGGTTCATGGACCAGACCTTTTGCGAAAAAAATCGCGCTCGACCGTCAGCTCGCCAATCTTCTCATACAGCTTGGCCAGTTGCGTCTCGTCCGCCGCCGCGCCCTCGGACGCTCCTGCCTTCCCTCGGGCGAACAGCGAACCAACCCCCTCGATCAGCGTCTTCTTCCAAGCATGGATCTGGCTCGAATGCACCCCATATCGGCTCGATAGCTCCGCCACAGTGCCGTCCTCGCGCACCGCCGCCAATGCCACCTTCGCCTTGAATTCAACGCTGTGCTTCTTGCGAACATTCGCCATCTGTCACCCCTGGCCCACAGCCGTTTTAGGGGCGAGATACTCTCTTAGCTACCTGTCCAGTTTTCGGGGGCCAGCTCAGACGCCCGCTCCTGCGATCCTCGATCCGCACTATATCCGCAACTGTATGCCGAGCCTGCATGTGACTTTGGCATTACTTATCGTCATCAACACGAACGGTTTGTCTCGAACCGTTCGCACTTTCGCCATCATGTTCGCCTCATCGACTATTATAGCGACGTTGACTTTAGGCCAGCACTACCTCATTGATCTAATCGTCGCAGCGCCTTTCACGAGCGCAATCCAGGCTATGGCACGATCAATCGTCTCCTCTACATGGCCAAGTCCGGGGTTTTGGATCGGCAGCGGCTGCGTAGCCGGCTGGTTGTTCGTTCTCGATACCCACGTAGAGTGGTTCCTTGAGGTTCCGGGCTTCACCCTGATCGCGTCCGCCCTCACCCTTGTCGTCAGCGTCTTTGCATACACTGTCGATGCCCGAAGCCGTCCGGCGGCGAAGCGCGATCTATTCAGGTGGGCCGCAATTGCGCCATAGAGGCGCTGGCATACTCCCGGACCGTTGCCTACTAATCCAATGGCGTGGAAGCCTCCACCGCTCCTGATGATGACCGTCTGTGCCTGGTCAGAAAAATTTCTCTCGCTAAAGGGCGCCGAAAGCCTATTTTCAACCTGGGTTTTCGGCCGCTGCCCGACCGTATTCAGAACCATCTGCTTTCAGTTACGCCGCCGTCTCGCGCTCCGCATGTTTGACAACTGCCAGCCACACCCTTCTACAATTCCCGCACACCCTCCCGCGCTCGCACCGCCGCCTCGCGCGCCATCTCGGCACACAGTCCGGTATACGCCGTCGGGTCCAGCAACGCCGCGATCGCCCCGGCATCCAGATGCTCGGTCACCCGCGGATCCGCCGCCAGCAAATCGCCGAACGACCGCCCCTCCACCGCCGCCGCCTGCGCCGCGTCGTAGACCACGTCATGCGCATGCTGCCGCCCGATCGTCGCACCCAGTTCCAGCATCACCGCCTCGGCCATGATCAGCCCGCCGCCAAGATCGAGATTGCGCCGCATCCGCGCCGGATCGAGCTTCAACCCCCGCACCACCTCGCCCAGCCTTGCCAGCATGTCGCCCGTCTCGATGCACGCGCGCGCCTCGGCGGAATCCATCATCAGGCTGGTGGTGCGATCCGCCTCGTGTTCGGTCTGCATCGCCTCCAGCGCCAGCGGCACGATCGCGCGCACCTCCGCGGCCGCCGCGATGATGTCCTGGCACAGTTTCGGATTGCGCTTCTGCGGCATCGTCGAACTGCCGACCGTGCCAGGCGGCACCGGTTCCTCCACCTCGCCGAACTCGGTCTTCATCAGCGTGTAGATTTCGCGGCCGATCTTGCCGCAGGTCGCCGCCAGCAGGCCCAGCAGGCAGATGTTCTCCGCCAGATGATCGCCCAGCGCGCGCGACGGCACCGCCATCGTGCCGAAGCCAAGCTGCCGCCCGATTCCCGCCTGCACCGGCGGCCCCTGTTCGCCCAGCGAGGCAAACGTCCCAGCCCCGCCGCCCAGCATCGCGACGAACAGACGCGGCGCCGCCTGCCGGAACCTCTCCACGTGGCGCAGCAGTTCGTCGATCCACACCGCGACCTTGTAGCCGAACGTCGCCGGCACCGCGTGCTGGCCGTGGGTGCGGCCGGCGATCGGCATGTCCGCCCCGCGTTCCGCGAGGTCGGCCATCGCGGTCAACGCCTCGCCGATCAGCCGCAGGAACACGCCGATGCGCCTGCCGCAGCACCAGCAGGTCGCCGGTCTGGGTGATGTTCTGCGTCGTGGCGCCCCAATGCACCCAGCCGCCATGCGGCTCCCCGACGACACGGGAAAGCTCCCACACCAACGGCACGATGGTGTGCCCGGTGCGAGCGAACCCCTCGTCGATCCGCGCGCGGTCCAGCAATTCCATCCGCGCCCCGCCCGCAATCGCCTCGGCGGCATCGCGCGGAATGATGCCCAGCTCGGCCTGCGCCCTGGCCAGCGCGACCTCCACGTCCAGCCAGGCCTGCCAGCGATTCTCCAGGCGATACAGCGCCCGGATGCCGGGATCCGATACGCGTGTCGCAGTTGGAAGCTGATCGCTCATGGCGCCCCTCCGGGTTGGTTGCGGCCACTGGGACTCTGAAGCCCGGTCGCAGCATTGTGCATCCGGTCCGGCAATGGCCGTGCCCAGATGGCGCACCCAGATCGCAACAGGATACTCGCGCACCATGAGTCGCAACGCCCTCTACGCCGTGATCGCTGTGCTGGTGGTCGGCATTGGCGTGGCAGGTTTCGCCTATTATCAGCACAAGCAGAACACCTTGCTGGAGGTCAACGTCGGCTCGCACCAACTCAGCATTCAGAAAAACTGACCCGCCGGCCCGCGAGCGACGAAACCGGGGCTGCGGTAAGCCTCTGGCAGTCCCATATGGGATGCCGGTAAGCTCGCCGTTCCAGCCAGGGAATGCTCACACCGTGAATGAAGCCATCCAACTCACCCGCCTGAACTCCGGCCTGACCGTCGTCACCGAACGGATGGAACGGGTGGAGACCGTCTCACTCGGCGCCTATGTCGCCACCGGCTCCCGCCACGAACAGGAGACGGAAAACGGCGTTTCGCACTTCCTCGAACACATGGCCTTCAAGGGCACCGAACGCCGGTCGGCGGCGCAGATCGCCGAGGAGATCGAGGCGGTGGGCGGCCACATCAACGCCTACACCGCGCGCGAGCAGACCGCGTATTACGTGAAGGTGCTGAAGGAGGATACCGCGCTGGCCGCCGACATCATCGGCGACATACTGACGCATTCCACCTTCGAGCCGGAGGAATTGGAGCGCGAGCGGGGCGTGATCCTGCAGGAGATCGGCCAGGCGAACGACACGCCGGACGACATCATCTTCGATCATTTCCAGGAATGCGCGTATCCCGACCAGCCGATCGGCCGGCCGGTGCTCGGGTCCGAAGATGGCATCCGGGCGATGCCGCGGACCATGCTGACCGGCTACATGCGCCGGCATTATGCGTCATCCAATGTGGTAGTGGCGGCCGCCGGGGCGCTGACGCACCAGCAGGTGCTCGATCTGGTGAATGTGCATTTCAACGACCTGCCGGCTGACCCGCTGCCGGCGATGACCCCGGCGCGTTACGGCGGCGGCGAGTTCCGCGAGGCGCGCGATCTGGACCAGGTGCATATCGTGCTGGGGTTCCCCTCGGTCGGCTACGGCGATCGCGATTATTACCCGACCTTGCTGCTTTCCACGCTGCTCGGCGGCGGCATGTCGTCGCGGCTGTTCCAGGAGGTGCGGGAGAAGCGCGGGCTGGTGTATTCGATCTACTCGTTCGCCTCGCCGTTCCTGGATGGCGGGCTGTTCGGCATCTACGCCGGCACCGGCGAGAGCGAGGCCGAGGAGCTGATGCCGATCACTTTGGAAGAGCTGCGCAAGGTGCAGACCGAAGTGAACGAGGCAGAGCTGGGCCGGGCGCGGGCGCAGGTGAAGGCGTCGCTGCTGATGTCGCTGGAGAGCACCGGCAGCCGCTGCGAGCAGCTTGCCCGTCAGTTGCAGGTGTTCGGCCGCGTGGTGCCGACGCAGGAGACGGTGGCGAAGCTGAATGCGGTGACCACCGAAGACGTGTGCCGCGCCGCCACCCGCTTGTTCCGCGGCGCCCCCACGCTGGCGGTGATGGGCCCGGCGGAGCGGGTGCCGACGCTGGCGAATATCGTGGAGAAGCTGGCGGCCTAACGCTGCACGTTGAGGGTCTGGGAGATAATCCGCTGTTGGAAGACGACGGCTGGCGGCAAGTTGCCCAGCGCGGCAGTAACAGGCCGTCACGGCAGCAGCCCACTTCTATAGGGTGGATCAAAAGTCCGTATCTCATTCGTCGTTGGTCGTACGTGCCTGACAGACGCGGCCAGCAACTCAATCGTGGAACCCGCCATGACCGCCAACTCGCTTGACCTGCTATCCGACCTCATTGCCCGCGCCCGCGCCGCCGGCGCCGATGCGGCGGATGCGGTGCTGATCTCCGGCACCTCCCTGTCAGTCGCGCGGCGCCTCGGCAAGACCGAACACGTCGAGCGCTCCGAAGGCCGCGACCTCGGCCTGCGGGTGTTCCTGGGCCAACATGCGGCGATCGTGTCGTCCAGCACCATGGACCCGTCCAGCTTCAAGGAATTGGCCGAACGCGCCGTGGCGATGGCGCGCGTGGTGCCGGAGGACCCATATGCCGGCCTGGCCGATACCGCCGCGCCACCGGAAAACATTTCGCTCGACCTGGTGGACCACGACCGAGCCGACAACCGAAGCCCTGGTCGCCCGTGCCGCGGCAGCCGAGGATGCGGCGCTGGCCGTGGCCGGCATCACCAATTCGGAAGGCGGCGAGGCCGGCTTCGGCCGCACGGAAGCATTCCTGGTCACCTCCGCCGGTTTTGCCGGCAGTTCCGTGCGCACCAGCCATTCGATCTCCGCCTCGGCAGTGGCCGGCGCCGGGACGGCCATGCAGCGCGACTACGACTACCATTCCACCGTGCATCTCGCCGACCTGGACGATCCGGCGACCATCGGCCGCAGCGCCGCCGACCGCGCCATTGCCAGGCTCAATCCGGCCCGCCCGAGTACCGCCAGGCTGCCAGTGGTGTACGATCCTCGGGTCGCCGGCGGCCTGCTGGGCCATCTGACCGGCGCGATCAACGGTGCGTCGGTGGCGCGCGGGACGTCGTTCCTGAAGGACAAGCTGGGCCAACGCATCTTTGCCGCCGGCATCGCTGTTTACGACGATCCGCGGCGGCTGCGCGGCCTGCGATCCCGTGTGTTCGATGGCGAGGGCACGCCCACCGCCGCCCGTGCCCTGATCGAGGACGGCGTGCTGACCACCTGGCTGCTGGACAGCCGCTCCGCCCGCCAGCTTGGACTGCGTTCTACCGGGCACGCCGCGCGCGGCACCGGCGGGCCGCCGTCACCCTCGACAACCAATCTCTACCTCGCCGCCGGAACACTGACGCCAGCCGAACTGATGGCCGACATCAAGCTGGGCCTCTATGTCAACGAGCTGATCGGCATGGGCGTGAACGGCATCACCGGCGATTACAGCCGTGGCGCCTCCGGCTTCATGATCCGCGACGGTGCGCTAGCGGAACCGGTCGCGGAGATCACCATCGCCGGCAACCTGCTGCGATATGTTCGCGCGCATGACACCCGGCAACGACCTGCATTTCCGGCGCGGCACGGATGCGCCGACAGTGCGAGTGGACGGGATGACGATGGCTGGCGGCTGATCGAGTGAACACCCATATTCCCCCCGTAATCACGAAAAGGCGAGATAGCGCCATGCGCCGCGCACCGTTTCTGTTTGTCGCCATCGCCGCGCTGGGCCTGTTGCTCGTGCCCGGACTGGCCGAGGCCCGACTGGGCAGCGGCAGCTCGTTCGGCAGCCGCGGCAGCATGACCTGGTCGGCACCGCCGTCCACCGGCACGTCGTCATTCGCTTCACCGTTTCAGCGCAGCATGACGCCGAACAGCCCGTCGCCGAGTTACCCCGGTCGTTACGGGGCATCAGGCTACGGCTATGGCGCGCGTTCTGGCTTCATGTCCGGATTGATGGGCGGCCTGATTGGCGCGGGGATCGGCGGCCTGCTGTTCGGCCACGGCTTCTGGGGCGGTGGTATGATGGGCTTCGGTGGGTTCTTCGGCTTCCTGCTGCAGATCCTTCTCCTGGTTATGCTGGCGCGCTTCCTGATCCGGCTGTTCCGCGGACCGTCTCCAGCCTTCGTCGGTGGACCGAACGTCTTCGCGCGCAGCGCCCCTCCGGGCCTTGCTCCCATGGGCGTCGGTGGCGGTTTCGGCGGGGCGCAGCCGATTCAGATCGCGCCACAGGACTACCAGGAGTTCGAGCGGCTGTTGCAGGCGCTTCAGGCTGCCTGGAGTCGGCAGGACCTGAACACGTTGCGCGCGATGGTGACGCCCGAGATGCTGAGCTACTTCGCCGAGCAGTTGGCCGAACAGACCAGCCAGGGCGTGCGGAACGAGGTCACCGATGTGCATCTGCTTCAGGGTGATCTGGCGCAGGCCTGGGCGGAACGCGGGCACGAATACGCCACGGTTGCCATGCGGTTCTCGATGGTCGATGTGACGCGCGATGGGGCCGGCCGCATCGTCGACGGCAGCGCGACAGAGCACATCACCGCCACGGAGGTATGGACGTTCGTTCGTTCGCCGGGCGGGCGGTGGATCCTGTCGGCGATCCAGCAGGGGCGGTGAACAACTGCCGAGCCGGATGAGACTCGCTCTTTATACGGGCTAAAGCCGTGCGTTGCGGGCAGCCGGATGGGCGTCGGATCATGTTCGCGGTCGCATCACGTCTTCAAGCGCACCCGAACCGGCCCGGTTTCGTCGTCGTGCCACACCCTCGAAAAGACCTTGGCACGGGTCTGGTCACAGTAAGTCGTGAGCAGGCTGGACTGCAGGAGGCGGGCATGCGTTACCCGATCGCGATTGAACCGGGCACCGACACAACGGCATTCGGCGTCACCGTTGTTGACCCCACGTTGCTACATGACACCACCGAGCGCGTGAACATCACGCTGCCTCGTCGTATGCTGACATGCCTGGGTGCTCTGGCTCGGGCCACCGGCGAAAGCCGATCCGGCTACATCACACATCTGACGCTGGAAGAGGCCCGGCACGTCGCATAGACCGAGGTCGTTGCCGTACCTGGGTCTGCCTTGGCTGACCTGCCGTATTCAGGAGCGCCGCCCGATGACCGCAGTCGATCCGATACCGTACTCCGATGCGAAAATCCGCCGCATCCTGTCCACTGTTCGCACCATCGCGATGGTCGGCGCGTCGCCCAATTGGAACCGGCCCAGCTACTTCGTGATGAAGTACCTGCAAGGCAAAGGCTATCGCGTCATCCCGGTGAACCCGGGAACCGCCGGCAAGGAACAACTCGGCGAGACGGTCTATGCCAGCCTGCGCGACATTCCGGTGCCGGTCGACATGGTCGATGTGTTTCGCGCGTCGGATCAGGTTGGTCCGATCGTCGATGATGCGATCGCGATCGGCGCCAAGGTGGTGTGGATGCAGCTTGGCATCCGCAACGACGAAGCGGCGGCACGCGCGGAGGCGGCGGGCATCGAAGTGATCATGAACCGCTGCCCGAAGATCGAATTCGGCCGGCTGGGTGGCGAGTTGTCATGGAGCGGCGTCAATTCCGGCATCATCCGCAATCGTGCCGCCGAACCACCGACCGAACGCAAGTCGAAGCCTCGTCCGCTGCCGTCGGCCAATATCACCTACGGCTTCGAGACGCGCGCGGTACATGCCGGCGCGTCACCGGACCCCACGACGGGCGCGCGCATTACGCCGATCTTCCAGACCGCGGCTTATGTATTCGACGATGTCGATCACGCGGCGTCGCTCTTCAACCTGCATAACTTCGGCTACATCTATGCGCGCCTGACCAATCCGACGGTCGCGGTGCTGGAGGAGCGTATTGCCAGTTTGGAAGGCGGTCGCGCCGCGGTTGCGGCCGCGTCGGGCCACGCCGCGCAGTTTCTGATCTTTGCCACGATGATGGAACCGGGCGACGAGTTTCTGGCCTCGCGCAACCTGTATGGCGGATCGCTGACGCAGTTCGGCCTGTCGTTCAAGAAGCTTGGCTGGACCTGTCATTTCGTCGACCCGATCGATCCGGAGAACTTCCGACGCGCCCTGACGCCGCGCTGCAAGGCGATCTTCGTTGAAGTGCTGGCCAATCCCGGCGGCATCATCGTCGATATCGAAGCGGTGGCGAAGATCGCGCACGACGCCGGCATTCCGCTGATTGTCGATAACACATTGGCGACGCCATATCTGTGCCGGCCGTTCGAGTGGGGTGCCGATCTGATCGTGCACTCGACCACGAAGTTCCTCGACGGCCACGGCAACTCGTTGGGCGGCGTGGTAGTGGAATCCGGGAAATTCGACTGGGCGCAGGGCGGCAAGTTTCCCGCGCTGACGGAACCCGAGCCCGCGTATCACGGCCTGCGTTTCTACGAGAATTTTGGTGACTTCGCCTTCACCACCAAGGCGCGCGCGGTAGCGTTGCGCGACTACGGACCGACCATGGCGCCGATGAATGCGTTCCTGACGATCACCGGCATCGAGACGCTGCACGTGCGGATGGAACGCCACGTAGCGAACGCCCAGAAGGTGGCAGAGTTCCTGGAGCAGCACCCCCGTGTTGCGTGGGTTTCGTATGCCGGTCTGGAGTCGAGCCCGTACAAGGCCTTGGCACAAAAGTACATGCCGCGTGGCGCCGGTGCCGTGTTCACCTTCGGCGTGCGCGGTGGCTACGAGGCGGGCATCAAGCTGGTGGAAAGCGTAGGACTGTTCTCGCATCTCGCGAATATCGGCGACACGCGCAGCCTGATCCTGCATCCGGCTTCGACCACGCATCGGCAGTTGAGCGACGAACAGCGTCTCGCCGCGGGCGCGGGTCCCGATGTTATCCGGCTGTCGATCGGACTGGAGACGGCGGATGACCTGATCGCCGATCTCGACCAGGCACTGGCAGTGAGCGGGGAAGCGTGACCCGGCAAGCGCACCATGGCGGCACAAACTTCCGCGCCGCTCGGCCAGTATAGCACTCGCAACGACCGTGCGGTCCGGCAGTCACGCTAGCCCACCACCACCGGAATGGCTGCCGGCGCATCCGTCACGCTGATTGGCGTCCAGCCGGCGGCGTCGCCATCCGCCTGCGCCGGTACCGTTTCGTTGCCAATGAAATCGATCCGCCGCGCGCGCACGTGCCGCACCCCAGGTGCGCGCGCCAGCAGATTGAGCGGCAATGCCGCGCCATACATCAGCGCCGCGGCAACCCCCGAACAATCGAACAGCACGACCGAAAACCCCGGTTCCGTCGCACACGCCGCCGGCGCCAGCAGGAACTGCCCGCCATACAGACGCCCCTTGCTGACGATGACGCTGGCTGCCTGCGTCTCCTCACCGTCCAGGCGCAGGCGCACCGGCGGGAACGAGTAGACGGCCAGTTCACGCAATGTCTGGAATACATAACTGCCCCGTCCGATGACCCGCTTCAACGCAATGGACAGGTGATGCACGACATGTGCATCGAATCCCACGCCGAGCATCTGCACAAACAGCCGTGACTCATCGGCACTTTGCGCCAGTCCCGGCCATAACGGCCGCGTGCGCCCGAACGCCAGCGCCGCGGCAACGGCGCGCGGCTCGAACGGCAATGCCAGTTCGTGCGCCAGCACATTCGCCGTGCCGAGTGGAATCACCCCGAGGCACGCCGATGATCCCAGCAACCCGTTGGCGACTTCGGCGATGGTGCCGTCGCCACCGGCAGCAACCACCATCGTCGCGCCGCCGCAGGCCGCCTCGCGCGCCAACGCCTCGGCGTGTCCCGGTCTCTGTGTCTCCGCCAATTCGATGCGAACGCCATTCGCCACCAGCACGTCCAGCACACGCCACAACAGATGAGCGCGGCGCAGGCCAGCAACTGGGTTAAACACCACGATCATCGTTGAATGCCGCGAATCGGACCAATCATCTACCGGAAGCTGCTTTTCTGCCATCAGTCCTCTTACAAAAGAATGACAGTTCGGTTTCTAACTAATTACTTTCACAACGCTCGGCAATATTCAGTGACGTCATGCAATGTTCACTTTATCCACAGCGAATTCGGCGGTATCTGCTGCGCCTCGCATGAACGCCCCCATCGCCCCCGACGCCAGGCCGCGCTATCGCAGCGTGTTCATATCGGACACCCATCTCGGCACCAGGGGCGCGCGTTGCGACTTCCTCGCCGACTTCCTGCGCCGCACCAGTTGCCAGCATCTGTTCCTGGTCGGCGACATCATCGATGGCTGGCGCCTGCGCAAATCCTGGTATTGGGACGAACATCACGATGAGGTGCTGCGCCAGATCCTGCGTCACGCACGTGGCGGTGCCGAGGTCACCTATATCCCTGGCAACCACGACGAGATGTTCCGCGCCTGGCTGGATCCGATTGCCCTTGGCGGACTGGAGATTGCCGGCATCCGCTTGCGCCAGGAAGCAGTTCACGTCACCGCCGCCGGCAAGCGTCTGCTGGTGATGCATGGCGATGAGTTCGACAGCGTGGTGCGCTACGCGAAGTTCCTGGCGGTACTGGGCGAGTCTGCCTACACCACCGCGCTGCTGCTGAACCGCTGGTTCAATGGGGTGCGGCGCCGCCTGGGCTATCCGTACTGGTCGTTGTCGGCCTGGCTCAAACGCCAGGTCAAGGAAGCGTGCAAAGCTGTCGATCGCTACGAATCGGCGCTCGCCAACGAAGCGCGTCGCCGCGGGTTCGACGGCGTCGTGTGCGGCCACATCCACCACGCGGAAATGCGCGAGGTGCAAGGCATATTGTATCTCAACGACGGTGACTGGGTGGAGAGCTGCACCGCGCTGGTGGAACATCACGACGGTCAGCTTGAACTGATCGATTGGGCGACGGCCAACCGACTGTCGTTCTTTGCGCCGCGCCGAACGCCGCAGCGCGCCGCTGCCTGACCATCTCATCCTTGACGAGTTGATCGGCTGCGACGAGATGCTGCCGCCAGCACCCTCGCACCGGATCATGATCGTCACAGATGCGTGGCTGCCGCAGGTGAACGGTGTGGTACGCACGCTGACCACGGTTGTCGCAGAGCTGCGCGCCATGGGTCATGTGGTAGAGGTGATTGCACCCGATCGGTTCCGCACCATCCCATGCCCGACCTACAGCGACATTCCATTGTCGCTGCTGCCGCGCCGCACGCTGGTTCGCATGATCGAGGCCTTTCAGCCGGACGCATTGCACATCGCGACTGAAGGGCCGCTGGGCATGGCTGCACGAAGCTGGGCGAAGCGCACCCACTTCGCATTCACCACCGCGTTCCACACACGCTTCGCCGAATACATCAAGGCGCGGACTGGATTCCCGTTGCGTCCGGTGTATGCCTGGATGCGCCGGTTTCATGGCGCCGCGCAGGGCACGATGGTGGCGACGCAATCGCTGCGCGACGAGTTGTCCGCGCGCGGATTTCGCAATATCCGGTCATGGTCGCGCGGCGTGGATCTCGATCTGTTCACGCCGGCGCCGCGCGAACAATGGAATCTGCCGCGGCCGATCTTCATTTGTATCGGCAGGGTGGCGGTCGAGAAGAACATCGGCGCATTTCTCGACCTCGACCTGCCCGGGTCCAAGGTCGTGGTGGGCGGCGGTCCGATCCTGTCACGCCTGAAGCGCGACTATCCCAACGTCATGTTCACCGGCCCGCGCCATGGCGAAGCATTGGCACGTGCCTATGCCGGCGCGGACGTGTTCGTGTTTCCCAGTCGTACCGACACGTTCGGGCTGGTGCTGCTAGAGGCGCTGGCCTGCGGCACACCGGTCGCGGCGTTTCCGGTGACCGGTCCTATCGATGTGCTCGCTGATGCGAAGGGCAGGATTGGCGCGGTGGACACCGACCTGCGTGCGGCCGCGTTGGCGGCGCTGACCGCCGACCGCGCAGCGTGCCGTGCCCACGCAGAACGCTATTCGTGGCGCGCGTGCGCCGAGGTGTTTCTCTCGCACCTGGTGCCATTGGCTGGTGCTTCCTGACTGGCTTGGCTAAGGCAGCCGAAAGCACCGGGCAGGCATTGACGTAGATCAACCGACGTCGATAGGTGTCGATAGATGACGCCACCGTTGCCGTTGTTGGCGGGGGTTGATCCAGATCAACGAAGCCGGCGACAATTTCGTGCAATCAGACGGTGTCGTGCGGAGAGCCCTATGTTCAAATACATCCTCGTCCCGGCCACCGGCGCGGTGACTGACGCAGCCGTCTTTTCCACCGCGCTGGCGGTCGCACGTTTGTCGGGCGCCCATCTCGAATTCCTGCATGTGCGCGCTGACGTGCAGCAGGTACTGGTTGCCATGGCGTCGGCCGACATGGGCGGCGGCGCCGGCTATGACCAGATCATCGAAACCCTGGAACAGGAAGTGGCCAGCCGGCAGCAGAAAGCCGAAGTCGGCGTTCCACGCGTTCTGCGAGCGGGAGCATCTGCCCATCTCCAGTGACCCGACCACCAACCTGCCATCGGCGGAATGGCAAATGGAAACCGGCGACGAACCCACATGGCTGGCAGAGCACGGTTGTGCAGCCGACCTGTTGGTTGTCGGCCGCGCACGCGAAGGCGAGGCGGTGGCGATGGGCGTTCTCGAGGCTGCGCTGTTGGCGTCCGGCAGACCCGTGCTGATCGCGCCGACGAAGCTGCCGGACAGCATCTCGCGCACCGTGGCGATTGCCTGGAAAAATCGGCCAGAGGCAGCGCGGGCAGTGGCGGCCGCGCAGCCGTTCTTGGCGATCGCCGACCGTGTGATCATTCTGTCTGTCGACGAAGGGAGCGGCATCGATGAGCAATCCTGCGAACGTCTTCGCCACGCGCTCTCGTGGCAGAACGCCAACACGACGATACAGCGGTTGAAGCCGGATGGCAGACCCGCGGTCGAGGTCCTGTTGGCTGCCGCCGATGCCGCGGGGGCGGACGCGCTCGTGATGGGCGGTTACGGTCATAGCCGCGTCCGTGAGGTGATCTTTGGTGGATTCACTCGTCGGATCCTGACAAGCGCCGACCTGCCGGTCTTCATCGCGCATTGATCCTGCCGCGCGAACAGCAGCCCCGCATCCGCCCGGCTTTCCCGTCACCACCCGCCATGCCACCCTGATCCGCCCACACAGAAGGATCAGTGCATGCCACGCATGACCGGCGGAGAAGCCATCGTTGACGGTCTGTTACGCCACGGCATCGACACCGTGTTCGGCCTGCCGGGTGTGCAGACCTACGGCTTGTTCGATGCATTCTCGCGCGCGTCCAACCGCCTGCGGCTGATCAACGCGCGTCACGAGCAGACCACCGCCTACATGGCTCTCGGTTACGCCTGCGCCACTGGCCGCCCGTCTGCCTACGCCGTCGTGCCAGGTCCTGGTGTGCTCAACACGACCGCCGCACTGGCCACCGCATGGGGCGTCAATGCGCCGGTGCTCTGCCTGACGGGCCAGGTGCCCAGCATGATGATTGGTCGTGGCCGCGGTCAGTTGCACGAACTGCCGGACCAACTGGCCACGCTGCGCAGCCTGCTGAAATGGGCCGAACGGATCGAGCATCCGAGCCAGGCCTCCTATCTGGTCGCGCGCGCCTTCCAGGAAATGCTGTCCGGCAGGCGCGGTCCGGTCGCGTTGGAGATGCCGTGGGACCAGTTCACCGCGAGTGCCGACATCGCGCCCCAGGAACCCTTGCCGCGACATCCGAATCCTCCGCCGGATCCCGAAAAGATTGCCGCGGTCGTGAAGCTGTTGAGCGAGGCGAAGGCGCCGATGCTATGGGTCGGTGGCGGCGCACTGCATGCGCCGGCCGAAATCCTCGCACTGGCCGAACGCATCGGCGCCCCCGTGGTTTCGTTCCGCGGCGGTCGCGGTATTATCGATGACCGCCACCCGCTCGGATTGACCATCGCTGCCGCGTACAAGCTGTGGCCGCAGACCGATCTGCTGGTTGCGTTCGGCACGCGGCTTGAAGTGCCGACATCGCGCTGGGGCGCCATGCCCGCTGGCGTGAAGATCGCGCGGATCGACATCGATCCCGCCGAGATGCGCCGCCTGAAGGTCGATGTGCCGATCGTTGCCGACACCGCCGATGCCGCGCGTGCGCTGACCGCCGCCGTCACGCCGCGCAGCGATGGCGCGCGCGCCGAGGCGATAGCGCGTGCCAAGGCAGAGGCCGCGCAGGCGATCCAGAAGGTGCAGCCGCAGATGGCATTCCTGGAGGCGATCCGCGACGTGCTGCCGGAGAACGGCATCCTGTGCGACGAGATGACTCAGGCCGGCTACGTCTCCTGGTTTGGCTTTCCGTTCCACGCGCCACGAACGCTGATCACGTCCGGCTTTTCCGGCACGCTCGGGGCTGGGTTCCCGACTGCTCTTGGCGTCAAGGTGGCGATGCCGGACCGTCCGGTGGTTGCACTGACCGGCGACGGCGGTTTCCTGTTCGGTGGCGCGGAACTGGCGACGGCGGTGCAGTTCGGCATCAACCTGGTCACCGTGCTGTTCAATAATTCGTCCTATGGCAATGTTCTGCGCGACCAGCGCCGACTGTTCCAGGGCCGCGATTCCGGTTCCATGCTGCGCAATCCGGATTTCCAGATGTACGCGAAGAGTTTCGGCGTTCCGTCCTGGCGTGCGAACGATGCAGACGGGCTGCGCGGCGCATTGAAGGAAGCGCTGGCGGCGAATTCTCCCGCGCTGATCGAAGTCGTCACCGACATCACTCAGGAATACGCACCGTGGGAGTTCATTGTACCCGGACGCGGCTGATGGATTGAGAGCGCCGCATCAGGTTATCGCCGCGCTCATTACAGGATCCGACGTGCCAAGCTCGGCCGCCGTCCCGGCTACCGCACACGTCGTCAGCGCAGCATGTCCCGGCGAAAGCCGGCAGCCGACCATCCACGATTGCTCTTTTTGCGGCACAGCAAATACGACGCGATATGGTCTTTCTGACAGACCCTCAGTCAGGAGGCGTCAGGGCTTGCTGGCCGTAAATTGCTATGCTGCAATGTTTCGTGCCGCAGGCTGTCGCGGGAAAAACGTCGTCGGGGGATGCAAGTGAGAAACAATTTTCTGGTCGCTGGTGCCATCATCGCAGCGTTTGCCGTCGGGCCGCAGGCCCGCGCCAACGTGGTCGCATTCGGATTCAGCGGGGCGGGTGTGAGCGGCTCCGGCTTGCTGACTTTCACACCGGACACAGTCATCGGCGATCCCGCCGGAGCCTTCACGATTGCCAACATCAGCGGGACCTTTTCTGATTCGAACGTGGGCATCTCGCACGCAGCGATCACTGGATTGGTGCCGATCAATCCGGTCAGTCCGCCCATCGGTGCGCCGGCTCCCGTGAGCCTCAGCCTACTTTCGGTGCTCAATCCTCCACCGATGGACAGCGCGATTTCGTACGACAACCTGTTCTATCCCGATGGTTCTCCGATCACTTGCGCGGACTACCCGTTGGCCGGGGGGTTCCTCGATGTGTATGGGGCGCTCTTCACTCTCAACAACGGAGACGTTGTGGATCTGTGGAGCAACGGGGAGATACCCGGTGAGGTGCCGCTCAGTTATGGCGTTGGCGTCATCAACGAAGATATCAGCGGCAACACCGTCATCGACTTTCAATCCGACGGCGTCGCGCTGGGGGTTCCCGAGCCTGGCTCTCTGTGGTTGCTCGGCACCGGACTGCTTGGTGCCCTGGGGTTGCGGAGAAGGTCCGCCACGTCACCCGCCAAGGTCGCCTGACAAGCCGGCGATCGGCTGCATCGGTCGATGTGATCGCGCGCCGCGGAACGCGGGTTTCCCGCTCGCTGTACAGCGTAACCGGGAAGTCATGATCATCGTTTCCGACGATAAGTGAAGCCTGGATACCGGTCAGAGCGCGCGTTCCGCTGTCCCGGTCCGCGGATTGTGATGCACCCCCCAGCTCCCTGCGGCGTATGGTTCACGTCGCGGGGAGCCGCGGCTCTCTCTCTCGGCGCTGCGGTTCCCTGAACCACGGTTCGGGAGGAACCACCATGGTCATTCAAAGCCCACCCGCGTGGGGATGGGACCAACTTCGCAACGCCGTCCACGAAATCGGCTCCGCCAAGCCTGACGAGTACTGGCACGAAGGAGCGGCGGCGTCCGGTGTGCCGGCAGTCCGCCGCATCGGCGTTACCGATCTCCGGGATGCATTGGCGCGCGGCGTAGATGATTTTGAGGCGAACCGCACCGACGTGGTTTTCCTCTGCGTCATCTACCCCATCATCGGGCTCATCCTGGGGCGGTTCGCGTCAGGTTACGGCCTGCTGCCGCTGATCTTCCCGCTGGCGTCAGGTTTCGCGCTGGTTGGACCGTTCGCCGCGGTCGGCCTCAACGAGATGAGCCGTCGGCGCGAGCAAGGCGAAACCGTGAGCTGGATCGATGCGTTCCGTGTGCTTCGCTCACCCGCGATCGGCGCGATCCTGCTGCTCGGCATTTTGCTGATCGCGCTATTCCTGGTCTGGCTGATGGTCGCTCAGATCATCTACGTCGCAACACTCGGCCCGCAGCCGCCAGCGTCGGTGGCCGGCTTCTTCACCGACGTGTTCACGACCGGCGCCGGCTGGGCGATGATTGGCGTCGGGATCGGTGTCGGCTTTCTGTTCGCCGCATTGGTGCTGGCGATCAGCATAGTGTCGTTCCCGCTGCTGCTGGACCGCAACGTGGGGATCGGCACTGCTGTCTCCACATCGGTGCGCGTCGTCGCAGCCAATCCGGGAACCATGGCACTATGGGGCCTGGTCGTGGCCTGCGGACTTGTGCTCGGGTCGCTGCCGTTCTTCGTCGGCCTGGTCGTGGTCCTGCCGGTGCTTGGACACGCCACCTGGCATCTGTATCGCAAGGCCGTGCCGCGCTGACGAATGTGCCGGCCGGGCTCAGACAAGCACCGGCCGGTCGCCTTCGACGATGATGCGCCACAACACGCGGCTCTGGCTGCGGTCGTAGTCGCCGTGCGCGCGATGCATGGTCGCGCGGTCGTCGATCACCAGCACGTCGCCCTTGCGCCAGACATGGTGATAGACGACCTCGGGCTGGATCATGCGCTCCAACAGGTCGTTCATGTAGGCCTTGCTGGCTTCTGGGGTCATGCCTTCGATATACATTGCCTTGCCGACGTGGAAGTACACCGCGCGTGACCCGTGCACGGGATGCGTGCGCACCATCGGATGAACGATCGGCTTGCCGAACTTCTCCAGGTCTTCCTGGCGCGTATCGGCGTGGTTGTCATCAAGGCTGTTGACGGTCCTCAGCGTGTTCATCCGCGCGCGTTCCGCTTCCGGTAGCGCGTCGTACGCAGCGCGCATATTGGCCACGCTGGTCCCGCCGCCGGCGGAGGGAATTTCCACGCCATACAGCATCGTGGCGGCCGGCGGATGTTCGCGGTTGGTATGGTCGGTGTGCCAGCGTTCGGCGGGGCGCTGGCCGTTGCGATGCCAGACCAGACCGATATCGTCGAACCCCGGCATGTGGTGCTGCGAGTAATGCTGCCGCATCGGCGGCCCGAACACCTGGGATGCGGCGAGATATTGCTCGGGCGTCAGCGACTGGTCGTGGAACACCAGCGCCAGATGTTCAGCCAGCGCCCGCGATAATGCGTCCCGCGTCGTCGCATCGATCGGCGCGCCAAGATCGATACCGGAGACCTCGGCGCCGAGTGAGGCATGCAGCTTCGTGACGGTCAGCTCGGACATGGACAAATCCTCCACACTATCGCGCCAGTCCCGGACTTCCCGCCGGCACGGCATAGAAGTTCATGGTTAGCGACACGCTGGTATAATAACCCATCAGCACGATCACGTCGGTTATGCCCTCGTGCCCGAGCACACCGACCGCACGATCATACAGGCCTTGCGGCACCAGTCGCTCGCCGGCAAGCGCCATCGCAACCTCATAGACCACCTGCTCGCGTGCATCGTCAAACGACGTCGGCAGACCGGCGATGATCGCTTCCACGGCGGCGGCAGGCAGCCCGACTTCCTTGCCGCGCTTCTCGTGCGCGTTATTGGGATAGGCCGAATGCCATTTGCTGGTGATCACCACCACGGCGATTTCACGTTCGCGCTCCGACAGCGACGATTGGCCAGGCGTGAAATGCTGGCCGAGTGGAGCGGCGGCATGCAACAATTTCGGATTGTGCACCCAGACTTTGTACGGCCCCGGCAACCGCCCGCGCGGACCATCGACAAGGTATCGAAAACCCTCTTGCTGTTCCGGCGTCATGCGATCGACCGCGATCTCGGTATAGCGTCCGAATGTTGGCGTGTCGGGCATCCTGGTGTCTCCTTTTGGTGGCGAAGCACTGGCTGGTGGCGAAGCTCTGGCTGCGCGGACGCATCATACACAGGTTTGCATACCTGCCAGCATCGGGGCAGGATGCGGGCGCGATAGCGCGGGTGCGACATGCCCAGGATGTGGCTTAGACATGTCATGCTGTGGATTGGCGTGTTGCTGGCATTGCCGATGCTGTCGTCACCTGCATTGCCGAAACCCGAAGAAACACAGCAAGGCAAGTCGCTGGCAGGCCAGCTTTTGGTTGCGTCGCCCGAGATGGGTGATCCGCGTTTTCGTCACGCGGTCATCCTGATGGTGCAGCATGATAAGGATGGCGCTCTCGGCATCATCATCAACCGACCTGTCGAAGAACTTCCCATCGCGAAACTGCTGGACGCGCTCGGCCAGGACAGCAAAGGGGTCGAAGGCCAGGTGCGCATTTTTGCCGGCGGCCCAGTGGAACCGCAGATCGGCCTCATCGTGCACAGCGAAGACTATCATCGCACGGGTACCATCGACATCGATGGCCAGGTGGCGATGACGTCGAACCCACAGGTGCTGGTGGACATCGGCCACAATCACGGCCCGAAGCAAAGCCTCGTCGTGTTCGGCTACGCGGGCTGGGGACCCGGCCAACTCGAAAACGAGCTGGCACTCGGTGCCTGGATCACAGTGCCGGAGGACCCGAAGTTGGTTTTCGATGTCGATCGCGACAAGCTCTGGGATGCAGCCATGGCCCGCCACACCATCCCACTTTAACGATCCACCGACATCGACGCAGGTTGCTTGCCATGTCCGAACTCCGACAGGTCACGGTCTATACCGACTACAAGAGCCCTTACGCGTATCTGGCCAAAGATCTCGCCTATGCGCTGGAACGTGACCTTCCGGTGCGCGTGAATTGGCAGCCCTACCTGCTGGATCTGGCGAGCCGCTACGGCTCCGCACGGGTTGATGCGGAAGGTCGTGTGCTGGAAGAGCAACGCGACCCGCATCAATGGCGACGCGTGCGCTACAGCTACATGGATTGCCGGCGACAGGCTCGCAAACGTGGTCTGGTGATCCGCGGTACGCAGAAAATCTGGGATTCGTCACTGGCCTTGGCTGGCATGCTGTATGCCCAGCGCGCAGGCGATGCCGTGTTCCATCGCTACCACGACACCGTGTTCGCGCGATTCTGGCAGCGAGAACTGGATATCGAGGACACAGCGGTGATCGCTGCCGTGCTGGCGGAGTCAGGCGCGGATGGCGACCGATTTGCAGCCTACGTCGGGATGGGCTGCGATGCGGTTGCGGAGATCAGCCGCGCGGCCGAGGCGATCGGCGTATTCGGCGTGCCGACCTTCGTAGTGGATGGAGAGCTGTTCTGGGGAAGCGAGCATCTGCCGGATATTCGTGTCATGCTTGCAGCGTGACAGGCCGAAACGAGGGACGTCACGCGAGCCGCTGGCGGACCGTCAGGAACTGCGGTGCACCAGTCGAACGCACCCTGCGCGACGAGCCTTTAACCTGGATCATGTGCGATGAACTCTTGCAGCTTCATTGACTGATGCGCTTGTTCGTTTACGGCACGCTGCTCCACGCCGGCACGCTGGCGTCCCGCGGTGGACATATCAATCTGCCGGCACGGATGTTACCCGCGGGGCTGCCCGGCTGGCGGCGTGTCGCCTTGCGCGGCGGACGCTATCCAACCTTGCGGCGTCAGCGCGCCGGTATCGTGCGCGGCGCCGTTGTGACCGTCCCGGCGCGTGCACTGGCCCGACTGGCAGTCTATGAAGGACCGGCCTATCGCCTGACGCGGGTTGTCGTGGTCACGCCAAACGGCAAAACTGCTGTCCATACCTGGATCGCGCCGGGTGGCACACGCAGCTTGTGGGAGGAATGAGATATGTTGCAGCCGCCGCCAGCCAGACCCGGCATGCGCGAGGACGAAGTCGATACGCCCGCGCTGCTGATTGATCTCGATGCATTCGAGGCAAATCTCGATCGCATGGCCGAACTGCTGGCGCCCAACGGCGCCAAACTGCGCGCGCACGCCAAGACGCACAAATGCGCGGTGATCGCCAGGCTGCAGATGGCTCGTGGCGCGGTCGGCCAGTGCGTGCAGAAGGTCGCCGAAGCCGAGGCGCTGGCATGGGGCGGGATTCCCGATATCCTGGTGAGCAACGAGATCGTCGGAGCGTCGAAGTTGGCGCGCCTCGCCGCGCTGGCGGGCATCAGCAAGGTCGCGGTGTGCGTTGACGATGCAGCACAGGTTGCAATGATCGAAACGGCGGCCGCGGATGCCGGCGTTCGCCTGCCGGTGCTGGTCGAGATCGATGTCGGCGCTGGCCGATGCGGCGTCGCGCCTGGTCCCGACGCGGTGGAATTGGCGAAGCGCATCGCGGCATCGAAACATCTGATTTTCGGTGGCTTGCAGGCATATCAGGGCAGCGCGCAGCATAAGCGCACCGTGGCTGAGCGCCGCACGCTGATCGGCAACGCGATCGATGCGTCGCGCCGGACCGTGGAACAGCTTCGCCAGCAGGGCTTGCATTGCGCCATCGTCGGCGGCGCGGGGACCGGCACGTTCCAGATCGAATCGTCGTCTGGCATATACAATGAAATCCAAGCCGGCAGCTACGTGTTTATGGACGCCGACTATGCGCGCAATCTGGATGAGGCCGGCGCGCCGATCGGCACGTTCCGTCATTCCCTGTTCGTGCTGGCGACGGTGATGAGCATACCGGGCAAGAGCATCGCCGTGGTGGATGCAGGCCATAAGGCGGTGTCGGTGGACAGCGGGATGCCGGTGATCTGGCAGCGCCCGGACATCCGCTATGTCGGCGCGTCGGACGAGCACGGAAAGCTGGAGGTGGCCTCGGAAACCACGCCGCCAAAACTCGGTGAAAAGCTGCGGCTGGTACCGGGTCATTGCGATCCGACGGTGGACCGCTACGACTGGTACGTCGGCGTGCGCAATGGCCGCGTCGAATGTCTCTGGCCGATCGCCGCACGTGGCGGAATGCATTGAACGGACGATCCGATCAGGACCTGGCAGGCCGGAACCAACCGGGATTGCCGCATCAGCAGTGAAGGCACACAACCATGGAATTCGGCGCTTCGATCTTCTTCACCGACTACTCGATCTCCCCGGCTGAACTTGCCGTCGCGTTGGAACAGCGCGGCTTCGACTCGCTGTGGGCAGCCGAGCACTCGCACATCCCGGTGCCGCGGCGCACACCGGCGCCTGGCGGTGGCGAACTGGCGAAGCGGTACTATGACGTGATGGACCCGTTCGTCACGCTGACGGCCGCCGCTGCCGCCACCAAGACACTCAAGGTCGCCACGGGAATCTGCCTGGTCATCCAGCGTGATACGATCCAGACGGCAAAGCTGGTCGCCTCGATCGACCAGGTGAGCGGCGGGCGCTTCCTGTTTGGAATCGGCGGCGGCTGGAATGCCGAAGAGATCGAGGCCCACGGCACCGTCTTTACCACCCGCATGAAGAAGATGCGTGAGCAGATGGAGGCAATGAAGCAGATCTGGACCAAGACGACCGCCGAATACAACGGCGAGATCGTCAAGGTTCCGTCGATGCAGACCTGGCCCAAGCCGACGCAAAAGCCGCATCCGCCAATCCTGCTCGGCGGCGCATTCCCGTGGGCCGCCCGGCGCGCGATCCGCTACGGCGATGGCTGGTTTCCAAACGCCAGCGGCGGCAATCCCGACGAATACATGCCGCGCTTTCGCCAGATGGCAACCGAGGCCGGGCGCGATCCGAATACATTGCCGGTGACCATAGGCGGCTCGCCCGAAGACCTCGGCGAGTTGCAAAAATTCCGCGACCTGGGCGCCGCCCGGGTGAACGTGAGCCTGCCGGCGGAAGGCGCGGATAAGGTGCTGCCCGTGCTCGATCGTTGGGCAAAACTGATGCGCCAACTACGCACCTGAGACGCGCCTGTCCGGGAACCACCGTATCGGATGACAGCGTGCCAATACGCTTACCTGGCAGGCCCGCGGTTGCCATGACGGGCAAGCATCGAGCGTCGCTGTTGCAGGCCGGTGCGGCGAGCACGCAAGGTTGAACGATCCTATGCATGCGACATTTGCTGCAGAGATGCTCGGGCTTCTGCGCACCACCAAGGAAGTTGGCATACGCACCAGCAGGCATCCCGACCGCGCCACCACCATTTGGATCGTCGTGGTGGACGATGTGGTGTTCGTGCGTTCGTTCCGTGGTCCTAAGGGACAATGGCACGTAACGGCCACGGCGGATGGACAGGCGACATTGGATATCGGCGATCGGCGGATCGCCGTCTGGGTGACGGCTGTCACCAATCCGGATAGCATTGCGGCCGTCAGTCGCGCCTTCCTCGCCAAATACGCAACAAGCCCCTACGCGAAGGAAATGGTTCGCGCCGAAATCCTGTCGACCACGTTGCGGCTCGATCCCGTGTGAGCTTGGCCGGCTTCCTGTTCTAACGTCGGCCCCAACGAGGTTTGCTATTGAAGCTGCTTCACACCTGATGCAGCGCGTTGCCATCCATTCCTGAAGCCGCGACCGCGAGGTGCTGCATGATGGTGGGCGCCAGATCGACCACGTGAACCGGATCAGCGCGGCGGGCATCAGAAGTAAATCCCGCGCCTTCGATCAACAGCACGGGTGACTGTTCGAACACACCAAGGCCGCCGTGTTGCCCGCAACCCAGTCGATCCGGCTTGCCCCAGCGGGGAGTCGCCGCAAGCGAACGACCCGGAATGCCGAATTCGTTCTCCGATGCGTCTGCCGTCAGCGACACGGCGTATGCGAGGCCGTTATGCGGCGCCTGACCTATCGTACCAAGATCCGCTGCACCGATGACACGGCCAGCCCAGGCGCGTGACGCGAGGAAGTCGCCGATGCGATCACGCTGCCTTTCGTTGTCCGGATGCAGATAGATCAAGCTCGAAGTGCCATTGGACATGGCTATCACATCGTCGGACTCGGCCGACGCCTTCAGCCTGGCGGCGATCAGCTCTGCTTCGACATCGACCAGGCCCGAGACCGTTTCATGACCATGGTCGGACCCTATGATCAGCAGGATATCGTCACCCGCCGCGCGCAGACGTTCGACCGCGTCGATCACCATGCCAGCGTTGCCGTCCGCCGCCCGCAGCACAGCAAGATGTTCGGCAGATCCCAGCGGCATGTTGTGCTGGATGTGGTCTGGCTCTCCGAGCCAGAGTACCGCCAAGGCGGGACGGCGAACGCCAAGTGCGTCGGCGATGAAGCGCTCGGTCATCGCGCGATCTCCTGTTGCGTCCAGTGTGACGTTCAATGGATCGGCGACGACACGCCGCGGACCGAACGAACCTGCGCGATGATAGACGTGGCCATACCCATCGGGATCATGCGCATAGGCAGCACCGGGCGAGACGTTATTGTACACGATGACTCCGCCATGCGGTGCCAGTCGTTCCGCCAATGTGGGCACCGCAAGCGAATAGCCGTTGACCACGCGCTTGTGCTGCAGGAATTCGGGCAAGCCTGCGTCGTGCGGCAGCAGCCTGCCGTTCTCCAGCAACGCCATGGAATTACCCTGCAACGTATGCCGCGCTGGATGACAGCCGGTGGCAAAGGTTGCGGTCACCACGCGCGTGGCGGACGGAAATGCGGTGCGATAGGTTGGAAATTGTTCGGCGCGCCCAGCGAATTCGACGAGCCGCGGGGTTCGGGCGTGATCGACAAAATCTCGCCGCAACCCATCCAGAATGACAACCACCACTCGTCGCATGCGTTTGCTCCCGGCGTTTCACCCCACTGGTTTGCGCGATGGGGCGTCAGATCCGACAGCATGCAGAACCGATCGCACGAAGTCACTCTTCGCGTCCGAATAGCCGTCGCGATCCGAGCCATACCGCTTCGCGAGGCGGTCCTTCAACGTGGCATACGCGTGAAGCAAAGCAGGGTCGGCGCGCAATGCATCGCGAAACAGCAACAACGCACGTGCGTTCGGATGATCGTACTGCACTATCTGCAGATGATGCGTGCGCGCATCAGGGCGCGGCCGCAGAAACCACAGCCGATAGACGCGATTGGGATCGTCTGGCCAGAACATCCAACCGTCCTGTTCCAGCAGTCGGATCGCCGCATGGGCTGCCTCGAGTGAGACAACGGGGGCCAGGATATCGACGACAGGCTTGGCGCGCAGGCCGGCAATCGCCGTCGAGCCTATGTGCTCGATCGGCGCCGCCAGCCATGGCTGAAGCAATCCCGACAACGCGGCCTGCTGCTCCATGAAGCGACCACGCCAGGCCGGATCATGGTCGATCAGCATCACCGCTTCGTCGGTCATGAGGCGCCGGCGATCCGCCGCACCATGCACTGTCCTGCTGGGGCTACAGCGCCTCCGGTTCGATCAGATCGTCCGGCACCGCCAACGCCGTCAGGCGCGGAATATCGTGCAGGATGACCCGCGACCCGTGGGTCTCCACGCCGTACGTGCGCAGCGCCGCGAAAGCGCGCGACAAATTCTCCTGCCGGCAGCCCAGCCGGGCCGCCAGCAAACTCTTGTCGAACGGCAGGCGGAAGTCGGCCTGCGTCGCCTCGCCGTCCTTCACCCGCGCCAGCAGATAGCAGCCGAGCCGCTGTGCCGCCGTGCGCAGTTTCAGGTCGCGCACCTGGCGCACCATGGTGCGGAACTCGCGCGATACCGAGCGGAGCAGCGAATTGGCGAGCGACGGATCGCGCTTCACCAGTTCTAGCAACGCGGTGGCATCGACCGCCAGCAGCCGCGATCGGGCGACCGCGCGTGCGGTAATCAGGTAGGGCAATTCGGCGAGGACCGAGGCCAGGACGAAATGTCCCACCGGGTGAACCACTTCGACCACCGCTGTCGTGCCATCGGCCGCGGTGCTGGTCAGCGCCACCTGGCCCTCCAGCAGGATATGCAGGTATTTCGGCATGGTGCCTTGAAGCGACAGCACATCGTCTGTTTCGGCGGTTACCAGTTCGCTGATGGCTTCAACTTCATTGCGCAACGATAAATCGAGCCGCTCGAATAGCGGAACGGTTCCGATTAAATCGACTGCGGCTTCCATGATCCCCTCCGGTTGTCGGCAGAACTATCATACCGTTTTTTGAACGACCATGAAATACACAGCGTGATGCTAGCAAATTCAGCGAACAATTGGCATTTCCAATTGATTGCCAACTAATAGTTGATTGCGTCTTATCTCATCAACCATTAGTTGTAGATGTCACGATCTATTCGCGTCCGTATGAATTGCGGCTGCCGCGAGCAGCGCCCGATCCAGCAGCGTGGCAAATTCGGCCTCAGGCTCGTAACCCGGCATCAGCGGCCGCATCGCAGCGTCACGGCCGGTGGCTGGATGAAAGTAGATTTCGCTGGTTCCTTCGGGCAGCTCTGCCAGCAGGCAACGCATCCGGTCCGCTGTCATATGTCCGGTCCAGGCTATGCCGAAACAATGATCCGTCGTAACCATGCCTGCCGCGCGCACCTGTCGCCGCAGCAGCCTCGACCAATGATACAGGGCACGGCAGCCCAGCCCGACATCCGTGCCGCACCGCGCAAGCACCCCAGGGGGCTCGGCGGGAACGCGCACCGCGCGCAAGCCGAAGTCGCGGCCGATGTCGATCATCAACCGCCCCATCGTTGGGTGCATGTGCATGTGCTTGTGCGCGTTGGCATGGTCGAGCGTCAGGCCGGTGGCAGCGAACGCAGCGAACTGCGCGCGTATTTCCGCGGCGAGTTGCCGGCGAACGTGCGGGCGGAAGAAATACCTCACCCCGAGGCGGAATTGATCGGACGGAAACTGGCCAGTCGCATCGACGAGATCGGGAATTACCGTCACCGGCAGCACGGCGGGGCCTTCGATCACCACCAGGTGCAGCCCGACCCGCAAGGACGGCAGCGCGCGCGCGCGTCGCACTGCATCCGCGGCGGCAGGTCCGGCAACCATCAGGCTCGCGGCATTCAGGATGCCGTCGCGATGCGCGCGCTCGACTGCCTCATTGACCGACTCCGACAGTCCGAAATCGTCGGCGGTGAAAACGACGTGTTTCATGCGTCAGTGGATCGGGCACGGTTCAGCAACTGCAAACGGCACATAATCTCGTCATCGGACAGGCAAGACGATCGCTCGGTGCGTGCGCTGGTCTGCGGCGTCGCGATGAAGTCTGCGGGGGTCATGGTCGCAGGCTACTCGGCGATGGCCGGTTCCGGAAAGGTCGTGTGGTAGCTATTCCAGACCCGTCGTCCTGTAGGCCGATCGCAGCGGTTCAGCGAAGCCAATGCTGTCAAGTCTCTTTTGACTGGAAGCTTGTCGGTTTCACGCCGCGCGATGCCGCTCGCGCAGGAACTGGAAGAACTCCACGCCCTCGCGCAGCCGACGCTTCATCATCTGCGGGCTGCGCACCATCTCGCCGACGATGGAGGCGATCTTCGGCGCACGGAAAGTAGAACCGCCGATAGAACGTCTCGACGTTGTCGAAGATCTCGGTGTGCGACAGATGCTCATACGACAGCGGCGCGATCTGCACGCCGTGTTCGTCCACCAGTTCGGCGTGTGCGGCATCCAGCCAGCCGTTCTCCACCGCCTGCTTGTACAGGAACGTCCCCGGGTACGGTGCCGCCAGCGACACCTGGATGGTGTGCGGATTGATCTCGGTGGCGAAGCGGATCGTCTCCTCGATCGTCTGCCTGCGTCTCGCCCGGCAAGCCGAGGATGAACGTGCCGTGGATCTTCACCCCGAGTTCGTGGCAGTCGCGCGTGAAGCGCTTCGCCACCTCGATCCGCATGCCCTTCTTGATGTTGTAGAGGATCTGCTGATTGCCGCTCTCGTATCCCACCAGCAGCAGCCGCAGCCCGTTGTCCTTCAGCACCTTCAGCGTATCGCGCGGCACATTCGCCTTGGCGTTGCACGACCATGTCACGCCCAGCTTGCCGAACTCCTTCGCGATCGCCTCGGCGCGCGGCAGATTGTCGGTGAACGTGTCGTCGTCGAAGAAGAACTCCCGCACCTGCGGGAAATACGCCTTCGCCAGCCGGATCTCCTCCGCGACATGCTCCGGCGAGCGCACTCGGTAACGATGTCCGCCCACCGTCTGCGGCCACAGGCAGAAGGTGCAGCGCGATTTGCAGCCGCGGCCGGTGTACAGCGACACGTAAGGATGCATCAGGTAGCCGATGAAATAGTCCTCGATGCGCAGGTCGCGCTTGTAGACCTCGGTGACGAACGGCAGCTGGTCCATGTCCTCGAGGATCGCGCGATCCGTGTTGTGCACGATGCCGCCGGACACATCGCGATAGGAAATGCCATCCACCGCCGTCCAATCGCGGCCCTCGGCGATCTCCTTCACCGTGAAGTCGAACTCGTTGCGCGCGACGAAATCGATCGGCGCGCCCTGCGCCAGGCTTTCCTCCGGCTGCACCGCGACCTTGGCGCCGACGAAGCCGATCTTCAGCGCCGGATTTTCGCGCCTTCAACGCCGCCGCCACCTTCACGTCGGAGGCGAACGATGGCGTCGAGGTGTGGATCACGCACAGCTCGAAATCGCGCGCCTGCCGCGACACCGCATCAAGCCCGATGCCTGCCGGCGGCGCGTCGATCAGCTTGCTGCCGGGAACCAGCGCGGCCGGCTGCGCCAGCCATGTCGGATACCAGAACGACGGATCTCCCGCCGCGCCTGATAGCGCGAGCCGGCGCCGCCATCGAACCCGTCGAACGACGGCGGATGCAGGAACAGCGTCTTCATCATCGCGGGTGGAATCCCTCGGCTTGCATGGTGTGGCCGCGCCAATCAACCTCGCGGCCGGCGTAGCTCGCGATCATCACGGCAACCGACATAAGCTCGCGCAGCGGCAGAAGCCAGAGCCGGGGTGCGGATTGGCAAGGCCGAGCGACCGATCGATGCCCCGCGCGACAACCGCACGGACAGCCAGGCGACGACGAACCATGCCAGCGCCCAGGATGCGCCCCAGGTCAGCAGGATCGCCAGCCCGCCCAGGCCAACGGATATTGCAGCGCCGAGGCGGCGAACTGCACCGGCACCAACGCCCGGATCGTGCGTGCCCAACGCAGTTCGTGGCGCCACAGGGCCGCGAATGTCGTTTCCGGCACCGTGGTTGCCGGCACGGTATCGGCCAGCCCCACCGCCAGTCCAAGCCCCTGGACCAGCCGCCCCAGCACGTTGTCGTCCGCCAAATGATCCGCCAGGGCGGCAAAGCCGCCGATCCGCTCCAGCGTCTCCCGCCGCAGCGCCATGGTCGCCCCCAGGCAGTCCTGGCGCCCCAAGGCGCGCGCCAGCAGCGCCCCGGGCAGGAAGTACTGGTTGATCTGCACCGCCCCGAGGCTGTTGGGGAGCGCCAGCGACGCCTCCCCCGAACCCCCTCCTACAAGGGAAGGGGAACTGGCATTGACAGCACTCCCCCTCCCCTTGCGGGATGTGGCTGGCGGGAGGGGTAACCCAACGTAAAGCGTCGTCACCAGTCCAGTCCCCGGCTGCCCCAGTGCCACGCCAGCCGCCGCAGGTAGTCCGGCGCCACATGCAGATCCGAATCGGCAATCACCAGCACATCGTGCTGTCGCCGCCGGCAGCATATTGATCAGGTTGGCCACCTTGGGGTTCCGGCCATGCCCGGCCGGATCCACCACAACAGCGATGTCGCAATCGGGAAACCGCGCCTGCAGCCGCCGAACCACCGGCAGCGCCGTATCGGCCGAGTCCTGCACGCCAAACACCACCTGCCACGTCGGAAAATCCTGCCGGCAGACGCTGGCCAATGCGTCCTCCAGCAATGGCTCGTCGCCATGCAGCGGCTTTAGCACGCTGACACCCGGCGTCACGCCAGTCCCGATCAACAACGGCCGATTGACGAACCGCCGCACCGCAACCCAGCCCGCAACGGCCTGCACCACGCCGACCGCCAGACAGCCCCGTCGCCAGCGCCGCCAGTGCAATCAACCAGCGCTCGCCGTCTGCGGCAGTTTCGCCTCCAGCCCGAACGCCGCCAACGCCGTGGCGACGATGTCCTTCGCCGTCAGCTTCGCCTCGGCGAGCTGCTTGCCCTTGCGACTCGTGGTCGATGAACCAGTCGGGCAGCACCATCGGCCTGACCTTCAGGCCGCCATCCAACAATCCCTTCCAGGCCAGGTGATGCAGCACGGCCGAACCGAACCCACCGATCGAACCCTCCTCGATGGTGATCAGCACCTCGTGGTGCTTCGCCAGCTGCTCGACCAGCGCCGTATCCAGCGGCTTGGCGAAACGCGCATCGGCCACCGTGGTCGGCAGCCCGCGCGCCGCCAGTTCGTCCGCCGCCCGCAACGCATCGCCCAGGCGCGGCCCCAGCGACAGGATCGCGACGCTGCCGCCCTCGCGAACCACGCGCCCCTGGCCCAACGTCCACACCTCACCACGGCTCGGCAACTCCACCCCGCGCCCGTCGCCACGCGGATACCGCAGCGCGCTCGGCCGGTCGCCGATCGTGACCGCCGTCGCGACCGCATGCACCAACTCGGCCTCGTCCGACGGCGCCATCAGCACGAACCCCGGCAGGCACCCCAGATAGGCCAGATCGAAACTGCCGGAATGCGTTGCCCCGTCGTTCGCCCACCGGGCCGGCCCGATCAAGTGCGAACCGCACCGGCAGGCTCTGGATCGCCACGTCGTGCACCACCTGGTCGTAAGCGCGCTGCAGGAACGTCGAGTAGATCGCGCAGAACGGCTTCATCCCCTCCGTCGCCATACCGGCGGCGAACGTCACCGCATGCTGTTCGGCGATCCCGACGTCGAAGCATCGCTCGGGGAACCGCTTGCCGAACCGGTCCAGGCCGGTGCCCGACGGCATCGCCGCAGTAATCGCCACGACGGTTGGATCGCGCTCCGCCTCGGCGATCAGCGCTTCGGCGAACACCTTGGTGTAGTCCGGCGGTCCCGGCGGCGCCTTCGCCTGCTCGCCGGTGATCACGTTGAACTTCGAGACGCTGTGCAGCTTGTCGGCCGAAGCCTCTGCCTGCGCGTAGCCCTTGCCCTTCTTGGTGATCGCATGCACCAGGATCGGCCCGGCCTCCTCCGCCTCGCGCACGTTGCGCAGCACCGGCAGCAGATGGTCCAGGTTGTGCCCGTCGATCGGACCGACGTAGTAAAACCCCAACTCCTCGAACAACGTGCCGCCGGTCAGCATGCCGCGGGCATATTCCTCCGCCCGCCGCGCCGTCCGCTCGATGCCCTTGGGGAAACGCTTCGCCATCCGCACGGCCAGATCGCGCAACGACAGGAAGCTGCGCGACGATATCAGCCGCGACAGATAGGCCGACATCGCCCCCACCGGCGGCGCGATCGACATGTCGTTGTCGTTCAGAATCACGATCAGCCGCGTGTGCCGCGCGCCGGCGTTGTTCATCGCCTCATACGCCATGCCGGCACTCATCGCGCCGTCGCCGATCACCGCGATGACGTTGCGCTCGTCGCGCTCGTCGCGACCCTCGCGCGCCGCCTGCTGGTTCTTCAGATCGCGCGCCACCGCCATCCCGAGACCGGCCGAAATCGACGTGGAGGAATGCGCCGCGCCGAACGGGTCGTATTCGCTCTCCGCGCGCCGCGTGAAGCCGGACAGCCCGCCGCCCTGGCGCAATGTGCGGATACGGTCGCGCCGTCCGGTCAGGATCTTGTGCGGATAGGCCTGATGGCCAACGTCCCAGATCAGCCGGTCATGCGGCGTGTCGAAGATCGCATGGATGGCGACCGTCAACTCCACCACGCCAAGTGATGCGCCCAGGTGACCGCCGGTCACCGAAACGGCGTCGATCGTCTCCGCGCGCAATTCGTCCGCCAGCTGGCGCAATTGCTCCGCGGAGAAATTGCGCAGATCCGCCGGATAGCGGACGCGATCCAACAACGGCGTGTTCACAGGGCTCATTGCTTCTTCTCGCTCCGATATTCAGCTTCGCCGCGTCACGACGTAGGACGCCAGCGACCGCAGCAGCATCGCGCGGTCGCCGAACCCTTCCAGATGGTCAGCGGCCTGTTGGGCCAGCATCTCGGCCTGCGACCGAGCCCGCTCGATCCCCAGGACCGCGACCATCGTCGCCTTGCCGGCAGCCGCGTCCTTGCCCGCGGTCTTGCCGGTCTCCTCCGTGCTGCCTTCCGCGTCCAGTAGATCGTCCGCGATCTGGAAGGCCGCTCCCAGGTCGCGCCCGTAGGCCGCCACCAGATGCCGCTGCGCCAGCGGCGCCCGGCCGAGGATCGCCCCCGCTTCGGCGCTGAACTGGATCAGCCGCCCGGTCTTCAGCGCCTGCAGCCGGGTCACCGCCGGTCCATCCAGGTCGCGGCCCTCCGCCAGCATGTCGATCATCTGGCCGCCCGCCATGCCGCGCGCGCCGGCCGCCGCCCCCAACGCCGCCACCAGTTCGCAGCGGGCCTGCGGGTCCGAATGCGTGTCCGGTTCGGCGAGCACCTCGAAGGCCCGTGCCTGCAGTGCATCGCCGGCCAGAATCGCCGTGGCCTCATCGAACGCCTTGTGCGTCGAAGGCCTGCCCCGCCGCAGATCGTCGTCATCCATCGCCGGCAGGTCGTCATGCACCAGCGAATAGGCATGCAGCATCTCGATCGAAGCTGCCACGCGTGCCGCACATGTCTCGGAAACCGCGAACAAGGCCGCGCTTTCCATCACCAGAAACGCCCGCAGCCGCTTGCCGCCGCCCAAGGTGGCATATCGCATCGCATCCGCCAGGCGCGCTTCGGCTCCTTCCGGCTCCGGCAGCAACGCCTCCAAGGCGGCCTCCACCATAGTTGCGGTTCGCGACAGCGCGGCGGGCAGGTCAACCTCAGCCATCGTCACTAGGCCCTGTCTTCCCGATACCACCCCTGACCCCCATTGACCCGGCGTCGCAAGTCAAATGGTAAACACTCCACGTCGATTCTCTTGCCGAAATCACATCCATTGCCCAAAATCGCATCTGTTGCCAAAATCACACGCTCATGTGGCCGGCCAGCCCACTTCCGTAATGCATTACCGCAACCCCCGGTTTTGTGCCATATGCCCGGCCGCTGGGCCGGTGGCATTGTCGCCTTTCGGTGTGGCATGCCATATCCGACGCGACCGGCAGGACTTTCGGCGCGGCTCGGCGGCCGATCAGTGGCGTCATTTGGCAGTGGCGTCGTTTGGAGATTGGAAGCCCAATGATCCGCGTGCTCCTGGCCCAGCCCCGCGGCTTCTGCGCCGGCGTAGAGCGGGCGATCGAAATCGTCGAGCGGGCGCTGAAGAAATTCGGCCCGCCGATCTATGTACGTCACGAGATCGTGCACAACCGCCACGTGGTGGAGGATCTGCGCACGCGTGGCGCGGTGTTCGTTGACGAACTGGATGAAATCCCGGCTGGCGCCATGACCATCTTCTCTGCCCATGGCGTGGCCAAGCGCGTCGAGCAATTGGCGGCCGATCGGGGACTGCCGGTGATCGACGCCACCTGTCCGCTGGTCGCCAAGGTACACAACGAGGGCCGCCGCTATGCCTCCCAGGGGCGCGAAATCGTCCTGGTCGGCCATGCCGGCCACGCCGAGGTCGAAGGCACTATCGGCCAGGTGCCCGCCAAGGTGCATCTGGTGCAGACCGTGGCCGACGTCGCCGCCTTGCAGGTCACCGACCCGGAGAAGCTGGCCTACATCACGCAAACCACACTTTCGGTCGATGATACCCGTGGCATCATCGCGGCGCTGAAGGCGCGCTTTCCCGCCATCGTCGGCCCGGACGTGCGGGATATCTGCTATGCAACGCAGAACCGCCAGCAGGCGGTGCGCGACCTCGCCGGCGAAGTCGACATGATACTGGTGGTCGGCTCCCGCAACAGCTCCAACTCCAACCGCCTGCGCGAGATCGGCGAGGAACTGGGCAAGCCGTCCTACCTGATCGACGACGCGGACGCGCTACGCCCGGAGTGGTTTGCCGGCGTGACGTCCGTCGGCGTTACCGCCGGTGCTTCTGCCCCGGAAATGCTGGTGCGTGGTGTGCTGGACGGGTTGCGCCGGTTCGGTGACATCGACATATCCACCCTTGCAGGTGTGGCGGAGGATGTGCGTTTCCGCTTCCCCAAGGAACTGAGCGACACGTAGAGGAACAAGCGAATGTCCGTGCCGCTGAACCAGGCGCTCCGCGTCGGCGCCTATGTCGTGAAGCAGCACCTGCTGGGGCGCAGGCGCTATCCGCTGGTGCTGATGCTGGAGCCGTTGTTTCGCTGCAACCTGGCCTGCGCCGGGTGCGGCAAGATCGACTATCCGCCCGAGATCCTGAACCAGCGCCTGTCGGTCGCGGAATGCATGGAAGCGGTGGAAGAATGCGGCGCGCCCGTCGTGGTGATCGCCGGCGGCGAACCGCTGCTGCATCGCGAGATCGAGCAGATCGTCCAAGGCGCCATCGCGCGCAAGAAGTTCGTCATCGTCTGCACCAACGCGCTGTTGCTGGAAAAGAAGATGCATCTGTTCCAGCCGAGCAAGTGGTTCACCTGGTCGGTGCATCTGGATGGCGCGCGTGAGGAGCATGACATTTCGGTCTGCCAGGATGGCGTCTACGACCGCGCGGTTGCTGCAATCGGCGCCGCGAAGCAGGCAGGCTTTCGCACCATCATCAATGCCACGCTGTTCGATAACGCTAGGCCCGAGCGCGTGGCGGGCTTTTTCGACGATGTGATGGCGATGGGGGTGGACGGCATTTCCGTGTCGCCCGGCTATGCTTACGAACGCGCTCCCGACCAGCAGCATTTCCTCAATCGCCGGAAGACCAAGGAACTGTTTCGCGGTATCTTCGCCCGACAGGGCAAGGCGAAATGGGCGTTCAACCAATCGTCGATGTTTCTGGATTTCCTGGCCGGCAACCAGACGTTCCATTGTACGCCGTGGGGCAATCCCACGCGCACCTATTTCGGCTGGCAACGCCCTTGCTACCTGCTAGGCGAGGGTTATGCGAAGACGTTCAAGGAACTGATGGAAACGACCGAGTGGGACCGCTACGGCACGGGCAATTACGAGAAATGTGCCGATTGCATGGTGCATTCTGGCTATGAGGCGACCGCGGTCACCGAGACCATCCGCCGTCCCTGGCGGGCCGCCGCGCAGCTGCTGCGAGGCATCCGCACCGAAGGCCCCATGGCGCCCGATGTCCCGCTGGATAACCAACGTCCTGCCGAGTACGTGTTCAGCCGGCACGTCGAGCACGCGCTGACGCAGATCAAGGCGCGCAAGCGGAACGAGGTTGCCGACGCCGCTGATTGAAGCGCCACGCCGTCATCGCGAAGTCCTGCCACCGCTTCCATAGCGAGAAGCGAAGCGACGCGACGCGGCAATCTTTTGCCAGTACCAGCCGCGCCGGTACAGCACCGCCCGACGACTGCGCGCCTTGCAACGTCCTCGTCGCGTGACAACGCGCTACCCCAGCGCCTTCACGACCCCAGCGCCTTCAGGACCTCCGCCACGACACCGTCCCACTCCCGATGACGCTTCTGTCGAAACAGGCGCGCGGTGGAATACCACGGGGTGTCGTCGCGATTCAGCAGCCACCGGCAATCCGCGCTGAACGGCAGCATGATCCAGGTTGGCCGCGCCAATGCACCCGCGAGGTGTGCCACCGCCGTATCAATCGTCAGCACCAGGTCCATCTGCGCGATCAGCGCCGCCGTATCAGCGAAATTCTTCATTTCCAGGCTGTGATCGATCAACAATGGATTGGTCGTCAGCCAATCCCGATCGGCCGGCGGAATGTCCAGTTGCAAGGCATGAAACTCGATATCCGCGCGCCGCAGCAACGGTGCGAGGGTGGCGAGTGGCATCGAGCGAGTACGGCGGATGCAAGCGACCCGACCAGGCAATCCCGATGCGCGGCCGCGAGCGCGTGCCCAACAGCGCCTGCCACAGCAGCAGACAGTCCGGTGGCGTTCGCAAATAGGGAACATCGGCCGGAATAGTGGCAACCTGTGTGCCGAACGCGAGCGGCAGGCTCATCAACGGACACAGCAAGTCGAAATCCGGCAGTGCGTCGTCTGACGCGATGATCGTGTCGATCCCCGGCATATTTGCCAGCAACTTCCGAAGGGCCGGCTGCACCCGCAGCGTTACCTTCGCACCGCGTTCGGCTACCAGCGGCGCATAGCGGACGGTACTGCAATGTGTCGCCAAAGCCCTGTTCGGCTTGCAGCAGGATCGTCTTGCCCTCGATCCCGGCTTCGCCGCGCCAGAACGGCAGGTGATCGGGCAATTTCAGCGACGGATACATGCCCGGGATGCCGAACCGCGCCTCCAACCGCTCCCAACCTTCTGGCCAGGCGCCAATTGCCAATAACGCGATTGCCTCGTTGTGTTTCAGTTCGGGCGAGACGGGTGACGTCGCGCCGGCCTCGCGGTAGTGGTCCAATGCATCGGCATGACGATTGACACCGACAAGCGCATTGCCGAATGCCATCCTCGCTGCGCCATGCGTGGGGCTGACGGTAACCGCGCGCTCCAGCAGGACAAACGCTTCCTCGTGCCGATCGCTCGCCGTCAGCGCCAAACCGAGTCCGAGCAATGCCGTCGCATCGTCGCGACGTCGCCGCAGCGCGAGTTGAAAGTACTCACACGCCTCATCGAATCGTTTGTTCTTGTGCAGCGCATTGGCGAGACCAGTCAGCGAGTCTACGTCATCCGGGTTTACCGCGAGCGCCCGTCGGTGACTTTCGACCGCCTGATCGGCACTATCGAGCAGGCACAGAACCTGCCCGAGATTGTTGTGCGCCTGCACAAGATCAGGTGACAGTGCGATGGCGCTGCGATAACTGTCCGCAGCCTCCTGCAACTGACCGGCGGAACGCAGCGAATTCCCGAGATTGTTGTGCATTCCGGCGAATTCTGGCTGCTTGATCAGGCCGTCCCGATAGACTGCGATCGCTGGCTCGATCTGGCCATCGGCATAAAGTGCGTTGCCGTAATTGTACAGCGTCCGCGCGTCGTCCGGCTGGATTGCCAGTGCCCGGCGATAATAATCGATGGCCACATCATAGTGCTGCTGCGCCGCTTCGGCCGTCGCGAGTTCGTTGAGCGCCGTGATCACGCCGGCGGTATCCGGCGAACCGATCCCCAGCGCCGCAGTCAGAATATAGGCGGCATCCGCGAACGCACCTTGCCGGCTGCGCACCTGGCCGAGCAGGCAAAGCACCTGAAAGTCGCGCGGTGTCTGATGGAGGATCGTGCTGCAGCAGGCGGCCGCTTCGGCCAGCCGGCCTTCGTGGAAATGTTGTAGGGCAGTCTGGTACATGTCTAGCCTCATAACCCGAGGCCGCATTTCTCGATAGGTTGGTCGGTGCTAGCCTGCCCGAGATCGCATAGCGCATCAGTCGGGAAGGAAGTGCCATGGACAAACGGATCAACCGAGCCATCGAATTGCTCGCGCAGGACCAGGCGATTTACTACGACGGTCCGCATTCCGGTCATGTGCTGACGCACACCCAAGGCCGTGATGATGCGGGAACCTGGGCCGACTACATCAATGTCGGCATGGAACATGGTGCGTTCGACATGACCGGTCTGGCGGCGTACATGGCTGGATTGGTCGACGGCGGCCCAACGCGGTCCGGCCACCGCACGCCGACGATTATCGTCGAGGCACCTGTCAACGGCATCGACGCGGCGAATGTACGGTTCAATGCCTGGCAGTTCCGTCAGATTCTCGGTCGCGGCGTGCATGGCATCCTGCTGTGCCAGGCAGAAACCGCCGATGCGGTGCGGGCGTTCATCGAAGCCTGCCGTTATCCGCACCATACGGCTGGCGTGGACCAGGCGATCGCCTCGCCGGTCGAGCGCATGCGCGGCGCAAAACGCCCGGAGCATGGCAGCGATGGCAAGCTTGGCATCGGTACGCGTGGTCGCGGTTCAGAGGCGACCGCGGCGCCGATCTGGGGCCTGTCACAACAGGAGTATATGCAACGCTGCGACCCATGGCCGCTGAACCCCGAGGGCGAACTGCTACTCGGCGTGAAGCTGGAAAGCCCCGAGGGGATTGCCAACTGCGAAGCGATCTGCGCGGTGCCGGGCCTCGGGTTCGCCGAGATGGGACCAGGCGATCTCGGGCTGTCGCTGGGCTACACCACCCTGCAACGAGATCCCTATCCGCCGGAAATGGCCGAGGCTCGTGAACGCGTGTTGGCCGCCTGTCGCAAAAATCACATTCCGTTCCTCGAAGGCTGCTCACCGGCGAATATCGTTACACGCCTGGATGAGGGCGTCCGGGTGATCGCCGGCCACAATCCGGAAACGGCCCGCATCGGCCGCGCGCATCAGAAGCGCACGATGCCGGTGTAGCGGGCCCCTGCTGTCATCGCGAGAAGCGCAGCGACGACGCAACCTCGGTCAGATAGAGGCGTCCAGCCTGGCTCTCGCCTGCCTCGCCCGTGCGTTCCTCGCGGTGACAGCGGCCAGCGAAACCCATCAGTACCCCGCCTTCGCGTACGGCGCCGCACCGCCTCTGCGATACACCAGCAGGGTGCGGCGATAGGACAGTACGTCAACGCCATGATGGTTGCGTGCACGTGTGGCGACCGAGACAATGCCCTCGCCGGGACGCGAGCGTGACGCGCGGGTTTCCAGGAGATTGGATTCTGCCTCGATCGTGTCGCCAACAGATACCGGCACCGGAAGCTGCACGTCATACCAGCCAAGATTGGCGACCACGCGACCGAAGGTGCGCGTGGTGAGCGCGGTCGCAACGGCAACCACGAAGGTTTCCGGCACGTGGTGCTGCGGCGCCAGATCAAGCGAGCGCCAGGCGTGCGATCGCACCTCCTCAGGATAGAAGCTGCGGCGCGGCGCGTGGACAAAGCTTTCACCCGCAACACAGTCCTCGAACCACAGACCGACCTGCTCGACCAACGCGCCATCCTCTGCTTCATGGTACGCGGCAAAGCGAACTTCCGCCGCCGAACGCACCGCCTTCATCGCGTCGCTCGATCGCCATGCGGCAGGTGATGCGAGCGACCTCGGTGCCATCAGCCTTGTGGCCACGGATCACCGTGCGGATGGACGCGGCGGGGGCATCGACATCGACGATTTCCGATTCGGCATACAGCGTGTCGCCACCAAATAGCGGGCCATTCATCGTGATGTCGTCGAAGCCGAGAATCGCCCGACGTCGGCCATAGGTTTTGCTGGCCATGCCAACCAGCCGTTGCAGCGTCAGCGTGCTGACCATCAACGGACGTTGCCAGGCAGTCGCCGCAGCGTAATGTGCGTCATAATGCAGCATCGCGCCATTCAGCGTATCCAGTGCCTCGTCCGCGTTATCCTGTTGCGACAGCGTAACTCCTGGCCGATGGCGAAACCGCTGGCCAGGCGCGAAATCTTCGAAGTCGAGGCCATGGCGCTCTTGGTAGCGGTTCTCGCCGATACGACGATAAGCGGTGAACATTGTACGTCCTGTGCGATGCGTTGTCCGGCAGAGCCTAGCGCCGCATACTGCCGGCATGACAGATACCCTCATCCTGGACGCGATCGACGCCTTCCTTGCCCGCGACGTCGCGCCTTACGTGCATAAGCTGGAGCACGACGACATCTATCCCGAGGCTATCGTCGCTCGCATGCGCGAGCTGGGGCTGTTCGGCTCAACCATCAGCGCCGCCTATGGCGGGCTTGGCCTGCCGTGCACCACCTATGCCGACATCGTGGAACGCATCGCGCGGGTGTGGATGTCGGTGACCGGGATCTTCAACTCGCACCTGATCATGGCGGCAATCGTTCAGCGCAACGGAACCGCGGCGCAGAAGCGTGAATTCCTGCCGCGCTTCGCCTCAGGCGACTTGCGCGGCGGCCTGGCGCTGACCGAGCCCGATTGCGGCACCGATCTCCAGGCGATCCGCTGCTTCGCTCGGCGCGAGGGCGACCACTATGTGGTGAACGGCACCAAGACCTGGATCAGCAACGGCATCCACGGCTCCTGCTTCGCGCTGTTGGTGAAGACCGATCTGCATGCGGAACCTCGGCATCGCGGCATGAGCATGCTGCTGGCGGAGAAGGGCCCGGGGTTCACCGTCAGCCGCAAGCTGGAGAAACTCGGCTACAAGGGAATTGACAGTGCTGAACTGGTGTTCCAGGACTACCGCGTGCCGATGGACCGGCTGATCGGCGGCGTAGAAGGCCTGGGATCTGAAGCATGCGCTGTCCGGCCTGGAGCTTGGCCGCATCAACGTCGCGGCGCGCGGCGTCGGCATAGCGCAGGCGGCACTGGATGAATCGCTGCGCTACGCACAGGTCCGGAAAACCTTCGGCAAACCGATCGCGCAACACCAGGCGATCCAGTTGAAGCTGGCCGACATGGCAACGCGCACCGAAGCCGCGCGCCTGCTGACCCGCCGCGCCGCCGAAATGTACGATCGCGGCGACCGCTGCGACATGGAGGCTGGCATGGCCAAGCTGTTTGCCACCGAAGCCGCCCTGGAAAACGCCACAGAAGCGATGCGCGTGCATGGTGGCTACGGGTACTCGACTGAATTTCCGGTCGAGCGACTATATCGCGACGCGCCGCTGCTGGTGATCGGCGAGGGCACCAACGAGTTGCAGCGCATCATCATCGCCCGCCAACTCGTCGCGCGGAATCCGGTGTGATGCTGCCGCTCGCCGGTGTGCGCATCCTGGCGGTGGAGCAATACGGCGCAGGGCCGTTCGGCTCCATGCAGCTTGCCGACATGGGCGCCGAGGTGATCAAGATCGAAAACCCGAAGGATGGCGGCGATGTCAGCCGTTCCGTCGGGCCGTATTTTCTCGGCGAGCACGACAGCCATTTTTTCCAGGCGTTCAACCGCAACAAGCGTTCGGTCACCCTCAACCTGCGCGCACCGGAGGGGCAGCGTGTGCTGCACGATCTTGCCGCGAAGGCCGATGCGGTGCTGGACAATCTGCGCGGCGATCAGCCACCGCGGCTGGGCGTCACGTATGATCAGTTGAAATCGGCGAACCCGCGCATTGTTTGCGCGCATCTCTCGGCGTACGGCCGCGAAGGCAGTCGCGCGGCATGGCCCGGATACGACTATCTGATGCAGGCCGAGGCCGGCTACCTGTCGCTGACCGGAGAACCCGATCAACCGCCGGCTCGCTTCGGACTGTCCATCGTCGACATGATGGCGGGCGTCTATGCCGCCACTGCGCTGCTTGGCGGCATCATCGCGGCGCGCGCTTCAGGTGTTGGGCGCGACGTCGATGTCAGTCTGTTCGACACCGCGCTGTCCAACCTGAACTACCTCGCGGCGTGGTTTCTCAATGGCGGTCATGCGCAGGGACGCGAGCCGCGCGGAGCACATCCGTCGCTGACCCCGAGCCAGCTTTACCGCACCGCGGATGGCTGGATCTTCATCATGTGCAACAAGCAGAAGTTCTGGCCGGTGCTGTGCGAGAAACTCGGTCGGTCGGAGTGGTCCGGACAACCCGCGTTTTGCAACCTTCAAGGCTCGCCTGGAAAATCGCAAGGAGCTGACGTTGTTGTTGGATGAAGCGCTATCGGCGCGTGGCACCAGCGCATGGCTGGAGCATTTCGCGGGAGCGGTTCCCGCGGCACCGGTGCATGACATCGCGCGCGCCCTGACCTCCGGCTTCGTCACGCAAGAGGACCGCGTCTGGCCCTACGCCCATCCCAACGGTGACTTCCGCATGGTGGCACCGGCGTTCCGCTTCCCTGGCGAGCCGATGCCACGGCAAGCAGCGCCGGCGTTCGGCGCCGACACCGATACGGTGCTGACAGAGATCGGCTACGACGCGGAAAGGATTGCAACATTGCGCGCGGCGGGCGTCATCTGATACCGACCGGCACCGGCGTGACTTGTCTTGCCCGCTCTCGTCAACGGAAGCGGGGTCAGGGAGGCTGTCGTCGTGTCGCGTGCGGTTCAAGCCAGCCCATGCTTGCGCCTGGCTCGCAATCCGTTGTTGGCAGGTAGGGCTTGATGTCGATCAGCGGAGTGCCGTCAAGGCAGTCGAGGTAACGCACCTTCAGGGTATCGGGTGCCTCGAACCCCTCGAAGGCGACGACGGACAAACCGATCGGATTGGGCCGCCATGGTGCGCGGGTGGCGAACAAGCTACGCGGCTGCCCATCGAACGGCGGGGTAAACAACAGTTCCGGTGCTCGCACGTCGTGCATCCAGTATAGCAGGATCAAATGCGAGAAACCTTCGATGCTCCGTAGGCCGGGGACAAATTCCGCAAACACGTGTGCGTGGCAGAGCGGTGGCGGATTGGGCTGCCTGCCGTTCCTTGGGCATTCGCCAAGAGCGTGAAACGGCGTCGATAGATAGCCGATCGGCCTGACGACGGCAGAGTCCCATACCATGGGCATACTGAAGGCGAATTTTCTCCCGCATGCAAGGGTTGCGACGTCGTCAGCCGAATATCGTCGTCGACAACTGACTGACGGTAATTCCTTGCAGCGTCACGTCGTGCATCGCCGACAGGTGCAGCACCGCCGCGCCGGAGGTGTTCGCGGTCGCACCCGCGACCATCGCGCCGATCTCTGCGGTGGTCGCCGGATTGCCGGCGAGGTCGGTGATCGCCAGGTGATCGATGCCAATCTTGAAGTCGGCGATCAAATCCTGCCCCGCAACCGTCGCGGCCAATACCAGGGTTGCTGCGCCGGTGCCGGGCTCCAGGTAATTGCTGCCGCCACCCGCCGACATGATGTCCGAACCATCGCCGCCAAACAGGTAGTCGTTGTTCGATCCGCCCACCAACGTGTCGCTCCCGGATCCGGCGAACAGCAGGTCGATGCCCGTGCCACCGGTGATCGTCACATTGCCGGAACCTGTTTCGTAGATTAGCTGATCAGCGTTGCTACCGCTGATATGCTTTGCAATCGTATCACCCGAGACAATGATGTTGTTCGATGTCAGGTAGTTTCCGTCAGGCAGACGCGGCGCGATATCGAAAGCGGGATTGGACTGCTGATAGGCCAGCCCGGCCTGCGGCGCGTAGGCAGTGATCCAGCCATAGGCATGCATTGCATCGGGTGATCCGGTAACGGTGATGTCGCCCGCGAGTGACGCGCGCGCCAGCGATGCATAGTTGCCGTCCGCATTGGTCCAGCCCGTCCCACCCGCGGATACGTTGGAGGCATCGCCGCTTGCCAGCGTCGCCGCGTCGATCTGCGCCCAGGTCTGATAGGCGTCGCTCTGGCTGGCACCCGGCGTGTACGTGCTGAGCCGGTAGCCGATGCCAAAATGCGGGTCGAGACCCTCAGCCGCGGCCAGGAATCGGCCGGCAAGAAAGTTGGTCTCCCAGAGCAGCAACTGCTGTGGCGGCGGCGACGCCCTGCTCCGCCGCCAGGACCACCGTCGTTGCGAAATAATCCTGTTGCCACGGCGCGATCTCGCCAGAGCCATTGGCGTTTCCCGGGATCCAGCCACTCGCCTGTCCCTGATTAGCGGCGGTCGTCTCGCTGAGCAGGAACGTGAAGTTGGCGTTCATGATATTGGTGAAATAGACCTTTTCCGCCGATCCATTCGGGTTGGCGGCAGCAGCTTCTACGATTTCACGCAGGCTCCATCCCTGGGCGCGGACCTGGTCGGCCCCGTCCGCGACAATTCCGGCCCCGTAGTGGCGTCCATTCGGACCCGTCGTGATAATGTCATAGGCGGCCTGGGCATTTAGCTGGTCCAGATAGTAGCGATCCCCGGTCATCAGGTAGGCGACGTAATCGAGATCGGGCTGATGTGCGGCGTCGGGTGTCCAGCCGCTCTGCGCGGGCGTGGGCATCGGCTGGGTCAGCGCGGCAAACCCGAGGCGGACCGCCGACGTATCAGTCCAAAGTTTCGGGTAGTTCGCGACATTGACGTATGCGCCGGTTGTCGGATCGAAGAAGTGCCAAGGGACGCTCCCGGCCGCATCGGCTTGCGCCAGAGCATATTGCTCCGCCGTTTGGTTCTGCGTAATCAGCCAGGCCGCGTTGCCCTGCGTTGTTGTGCCGATGTCCGCCCGCGAGCCGGTTTCTGGCATGTACTCCAGAATATTGGCGTTCCCGAGGACGCCGAAACCCGGACCGCTCAGCAAGCTCCCTTCCTTGCTGATCAGCGACGCGGAAACACCGGTCGTCAGGTCATATGCCTGGATGTCGCCGGTTTTCTCGAGTGCCAGAATGTCATGCTGCACGTTCACCTGCGGCGCGCCGTTGCTCGAGATCTGCTTGTCCCAGGTCTGGTACTGATACTGGGTAATATTTGACTGGGAGAAGGCGACCGCACCGTTCTGGCTGATCGTGGCGTCGTAAGTGACAGCGCCGCCGCTGGCCGTCATAGTCAGATCGTTGTTGAACTGCACATCGGTTGAAGTCGTGCCGTCGGCATATGCCGTGATGTCGAACGTGATGTGCAGCGAACCACTGATGGGCACGTCGATGCGTGCCTCGGTCGCCTGCGGGCCCTGTAGCCAATAGGAAACCGTACCCGCTTTCAGGGCGGCGGCCAACGCGATCGCGACGTCGATGTGGAAAGGCGTGGTTGTGCCATCGGCGTTGTGCAGCGCCAGGTCGACCGTGAAGTTATAAGCTGCTGGCGAGGGCCAAAAGACTGACGTCGGGCGTGACTGCGTATGTCCCTGACTGCAGCATGACATTGACCGAGCTGTTTGCAGCCAACGCCGGTTGCTCCATCGTCAGCACCGCCATCGCCACCGAACCATCTGGGTTCGTCGTTTTTACGTCCATTTGGACGGGAACGCTCGTGCCGTTGATGTCGGCTACAAGTTGCGTTCCCGGCAGCACCTGACCCGCGGCGAATTCCTGGCCAATGGTTATCTCACGCGCCGCCAATGCCGATGTCTGGGTGTTCTGCAACACCAGGCCGACGATATCGCCAGCGGCCGTTGGTTGCGGGATCGCCGGTGCATACACCACGGAACCAGGTGGCGGGGCGACGGGTAACGTGGTTACCGGTGTTGGAATCGGCGATCCAATATTTTGCGGTGGCTTAGCCTGCAGAGGGGCAATCGGGACGATCTGCAGCGCCAGAGTGGCCGGAGCGGAGGTATCGCCGGCGGCGTCGATGGCCGTGGCAGTGATGCTATGGGCGCCGGTCGCCAGGACGTTTACTGGCGTAAAGCTCCAAGCGCCGGTTGCATTTGCCAGGTACCGGTGCCAGCCGTCTTGCCGTCGATCTTCACGCTGACGGTGCTGCCGTCTCCGGCTACGCCTTTGAAGGTGGGATCCGTAATATCCGTGGTGCCATCACCGGCGACACCGCTGTCGCTGCCGGTCGCCAGGCCGATGGTCGGCGTCGGTGAGGTGGTCTCGATCTGCACCGACAAATGGGCAGCGGTGGAGATGTTGTCTGCGACATCGACCGCGGTTGCCGTGATCGCATGATCACCATTCGCCAGCGGCGTGGCCGGTGCAAAGCGCCACACGCCGGCCGCATTGGCCAGCGCGGTGCCGGCGACCTTGCCGTCGATCTGCACCTTGATCGTGCTGCCTGCTTTCGCAACGCCGGTGAAGGTCGGGTCAGCAACATTGGTGGTGCCATCACCGGCGACACCGCTGTCGCTGCCGGTCGCCAGGCCGATGGTCGGCGTCGGTGAGGTGGTCTCGATCTGCACCGACAAATGGGCAGCGGTGGAGATGTTGCCTGCGACATCGACCGCGGTTGCCGTGATCGTATGGTCACCCTTTGCCAAAGGGATGGCTGGTGCAAAGCGCCACACACCGGCCGCGTTGGCCAGCGCGGTGCCGGCGACCTTGCCGTCGATCTGCACCTTGATCGTGCTGCCGGCTTTCGCGACGCCGGTGAAGGTGGGGTCAGCAACATTGGTGATGTCATCGCCGACGACACCGCTGTCGCTGCCGGTCGCCAGGCCGATGGTCGGCGTCGGCGATGTGGTCTCGATCTGCACCGACAAATGGGCAGCGGTGGAGACGTTGCCTGCGACATCGACCGCGGTTGCCGTGATGGCATGGTCACCATTCGCCAGCGGGGTGGCCGGTGTAAAGCGCCACACGCCGGCCGCGTTGGCCAGCGCGGTGCCGGCGGTTCTGCCGTCGATCTGGACCTTGATCGTGCTGCCTGCTTTCGCGACGCCGGTGAAGGTGGGGTCGGCAACTTTGGTGATGCCATCACCTGCAACTCCACTGTCACTGGTGGGCGCCAGGCGGATGGTCGGCGTCGGCGATGTGGTCTCGATCTGCACCGACAGATGGGCAGCGATGGAGATGTTGCCTGCGACATCGACCGCGATTGTTGTGATGATATGGTCACCCTTTGCCAAAGGGATGGCCGGTGTAAAGCGCCACACGCCGGCCGCGTTGGCCAGCGTCGTGCCGGCGACCTTGCCGTCGATCTGCACCTTGATCGTGCTGTCTGCTTTCGCGACGCCGGTGAAGGTGGGGTCGGTAACATTGGTGATGCCATCACCGGCAACCCCACTATCACTGGCGGGCGCAAGGCGGATGGTCGGCGTCGGCGACGATGTGTCGATCTCCACCACCATGCTGGCGACACTGGCAGGTGCGCTGGCCACAAGCGTGACGCCGCTCTGCACCGTGGCCGTACTACCGGCTTCCGGCACACCTCCGACAGCCGTCGCCGTAATGGCGTGCTTGCCTCCGGCCATTGCAATCGCCGGCGTGAAATTCCACCGTCCGGTGGCACTTGCCAGCGCGGTCCCCGCAAGCTTGCCATCGATGTGCACGATGACCGTGCTGCCGGCCACCGCCAGACCAGTGAAGGTGGGTCGCGTGACCTTGGTGATGTCGTCGCCGGCTATGCCGCTGTCGCTGCCAAGTGTCAGGCCAATGGCTGGTTTCGTGATAAAATTGGTCATTGAATAAGTCTCAATCGCCTCCGCTGTTCGCTAATGATGACCGGTCATTTATTGTAAGGCTGTATGTATTGGTCGCGTGCCAGCAAAATTTCTGATGTTTAACGACATTACGACACCGTACAGTCGGTTGGCCCGCGTATCCTGCGGACGGCCAAGATGTACGCTGTCATTGGCTGTAGTTGTCGGATGGGTTAAGCACAGCCATACCCACGACACCCGCGATGGGTTATCGCAGCGGCTCAGCAAGCCGGTTTACTGCGCGGGCAGATTACTCAACGTATGCGTGGCAAGTGGAACGGCAACACGACCACCCGGCAGTGCGGCCAGGCCCGGCGTCGCGAAAAGCAAACGCAATCGGAGGCACATCATTGCGAATCCATCCTTCGGATGGCGCGCAGGACCGGCGTTGATGTCGCCTGGCGCAAGTTTGTGATACGAACCTCGGTTCGTCACGACCTATTGTCAGCGATGAACCGAAGTCAGTGTCGCGCATCCGGCCGAAGAATTGCTTAACGCAGACTATTCCACCCGAAGTGCCGCGCGGATGCCAGCGACGCCCACCGGATCCTCCAGCGTCGCCAGTCGCCCAGCCGCCAGCAGTGCAAATCGGTGCAGCAGCGCGCGGCGGCGGGCGCCGGCCAGCGGATGCGCCGGCGCGTCACGCAGCAACTCCGCCTCCAGTCCCGCGGCAACGATCAGACCGGTTTCGATCGGCAGCAGCGTCTGGGGAAAGTCCGCATCGACCGCGAAGAACAGTTCGTCGGCGAACTCGCGGTAATCCTGCCACTTGCAGTCGGTCAGGAAATCGCGAGGCCCCGACTTCACCTCGATGCAGGCGAAACAGCCGTCCGGGCGCAACGCCAGTATGTCGGCGCGACGTCCGTTCGGCAGTGCGACTTCGTGCAGTGGCGCCCAGCCAAGCCGCAGGCACAGCCGCGCCGTCGCCCGGCGAATGGCAAACGCGCGCTCCGGGAAACTCGGCTGCATCACGCCAGCAGCGCGTTGATCGCCTGCGCGAGCTTCACGTCGTTATCGGTCAGGCCGCCGGCGTCGTGCGTCGAAAGTTCGATGCGCACGCGGTTCCATACGTTGGACCAATCCGGATGATGCCCCTGGCTTTCCGCCAGCAGTGCCACGCGGTTCATGAACCCCCACGCTTCGCTGAAGTCGCGGAACTGAAAGCTGCGCGCGATCGCCTCGCGGCCGTCAACCAGCGACCAGCCGGGCAGCTTGCCGGTCAATGCTGAGCGTTCGGCATCGGTCAGACGTGTCGGCATGGCTAACCTCCTGAAACGGCTCGATTGCCTGAAGCGACTTCAATTGACACCGCACGGTCCGCCGAACCAGCATGCGGTCAACGGATCATTGGCGGTGGCAACCCGGCCGCACGCCGGCACAATAACACTGACCGTGGGAGAAACCGATGGCCGAAACAGCGACTGACCAGCGCGGCGCAATCCACGGGCATATCGCGGCCCGCATCGATCGCCTGCCGCTGACGCGCGTGCAATGGCAGCTTGCCATCCTGGTCGAAATCACCTGGGGCTTCATCATCTTCGACACCGATGGCATCGGCGCTCGGCTGTATCCGTTCGTCTGGCGCCCCAACCATATCATCGATGTCTACCAGTACGCCGTCATCCAGGCGTTGCAGGTCGGCGCCGGCATCCTGCTGGGCGTCTATCTGATGAGTTGGGTTGCCGACCGTTACGGCCGACGACCGGCGATCCTGCTTGCTACCCTGCTCGGCGGCATCTGCATCTGGCCGTTCGCCTACGTCACCAATTTCTGGGGCATGGTGGTGCTGTCGGTGCTCAGTACGCTGGGCGTCGGCGGCATCGTCGCGACGCACTCGGTCTATCTGTCAGAGATGACGTCGCCGCTGGTGCGCAACAAGGTGCTGCTGGCCTCCCAGGGCGTCACCGCGCTGGTCGCCGTAGGCGTCAATCTGCTGGCATTCTGGATGATCCCCACCCAGTGGCAGGCATTCCTATGGGTCAGCGCGATCGTCGAGATCGTCGATCCTGCTGCCCTGGCTATACTGGAAGCTGCCGGAATCGCCGCGCTGGCTGGAGGCGCACGGCCGGCACGAGGAAGCCGACCGCGCCATGGCGGAATACGAACGCCTGGTGCAGCAATACAACAGCGATCCCCTGCCGGAGCCGAACGCCGCGGACAACCCGGTGGTGATGGCAGGCCCGGGCGCCTGGAAGGAGCTGTTCACCAACCCGCAATACCGCAGCCGCACCTGGGTCCTGATCATCTGCTGGATGGCGGGATATGCCGGCCTGATCTACGGCGTCGGCGCGTTCATCGCGGTCTACATGGTCGACCACGGCGGCCACGGCGCACGAGGTGTTCCTGACCATCGCCGCGGCCTACGCTGCATTGTTCGTGGCGTTCCAGGTGAATGCGCGGCTCGGCGAACGGGTGGAACGGCGTGACGTCATCGCCGTGATGGCGACGTTGTTCGCGGCATGTTGGGTGGTCGCCTGGGCAGTGCCCAGCCTCGCGGTCATCGCGGTGTGCTACATCATCAGCCGTATTGGCACCGGATTGTTCCTGTTCAACCTGTACAACTACACGGCGGTGGCCTACCCGACGCGCATCCGTTCCGTTGCATTCGCCTGGACCGACGGGCTTGGGCATCTCGGCGCCTGGGGCGGCGTGACGTTGCTCGGGCCGCTGTACGCGCTCGGACCGAACCATCTGGGCTGGATTCTCTGGATTGTCGTGCCGGGCGCGCTGCTGCCGGCCTTGCTGATCCGCGGCCTGGGGATCAAGCAGTCGTGGGCGGTGCTGGAGCAGGTTTCGACATGACGCATGGCACGCCGCCCAGCGCCGATGACATTGCCGAACTCGCCGATCGTGCGCTTGCGGCGATTCCGGTGCGGCTGGCGGAACATGTGCGCGGCGTCGGTATCTCGGTCGAGGAAATGCCGGATGACGAGACCCTGGACGAACTGGAGATCGAGTCCGCCTGGGACCTGACGGGACTGTATCGCGGCACGCCGCTGACCGAGCGCAGCAACGGCGACATAGCCCGCCCGCCGGACCTGATCTTCCTATATCGACAGCCGATCCTGTTGGAATGGGTCGAGACCGGGGAGGACCTGTTCCACCTGGTGCGCAATGTCCTGTTGCACGAAATCGCGCATCATTTCGGTTTCAGCGACGCCGACATCGCCGCGCTGGAACGCGAGATGGAATGATGCCGGCTCGCCGGGCGGTGTACCGGTCATGCCGACGACAGCTACTGGCCGTACACCTTGGCCGCCGATTTTATCAGATCTGCCGGCAGAGTAACCCCTACGGCTGCTGCGGCGACCGCATTCAACTGCAGATCGAACGCATGGTACGGCATAGGCACGATCGTGCCGGCGTCACGCCCCAACAGCACCGGCACGGCTAATTCTTTCGCCCAATCCACACCGGTCTGATATTGGTTCTGGCCAAATGACGCGATAGCGCCACGCTCCGCCGCTGTCGCATCGAAGGAGAACACCGGCATCTTGTTATCGCGCGCAGTCTTCAGCACCGCATCAAACGCCGAGGCGACGGTGTTGTCCTGACCCAGTAGGATCGCGTCGGCCCGGCCAATCAGCGAATCAGCGGCCGTCTTCACGTCCGCGCTCGAAGTGATGGGAATTTCAACCCAAACGAGCCCGCGATGCTCCGCCTCCGCCCTTGAAAGCCTGGCGAAGGTGGCGGAGTTGGTTTCCGACGAATTGTAGATTGTGCCGATCCGCTTTGTGTCGGGGCGAAGCTGCAGGATGACGTCGAACATGCGCGCGACAGGTGGCAAACCGTAGGTGCCGGTGACATTGCTGCCCGACGGTTTATCCAAGGCCGTGACAAGACCGGCGCCAACAGGGTCGGTGACGCAGCCAAACACCACCGGCACCGCGGTACCGCGCGCCACGCGAACCGCCGCTTGCGCATTGGGCGTGGTACAGGGCGCCATAAGATCGACCGTATCGGCCAGGAACTTCTCCGCGATATTGCGTGCGTTGCCGACATCGCCTTGGGCGTTCTGGTATTCGAATATCAGGTTGGTACCTTCGACAAATCCCGCCGCCTTCAACCCATCAAGGAAACCTTTGCGCGTCGCATTCAGCGCAGGGTGATCGACGATCTGGGAATAACCGACGCGATAAACCCGTCCTGGCTGCTGTGCCGCCCCGTTGCCACCAAGCAGAGCAAGGCCCGCCACAAGCCAGACCACTAACCGCATCGCATCCCCCCATTCCGATGATTACACCTTCGACGATACTCGTCACGATGCCAGCAACACACGATCATCGATCATGACTGTACCGCTCGCGTCATGGAAGCGGCGAACCAGCGTATCGACCGTCAATGCCGACTTCTCCGCGCCGCCGATTTCGAAAATGATTCGGCCGGCATGCATCATCAACAGGCGATTGCCCCAGCGAATTGCCTCCGCCATGTTGTGCGTCACCATCAGCGTGGTCAATCGCCGCTCTGCGATCAGGCGTCCGGTCAGCGCCATCACCACCGCGGCTGTGCGCGGGTCGAGATTCGCCAGGTGTTCGTCGAGCAGCAACAGCCGCGGGCCGGCGAGGGTGGCCATCAGCAACGCCACTGCCTGACGCTGCCCGCCGGACAGCGTGCCGACCCGGGCATCGAGCCGTACTTCGAGACCAAGTCCAACCGCGGCGAGGCGTGCGCGGAATTCAGCCGATCGGCGCAGCGGTAACCGCGCGCCGCAGGCCGCGCGCATGCCCGCGCCGCGCCGCCATCGCGAGGTTCTCGGCGATCGACATCGATGCGCAGGTGCTTTCCTGCGGGTCCTGGGCGATGCGGCCGATCAGCGCCGCGCGCCGATGCACCGGCGCGGCGGTGATGTCGCGGTCGTCCAACTCGATGCGGCCCGCATCCGGCACCATCAGCCCGCGCAATGGCATTCAGCAGCGTCGATTTGCCGGCGCCGTTGGAGCCGATGACGGTGACGAAATCGCCCTCAGCAAGCGTCAGGCTGACGCCGATCGAGCGCACGCACCACATCGACCGTGCCGGCGCCATGAAGGTCTTGCCGATATCATGCAACGCCAGCATCGCGCTCAGCTCATGCGGGCTTGGCTCGCAGGCGTGGCAGCGCAAGCGCCAGCAGCAGCAAGCGCCGCCGTGATGAGCTTGAGATCGACCGGCTCCAGCCCGACACGCAGCGCCAACGCCACCAGGAACCGGTAGATCAGCACGCCGACGATGGTCGCGACGACCCAGCGCTCGATCGAGCCGTCGCCGAACATCGCCTCGCCGATCATCACCGCGGCCGCGCCGGTGACCAGGATGCCGATGCCCATGCCGATATCGGCAAAGCCGTGGTCCTGTGCCACCAGCGCGCCCGACAGCGCGATCGCGCCGTTCGACAGGCGCAAGCCCGATCAGCTTGGTGCGATCGGTGTCGACGCCGAGAGAGCGGATCATCGCCTCGTTCTCGCCGGTGGCGCGAACCGCAAGGCCCAGATCGGTGTGCATGAACCAGGCAAGAGCGCGCCGGCCAACGCCAGCAGGACGAATGTCAGCACGATCGTGACCGCGTCTCGCCGTGCGATCACCGCAGGCCAAGTGCGGAAGTTGCTTCATCGAACAGCGTGCGGACCGTTCAGCAGCGATATGTTGGCGCGGCCCATGACCCGCAGGTTCACCGTGTACAGCGCCGTCATGACGATGATGCCGGCGACGATGTTGTTGATCCGCAGCTTCGTGTGGATGAGGGCGGTTGCCATGCCGGCGAGCACGCCCGCCGGCGATGGCAGCCAGCGGTGGCGAGGACGGGATCGACGCCGTCCACCAGCAGGTAGCAGCGACCGCGCCGCCGAGAGGATAGCTGCCTTCGGCGGTGAGATCGGGAAACCGAAAGAAGCGGAACGTGATCAGCACGCCGAGGCCGAGGAAGCCGAACAGCGCAGCCCTGCTCCAGCATGTTGACGATCAGCGCCTGCAGTTGGTTGCCATCATCTGCGTTCAACGTGCCAGGTAATCCTCGAGCCAGATTGATCGTGTCCGCGCCGGGAATGCGCTTGCGCAGAAATTCCTCCCTTGCGACCGAACGGCACGGTGGCGTCGATGCCCAGCCGCCCCCAATAGTCCTTGCTTGGATCACGATAAAAGCCAGGCACGTCGGGAATTATCATCGCTCGGCTATCGGCTCGCCCGCGGGTCAGGTAGGCCCACCAGACGTCGTTGAAGTCGTCGATGTCGACGTCTTCGTCGACCACGAACACGCGTCTTGCTCCAGTCGTGGTTGGCGCCCATCGCGGTCAGCATCACCTGTCTGGCATGGCCCTCGTACATCTGCTCGATCTGCACCACCGTGCTCATCACGTTGGGCACGCAGGCGACGTCGATGATGCCGCGCAGGCTGGCGGCGAGCAGCGCCTGGTAGACGCGCGTCGCGACCGAAAGCTCGAGCAGGCGCAGATCCTCCGGCGAGCCGCAGATCAGCGCGTGGAAGATCGCGTCGCGCCGGGCGATGACGGCGGTCACTTCGAACACGTGGTTGTCGCCGACCGGAACGTAGAAGCCCATGAACTCGCCGAACGGGCCTTCGGGACGGCGCATGTGCGGCAGGATCCGGCCTTCGATGACGATTTCGGTGTCGGCTGGCACCGACGAGCGCGATGGTGCGGCACCGGCGCATTGCGCATCGGCCGTCCGGCGATGCGGCCGGCGACCTCCAGCTCGCTCTCGTCGTAAGCGATCGGCGCGGCGGCCGCGAGCACCAGTGTCGGGCGGTGGCCCGAGCAGGATCGCGGCTTCCAGCGCTTCGCCGCGCGCTTCCGCTTTCGCCTGATATTGCGGTGAGATGATGCGGGCTGCCGAGCCGGATGCGCAGCTCGCGTGTCGCTGATGATCTGCGCGCGGTGAAACGAGAGATTCGGCACGCCGCTGTCCGGCTCGTTGGCCAGAAAAACGCCGGCGGTGAGATAGGGGCCGGCATCGCGCTCGAAATAGGTGATCTGCGGCAACGTCGGTCAGGCGGACTTCTTCCAACCCGTCCGGCTCGGCCACGTCGACCGGCGGCACGACGGGCGTTGCCATCAGCTCCACCCAGCGGCGGCAAAAACTCGGCCCGCCGCCGAGCATCTCCGGTCAGACGAGGACGGCTGCCGAAGATGTTGGTCATGACCGGATAGCGCGTGCCGGCGACGCGGCGGAACAACAGCGGCGCGTCACTTTCGCGCTGCGATCGCTGCGTGACAGCGGCAAGTTCGTGCCGGCCAGACACCTCGCGCTCCACGACCCTGACGCGGTTTTGTGCCAGCATCGTATCCAGGTATCGACGCATCAAACGGCCTCCCGCCAGCGGCGCACGAGGCCGGTGTCGACATCGAACAGGTCGAGCACGCGCCCCACGGTCTGATCCACCATCTCATCGATGCTCTGCGGACCGGCATAGAATGCCGGTACCGGAGGCGCAACGATCGCCCCCATCTCGGACAGAGCGAGCATGGTGCGGAGATGACCGGTATGCAGCGGCGTTTCCCGCACCATCAGCACCAGCCGGCGACGCTCCTTCAGCACCACATCGGCAGCGCGCGTCAGCAAAGTGGAGGTTACGCCGCTGGCGATCTCGGACATCGATCTGATCGAACAGGGCGCGACGATCATGCCATCGGTGCGATAGGAACCGCTGGAGATGGCGGCCCCGATATCGCTCGCCGCATAGTGGACGTCGGCCATCGCTTTCACCTCGGCCAGCTTGCGGCTGGTTTCGTGTGCCAATGCGATTTCCGCGGCGCGCGATATCACCAGGTGGGTCTCGAACGGTGTGTTGCGCAGGATCTGCAGCAGGCGGATGCCATAGATCACGCCGGATGCACCGGAGATGCCGATGATCAGGCGGTTCGGTTTGCCTTCCGGCACGGCCCATCCCTTCGCTGCACCGATGCGGCGCTGGGTGCAGTATTCCAGAAGTGGCAGTTGCGTCCAATATGCGCGGCTGACGTGACCTCGATATCGAGCCGCTGGAACGGCAGGGGAAATCGGCTACACTGGGGTCACTCAGTTACCGATCATCGAAAATGTGTGGCCGATACGCATCCTTCCTGCCAGCCGAAGCGCTACGGGCGCTGTTCCACACGGTGAACCCGACACCGAACTGGGAACCCACCTGGAACATGGCGCCGACGCGCAACGCGCCAGTGGTTCGGCTGCATCCGGAGACGCGGGCGCGCCATCTGGATTTGCTGCGCTGGGGCCTGGTGCCGCATTGGGCGAAGGACGTGAAATCGGTGCGCCAGCCAATCAATGCCCGCGCGGAGACCGTGGCCACGGCACCGATGTTCCGCGACGCGCTGGGACGACGGCGCTGCCTGGTTCCGGCAGACGTGTTCTACGAATGGCAGGCCACGGAGCACGGCAAGCAGCCGGTCGCTGTCGCCCGCGAAGATGGCCAGCCGATGGTGTTTGCCGGTCTGTGGGAAGGCTGGCGCGGGCCCGACGGCACCGTGCTGCGCAGCTTCACCATCGTGACCACAAATGCCAATACGACGCTGCGGCCGATCCATGAACGGATGCCGGTGATTCTTGAACCTGCCGACTGGCCGGCATGGCTCGGCGAGGTGGCCGCCGATCCGGCAGTGTTGCTGCGTCCGTCCGAGGCGGCGCTGCGCGCCTGGCTGATCGGCGCGGCGGTGAACAACGTGCGCAACGATTCCGCCGCGCTGCTGCATCCGGTGTAGGGACGGCCTGCAGGCGGCACCGACCGGCCAAAGCCACCGGCCCGCCCCATCGCCAACCTTTGCGCCCATGGCCGACAGCGGGTAGTGTTCGGCCGGGCCCAGGACAATCAGGCGAGGTAGCTGTGAACGATACGATCGTTACCGACTCGGTGAAGCGCTTCAAGTGGGTCGGCACCCGACCGATCCGTCCCGACGGCGTTCCCAAGGTGACCGGCAAAGCGCTGTACGGCGCCGACTATCGGCTGCCCGGGCATGCTGTACGGCCGCATTCTGCGTTCGCCGCACGCACACGCGCGGATCAAGTCGATCGACACCTCCAAGGCCGAGGCGCTGCCCGGCGTGAAGGCGGTGATCACCGCGAAGGATTTCCCGGACCAGAAGTTCGACTACATCGGCCCGGAGCGGGTCGCGGTGAATTTCTGGCACGTCACGCGCAACATCCTGGCGCGCGAGAAGGCGCTGTATGAAGGCCACGCCATCGCCGCGGTGGCCGCCATCAGCGCCAGCATCGCCGAAGAGGCGCTGTCGCTGATCAAGGTCGATTACGAGGTGCTGCCGCACGTCATCGACGTGGACGAGGCGATGGCGCCCGATGCGCCGCTGCTGTTCGACGACATGATCACGCGCGGCGATCGAGCCCGCGCCGACCAAGCCATCCAACATTTCGAAGCGGCTCGAATTCATGACCGGCGACCTCGATGCCGGCTTTGCGCAAGCGGATGTGGTGATCGAGAAGGAGTTCAAGACCGCGGCGGTGCATCAGGCGTATATCGAGCCGCACGCCTGCGTCGCGCGTTGCGATGCCGATGGCCAGGCCGAGATCTGGTCCTCCAGCCAGGGCCATTTCCAGATGCGCGCGCTGACCGCGCAGATCCTCGGCATGAAGATCGGCGACCTGCGCGTCTATGCCGCGGAGATCGGCGGCGGCTTCGGCGGCAAGACGGTGACGTATCTCGAACCGGTCGCCACGCTGCTCGCGAAGAAGTCCGGCCTGCCGGTGCGGCTGATGATGAGCCGCGACGAAGTGTTCAAGGCCACCGGCCCGACCTCCGGCTCGTCGATGTGGGTGAAGATCGGCGTCAAGAAGGACGGCACGCTGGTCGCCGCGGATGGCATCTTCAAGTTCCAGGCCGGCGCGTTTCCCCGGCTCGCCGGTGATGAACGGCTGCCTGTGCGCGTTCGCGCCGTACGACATTCCGACACAGCGCGCGGTTGGCTACGACGTGGTGTGCAACCGGCCGAAGTCGGCGGCGTATCGCGCGCCGGGTTCGCCGATCTCCGCCTTCGCGGTCGAAAGCGTGATCGACATGCTGGCGACCAAGATCGGCATGGACCCGCTGGAGCTGCGGCTGAAGAACGCCGCGCGCATCGGCACGCCGACGATCTTCGGGCCGAAGCACGCGCATGACGGCTATCCGGAGACGCTCGAGGCGTTGCTGAACCATCCAGCCTACAAGACGAAGCTCGGCAAGAACCAGGGGCGCGGCGTCGCGTCCGGCTACTGGTTCAACGGCGGCGGCGATTTCGAGCGCCACGCATGCAGATCAATGCCGATGGCACCGTGCTGGTGGCGACCGGCAGCCCGGACATCGGCGGCTCGCGCGCGTCCATGGCGATCATGGCGGCCGAGACGCTGGGCGTGGACTACAGCAGGTGCGCGCCATCGTCGCCGACACCGGCTCGGTCGGCTACACGCATGTCACCGGCGGCTCGCGCGTCACCTTCGCCACCGGCACCGCGGTGGTGAATGCCACCAAGAACGTCATCGTGGATCTGTGCAAGCGCGCCGCGATGATCTGGGACGTCGATCCGGAAGGCGTGGTCTGGGAAGACGGCTTCGCCAAGCCGGCCAGCAGCAATGTCGGCGACTTCGAGCCGCTGTCGCTGAAGGCGCTGGCGGCGAAATCGTCGGCGACCGGCGGCCCGATCACCGCATCGGCGTCGGTGAATGCCGGCGGCCAGGCGCCCGGGTTCTCCACCCAGTTCTGCGATGTGGAAGTCGATCCGGAGACCGGCAAGGTGACGGTGCTGCGCTTCGTCGCCGCGCAGGATGTCGGCCGCGCGATCCACCCGAGCTATGTCGAGGGACAGATCCAGGGCGGCGTCGTGCAGGGCATCGGCTGGGCGCTGAACGAGGAGTACATCTACAACGCCAAGGGTCAGTTGGATAACGCCGGGTTCCTGGATTACCGCTGTCCGGTGGCGTCCGACCTGCCGATGATCGAGGCGGTGCTGGTGGAGGTGCCGAACCCGGCGCATCCGTACGGGGCGAAGGGCGTCGGCGAGGTCAACATCTGTCCGCCGATGGCCGCGATCGCCAACGCGATCGAGCACGCGATCGGCCGGCGGATGACCGAACTGCCGATGTCGCCGCCGAAGATCCTCGCCGCGATCGATGGGGGCGTGGAGGCCTGACGCCATGAGTGCGGCGCCGGCGAGGGTCGTGTTCACCACGGGCTTCTCCCGGCGCTACACCGGCGGCGTGACGGAGTTCACGGTCGAGGCGAAGAACCTGCGCGGCGTCATTCGCGAGATGGACCGGCTGTTCCCCGGCCTGGGCGAGACGCTGCAGGAAGAGACCACCGTCGCGATCGACGGCGCGATCCACGAGACCGGCTATTTCCAGTTGGTGCCGCCGGGGGCGGAGGTGTTCTTCATTCCGAAGATCGAGGGCGGATGACAGAGCAACCTCAAACGCGCGCAACGCGATCGGCCAACAGAACCGCTCCCGCCCCTTGCGGGAGAGGGGAGGGGGCAAAACCGCAAGCGATCAAAGCCGCCCCCTGACGCGACAAAAATTCATTGCTTCGCGTCACTATACGGATACCGCACGTCGCCCGATTTGTACTCCGGCGGCCACAGGATGACTTCCTTCTTCGGGTCCTTGAACTGATCCGACGTCGTGGCCGGTGACGCCCTGGAACTGCACCGCCAGACACGCGCGGCTTGGTCCACTCGCCGTTCGGACCGAACGTGATATCGCCAACGATCGTGTGGAACGTGTGGGTGCGCAGATAGTCGGCGAGCTTGTCCTGATCCAGGCTCTTGGCCCCTTCGACCGCCTGCCCCAGCACCTGCATGTCGGAATACGCGAATGGCGGCAGATAGTATCCCAGCGCATCGACGCCGGCGCCCGCCGCCTTCGCCTGGTACTTCGCGAGAAACGCCTGCGCTTCCGGCGTCGCAAAGCCGCCGACCGGCAGCCAGAAATCGTAGTCGACGATGCCATTCAGCAGCGGCCCGAGCTGTGTCTTGATCGCGGTCGCCTGCAGCCCGACCATGCCGCCGCCGAACAGCTTCGCCTTCAGGCCGACCTCGTTGGCGGCGCGCACCATGCCCACGGTGTCGGGCGGATAGGAACCGACGAACACCAGGTCCGGATTGGTTGCCTGGATCGCGCGCACGATCGGCGAGTAGTCCGCGGTGGTCGGCGGATAGGTCTGGTCATAGACGATCTTGTAGCCCGCACGCTTTGCCTGCGACCGTGCGCCATCGACCGCGTTCTTGGAGAACTCCGCATCGGCACCGACCAGCGCGATGGTCGTCGGCTTCGGGTCCAGCGTCGCCGCAACCGCGAAGAAGCCCTGCGAGAACGCCTCCTTCGGCGTCGCGCCGCCGGCGGGGATGATCGAGAAGTACTTCGGATAGTGGAACTCGCTGTTCACATCGAGCCCGAACAGGCCGAGGAACGTCAGGTTGCGCTGCATGACCACCGGCATCGCGGGAGCCAGCATGTTGGTGCCGTTGCCGCCGATCAGCATATCGACATGATCGACATCGAGCAGCTTGGTGATGATGCCCGGAACCGTCGAAGGATTGCTCTGATCATCGTAGTAGAGCAGCTTCACCGGGCGGCCGAGCAGACCGCCTTTGGCGTTGGTCTCCTCCGCCCAGATCTGCATCGCCAGCAGCGCCGCCTTGCCGTTCGGCGCCAGCCCGCCGGTGAGTTCGATGTCGAAGCCGATCACCAGCGGTTCCGCCGCGCGTGCCGGCCGGCGCGGCGCAACCCAGCAGCCGGCGGCAAGCGCGCAGCGAACGGGCGAAATGTGCGCATCATGTTGTTTCCTCCCATATCGGGAGCGATGCTACGCCGCCTGGCGCACCGCGGGGAACACCTCCTCCGCCAGCAACTGCATCTGCTCCAGCGCCAGGCTTTGCGGCATGCCGACCCAATGCACGCCGAGGATCAGCGTGGTCACGCCGAAGCGCCGGCGCAGATCCATGATCTGCTCGGTCACCTCCGCCGGCGAACCGATCAAGAAACGGTCATCCACCAGGTCGGCGAAATCCAGATCCGAATGATCGCTGGACGGCATCACCTTGTCCTGCCCCCAGTCGCGATACGCCTTGTATTTCACCTCCAGCGACGGCCGCGCCACGCGGATCGCTTCTTCGCGCGAGCGTGCGACGAACACTTCGCGCGCCATGGGGAATTCGGTGGGGAATGGCTTGCCGCACGCGTCGAGTTCGCGCTTGTAGACATCCATCTGCCGCGCAATCGTTCGCAAGCTTGTTGTGCGGATTGACGAACCAGGCGTCCGCCATGCGCGCCGCGCGGCGGATGCCGACATCGATGTTGGCGCCGATCCATACCGGCGGCATCGGCTTCTGCAACGGCAGCACGGTGCAGTTGGCGTCGTCCAGTTCGAAATACGAGGCCTTCATCGTCACGAAGTCCTCGGTCCACAGCCGCTTGACCGCGGTCAGGCATTCCTCGAACCGCCGGCCCGCCTGCTTCAGTGTGGTGCCGAACGCGCGGAACTCCACCTCGCGGTAGCCGATGCCGGCGCCGAACACCAGCTTGCCGCCGCACATCACATCGAGCGACGCGAGTTCCTCGGCGACGTGCAGCGGGCTGTGCAGCGGCAGCAGCACCACGCCGGGGATCAGCCGCAGCTTCGGCGCCACCATGCGCGACCTGCGTCAGATAGGGGATCTGCTGGATGTACTGGAACGGATACGAACTGTAGTGCGAGCCTTTCGCGACGCAGTCGTAGCCCAGCTCTTCCGCAAGCTTCGCCGCTTCCAGGTCCTCGCGCAGACGAAGCTGCATGTCGTCGCCCTGCGGATATTGGCCGCGAATGATCAGGCCGAATTTCATTTCATTCTCCCCTTGCGGACGTGCGTGCTGCATTCAGCCTAGCGCACAGCCGGCCATGCCGAGCAGTTTCCATCTTTCGCAAGCCAGGGCAAGCGGGATTGCTGGCAGCGCAATCGGGCTTTCCCTGTCTTTGCATCGTCGTTGCGAGGAGCGCAGCGACGCGGTAATCCCGGTCACGGTGTGCGCGCCGAAGCCGCCCGCGACTGCTTCGCTTGCACGGTTCCCTGGGCCAGCCGCCGGGCACTATCCATCTCGCACCTTTGCCCGTTCGCCCGCCGCGCGCTATGGGTGCGTCGGGAACGCGAGGGGTCCGGATGGAAGACGATACGGAGCAACGGCCGGAAAGCCTGCTCCCATACGAGGACTGGATCGAGACGGCGATGCGCCAGGTGGTGGCGCAGGCGGTGGCGTATGCCGCCGAGAACGGCCTGCCCGGCGAGCACCATTTCTACCTGACGTTCCGCACCGACCATCCCGGCGTGGTGATCCCGCCGCGGCTGCGCGCGCAATATCCGCAGGAGATGACGATCGTCCTGCAGCACCAGTTCTGGGATCTGAAGATGGATACCGAGGCCGGGCTGATCAGCGTCGGCCTGTCGTTCGGCGGCGTGCCCGCATCGCTGGTCATTCCGCTGGCCGCGGTCACCGGCTTCGCCGATCCGCATGTGCGCTATGGCCTGCGCTTCCGTGCCGCCGCCGCGCCGGAAGCTGGCCGATGCGCCGGAACCCGAGGCCGGCTCGAAGCGGAGCCGAAGCCGGACGCGACGCCGCAGGTGGTCAGTCTGGACGCATTCCGCCGCCGCCCGCCGTCCAAGGAATAGAGAGCACGCAATGAACGCCCCGATGCAGCGGCCGTCCGGCTTCCTCTATTCGCCGATGTTCCCGCTGGGACCGGATCGCACGCAGTGGAAGAAGCTGCCGATCGCCGGCGTGCGCACCGCGACCTGCGACGGCCAGACGGTGCTGCGCATCGCGCCGGATGCGCTGAGCGAACTGGCGTTCCAGGCGTTCCGCGACGTGTCGCATCTGCTGCGGCCGGGGCATCTGGCGCAGTTGCGCGCCATCCTCGATGACCCCGAGGCGAGTGCGAACGACCGGTTCGTGGCGCTGGATCTGCTGAAGAACGCCAACATCGCGGCCGGCGGCGTGCTGCCGATGTGCCAGGACACCGGCACGGCGATCGTGTTCGGCAAGAAGGGCCAGCGCGTCTGGGTGGATGGCGACGAGGAGGAGGCGCTGAGCTGGGGCGTGCATCGCACCTACACCGAGACCAACCTGCGCTATTCGCAGATGGCGCCGCTGTCGATGTTCGAGGAAGTCAACACCGGCAACAACCTGCCGGTGCAGTTCGACATCATGGCGGCGCCCGGCGAACACCACGCCGACGAGTTCCATCTGATGTTCGTCGCCAAGGGCGGCGGATCGGCGAACAAGTCGTTCCTGTTCCAGGAGACGCGGGCGATCCTGTCGCCGGAGCGGCTGCTGAAATACCTCGACGGCAAGATGCGGTCGCTCGGCACGTCAGCGCGTGCCCGCCGTATCACCTGGCCATCGTGATCGGCGGCACGTCCGCGGAAATGACGCTGAAGACGGTGAAGCTGGCATCGACGCGCTGGCTGGACACGCTGCCGACCACCGGCAGCAAGGCCGGGCACGCGATCCGCGACCTGGAGATGGAACAGAAGGTGCTGGAGCTGTCGCGCACGCTCGGCATCGGCGCGCAATTCGGCGGCAAGTATTTCTGCCACGACGTGCGGGTGATCCGGCTGCCTCGGCATGGCGCGTCGTCTGCCGGTGGGGATCGGCGTTTCTTGCAGCGCCGATCGGCAGATTCTGGCGAAGATCACGCCGGAAGGTGTGTTCCTGGAAGCAGTTGGAAACCGATCCGGCGAAGTACCTGCCGGAGACCACCGACGAACATCTCGGCGACGATGCGGTCGCGGTGGACCTGAACCGGCCGATGGCGGAGATCCGCCGGCAGCTATCGGCGTATCCGGTGAAGACCCGGCTGATGCTGACCGGCACGATGGTGGTGGCGCGCGACATCGCGCACGCGAAACTGCAGGAGCGGCTGGATCGCGGCGAGGGCCTGCCCGACTACATCAAGAACCATCCGGTGTATTACGCCGGCCCCGCGAAGACGCCGACCGGCTACGCCACCGGCAGCTTCGGCCCGACCACGGCGGGACGCATGGACAGCTACGTCGCCGGCGTTCCAGGCGGCGGGCGGTTCGCTGGTGATGCTGGCGAAGGGCAACCGGTCGAAGGCGGTGAAGGATGCGTGCAAGGCGAATGGCGGCTTCTATCTCGGCAGCGTCGGCGGCCCGGCGGCGCGGCTGGCACAGGACTGCATCCGCAAGGTCGAGGTGCTGGAATATCCCGAACTCGGCATGGAAGCGGTGTGGCGCATCGAGGTGGAGAACTTCCCGGCGTTCATCGTGATCGACGACAAGGGCAACGATTTCTACGACGGGCTGGAGTGATGCCGACCCACTGTCATTGCGAGAACGCAACGACAAACAATCTCGCGCAGCATGTTCACGGTCGCCATGACGCAACTTCCCGCGTCGTTCGCTCCTGACAGGAACACGTGATGCGCTTCACCGTCGACCGCATCGACCACATCGTGCTGAACGTGAAGGACGTGGAGATCACCGCCGCCTGGTATCAGCGCGTACTCGGCATGGAGCGCGAGGATTTCGGCCCCGCCAACCGCACCGCGCTGAAGTTCGGCGGACAGAAGATCAACGTGCGGCCGAGCGGCACCGACAAGAGCACCTGGCCAACCGGCGAAAATGATGCGCCCGGCACCGGCGATCTCTGCTTCGTCACCGCGGTGGGACCGGACGACGTGGTCGCGCATCTGCATGATTGCGGCGTGATGATCGTCGCGGGTCCGGTGGAACGAACCGGCGCGCTTGGGCCGATGCGCTCGGTGTATTGCCGCGATCCCGATGGCAACCTGGTCGAGATCTCAACCTACTGATGGACGCTCGCTCTGCGCACCCGCGTCGGACTTGGCGCGTTCGTCTGCTTCCTGGCGTCGATCCCGCTCGCCAACTGGATGATCCTGCATGTCGGCACGGTCTGCGTGCCGCAAGGACCCTGTCTGGTGCCGGTAGCGCCGGGACTGCTGGCGCCGTCCGGCGTGCTGACGGTCGGCGCGGCGCTGGTGTTGCGCGACGTGGTGCAGCGCTGCCTCGGACTGACCTGGGGCCTGGCGGCGATCGCCGTCGGCACGCTGCTGTCGTCGCTGGTGGCGCCGGCAGCGCTGGTGCTCGCATCCGGCACCGCCTTCGCGCTCAGCGAGCTTGCCGACTTCGCCGTCTACACGCCGCTGCAGCGCATCGCCTTACGCTGGCCGTGGCCGCTTCGTCCATCGTCGGGCTGGTGGTGGATTCCGTGGTGTTCCTGACGTTGGCGTTCGGCAGCCTGGATTTCCTGGCGGGCCAGGTGGTCGGCAAACTCTGGGCGGTGCTGATCGCCATCCCGCTGGTGCGGCTGCTGCGCCGGGTTGCGCCGACGCCTGCCTGATGCGGCTTGCGGATTTCGATTTCGACCTGCCACCGGACCGCATCGCGCAGCATCCGGTCCGCCCGCGCGATGCGGCGCGGCTGCTGCATGTTGCGCACGACGGGCTGGTGGACCGCAGTGGTGCGCGACCTGCCGGCGTTGCTGCGCGCCGGCGATGTTCTGGTGGCCAACGACACGCGCGTGATCCCCGCGCAACTGACCGCGCGACGCGGTGCGGCACGCATCGGCATCACCCTGGATCAGCCTCGGCCGGACGGCGCATGGCACGCTCTGGCGCGCAATGCACGTCGCCTGCACGCCGGCGACGAACTGGCATTCGATGGCGCTGCGGACCTGCGCGCCACGGTGCTGGAGCGTCACGACGATGGCGGCAGTCGTGCTGGCATTCAATCAGCACGACGCGGCCTTCGCCGAGGCACTGCAGCGCGCGGGCGCGCTTGCGTTGCCGCCCTATATCGCGCGGCCAGACGGACCGTCTGCCGGAAGATCGCCAGGACTACCAGACCGTCTTTGCCGAACCGCGAAGGCGCGGTGGCCGCGCCGACCGCCGGGCTGCATTTCACGCCGGCGCTGCTTGCGGCACTGGACAGCCGCGGCATCGCGCGCGTCACCGTCACGCTGCATGTCGGTGCCGGCACATTCCTGCCGGTGCGCACCGACGATGTGCTGCAGCATCGCATGCATGCGGAACGCGGCATGATCACCGCGGCCGCCGCTGCTGCGATCAATGCGGCGCGCGTCGCGGGCGGGCGCATCGTTGCGGTGGGCACCACCAGTCTGCGCCTGCTGGAAACCGCGGCGTCGGAGAATGGCCAGATCGGTCCGTTCGCCGGCGACACCGACCTGTTCATCCTGCCGGGCTATCGGTTCCGCGCCGTCGATGTGCTGATGACCAACTTCCATCTGCCGCGTTCGACGCTGTTCATGCTGGTCTGCGCATTTGCCGGCACGGCAGCGGATGCGCCAGGCGTATGCTCATGCGATCGAACAGGTGGATATCGCTTCTATTCCTATGGCGATGCGTGTCTGCTGGAACGCAATGATGGCGCCTGATCTACCGGACCGCACCGCCGCTGGCGCGACCTCACTTCCCTACCTCCACCAGCAGCAGGCCACGGAGAATGTCGAACCGCCGGTCCTGCCAACGAGACCGGCCAGTGACCGCATTCGCCCACCGCATCACCGCCACCGACGGCGCCGCGCGCACCGGCGTGCTGCACACCGCGCATGGCGACGTCGCAACACCTGCGTTCATGCCGGTCGGCACCGCCGGCACGGTGAAGGCGATGACCGCGGATTCAGTGCGCGCCACCGGCGCCGACATCGTACTCGGCAACACCTACCACCTGATGCTGCGGCCCGGCGCCGAACGCGTTGCGCGCCTCGGCGGGCTGCATCGCTTCATGGACTGGCCCGGCCCGATCCTGACCGACTCCGGCGGCTTCCAGGTCATGTCGCTGGCCAAACTGCGAAAGCTCGACGCGGACGGCGTCACGTTCCAGTCGCACCTGGACGGCTCGACGCATCGCCTGACGCCGGCGCGCTCGATCGAAATCCAGCATCTTGCTGGATGCCACGATCACCATGGCGCTGGACGAATGCACGCCATTCCCCGCGACGCCGGCGCAGGCACGATCGTCCATGGAATTGTCCATGCGATGGGCTGCGCGGTCGCGCGACGCGTTCGTCCCGCGTCCCGGCTATGGGCTGTTCGGCATCGTGCAGGGCAGCGTCTATCCGGAGCTGCGCGAAGCATCCGCCAGCGCGCTGACCTCGATCGGTTTCGACGGCTACGCGATCGGCGGCCTGGCGATCGGTGAAGGCCAGGCCACGACCTTTACCGTGCTCGACGCCACCATGCCGCATCTGCCGGACGATGCACCGCGCTACCTGATGGGGGTCGGCACGCCGGACGACATCATCGGCGCGGTGCGGCGCGGCGTGGACATGTTCGACTGCGTGATCCCCACGCGCGCCGGCCGCACCGCGCGCGCCTATACGTCCATGCGGCGTGTTCAACCTGCGCAACGCCCGGTTCGCCGATGACCCCCTTCCGCTCGATCCGGACTGCGACTGCCCGGCGTGCGACGCGCCACAGCCGCGCCTATCTGCACCATCTGTTCAAGGCCGAGGAAATGCTGGGGCCGATGCTGCTCACCTGGCACAATGTCAGCTACTATCAGATCGCTGATGCGCGGCCTGCGTGCCGCCATCGCCGAGCGCCGGCTGGACGCGCACGCCAGCGCCATCCGCGCCGGCTGGACGCGGGAGGAGCCGACATGACCGAAGAGAACTACACCGGCCTGACCCAACTCGGCCATCACGTCGAACAGCCCGCCAGCCCAGACGCGGCGAAGCTGGAACGCGTGCCGAACCCGTCGCGCGACAAGCACTATCTCGTGCGCTTCACCTGCCCCGAATTCACCTCGCTGTGCCCGATCACCGGCCAGCCGGATTTCGCCCATATCGTCATCGACTACATCCCGCGCGACTGGATCGTGGAAAGCAAGTCGCTGAAACTCTACCTCACCGCGTTCCGCAACCACGGCGCATTCCACGAAGCCTGCACGATGGGCGATCGCCGAGACGCTGATTACGTTGCTCGATCCGGTGTGGCTGCGCATCGGCGGCTATTGGTATCCGCGCGGCGGCATCCCGATCGATGTGTTCTGGCAGACCGGCACGCCACCGGACGGCGCCTGGATCCCGCCACAGGACGTGGCGCCGTACCGTGGCCGAGGATAACGCATATGCCTGATGGCATCGTCGCCGATCGCATCGCAGCGGCGTTCGGGCCCATATGCCGAATTGGCCGCGCACCTGTTCGCTGCGTTGGATCAGGATGACCCGCCGTCGGCCGGATCGGATGGCTCGCACGATCTGTCGCACATCCTGCGCGTATGGCGCAACGCCGCAGCCATCGCTCGCAGCGAACCCGCTTGCGACGTCGAGCTTCTCGTTGCGGCGGTGATGCTGCATGATTGCGTCGCGGTGGAGAAGAATTCGCCGCTTCGATCGCAGGCGTCGCGGCTTGCCGCAGCGCGCGCGCGAGGCATCGTTGGCGATCTCGGCTGGAGCGCCAGTCGCATCGCGGCTCTCGTCCACGCGATCGAGGCGCACAGCTTCTCCTCCGGCATCGAACCTGACACGCTGGAAGCGCAGATCCTGCAGGACGCCGATCGGCTGGACGCCATCGGTGCCATCGGCATCGCCCGCTGCTTCTATGTCGCGGGCCGCATGGGCTCCGCGCTGTATGACCCGGACGACTTCGATGCGAGCAGACGCGCTGTCGATGACCGGCGCTACGCGATCGACCACTTCAAGGCCAAGCTGTTCCCGGTCGCCGAGGGATTTCGCACCAGGGCCGGCCGTGCAATAGCGGCCGAACGCGCGGCGGTGATGCGACGCTTCGTCGATCAGTTCCGGTCCGAGGTGGAAGCCTGACGCCGCAGGCAGCAACAGCGGACGAGGGTGGTGCCTCTCCTGCGCAAACACGCTAAGGTCAGGCGTAGCAGGTCGGGAAAGCCCGCAATGAATGTCGCACTGCGCCACCCCGTCATGTCGCTGGAGGAATTCCTGGCCTGGGAGAAACGTCAGGATGAACGCTGGGAATTTGACGGCTGCGAACCGCGGGCGATGGTCGGCGGCACATCGGCACACAACCAGATCGCCGGCGCCTTCGAGTTCGCGCTGCGGCAGCGACTGAAGGCACCTTGCCGCGTCTACCGTGAGAACATGCGCCTGCGGCTGGCACACACGATGCGTTACCCGGACCTCATGGTGGTCTGCACGCCAGTGCCAAACGAGGCGACCGAAATCACCGACCCCGTCGTCGTGATCGAGGTGCCGTGCACCGGCGCCTTCCGCACGGATCGCATCGCGAAGAACCGGGAGTACGAAGCCGCACCCAGCATCCGCCGTTACATCCTGCTGGAGCAGGATGCTATCGCCGCCGAGGTGTATGTCCGCGAAGGCGATCGTTGGGTGCGCTCCACCGTGACCGGCGACGATGTACTGGCCATGCCGGAAATCGATGTGGAAATGCCGTTGGCCGACGCCTATGCAGGCCTGGAGCTTGGCACACAAACCCTCTGATCCGCGCAACGCCGCCCCACTGATCCGCGATCGCGCGCTGGCGCTTGGCTTCGACGCCGTCGGGTTCTGCCGTGCCGAACTCGGCGCGCGAGGCACGCGAGCGCCTGGCCGACTTCCTCGCGGCTGGACAGCACGGCGACATGGGCTGGCTCGCGCATCGCGCCGACAGCGGTCGCATCCGCAGTCGCTGTGGCCGGACGCACGCAGCGTCATCGCGCTCGGCCTGTCCTATGCACCGGACGACGACCCGCTGGCCACGCTGGCGCATGCGCGGACCGCGGCAGCATCTCGATCTATGCCCGCAACCGCGACTATCACGACGTGGTGAAAGGCATGCTGAAGCACCTCGCGCAGTTCGTCGTGTCGCGCTTCGGACCCGACGTGAAAGTGTTCGTCGATACCGCGCCGGTGATGGAAAAGCCGCTGGCGGAACGCGCCGGCCTCGGCTGGCAGGGCAAGCACACCAACCTGGTGTCGCGCGCGCATGGTTCCTGGCTGTTCCTGGGCGAGATCTACACGACGCTCGACATCCCGCCCGACGAACCGCACGCCGACCATTGCGGCACCTGCACGCGCTGCCTGGATGTCTGCCCGACCGATGCATTCCCCGCGCCGTATCGGCTCGATGCGACACGCTGCATCTCCTACCTCACCATCGAGCATCACGGCGCGATCCCGCACGAACTGCGGCCGTTGATGGGCAACCGCATCTACGGCTGCGACGACTGCCTGGCGGTCTGCCCGTGGAACCGCTTCGCGCATGCCACGCCGCACGAAAAATTGCGCGCGCGCGCCGAACTCACGGCGCCGCGCCTGGCGGAACTGGCTGGCTTGGACGATGCGGACTTCCGCACCATGTTCACCGGGTCGCCGATCAAGCGCATCGGCCGCGACCGCTTCGTGCGCAACGTGCTGATCGCCATCGGCAACTCCGGCGATCCCGCACTGTGCCCGGTTGCGGCGCGGCTGACCGCGGACAGCAACGAAGTCGTCGCAGAGGCAGCAGCCTGGGCCTGCGAGCGACTGAACAGCGGTGCCAAGACATGACCGCCCGAACCGAGACCGCCCGAACCGAGACCGACAGTCTCGGCAGCATCGCGATTTGATGCGGACCGCTACTGGGGCCACAGACGGAACGCGCGGCGGCTGTTCCAGATCGGCATCGAGCGATTTCCGCCCAACCTGATTCGCGCGGTCGGCTTGCAGAAGCAGGCCCCCGCGCAGGCATTGCCGAACTCATCGTGCCGGCGGATGGGCTGTCCAGCTCGATCGTGCCGGGCAAGACCAATCCGCCGCAGTGCGAGGCGCTGACCATGGTCGCCGCACAGGTCATGGGCAATCACGTTACGGTGACGAACGCCGGCGCGCAGGGCCACCTGGAACTCAACGTGTTCAAGCCGGTGATCATCCAGAATGTCCTGCAATCCTGTCGGCTTTTGGCGGATTGCGTGGTCAATTTCGCGGCGCACATGGTCGACAAACTGGCACCGAACCGTGACCACATCGCCGCCAATCGCGCGAAATCGCTCATGCTCGTGACCGCGCTCAATCCCCGGATCGGCTATGACAGGGCGGTCAAGATCGGCAAGCTCGCGCTTGCGGAGAATATCACGTTGAAGCAGGCGGCTGAAAAACTCGGCGTCGTCCGGCCGGAGGATTTCGATCGCTGGGTTGTCCCGGCGGAGATGACCATGCCGGGAGCCACGCTGCCGGGAGGCGGCGGCTGAGTGGATTGATCAAGCGAAGCTTCTCGCTCGCCGGCCACCGCACCAGCGTTGCGCTGGAGCAGGAGTTCTGGGTGGCGCTGACCCATATCGCTGCCGGCCGACATCAGTCCCTGACGGCGCTGGTTGCCGCCACCGACGCCGACAGAACACCCGGCCGACCGCTTGCCTCTGCGCTGCGAGTGCTCGCCCTGCGCCGAATTTTTCCCGGCGCGGTTAACCTCTCACTAAACCACAGGTTGCATTGTCGTCAATTGATACAACCAACAGAAGGACCAATCCGATGCTGCCTACCGTGAATACCGGCGCTACACCGAGTTCGCCGTGCAGCGAACTGGTGCTGTCCGATCGGCTGATCGCCCTGGCACAGGACGCCGACCGTGCCGGCTACACAGACACTGCCGAACATCTCGTGTCACTCGCGTGCAGCGTGTTCGACGAGGCGTCAAGAAAAAGCCATTGAGCAGAAGATCGCTGTCGGCGGTTTTCGCAGCGACCATTCGCCGCTGCATGGGTTTCCGAAAGCCGCAATGATTCCGTTTGGTTAAGTAACGGTTACTTCGCGCGGTAAGCGGATACTCGACAGCTCGTCGCTCACTTCGCGACTATCCATTCAAAGTCATTATTCACGAATTTATCACGCGTGCGCTTTCAACCGGATGCAGTTTATCTGCACAACGGAAAAAAGTTCGGTTACGGTAATCGCCGCCCGTAAAGATCGTGCCGTCCCAGATGCCGCTGAAATCACTTGCACCGCTGCCCGATCATAATGTGCAGTCCGCAGGCCACGCGGACATGCCGGCGCCAGCAACTGCTTCCGAAAGTGCCGTATTTGCGGCGGCGACACCATCCGACCTTCAATCGCTGGTCGATACGCCGTGCCGCACGCTCGATGTCGAATACAAAAGCTGGCGGAACCTGAAGCATATCGAAGACCGCGCGGAGCTGGCGCGCGACATCGCCGCACTGGCGAACCACGGCGGTGGCCACATCGTCTTCGGCTTTCACGAAGGCACCTTGGCCGCCGAAGACAATCATCCGTTCTGGACGGACTGCACCGTGGAGCAGGTCGCCGCGATTGTTTGCACCTTCCTCGACCCGCCCGTGCAATGCGAGGTGGCGACGCTGTGTTCCGCGATCGGCAACAGCCATCCGGTGATCCGCGTGCCGGGTCATGGCGTCGTGCCGATCTGCATTCGCCAGGATGGCCCACTGGTCGGCCAGGCCCGGCTGATCGAGCGCGGCTGCTATTACATCCGCAAACATGCGGTGGTCTCCCGGGGTCAGTACATCGGGGTGCCGATGCCGCGCAGTGGCCGCCTCGAAATGCCGCAGGAATGGGCGCCCTTGATCCGCCGCTGTGTGCGGCAGGATCGCGAGGCACTGCTCGCGATGATCGAGGCCTCGATCGAAGGCCGCAAGCCGACGCCGGCCCTCGCGAAACGGCTGGAGGCCTGGCATGCGGCCGCGCATGCCGCGTTCCTTGACCTGGCAGCGCTCAGTCCGCGTGCGGAGCATCTGACGCGCCGACACTACGCGCTGTCCTATGGTTTCGAGCTGATCGGCCCGGAAATGCTGGAACACGCCCAGCTTCCCGAATTGCTGCGCCGCGTGGTGTTCGAATTGCAACCGATGTTCCGCGGTGCATTGAACATGTTCGATCCACCATACCGGCGCGCCGTAAGGCCTCGCTTTACCGTCGATGCAGTCACCGGCGACGCTGAAACCGACTTCCTGGAAGTCGCCTGGCTGCGCGACCGTCCGCCGACCGAGACTACGGATTTCTGGCGTGTGTCGCCGCGCGGCTTCGCCAGTATCGTGCGCGACTATACTGAGGACAGGGCAGGTCAGAGCCAGCAGCCGGGAACGCGATTCAGTCCGAATGTGCTGGCACGGGAGATCGCCCAACTGGTGTGTCACGCGCGTGCTCTGCTGCGCTTCTTCGCCGGCGTGCCGCGCGTGTCGCTGCGTTGCGAATGGTGGGGCCTCGCCGGTCGCGAGCTGTTCGATCCGGAAACCGGCTGGGCCAACCGCAAACCGGCGGTCGACGACCACCGTCTGGTGACGCTGCAAGTGCCGGCGGCGAGCCTCGCGCAGGCCTGGCCGGACGTCGTTGCCCAGATCATGGCGCCGGTATTGCGCGTGTTCGAGCCGGATCTTGCGCTGGGACCCGACTGGGTACGCGCCCAATCGGCGCAATGGGACGCGACCTGATCAGCGAGGCCCGCCTGGTCGATGACGCCTGCCGGCTCAACAACGCCAACCTGATCGGCAAGGATGGTGGGCGCGACAGGGATTGAACCTGTGGCCCCTGCCGTGTCGAGGCAGTGCTCTACCGCTGAGCTACGCGCCCATCCGCAGCGAGAAATAACGCCTTCGCGCGGCTACAGGCAAGCTTGGCTGGTGACAGCGCGCTCCGCGACCGCTTCAATGCGCCGATGGACGTGCCAATGGACATGCCGCTCGCCGCCGCCGTAGTTCCCGCCGCCGCGGTCGTGGTGCTGCGCCCGGCACGACAGACCATTCCAATTATCTTTGCCTCGCCGCATTCCGGGCGAACCTATCCCGACGATCTGCTCGCCGCCGCCCGGCTGGATGCACTCAGTCTCCGCCGCAGCGAGGACAGTTTCGTAGACGAGTTGTTTGCCGCGGCGCCGGAGCATGGCGCGCCGCTGCTCGCCGCGACCTTCCCACGCGCCTATTGCGACGCGAACCGGGAAGCGTGGGAACTGGATCCGGCAATGTTCGCCGACAAGCTGCCGTCCTGGGTCAATACCACCAGCGCCCGGGTCGGCGCCGGACTGGGCACGATCGCCCGCGTGGTGGCATCGGGCGAGGCGATCTACCGCGACAAGCTCGCGTTCGCCGATGCAGAGCGGCGGGTGTGCACCTGCTGGAAGCCATTCCACGACACCCTCGGCGCGTTGATCGCTGCCACCCAGGCCGAGTTCGGCTTGTGTCTGCTGATAGACTGCCACTCGATGCCGTCGCACGGCCATGCGGCGCGGTCCGGCGGCCGAAGCGCCGACTTTATACTGGGCGACGCACACGGCACGGCCTGCACACCACGGGCGACACGGCTGGTGGAAAACCTGCTGACCGGGCTGGGTTACGCGGTTCGGCGCAACGACCCCTATGCCGGCGGCTACATCACCCGCAACTACGGGCGGCCACGTGAGGGTGTGCACGCGCTACAGATCGAAATCGCCCGCGATCTGTACATGGATGAGGCCCGCATCGAGCGACTGCCGGCCTTTCAGGCGATACAGAAGAACATTACCGGATTTATTGTGGGACTGGCTGAACAGGCGGGCGCGGTCCTGGAGGGCTGACGCCCTGCACTGGTGACGACGGTGCCGTGGTACGGGCATCCGGGCGCGGCGCGCCATGCGCGTGGAATAGCCAAAAAAATGGCGACCCTTGTGGGGCCGCCAAGTTTAGGGAGGAAACGTCCAAGAAAGCAGACAGCGCAGTCAAGGACCGCATTGCTGCGACGCACAATCTAGGCGATCGATCATTCGTCTGCAAGTGATATTTTGCAACGCAGCATTGCCGGCCGCTGATTCCCGCTTTCCGGCCGAGGGATCGCTGGCAACCCTTTGCTAACACTTGGCTTCTATGATCCGGCCTATGCGGCATTTGTGCTTGATTTCCTTGGTTTTTCTGGGTTTTTCGAGCCTCGTGCGGGCCGAGCCCGTCCCGGTGCCGGCGATCGCGCAGGGCTTGCTGTGCCGCTCGGCAATCGGCTCCGCCGAGAGGGCAAATGGCATACCGGCGGCCCTGCTGGGCGCCATCGGCCGCGTCGAAAGTGGCCGGCGCGACCCGGTGACCGGGGCCTGGCACCCCTGGCCCTGGACAGTGGATGCCGAGGGGCAGGGTTCATTCTACGATTCGAAGGCCCAGGCGATCGCCGCGGTGCGCGCCATGCAGGCACGCGGGGTCCAGTCCATCGATGTTGGTTGCATGCAGGTGAACCTGATGCACCACCCTAACGCCTTTGGCAGCCTTGACCTGGCGTTCGAGCCGCAGGTCAACGCAGCGTATGCGGCACGGTTTCTCAAGGAGCTGTATGGCCAGACCGGTGACTGGTCCAAGGCCGCGGCGCTCTACCACTCGGCTACGCCTGAGCTTGGAGCCGACTACCAGCGCAAGGTGCTGGCGGTCTGGCCAGAGGAGCAGCGGCTTGCCGGCGCCGCCATGCCATCGCCGCTGTCCCAGGCCTGGGGCGCCACAATGCCCCAGAGGCCATCCGGCTTCATGTCCGTGGTGCGCCGGCTGCCGGGCGGGCAGTCACCGGGTCCGCGGATGATCATGTTGCCGAACGTCGGTGGCGTTACGACGCCTGGCCGCGGTCTGGACGCGTACCGGGCCAGGCCTATCGGGCTTGCCTACCTGCCACCGGCCTCTCACGCCGGCCTGTAGGGTCCCGAGCCTGTAGGACCCCAGGCTGCAGGGTCCCCGGCCGGTGGGATCACCCGCCGAATTCGGCGCGGATGGCGACCGAGTGCTCGCCGATAGCGGGCACCGGGCCCAAGGATCGGGCACCGCCGCTGAACAGGACCGGTGGCGCGGCGAGTTCTACCTCGCCATTGGGGGTATGCACCGTCGCGCGACGCAGCGCGGGATGCCTGGCGAGCGCGGCTACATCGTTGACGAAGCCATAGGCGGTGTTGGCGGCGCGCAGTTTCGCCGCAGCCTGGGTGCGCGTCATTCCCGCGAAGATCGCGCCGATGTGGCCGTCCACCATGGGCCGGTTGGCGACGCGGGCAACATTGGTGTCGAAGCCGGTCCGCTTTGGCAGGTCGGGTTCGTCCAGAAAGCGGGCGCAGAATTCGGCCCATTCGCGTTCGTTTTGAATCGCGATCAGTACCAGCGCGCCATCGGTCGTGGGGAAGGCGCCGTATGGGCAGATCGACGGATGAGCGAGGCCGATGCGCTGCGGTGCGTGGCCGGTGCCTTCGTAGAACAGCAGCGGCACGTTCATCCAGTCGGCCATGCCGTCGAACAGGCTGACCTTCAGGCCCGTGCCGTGTCCGGTGATGCCGCGACCGATCAGTGCCTCCAGCACGCCGGCGTGCGCGGCCATGCCGCAGGCTATGTCGCATGCGGAAACGCCGACGCGGCCTGGTCCGGCGGGATGGCCGGTGATCGAGGCCAGGCCCGATTCCGCCTGCACCAGCAGGTCGTATGCCTTCATCGTCGCATAGTCGCCGCTGTCGCCGTAGCCGGAGATGTCGACCGTGATCAGGCGCGGGTGACGTTCGCGCAGCGTGTCGGAACCGAAGCCGGCGCGGGCAGCGGCGCCGGGCGCGAGGTTCTGGATGAACACGTCGGCGCGCTCAAGAATGCGATGCAGCAATGCCGCGTCGCTCGGTTGCTTGATGTCGGCGACAAGGCTTTGCTTGCCGCGGTTCAGCCATACGAAGTAGCTGGACAGGCCGTTCGCCGCCGTGTCGTAGCCGCGCGCGAAGTCGCCTTCCGCGCGTTCGATCTTAATAACGCGCGCCCCGGCGTCGGCAAGACGCGAACTGCAATACGGCGCGGCGACGGCCTGTTCCAGCGAAACGACAAGCAGGTTGGCGAGGGGAAGTGGTGCAGTCATGCCGCGTGAGTGGCACGAAGCTGCGCCGGACTCAACGGACAGAACCTTTTGCGGGTGATCGGCCGCCCTCGCGGATACCATCCCCACAACGGAGCACACAGAATGAATCCAGACACCACATCTAACTCTCTACAGTACAGTCACTATGACTAACCGATACGTACCAACCAATGCGCCAGGCCCGCGGGGGCCGCGCGGGAGGCTGCGCGGCGGCCAACCGCAAGGTCCGAACTATGGCGTTGCCAATTCGCGACCGCCGGTTCTCACGACGTAGCCGTGAGGACGCGTGCCGGCGATGCAAATCAAAACTGTACTCCCCCTCCCGTAAGGGACGCGGAAGAAGTTGGCGACGCCGGTGCCTGTCACACGACAGGCACCAAATGCTCAGTGCTGCGGCGCGAGTGCTTCGGCTGCCCGCAACTGCGCCTCGTTGACGACCCGCTCATGGCCATCCTGGCTGTGCTTCACCCGGTAATACAGATCGCGTCCTTCGACCGGAAGCAGGCGCTGGACCGTGTAGCTACCACCGGGGACATGCCGTTCCAGGCGGTTCGGCATCAGATGGACCGTCTGACCGATCTTGAACTTATGCTGCGCCATGGTGGTCCTCGGGGTGGTCCTGGTGGTCTTCAGGGTAGACGGCGCCACTCGCTGACTGGCGCCGGGTCCTCGATTCAGACGGCCTTCAGATTTTCCGCTGACATCTTGCCCTGCTGGCCACGCTGAACCTCGAAGCTGACCTTCTGGCCCTCGTTCAGACCACCCATGCCGGCGCGCTCGACGGCCGAAATGTGCACGAACACGTCCTTGCCGCCATCATCCGGCTGGATGAAACCGTAGCCCTTCTGCGAGTTGAACCATTTGACTGTGCCAGTCGACATTCTATCTCTCCAAACATCGGCGACCCACGGGATGCGGGTCGGATTAGTGTTTTCAGTTGGGGAGCGTCGAGGCGGCATCGCCGCAAGAAGGCACGAGGCAGCCCAGAAACCAAAAAGCGCCGATGTCGGGTTATGTAAGCTTTTGGCGGGGAAATTACCAGGAGAACGGCAAGATGCGTGAAACACCGGCACTGGTGGCCCGGCATTACGGGCGCGGCGGGCTACTGGAACGCATCCTCGCGGCGCTGACCGAGGCCGGGTCGGACATCGATCACCTGACGATCGACGACCTGGCCCCGGTGGATGAGTTTCATTCGCGCCGGCGCGTCGCCACCGTGGAGTTGGCGCGCCTGCTGGCACCCACAGCCTCGGATCATGTGATCGACATCGGCTCCGGGATCGGTGGCCCGGCACGGTATTTGGCTGCGACCTACGGTTGCAAGGTGACCGGAGTAGATCTGACGCCCGAGTTCGTCGCTGCCGCGATAGACCTGACCCGGCGGGCCGGTTTGGCGCAGCAGGTGGATTTCCGGGAAGGATCGGCGCTGGAACTGCCATTTCCGGACGCCAGCTTCGACCTGGGATGGACGCAGAATGTGGCGATGAACATCGCCGATCGCCCGCGGTACTACGCCGAGATGTGGCGCGTGCTGAAGCCGGGCGGTCGCCTGGCGATCCAGGATGTGGCGCAAGGTCCGGGTGGGGCGCTGCATTTCCCGGTGATGTGGGCCGATGCGCCGGCGCTCAGTTTTCTGCGCACGCCGGAGGATACCCGAGAAATGCTGGAGGCCGCCGGATTTGTGGTGCGGGTGTGGGAGGACAACAGCGAAGCGGCGATCGCCGAATCCAAGGCCGAACGGACCTCGCTGAATGCCGGATCAAGCCCGCGAGCCGGCGGGCGCCCCGTGCTGGGCGTCCATGTGGTGGTGGGCGAGAGCTTCCAAGAGAAGATGCGAAACTCGCAGCGGAATTCGACGGAGGGGCGCACACGGCTGATCAACGCGCTGCTGGCAAAGGAATGAGCGGACGCGGACATTCCGATATGCACCTCGCCGCCAGAACCTACGATGTCGACGACCTGCTCGCCGCCCAGGAGCTTTATCACGCCAACGGCTGGACCGACGGCCTGCCGATCGTCCCGCCCACGCAGGACGCGGTGCAAGCCTGCCTCGAATGGGCGATGACCCCGCCCGACCAGCTCCTCGGCATCGAACCAGTCCGCGCCGTGCCGATCACCGCGGAAAAGCTCGCCATCAACGCCGTCATGGCCGGCTGCCTGCCGATGCATTTTCCTGTCGTCCTCACCGCCTTTACCGCCATGCTGCAACCGGAGTTCCTGCTGCACGGCGCCACATCGTCCACCGGCGGGTGCGCGGTGCTGATCATCCTCAACGGCCCGATCCGCCGCGAACTCGGCGCCACCGGCTCGTTCAGCGCACTCGGCAACAGCGATCGCGCCACCGCGGTCATCGGCCGCGCCATACGCCTTGCGCTCCTCAACATCCTGGAAGTGCGGCCCGGCGGGATCGATCGTTCCACCCTCGGCCACCCCGGCAAGTTCAGCTATTGCGTCGCCGAGGATGAGGAGGGCACCCCCTGGATGCCGCTGCACGCACAGCGCGGTCTGCCGCCGGAGGTGTCCGCCGTCACCGTCATGGCCGCCGGCGCACCGCGCCAGATCATGAACGAGTGGACCACGCAGCCGGAAGAAATCCTGGAAACCTTCGCCGCAGAAATGCGCGCCAACATGCGGCAATATTCGATCTGGAGCGGCAACTATGCGCTGATCATCCCGCAGCAGCTCCGCGACCATCTGCAAGCCGCGAACTGGAGCAAGGGCGACATTGCAGAGTTCATCTACGCCCGCGCGCGCGTGCATCGCCGCGAATGGGCCGAAGTAGGCAAGGGCGCGGTGGTGCGCGACCGCGGCGACACCGAACATGCGGCGCTGGGCTCGCCCGATCAGCTTCTGGTGGTCGCGGCCGGCGGCCCGGCAGGAGGTTTCGGCGCAGTGATCCCACCCTGGCTCGGCGACAAGAGCCGCGCCGTGACACTGCCGATCGGGGCCTGTGTTGACTGCGAACCGCCCGCGCGCTGAAATCCGCGCCATGCCGCTGAAAGTCCTCGACCCCACCAACGAAACTGCGCCGCCACTGGGTCAGAAGGCGCCGCGCCTGGCGTCGCTCGCCGGCAAAACCATCGGCGTGATCTCCAATGGCAAGGAAGGCACGCAGGGCTTCTTCGCGCACCTCGATCGCATGCTGCGCGAGGAATTCGGCGTCGCCGAAGTAATCCGCCGTACGAAATCCAACTACAGCGCGCCGGCCGACCCTGACATCGTGGACGAGATCCGCCGCTGGCAGGCTGTGGTGACCGGCATCGGCGACTGAGGCAGCTGCTCGTCGTGCAGTCTGCATGACTCCATCACCGCAGAGCGTCTCGGCATCCCGGCGATGGCGGTGATGACCACGCGCTTCGTCAGCGCAGCCGAACTGATGGCCCGCGTACTCGGTTTCCCCAACTACGAGTTCGCGACCATCCCGCACCCGATCAGCAGCGCGACCGACGATGCCCTGCGCGACATGGCCGCCGCCGCGACTGCCCAGGCGCGTCGGTTGTTGCTGGGGCGCTGAACCGCTCCTACGTCTTATATCGCTTATCGCTTTATATCGCGCCGCCGCCCCCTTACCGCCTTCCACCCCCGCTCAGCCGCTCCATCATCAGCCGGTCCTTGTTGTCCTGCATCAGCATGCTGAAGCTCGGAATGCTGTCGAAGCCGAGTCCGCTGGGCCGCCCCGTCTCCGGGTCCGCCAGCACCTTGCCGTAGGCCTGGCCCGAGACCTTTTCCCATTTTCCGGCCGGCTTCTTGACTTCCAGGTTCACCACCGTCGCCTTGAACACCATCCGCACGATGGCCTCCCTGGGCGAACGCGGCTTGGTCAGGCTCGGGCAACCGGCGATGATCTGCCAGCCGTTCGCCAGCGCCCAGGCGGTCAGCTCGTCCTTGTCCATGTGATCCTCCTGCTCCTCACCGGCCTCCTGCTCCTTACCGGTCGAGCTCTCCCGAAGTATGGGCTGCTGCCCCCGCTGGCAACACGCCCGGCCACGATCAGCTTGCGGCGCCTGCCGGTTTGCTTCATGGTCCCAGCCGCTCCGGTGACGCACCTGGGGAAAGCGGGACCACCCGCTGCCACAGGCACGGAATCCGGCGGAAGCGACGGCCCGTGATCCGGCCGAGCCCAGCGCTCGGCGGGATGTGGCCGGGGAGGGTCAGCATCCGCCGCTGCCGCGTCATCGCCCGCGCCGCGCTATCAGCGCGCCGGGGTCGTCCGCCTCGATTGAGTTGCCAGGCAGTCGTTTTCACCTGGGGCCGTTCCGTCACGGAACATCGGCCCGAACGCCAGGGACCTGATTCTCGTCGTCACATGACCGCCGCAACGCCAACCCTATCCAATTCGACGGCAGTCCCCATCTCTTTCAATGGGATGACAGGCTTCCACAGCGTTCGGCCGGACGATTTTCCGATCCTTGAGCGGATGGGTCAGCCCCTTCACGCCAATCTTTTCTGCCGCCCGCCGGCGCGCATCCCGAGGGGATCCGCGCCGCAGTGCCGGACGGCTTACCGGAGTTCAGGACTAGATGACCAAGCGCATGCTGATCGACGCAACACACGCGGAAGAAACCCGCGTAGTGGTGCTGGATGGTAACCGACTAGAAGACTTCGACGTCGAGACGTCGACCAAGCGACAGCTCAAAGGCAATATCTACCTTGCCAAGGTGGTTCGCGTAGAACCAAGCCTGCAAGCCGCGTTCGTCGAATATGGCGGCAACCGCCACGGCTTCCTCGCCTTTGGCGAAATCCATCCCGACTACTACCAGATCCCCGTCGCGGACCGGCAACGCCTGATCGAGATGCAGGCCGAAGACGCGCGGCGCGAAGAGGAGGAGGAGGATCGCGCGGCTGAAGCAGCCGATGGCCGGGTCGACACGACGCCGGCATCGCACGATGCCGGGCTGGATGAAACCCGGCACGCCGACGAGCCTCCGCACGCCTTCGATCACGCCTTCGATGCGGACCCAGGGGAGGCGGATGCCGGCAGCCGATGATCCGCAAGAGCATCATGACGCCCAGCCAGCCTCGATTGCCAGTGCGACGGTCTTCGCATCGACTCGATCGCTGGGAGGAACCCGGGCCGGAAACTCCGCAGGTAGAAGGCGAGACGCACGCGGCTCCACACAGCAGCCAGCCCGCCGGTCGATGGCGCTGTCATGCCGGGCAGCTCACATGGCGACGACGAACCGGAAGCGACCGAAGCAGCGGCAGAGATGCCGGAGCCCGGCTATGCGGCCGAAGCCGAAGCCCATGCCGAGCCTGCGGCCGATAACGGCGAGGAGACGGGATACGCGGCGGAGCCGATCCCCGAGCAGCCGCCGCCCGAGACCGTGGGCGGCGAAGGGGACGGCGCCGAGGACAGCAACGAGCGCCGCATCCCACCCCGATTCCTGCGCAACTACAAAATCCAGGAGGTGATCAAGCGCCGGCAGATCCTGCTGGTGCAGGTGGTGAAGGAAGAGCGCGGCACGAAGGGTGCGGCGCTGACCACCTATCTCTCGCTCGCCGGACGGTTCAGCGTGCTGATGCCCAACTCGCCACGTGGCGGCGGCATTTCCCGGAAAATCACATCGGCCACCGACCGGCGCCGGCTCAAGGAGGTCATGACCGAGCTGGCGATCCCGCAGGGCATGGGCCTGATCGTGCGCACGGCTGGCGCCAACCGCCCGAAGCCGGAGATCAAGCGGGACTGCGAATACCTGCTGCGTCTGTGGGACGACATCCGGGAACACACGCTGAAGTCGGTCGCTCCCGCGCTGATCTACGAGGAAGCCAGCCTGATCAAGCGTGCCATCCGCGACGTCTATTCGCGCGACATCGACGAGATCCAGGTGGATGGCGAACAGGGCTGGCGCGCGGCGCACGAGTTCATGCGCATGCTGATGCCGAGCCACGCCAAGAAGGTACAGCTCTGGCGTGATTCCGGGTCTCACGGTGGCGGGCAGCCGCTGTTCGCGAAGCATCAGGTGGAAGCGCAGCTCGATGCCATGCTGCAGCCCACCGTACAGCTCCGCTCCGGCGGCTATCTGGTGATCAACCAGACCGAAGCGCTGGTGGCGATCGACGTCAACTCCGGCCGTTCGACCCGCGAGCGCGGCATCGAGGAAACGGCGCTGCGCACCAACCTGGAGGCGGTCGACGAGGTGGCCCGCCAACTGCGGCTGCGCGACCTGGCCGGGCTGATCGTCATCGACCTCATCGACATGGAGGCGAAGAAGCACAACGCGATGGTCGAGCGCCGCCTGAAGGAGGCGTTGAAGAACGACCGCGCGCGCATCCAGGTCGGCCACATCAGCCATTTCGGCCTGATGGAGATGAGCCGCCAGCGGCTGCGTCCGTCGCTCGCCGAAACCAGCTTCATCGCCTGCCCGCACTGCGGCGGCACCGGCCATGTCCGCTCCACCGAAAGCGCCGCGATCCACGTGCTGCGCGGCATCGAGGAGGAAGGCGCCAAGCACCGCGCCGCCGAAATCGTCGTTTACGCATCGCCGCCGGTGGCGCTTTACATCCTGAACCACAAGCGCGACCGGCTTGGGGAGATCGAGACGCGCTACGGAATGCGGGTGCTCTGCCTGGGCGACGATGGGCAGATGGCGTCGCAGTTCCGCATCGACCGCGTACGGGCGCAGGTGCCGGGAGAAGGTCGCCGCGGCGATCACGCAGGACGTTGCGATGCCGCCGTTGCAGGTGATCGATGCGGAGGTCGAGGAGGTCGACGAAGTCACCGTCGCAGACGACGAGGACGATACGGACGAAGCGGCCGAGGCGGCCAACGACGCGGTGCATGCCGAAGCAGGCGAGACGCCGGAGGAGGCAGAACACCGCCGCCGTCGCCGTCGCCGTCGGCGCCGTGGTGGGCGTCGCGAAGAGGCGGTGCCAGCGTCCACTGCAGTGCCAGCGTCCGCCATCGACACTGCGGATCCGGAAGGTGCCGCGGTGGCCGAAGCCACACCGGCGGAGGTCGCCGAGACGCATGTTGAAGGCGTGCCGGAACATGCCGAGGCGGGCGATGATGAGCCCCGCGGCCGCCGGCGGGGTCGTCGCGGTGGACGTCGGCGTCGGCATGAAGGCGACGGCGAGATGCCGCCGCATGCCGCGCCCGGCGCCGATCAGCCCGATTTGCCGCCGGTCTATAGTGGTCCGACACCAGCCAACCCGTTCGGCGGCCAAGCCTTCGACATCTTCGACGTGATGGAACAGGCGGAAGCCGCGGCAACCCCGACCGACACCCGGGCGGAGCCGGAGCCGATTGCTGGGTCGGAACCGGTCGCCGGATTGGAGCCAGTCGCCGGCTTGGAACCTGAAAACGCGCCTGCCGACTGGCAGCGCCTTCGTTGTCCGTTACGAATGCGTCCCACGTCGCTGAGCCCGAGCCAGTGTCACCAGAGCCTGCCGTAGTAGCAGCGCCTTCGTTGCCCGTTACGAACGAGCCCCCGTCGCTGAGCCCGAGCCAGTGTCGCCAGAGCCTGCCATACCCGAATCGGAGCCGCTGGTTGCAGCCAACGATGTGGCGGCCGAACCCGCCGTCAAGCCGATCATCATCGGCGCGAGCGAGGCAGCGGCGGCGGAGAAGAAACGCGGCTGGTGGCGGAGGTAGGCTCTTCCCCTGCTATGAGGCAAAGACGTGAATGCCGACCCCGGCTTTCGCTGGGGCGGGCTCCGCGGCGGCCCGACGGATATGCAACGGTCTGTGGCTCAATATTTGGGCGCCTGGTATCAGGCTTTTGTCCTCATGGGCGGCTTCGCCACTGGCGGCAGCGCCTTATCCGGGTACCTGCACCATTGCGCCGCGACGCAGCGCCAGCATTCCGGTAAGCGCGCCTTGCAGACATAGCGTCCGTGCAGGATCAGCCAATGATGCGCATCACGCAGCATCTCGGCCGGCACGCGACGCACCAACGCATCCTCGACCGCCCGTGGCGTGCGCCCCGATGCGATGCCGGTGCGATTGCCAAGCCGGAAGATGTGCGTATCGACCGCCATGGTGCTCTCGTCAAATGCCACATTCAGCACGACATTCGCGGTCTTCCGTCCGACCCCTGGCAACTTCTCCAAAGCCTCGCGATCATGCGGTACCTGCCCGCCATGCTGCTCAAGCAATTGGCGCGATAGCTCGATGACATTGCGCGCCTTGCCCTGCCAGAGACCGATCGAGCGGATATGTTTTGCTACGCCCTCGACGCCAAGCCGCACCATCGCTTCGGGCGTCCGCGCTTCGGCGTACAGCGTTTCGGTCGCCCGGTTGACAGACACATCGGTGGCCTGCGCGGACAGGACAACGGCGACCAGCAGCGTATAAGGGTCAACGAACGAGAGTTCGCTGCGTGGATCGGGATTCACCTTGGCGAGCGCTTCGAGAAAACCGCGCACCTCGGCCAGCGTCATGGCGCGCGACTTACGGGGCTTCACCTTGGGACGGGGTTTTGCCGGCATGGCAACGTTTGTCGCGCAGCGCCGTGGGCCGGGCAAGGGTTTGCGAACGTAGCGGACGCGCTACAGTGGGATGATGGACCCGGAAGCAGACGTGTCGGCAACGGTATTCGAGGCGGTGATCGTGCCTTACCGCAGCCTGTCGCCGCGTGGACTGCGCATTCTGATCGCGGTGATCTGCCTGCTGTGCGGCGTGACAGTGCTGCGCTTCTGGTTCATCGGGGCTTGGCCTGTTGCGGCGTTCAGCGTGGCGGAAATCGGCATCGCGATCTTCCTGTTGCGGCTGAATGCGAGCCGGGCGCGGGCAAGCGAGCTGCTTTTCCTGTCCGAGGAACTCGTTGCGTATTGTGCGCACGGACCGGGCAGGCAAGCGGCAGGAGCGGCGGTTGCCGGTCGGCTGGCTGAATGTGGTGATCGAGGAACCGCCCGGGCGGGTGCCGCGGCTGCTGCTTGTCGCCCGCGGCATCCGCGAGGAGATCGCAGCCTCACTCGGCGAGGATGAAAAGCGGGATCTTTGGGCAGCGCTGGCGGCGGCGCTGCATCGACTGCGAAATCCGCTGTTTGACTAACCCGCAGTTGCAGACCGGTGCAGACGCCGATGGCGCATGACGCGGTTTGGCGGTTTAGGCGTCGGCTGGACCCATCGACTTGATCAGGTCGAATACGCGCTTGCGCACCGCGGGATCGGTGATGCGATAGTAAGCGCGCACCAGTTCAAGCGTTTCCCGCCGGTTCAGCGCGTCATCGGTGAACCCATCCTGCGACTCGGTAAACCCGGCGGCGCGGCGGCTCGACTGGGCGCCGTAGGTGTTGGCCAGGCTGTCTGGCATGTCGTCGAAGAAGAAACTGATCGGCACATCCAGGACGCGCGACAGATCGAACAGCCGTGACGCACCGACGCGGTTCACCCCGCGCTCGTATTTCTGCACCTGCTGGAAGGTGAGGCCGAGCGCCTCGCCGAGACGCTCCTGGGACATGCCAAGGAGGGTCCGACGAAGGCGGATGCGGGAGCCGACATGGACATCGATCGGGCTGGGTCGGCTTTCCTTTTCGGCACCCACGACGTGTTCGCCGCGCGCCATATCCGTATTCCCCTTCGGTTCGTTCAACATAGACGGCTCCTTATGCACGCTGGCACAACCGCCTGCTGGGCTGTCGTTAACGGAACCTTAATCACACAACCGACAATTGTCAACAGAAGGTTTAAAATCGATACGCAGTATACAAAATACGAATAAGTCGTCCGTGAATGAGCCAGCTTCGGCGGACAGGCATCAACCAGGCAGTGCAAACCGTCTTGCCATAAGCCCTACCCCGAGTGCAACCGTAGCTGAGATGGCAGGGACCCAAAGGCCGAATCGGGCGAACAACGTCGCCGGCAAGGCGCCAGGCAGCGTCACAGCCAGCGTACCGGTCTGCTGCATCCCCAACCGCCCGAGTTCATGCCCGCGCGCGTCGAACGCGGCCGAGATGCCCGTGTTGGCGGCGCGCATCAGCGGCAACCCCTCCTCCACCGCACGCATGCGCGCCGCCGCGAGGTGCTGGCGAGGGCCGGTGGAATTGCCGAACCAGGCGTCGTTGGTCACGTTCACCAGCCAATCCGGCCGATCGTTTCGATCGACGATCTGGCCGGAAAAGATCGCCTCGTAGCAGATCAGCGCGCCGACCGGCGGCAGGCCGGGAACGTGCAGCGTGCGCGGCCCGGGGCCGGATGCGAAATCCGCCGCCCGGCATCACCATCAGCGGCAACGGCAGCCAATCGGGGATGTATTCGCCGAACGGCACCAGGTGCCACTTGTCGTAGATCGCGGCGATGGTGCCGCTGTCAGTCAACGCGACCAGGCTGTTGCGCGGGCGCTGCTGATCGTCGAAGCGGACGCTGCCGATCAGCGACGGTGCGCCACCTGTCGCCTGTTGGATCGCCTGGCGCGCACGTTCATCGATCTGCAGCAGGCCGGGGAACGCGGTCTCCGGCCAGATTTCAACGAACGGACCGGTCCCGGCCCGTGCGCGGCCTTGCTCGGTCAGCGTCAGGTAATGCCGGAAAATCTGCACGGCGAGGTCCTGGCTCCATTTCTGGCCCTGCGGCACGTTGCCCTGCACCAGCACGACGGTCAGCGACGTTGGCGGCGGCATTGGCTTGTGCAGGCGGATCAGGCCAAGCGCCGCCCATGCCGCCAGCGCCGCGCCGCCGCCGATGCGCCAGCGCCAGCCCAGTGCCGGCGTCGCGGCCAGCAGCATCGTGGCCAGGGTGAGGCCGTCCACACCCACCCAGGCGGCCGGCTGGATGAACACGTCGCCGATGGTTCCGGGGATCTCCCAGACGCTGCCCCAGGGGTTCCACGGGAATCCGGTCAGCACGAACTGCCGCGCCAGATCCGCCAGCACCCAGGCGCCGGCCAATGCCAGGACCCGCGGCCACCCCGGACGCGCCAGGCGGGCGATGGCGCACGCGGCGGCGATGAAAGCGGCGAGGCCGGCCGCCGTTGCCGGCACCGCGAACGGCACCAGCCACCAGAAGCGATCGGCCTCGTACAGGATTGCCTCGGTGATCCAATACAGGCCGAGAAGGTGGTGGCCGAAGCCGAACCACCAGCCGCGTCGCGCCGCGACCGCGGGGCCGCGCGCGCCATCGAGCAGGGCAAGCAGGCCGGGCACCGAGACCAGCAGCACCGGGATCGCGTGCACCGGCGGCAGCGCGGCAGCGGACAGCGCGCCCAGACCCAGTGCGGCGAAGTCGGCACGCAGGCCGCGCATCGCGGCAAGTTGCAACAGAAAGCGGGAAATCATGCGTGCCGGCTACACGAGACTTCAGGACCTAACAAGCTGATTTAACAGGGATTTTCCGTCGCCTTGTGGCCGCAATGTGTGCCCATATGGTGTGCCCTGTAAAGCGGCTTGGAGATGCAGATGGCCAAAATGGGGTGTGTTGGACTTCATATGTGGCGCAGCCGAGGCCGACTACAGACAGCTGCGTGCGGCCCCTTTGGCCGGGTCAGGTAGGAGTGACCATGGAAGCGCCGAAGATCGGAAACATCACCATGGAGTTGCCGCTCGATTGGGATCGCATCGGCGTCCTGTTCGCGGCCTTCGGTATCGCGTGCGGGGGTGTCGCCACCTTGGTCTACAGCGTTGGTTTTCCTATCCAGGCTCTGTCCCACCATGTCTGACGCAGTGGGGCCTTACCAGGTCGAGCAACGCCGCGTGGGGAACGAAACGCTTTGGGTGGCTATTCGCGCTTGTGGTGCCGAATGGTCATACCTTACCCCTGTAGAAGCTGCTGACCTTGGCAGGCAGTGGGTCGAGCAATTCGGCCAGAAGTCAGACGACAGCAAGGGGTGACTGACACCCACCGAACCCGATGAGTTTCGCCTGAACCTACCCCTTGCGCTTCGCCAGGATGGCGGCAAACGGTTTCGCCATAACTCCGCCGCGATAGGCGCCGACGGTTCCTGATCACTTGGAGTTCTGCGGGATGCGCGCACTTCGGCATTCGCTCGGATTGACCGTTGCCGCTGTGGCATTTGCTGCCGGCTTTCTGATCCTCGCTGCCCCGACCGCGCGTGCTGACTGGCACGGTGGAGGAGGCGGTTGGCATGGTGGGTGGCACGGCGGCGGTGGCTGGCGTGGTGGTGGTGGTTGGCACGGCAATGGTTGGCATCCTGGGGGCTGGGGCTGGCACGGTGGTGGCTGGGGTTGCTGCTGGCGTGGTGGCGTCTTCATAGGGGTGGCGCCGCCCGTCTATTATCCGCCCCCAGTCTATTATCCGCCTCCTCCCACGTATTACGCGCCACCCTATGGGTATGCGTGGCGCGGCTACTGAGGGCAGTGGGGCCTCATTCCCTTGTCGTGGTCATGCGGATGCCGCCCCGGGCATTCCACGTTGAGCGGGAGGTCGGTGGCCGGCGCCTAGACACTCATGGTGAGAATGCCGCTTTGACAGCTGCAGCCTGGAACGTCGCGTCTCGGGGTGCGGAACTATCGCCCCCCTCCGCCGATGAAGCGGTTGGCCCCGTTAGCTCGTAGACGACGAAGCCGCTGCCAGGGCGTTGAAGGATGAAGTAGCGGAAGGCGCGTGTGCCCGTGCTTTCCTTGCAGCCGGTGAATGCCTTTGTTATCAGCTTGTCATCGACCAATTCGCTTGATCGTCCTGACGCGAAGTCGCCTTTGCACGTGGCTGCGTCCGAGCTGATTAACTGCGATGCGGCCTGCTGCGGGTCAGTGGCGACTGACGCCGGCAGCAAGGCTACGGCGCCCTCTCCAAGATCGGAACTCCAGGCTGCGCCGCGCCCCTTCAATCTAGCCGGTGTATCATTTGTCGTCAGAAGCCGAGCGTGCGGGAAGTTAGCGGCCAAAAGCAGATTTGACGCAATACGCGTGGCTGCTAACTCCAAATTCGCATCCTGGGGCGGCGTAACGGGAGGAGCTATAACAGCAGGCTTGTAGGGGGTTGGCGTCGCATCGGCAAAATGCGGTGGTGGCTCTCCACGCTCAACAGCTAGCTCGGTTGTTACACAATCGGCAAGCTCCACCATGAGGCGTGAGGTGCCATCTAGCCGGAACTGGAAGACTTGGCCCGACGCATACGCGGTCATCATCGTGCTGCCGCGAAAGGCATTGATCAGCGCTGAATTGTTGGCCATGGGCATGGTCGCCATCTGGGCGTTGATTGCAGACGCAGTGCCATCCCATGGCGCGCCAGTGTCAAAAACTAACTTGACTGGTATCTGCTGGTTGGCAGTCATATTCCAGGCTTGGCTTGTGAAAGCTAGGTGCCATCCAAAGTCTCTGTCGATGGACACCACCATAAATATGCCGCTACGGTAGGAGGCTGACGCAGCGCAAGAAGAAAATTTCTTTGTTTGGTCGTTGGCATAGGCGCCAGCGAACCATGCGCCCGAACGGAAATTTCGTATTGTATCCGCTCGGGTGTTTGTTGGAGCGGAAAGGCCTGCAACGCTTAGTATCGCGACTGCGACAACAGCTATACGCGCACGCATCACAATTTATCCCGCATCGGCTACTGTTAGGCTAACCTTGGAAGGGTTGCAGGATCAATACAATTTGAGACTGTAACACCTCTGACGGCTACCGTCCGGGCGGCACCTTTGATCCGAACGTCGGTCGTCTGTGGTTGCCATGTTCCCCTCATGGGCTCGGCTTCCAGATGCCAATGCGAGGATCGCGCCAAGGCTGTGCAGTCTACATTGTCGCCATGCGCCTGTGTGCCGATGACGTGGGCCCATCAGGCAGCAGAAAGTCCAGACAAAATCAGGAACTTTTAGAAGATCAACCCTTTAGCGGTGTCACCACACCCGGGCTGCCTACACGGCCCCCCACACACAGGCAAGCGCGTGAGTTGACTCGTCGGCTGATCCTTCGCCCACTTGCCTCGCGGCATAAGGGGGCAGGCGATGGCGAACTGGGAGAAGCGGCGCGTCGGACGCACGGCGTTGCAGGTGACGGCACTCGGGCTAGGCACCGCGACGATGGGTGGCAGCCGGATTGCGATGACCAACGAGGAGCGGCTGAAACTGGTAGAGGCGGCATGGAATGCCGGCGTGCGCTATGTCGATACCGCGCCGTTCTATGGCGTCGGTGCGGCGGAGCGCGCTGCCGGTGACGCGTTGCGCGACAAGCCGCGCGATGAATGGGTGCTCTCGACCAAGGTCGGCCGGTTGCTGCGGCCGCGCGGCACTGCTGGCGGCGCGACCGACGGCCGGTTGGCGCCGATGCCGTTCGAGGTGAAATACGACTACTCGTACGACGGCATCATGCGGTCGATGGAGGACAGCTACCAGCGGCTGGGGCTGGCGAAGATCGACATCCTGTTCGTGCACGACATCGGCGTGTACCAGCACGGCGTCGAAGCGAATGCGGCGCACATGAAGGTGCTGCGCGAGAGCGGCTATCGCGCGCTGGACGAATTGCGCCGCACCGGTGTGGTCAGTGCGATCGGCCTCGGCGTCAACGAGAAGGAGGTGCTGATCGAGGTGCTGAAATTCGGCGACTGGGACGCGTTCCTGCTCGCCGGGCGCTACACGCTGTTGGAGCAGGGGCCGTTGGATGACCTGCTGCCGATGTGCAGTGCGCGCGGCACGTCGATCGTGGTGGGCGGCCCATTGAATTCCGGCATCCTGGCCGGCCGCGATACCTGGAACTATGCCGCGGCGCCGCCGGACATCGTGGCGCGGGTGAAGGCGATCCAGGCGGTGTGCGACACGCACGGTGTACCGCTGGCGGCGGCAGCGTTGCAGTTCCCCCTGGCGCATCCCGCGGTGATGGCGATCATTCCCGGGCCGCGGTCGGCGGCGGAGTTCACCGCGAATGTCGGGCTGTTGCAGCAGAAGATTCCGGAGGCGCTGTGGGCCGATCTGCGCGACAAGGGACTGCTGCATCCGGAGGCGCCGACGCCTTCGTGATGCCCGACGCCTTCTTGATACAACGAATGGAACCGCGATCCGCGCCGGTGCGGGAACAACGGAGAGCAGCATGTTGAAAGACGCCCAGGGACAGACTGTATCCGGTGCGACGTCCGACGCCGTTGCGCTGTACGACCAGGCGGTTCGCGCGTACAACCTCGGCTACGGTGACTCGCCTGGCCTGTTCGACGCGGCGCGCGCGGCGTCGCCCGCGTTCGCCATGGCGCATCTGGGAAAAGCCTGGCTGTTTGCGCTGGCCAACGATCCGAGCCTGCTCGGTCCTGCTCGAACCTTGGTTCAGTCCACGGCAAACCTGACGATGAACGATCGGGAGCTTGGCCATTTCGCCGCGTTGGAGCAGGCTTTGGCGGGCGCACGGAGCGCGGCGGTTGCGCTGTTGGATCGGCACCTGATGCGGTTCCCGTTCGATCTCGTGGCGCATCAGGCCGCGACATTGCTCGATGGCTACCTGGGACGCTTCCGGTGGGTGCGCGACCGGACGGCACGCGCTCTGCCATTCTGGTCGAAGGACATGCCCGGCTACGGGATCATACTCGCGTTCCATGGTTTTGGTTTGGAAGAAGCCGGCGATTATGCCCACGCCGAGGACGAGTTGCGCGCGGCGGCCGAACTGGAGCCGCATGCTTTCTGGCCGCATCATACCGTCGCGCACGTGATGGAAATGACCGGCCGCCCGGAAGACGGCCTAGGCTGGATGGTCGCGCGTGAGCCGTTCTGGTCGGCACCGGAGAATGTCACGCAGGTTCACATCTGGTGGCACAAGTCGTTGTTCCACCTCGAACTGGGGCAGGACGAGGCGGCGCTCGCGCTGTACGACGGGCCCTTGCTTCATACGTTGCGGCCTTTGGCCCTCAATCTGTGCAACGCCTCGGCACTGCTGTGGCGGCTCGATACGCTGGGTTGCGACGTGTCCGAGCGTTGGCGCGATCTGCTGACACAATGGGACGGGCATGCCGACGGAAAGTGCCTCACGTTCATCGACCTGCATGCGGTGATGGCCGAGTTGCGATCCGGTCAGGAGGCATTGGCCGAACGGCGTCTGGGCTGGATGCGGGAGACGGCATCGAGCGGTGTGGAGGGGGCATCCTGCTATCGCGAGGTCGGCATCCCGCTGGTCGAGGGCCTGATGGCGTTCCATCGCGGCGCATATCAGCAGGCGGTGGCGCTGCTGATGCCGATTCGTGTCGATCTCTGGCGGATCGGCGGCAGTCACGCGCAACGCGACATCGTCGATTGGACGCTGACCGAGGCAGCGGTCCGCGGTGGCGTGCGCGATGTCGCGCTGGCGCTGGCGCATGAGCGTCTGGGCGCCCGTCCGCGCAGCACCGTGAACCGGAATTTCCTGCGGCGTGCCGAACTGATCGCCGCATGACAGAGTTGGGTCGGTGCAGCGGCGCCGTAACGCCTGCCAGACGTGGTTAATCGGAAACCACCAGCGGCAGCCGCCAGCAGCCACATCTACGGTTTTCCCGAGCACGCTGTAATGCTTGGTGCGGCGTAATCACCCCTTCACCGCGCCCAGTGCCAGCCCGCGCACCAGATGGCGTTGCAGCGCCATCATGAACACCACGATCGGCAGCATGATGCCGACCGCCGCCGCCGCGGACAGCGACCAATAGTTGATGTCCTCGCCACCGTATTCGGCGATCGCCACCGGCAGCGTCTTGGTGTCCGGTCCGGTGAGCACCAGCGCGAACAGGAACTCGTTGTAGGCCAGCAGCAGGCTGAACAATGCGGTGACCCACAGGCCCGGGCGCACGACCGGGCAGCGCGACGCGGGCGAACACCTGCCAGGCGTTGCAGCCGTCGATCGCGGCGGCCTCGTACAGCTCGTGCGGCACGTCGACGAAGAAGCTGCGCATCAGCCAGATGGTGAAGGGCTGGTTGATCGCCACCAACGCCAGGATCATCGCCGGATACGTGTTGATCAAGCCGAGTGTTTTCGCCAGCAGGAAGAACGGGATCGCCAGCAGGATGTGCGGGAACATGCGCATCGCCAGCAGGCCGAACAGCAGGCCGCGCGATGCGCGCGCTGCGCAGCCGCGACAGGCCGTAGGCGGCCATGGTGCCGACCGATACCGAGGTGACGACGGTGCACGACCGAGATCACCGCGCTGTTGATCAGGAAGTGCCAGAACGCCTTCTCCACCCAGACCTGATAATGGAACTCGAACGTCGGGGTGAAGATCAGCTTCGGCGGCACCGAGAATGCGTCCACCGGCTGCTTGATCGAGATCAGCATGCCCCAGATCATCGGCGTCAGGTTCACCGCGGTGAAGCCGCACAGCAGCAGGAACAGCGGCAGTTGCGTGCGCAGCCGTCGTGCGCATCAGAACGCGCCCCCCTCACGGCGATAGACGATGCGGATCATCAGTCCGGTCAGTATCGCGACGAACAGCAAGGTCAGCACGCCGAGTGCGGATGCCTTGCCGATCTGCAGCAGGCGAAACGCCAGCGCGTAGGTGTACAGCGTGATCGTCTCCGTCGCTGTGCCTGGGCCGCCGGAGGTCAGCACGTAGATCGTGTCGAAGAAGCGGAACGCGTCCATCAGGCGGATCGCCAGCACGAACACGATCAGCGGACGGATTGCCGGCAGCATGATGCGGAACAGCAACGTCCAGACGCCGGCGCCATCGATCTGCGCCGCTTCGATCTGGCTTTGGTCGACCGTGTTCAGTCCGGCGTACAGCACCAGGATCATGAACGGCGTGAACTGCCAGGAATCTGCCAGCACGACGGTCACGCGCGCCCAGGCGGGATTGCCGAGAAAATCCGGCGGGAAGATGCCAAGACCGATCAGCGTGGCACTGAGCAGCCCCCAGCGGCCCATGAAGATCCAGCGCAGGAACAGTGCGGCGACGACAGGCGTGACGATGTTGGGAAGGAACAGCAGAAGGTTCAGCGTGCGCACGGCGAAGGTGAGGCGGTACAGCCCGTACGCCACCAGCAGGCCAAGGCAGAACTCCAGCCCGACGGCGGCCAGACACGATCAGCACCGTGCGGTTCAGCGTGTGCCAGAAGCGGTCGTCTGCCAGCAGCGCGGCATAATTGCCGAAGCCGATGAAATCGCGCGAACCGCTGCCGAGGTCGTAGTTGAACAGGCTCAGGTAGATCGCATAACCCAGCGGATACAGCATGACCGCGGCCGAGCACCGCCGCGCTCGGCACCAGGAACAGCCACCAGCTTCCTTCCGGGCCGGTGAACGGCGCCGCGACGACGGCGCCGCACGTCACTTGTAATAGCCGTGGCCCTTGAGGAAGTCGGTGGTCTCGTCTGCCGGCGGTATCCAGCGCCTGCTTCACCGGCATCTCGCCGGTGACGGCCTGCAGGATGCGGCGGGTGATGAACTCGCCGACCGCGTAGAATTCCGGCAACGACGGCGCGCGCGAGGCCGGTCTCGTACGAGGCCAGCGCGGCCGGGTAGAACCGGTTCGCCTGCTTCAACTCGGCGATCGTCCAGCAGCGACTTGCGTGGCGGGATCAGCAGCGAGGCCGCGCCGCGCATGCTCGCCTGGCTGGCCGAAGTGGCGATGATGCGGAACAGCGTGTCGGGATCCTGCTTGCTGAACGCCGAGATCGCGTAGCCGTCCGAACTGTTGCGCGCGTGCCCTTGCGGCGGCGCCACCCAGTCGATCTTGCCGACGACGCGCGACTTCGTCGGATCGTCCATCGCCTTGGCGCGCGTGGCCCATTGCAGGCCCATCACGCCGGTATCCTGCTGGTAGGCGATCATGCACTCGTCATTCGCCGCGGCGGTGAAGCCCTGCTGAGCGTACTTGGTGATCTCCTGCATCATCTCGATCGCCTGCACGCCCTTCGGCGTCGTTGAAGATCGGCTTCCAATCCTTGTCGAACCAGCCGTCACCGATCGCATTGAAATACCAGTGCGCTTCGTTGATGGCGGCGTCGACCGGCTTGAGGCAACTGACATTGCCGGAGCGCATCGGGCTGTTGAACGACTTCGCCAGGTCGCGATATTCCGGCGAATGGTCTTCGGCGGCGACTTGCCGGCGGCGTCGAACAGGTCCTTCCGATAGAAGAACATCATCGTGTTGAGCGTGTGCGGCATGACGTACAGGTGGCCGTCGTGCGTGTAGGTCTTGCGAACGGATTCGGGAAAATCGTCGAGCTTGAATTCGTCGCGGTACTTCGCCCACAGATCATCCAGCGGGCGGAACCAGCCGTTCTTCACGAAGGTCTGGAAGCTGGTGTCGCTGGCATAGACGATGTCGAGCGTGTCGGATTTCGACGACATGCGCGATGGTGGCCAGTTCCAGCGCCTTGTCGATCGGCATCAGCTGGGTGTTGACCGTGACGCCAGGTATCGCGGTGCGCATCTTCTCCGCGTAGTACTCGAGCGCCGGATAGCGATGGCTGATCATCTGGATGGTGGCCGGCGGCGCGGGCGCGCCGACCCAGGATGGCAGGCGCCGCCAGTGTTGCCGCGACAATGCCGCGCCGGCTGATGTGTAGCCTGCTCATGTTGTTCCCCCCGCAACTTTGGGCGTCATCCTAGGCGGCGACGACGGGTCAGGGAAGGCTGACGGGGCGATCCTCCGCGGCTGACAGATCGATCGCATCGGCCAGGCGCAGCAATTCACGGCCGTCTTCGCCGGTCAGCGACGGCCGGCCTTCGCCGTGCTTCAACAGATCGATAAACGCCAGCGTGGAACGGCGAAAGCTTTCGCCCCAGTCGGCATTCAGGTTGTTGAATGCGTGCAGTTCACCGTCACGGTACAGCGTCAGCGGCGGCTCCTCCAGCAGGCGGCCAGTGCAGCGCGTGAGCGTCAGTATGCCGCGTTCGCCAACGACCTCGATCCGGTCGTCATTGGCGTAGTAGTCGGTGTTGATGCGCATCTGCGGCACGCGAACACAATCCCAGATCACATGCACGGGCGGATCGGCGTGGCGGAACACGACACTGGCTCGTCGATCAACAACGCCGCCCGCCGGCGTGATCTTCCAGTCGACGCGTGCGAACACGTCGGCAACCGGTCCGAACAGCCAGACGATGGTCGCCAGCTTGTGGTGCCCATCGTCAAACGTCAGGCTGCCGTGCCGCTTCTGCTGCGTCAGCGCATCGCGCCATTGCTGCGTCGCGGGTTCGATTGGCCACGCGAAAGCCGGATCGCCGTGCAGTGTGCGCATGCGGCAATGCAGCGGCTGGCCGATCGCACCCTCGGCGATCAGCGCCTTCATTTTCTCGAGCGGCGGATAGGTGAGGTAATTCTCGAACAGCTTCAGATGCCGGCCGGCGCGCTTGCCTGCATCGATCATCCGTTGGCATTCGGCGATACTCATCGCCATCGGCTTCTGCACCGATACGTGCAGACCGCGCGCGAATGCCGCCTCGGTCATCGCCGCATGCACAGGATGCGGCGACAGGATCTCCACCATGTCGAGATCATGACCGAGACATTCGTTGTAGTCGGTGTATCCGGTGGCTTGCGGGAAACTCGACCTGGCGACGGGCAAGACGATCCGGATCGGCATCGCACAAAGCGACAATCGTCGCATCCGGATTGTCGCGATAGCCGCGCAGATGCAAATCGGCAATGCGGCCGAGACCAACGATGCCAACCTTGATCATGGCGCTGCTCCCTATGACGCGAAGCCGGTCTTGGTTCGCACGTACTCCAGCCGATAGATCCCGCGCACGAACGGTCCGCGCGCGCCCGCACCAGTAAGGGCGCGTTCGAGCAGGATGTCGGTCAGCGCATCGGCGTCGGTTGCTTCCACCATGACGAACATGTCGGGAGGCACCACGATGTCCGTGCGGTCGCGGGTTTCCGTGGTGCGGACGGCGGATGCGGCGGCATCGCCGGCACAGAGATGCGCGCCGGTCACGCGCGATGCTTGCGCCGAGGCGCGCACCAGTGCACGCAGGCCGGGCAGATGCCGCGCGTCGCAATCGAAGCGGATGGTCAACAGCATGCCGCCGATGCCTGGGCCGTGGCTGACCAGAACACGTGACAGCGCACGCGCGGTGTCGCGGAACTGCGCGGTGGTGGTCTTGGTGCCTGGTGTCGGGTCGTTCAGCCGGTTGGCATAATCGCTGCCTTGCAGCACCTGCATCGTGTCGGTTTCATACAGCGTGAAGAATTGCGGGAAGGTGTCCGCGTCGGCTGCGACGTAGCGGCGGCCGCGGCGGAAACCGGGGATGCCGACCCGCTCCGGCATGTGTTCGTTGGTGTGCCAATCGTAGAACTGCTCGCGCGCCTCGGGTGCGATGCCATTCCAGATCGCCACCACTGCCTCGCCTGCCAGCATGGTCTGTCTCCTTTCGCGGTCATTGCGAGAAGCGCGACGGCGCGGCAATCTCCAGCCCCACCGGCTGGAGGTTGCCGCGTCGTCGCGGGCCTCGCAATGACAGGAACCGGTGGCGGTTCCACTCGGCCTGGCCGGGATATCGGTGCTGATAGAATACGAAGGAGGAATGCAATGCCGGAAGTCTATGTCCATGCCATCGAGGGTCGCTCGAAGGACCAGAAGCGCGCGCTGATCACGGATATCACCGCCGCGGTGGTGAAGAATTTCGGCGTTACGGCGGATGCGGTGCTGGTGGAGATCATCGAGACGTCGCGCGACAACAAGGCAAAGGGCGGCGTGCTGTTCAGCGAGCGCTGATCGGCGCGAACGGCCAGGCGGGTGAACACTCGCCGGCCGCTCGCAGCGTCCTGGCATTTATCCTGCCTCGAATACCGCAAACACCTTGTTGGCGGCCAACACATAGGTCTCGACCAGTTCGGTCCAGACCGGACGCCGCTCCAGCGCGTCCATCGCGCCGGCCAGGCACACCCAGTTCAGCATCTCCTGCTGGCCCGCCTGCTCGAGTTCCGCGGTGCGCAGTTCCTTCCACAAGGACAGCCTGCCATCGCGCAGCTCCTCGAACCGCGTCCGATCCGCTGCCATGTCGGGCCAGACATAGTGATTGCTCGCGGCGAGAAACGAATGAGACCAGCTTGACGACGCAATGACCGCGACACGCCACGGGGATTTTCGCAGGGCCCGCGCCGTCGCCGCCCCGACCGCAAAGCACCGTGCCGCATTCGGCCCTGGCGGATCGGGCACATCGGAGCCGGTGCCGTCGATATGCGCGAAAGCGCCGCGCTTGGAGATGGTCGAAGAGCCGTAGCAATTGACGTGGAACGGCAGTACCGGCCACGGCAGGCCTTTCCGATCGTAGTCCAGCAGCAGCAGCGCATTGATGAACGCATGCGGCAGCCCCGCCTCATGCCGCATCGAGTAGGCATACGACATGTCGAAGCCCTGCTCGACCAGCGCTGTCGTCAGATACCGGCCGGCGGTCGGGTGGCCATTCAGCCGCACGACGCTGTCGTTCGGCTCACCCCAGGCATTTGCCGCCTTGCCGAGACGAGCGAAGGGGCGTGACTCGATGGCATCCAAGGCGAACACGCAGAACGGGGCGACACCGTCCTCGCGGAAGTTCTCGTACTGATCGTCGCCCCAGATCAGCACCAGGTCGGGATGGAAGTCATCCAACGCGGCGCGCACCGTACGGAACGCTTCAACCAGGCGCTGCCGGTGCGGGCCGGCAAGGCGGCCAGCCTGATGCTCGGCCCACTCGTGCTGCATCGGCGCGGGCCAGCCGGACGGATCACGCAGCCCCGCGGGCACATGCGGGCTGCGCATCACCCGTTCCAGAATGCCCGCCATGCGTTCGTCGGTCCCCAGCATTGGTGGCGAGTGGGTCACCCCCAGCCCGAGAATCTCGGCCATCGGCGTTGCCTCCTTGGTCTGGTTTTGGCGGACAGGATAGAAACGATGTGGCTTGGGGGGAAGCTGGCGGGGATTGGTTCAGCCTCGCCTCCTTGCTTCTGATGCCCGGGAAGCTACTTTCCGGTCTCTCGGAAGATCGAAGCAGCAGAACCAGTGACCGACCTCCAGCCCGCCCGCGGCACCCACGACCTGATCGGCGAAGACCAGCGCCGCCACAGCCATGTGGTCGATACGGCTCGCCGTATCGCCGCCGCCTACGGCTTCGACGAATGGACCACGCCGATCTTCGAGGACACCCGCGTCTTCTCCCGCACCCTCGGTGAAACCTCCGACGTGGTGATGAAGGAGATGTACAGCTTCGAGGACCGCGGCGGTGACAGCATCACGCTGCGCCCCGAAGCCACCGCCGGCGTGTGCCGCGCCCTGGTGACCAACGGCCTGACCCAGTCGCTGCCGCAGAAGGTGTTCTGCGCCGGCCCGATGTTTCGCTACGAACGTCCACAGAAGGGCCGCTACCGCCAGTTCCATCAGATCGACATCGAGCTGATCGGCCCCGCTGAACCTCTGGCCGACGCCGAGGTGATCGCTTGCGGGTGGGACATCCTGCAGGCCCTCGGCGTCGCCGGCGACACCGTTTTGGAGATCAACACACTCGGCGACAAGGCATCCCGCGCCGCCTACCGCGAGGCCCTGGTGGCGTATTTCACCGAACACCAGGCCGCGCTGTCGCAGGACAGCCTGGCGCGGCTCGATCGCAATCCGCTGCGTATCCTCAATTCCAAGGACGCCGCAGATCGCCGCATCGTCGCCGACGCGCCCACCATCGCTGCGTTCCTGACCGAGCCCGCCGCCGCGTTCTATGCGCGCCTGCAAACGCACCTGCACCAATTCGGCGTGCCATTCCGCGAGAATCCCCGCATCGTGCGCGGCCTCGACTACTACGGCCACACCGCGTTCGAATTCGTCACCAACAAACTCGGCGCGCAGGGTACCGTGATGGCTGGCGGGCGCTACGATGGCCTGGTGGAGGAAATGGGCGGCCCGCCGACGCCGGCCGTCGGCTGGGCCGCCGGCATCGAGCGTCTCGCCATGCTGCTGGACACCCCACCCCCGGCACCGGCGACCGTCGTCGTCGTGCCGATCGGCGACAGCGCGGAAGCCGCGGCGCTGACCGTGCTGCAGGATCTGCGCCGCGCCGGCATCCGCGCGGAAACCTCGTATCGCGGCAATCTGCGCCGCCGCATGGAACGCGCCAACCGCATCGGCGCGCGCGCGGCGATCATCCTCGGCGACGACGATATCGCGCGCGGCGTGGCGCAGGTGAAGGACCTCGCGACCGGCGGACAGGAGGCGGTGCCTTTGGCGGAGATCGCCGCGCATCTGAAATGAACCTCGCATCGAAGCTGGACCGCATCACGGCACGCGCCGAGGAACTGCGCGACATGCTGACGCAGGGCCTGTCGGGCGAATCCTACGTCAAGGCGTCGAAGGAATTGTCGGACATCGAGCCTGTGGTTGCGCGCATCGGCGACCTGCGCGCCGCGGAACGCGCGCAGGCAGATGCCGAAACACTGCTGACCGATCCCGAAATGCACGACTTGGCGGAAGCCGAACTGCGCACGCTGAAGGAACAGATCCCCACACTGCAGCACGAAATCCGCATCGCGCTGCTGCCCAGGGATGCAGCCGACGAACGCGCCGCGATCCTGGAGGTGCGACCCGCCGCGGGCGGCGACGAAGCAGCGCTGTTCGCCGCGGCATTGTTCGGCATGTACCAGCGCTACGCGGAAAACCGTGGCTGGCGCTGGGAAATCCTCGAATACAACGACACCGAACTCGGCGGCCTGAAGGAAGGCATCGCCGAGATCAACGGGCGCGGCGTGTTCGCCCGGCTGAAATACGAATCCGGCGTGCATCGTGTGCAGCGCGTGCCGACAACCGAAAGCCAGGGCCGCATCCACACCTCCACCGTCACGGTCGCCGTGCTGCCCGAAGCGGAAGAAGTCGACGTGCAGATCGACGAAGCAGACCTCCGCATCGACACCTACCGCGCATCGGGCGCCGGCGGCCAGCATGTCAACAAGACCGACAGCGCGGTGCGCATCACGCACCTTCCCACCGGCGTCGTCGTCGCGATGCAGGAGGAAAAAAGCCAGCACAAGAATCGCGCCAAGGCGATGAAGATCCTGCGTGCCCGGCTGTACGAGCAGCAGCGTGCCACGCTGCATGCGACCCGCGCCGCCGATCGCAAGTCACAGGTGGGCACCGGCGATCGATCGGAGCGCATCCGCACCTACAACTTCCCACAAGGCCGCGTCTCCGACCATCGCATCAACCTGACGCTGTACAAGATCGACCGTGTGCTGGCTGGTGAACTCGATGAATTCATCGATGCGCTGACTGCGGAAGATCAGGCCGCTCGTCTCGCGTCGGAGGAGTGACTCGCAGCGCTGCCTGCCCGATCGTGCGCGCGATGGAGGACACCAACATCGAGGTCATCTGGAGACTCGACAATCAGCCGGTGTGCAACTCGCAACGACACCGGTGAGCACGACACCGGCGACGACGCGCCGTCACCCACCGGTAAGCCGGCCAATCAACGCCTCATACGCGGCAAGGTAATCCGCCATCGCCAGATTCTGTTCCGCATACTGCCGCGCAGCTTCGCGCAGCCGGCGCGCAAGCAGCGCATCATCCAGCACGCGCAGCACGGTATCCGCGAGACCTTTTGGATCGAAGAACGACACCAGCAGCCCGTTCTTGCTCGTGCGTGACGAATTCGCGCACCGTTGGCGTGTCGCTGCCGATCACCACACAGCCGGTGGCCAGCGCCTCGCGCAATGACCATGATGCCACGAACGGATAGCTCAGATAGACGTGCGCATCCGAGCGTTGCAGCATCGCGAGTATAGAGCTGGTAATCGATGCGGCCTGGGAACAGCACGCGGCGGGGATCGATCTCGTCGCCGAGTTCGGCCAGCATCTTCTGCCGCCAGGTGCCTTCCGCCGGCGGCAGGCCGTAACTGACGCCGTCAGCCCCCACCATGACAACGCGGATATCCTTGCGGGCGCGCAGCAGGTGCGGAATGGCACGCATCATCAAATGGAAGCCGCGATACGGCTCCAGGTCGCGCGACACGTAGGTGACCAGCTTGTCGGTTGGCTTGATCGTGGTGCCGCCGATCACCAGGTTGCGCCGCCGCACCTGCGGGTTTGGCTTCGTGACATCGAGATTGACGCCTTCCGGCAGCAGCGTGATCTGCTCGCGCGCCCATTCGGGATAGGTCGAGAGCTGCCATTTGGTCGGCGTCTGGGCATTGGCGCCCAGGTTGAGCGCCAGCAGATTGACGGCGTTCTTCGCGCGAATGCGTGGGAAGTCGGCAGGATGCGCCGGGAATTCCGGATCGAAATCGACATCGATGCCGGTGGTGCAATAGTAGAATTCGAGGTAGCCCAGCAACGGCACGTCGGGCCAGATGTCGCGGATGTTGAGCAGCTCGCCCCAGCCGTGATGGCCGATGATGATGTCCGGATCGAAACCGAGTTGCTTGAGGTTGGCGGCGGTGCGAGCGACGACGTCGGCGCGCCGCACCGCCGCATCCAGCTCGCGTGATGCGACGTGGCCGTCCGGCGCCGGCCCGTCCGGCTTTGGATACGGCACCGTCCGCACCCCCGCTATCTGGTTCACGTTCGGTTCGGTCAGGAACACCACGTCGTGCCGCCGTGATGCCGCCAGATGCCGGACGATATGCAGATACTGGCCAGGAAAGTTCTGGTGAACGAACAGATATTTCACGCCGCGACCTTGTGGGGCGGAGGAACCGGCTGATCGCCCGACGTCAGCGGGACCGCCGGCCGGCGCCGGTCGGCTTGGCCGCGTTTGGGCAGTCGGCTTGTCCGCGGGTTTAGCTGCCGCGGGCTTGTCCGCCGGTTTGGCCGCCGACGGGGCTGGCTGGCTGGCGCGCGCCCGTGCCACGCTCGCGGTGCCGCATTGCCGGGCGTGGCGGCGCTCGCCACGGCGATGGATCACGATCTGAAACGCCTCCAGCGCGGCCAGACTCTCGGCCTCGCATGCCTCGCCGGCCGGCACCGGCCCAACCGCGCTGCCATCCACGAAACTGGCAGAATAGCTGCATTCATGCGTCTTCGCGGCGCCGCCCTTGAGCCGCACCTTCAGGCCGAGAAGCGGCAGCGCCATGCCGCGGCTGCCGCAGAACTTGCCGCCCTCGATCCAGGGCGACAGCCAGCCCCGCCCAAGCACCGCCTGGTATTCCAGGTCGGACGGCTTGATGTCGTCGTGCGGCGTCAGGCTGAAGCCCTCGATCCACAGCCGGCTGCCGCGCGTGCCGGCCCATTCGCCGATCCGGCTCGGGACGTCGCCGGTTCGCTGCACATGCGCCACGACATCCGCTTCGGCGGTTACGGCCGGTTGTGGCGCGGCGTGGCCCGCCGCGGCTGGCGCGCGCGTCCCGCCGCCGCTTTCGCCGCCCAGCCGCATGACCTGAAGTCGCGGTGCGCTGTCCGGTGGCGCTGACGGCGCCTGATAGACCGTGACCAGGACCTGCGCCGGCCCCGTAGCCACGCGGACCAGCGCGGCGGCATCCTGACCGTTGAGCCAGCCATCATCGCGAAACGTGCTGATGCTGACGGCTTCAGGCCGGCCGGTGGGGCCGGGCGGCAAGGAGATCCGAACGCCCGGCAGTCCCGACCGGTCATTCGGCGTCGCTGAATCAGGCGCCTGGAACACGCAGAACAAGCCGGCATCCAGATGTCATCAGATGCCCGGAGACCTTGAGTTCGGTGACGCGCCCCTGGCCCGCCTTGTTGCGCACTGGCCTGGGCAGCTGGCGGTTTCTGGACGGCGGTGCCGGCTTCGGACATTCAGGTGTCTCGCTCTTCGGTTGCATCCGGCGGATGCGATGAAGCCGCTCACATGACGAATTGGATAGGGCGTTGCAATGTACGCGGCATTGCTATCGGAGTCATTCTTGGCGCGACAGGCCCGCCGCTGCAATCAGCGCATTGTTGATGGCGTGCGGCGGCAAGCCGAGCGGCAACAGGATGCCGCGCCCGGTGCGCCGGATGCGTTCAGCCGGAGCGCCGATGTCGAATGCGGCCACCGACAGACCGGCGCGCCAGGCCTCGGCCAGGCTGAGGCACCAGGTTTCCGGAAAAATCGACGGCAGCAACGCGATCGTCGCCCGTTGCGCCTTGATCAATGGCACCGCCTCGTCGGCGGCAAAGCTGCCGGTGACGAACACCCGCCCGTCGCCAGCAGCCGGCGGTCGTCGATCGTGTGCCCGACCACGACAAACTCCAGCGGCAGAGCGGCGCGCGGCGGCATCGCGCGCGCAGTCCAGCACCACCTGGTAGCCCTTATGGATGCCGATCGCGCCGATGACGCAGACACGGCACTGCGCTACCGCCGCCAACCGCGGTGGATCGGCAATCGCCGCGTCATCCTCGTGCGGAACAACCACTGGGCGCGTAGCCGGAAAGTGGCGCCGGATGCGCGCCGCGGTATCCTCGGACGGCGTGAACACGCGCCGCGCGTCCGCGAGCAGCCGCGCAGATCGCTGGCGCAGCGCAGCAACGGTGATGTCCTCGTCGATCAGGCTGCCGGCATCCGCGACGCACGCCTCGCACTGCACGACATCCGGTTCACCGCAATAGCGCTGCGCCGGGCCGACCAGGGCGACGCGGCCGCACAGCCACGCATAATCATGCACGTGCACGTCGTACGGCACGCCGAGACCAGCGATCAGCTCCAGCACCGCCGGATGGTGACCGACCATATGGTGCAGCTCGATGGCCCGCGGATGCTCGCGCGCGAGCAAACGCTGCAGAGCGGGCAGTTCGTCTGGCATCGCGTAACGCAGATTGGGAAAATCGGCCGCGGTGCCGTCGCCGACCGTTATGCATCTGCCGCCATCCGGTGCACGGCTCGGACGCAGCACGATGGCGCGAATGCCGTTGTCGCGATGCCGGTCGACCGACGCATGCCACCTGGCGCTCGACGCCGCCGCCCTCGGAATGGGTGATCAGGATGACCGCCTGGCTGCCGCGTGCCCTGGCGGCGCGCCACCGCGCCAGGTCGAGCCGCCGTCGTGCCCGCGCCAGCGGATCGGCGCTGCCATGCGCTTCGATCAATCCCGCGTAGCCGGGATGCAGGCGCTCCAGCAATGCCTCGTTGCGCGCCTGCAGATGCCTGGCCGCGGCGCCGAACGAATGGCCGCCCACATGAGCGACGAAGACGCCCGGCGCGGCCACGTGTCGCCAACCCAGATGCCGCGCGCGCAGGCAGAAGTCGTTCTCCTCGCCATAGCCCTGCGCGAACAGGTCGGCGCGCAGCAGACCGACAGCGTCCAGGCAGTCGCGCCTGATGTACATGCAGAAGCCGACGGCGACCGGGATCTCGACCACGACGCCGCCGTTCGCCCGACGCGCCAATGCCGCCAGAGTTCGGGTTGTCGCAAGGTCCGGCACAGCATTGCCGCCGGTGCGGTCGGGATAGCTCAGTATGGTCGCGTCGTTGGACAGCGGCGTCGCCGTGCCGATGTCCGGCGCGCCGTAAACCACCGCACGCAGATCGTCCAGCCAGCCGGCGGCCACCAGCGTGTCGCTGTTCAGCAGCACCACGTCGCGGCCGGCGGCAGCGCAGGATTCCGGCGTTCGCACTCGCCGCAAATCCCAGGTTGCGCTGGTTGCGGATCAGCCGAACCCGTCCGCTGCCGCGCCAACGCGTCCAGTGCGCGGATCAGTTCCGGGTCGGTCGATGCATCGTCCACCACGATCACCCGGCTTGGCCGGCGCACGGTGGCCAGCACGCTATCGAGGCACGCCAGGGTCCGGGCAGTGCCGTCGTGCACCGGCACCACGACATCCGCGGCAGGACGCGGCGCGGATCCCCCGGCCGATCTGCGGGCACAACCGCTGGCGACCGGCATCGCCGGCGGGGCGGCAAACCGTCGCGAACCCGCCCGGTGCCGCGCAGCGGGATAAAGCCGCGCCAGCGTCGCTGCCGCGGCGGCGCCGACGATCTGCTCGGCCCGCGGATCGAGCGGACTGCCAAGCAAGTCACGCCCGTCGCGCCCGCGCACGTGCAGGAGCCCCGTCAGGCCTTTTAGCGTCTCCGCCGGCACAATGAAGCCGCGCGGCCGGGCCAGCAGACCGCTGTTGTCGATCCTTACACTCGCGTCCTTCGCGGCAATGGTGATCGGTTTTCCGCCGCTGGCATCCGCGCGACGACCGCCGCTGGCAGCACGGATCGTCAGCGCCGGATCGGCATCGGGATCGCCGGGATGCCACGCCCAACCCGTCAGCGCGCCATCGCGGCTGGACACGCAGCCGACGATCGCCGTGATGGCGGCGATGTTGATCGGACTGCCCAGCAGATGCTCGCCGTGCCTGGTGGTGACCGCCAGCATTCTGGCATCCTGCCAACCCGGCGGCAGACGGCCGGCGACCATGGCGACCCGACGTCCGTCCAGCCTCAATTCGACTTTGCCGACCGCGGGCCTCCGATGGATGGTCAGTCTGCCGTCGCCGGACAGCCCGCACCAACCCGGCGCAGCAGCCTCCCGCGCGATGGCGTCGGCCAGTGCCGCGCGCTTTCGGTCGGGCACATGACGCGCGAGTGCCTCGGCGAGCGCATCCGCGGCACCTGCCGCGTCGCCCAGCCGGCGCCGTGCGGTCGCCAGGCCGAACCACGCCTCGCGCACATCGTTGGCGGCGCTGATGGCAGCGAACAGCGCCGCCGCCCGCATGTCGTCATGGCCGAGACAGGCACCGGCCAGCGCCAGCGCCAGCGTCTGATCGCGCGGCGCCAGCCGGCACGCCCGATCGAGCCAGCGTCGCGCGCTATCGTGGTTGCCCTGTGGCTAGTCTCCGCCTGCGCCCGCTCGAAAGCCTCGAGGGCCAGCGCGACATTTTCTGGCAGTGGACTCCGGCCGTGCTGCTCCGCCGCTTCGGTCAGCGGCTGACCGCCTGCGGTTCGGCCTGCTGCGGCTCAGCCTGCGGCGGCAGCGCGGCAAGGTCGCCGCGCGCCTCTTGCAGGCCCTGCGCGACCGCCCGCTCCAGCCACATGCGGGCACGGTCGAAGTCCCGCTCGCCGGCCAGGCCGCGCGCCAGATAGCGGCCAAGCATCATCTGCGCATACGCGTGGCCGCGCTCCGCCGCGGCGGCGAACCATTGCTGCGCGGTGGGCCGATCCGTCGGCACGTCGTGACCGCCGCCATGCATCGCGCCCATGGCGAACATGGCACCGACATGGCCGCGGCCGGCCGCCTTCTCGAACAGTGCCAGCGCGGCCGGGTGGTCCTGCGACCCGCCGCGGCCGGTCAGCATCATCTCGGCCAGCATGACCTCGGCCTCCACCATCCCGACATCGGCGGCGCGCTTGATCCATGCGCGGCCTTCCTCGGGGTTGGCATCCAGGCCACGGCCCTCGGCCAGCATGCGGCCATACCAGTACTGCGCGTTCACCACGCCATCCGCGGCACGGCGCAACCACTCGGCTGCCTTGCGGTCGTCGCGCTCGACGCCGACGCCTTCCGCCAGGCAGACGCCGAAATTGAATGCCGCGACCAGATCGCCCGAACGCGGCCGCCTGCTCGAACCACTCGCGGGTGTGCACCGCGTCCTCCGCGCTGGCGTCGCCACGCAGCAGCAGGTTGGCGAGGTCGACCCGGGCGCCCGGATCGCCCGCCTGCGCCGAGACGCGGAACCAGCGCGCGGCCTCCTCGGAATCGCGCGGCACGCCGGCGCCGGTCAGATGCAGCAGGCCCAGGCGCGGGCGCCCCGCGGTGGCCGGCTTCCGCGCCGCGGCGAAACCAGATCGCCGCCTCGGCATAGTTCGGCGGCAGTTTGCCGCCCTTGGCGTAGAGGTCGCCGACCACCGCCGCTGCCTCCGGGTCGCCGGCGAGCGCGGCGCGGCGCAGCCAGGATTCGCCCTCGGTCGGATTGGCCGCAACGCTGTGGCCTTCCATCAGCGCCAGGCCCCAGCGTGCCTGGCTGGGGCGATTGCCTTTCTCCGCCGCCTGGCGAAACAGCTGGATGGCCGCGGGCCGGTCAGCCGGCACGCCGAGACCGCGTTCGGTCATGATGGCGAACAGATAAAGCCCGGTCGGCAATCCGGCATCGGCGGCCTGGCGCAGATACTCCGCCACCTTCGCCTGCTCTTCCGGGTCCTTGGCCGTGCGCGCCAGCGACAGCGCATAACCCAGCGCACCCTGCGGGCAGCCGGCGACGGCGGACCGTTCGTACCACTGGTGCGCCTCGTCCAGGTTGCGCAGATGCTCCGGCCCCGAGGTCAGAATATAGCCGAGCACCGCCTGGCCATCCGCCGAACCGGCTTCGGCCGCCTTGCGCGCCCATCTGATCCCGGATTCGAAGTCGGGCTCGGCCGCGTCGTTCGCGGCGAACAGATTGGCGGCCGAACCCGCAGCCGATCCGCCCGAACATCCAGTCGATGTGGCCAAGCCATGGATCGACAGCGTGGCCAGCCGCGCCTGCGCATCGACGTAGCCCTGGTTTGCCGCGCGCTCCAGCCAGCGCACGCCTTCCACCAGGCTGGGCGGCACGCCGGCCCCCTCCAGATAGCAGCGGCCCACTCGGTATTCCGCCTCGGCTATGCCGGCGCGCGCGGCGCGGGTCAGCAGCGGGAATGCCTGCTTGACGTCCCCCTGTTCCGTCAGCCTGACCGCCCGGCGCAATGCGGCGGACGGCGATGTGCTGGCAATCAGCCGGTCGAGCAGTGCCATGCGGTCAGGTCTCGGCTAACGCGTATGTCCGTTGCTTGATCACGCACCGGGCTTGATCAGCGCAGCCGCGTCTCACGGTTCGCGCATCCCCTCAGAGGCCACGGGCAGGACCCGGCCCAGCAGATATGACAGCGGGGTGCGCTTGCCGACCTTGATATCGGCCGTCACCGGCATGCCCGGCATGATGCGGAATCCGGCCGGCGTGCCGTGCAGGTCAACGCGGTCGATGGCGACGCGCGCGCGGTAATACGGCTCGGTCGCTGTTGGTCGGCACCGGCACCGCGCCGGTCGGATTGCGCTGGTCATCCTGCGCGGTGAAGCTGTCGGCGCTGATGCTGCGCACCGTGCCATGAGCCATGCCGTATTGCATGAACGGGAAGGTGTCGAACTTGATCGCCACCGGATCGCCGACGTGAACGAAGCCATCGTCGCGGCCCGAGATGTTCGCCTCGACTTCCAGCGGCGCATCGGCCGGCACCAGAGTGATGAACTGCTGGCCCGATTGCAGCACCGAACCCACGGACACCCGTGCCACGGTCAGCACGGTCGCATCGCGATCCGCGCGCAATTCGACGAGCTGCCGGCGAAGCTGCGCCTTGTTCAGCGACTCGCGCGCATCCGACAGCTTGCTGGTGGCATCGGCCAGCTTGTCGGAGATGTCGGCGTGCCAGGATTGCACGTAGCCGTCACGCTCGGCGACCTGCGCGGCGAGGTCGCGCTGCATGCTGGCCGACGGTCTCCTGCGCGTTGTTCAGGTTCCGCTCCATCTCGGCGCGGTTGTCCGTCGCCGCCAGCGTGTTGAGCTTGCTGCCGACCTGCAGCTTCTCCAGGTCGCGCCGCATCTGTTCGACGCTGGTCGCCACCGCCAGGCGGCTGCGGAACCCGGCCGCATCGGAGTTGGACTTTGCGATCGCGGAGATCATGCCGTTGATCTTCTGGGCGTAGTTTTCCAGCTTGAAATTGTACTCCGCCTGGCGCTGGGCGAAGATCGCCGCCTGCAACGACAGGTTCGGGTCGAGCCCGGAATAGGTGAACGGCCGCCCATCGGCTTCGGCCTGCATGCGGGATACCTGCGCCTGGAGACTGGCCACCTGGGCGGCCAGCGCGCCGACATCGGCGGCGGCAAAGGTCGGATCGAGCCGTGCCAGCACCTGGCCGGCATGCACCGCTTCCCCTTCATGCACGTCGATCGAACGCACGATCGAAGCCTCGAGCGGCTGCAGCACCAGGGTCGGCGACCGGGATACCACGCGGCCTTGCGCGGTCACCACGCGATCGATCGGGATCAGCCCCATCGCCAGCAACATGGCGGCGAACATGGCGGCGACCATCCAGACGATGCCACGCGCCGATGGCGGAATCGGCGCCGAGGTGATCGCCGTTGACGGCATCTGGAATTCCAGAATCACCGGCAACGTCGGATCGTCCCGATCCGCGGCGATCAGTGCTAATCGCCTTGGACGAGGGTCGGGGCGAGAGCTGCATGGCGTGGACCTTGACTGTCGAGATGGCGGTTTTGCTGTGCCCAGAGCTGGCGGTAGACCGTGCAGCGCTCGAGCAGGACACGGTGCGGCGCGATGTCCATCGACCTTGCCCTTTTCCAGCACGAGGATCTGGTCGCATTCGGTCAGCGAGGACAGCCGATGCGACACGATGACCATCGTCCGGCCGCGCGCGATGCGCAGCAGGTTGGCGTTGACCAGCGCTTCACTTTCCGGATCGAGCGCGCTGGTCGCTTCGTCGAGGATCAGGATGCGCGGATCGTTGATCAGCGCACGCGCGATGGCGAGACGCTGCTTCTGGCCGCCGGACAGGTTCGGCGAACCCTCCTCGATGTAGGTTTCGTAGCCGTTCGGCATACGCTCGATGAATTCCTCGGCGCCGGCCAGCCGCGCCGCGCGCACCGCGTCTTCCAGCGTCAAACCGGGCCGGCCAGCCAGGATGTTGTCGCGGATCGAGCCGCGGAACAGGAAGTTGTCCTGCAGCACGACGCCAAAGCTCTGCCGCAGATGGCGCAGGTTGATTTCCCGCAGATCGGAGCCGTCGATCTTCAGGAAGCCGGAATAGTCGCGATTGATGCCCTGCAGCAGGCGCGTCGATGGTGGACTTGCCCGAGCCGGACCGCCCGACGATGCCGAGCATGGTGCCGGCGGGGATCGCGAAGCTGATGCGATCGAGCGCCGGTGTCTTCGTGCCGCCATAGGTGAACGAGACGTCGTCGAAGGTGATCGCGCCCGCAAATCGCGGCCGCAAGCCGCCGGAAGCCGCATCGACCTCGAGCGGCCGGTTCAACACCGCGGCCGCCTGGCCAATCGCCGCCGCGACATCCTGGTACTCGTCGGTCAGCCGGGCCAGCTGCACCAGCGGCTGCGCAACACGCTGCGACAGCATCATGAAGGCGAACAGCGCCCCGGCAGCGAAGCCGGTCGAATCCGTCAGCGCCCAATAAGCGCCGAGCAGGATCACGCCCATCCACATGAAGCGCTCGATCGGCGTCACGATGGTCTGCGGCCAATTGCCCAGCTTGCCGTAGGCCAGGCGCCATTTGCCGGCCTCGGCGATCCTCTCGTCCCACAACGCCTTGCGCTGCGGCTCCAGCGCCAGCGACTTCACCGTCCTGATGCCGAATACCGTTTCGCCCAGTGCGGCCTGCTTGTTGGTTTCCGCCGCAACCACGCGACCGAAGATCACCGCCATGGGCTTCAGGAACGCCAGCAGGACCAGCGTGATCACGCAGGCGCAGGCCAGCACGATCCACGCCAGCGGCGCGTTCAGCCAGAACAGGAACGGCAGCAGCACGCACAGCGTCATCAGGTCCAGGAACGCCGTCAGCAGCTTGCCGGTGATGAATTCGCGGATGCGATGGATCTGGCTGATCTTGTACATCGTCTCGCCGGCCGGATGTCGCTCGAAATAATCCAGCGGCAGGCGCAGCAGCCGGTTGAACACGTGCAGGTTCAGCCGGGCATCGATCCTGGTGCCGACCACCAGCACGATCAACCGCCGCGCGTAGCCCAGCAGCGTTTCGAAGAGGATGGCGATGCCGACGATGACGGCGATCAACGCCAGCGTCGAATAGCTGCGGTGCGTCAGCACCTTGTCGACCACCGTCATGACCAGGAACGGCGGGAAGATGGTCAGCATGCTCAGCGCGAGCGATGCGATGCCGATATCGCGCAGCGAACGCTTTTCCTGCAGCACCAGTCCCATCAGCCAGCGCAGCGAGAACGGCGCATCGGTTTCCGCATAGCCGCGGGCCGCACGCAACAGCACCGCCTCGCCGGCCCACACCTCGCTCAGCCGCAGCTCATCGACCGGCACCGGTGCATCCGCTGCCGACGCGCGCGGGTCCTTGATGAACACCACCTTGTGCTCGGTATTGACGCCGGTCAGCAGGCCGGCGGTGCCATCGGTGAACAGCAGCACCACCGGCCCGGTGTTGTGGAACCGCATCAGGTGGCGCCAGCGCAGCCGCACGGCGCGCGACCACATGCCCGCGCTTTGCGCCCAGGTGGACAAGGACGCCGGGGACGGCAGCTTTTCGCCGACGGTGCCGCGAAACTCGTTCGGATCGAGTTCCATCCCGTGATATCGCCCGGCGACGATCATCGCGAGCAGTCGCGGGTGGATCGGCGGCTCGCCTGCTACGCCGAGATCGATCGGTGCGCCCGAATCAGCGCCCGCCGCCGGTATCGGTGACAGACTGAGGACCCTGCCCCGGTGAACCGGAGATGTGTCCGTCGTTTACATCCACGAGCAGTCCCCCTCAGAGGCCATGTTCGATCAAGGGCCGTGGCCCTGGTCCTGCATTCCGAACTGGACAGCGCTTTAGTCAGTTCGGGCATCATCCGTCAGCCGCGTTCCAACGGGACAGCCCCGCGAGGATTGTCGATGGCGGGAAGGCCGTTGGGTAGTATGCCCATTCAGTTTACAATTTGCCAATAAATCCTCGTTTCGGGCGCCGACGCGCCCAGCGGGGACATCAAATGGCGGCGAGCGTATGGCACAAGCGACAGGCAGGAATAAAGCAAATGGTAGCCCTTGACGATTCCGTCGGCGCCTTCGTCCCCGGGCCGCGCCTGGAACAGCCGCCCCTCGGCAGCGGACGCCTGTCCGGCCTGAGTTTCGCCGTGAAGGACCTGTTCGACGTCGCCGGCGCCGTCACGACCTATGGCAATCCCGATTGGGCAAGCACCCATCCGACCGCCACCGCCACCGCACCGGTCGTGACGACCTTGCTGCAGGCTGGCGCCCGGCTGGTCGGCAAGACCAAGACGATGGAGCTCGCCTACGGCCTGACCGGCGAGAACGTCTGGCAGGGCACGCCGATCAATCCGGCCGCCCCGAATCGGTTCCCCGGCGGATCGAGCTGCGGCTCGGCCGCGGCCGTTGCCGCCGGGCTGGCGGATTTCGCGCTCGGCTCGGACACCGGCGGTTCGGTGCGCATTCCGGCCAGCTACTGCGGCCTGTTCGGCATTCGCCCGACCTTCGGCGCGGTCAGCCTGGCTGGCGCCTGCCCATTGGCGCCCAGTTTCGACACCTGCGGCTGGTTCGCGCGCAGCGGCGCGGTGCTGGCCGGCGTCGGCGAGGCGCTGCTGCCCGGCGGGCGGCAGTCCGTCGAGGGACCGCTGCTGCGCGTCGAGGAGGCCTGGGTCAACGCGCAGCCGGAAGTCGCCGAGGCCCTGCGGCCGGCGCTGGAGAAGCTGGAGCAACTGCGCGGCCGCGCGGTCGGCGTAAGCCTGGCGCCCGAGGGGATCGACAGCTTCTTCGACCACTTCCGCACGGTGCAGGCCGAGGAAGCCTGGGCCTCGCTGGGCGGCTGGGTCGAGGCCGCCCGGCCGCGCCTTGGTCCCGGGCGTCCGCGAGCGCTTCCTTGCCGCCAAGGCGACCGATCCCGCCATTGCGGCGCCCGGTCGTGCGTTCCGGCGCCTGCTGCAGGCGCGCGTCCGCCCGTTGCTCGCCGGCGGTGCGGTGCTGATCTTTCCCACCAGCCCCTGCACGGCACCGCTGCTCACCGCGACCATGCCGGAGCAGGACGCCATCCGTCAGGCGACCATCGGCGTGACGGCCATCGCGGGTTTCTGCGGTCTGCCGGAGGTGACGCTGCCGGCCGGCACCGTGAACGGCGCGCCGGTGGGAATTTCGCTGGTCGCCGCGCAGGGCCTGGACCGCGGCTTGTTGGCGTTTGCCTGCGACGCCGCGTCCGTGCTTGGACTCCCGGTCTGAAAGGCGGAGGCAGGACGCGATGGATATCCGGGCGGCAACCGAGGCGGACATCCCCGAAATCCAGTCTATCTACGCCCACCACGTGCTGACCGGCACCGGCACGTTCGAGGAGGAACCGCCCTCGGTCGAGGAAATGGCGGAAAGGTTCGCCAAGGTGGTCGCCCGCGGCTGGTCCTGGCTGGTGGCGACCGATGCAAGCGGAGTGCTGGGCTACGCCTATTACACCCAGTTCCGCGACCGGTCGGCCTACCGGTTCTGCGTCGAGGACAGCGTCTATGTGCGGGAGGACGTGCGTGGCCAGGGCGTCGGCAAGGCCCTGGTGGCGCAACTGATCGCGGATGCCACCGCGCGAGGCATGCGCCAGATGATCGCGGTGATCGGCGATTCGGAGAATGTCGGCTCGATCGGCGTGCATGCCAGCCTGGGCTTCCAGATGGTCGGCACGCTGCGGGCGGCCGGGGTGAAGTTCGGCCAGTGGGTGGATGTCGTGTCGATGCAGCGACCGCTGGGGCGGGGTGACGCGGACGTCCCGTAGCGACCCCTTGCCCCGCCCCCCTCCCGCAACGGGAGGGGGAGAAAAGGCTGTTCTCTCCCGCCCCTGGCAGAGAGCGGAGCGAGGGGCCGGGGCGGGTGACGCCAGCCCTCACCTCTGGCTCATGGCCGCCTACGGCTTCGTCGCCGGCCTGCCGCTGTCCCTGTCCGGCTTCACCTTCCGCCTTTGGCTTTCCGAAGGCGGCGTCTCGCTCGCGGTAATCGGCCTGACCGCCAACATCGGCCTGGCCTATTCGCTGAAATTCCTTTGGGCGCCCATCCTCGATAACGCCTCGCCGCCCGGACCACTGCGCCATTTGGGCCGCCGCCGCGGCTGGCTCGCTGTCATCCAGCCCGCGCTCGCCATCGCCGCCGCACTGCTTGCCTTGTCCGACCCCGCCCATCTGCCATCGGTATCGCTCGCACTTGCGGCGCTGGTCGCCTTCTGCTCCGCGAGCCAGGACATCGTGGTCGACGCCTGGCGCATCGAGGCCTTCGCCGCCGCACCGCCAGGGTGCCGCGATGGCGGCCTACATCTGGGGCTATCGCGTCGCACTGCTGATCGCGACCACCGGCGTGATCTTCGCCGTCGGCGTGGTTGGCTGGCATGTCGCGCTGCTAGGCGTGGCGGCACTGATCGCGCTGGGGCTGGTCGTCACCCTGCTGGCGCCGGAGCCGCCACCTGCTGCCCGCCGCACCGCGCCCGCCGGCCTCGCCGCCCGCCTCGCCCACGCGGTGATCGAACCGCTGCGCGATTTCCTGACACGGCGTGGCGCGCTGCTGATCCTCGCCTTCGTCGCGCTGTTCAAGCTGGGCGAGGCGATGGCCGGCATCATGACCGCGCCGTTCTATCGCGCGCTGGGGTTCTCGCGTGAGGCGATCGCCGCCACCGGCTGGTTCTCACTTGGCGGCACGCTGGCCGGCATCGCGCTGGGCGGCTGGCTGGTGGCGCGACTTGGCACCGGGCGCGCGCTGCTGCGCACCGGCTGGGCGCAGACACTCGCGATGGCGATGTATCTGCTCCTCGCCGTGTCGGCCGGCGAGCACCACGTGCTGTACGCGACGGTGACCACCGAGGCGTTCGCGCAGGGCATGGCCGACGCGGCGTTCATCACCTACCTGTCCGGCCTGTGTTCGCGCGAGTTCACCGCCACGCACTATGCGCTGCTGTCGTCGCTGGCGGCGATCGCGGTGCACACGATCGGCGGCGCGTCGGGCGTGCTGGCCGCGCAGGTTGGGTGGGTGGAGTTCTATGCGCTGTGCATGTTCGCGGCCCTGCCGTCGATGGGGCTGATGCTGGTGTTGCTGCGAAGGTATCCGTTGGCGGAGGGGAGCGGTCTGAGCAGCGAGTGCCTTGCCCACCTCCTCGCGCAACGGAACCGCGCGTGCCGCGAGCAGCAAAGGACGCCGACCCTGGCCTTCCCTGAGGGCAGGCTCTGCGTCGGCATGATGGAGGTGGTTCATCCGCCTGCCGGACTTCCGAAGGAGTTCCGGCGGACCGTCGCAGAACCGCGCGTCACGACCAGCGGTACGACTCCGACCGATCCGCCGCGACGGGGATTTCCACCGCGCTTCCCGGCGGATATGCCACTGCCTGTTCGTCGCGCCGTCGCAGCCGATGCGCGATCGACGGCGCCATCAGGTCGTACTGCCCACCTTCAGCTCCTTTGCCGCACGCAACGGCCAGTCGGCATGGACCATCAGTTCGCGCGCCATCGCCACCAGATCCGCATGGCCATCCTGCAGTACTGGCTTCCGCCTGATGCGGTTCGGTGATCAGACCGACCGCCATCGTCTTCATGCCGGCCTCGCGGCGGACGCGGCTGGCATATGGCACCTGGTAGCCGGGAACGCGCGGCACCAACGCCATGTCCGAATTTCCGCTGATGCCGCCGGACGAGCAATCCACCAGGTCAATGTCGCGCAGCCGCAGTTCGCGCGCCAACGCCACCGTGTCATCCAGGCCCCACAAGCCGCCTTTGCCATCCACCGCGGAGACACGGAAGAACAGTGGCTTGTCCTGGGGCCACGCGGCACGCACGGTCTCCGCCACTTCCAACGCGAAGCGCATGCGGTTCTCGCGCGAGCCGCCATACGCGTCGGTGCGATGGTTGGATACCGGCGAGAGGAACTGGTGGATCAGATAGCCATGCGCGCCATGGATTTCGCAGATGTCGTAGCCGGCATCGGTCGCGCGGTGCGTCGCCTCGCGGAAGGCGGCGAGCACCGTGCGGATGTCGTCGAGATCCATCTCGATCGGCACCGGAAAGCCGCGCCTTGCCGGCAGCGGGCTCGGCGCCAGGCCGCGCCACGGCGGCATGCCGACCCGCGCATCGCGTTCATCGAGCGCGCGCCAATCCTCCATCGCGCCGTGCGAACCGGCGTTGCGGCCGCAATGGCCCAATCTGGATTGCGGGCACGGCACCCATCTCCTTGATGAAGTCGGTGATGCGGCGATACGCGCTTCACCTGGTGATCGTTCCAGATGCCGGCGCAATGATAGGTCTTGCGGCCGCGCGCCTCGACCGCGGTTTCCTCGCCGAACACGATGCCGGCGCCGCCCATGGCGTAGCGGCCGAAATGCACGAACTGCCAGTCGGTCGGGCCGCCATCCACCGAGACGTATTGGCACATCGGCGAAACCACGATGCGGTTGCGCGCGGTGACCCCGCGCAGGGTGATGGGCGTGAACAAAAGGGATGCGCGTCGGCAGCGCCGTTCGATGTCATGGTTTCTGGTTCTCTTCCGGCTATCGGTTTTCCGGCGCCAATATGCCACGCCGGCTGGCCCCGCAACCCAGTGTGCCGTAAGTTTCGTGCGGCTCACAGGAGGCGCCCACCATGCAAATGACAGCCGCCGTCTTCCGCAAGGTGCACGAGCCGCTGACCATCGAGCAGGTGGACATCGACAAGCCGTGGGGCCGCGAAGTGCTGGTCCGCACCGTCGCCACCGGCGTCTGCCACAGCGATCTGCATGTCGTCGACGGCCTCGGACGCTTCCCGCTCGATCGCCCCTTCGTGCTCGGCCACGAAGGCGCGGGTGTCGTCGAGGCGGTGGGCGCGGACGTCACCACGGTGCGGGTCGGCGATCACGTCGTCGCCTGCCTGTCCGGCTTCTGCGGCACCTGTCCGCAATGCCTGAGCGGCCATCCGAATGTCTGCACCGGCGGCATCGTCGCGCGCGACGACTCTGCGACGCCGCGCGTGTCGCAGAACGGTCAGCCGTTCCGGTCGTTCGCCGCCATCGGCAGCTATGCCGACCACATGCTGCTGCACGAGAACTCGATCGTGCGGATCGATCCGGAAATCCCGCTGGATCGCGCCGCGCTGGTGGGCTGCGGCGTGCTGACCGGCGTCGGCGCCGCGTTGCGCAGTTCGGGCATGCAGGCGGGACAGACGGTTGCGGTGTTCGGCTGCGGCGGCGTCGGGCTGTCGATCGTGCAAGGCGCGCGGATCGGCGGCGCGCGGCAGATCATCGCGGTGGACCAGTTCGACTCCAAGCTGGAAATGGCGAAGGGCGTCGGCGCCACACATACCGTGAACAGCACGCAGGATGATCCGGTGAAAGCGGTGCGCGCGATGACCCGAGGCCTCGGCGTCGATCATGCGTTCGAGGCGGTGGGTGTTGCGATGCTGTGCCGCCAGGCGATCGAGAGTCTGGCGATCCGCGGCACCGCCACCATCGTCGGCGTGCTGCCGCCGGATGCGATGATCGAATTCCCGTGGATGGCGATCCGGCCGGAATGCAGGGTGCAGACCTCGCGCATGGGTTCGAACCAGTTCCGCACCGATATTCCGAACTATCTGGAGTTCTATCGGCAGGGCCGGCTGGACCTGGATTCGATGGTCAGCCGGCGCGGCCGGCTGGGCGACATCAACGAGGCGTTCCGCGCGATGAAGGCAGGCGAGGTCGCGCGCACCGTGCTGATGTTCGACTGACGTTGCATTCCACGAGGGGAGGGCCATGCTGACAGTCACGCAAGACATGATGCTGCCGACGGCGATCACCGGGTCGTATCCGCGCCCGCTGTGGTTCGACATGAGCCTGAACGGCCAATCCTTCAAATCGGCACTGGGCGAGTCGCTGTTCCGCGAGCAGTACCTCGACGCCGTAGCCGCGATCATCAATGCGCAGGAGGCCGCCGGTCTGGACATCGTCACCGATGGCGACAGCCGATTCGATCTCGCGGTCGGGCGGCAAGTCGTGGTTCTTCTATCCGATCGAGCGCATCAACGGCATCCATGGCCATCGCGACACGTCGCAGGGCTGGATGGGCCGGCATGGCCTGCGGCCCGGCAAAATCCTGTGGGAAGTGCAGGAGGCGTATCAGCCGGGCATCGTGAAGGAGAAGCTGACGCGTGGACCGCTGGAATATGCCGCGATGTGGCAGGTGGCGCAGCGGATGACCGACAAGCCGGTGAAGTTCGGCGCGATCTGTGCGCCGGCGTTGGCCAGCATGCTGTGGAACGAATACTACCAGGACGATAAGCAGATGGTGCTGGACCTCTGCGACATCATGAACGCCGAGTTCCGCGAAATGGCCGCTGCCGGCTGTCCGCTGATCCAGGTCGAGGAACCGCCGCATCATGGCCGTTCGACGCGGCCGGACTGCACCGATGATGAGCTCGAATTCCTGACCGAGGCGTTCAACCGCCAGCTTGTCGGTGTGGATGCGGAGATCTGGGTGCACACCTGTTGGGGCAATCCGAATCAGCAGCGCGTCTATTGGGAAGTGCCGAGCTACGAACGCGCGATGCCGCATCTGCTGCAGTTGAACTGCGGACGTGATCACGTTCGAATGCGCCAGCAGCGACGGCCGGGATCTGCATCTGTTCGGCAAGTACAAGACCGACAAGAAGATCGGCATCGGCGTGGTGAACCACTGCAACACTGTGGTGGAACCGCCGGAATACGTGGCTGGCCTGATCCGCCGCGCGCTGGAATTCATCCCGCCCGAGCGGCTGGTGATCACCACGGATTGCGGCTTCGGCCGCGAAGGACTGAGCCGGCGCATTGCGTATTACAAATGCGTCTCGATGGTGGAAGGCACCAACATCGTGCGCCGCGAGCTGGGACTGCCGGAAGCGCGGGTGCGCGCGGCGGATGCCAGACTGTACTTTGCCGGCAGCAGCACATGAGCATTTGTCGTTGCGACGAGTTGCGTTCCTGGCAATGACACGTGGACGGGTTGGCGTATCTGGCCGGTCCACACCGGCCAACTGGTGCCCCCGCCCCGACTGCGCGATGATGCCGGCAACCGCACGGAGGAGACGCAAATGGCCAAGGGCATCCTGCTGGTAGGTTTCGACTTCACCAACGCACACGAAGACGAGTTCCACGATTGGTACGACCTGGAGCATGTCCCGGAGCGTCAGCGCGTCCCTGGCTTCGGTGCCTGCGACCGCTGGATCAGCACAACGAATCCGAAGCACGCCGTCGCCAGCTATGAACTCGACAGCCTCGACGTGCTGCAAAGCGCGCCATATCGCGCCATCGCCGGCGAAAACCTGTCGGTCTGGTCGAAACGCGTGGGCCCCATGTGCAAGCGGCTGATCCGCTTCGACGGTGAGCAGATCCTGCCCGGTGATCAGGCCGCGCCGTCGGGTGCCGGTGGACTGCTGGTCAACGCAATGAACGTCGATCCGGCGCATGAGGCGGAATTCAACGAATGGTACGACCACGAGCACATCCCGGCGCTTGCGGCAGTGCCGGGAACGCTGTGCGCTCGGCGGTTCCGCGATAACACAGGAACCCACCGTTATCTCGCGCTGTATCACCTTGCGTCGCCGGCGGTGCCGCTGACGGATGCCTGGAAGCAGGCGGCAGGCACGCCGTGGACCGAACGACTGCGGCCGCATTTTCGCGATCACCTTCGCATCCTCACCGGTCACTACACGCGCGCGAAATAGGAGGGCGAGCCATGGCAAAACTCCCATACATCACCAGCAAGGACCAGGTTGCTCCGAAGGACCACGCGGTATTCGACTCGATCGTGGCAAGCCGAGGGGCGGTGCAGGGACCTTTCACGATGTTCCTGCATTCGGCGGAATTGGCGGGCCGCGTTGCGCATGTCGGTGCGTATGTGCGGTTCGAGGGATCGCTTGACATGCGCGTTCGCGTGCTCGCCGCGATGACCGTCGCGCGTGAATTCGAGGCACTCTACGTGTGGGGCGCCCAGACCGGCAGCGCCCGTCGGCTCGGCGTGTCGGAATCCACCATCGACGCGATCCGGGAAAACCACTCGCGCGGCATCCCGGCAGAAGACGCTCAGATCGTGGAATTCACCCGCCAGCTGCTGCGCAAACACCGCAACGATGGTGCAACCACGCAGGCAATGCTGAAGCGGTTCGGCAACGACGAGTTCATCCAACTTACGGGAGCCATCGGCTACTACAGCCTGCTATGCATGACGGTGAACGCGTGCGAGCTTGAAGCGGCACAGGGAGCAGAGATTCTCAAGGTATAGCCAGGAGACATTCAGAGATGCAGCAAACGTATGAAGGTGGCTGCCACTGCGGCGAGGTGCGGTTTCGGGTGCGCGGCGACCTTGCCGATGCCTCCGAATGCAATTGCTCGATTTGCACGATGAAGGGGATCCTGCATCTGGTTGTGCCGCGTGAGCAGTTCGAATTGCTGCGCGGGCAGGACGAGATCACGACGTACCAGTTCGGCAGCAACGTCGCCAGGCACACCTTCTGCCGGAACTGCGGCATCCATTCATTCTACGTGCCGCGATCGGCGCCGAACGGCGTCAGCGTCAATCTTCGCTGCCTCGAAGGTGTGGACATCGAACAGGTCCGTCCCCGCCTGTTCGACGGACTGCATTGGGAAGATGCGATGCGTGCCCGTCGCGAGGCCGGTGAAGTGTAGTACCCGCAGGGCCGTCACGCCTTCGCGGTGATCCGGTCGATCTCCTGCAACTCGTCTGCGGTCAGTACCCAGCCCGCGGAGCGGACGTTCGCCTCCAATTGCTCCGGCTTCGTGGCGCCGGCAATGATGCTGGACACGCACGGCCGCGCGGCGAGCCAACTGAACGCCAGTTCCAGCAGCGTTCTGCCGCGCTTTTCAGCGAATGCCTCCAGTCGTTCGACGATCGGCCAGTTGTCATCGTTGATGAAGCGGCCCTCGTAGCGCGCATGGATGGTAAGCCGCGCGCCATCCGGCATCGGGGCGTTGCGCCGGTACTTGCCGGTCAGGAAACCACCCGCCAGCGGATAGTATGGCAGCAATCCCATGCCGTGGGCCTGCATCATCGGGATCAGTTCGCGATCCGGATCACGCATGAGCAGGCTGTACTCGTTCTGGCAGGACACGAACGGCGCGAGCCCAAGCGAGCGTGATGTCCAACGCGCGTCCACCACCTGCCAAGCCTTCAGGTTGGAACAGCCGATGTAGCGAACCTTGCCGTGTCGTACAAGATCGTCGAACGCGCGCAGCGTCTCCTCGACCGGCGTCAGCGGATCAGGCTGATGCTGCTGATAAAGGTCGATCCAGTCGGTGTTCAATCGGCGCAGGCTCGCTTCCACCCCGGCGATGATGGTGCGTCGCGATGCCCCGCGCAGTTCGCTCGCGTCGATCGGCATGCTGACCTTGGTCGCCAGCACGATATCCTTGCGCCGCGCGCCAAGTGCCTTGCCGAGAAACTCCTCGGAGCCGCCGATCGGGCTGCGATAGGCATCCGCGGTATCGAAGAATGTGATGCCGAGGTCCAGTGCCTTGTGCACGACGGGACGCGACGCGGCGTAATCGATGCGGCGGCCGAAGTTGTTGCACCCCAACCCGACCAGCGACACGCGCAGCCCCGCATTGCCGAGAGTACGTTGCTCCATCTGTCAGATGACGCCCTGTTCGCGCAGCCGCTTTACCTCGTCCGGCCCCACGCCACACAGAGCGCCCAATACATCCGCTGTGTGCTCACCCAGCAACGGCGGCCGCGTCACTTCGGCGGGTGAATCCGACAGCTTTACCGGACAGCCGACCGTCTGGTACGTGCCGCGCGTTGGATAATCGACATCGACGATCATGTCGCGCGCGCGCAGATGCGGATCAGCCAATACCTCGCCGGTATCCAGAGTCGCACCGCACGGTACGCCCGCATCGCCCATCAGCCGCATCACCTCGTGCTTGCTGCGCTGGCGCGTCCATGTCTCTACAACGGCGTTCAGTTCCGCGCGATTTTCCCAGCGCGCATCAGGCGTGTTGAAGCGAGGATCGTCCGCCAGTTCCGGTTGACCCATGACTCCAATCAGCGCCTTCCACATCTGCGGTTGCGCGTGAATGAACACGTAGTCGTTCGCCCCGCCCGGCGCGCAGGCATAGGTCGTGCCAGGCACGGTGCGGCCAAGCTGGTTGCCGTTCCGCTGCATCGGCGCACCGAAGCGCTGATGATCGCGCAGGCTGACGCGAATCAGGTTCACCACTGCGTCCTGCATCGATACTTCCACATGCTGGCCCTTGCCGGTCGCATGGCGCTGCTGCAACGCAGCCAGAATGCCGATTGCCATGTGCATGCCGGTCCCCGAGTCGCCGATTGCGGGATACACATAGGTCGGCGGGTTTTCGGGAAAGCCGGTGACGCTCATGGCGCCGCCCATCGCCTGCGCGATCGGTTCGAAGCTCTTGAACCCGCTGTACGGACCGTACGTGCCGAAACCCTTGATCGTGGCGTAGATCAGCCGCGGGTTCAGCTTCGACAGCGTGTCATAGCCGAGCCCCAGACGATCCAGCGCGCCGGGCCCAAAATTCTCCACCAGCACATCGGATTCCGCGATCACCTGCTTGAACAGTCGCTTTCCCTCGTCCGTCTTCAAATTCAGTGTAAGGCTGCGTTTGTTCGCATTCAGCACCAGAAAGAACAGGCTGTCGCTGTCGGTGCGATCGCGCATGTTAGTTCGCGCGACGTCGCCGCCTTTGGGTTCTTCCAGCTTGATCACATCGGCGCCGAGAAAGCCGAGTATCTGTGCGCAGGCGGGCCCCGCCTGATTATGCGTCATGTCGATGACGCGGATACCGGACAGAGCCTGGGTCATGGTGCTTCTCCTGGGATATCGATTGGTCACACGGAGGTGGCTGCATGGATGGCGCGCCAGACGCGCTCCGGCGTGCCGGCATCTCGATGTGCTTCACGCCGAGTTCCGACAGCGCGTCCACCACGGCATTGATGACCGCGCCGAGCGCCGGCGTCGTTCCGCCCTCGCCGCCGGGTCGGATGCCGTAGCGATGGCTGGTCGCCGGCACTTCGATCGAGCTCGCAATCGAATGAGCGGCAGATCGTCCGCCCGCGGCATGGCGTAATCCATCAACGATGCAGTCAGCAACTGGCCGCTTTGGCGGTCGTAATAGCACTGCTCCAGCAACGCCTGGCCGATGCCTTGCGCGGCGGCGCCATGGGTCTGGCCATGCAGGATCAGCGGATTGACCGCGAGCCCGACATCATCGACGCCCGACCAGCGCATCAGCCGCACCTGGCCGGTCTCGGGATCGACCTCGACCTCGCAGACATGCGTGCCGGAGGGAAACGCGCCGACCGACACTGTCTCGTCGCCGATGCCGTCGAGCTTGCCGCGCATGTCATCCGGCAAATCGTTGCGCGTCGCCGCCGCCTTTGCCGACCTCGAAGATGCCGATGCGTCGGTCGGTGCCCTTGACGGCAAACACGCCACGCGAGAATTCGATATCGATGGGGCTGACTTCGAGCAGATGCGCGGCGATCGCCTTGCCCTTCTCGATGATCGCGTCCGACGCAGTGCCGATCGCGAGGCTGGCGATCCGCATCGAACGGGCGGAATGCGAGCCGCCGCCGGCGCTAACGCGATCGGTATCGTGCGCGACGAAATCGACGCTATCGAACGGCACGCCCAGCCATTCGGTGAGCAATTGCGCGAAGCTGGTCTCGTGGCCCTGGCCGCTGTTCATCGTGCCGAGGACCAGCTCGACCCGGCCCTTTGGCGCAACCGTGACCTCGGCGCGCTCGCGCGGAAAACCGCCGGCGGCTTCGATATAATTGGCAAAACCGATGCCGCGCAGCTTGCCGCGCGCGCGGGACTCGGCCTTGCGCGTCGGCGAAGCCCTGCCAGTCGGCCAGAGCGCAATGCCGCGTCCATGCCCATCTCGTACTCGCCGTTGTCATAGGTGATGCCGACGCCGTTGGTGTAGGGCATCGCCTGCGGCGGAATAAGGTTGCGCCGGCGCAGAGCGACCCGATCGAAGCCGCATTGCTCGGCCGCCATGTCGATCAGCCGCTCGATGACATAGATCGCCTCGGGCCGGCCGGCGCTGCGATAGGGCGTCGTCGGCATCGTGTGGGTCAGCACCGCGCAGCCGCGGAAATGCACCGCCGGAATGCGATAGACGCCCGACATGATGCCGAGGCCCTTTGCGCAGCGGAATGAAATGCGCGGTGTAGGCGCCGACATTGCTGAGATTGGTGCCGCGCAAGCCGAGAAAATTGCCGTCCGCGTCGAGCGCGAGCTCGGCCGTGACGGTCAGATCGCGGCCCTGGTAATCGCTGAGGAAGCATTCGGTGCGGTCGCCGTACCACTTCACCGGCCGTCCGACGCGCCGCGCCGCCCAGGGCAGCAGCCCGTATTCGGGAAAGAAGCTGTTGCGCGTGCCGAAGTTGCCGCCCATGTCGCCGCACACCGCGCGGCATTGCTCCTCGGGTACGTTCGAGAACCGCAGCAAGGATCTGCCGCTCGCGCACCACGCCGCCGCCGGTACCGGCATAGATGGTGTAGCGTCCGCTCGCGCTGTCGTAATCGCCGATCGCGGTGCGCGGCTCCATCGGCACGCCGGTGACGCGGTTGATCCAGGTTTCCAGGCGGACGATGTGCGCCGCGCGCGCGAACGCCGCATCGGTCGAGGGCTTGTCGCCGACCTCGCCGTCGGCGCTGAGATTTCCCGCGCACGCATCCCAAACCAGCGACGCTCCGGGCTTGACTGCATCGGCCGCCCGCACGACCACTCGCATCGGTTCATAATCGACCTGCCACCAACTCGGCTGCATCCCTTGCCGCGTCATGCGATTCGGCGATCACCATGGCCACCGGCTCGCCGACGTAGCGAACCTTGTCCGTCGCAAGCGCAGCCATGTCGACGGTGAAAACCTGGAAGCCGGGAAACACCCGCAGCGCGGCATCCGGGCCGCCCGCGACGGCGGCGCTGTGCGGGATCGGCTTGCGGCCATCGGCACCGAAGTCGGCGCCGGTGAAGATGGCGATGACCCCATGCACGGCGGCTGCGCGTGTCGTCTCGATTGCCTTGATGCGTGCATGCGCATGGGGCGAGCGAACCATCGCCGCGAATGCCATGTTCGGCAGAACGATATCCGGAAGATAGCGACCACGCCCGGTCAGGAAGCGTGCATCCTCCTTGCGCGGGACTGGTTGGCCAATACCGAATTCAACCATGAAACTGCCTGCTCTCAGGGCGCCGCGGTCGCGATACGATCGGCGGCACGCTATGCTGGAACCTTCAGTGGCACAACAAGTCGGGTGAGGTCGCGCGGCGCGCCGAGCCGGGATAGACTGGGCTGACAAGAAACCGGAGGGGCCCATGAAAATCAGCACCGATCGCATCTTGACGACCCATGTCGGCAGCCTGCCGCGGCCGCAGGCGCTGGTCGATCTACTGGTCAAGAAAGACCAAGGCCAGCCATACGACCAGGCCGAATTCGACCGCAACTCGCGTCAGGCGGTAGCCGATATCGTCGCGCATCAGGTCGCCATCGGCATCGATGTGGTCAGCGACGGCGAGGCCAGCAAGATCGGCTATGCGACCTACATCAAGGATCGGCTGACCGGCTTCGGCGGCGAGAACTTCGTGCCGAAGCCGCAGCGCGACCTGGCGGACTATCCCGACTTTCGCGAGCGCATGATCCAATTCACCGGTCCGCAGGTGTTCCGCCGTCTGTGCTGCATTGGCGACGTGACACTCAGCGACCACGAAGCGGTGAAGCACGACATCGCAAACTTCAAGGCTGCGATTGACAAGTCGCATCCGACCGATGCGTTCATGCCGGCGGCGTCGCCTGGTGTCGTATCGGCCTTCCAGCCCAATCGGCACTATCCGACGCACGCAGCCTACATCGGGGCGGTCGCCGATGCGATGCAGGAAGAGTACGAAGCGATCGCCGGCGCCGGCATCGTGGTGCAGCTCGACAGTCCCGATCTCGCGATGGCGCGTCACACGGGATTCCAGGACCTGAGCGAAGCGGAATTCGTCAAGCAGGCCGAGCAGCAGATCGAGGCATTGAACCATGCGCTGGCGAATGTACCTGCAGAGTCCGCGCGGCTGCATCTGTGCTGGGGCAATTACGAAGGCCCGCACGATTTCGACATTCCGTTGCAGAAGGTGCTGCCGATCATCCTGAAGGCGAAACCACAGGCTATCTCGTTCGAGGCCGCCAACCCACGCCACGCGCATGAATGGGCGGTGTGGCGTGACGCCAAAATACCGGACGACAAGGTGCTGATCCCCGGCGTGATCGACACCTGCACCAACTACATCGAGCATCCCGAACTCGTCGCGCAACGCATCGGGCAATTCGCCGACATCGTGGGCCGCGAGCGGGTGATTGCCGGAACCGATTGCGGCTTCGCGACATTCGTTGGCCACGCGGGTCGGGTGGATCCTGAAATTGCCTACCGCAAGCTGGCTGCGCTGGTGGAAGGCGCGCAGCTCGCATCCACTCGGCTGTGGCATTGAGCGAACAGGGGGAAGCGCCATGAAGCTCAGCACCGATCGTATTCTCACCACGCATGTCGGCAGCCTGCCGCGGCCGCATCCTCTGGTGGAACTGCTGATCAAGAAGGACCGCGACCAGCCGTATGACTCCGCGGAATTCGCCAAGCAGGTCCGCCAGGCCGTCGCCGACATCGTCGCGCGGCAGGTCTCCATCGGCATCGATGTCGTCAGCGACGGAGAATCCAGCAAGATCGGCTACGCGACCTACATCCATGAGCGACTGACCGGGTTTGGCGGCGAACCCTATGTGCCGAAGCCCAATCGCGACGTCGCGGATTATCCGGATTTCCGCAAGCGACTGGAGCAATTCATCGGACCGCAGCAGATTCGCCGCCTATGCTGCACCGGGCCGATCACGCGGCAGGACCATCTATCGGCACAGCAGGACATCGCCAACTTCAAGGCGGCGATCGCTGCATCGAAGCCGACCGACGCGTTCATGCCGGCGGCCTCGCCCGGCGTGGTATCCACCTTCCAGCCGAATCGCCACTACCCGAATCACGCGGCCTACATCGGCGCGATCGCCACGGCGATGCAGGAAGAGTACGAGGCGATCGCCAATGCCGGCATCGTCGTGCAACTCGACAGTCCCGATCTTGCGATGGCGCGCCATACCGGCTTCCAGGATCTGAGCGAGCCGGAGTTCCTCAAGCAGGCCGAACAGCAGGTGGAGGCACTCAACCATGCGCTGGCGAATGTGCCGGCAAGTTCCGCGCGGCTGCACCTGTGCTGGGGCAACTACGAAGGTCCACACGACTTCGACATTCCGCTGCAGAAGATCCTGCCGATCATCCTGAAGGCCAAGCCACAGGCGATCTCGTTCGAAGCTGCCAATCCGCGTCACGAACATGAATGGACCGTGTGGCGCGATACGAAACTGCCGGACGACAAGGTGCTGATCCCCGGCGTGATCGATACCTGCACCAACTACATCGAGCACCCCGAGCTGGTCGCCCAGCGCATCTGCCGCTTTGCCGACGTGGTCGGGCGCGAGCGGGTGATCGCCGGGACGGATTGTGGGTTCGCGACATCGGTCGGCACCGCCGGCCGGGTGGATCGCGAGATCGCATTCCGCAAACTGGGATCGCTGGTAGAGGGCGCGAAGATCGCATCCACGCGGCTCTGGCATTGACCGCACCCGCCATTGCGCGGCGTAGCTGGCTTCGCTACGCGCGCAATGGCGGGGGGCGCGATAGCACTTGACGGACACTGGCGGCGGCTGTATTTAACCACATGGTTATCTAGCCAAGTGGTCCACTGAACATGCCAGCCGATCGTCTCACCGCGACTTTCTCGGCGCTCGCAGATCCCACGCGGCGCGCGATCCTCGCCCGCCTCGTGTCAGGCGAGGCATCGGTGACATCGCTCGCCGAACCGTTCGCGATGAGCCTTCCGGCCATCTCAAAACACCTCAAGGTGCTGGAGAACGCCGGCCTGATCGTGCGCAGCCGCGACGCCCAATGGCGACCGTGCCGGCTCAAGGCGGCTCCGCTCAAGGCCGCCTCCGACTGGCTGGAACACTACCGCAATTTCTGGGAGCAGAGTTTCGATCGCCTGGAGGATCATCTGCGGGAGGTACAGAAGAAGGAGAAGCGACATGTCCGCAGGAAATAGTGCCGCCTCGGCGAACCGCGAACTTGTCGTCACGCGCATCATCGACGCGCCTCGCCGTCTGGTGTTCAGCGCATGGACGGAGCCTGAGCAGGTGGCTCGCTGGTGGGGACCGCAGGGCTTCGTCACGACCCACTGCGACATGGACATCCGGCCCGGTGGCGCATTCCGCTTCTGCATGCGATCGGCCGCCGGCACCGACCACTGGAAGCGCGGCGTCTATCGCGAGATCGTGGAACCGCTGCGGATCGTCTTCACCTTCGCCTGGGAGGATGCGGACGGCAATCCTGGCCACGAGTTGCTGACCACGGTGACCTTCGACGATCTCGGCGCAAAGACGAGGCTCACGCTGCATCAGGCCGCGTTCGAGACGATCGAGGGACGCGACGGTCACCAGGGGGGCTGGACGAGCTGCTTCGAACGCTTCGCCGAATACATCGCGCAACACGCAGGGCGGACGTGATCCGCCCCGCCGAACCACAGCAAATGGAGACCAGATCATGAATAATCAGGTCGTATCACGCGACGAATGGCTCGCCGCGCGCAAGCAGTTGCTGCTCAAGGAGAAGGAGTTCACCCAGTTGCGTGACAGGTTGAATGCCGAACGTCTCGCACTTCCGTGGGTCAAGATAGAGAAACCCTATGTGTTCGATGGGCCCAACGGCCAGGAAACGCTCGCCGACCTGTTCGATGGACGCAGCCAACTCGTGGTCAAGCATTTCATGTTCGGACCGGAATGGAACGACGGCTGCGTCGGCTGCTCCTTCGAGCTGGACAACCTTCAAGGCGCCATCGTGCATCTTGAACACCACGACGTGACGTATGTCGTTGTCGCACGCGCCCCGTTGGCCAAGATCGAAGCCTTCCGACGGCGCATGGGCTGGCGCTTCAAATGGGTGTCGTCGTACGGCAGCGACTTCAACTACGACTTCCACGTTTCGTTCAAACCGGATGAGATCGCGAAGGGCGAAGGCTACTACAATTATGAACTGCGCGATGTCGGGATCGACGAATTGTCGGGCCGCAGCGTGTTCTACAAGGACGCGACAGGCGACATCTTCCACACCTACTCCGCGTATGCCCGCGGCGGCGAGATATCTCTCGGCAGCTACGGTGTTCTCGACATGACGCCAAAGGGCCGCAACGAGACAATCAACGGCAACCTGACCGACTGGGTGCGTCATCACGACCGCTACGATGGTGCGGCTTCCAGTTGCCATTCGGACTGAAGAAGATCCCGATACCGCGACGCCGGGTCCGACGATTCGCCCAGCCGGATTGAATCCGGCTAGGCTGGCGGGCGCAGCGCATGGGGTGTGCATGGCCGAGAAGCCAAATTTCGTGCTTGTCCCCGAGCCGGAGCCGGAGCCTGAACGGCCGCCGCAACAGCCGATCGGCTGGCTCGATCGCATCCGTTCACTGACTGACGCCGCTGCGTCACTGATGCCGTTCGGCGCCGCGCGGGCAATCGCCACCGTCAGTCAGCCGACGCGCCCGCGCCTTATTTTCGGCTTCGACGCCACCGCGTCACGCGAGCCCGCATGGGCCGCCGCGAAAGGCGTCACCGATGCATTGGTGAAGGCGCTGCCCGGCGAGCTGGATGTCGCGCTCGCGGTGCATGGCGGTTCGCTGTTGCACACGTTCACCGATTTCACGTCGAATGCCAACACGTTGCGCGATCGTGCCGCCGCCATTCGCTGCATTGCCGGACACACGCGGCTTCTGGCGATCCTGTCGCGCGCGATGTCGAACCCCGGCGTGCGCGTGGTGGTCTATATCGGCGATGTGTTCGAGGAATTGCTGGGACGGGGACAAAAACTCGCCGATGCAATGGGGCTGAAGGGCATCAAGCTGATCGTGCTGCATGATGTCGCGGACTGGAACGCGCGGCGCGATGCGGAAGTGTTCCTGGACCTGGCACGTCGGACCGGTGGCTGCGTGCTGCCGTTCGACGCCAACGCCGCCGCGCGATTGCGGGAACTGCTGGCGGCTGTCGCGGTGTACGCGGTGGGCGGGGCGGAGTTGCTGGAGGAGAAGCGCGGGGAGATGCCGGGAGCCGTGGTGCTGCTGGAGCATCTGCGCCGGTAAATCGCTTACCTACGCCGCGTCGTCCTGTGCCCGGCGTTCGTTGCGCTTCCGTGCGTGGGGATCGAGGAAGCGTTTGCGCAGGCGGACGGCGCTTGGTGTTACTTCTACCAGTTCGTCGTCCTCAATGTAGGCGATTGCCTGTTCCAGGCTCATGCGGCGCGGGGGGATCAGGAGCATCGCGTCGTCCTTGCCGGCGGCGCGGATGTTGGTGAGCTTCTTTTCCTTGATCGGATTCACTTCCAGGTCGGACCCGCGTGCGTTCTCGCCCAGAATCATCCCGACATAGACCTTCTCGCCGGGGTTCACGAACAGCGTGCCGCGTTCCTGGATGTAGAACAGGGCATAATGCACCGCCTCGCCGTTTTCGGTGGAGATCAGGGAGCCGTTGCGGCGGCCCTCGATCGGGCCTTTCCAAGGACCGTAGCCGGCGAACAGGCGGTTCATTACGCCGGTGCCGCGCGTGTCGGTCAGAAAGTCGCCGTGGTAGCCGATCAGGCCGCGGCTTGGGATGTTGAAGGTCAGCCGCAGCTTGCCGCCGCCTGACGGGCGCATGTCGCGCAATTCGCCCTTGCGACGGGAAAGCTGTTCTACCACCACGCCGGCGTAGGGTTCGTCGACATCGACCAGCACCTCTTCCATCGGCTCCTCGCGGGCGCCGGTTTCGGGGTTGCTGCGGGTCAGCACTCGGGGGCGGCCGATGGCGAGTTCGAAGCCCTCGCGGCGCATCTGCTCGATCAGGACGCCGAGTTGGAGTTCGCCGCGGCCGGCTACTTCGAAGGCTTCGGTTTCGTTGCTGTCGGTGACCTTGATGGCGACGTTGCCTTCGGCCTCGCGGTAGAGGCGGTCGCGGATCTGGCGACTTGTGACCTTCTTGCCCTCCCGTCCGGCCAGCGGGCCGTCGTTGATCCGGAAGGTCATTGCCAGGGTGGGGGGATCGACCGGAATGGCGGGCAGCGGCGCGGCGAGTTCCGGCGCGCCGATGGTGTCCGGCACCGTGGCCTCCGCCAGCCCGGCGATCGCGATGATGTCGCCGGCCTCTGCCTCTTCCACCGGCACGCGGTCCAGGCCGCGGAACGACAGCAGCTTGGTCATCCGCCCGGTTTCGCCCGTGGTGCCATCGGCGTGCAGCACCTTCACCGGCATGTTGAGCCGAGCGCGACCCTGCTCTACGCGCCCGGTCAGCACGCGGCCGAGGTAGGGGTCGTATTCCATGATCGTGGCGACCATGCCGAACGGGGCGTCGCGGATCGACCGTCGGCGGCGGCACGTGGCTGACGACCAGGTCGAACAGCGCCGACAGGTCCTTGCGGGGGCCGTCCAGCGCGGTGTCCGCCCAGCCCTGGCGGCCGGACGCGAACAGCATGGGGAAGTCGAGCTGCGCCTCGGTGGCGTCCAGGGCGGCGAACAGGTCGAATATTTCGCTGTGCACTTCGTCCGAGCGGGCGTCGGCGCGGTCCACCTTGTTGACCACCACGATCGGGTGCAGGCCGCGGGCCAGCGCCTTGCCGACGACGAACTTGGTCTGCGGCAGCACGCCTTCGGCGGCGTCCACCAGCACGATGGCGCCGTCCACCATGTTCAGGATGCGTTCGACCTCGCCGCCGAAATCGGCGTGGCCGGGGGTGTCGACGATGTTGATGCGGGTGCCGCGCCAGACGACCGAGGTGCACTTCGCCAGAATGGTGATGCCACGCTCGCGCTCCAGGTCGTTGCTGTCCAGCGCGCGTTCGGCCACCACCTGGTGGTCCCGGAAGGAACCGGACTGGCTGAGGAGCTTGTCGACGAGGGTGGTCTTGCCGTGATCGACGTGGGCGATGATCGCGACGTTGCGAATCTGCATGGGGGCCTGGGGTGTGGGATGGTGCGCCGCACACATAGGCTCAGACGGTGCAATGTGCGAGAGCGAATGTGCGGTTGGCGCGATGGATGCGGCAGAGCCATCCGGGACGGCGCGTTGCGCCGAACCGGTTCCGGGCCGTGAGGCAGGCCGGCTTTACGGGTTCAGGGGCGGCTTCAGGGCGGATGGGTGGAGGGCGCCAGTGGTCGCGGCGGTGCCGCGGGCCATAGGGGGTCCGCAGGGTCGGTGTGGTCGCCGGAGAGGAATGCGAACACACGCGTGTTCAGGTTGCCGATGAAGCCGGCGAGGCTGCCGCCATAGGTGATGATGGCGTGGCGGAGTTCGTCCCAGAAGGCTCGATCGAGGTGGCCGGGCGTGATGCCGAGATCATGGCAGATGTCGACGATGACGGCGCCGATCGGGCGGCGACGGATTTCGGCAGCGATTTCCTGTTCGGTGGGGAGGCGCGCGAGGCGCGGGTCCTGGGGGTGGTCGGCGGGCTGGGTGTCCGGCTGGGTGTCAGGCGGGGCGACCTGGCGGGCGGGGCGGGGCGCACGGGCGGCGGGCATGCGGAAGGGTGTTGGGGTGAGGTCGTGGCCGCGGTCGGCGCGGCGGCAAAGCGCGGCTTCCAGGGCGGCGGCGCGGCGCAGGCCGCTGGTGATACGGGCTAGGATGAGCGCGAGGTCGGCGGTGCCGAGCGAGCTGGAGAAGCCAGGGGAAGTGGCGCGCTGCTGGATCGTGCCGGCGATTTGCTTGCCAAAGTCGATCAGTTTGCGGACGAGGCTGAGGACACGGTTGAGGCGGCCGGGTACGGTTGGGGCGACCCGGGGTGGATCGGGGTCTGTTGGTGAGGCGGGGGATTGGGCGGCGGCGGACATGAACGAAACAAGAACATCAGGGTGGAGCGTTGTCAAGGAAAAAATTCCGGCACTGACGACCCCTGGGGAGCTGGCGGTCCACGGAAGACTGTTTGAGGCGTTGCCGGATGTCGTCCTCAACGACATGCACGCCCAAAGCTCTCCGGTGCTCAAGTTGAGATTTCTTCTCGAGCTTGTCTCTGTAAAACGCAATGAAGCCACTTATGAGCGTATTGACTGTGTTGTCGATTTCCTTCGCGCTAGCAAGACAGCGGCTGGCACTAAATGAGCCACTCCATGCCCGCAAGATACCATCAACCGCGACCAAAGTTTGTGCGTAGAGCTGAAGGGGTTTGCCGCCAGTGTCGCTATTCAATGCTCGTAAAATATGGATACGCCCTTCATCGAGCTCGCTGCGGATTGAGGTGATAACCTGCTCACGGTTTTTCGCAGCCGGTGGGTAGAGGCGCGGCACGAGTTGGTAGCCGAGAAAATCGAATTGTTCATTAAACGACCCAAGAAAAGCCTTATCGGGCCGAACGTCAGGTTGATAAATCGCCATACCTAGAGCCGTGAGGATTGCCTCCGCCTTGGCAAAAGTCTTGCGAACATATTCTTTGCGACGACCCAATATGATGAAGTCGTCGATATAGCGAATGCAGGTTATATTCCGGCCATTCAGAGCGGCGTCGAACTCACGAAGTGCAATGTTGCCTGCCAACGCAGATAGGGGGCACCCTTGAGCAACGCCGGCTTCGTCGGTTGGGAAAAGTCTCAGGTCGTCGGGCCCCATTTCATTAGCGTTAGCAAGCTCTACCTTGAGCGCCCGACGAATGAGGTCAATGAACTCATCGTCTTCGGTCTGTTCACGAATGAAATCGACAACGGCGACCTGATTAATCTTGGTGAAAAAGCCGGCAATATCTGAGCCGCCAATGAAGTTAGCATCACCAGCCTGCTGTGCAGCATCGATCAAGCTTATTGCGTGACCAACGCCTCGACCGGGGATCCCGCCGATGGAAGTCGGTGTTAGAAGAATTCACGCGTACTCTGGCAGATTATTACTGCCCTGCAATACGTCAAGTATTGCTCGTTGCACGATGCGATCTTCAAGCGGCGCAATTACCAGTGGCCGCTTGCCAGTTCCTTTGGCCTTCTGCGGCGTAGCGCCGATTTGCGGCGCAAATAGATAAGGAGCTCGGCGCAGACGCTCCTGAATGCGCCGAAGTTGACGCGGAAGATCGGCCGCAAAATCTTTCGTGGCTTGGCGAGTTCTGGGGCTTCGAGAGGTTTCGCCGTTTCGACGAATGGCGTGCCAAGCTTCGAGCAATGTATCTGTCGCTCGCACGCGCGCGGACAGGGTTTGACCTAGTGGACAATTTCGCTGCTTAGCTTTGGAACCTGTGGGCATGCTCTCCCCGGATACTAACCGTCTCCGGGCTTGAGCGCGGAGACGAATGTCACCGTGCCATCGACCCGCCAAGCGATGCTCATCGCATCACTCGTGCCGCCGCTGATCAGTCCGGCGCTCGCAAGGAGCCCGCTGGTCAGAGCGACGAAGATCGTCGCAACGGTTAGCCCGAGATTGCTCTTGGACGTAGCCGCTGGTTTTTGCTACCGCCCTTGCGCATCTTGATACCCCGTCTCAGCTTACCAGCTTTTTGGCGGTGTCAAGCCCTTGCAAGGCCCCGCCCGGCGGCGGAGATTTAAGTTCGGCGACTGTCCCACAGGCACCCGAAGGTGGAACGCCAGTCGCCCGCTCTACAGCCGGGAAGCGCGGACCGTCTCCGGGCTTGAGCGCGGAGACGAATGTCACCGTGCCATCGACCCGCCAACCGATGCTCATCGCATCACTCGTGCCGCCGCTGATCAGTCCGGCGCTCGCAAGGAGCCCGCTGGTCAGAGCGACGAATTGGCAGGAACATTGTCCCGTCCCCGCAAAGCAGGACGATAGTCTGATCATTCAGACAATCTCGAAATTATCGCCTGACTGACGTTGCAGCTGCGGGCGATCTCCCGCAACGTCTCGACATCACGGTCGCGCCGCTTGGTCGCCTCGCGCTGCTGGCTGGCGTGCACGGATTACGCGGCTGGCCGGGGCCGGTCTTTATTGCCGCGGGGCAGGTGAGCGCGTGCGGCCGTCAGGCGGTCATGAGCGGCTGGCACGAGTACCGCCTGGCGATGGATCGCTGTGGGCATGGCGGGCACAGCACAGCAGTGAGGCTCTTCCGCGCAAATGCCGTTCATTCGACATCCAGCCGATCCCCCGCCCGAGGCCGCCGCCGTTTGCCGGCGTGCGCCAGAATTGCTCGGGCCGTTCCCGGCCTGGCCCGCGCAGCCCGTGCGGCAAACATGCGCTCTGCCTCCGCTTGCGCACCTATATGCGCGGCCAGCACGGTGGCGATGTACTGGTTGAGGCTGATACCGGCGCGCGCGGCCTGAGCGGCGGCGATGGCCTTCAGTTCCTCGGTCAGGCGAAGCGGGAATGTGGTCATGGTCGCAATCTCCGTAGCACCGCTGCCGGTCGCTCCGCGGCGATGCCAAACCGGGCTGCGCCTGCGCGCATGTCATCAATATTGAACGTGGTGATCACGTCGGCGCCGCCGTTGACGGCGGTTTCGATGACCATGTCATCGTCCGGATCCGTAGCGGCCGGCCGCCAGCGATAGTCGAGAGCCACCGGTACGCAAAGTCCGGCGAGTTCATCCAACACTGCGAGCACCGCGGCTGCATCGATGCCAGTCATGTGCAAGACGGTGGGACGGGTCAGCACTGCCTCGTATTCGAACAGCAGACTCGTGGACATGAGCAAGCTGACGTGGCCGTCGAGCACCTCCACGACCAACTGCCGCGATGCACCGATCGGGCTATCAAATGCGGCAACCAACACATCCGTATCCAGCACGATGCGCAACACAGGTGATGTCATATACGACATCACATTTGGACGTCAAGCAAACAGGGATGCAGCGCGCCATCGGCAATGCCGATGGTGTCGGCTTGACCGCAGCGGTAAGCGAGGCGCCGGAACGCGCGCACCATGAAAAATGCTGACCGGCCGGTGCCCACTGTCTCGACGGCGTCTCCGGGTCCACATTGATGCGGATGTGATAATGCCCGCAGGAGGAACCGCATGAAGATCAAGCTACACCATTTGAACCTGTGCTCGAAGGATGTTGCGGGCATGGAGGACTTCTACCGATCGGTGCTGGACCTGGCGCCCGAGCCGTCACTGAACAGCTCACGCGACACCTCGCAGGGTTACGCGGCGCCGGTTGCGTTCGTGACGGACGGCCAGACGCAGGTGCACCTGGCCACGACTGACCTCGGCGTTGGTTTCCGCACCAACCACATCGTCAATCCGCTGGAGCGCGGCCACATCGCGTTCCGCACCGATGACATTGCCGCGTTCAAGAAGCGGCTCGAGGAGAAGAACATCGCCTATTCCGACTACGGACAGTGGGCGATGAACGGGTGGCATCAGATCTTCTTCTACGACCCCGAGGGCAATGTCATCGAGGTCCACCAGGACATGAACGCGTAGCCGATTATCTGCGTACTGCAGCGTCCGACGCAGGTTATCGGCCTTCCCGGAGGAAGCCGGCATGGCTCGTGCGGTGCGTTCTGCTGTGTTTCAACATGGAGGACGCGTCCTCCGTGTTGAACAAGATAGAACGCGCAGCACTGGAGCGCCGGGAGGGGCACAACTCCGCGTAAAGCCGCAGGTCGCACGCTCTCCCGGCGTCGCGTGGCGCGTGCCTCACTTGTCCAGCCAGATGGTCGCCAGATCCTGGTTCACGTAGTGGCTCGGGCCGATCTTCCAGCCGTGCATGTACGATCGCTCGGGCAGGATGCGGTTCCACCACAGCATCGGGAACTCGTATGCCTCGGTGTCCACCACGCGCGTTTCGAATTCGCGCATCAACAGGCGCTGCTTCGCGGGGTCGGTCTCGCGCACCATCTTGGCGTCGATGTCGATCAGCTCCTGATCGTCGTAGCCGCCGTAGTTTTCGACGAACACCTTTTTCGGCAAGTATTTCTGCGTGTCCATCACCGGGTTCACCACGCCGTTGCAGTTGGCCTCCACCACGACGTCGAAGTTGCCGGTGCGCATCAACTCGAACCATGGACCCGTTGGAACCACCTTCTGCGTGACGTGCACGCCGATCTTGCTCCACTCATCCACCAGCCAGGTGCCGACGTACTTGTAGGGCTGGTCTACGTTGCGGTTCAGCATTTCGAAGCTGAGGTTCTCCTGCCCCGCCTCCTTCAGCAGGCGCTTCGCCTCCGCGCGCGACTTGTCGATATCGGGCCAGAAGCCGGCCATCTTCTGCAATTCCTCCTTGGTCGCCGCCAGCGGCGAAGCGGGGAAGACGATCCCGCCGACCGTGCGCACATCAGCGATCTTCGCCAGCGCCGGCGCGCCATGCCACTGGTCGACCGCCAGCAGCAGCGCCTTGCGCACCCGCACATCGTCGAACGGCTTGTGCCTGGAGTTCGGCGTGATCAGGTTGCCGCAGTTCCAGTCGCTCTGCTGGATGGTGATCTTGTCACCGAGTTCCTGCTTGAGCTGATCGATCGCCGCCGGCGGCAGACCGCGGAATTCGGTCGCCGCACGGTCGGCGCGAATCGCCTCGGTGCGCACAACCTGTTTGTCGGCGAAGATGCCAACGAAGCCGTCCAGGTACGGCAGACCCTTGTGGTAATAGTCGGGATTGCGTTCACCGCGGATCGACTGGCCGAGCTGGTAGTCGACGAACTTGAACGGCCCGCTGCCCATAATGTTTTTCTGGTACCAGTTCGGATCCTTGTCCAGGATGTCCTTCTTGTAGATGTAGGCATACGGGTCGGCGAGCGCCGGCAGGAACGTCAGGGTCGCGAACTTCAAGTGGAACACCACCGTCGTCGGATCGGGCGACGATATGGTGTCGACCATATCGTACCAGTTCTGGCGCGCGCTGTTGTAACCCGGCGGCGGATGGACGATGTGGTTCCAGCTCGCCGCAACGTCAGCCGCGGTGAGCGGCGAGCCATCGTGCCACTTCACGCCGCTGAGGATCTTGAAGGTGTAGGTCTTGCCGTCGTCCGTCGGCTGCGGAATTTCAGTGCACAGGTCACAGACGAACTTGGTGGTGTCCTTCGGATCGTTGGGATCGAGCCGGATCAGCACGCTGTAGAACGGCGCCGTGGCGTGGACCGTCGCATAGGTGGTTTCCCGATGGCCATCGAAACTCGGCGGCGCGTCTGCCGGGATCATGTAGGTCAGGATGCCGCCGTGTTTCGGCGTTTCATCGGCCGTAGCCGGCGCCGCGGCCACGCCCGAGGCAAATAGCGCGGCCAGCACCGCCGCAAAGAGACCTGTTTGCATTGTCGTTAGCCCCCTGGAGATTTTCTTGCTTTTTCGCTGCGCCTCCGCGGGACCGGACGTATCAGAGCCTGCTGGGTTGGCGCGGCGGCAGTATTTGCTTACGCTGGCGTTCTGGTCGCATGAAATATTGGTAATGTTTGCTGCCGGTCATTTACCGGCGACCGATCGCAGACAGCCAGGGTCGGTGGGCAAGGGGAGGCTTGCAGCAATCGTCCCGGTTTCAGTCAGGTTGGCGCCGCTGAGCGGCTGGCATGGAACGCGCAATGACAGGGGATGCTGCGAGGTCGGCGAGCGCCGCGACGACACACGCGATGACCGGCTGCCATTCACCACTGCGTTTTTGACGAAAGATACGCAGTGACGGATACCATGGACTGTCGGAGCGCCCACTCAGCCAGCGCCAGCAATTATCGTAGCGGTCGAGCAGGAAAACCGGCTTGCCCATCGCCCCTGCCAGATGCACAACCGATGTATCGACGCTGATCACCAGATCCAAGTTGGCAACGATGGCTGCGGTATCAGCGAAGTCCCGCACTTCATCCATCATATCGATCATGTCGAACGGCGGTGTCTCACCAGCAGGCGGGCCTTTTTGCAAACTGACAAACTGCACGCCGGACACGTCGGCCAGCGGCGCCAACGTGGCCAGGCTGGCGCTGCGACGGCGATCGAGACCGGTAAATCCCGGCAACCATGGCCGCGCCTGTCCAGCCCAAACCAGGCCGACGCGCAGCGCCATGGTCAGCGGCAATCGCCGAGCCCAATGCGCCGCCAACACCGGGTCGGCCGCCAGATATGGCACGTCGCAGGGGATCGTCTCCAGGGTTGTCTCGAACGCTCGCGGCAGACCGTTGAACGAACAGTGGAAGTCATGCCGTGGCACCGGTGCATCGCCGTCGGGTATTTCGGCAATGCCGGGAACCGTCCGCATCAGGCGCGTCAGTTCGCGCGGCACGGCGACGGCAACGCGCGCACCGCGCTGGGCAAGCAAAGGCAGATAGCGAAGGAATTGCAGCGTATCGCCGAGCCCTTCCTCCTGCACCACCAGCACCGTCCGGCCCGTCAGATCCGGCAGGACCGATAGCGTCGGCAACTTCCGCTCCGGCGCCAGGACCGTTTGCTCGGGCTCCAGAAGCCACGCCGCATCCTGCCAGGCTTCGGCAAACCGGCCGGCGTGCAACCGCACCACTGCGCGGTTCACCCTGATCTGCCGGTCGTTGGGTCTGCGCGCCAATGCCTCTGCGTAGGCATCGAGTGACTTCGTCGAAGCGGCTTTCGACTTTCAGCATCATGCCGAGGTTCGCCCAGAAGGCGGCGGGCGCGGGGTCATAGGCAATGGCCTGGCGGAAATGCTCGGCTGCGTCGGCGAACTGCCCCGCCTCGGCCAGCGACAGGCCCATCTGATACTGCGCCTCCGGGTTGGTGCGATGTGTGCGCAGGACGGGATCGAGCAGCGCCACCGCCGCCACCGCGTCGCCATTGCTCCGCATGAACTCGGCGTAAGCGTAACGCAGCCGCGGGTCGTGGGGAGCCAAGTCGAGGCAAGCCTGATATTGCGGCGCGATCAGCGCTGCCTTGCCCTGACCGAGCAAGCATCTGTGCCAGATCACGGCAGGGATGTGCGTGGCCGGATCGGGCGCGCGCAAGCTGGTTCAGCAGCGGCGCGGCTGCCTCGGGATCGCCGCGCATGCCGATGGCCAACGCGAGCAGCAGCAGTTGCCTCGACGTCAGCGCCATCACAGGCGACCAGTTTTCGGCATAGAAGCTCTGCATGTTCGTGCTGCCCACTCTCCAGCAGGGTCAGCGCGCCTTGCAGCGCCCGCACCCGTTCCGCGGCATCCACCATACGCCCTCCTGATGACCAGAAGGGCGAAGGTCCGGCCATGAGGTTAAGGCGTGGTTATCACGCGGCTCATGCGTAGTCGCCGGCGACCGTTACGTCCTTGTGCCGATCGGTCCACACGGCGTTGAGGAACAGAGACAGGACGAATGACAGCACAAGGTTCACCACCAGCGATGCCAGCGCGATATAGCAGGGCACGGTGGTGCCCAGAATGTGCAGCGGATAAATCGGCGCAAAACTGACCGAGGTCGCCATCCATGTGCCCAGACCCAGCCCGACTGCCCAGCCGATCAGCAGCGCCCAACCGTTGAGCATCCTGGTGTAGAGACCGAGGACGACCGACGGCAGGGTCTGGATGATCCACACGCCGCCAAGCAGTTGCAGATACAGCGCGAACTGGAACGGGATGGCGAAGATGAACACCAGCGCGCCGGCCTTGATCACCAGCGACACATATTTCGCCATCTGGCTTTCCTCGGCATCGGTGCAGTCCGGATGGATGAACTCGCGGTAGATGTTGCGGGTGAAAGTGTTGGCGGTGGCGATCGACATGATCGCCGCCGGCACCAGCGCGCCGATCGCGATGGCGGCGAATGCCACGCCGACGAACCACGACGGGAACATCGCCATGAACAATGCGGGGACGGAGAAGTTGTTGCTGTAGCGCTTGAAGCCGTCGGCGAACTCCGGCATCGACTGCACGCCGATCGCGATCGCCATGAAGCCGACCAGCGCCAACAACCCCAGCATCAGCGAGTAGGCCGGCAGGATTGCAGCATTGCGCCGCACAACGCGCGCGCTCGATGCGCTCAGGATGCCGGTGATCGAATGCGGATACAGGAACAGCGCGCAGGCCGACCCGAGCGCCAGCGTCGCATAGGCGCTGAAGCTGCCCAGCGAACCGGCCGGCGGCGCGGCAAGCAGTAGCTTGGGCGACGGAATGGCCGCGAACACCTTATCGTAGCCGCCCAGATGGATCGGCACGGCGATAATCGCGGCGATCACCGTGATGTAGATCAGCAGATCCTTCACCACGGCGATCATCGCCGGCGCGCGCAGACCAGAGGTGTAGGTGAACGCCGCCAGGATGACGAAGGCGATGATCAGCGGCAGATCGCCGCCGAAACCGCTGGTCTCTACGCCCATCGCGCCGAGTACCACCTGGATGCCGACGAGTTGCAGCGCGATGTACGGCATGGTCGCCAGGATGCCGGTGAACGCCACCGCCAGCGCCAGCCATCGATTGCCGAACCGTCCGCGCACGAAATCGGCCGAGGTGACGTAGCCGTGCTTGTGCGCCACCGACCAGAGGCGCGGGAACACGATGTACAGGATCGGATAGATCATCACCGTGTATGGCACGGCGAAGAAGCCGATGGCGCCGGCGCCGAACATCAGCGCCGGTACGGCGATGAAGGTATAGGCGGTGTAGAGATCGCCGCCGATCAGGAACCAGGTCACGATGGTGCCGAAGCGGCGGCCGCCGAGCCCCCATTCGTGCAGCATGGTCAGATCGCCGCGGCGCCAGCGCGCGGCGAAAAAGCCAATGCATGTGACGAAGCCGAACAGCGCGATGAAGACGATGAGAGCGGTCCAGTTCATCGCGCGACTCCCCGGATCAATGCTCAAGCCGATAGACGATGCCGATGATCACTGCGCTCGAGGATGATCCAGCCAAGCTGATACCAGTAGAAGAACGGCACGCCGTACAGGCTGGGTTCCACGCTGTTGTAGAACGGCACCCACAGCACTGCGACGAACGGTATCAGCAGCAGCAGCCTTGCCCACGCACCGGCCGCGCGGGCAAGTGCTCGTCTGGTCGCAAGGACATGATTCCCCCGTTTCGCCCGGTGGCGATTTCGCCGAGTATGTCGCCTGTGTAAACGAACTGCAACGACCTGGGATCAGCGCTCGTTGCCGTAATTCTTACGCGGTGCGAGTGACGCCGTTGACCCAATGCGCGCCAGCCGCGCGAGCGTTGACGACCTAGATCACGCCCCTTCCCGCCGCCAGGCGAGCATCAGCAAACCCAGCATCAGCGGCAGTGCGAACCACGCCGGCAGCAGTGCCAGCGCGGCGATGCCGGTGACCACGTGGTCGTGCCTGCGCTCCAGCCCGATCCACGAACTGCCGGCGGCGCGTCCGGTCGGGTTCGGTGCGGCGCAACTCCGGCATGTCGGGCGGCGCGCCTGGCGTGCCGGTGCCGATGAAACGCACCCCGCCGCCCGAGGCGCGCGCCAGTTTGCGCAGCAGCGTCGCCGTTGCACGCAGATCGGCGAACTCCGAGAGGATTGGCGGCACCCGCCGCGGCATAGGCGGTTCGGCTGCCGTCGCTCGCCTGCCAGACACCTGGCGTGGCTGCTGGCAGGTTGGCGGTAGCCCGGCCGGGGCTGATTTCCGTCAGCTTCAGCTTCAGTACCTTGCCGTCGGGATCGGTCACCGTCACCTGGCCGGGCGGCGCAGGGTCGGTCGAGCGACGCTCGATCGTCAGGCGGCCCATCGGCCACATGCGCCGTCAGGGCGTTCTCCTCCAGCTCCGGCTCCTGCATCAGCCAGTGTGCGACTCGGCGCAGCAACTCGGCTTGCGGACCGCCGCCCTCATGGCCGCGCGACCATAGCCAGATCTGGTCCGACAGCAGCAGCGCCACGCGGCCTTTGCCGACGCGGTCCAGCAGCAGAAGCGGATCGCCGTCGGGCGTGCCCAACAGGTCTTCGCCGTGCACGTCGGCAGGTTGGATGCGCCGGTACCAGGAGCCCCAGGTCGGCCGCTCATTCGGATCGTTCGGCGGGTTTGCCCCGGCAAGGCCTTCGGTCACCGGATGGCGCTGGCCGAGATCGGTGACGCGTGGGCGGAAACTGCCCGTCCACCACGGCGTCCGATGGGAGCCGGGATGCCCGGCAACACCTGACCGAGCGGCGTTGCTGCCAGGCTGGCCGCGCCCGAGAACTCCGGCCCGACGCTCAGCAGCAGTGCGCCACCCTCGCGCACGTGCTCGGCGATGTTGGCGATGTACGGCAGCGGCAGCAGGCCGCGGTTCTGGAACCGGTCCAGGATGATCAGGTCGAACTCGTGGATCTTGTCGAGGAACAGCTCGCGCACCGGGAAGGCGATCAGCGCCAGCTCGTTGAGCGGTGTCAGGTCGTCCTTCTCCGGCGGCCGCAGGATGGTGAAATGCACCAGATCGACGGACGGATCCGCCTTCAGCAGCCGCCGCCAGGTGCGCTCGCCGGGATGCGGTTCGCCGGAGATCAGCAGCACGCGTAACCGGTCGCGCACGCCGTTGATCTCGATCACCGCGCGATTGTTGATGGTGGTTACCTCGCCCGGCAGCGTGCTTGCCGACAGTTCCACCACGGTGGGGCCGGCGCGGGTAATCGGCAGGTCGACGGTTTGCTCCGACGCCGACCGGCACGTTTTCCACCTGCGGCGGCTCGCCGTCGCGGCGTATCGTCAGGTTGGCGGTGCCGACCGGAGTTGCCACGCCGAGATCCTCGATGGCGACGCGCAGCGTGGCGGTCTTGCCGACGATGCCGTAGCTGGGCGCTTCGATGACGCGGAGCCGGCGATCGGTTTCCTCACCCTTGGCCGGAATCAGGACATTCAGCGGTGCCCCGCCGGGAGCGGCGTCCGGAATGTCATGCACCTGGCCGTCGGTGATGGCGATCGTGCCGGCCAGCCGCGAGCGCGGAATATCCGCCAATGCCCGGTCGATGGCGCCGAACAGATGGGTGCCGGAATCTCCGCTTTCCGGCACGGTGACGGTGCGAAGCTCCAGGTCGGGCAGCTTTGCCGCCTGCTGGCTGATCGAGGCGCGCGCCGCCTCGGCCAGTCGCGCTCGTTCGCCGACCTGCATCGATGCTGTCTGGTCGACCACCAGCAGTCCGATATCGGGCAGGTTTTCTCGGGTCTCCTGCACCAGCCGAGGACCGGCCAGCCACAGCAGCAGCACCGCAAATGCCGGCGAATCGCCAGACAGTGCCGCGCGCCCGCCGGATTACGGCGAGCGCCACGACAAGCAGCGCGAGCACACCGAGTGCGGCGATCAGCCAGAGCGGCAGCAGCGGATCGAAGCGCAGTGCGGCGATGACTTCGGAAGGGCGCATCTAAGTTGACGGGGTAACAGTTGGAAAGGCAGACGAACCAGTCATCATTCCAGCATCATTCCGATGATCCAGAGTATCGTCTTCGGCTGACCTGTGGTGCGATATCAACGAGTGGATCGGCGAGTGGCAAATCATGCGATTTACTGCCCCAGTCTCTGCAATATCGCCGGCACGTGCACCTGGTCGCCTTTGTAATTCCCGGTCAGCGCGTACATGACCAGGTTCACGCCGAACCGGTACGCCAGCGTGCGCTGCCGCGAGCCACCTGGGATCACCGCATACGGGTTCCGCCCGCTGTCATCGATCGCCCACGCCGATGCCCAGTCGTTGCCGCCGATGATCACCGGACTGACGCTGTCGTTGGTGCGGTCCTGGTCGCGCTGCACCCACACGGTGTCGCCGGTGTAGCGCCCGGGAAAATCCTGCAGCAGGTAGAACGCACGAGCCAGCACGTGCTCCGTGGTCAGCGGCGCCAGCGGCGGAATCACCAATCCCTGCGCGACCCGCTGCAACGCCGAACTCGCTACCTGGCGCGAACCCGGCACCAGAACCGGAATCGCGCGTGTCGATCAGGATGATGCCGCCGCGGCTCATGTAGTCGTTCAGCGCCGCGGCCTGCGACCGGGTTCAACGGCTGCGCATCGGCGCTGATCGGCCAGTACAGCAGGGGATAGAAGCTCAGGTCGGTCTTGCCAGGCTCGACCGCGTCGGGTTCCACCAAGGTGGCGGCGGTGCGCCGGTTCACATATTCCGACAGCCCCTCCAGCCCGGCGCGCGATACGCCGTCGAGCTGAGCATCGCCGGTGCTGATGTAGCCAAGCCGCGTGGCCAGCGCCGGATTGGGATTGCTGTCCAGCGCATGGGCTCCCGGGGCAGCCAGGACGACGAACAGCACCGCGGCAGCAACCCGGGCCTGACCGCAGCAGCCCGCGCAGGCCGAGGGCGATCAGCATATCGAGGGCCAGCAGCAGCACCGCCGCCGCCAGCAACGGCGGACCCAGCGCACGCTCCGGCACCGCGGCCTGGAGGCCCTCCATCCGCGCGCCAGGGATCGCCGGGGCGGTCTCCGGGGACGGCAGATTGGCGCCAAGGTTAAGCGCCCGCCTGCCGTTTTCCGGGCCGTAGAGCCCAGGCGGATGACGCGGGGAGGCAACGGTGCGGGCGATCTCGCTTGCCGGCAGCCCGGTTGCGGCCTGCGGCGGGGTCGACAGCAACCCGTAGCCATCCAGCGTCTCGGCCGGCACCAGTACCGTGTTGTCGGCCGTCGTCGCCACGCCGGCCGACAACGCGACCAGTCGGCGCAGCATATCCACGAACAGTCCCGACAGCGGCAGGTTGGACCAGTCGGCGTTGGCCGTGACGTGGAACAGCACGATGCGGCCGGCGCCGCGCGCCGCTTCTGTCACCAGCGGTGTGCCATCGGCCAATGCCGCCCAGGTATGGTTGGCAAGGTCGGCAGATGGTTCGGCCAGCACCTGCCGGCTGACTTTCACCTCGTTGGGCACGGTCAGGCCGGCGAACGGCGAACTCGCCGGGAACTGCGCAACGCCGGCGGGTTCGGCCCAGGACAGCGCGCCGCCAAGCTGCCTGTCACCGCCGAGCAACTTTACCGGCATCAACGGATCGGTCTCGCCGATCGGCTGTTCGGCGGTGCGCGGTCCGGCGAAGCGAATCAGCAGGCCGCCCTGTTCCACCCAGTGGGTCAACGCATCGCGCTCGGGACCGGCCGGCAGGGGCCGGTCCGCGAGGATCACCACCGACAACTCGCGTTGCAGCAGCGTCGCGAGATCGGCCTCACGCACTTCGGTGAACGGCGTCAGCGCGCGGCGCAGGTAATACAGCGGCCCGGCGAACGGCGTATCCGCGGTTGCAAGATCGCCGGCGAGAATGCCCACCGGGCGGCGACGCCAACGTTCATCCAGCAGGGCGACCGAAGCGGCGGTCGGCGGGCCTTCCAAGACCAGCCGGCTCAATCGGTTGCGCAGTTCGGGCGGCAGCACGATCGGGGCGGTGCCGCTTGTTGCGTCTGCGGGCAGCTCCACCGTCGCGCGTGCCAGGGTCCGACCGTCGCCGCTCTGCGCCAGCACCACGGCGTGGCCGGCGAGCGGCTGGGGCGCTCTGCTCGATCCGGGCGATCAGGCGATCAGCCTCGCTCCGGGGCGGCCGCAGCAGCCGCGCCGGTACCGCCCTGCGACCGCAGTTCGGTCACCGTGCCCGCATCGCCAAGCGCCGAGGCGAAGCTGGAAAAATCGCGCGCCGTCGCGTCAGCCCGTCGCCGAGATAGACTATGGCGCTGCCAGGTTGATGCCAGGCTTGCAGCGCCGCGGCTGATGCAGCGCGATCCGGCGGCCAGGGCTCGCGGATGCAGCGCCGCCAGTCCTGGCACGCAGGTCGGCAACCGGCATCGTCGCGGTGGACTGCGGCGCGGCGCCTGTCCCGTTCGGCGCGGTAGCCAGCAGGGCCACCTGCCGCCCGGCGCGCTCGATACGGTCCAGCACGTTGTTCGCAGCCTGCATCGCGGCGGGGCCAGTCGCCAGCCGATGCCCAGCCATTGTCGATCACCAGCAGGACCTGGCCCGGACCCGGGCAGGCTCGAACCGGCATCCAGCACTGGCCGCGCCAACGCCACGATCACCAGAGTCGCGGCGACCATGCGGAGCAGCAGCAGCCACCAGGGCGTCCGCGCCGGCGTCTCTTCGCGCGCATGCAGCCCCATCAGCAGACGGATCGCGGGGAATGTCTCGCTGCGCGGTGCCGGCGGCGTGACCCGCAACAGCCACCACAGCAACGGCAGGGCCGGCAGTGCGAGCAATACCCAGGGTGCGGCGAAGATCATCGCGCCGGTCAGTGCCGTGTAGAGGCCGAGCAGCGCGGCCTCGGGCGAATGGTCGGTGCGGTGGATGGCGAAGCCGAAGCCGGCGGCTGAACAGATCGCAGCCAAGCCGTCCTGCTGCGCCTTCAGGCGGCGGCCATATTCATCGCGCACGCCCTCCACGCGCGGGATCAGCGTATCCGCCTCGCGCTCCAGTCCGCGGAAGCGAATGCGCCCGCTGTAGGGAAGGTCGGCTTCCGCCGGATCGAGCACCTGCAGCAGAAAGCCGCTGACCGGTATCGCAGCCATGTGGCCGATGGTTGCCTGGATTTCCGCCAGCGGCGACAGGAAATCGCCGAACAGCACGACACGCGCATGGCGCGGCAGCGGCACGTGCGGCGGCACACCGGCATCGTCGTCGACGACGCCGGCCAGCGCTTCGGCCAGGCGGTCCAGCCCGGCGCGGCCGGAAATCGGCACGGGCACCCGGCTCGATCATCGCCACGCGCTCGCCGCCACGCAGCAGCAGCGATGCCAGCGCCAGCAGCAGCAATCCGGCGCGCTCGCGTTTTTCCACCGTCGCGCCGCGCGAGCGCCAGCGCATCGACGAAGAGGCGTCGCGCCACAGACAGACGGTCTGCGCCGCTTCCCACTCGGTCTCGCGGATGAACCAGCCGTCCGGCACGGGGCGGCCGGACTTTGCCGACTGCCGCCAGTCGACGCGGGCGATCGGATCGCCCTGCACGAAGCGGCGGAACTGCCAGAAACTGTCACCCTGACCGACACGCCGCCTGCCATGCACACCCTGGGCCACCGTGGCGGCGACCCGTTCGGCGGCAACCAGCAGCGGCGGCAGTCGGGCGCCAAGCGCCTCGGCGCGCCTGGCGTCCGTCGCGGCCTGGACGGCGCCGCTAGGCAAGGCGCTCCACCAGACGGTCGATCACGTCGGACAGCACCACGCCATCGGCACGGGCGGAGAAGTTCAGCGCCATGCGGTGTCGTAGCACCGGGCGGGCCAGCGCCACCACATCGTCGATGCTGGGCGCCAGGCGGCCGCCCAGCAGCGCCCGCGCTCGCGATGCCAGCATCAGCGCCTGCGCGGCTCGCGGGCCGGGACCCCATGCAACGTGGCGCCGCACGGTGTCATCGTCGGATGATTCCGGACGGCCGCCACGCACCAGCGCCAGAATCGCCTCCACCACCTTCTCGCCCACCGGCACGCGGCGGATCAGCGCTTGCGCCGCGCGCAGTTCGTCTGCGGTCATCGCCGGCTCCGCCGGCGCCTCGGCCAAGCCTGTGGTGGCGAGCAACATGGTCCGCTCTGCCGTCCAGCTCAGGATAGCCGACGTCGATCTGCAGCAGGAACCGGTCGAGCTGCGCCTCCGGCAGCGGATAGGTGCCCTCCTGCTCGATCGGATTCTGCGTCGCCAGCACGTGGAATGGCCGCGGCAGCGTATGTTCGACGCCCGCCACGGCCACGCGTTGCTCCTGCATTGCCTGCAGCAGCGCCGACTGGGTGCGGGGGCTGGCGCGGTTGATTTCGTCGGCCATCAGCAACTGGCAGAACACCGGTCCGGGCACGAAGCGGAAGCTGCGCCGGCCTTCGGCTTCGTCCAGCACCTCGCTGCCGATGATGTCGGCCGGCATCAGGTCCGGCGTGAACTGCACCCGCTTGGTGGCCAGCCCGAGCACGATGCCCAACGTTTCCACCAGGCGGCTCTTGCCCAGGCCGGGGACACCGACCAGCAGCACGTGGCCCCCGGAAAGCAGCGTGATCAGCGTCTGATCGACCACCTCGTCCTGGCCGAAGATGACCCGCCCTATAGCGGCGCGTACGCGACCGATGCGCGTTCCCAGCGCCTCAACCTCGGAAAGGATAGTGCTGGCGTCCACCGATCCCGCGTTCATCGCGCCTTGTTGCGCGGCAGCCATACCCCCCGACATACGGGCATCCACCTCCGACAATTCTAACCTCGCCGTCATATAGGCACTTTCGCGGGCGGGGGGATGCTACCTATATCGCGATCGGGGATGGAAGATCGCCAAGGATGGAGACGGATAGGTGAATGAGGCCAGCTCTTCCGCGCCGCTTGCCGGGAACATCTGCCGCAGCCAGGCTGCGCGCGTGGTGACAGCGGTGCTCGCGGAGGCAATTGACCCCGTTCCTGCAAACTCCGATCAGCCACATCCCGATCAGTCGCGTCCCGATCAGCCGCGTCCGCGCGTCCATCGGCCGCCGACGGAATGTGGCGATCTGCCATTCCTGATCCGTCGCGATGGCTCGTGGCTGTACCGCGGTAGTCCGATCGGTCGCAAGGAGCTGGTATGTCTGTTCGCCAGCGTGCTGAAGCGCGAAGCTGACGGCTCGTTCTGGTTGGAGACACCAGCCGAACGCGGGCGCATCGAGGTCGAGGATGCACCGTTTGTCGCGGTCGAACTCGACTGGAGCGGTGACGGTCATCAGCAAATCCTGTCGTTCCGCACCAATGTCGATCAGGTGGTGACAGCCTGCCGCGAGCATCCGATCCGCGTGGCGCACGACATGCTGACCTGCGAACCCACACCCTACATAAGAGTGCGTGAAGGCACCGGCGATCATGCAGTCGAGGCGCGCATCAACCGCGCCGTTTATTACGAACTGGTCGCGCTGGCCGTGCCGGAATGGGTCGGTTGCCGGCGCATGCTCGGGGTGTGGAGCTGCGGCAAATTCTTCCCGTTGGGCGAACTGCCTCTCGGCGATCAGTGATCCGGGCGAAGCTGATGATCGTGCGATGACGGCGGCGGAGCTGCGGGCGCGTCTTGCGGAAATCATAGCCGAACCACTCGCGGGCGACGTCGCGCACGGCGATGATGTGCTGGAGATACTGGACACGCCGCCGGTGCCGGCGGCGGTGCTGGTGCCGATCATTCTGGGAACCAAACCTGGCGTGTTGCTCACCAAGCGGAACGCGCATCTGAACAAGCACGGCGGCCAGGTCAGTTTCCCCGGCGGCCGGATCGACGCCACCGACGCCGATGCGGAGGCGGCGGCGTTGCGTGAGGCGCAGGAGGAGATTGCGCTCGATCCCGAGAGCGTCGAGGTGCTGGGCAGAATGGCGGATTACATCACCGGGACGGGCTATCGGATCACACCGGTGCTAGGTCTGCTGCCACCCGGCCTGGAGCTGCGGGCGTCGCCGCATGAGGTCGAACTCGGTGTTCGAACTGCCGATCGACGTTCTGCTCGATCCGGATGCGCCGAAGCGCCAGCGCCACCATGTGCGGGGGATCTGGCGGGAATACTGGGTGTGGCCGCACCCTGACCATTATATCTGGGGGGCGACCGCGGCGATCCTCGTGCACCTGGCTCAGAAGCTGCGGGCTGTGGGGCCGCATGCTCCGACTGGTTGAACTGGCGCTGTTCCTGGCGCCATTTGCCGCATTCGCAATCTGGCGCTTCATGGCAATGGAACGCGGCCCATCCATCCAATTGGTTGCCGTCACCGCGTGCGTTGTGGTCTTGCTGATCGGCGCCATGATCTGGCTGAGCCAGGAAGCAGCGCTGCCGCCCGGCACCACCTACGCGCCGGCGCAACTGGAGAATGGTCGTGTAATACCCGGGCACGCGGCGCCGCGATGACCGATCCGCCCGCCTTGCGAATCCCGGCCCCCGACTTTCTGGCGGACCCCGCGCTGGTCTCGGTGATGGCGGTGCTGCCCGAGGCGCGGGTGGTCGGCGGCGCGGTGCGCGACACGCTCGCAGGCCGTCTGGTCACCGAGATCGATCTGGCGACGCCGCGCGAACCCGAACAAGTCGTCCATACACTGAAGGCCGCCGGTATTCGCGCTGTGCCGACCGGGCTGGATCATGGCACGGTGACGGCGGTCGTGGACGGGCGCGGATTCGAGATCACCACGCTGCGGCGCGACGTCGAAACCGACGGACGCCACGCCACGGTGGCGTTCACCGATGATTGGCGGGCGGACGCGGCGCGGCGCGACTTCACCATCAACGCGCTGTCGATGACGCGCGACGGCGCGGTGTTCGACTATTTCGACGGCATCGCCGATCTGCGCGCCGGACGGGTGCGGTTTGTCGGCGATCCCGCGACGCGCATCGCCGAGGACTATCTGCGCATCCTGCGTTTCTTCCGGTTCTTCTCCCGATATGCGACCGGCGCGGCGGACCATGCGGCACTTTCCGCGATCCGAGCGGGCGTACTGGGCCTTGGCGGATTGTCGGCTGAGCGGGTGTGGAGCGAGTTATCCCGGATTCTGTCCGCGCCCGATCCGTGCACCGCTGTTGGCCTGATGGCGGAACTGGGCGTGCTGGCCGCTGTCCTGCCGGAAGGGGCCGACCCGGCACGTTTGGCACGGTTGATTGCGGCGGGGGCACCGCCTGACCCGCTGTTGCGGCTCGCGGCGTTGCTTACCGGCGACACGCTGGCATTGGCGGCGCGCCTGCGGCTGTCGGTGGCGGAGCGTGATCGGCTGGCAGGCTTTGCGGGCGGGCCCGGTTGCGCGGCCCGACATGGATGATAACGCCCTGCGTCGTCTGCTGGCGGAGGAAGACGCGGCAGTCCTGATCGACCGGACATGGCTGGTTGGCGGAGCCTCGCCGGAATGGACAGCCTTGCGCGCGCGCCTGGCCGCCATGCCACGGCCGGTGTTCCCACTGGAGGGTCGCGACGTGCTGGCGCTAGGCGAACCGGAAGGCCCGCGGGTCGGTGCCCTACTGCGTGAGGTACGCCGCTGGTGGCTGGAAAGTGGGTGTGTCGCCGCCGGTGCGGCGTGCCGTGCCGAATTGGTGAGGCGGCTGGGGTGCGGTCGCGCATGATCCGCGACAAACGTGATGGCGCGCCGCCGCGCAACGCCCATCCTGTGAAATAACAGAGACTGCATTATCCCAAGGATCGTGGGATTGGTGGAGCGCGGGAATACCCGTCATTCGCACGGAATTCCCGTGGAATTCCCAGCCGTCCTGCAACTGCTCTAGTTTCCCCCAATCCACCGTGACGTGAGGCAACGGCGTGAACGGCGCAAAGAACCTGATCATGGGCCTCTGGGTCCGGCAGTCGTTTCGGGCTCTGGAAAAGTTCATCGCGTCCCTGCGCCACACCACATTCGCAGGTGACGTGTGCCTCTGCGTGGAGGATATTTCCGCCGACACCGTCGCGCAGCTTCGCGCCCATGGCATTATCGTCGTGCGGACGGGCCCGTCGGCACAGCCGCGCATGACCGCACTCGCAAGCCGCTACTTCACCTTTCTGGATTTCCTGACACGGCACGCCAACGACTACGTCAAGGTGATGCTGACTGAACCTGCTGCCGTGGTCTTTCAGTCCGATCCATTTGCTGCGCCGCTGCCCGCCGATATCGTCTATACATCGGAGCGTCGCCTGCTGTGCAAGTCACCGGCGGAACATGGCGCAGTCGTGCAGGCCTACGGCGAGTCGGTGGCGCACAACATCCGAGATTGCATGGTATCGAATACCAGCGCCACGATCGGCACGTTTGCAGGCATACTGCGCTATGTTGTTGCCATGACGCACGAGTTGAGTGGCCGCACGACGCCGATTTCCGGTCTGATCGATCAGGGCGTGCATAATTACGTCGTCCACATGCATACGCAGCGTGGCGCGTGGCTCGATCCGGCAGGCTCCATTGCCGTCGCGATGCACACGATGCCGGATGAAGCGGTGCGGATCGCGGAACAGGGTGTGCTGATCGATGGCAGGCTGGCGCCTGTGCTATGCCGCTGGGATGGGAATTCGCAGGCGCGCGAGTACGTCAAATCCGCACCGCGGTTTCGCCTGGATCCGTCTATGCGGCGCGCATGGCCATCGGCCGAACCGACTGATGTTCCGACGCCACCGGCGCTTTCGACGGGCGACGCGGTGGTCGCCTTCTACCAGCGCCAGCGCGACGCGGACTGGCTGCAACTGTTTCTTGGCAGCCTGCGTTGCGTACCAGACGCGACAAGCGTGCATTGCGTTGGCGATTTCGACGACGATGAACTGGCGGTCCTGGCGCGTTATGGCTGCACAGCTCACCAGATTTCCGCCAGCGAGAGCGGAATTGCGGAAAACGTCGCGCACTTCTACCTGAACCAGGTTCTGGAGAAGCTGACAGCCGACCGGTCGGAGCTGCCGGACCAGGTGCTGGTGCTGGACAACATGAGCGCGGCGTTCCTGCGCGATCCATTCCTGACCAGTACAGATCGGCTTGTCGGTATTTTCCGAAGGGCCTACGCGCATCGCCAATTCGGACTACAACCGACATCGGTTGGCGTTTTTCGTGCCGCCCGAGGAGAGCCAGCTTCAGCGACCGATTGTCTCATCGGCGCTGCTGCGCGGGCGGTTACCAGTGGTATGCGACTTCTATCGCCAATTGTTCGCGGAACTCGTCGGGCGGCCGGAACTGCTCAGCATCCAGAAGGTGGTCCAGGGTGCGGTCAACAAACTATGCCACGGCGGCAAGCTTGGGTTTCCCGTCATTATTCATCCAAATGCAGCGGAGGTGCTTTTCGACTTCTGGCCTTTCGCCATGGCTGTCGACACCAGGCACGGCGTCCGCATCGGTGGCGCGGTACCGGCGGTAGTACTGGGATCGGATCCGAAATCTGTATTGATGAGGAAGCTGAGGGTCGACCTTAGTCTTTCCGGTATAGAAACGAAACAATGATCGTCTATGGGTGGCGCGGGCGATATTCCATAGAGGCGGATGCGTGAGCAGCAAGAAGAATCTCATCATGGGCCTCTGGTCGCGAATGACTTTCGAGGGACTGGAGAGGTTCATTGGTTCCTTGCGACGGACCACGTTCCACGGCGATATATGCGTATTCGTCGACGAGGTGAGTCCGGAAACCGTCGGCGCGCTGCTCGATCATGGTGTTATCGTCGAGCGAGCTGATCGACTTGCGTCGCAACGAATGCATGCTCAGTCAAGCCGCTACTTCAGCTATCTGGATTTCCTCGCCCGAAACGGCGCGAGCTATGCCAACGTCATGATTTCCGATCTGCGCGACGTCGTCTTTCAATCCGATCCGTTCGAAGAGCCATTGCCCGCCGACATCGTGTTTGCGCAGGAGCGCTGCCTGCTTGGCAAGTCGCCGGTCAATCTGCATTGGATTGCGGACGCCTACGGGGCGGCGGTCGCGCATAATCTCCGCGACTGTCCGGTGTCCTGCTCTGGCACCACGTTCGCCAGCGTGTGCGGCATGTTGCGCTACCTCGTTGCGATGACGACCGAGTTGAGCGGACTGGCAGACCGCGATGTCCTGCTGGCGCGCGGCATGGACCAGGGCATCCACAATTACCTGATCCGGATGCGACCGCTGCGCGATGCCTGGTGCGATCCGACTGACAGCCTTGTCGCGACCATGCATTATGTTGCGGACGAGGCGGTACAGACCACGCCGGACGGCATACTGATCGATGGCCGGCTTGTTCCCGTTGTACACCAGTGGGAGCGCAATAAGATCACGCTCGATTATGTCTGGGCGGCACCGCAGTTCAAATTGGACGCGGCGCGATGGACAGCGCTGCCGGGGACACCGTCGCCGGAGCCGCGGCCGGCCCCTGACAAGACGCAGCCGCCGGCGACGCGACCGGCTCATGCAGTGGTGGCGTTCTACCATCGCCCACGCGACGCAGATTGGCTCGTGCCGTTTGTTCGCAGCTTGCGCTGTGTCGGTTATGCGGGCGACCTGCACTGCGTCGGCATATTCGACGATGGCGAGTTGGACCTGCTGTCGCAACATGGCTGCGTCGCGCACCACATCGATGCCGCCGACCCGGCACTCGACGTTGAGAATATCGCACATCTGTTTATCGGCCGCGTGCTGGACCGGCTGGCGGCGGATGCGGTGGCGCGGCCGGATCAGGGTACTCGTCATGGACACTGTCAGGGCCGGCTTCCTGCGCGATCCGTTCCATGCTGAGACGATCGGACTGTCCGCATTTCTCGAAGGCGCAACCCGAATTGGCGAATCCGATTACAATCTGGATCGCCTCGCACATTTCACCACGCCCGATGCGGACATGCTGTTGCGTCCCATCGTCTCGTCCACATTGCTGCGCGGCGAGCTGGACATCGTTCGGGCGTTCTATCGCAAATTGTTCGTCGAGTTCGTGGGACGCGCGGAGCTGTTGCGTGTTGCCAAAATGATCCAGGGGGCGGTCAACAAACTATGCCATGGCGGCGGCCTGGATGTGCCGGTCATCCTGCATCCCAATGGCGCCGAGGCCTATTTCGAGTTCTGCGAGGAAAGCGTGCCTACCACGACCAAACCGCCGATCCGCGTCGCCGGCGCGGTGCCATTCGTTGTCCTGAACCCAGTACGGGAGTCGGAATTGATGCGAGCGGTGCGGGCGAGCCTTGGCATAGGGTAGCGCTGGTCGCCCGCTTGAGACGTTGAGTCAGGCGGTGACCGGCGAGCCGCTACAAGTCCTGACCCTGCTCCGTTGCCAGCAGATTGCGGATCCGCAACAGCAGACTGCGCCGTATTGCTATCCGACCGCTTGGTCCGGCCAACCGCTTGGCCCGGACAGCATCACAGAGCCTTCCTTGACGCCCACGCGACTGCAATCGTCGACTGACCGTCGAGCCAATCGGCCAGGCATGTTTCCGAACGAGCGTCCGCACGGTGCGCCGGTCGCGGCAGTCACCTATTCCGGTGAAGCGGGCGAACTACGCCTCGGGCGGGGCGGCGGCGATGGGGATTTCCCGTGAGTCCGGGCTGATCGCCAGTGCCGGGAGCACGCCCGTCGCCATCGTCCGATTCGCTGGGCGACGGGGCGCCGTCCTCGTTGCCGTAGGGCCGGCGCTGGCCGCCTTGCTGCTGCTGGCCGCCGTTCTGCTGGTTCTGCTGCGCCGCCTGGTTCATCGCGTTCAGGATGCGGAAGTAGTGCTCGGCATGCTGGAAGTAGCTCTCGGCCATCACACGGTCACCGCCACTGGTCGCGTCGCGGCCAAGCTGGAGGTATTTCTCGAACAACTGCTGCGACGTCCCGCGGATGCGGAGGTCGGGCCCGTTGCTGTCGAACACGTGGTTGCGGTTCATCGGAATGCCGCCGCCGCTACCACCGCCCTGGTGTCGGAAGCCGCTTCCACCGCCACCGCCGCCGCCACCACCGGGTCGATGGCCGCGTCCACGCATGCGCTTCATATTGTTCATACTGTTGCCGTCACGCCTTCTCATTTGCAGGCCGACAAAGGGATGCTGGGACGCGCGGGTCAACCCATCGGCGTCCCGGGGGCAGCCCCCTCGGCCAGGCTTCTAACCATCGGCATTGGTACCGGCGAGCACCCCGACCAAACGTGGTCGCGGTGCCAGGGGTAAGCCGCCGCGCGGCTGACCCTGCCGAGACAGGAAGCTAGACTGCCCCACTCGGTCTGCCAAACGGTTTTTTCATATTGAGGGCGATTGGAGCACCAAAGTCCTCACGATTCCCGATAAATCGTGTCTGAAGATGGTGCTGAAACCGGCTTCCCGGGCCAGTTCGGCGACGGATTTGGCTTGACCAGCGCCGACTTCCAGAATGGCGGCGCCGTCCGAACGCAGCAGCGGGCGCAGATTAGGCAACAGTTCGCGATAGGCGGAATACCCGTCCAGACCGCCGTCCAGCGCGGATTGCGGCTCGTAGCGAGCCACCTCGGGCATCAGCTCCGGCAGGCCAGAACGGGGGATGTAGGGGGGGTTGCACAGGATCAGATCGAACCGGCCATGCAGCGCGGCAGCCCAATCGGCGCACACGAAGGCAGCTCGGTCGGCCATGTCCAGCATCGCGGCATTGTGTGCGGCCAACGCGGTGGCGGCGGGGGATCGGTCGACTCCGATGCCGAATGCGGCAGGGAATTCCGATAATGCGGCGAGCAGCAGGCAACCAGTGCCGGTGCCGAGGTCCAGCGCGCGCCTGGGTGGCGTGCGGTCGGCGAACGCTGCCAGGGCTGCCTCGATCAGGGTTTCCGACTCGGGGCGCGGGATCAGGGTGGCGGCGGAAACGGCGAACTCCAGGCTCCAGAATTCGCGTTTGCCCACAATCAGTGCGAGCGGTTCACGGGCTTCGCGCCGGGTGAGCAACGGTTCGAGGGCTGCGGGATCGACATGAGCAGTGAGATCGCGCAGCAACGTGTCAGGCGTGATGGCGAGCGCGTGGGCCAGCAGCAGACGTGCGTCGAGGCGCGGGTTGTCGATGCCAGCCTGGCGCAGCCGTTCGGCGGCGTGATCGAGTGCCTGGCGAATGGTCAGCGTCAGGTGGCAGACCCGCGCGGGTCAGGCTGCCTGGCTGGCCGCCCGTTTCGCCTGCGCGCGCAGCAATCTGCGCTTCAGAGCCAGGGCGTCGGTCGTCAGACGGCTGTTGGGCGTGCTGAGGAGGTAGGCGTCGATTCCGCCGTTGTGCTCGACCGTGCGGATACCACGGGTGGACAGGCGCATGCGCACGGCGGTACCGAGGATGTCGGACAGCAGCGACGTATCCTGCAGATTGGGCAGGAAGCGTCGGCGGGTCCGGTTGTTGGCGTGGCTGACGTTGTTACCGGCCAGCACGCCCTTGCCGGTGATCTGGCAGCGGCGGGACATCGCGGGATACCCCTATCGGGTTGGAAGGGGCGGGTTATGGCGAAACGGGCGGGGGGCGTCAAGCGAGGAGGTTGCCAGGTGGACGCGATTGCGGCCCGACATCCGCGCGATGCCACAGGGCGGTTAACCGGTCCCGCTTCCGTCGGCGGGTGATCAGGTTCCTTAGGCGCCTGATCACGCTGGCGCGTATCAGGCCGGCGCGCGATCAGGCCGGCGCGTGCGCGAGCTTCTCCAGCTCGCCCTCGTCGATCACCGTCGTCATCATGAACTGGAACAGCGCCGCGCCGATCAACGTGATGACCGCACCGATCGCCAGCGCCAACACGAACGAGCCCGTCACGTCGACGATGAACCCGGTCAGAATCGGCGACAGCGTGCCGCCGAGGAACCCCGCGAAGTTCTGGTTGCTGGCGGCGGAGGCGCAATAGGCCTGCGGCGTGACCGCGGTCACCAGGATCCATTTGCAGGTGATGCCGAACTGCATGAAGAACATCGACACCGCGATGCACGTGATCGCCACCCCGGCGCTGGTGGCAATCGCGGCCAGTCCGGTGAACGCAGCCGACAGGAGCAAGCCAATGACAAGCGGCAGGCGGCGGCTGGCGACCAGCTCCACGCCGCGCTTGACCAGCCAGTCCGATATGTAGCCGCCGCACAGCGCGCCGAAGAACGCACAGATCAGCGGCACCGAGGCGAGAATCCCGGTCTTGGCGATGCTGATGTGCTGCTGCATTTCCAGGTAGGCCGGCAGCCAGGTCTGGTACATCCACGTGATGTAGCCGGTGCAGAAAGCGCCGAGCATCAGCACCCACATGGCGCGAAACCGGAACAGCGATGTCCACTGGCGTAGCGAGATGCCGGATTTGGCTTCGCGATTGGCTCGCAGATAGTCCGCATCCTGCGGTTCGAGCACCTGCGTCCTGGGGTCGCGATAGATCATGAACCAGAGAACGGCACCCACGATCCCGGCCAGGCCCATGACGATGAACATTACGCGCCAATTGAAGGCGAGCATCAGGCCGGTCAGGATCGGCGGTGCGAGCGTCGGGCCGATGTAGGCGCCCGACGTATACACGCCGCTGGGTGTACCGCGGTCCTTGACGTCGAACCAATCGCTGACCGAGCGCGTGGCTGACGGAAAGCATGGTGCCTCGGTTGCGCCGAGGCCGATGCGCGACAGCATCAACTGGAAATAGGTGCCGGCAATACCGCCCACCGCCTGGAACAGCGACCACACGATCATCGACAGCCCGACCAGCATTTTCGGACCGACCCGATCGAGCAGATAGCCGGATGGCAACTGGGCGATTCCGTAGGTCAGCGCCCAGGCCGACCCCAACGCGCCGATGGCGGTCGCGCTGATGCCGAACTCCTCGCGGATCTTCAGATTGCCGATCGCCAAGGTTGAGCGATCCATGTAGTTCATGGCGATTGCCGCAGTGACCAGGACGATCGCGATCCACTGCATGCGTCGAAGGCGGCGTGACGGGCCGGTGGCCGGCATGTTCTTTTCCCCCTGCGTAGCGCGCATGGTTTGTCCATGCGGTGTTGATTGATGCTAACCTGGGAATGCGCCGAAGCAAATGCGGGCGGTTGGGAGTGCGTTCTGCGCCCTCCGGCCCCTCTGCAAGAAGGCGGAGGACTTCAAGCGAAAATCAAATCATGGCGTATTCCGGCTATAGATATTTTGCCGGCCGGATCATCGCCCGCCACATGTGCGCCACCGGAGAATTATCGAAGCCAAGGCCCTGTTCCGGTTGACGGAAATTGCGGCCGATGACGTCGGTGAATTCTTCCAGCTCGACCTTCGCATTCGGATCAAACGAGTAGATGTCGTGCACCGTGATCATGCGGCCCGACATGTACCATTTGTGGTTGCGCATCCGCTGGTAGTCTTGTTCGACGTAGGGGTCGGGGCGGTAGTCGGCGCCAAACGTCTTGATGTAGGATTGCGGGTATTCGTAGCCGACGGATGGGTCGGGATAAAAGCGCAGCACCTGATGCGCGCGGATCGCCCAGGTGACTTCCTCATCGACATAGGGTTCCACCAGTTGCGCGCCCCAGTAGCCGTGGTCGCCGCGGATGAAGCCGATCGTCGAAATATCGTGCAGCAGGCTGGCGAGCACCATGTTCTCCGGCAGGCCGGCATTCATTGCGTGCTTGGCACTTTGGAGCAGGTGCGCGGCGGGTCCGAAGCGGTATTTGAAGAAATCGATGAGCGTGGGTTTTTCCGGCATTGGTGGCAGGCGCGGATCATCGCCCATCAGCACGCGCGCGTTCGGGTTCTTGGCCATCAGGGCGGCAGCGTTCGGCGGCGGGCCCATGTCGCCTTCCGCCATGGTATAGAGACGGGACTTGATAACGATGTAGTCGAGCTCGCGGCTCATTTTATCTTCCAGCGCATCGGCGCGCTGGGAAAGTGTCGGTGTGTCGTTCATTGCGTTTCTCCTGGACGGCGCATGTGCTCGGGGCAGTCTAGCAGATCGCGTTCGATCGCGTCGAATGCGTGGCGATCCAGTGAGGTTTGGGGATCCGGATAGGCAGCTGTCATCCGCTGCTGCACTCTCCGGTGGACCAGGATTCTCCCTGCTGGTCCGTCGTTACCTTTCGCGGCGGTGCTGCGATAATCCTGCTGGCCTCCGGCGCAACGACTGGGGTGACGGAGATGAGCCGCTGCCGCATCGTGCCGTATCGCAGCCATATAAAAGGCTTCAAGATCAGTCTAAGTCATGCCGTCAAACAGAATCTGGCCGTCAAACAGAATCTGGCGACGATCTGGCCAGATAGGTCAAGCGAGAACGCCCATCGGGAAGCGGCGTGGCGTGCTTTATGGGAGTCCAGGCAATATGCCAACTTACGACTACATCGTTGTCGGCGCAGGCTCCGCCGGCGCGGTCGTTGCGAACCGGCTGTCGGCGGATGCACGCAACAAGGTGTTGCTGCTGGAGGCTGGTCCCGCCAGCCATCCGTGGTCCCGTATCCCGATCAGTTATGCGAAGCTGATCAACGATCCTGCGGCCAACTGGCTGTATGCGTCGGAACCCGAAGCCAACACGAATGGCCGCAAGCTTCCGGTACCGCGCGGCCGAATGCTGGGCGGCTCCAGCGCGATCAACGGCATGGCGTTCGTGCGCGGCCAGGCGCAGGACTTCGACACCTGGGCGCAAATGGGGAACCACGGCTGGAGCTATGCGGATGTGCTGCCATTCTTCAAGCGCATGGAGAGTTATGCCGGCGGCGATGACGAATTTCGTGGCCGTGAAGGGCCGTTGCGTGTCACGAATCCTGAACCGCGCGACAAGCTTTATGCCGCCCTGATCAAGGCGGCGGGCGAGGTCGGGATTGCGCACAACCCCGATTATAACGGCGCCAAGCAAGACGGGATCGCCATGAGCCAGGCGACGATCTCATCCGGGCGCCGAATGAGTACGGCCCGCTGCTACCTGGACCCGATCATCAAACGCGCGAATCTGCACATCGAGACGAACGCGTTGACGGAAGCTCTTGTGCTGGAGGGCAAGCGCTGCACCGGTGTCCGATATTCCGTAGCGGGCACCATGCGTGAGGCGCGGGCTGCGCGCGAAGTCGTGGTGAGCGCCGGAACGATCAATTCCCCACAGCTGCTGGAGTTGTCCGGCATTGGCCAACCCGACCGCCTGCGAAGTCTGGGCATCGACGTGTGTCATGAGCTGCCTGGTGTCGGGGAGAATCTGCGCGACCATTATGCGCCCAGGACACGGTGGTCGATTGGAGCGAAGCGGATCACGTTCAACGACCGGGGTCGCGGGTTGGGTCTGGTGTGGCAGGCGTTGCGCTACGCGGCATTGGGACAAGGAATGCTCGGCATGGTGGCTGCGCCGATCCGCGCATTCGTGCGCTCCCGCGAAGGACTCGAGGCGCCGGATGTATTGTTGGGCTGGGTGCCGATGCTGACCGAGCCGGGACCGAAGGGTCCGCGGATATCCCGCCAGGCCGGCGTCACGTGCTACGCGCACCCGATGCGCCCGGAGAGCAAGGGGCACATCCACATTGCCTCATCCGATCCGCGTCGGCCGCCGGCGATCAACTTCAACTTCCTGTCGTCGCCGATCGATGCGGAGATCACCGTGCGCGCTGTGCGCATCGCGCGCGCCGTCATGACCGCTCCCGCGATGGGACCAATGCGGGTGACGGAGATTGCGCCCGGGGCGTCTCGGACCACGGACGCCGAAATCCTGGACTGGGTCAAGCAGGCGGCGGAAACGACCTATCATCCGGTCGGGACATGCAAGATGGGCTCGGACGCCATGGCTGTCGTCGATGCTCAGCTTCGCGTGCATGGAATAGCGGGGCTGCGTGTGGCGGATGCGTCCATCATGCCGACACTGACGTCGGGCAATACCAACGCGCCATCGATCATGATTGGCGAAAAGGCGGCGGACATGGTGCTGAACCACGCCGCCGCCTGACAACGCCTCACGAATTGACGACGGCGACAGCCTCGATCTCGACCATGAAATCGGGACCGGCAAGGCGCGTGACACCGACCGTCGTGCTGGTCGGCGTCGCCACGCCGAGATACCGCATTCGTACATCGCCGCACTTCTGAAATTCGTCGAAGTCGGTGACGAATGTGTTGGTCTTGACGACATCAGCCCATGTCGCGCCGGCAGCCTTCAGGCAACGGTCGAGGTTTTTGAAAGTCTGTTCCATCTGGGCGCGCATATCGCCCTTGCCGACGCAATTGCCGTCGATATCGCGCGCCAGTTGGCCGGCGGTGTAGACGATCTTCCCCGTGCCACTGACCGTCACGACATGGGAATACGAAGGCTGTCCGCCGGACATCCTTACATTCATTCCTTCCGGCTGAAACCTTTCGATCTTTAGGGCCATTGTCTGTCTCCCGGTTGCTGTTGATCGGATTGTGCGGCGCGCGATCAGTAACTTGGCTTGGTCGGAAATGGCGTGAGCTGCAGCTCGTGTGTCCAGCACGACCGGTCCTGGGTGTGCAGGTACCAGAACGCCTCGGCGATCTTGACCGGATTGATAATCAGATCCGGTCGGTTCCGGTTCTTCGGCATCGCCCGCGTGCCAGGCGAATCGATGGTACCATCGATCACTACGTTGGCCACGTGGACGCCGAGTTCCGAGTACTCCTCGGTGAGTACCTGCGCCAGCGTGCGCATCATGACCCTGGGGTAGTAAAGCGACTCTCCGGTGTAGCGTTTCTTGCCGCGCAGCGATTTGGAGTTGTTAGAGAAAAAGAACGATCCCGCGCCCTTCATGCGCATGGCGGGCAACACTTCCTTGGCGACGAGGAAGGGGCCGCGGCTGGCAATGTGCTGGGCGGTATCGAACATCTCCACCGGGATGTATTCGAGCAGTTCCTTGTCCGCCGGCAGATCGCGGCCTTCCAGGTAACCTGCGTTGTAGACCAGCACGTCCGGGTCGCCTGCCTCGCTGCGGATCGTGGCGAACGCTGCGGCAACCGAGTCCTGCGCGGACAGATCCAGCTCGACGATCATGCAGTCGCCGCCCTGCTGGCGGATGGCTTCCGCCAGTGGTGACGCATTGGCCTTGCTGCGCGTTGTCAGCACGGTGAAGAAACCCTCTTGCGCGAACTTCTGGGCGATTGCGCCGCCGACGCCCCAGCGCACGCCGACCGGCAGGTCGCTGTCGTCCAGGGACTTGCCGTGCGCCAGCAAGGTATTACGGCCATCCGATTGCCACTTGGATGTGGCGCCGACGACCACGGCGACCTGGCTGCCTTTGGTGTTGCGATCTTGGCTCATGTGATAGCGCTTCCCATTGTTGTCGAGTTCAGGCGGTGACGCGGCTCAGGCTGTTCGGTTCCAGCCCCACCAGGCGCAGAGCGCGTCGCCCATGACAAGCTGCTTATCCTGCTCGCTGAGCCAGGGCAGTTCCTCGGTGAACATCGTCACGCATTGGCGCCAGGAACAGGGCATCTTTGTGATGTCCGTGCCCCAGAACACGCGGCGCGGACCGAAGGCATCGTAAATCTGCCGTAGATACTTTTGCATTGTCGGAAACGGATAGGGTTCGCTGGAATAACCGGGGGCGCCGGTTGCCTTGACCGCGACATTGGGGAATTTTGCCAGCGCCAGAAGCTCCGGCATGTGGGTCATGGCCGCGGCATCCTTCAGCGTGGTCAGGCCACCTCTGCCGCCCAGGTGATCGATGGTCAATCGCAGGCCGGGGTGGCGTTGTGCGATCCGGCCGAGGTCCGTCAGCGAATTCCGTCGCCAGCGCGGCGATCGGGACGCCGGCTTTTTCAGCTTCCGCCCACAGCCAGTCGATGGTGCCATCGGCCAGCCATGTGCGCGCGGGATCGTGCAGGAACGTGTAGCGCAGGCCAAGCATTCCCGGCTGATCTCGCCAGCTTGCGATGCGTGCGCGGGAGTTTGGATTGTCGAGCGGCAACGAACCCATGATCGCGAACCGGCCGGGGTAATTCTGCACCGCTTTGAATGCCATGTCGGTCGAATTCGGATCCCAACCTGGCGGATGAATAACGGCAGCATCGACACTGCCTTCGTCCATCAAGGGGATGGCTTCCTCCGGCGTGAAATGCGTCACCTGCCGATGCGAGAGGTTGCTCGGCAAGCCGGTTCCCCAGAGGTGAATCTGGGCATCGACAATCTGCATCGTTTCTCTCCCGGCGGTTCTGGCGTGCGGGGAAGGCTACTCCAAACGGTCGGCGCGCAATATCGGTCGCATTCCATGCGCTTTATCCGACAGACTACGGAACGTGATCGACCAGCGCGTGACTGCCATTTCGGCGATGCTGTGCTCCCATTCATGCCGCGCCGGGCCGGTGAGATGATAGACGGATCGCGGTTCGAGGAATGCCGAGGCGCGATCGAACCCACCGGGCCGGCGTCGGCGAAACCGCATTGTCGCCGGGGCGCCGAGTGATATGCCGATGACATGCTCGAACACGGAGCGGTCGCGGTGCCAGCCAATTCCGGCTCCCGGGTCGTAGCGGATCAACAAGGCCTGAACGAGATCGTCCGGCGTCAAGCCGGCGAAGCGCGCAGCCTTGCTGCGCAGCGGCAGCAGCCAGTCGGGAATTGTCTCGGCGGGACCGAGGCGCGCGGTGTTGTAATCGTAGTGCCAGCCGTAGGAGGCGGTCAGCCGTTTGCCCAACCATCCCTGAAAGCGGAACGGGGACAGTTCCACAGCTTCGATCGACGCGATCAGAGATTGCTCTTCCGCGGGCGAGACGATGCCGGCAGCCTGCGACAGTCCGGGGGGCAGGGGTTCGACAAACAGGTCGGCCTGGGCCGCTGTCGCAAGCGTTCTTCTGGAAAGCCGTGTCATCCATCCTATGTGGGGAGCGAAGTGCCTGATCTCGACTCGCCAAGATCGAGGCGCCCGGTACGGAGGAGCAAAGCGTGACGGACGACCCGTTCGATCTGAATCGCTTCGTCACCGCACAGGCGCCCGTCTTCGACACCGTGCTGGAGGAGTTGCAGGCTGGTCGCAAGCGAACGCATTGGATGTGGTTCATCTTTCCACAACTGCGTGGGCTCGGGCAGTCTGCAACGGCGCGGTTCTATGGGATCGGCACGCTCGACGAAGCGCGCGCATATTACGCTCATTCGCTCCTGGGTCCCCGGTTGGCGCGCAGCACCCGCACGGCGCTTGAAAGCAACGCGCGCTCGCTGCACGACATTTTTGGCTCGCCGGATGACGTGAAGTTCCGGTCGTCGATGACCTTGTTCGAGGCTGCCGTGCCGGAGGCAGGGCCGGTATTCGCGCAGGCCCTCGATCGGTGGTGTCCGGGCGAGCGCGATCCCCGCACGCTGCAACTTATTGCCTCGGGTGAGGCCTGCTAACCCGCTTCTGTCGGCGGAGCGTTCGCCCGACACGGCAGAACCAGGCCGGGGCACCTCCGCAGATCGTGTAAAGGCTGCCATGCTTTCCGTGCGCCGCCTACCGCAGCCGCGGCCCCGTATCCATCCCGAGAAACGCCCGCCCACCAATCGGGTACCACTCGGGCCCCACTGTCACCGTCTGCCCGACAACGTGCAGATCGCGCCAGCACTCCGCCAACCGACTCGCGCGCTTGAACGACGTGCTGCCGCCGTGCCGGTACACCAGATCCATCGCGACCCGCGCACTGTCTGCGGCATACGTCGAGGCCAACCGACACCGCGCCCGCTGCTCCAGCGTCGTCTCCCCACCCGCGGCGATCGTGTTCCACAACTCGGCGATCATCGCGCTGCGATAAATGCGCCCGGCGTTCAGCACCGCATCGGCCCGCCCGACATCGTCCTGCACCTGCGGATTATCGCACAGCCTGAAGGTCCGGCCGCGCGGTACCTTCTCGACCGCCAGCGCGATCAGCGCATCGATCCCGGCGCGCGCGATGCCGGTGATGACGGAACTATGGTGCGGCCCGACCCACACCTGGCTCGGCAGCGCATAGGTGATCCCCGGCCAGCGCGACCATTGATTGTCAAGCGGGACGCCAACGTGCGGGCACGATCGCCGCTCCGGCAGGAACACATCCTTCACCGTCCAGTCGAAACTGCCGGTGCCACGCAGCCCGGCTACGTCCCAACTCCCCGGCACGATCGTCGCTTCCGCGCGCGGAAACACGCCGCGCCAGTACAGTGAACCACCGTCGGGGCGGCGGCGCGGTTCGCCATCATCGAGGATCTGGAAACTGCCCAGCATCCAGGTGCTTTCCTGGCAGCCGCTGCCGAACGTCCAGTGCCCGTTGACACGGTAGCCGCCCTCGACCGGCACTGCCTGGCCGCCGCCCTGCACGGCGGTGCCGGCCATGACTGTCGCGTGCCCAGGCGGGTAGATCTCGTACACCCCATCATCCGGCAACCCGAGCGTGACAAGTTGCCCGATGCTGTTGTTGGCGAGATTCCACCCGACCGAGCCGCAGCCTTCGGCCAGCAGTTCCACCACGCGCAGGTAGATCAGCGGGTTGACCTGGAGGCCGCCCAGCGCACGCGGGATGACCATCCGGTAGAAGCCGGCGGCGTGCAGTTGCTCAACCAGGGCTGGCGGCAGATGCTGCTCGCGCTCGATCTGCTCTTGATAGGTGCGGAGCACCGGGCGTAGCGCAGCGGCGGCCCGCACCAGGGGTTCGGCATCGATATCTGCCGGCAGATGGGTGTCTTCGGCTATCGCGTCCATTCGGCCCTCCTGCCGCCAATCCAGATCAATAATACCCGGCGCCGCCGTTCACATGGATCGTCTGGCCGGTGATGAAACCACCATCGTCGCTGACCAGGAACAGGCAGGTGGCGGCGATCTCGTCCACCTTGCCCTGACGGCCGAGTGGAATGCCCGCGGCGTTCGGCGTGTGTCCCTGGTACCATTCGGGATTTGCCCGCGCCGTATCGATGCTGCCGGGGGAAACCACGTTGACCCGGATGTTGTGTGGAGCGAACTCGGACGCCAGCCCGCGCGCGAATCCCACCAGGCCCATCTTCGCCGCGGAGACATGCGCACGCCCGTTGCCGCCGACGAATGCCCCTTCGCCGGTAAAGAACAGGATGCGGCCGTAGCCGTGTTCTTCACCATCGACTCGATGACCGCGCGCGTGAGGTACAGCGCGCCATCCAGCACCACGCCACGCACTGCTTCCCAATCCTGCGCAGTCAGCTCGGTGAACGGCTTGTGCGGTCGGATGGCGGCGTTGTTGATCAGGATGTCGACGCGGCCGAACTCGGACAGTGCGCGCGCCGCCATCGCCTCGACCTGATCCTTGCTGGCGACATCGGCCACCACGGCGATCGCCTTGACCCCGAGGCCCTTGGCTTCGCGCACGACGGCATCCGCTTCGGCCTGGTTGCTGCGGGCATTGACCACGACATGCGCGCCTTCGCCAGCCAGCTTCAGCACCGTCGCGCGGCCGATGTTGCGGCCGGAGCCGGTGACCAACGCGACCTTACCGTCAAGTTTCCCCATGGGTGTTCTCCCGTGTTGCCGATCAGGCCGCGCGTGCCGTTGTCAGTGACTCACGCAGGAAATCGGGATCGAAGATCTTCGTCGCCATCACCTGGCAGCGCTTCATCAGCCGGTGCTCATCCGGCCCATAGTCGGGACGGGCATAATGCCATGTGCCGATGTGGTCCCACAGCAGCAGATCGCCGACCGTCCATTCATGCACGTAGCGGTACTTCGGTTGCAGCACATGATCGAGCAGGGTCTGCAGCAGTTCCGTGCTTTCCGCATCGGAGACGCCGTCGATACGCGCGGTGAAGCCGGGATTTACGTAGATCACCCGACGACCGGTGATCGGATGCGTCAACAGCACCGGATGATGCACAGGCGGGCGCTGGCGCCGTTGCTCCTGCGTCAGCGGCGGTCGCGTGCTGGCTTTCTCGCGGCGCATGTATTCCCAGTAGTATTCCAGGTCGTGCGTCGCGGTCAGCCCTGTCAGGCGGTCGATCAAAGCCGCCGGCAGATCGGCCGCCGCCGCCTGCGTATTGGTGAATTCGGTGCCGCCGAGCGATTGGCCGTCGCGCATCGGCACCATGAAGGCAGAGAGCACATTCACGAAACCCATCGTCTGTGCGTAGGTCATGTCGGTGTGCCAGGATTGCCCGGCATCCGGTGCGCCGATCAGTTTCCCGTCCACCTTCACGTTCGACAGGATCGTCACCTCGGGCATGCCGGGTTCGTGGTGCGGAATGCCCTTGATGACCTGGATATCGCCGAACCGGCTGGAGAACCGTCGCAGGTCGGCTGCTTCCAGCGCCTGGCCGGGAAAACACAGCACACCGTGTTCACCAAGTGCGCGCAGCATGGTTGCGAAATCCTCGCGCGACAGGTCGTAGCGCAGGTCGGCGCCGCGCACTGTGGCGCCGAGGATTTTGCCGCTCGGTTCGATGGTCAGCATGAGTGAGCTCCGTTGTCGGGCAGCAGGCTACGCGCGGGGGACGCGGTGGGACAAGGTGGTGTGGTCGCGCTACGATCACTCCGGCTGGGAACGATCGCCCCGGCGGGTGAACTGCTGGCGCAGCCGCCTGCGCGTCGTGGTTACCTCAGCAACCTGGCGTTGCCTCGTCACATTGCGACCTTGAGCGGCTGCCTGATCAAGAATGTAGTCAGTGGACTGAATGAATCCTGCCGCTTCAAGCTCGCGCAAAAAATCACCAGTGCTGATCAGACCTACACGCTGATCGACGACCGCGCGTCGCTTTTCAATATCACTGTCCTCGAACAACAGCAGCGCCTCTGCGGCTGGATCGCTGCGAAGGAACCGTTCGAGCGTCTCGATCGCCGCCTGCTCACCGAGTCCGCGAATAGTGCGGCCCTCTTCAAGCCGCCGCTGTTGGTCAATGCCGATATCGGTCGGCACGATCTGCACCACGTCGAGGTTTGCGTTGATCCATGCGACGATCTGTTCGGCACCGGGCGCGCCGTGTATCCTCGTCGCCTCGATATAAACTGCGTCGGGAATGCGCACAGGGAGTGCCGGCCGGAGCAACGCATCCAGCGACCCGGCGAGCACCAATGTGATCAGCGGCGATGTATCGGTAACGATGAGACTGTACGGCACTGTCACTTGTGCACCCGCAACGCTTCGCGGATCAACGCCCGGCCACGAAGTCGGGCTTCGACGTTCGGACCCTCCATCGCCGCAACCGGAGGACGCAGCCCGAGCTCACCTAAGGCACCAAGCACGGCCACGTAGTCGTCAAATCCCTGCTCTCGAAGCGAATGCCAAGTGACCTCGCCTGCTGCATATTGACGAATCAAATTCTCTCTCTCGGTTTCGGTCATGGCTCTTCCCTGTCACACCGGCACTGCGAGGAATACGGCGGCCGTTGGCCGACCGGCCATGGACGCAACGGTCGTGCGCCGTCCATGTGTGCCCCGCTGGTGCGAGATTGCTTCGTCACTGCACCAACAAGAAAGAGTTGCCACCGCCAGGACGGGATAACAGCGGAAATCATGGCTCTTTCATCCAGGGCCGGTACGGAATTCGCATTGACGGCATTTCCTGCCGTCGAACCCTGTCACCCGCCCGCGCCACCCAGCCCACGCAACTCCCCACTCCTCACGCTGGCAATCGCGTTGTTCAAAATCTGCACGATCGCCTCGTCCGCAACGCTGCGCGCTAGCAGCGCCAGCGAACCACCCAACAACGCAGACGCAATCGACAGCGCGTCGATGTGCTGGCTCACCATGTATTCGATCGCCTTGTCGACCACCGCGCCGGCATGACCCAGATCCTTCGGTGCCTGTTCGTCGCTCATCGTCCGCCTCTCCTTACTCCGCAACCTCCGTTTCCGGTTCCGTCTGCTCCTCGGCCTGCAGTGCCCACATACGTGCATACAGCCCGTCGCGCGCCAGCAGCGCCGCGTGCCGCCCCCGCTCTGCCACACGGCCGTCGCGCAGCACAATGATCTCGTCCGCATCGACCACCGTGGACAGCCGATGCGCGATCACCAGCGTCGTGCGATGCTGCGCCACCGCGCGCAGCGCAGCCTGGATGTCCTGCTCGGTCCCGGTATCCAGCGCACTCGTCGCCTCGTCCAGGATCAGGATGCGCGGGTCCTTCAGCACGGTGCGAGCGATCGCCACGCGCTGCTTCTCGCCGCCCGACAGCTTCAGTCCGCGCTCGCCCACGCGCGTGTCGTAACCCTCTGGCAGCGACACGATGAAATCATGCACCTGTGCCACGCGCGCCGCCTCTTCGATCTCATCCTGACCAGCCCCTGGCCGCCCGTATGCGATGTTGTAGCGGATCGTGTCGTTGAACAGCACGGTGTCCTGTGGCACCACGCCGATCGCCGCGCGCAGCGTCTCTTGCCGCACATCCCGAATATCCTGGCCATCGATGCGAATACAGCCCTGCGTGACGTCGTAGAAGCGGAACAGCAGGCGGCTGATCGTGGATTTGCCCGCGCCGGTCGGCCCGACGATCGCCAACCGCCCGCCCACGGGCACAGTGAAATCGACACCCTTGAGGATTTCGCGGTTCGGCTGATAGCCGAAATGCACGCCCTCGAATCGTACCTCGCCGGCCGGACCATCGGCCAGATGCGCCGCCAACGCCCCCGCACCCGGACGATCGGTAATCTCCTGCTCGGCATCCATCAGGCGGAACATCTGCTCCATGTCCACGACGCCCTGACGAATCGTCATGTAGACCATGCCGAGGAATCCCAGCGGCTGATAAAGCTGCATCAGATACGTGTTGACCAGCACGAACTGGCCGACCGTCATAGTACCGGTGCTGACGTTGCGCGCCGCCATCAGCATGATCATCGTCAGGCCCAGCGCGATGATGCACGCCTGGCCGATGTTCAGCATGTTCAGCGACACCTGAACGCGCACCGCCGCCTTCTCGTAACGCGCCAAAGCGCCGTCGTAGCGCGCGGCTTCATGCGGCTCGTTGCCGAAATACTTCACCGTCTCGAAATTCAGCAAACTGTCCAACGCCTTGCTGCTGGCGTCGTTGTCGTTGTCGTTCATCGCCCGGCGCGCTCGCACCCGCCAACCGGCGAAAGTCATGGTGAAGCCGGCGTAGCTCGCGACCGCGGCGAAGGTGATCGCTGCGAAGCGCCAGTCGAACATATGCCAGATGATCGCGGTGACCATCAGCAGCTCGATCACTGTCGGCACCACGTTGAACACCGCGAGACGCAGCACCGACTGGATGCCGACCATGCCGCGATCTAGCGCGCGCGCCAGGCCGCCGGTCTGCCGATCCAGATGGAAGCGCATGCTCAGCGCGTGCAGGTGACGGAAGGTGCGCAGCGCCGCCACGCGCACCGCCCGCTGTGCCACCTTGGCGAACAGCGCGTCGCGCAGTTCGCCGGATGCGGCGGACCCGACCCGCAGCAGGCCGTAGGCGATCACCAGTGCCATCGGGAGCACCAGCATGCCGCCGGCCCCCTTGGGCGCCAGTGCATCGACGATGCGGCCATACACGATCGGCACGTAGACCGTGGCGACTTTCGCCAGCACCAGCAGGCCCATCGCCAGCACCACCCGCACCCTGGCGCCGGTGTCACCCTGCGGCCAGAGATACGGCAGCAGCGAGCGGACCGTCGCCATGCCAGAGCGCTGTGGACGTGGCAGGATGACGGTGGGTGCCTCACTGGATCGGGTTCGTCTCATTCCCGGCATGTGGCATGAGGATCGGCAGTTTGAAAGGCGAAAGCGTGGCAAACGAGGTGTTCGACGAGGGCTACCTGCGCCACATTGGCGCCTGCAACAATGTGCAGCTGCCGGCTGACCGCGTGGCATTCCGGATCGGCAGCGCACAGGTCGGCTGGGTGAAACCGGCATTCGCTGCGAAGCTGGCGGAATGCCCGGAGATCGGTGCCGATGCGAACGGCGTCGCGCTGGCGAATGGCGCGGCGCTGCCGGCGATCGCGCGGCGGCTGTCGGACGCTGGCTGCTACCGCTGGCGCCGCGAGGCATTCGACATCCGCGCCGCGCCTGACGGCCCGGTGCTGGCGCTGCTGGATCGCGGCGCGCTGCCGAGCTTCGGCGTCGTGGCGGTGGGCGTGCATCTGAACGGCCTGGTTCGCCGGGCCAATGGTCTTCATGTGTGGGTCGCGCGCCGGGCGGCCGACAAGCTGCTCGATCCCGGCAAGCTGGACCATATCGTCGCCGGGGGCGTGCCGGCGGGCTTGACGCCAGCCGAGACCCTGGTGAAGGAGGCGGCAGAGGAAGCCGCCATTTCGGAATCATTGGCCAGTCAGGCGGTCCCAGTAGCGGTGATCAGCTACGCAATGGAACGCGCGGAGGGTCTGCGTCGGGATCGCCTGCACTGCTACGACCTGGAACTGCCGGAGGATTTCCGCCCCGACGCAGCCGATGGCGAAGTGGCGGCGTTCGAGCTGTGGCCGATCGCGCGCGTCATGCAGGCGGTTCGCGACACGGACGACTTCAAGTTCAACGTCAGCCTGGTGCTGATCGACCTGTTCCTGCGCGAGGGCCTGGTCGGTGGTGCGGAGGCGGCGACGTTGCGGGCTGCGCTGGATGGGGGAACGACGCCGGAGTGATGGATGTCGCTTCGCTTACCCGGCGAATAGTTCCCGATGTAGCCGCGCAACCCGTGGGTAAAGCGCGAAACCGGTCAAGACAGCTAATGGCTCAACACTTGTGGGGGGCTCAACACTTGTGGGGGTTCAACACTTGTGGGGCTGGGGGGTCAGATCGGTCAGTTTCGCGTCCATCACGAAGTCGCCGAAATCCATCTGCAGATTGTCGGCCACGCCGTTCTCCCAGTAGCGCATGCCTACCTGATAGGTCGGCACCTCGCTGGTCGGTGTGCGATCGAAGAATGCCAGGCGGACCCGCGTGCTGGGCAGGCCGGACAGGAACGGGTACTTGTTGGGTTCCGGCTTCTTCAGATCGAGTATGACGATAGAGCTGTCCTCTGCACCGGAATCATCGGTCCCGTCGAACAGCGGCAGCGCGATGAACCTCTTGCCGGCCTCGGCGCCGGCAATGATCGCCGAGGTGTGGGCCATCGGGAACAGCGTGCCCGGCGGCAACTTCATGGTGGTGTCCTTGGGAACCGTGTAGTGCACCTCGCCGGGCCCGCCCGGCCGGTCAAGCTGCGCATCGCCGTCGGTCTGGCTGGTCACCGCGCTGTCGGTGGTCTGCTTCATGTGGAAGCGGAACTTCAGCCCGTCCTTGGATTCCCAGGTGGCGTAGTCGGATACCATCTGGATGTCCTGGCCGTCGGTATTGCTGAGCGTCATGGACAGTCGCTGGCGCACTGCCCAGCCATCGCAGGCATCGATGACCTCGTAGCCCATGGTCCCCGTGGCGGCGATCACTTCGCCGCCCCGGCTGCTGCTCAGGGTCAGGTTATAGAGCGCTCTGTGGGCGGCGAGTGCGGTATTCAGGCCGGCGGCTGGCGGGTCTGCGGGGAGCCAGGCGGAGGCACACAGGGCCAGGGCGGCTGCCAGCAAGGCAGGGGGGCGCATTTGAGTCTCCGCTAACGGGGTCAGCGCCGAACATAGGTAGATCGACCCGGATGCGCCAGCGAGCGTGCGCGATCAGTCGGCGCGATCAGGCAAAGCGTTGTGCCGGAAGTGCCGCCTGGATGGCTTGCGCGCCGATCAGGCCGGGTGGCCGGGAGGTCGGATCGAACGCGGCTCACCCTGGCGCGGCGCGCACTTTCGGGGGCAGATCGAGCTTCAAATGAAGCTCCTTCAGGCGTGCCGCCGGCACTTCGGCCGGGGCGCCCATCATCAGATCCTCGCCCTGCTGGTTCAGCGGGAACAGGATCACCTCACGGATGTTCGGTTCGTCCGCCAGCAACATGACGATACGGTCGATGCCCGGCGCCGAACCGCCATGTGGCGGCGCGCCATAACGGAACGCATTCAGCATGCCGCCGAACCGCGCTTCGACGTCGTCAGCCTTGTAACCGGCGATCTCGAAGGCACGGATCATGATGTCGGGCCGATGGTTGCGGATCGCGCCCGATGACAGCTCCACGCCGTTGCACACGATGTCGTACTGGAACGCCTTGATGGTCAGCGGATCTTGCGAGTTCAACGCCTCCATCCCGCCCTGCGGCATGCTGAACGGGTTGTGGCTGAAGTCGATCTGCCTGGTTTCCTCGTTCAGCTCGTACATCGGGAAGTCGGTGATCCAGCAGAAGCGGAACGCGTTCTTCTCGTTGAGGTCAAGCTCCTCTGCCAACCGCGAGCGCACCGCGCCGGCGAATTTCGGGGCGGTGTCCGGTTTGCCGGCGACGAAGAACACCGCGTCGCCTGCATTCAGGCCGCAGGCGACGCGGATTGCCTCGGCGCGTTCCGCTTCCAGATTGCGCGCGATCGGTCCCTTCGGTCCGTCAGCTTCATAAACGATATAGCCCAGTCCACCGGCCCCTTCGGCGCGCGCCCATTCATTCAGCTTGTCGTAGAAGCTGCGCGGCTGCGTTGCGGCGCCCGGCGCGGGAACCGCACGCACCACCCCGCCCGAAGCGGCGATGCGCGCGAACAAGCCAAACCCCGAGCCGGCGAAGTGCCGCGTGACGTCGCTGATCCGCAGCGGGTTGCGCAAGTCGGGTTTGTCGCTGCCAAATTCCAGCATCGCCGCGTCGTAGGGAATGCGCGGAAATGGCACCGGTGTCACCGCGCGGCCCTCGGCGAATTCCTCGAACACACCGGCGATCACCGGTTCGATGGTGTTGAACACGTCCTCCTGCGTGACGTAGCTCATCTCGAAATCCAATTGGTAGAACTCGCCCGGCGAGCGATCGGCGCGCGCGGCTTCGTCGCGGAAGCAGGGCGCGATCTGGAAGTAGCGGTCGAAACCCGCCACCATCGCCAACTGCTTGAACTGCTGCGGCGCCTGCGGCAGCGCGTAGAACTTGCCGGCATGCATCCGCGACGGCACCAGGAAATCGCGCGCGCCCTCCGGCGAGGATGCGGTCAGGATCGGCGTCTGGAATTCGGTGAAGCCCGCGTCGATCATGCGTCGCCGGATCGAGGCGATTACCCCGGCGCGCAGCATGATGTTGCGGTGGATCTTCTCGCGGCGCAGGTCGATGAAGCGGTATTTCAGGCGGATATCCTCGGGAAAGCGCTCCTCGCCCGCCACCTGCATCGGCAGCACCTCGGCTGCCGACTGCACCGTCAGTTCGGCGACGCGCAGCTCGATCTCGCCGGTGGGCAGGCGTGGGTTCACCGTGCCGGCCTCGCGGTTGACGACGTCGCCGGTGACGGTGATCACGCTCTCCGGGCCGAACCGCATCGGCCGCGGCAAACGCCGGCGAGCCGGCGGGGAACACGCATTGGGTGATGCCGTAGTGGTCCCGCAGATCGATGAACAGCAGGCCGCCATGGTCGCGCTTGGCGTGCACCCAGCCCGAGAGGCGGGCGGTTTGCCCGGCATCAGTGGCGCGCAACGCGCCGCAGGTGTGGGTGCGATAGGCGTGCATCGTGGCTTGTCCCGACAATAAAGCGGCCGGCAGACAAGCCCCGCCGTCCACGGCAAGTCAAGCCGCGCGGCGACCATCGGATCGCGCTCAGGATGCGCCGGCTGTGGGCGGCGGCGGCATCATCGGCCGCCGCTTGTGCATGGCGGCATCCTTCAGGTCTTCCTGGCAATTCGAGCACACGCTGTAAGGCCAGGAGGCGTCCGCACTTTGGCGTTTTCGGGTCCTACCGTGTACAAACCCCGAATGCCGCGACCGCCTCGTGCCAAATTCCCCCCGCCATCCCTGATCACCACCACCGACGCACTCCAGCAACTGTGCGAGCGCCTCAGCACTGAGGAATTCGTCACCGTCGACACCGAATTCATCCGTGAGCGCACCTATTGGCCGGAACTCTGCGTCGTGCAGCTCGCCGGTGCCCAGGAAGTCGCCGTGGTGGACGCCGAGGCGCCAGACCTCGATCTCGCCCCGCTCGGGGAGCTGCTTGCCAACCAGGCGGTAACGAAGGTGTTCCATGCCGCGCGCCAGGACATCGAAATCTTCGTGCTTCGGTTCGGCGACGTGCCGAAGCCGCTGTTCGACACGCAGATCGCCGCCATGGTGGCCGGATTCGGCGACCAGGTCGGCTACGATGCCATTGTCGCTTCGTTGACCGGGGGATCAATCGACAAGGCACACCGGTTCAGCGACTGGTCCGCCCGGCCGCTGTCGGCGTCGCAGATCGCATACGCGGCCGCCGATGTAACCTACCTGCGTGAGGTCTACACCCGGCTGTGCGAGCGGCTGGAACAGGACGGACGGCTGGAATGGGTAGCCGAGGACATGGCGGAGCTCGCCGACCCGGCGACCTATCGCGCCAACCCCGAGACGATGTGGGAACGGCTGCGTCCACGCAGCAGCAATCGTCGGTTTCTGGGGATTCTGCGAGCCCTGGCAGCGTGGCGCGAGCGGGAGGCGCAACGCGTGAACATCCCGCGCCAGCGGCTGCTGCGTGACGAGGGCTTGCTGGAAATCGCCGCCACCGCCCCTGACACGCCGGACGCATTGGCGCGGGCGCGCGGGATCAGCCGTGGCTTCGCCGATGGACGGACCGGCGCATCCCTGCTGGCGGCCATCGCCGAGGCAAAGGCGCTGCCGGATGATACGCTGCCGGAAGTGCCGCGCGGGCGGGATGGCGCGCGACCGTCACCGGCATTGGTAGCACTGCTGAAGGTGCTGCTGGCGGCGAAATGCGAAGACCATCATGTGGCGGCGAAACTGGTCGCCAGTTCGGATGACATCGACCGGCTGGCAACCGAGGACGCACCGGATGTCGCCGCGCTGCATGGCTGGCGACGCGAGGTCTTCGGCGAAGATGCGCTCGCCCTGAAGCAGGGCCGTATCGCGCTTGGCGTGGATGGCAAGCGCGTGAGGCTGCTTCCGGCTTGATGAATTGGCTTCGTTGCACAGCGCTGAAGCGACTGCTAGCCTCTGGCCGATCACCTGTAGCGCAGTGGGGTGAGCATCAGTTGACGGTTCAAACATGCGCGACACGATCAGAGTCAAACCCATAACGCGCCACCGCATCCCTCGGTCGATCTGGTTCGTGCTTGCCTTGCTGTTGATCGTCGGCGACAGCACATTCGGCTTTGTCGTATTGCGCAAACTCTACCAGTCCGATGCCGGGATAGCGCACACGCGAAAGGCGTTGTCGGATCTGAGGACTGTCAAAGACCTGCTGTTGCAAGGCGGGTGGGGTCCGCACAATGATAGTGCCGCCGGCGATGCACAGCAGTCAGATGCTCGCCGCGAGGCGCGGTCGAACCTTTCGGTAGAGCTGCAACGACTGCGCGGCCTGATTGGCCAACGATAAAGCTGAGGCAGGCCGGCTAAATCGGCTGACAGCACTGCTATACGAGCATGCGGCGGAACCGACAGGAGCTGCGGCCGCTGCGCAGCCGGCCCCTGGCATCAGTCCTTTCCAGGAAGGTCTGCCGGCCGGTGTAGATCGAACCAATGCAATCACCGCAACCGTCGACGATATGCTGCTGAACGAGCAGAAGCAGCTCGAGGCCCGCCTGGCCAAGATTGGTGACCGCGATACCCTCACTCTCGGTTCCATCATGCTCGGCGTGATCGTTCTCGGCGCATTCGGCAAGATCGCTCTGGTCGGTGTATTCTTCGTTTCTGATGCGTCGCGATACGCAGCGACGTAGATTGTCGGCCGAGGCGCAATCGGATGCGATACGCGAATTCGAGCAGCGGTTCCGGCGCATTTTCGAGGAAAGTCCGATTGGTATTGTGCTGGCAAGTAGCGAAGGACAACGCATCGTCCAGGCAAACCTCGCGTTCTGCCAACTTCTCGGTTACGAACCGGATGATCTGGTTGGCATGACCATCGCGGACATCGCCCATATCGACGATCGCGACCTGCTGATCGAGGCTGCTCAACAAACCACGCGTCCGGGTCATTTCACTGAAGCGCGTTACCTGACCCGTTCGGGCGTCGTTGTCTCGACGCGTACCCGCATTGCCCCGCTGCGCAATTCCGACGGCCATGAAGCACTTCTGCTTTGCCTCGTCGAAGACATCACCCGGCAAAAGCTGGCGGAAGCGGAGCTGCGCCAGGCGCAGAAGATGGAGGCGATCGGCCAGCTTACCGGCGGCATCGCGCACGACTTCAACAATCTGCTCGGTGTCATCATCGGCAACGTGGAATTCCTGCTCGACGTGGTGCGGGATGATCAGGAGCACGCCGAACTGGCAAAGGAGATTCTGAGCAGCGCGCTCAGCGGCGCCGATCTCACCCGGCGTCTGCTTGCGTTCGCCCGTCGCCAGACGTTGCAGCCGCGCCGTATCGATTTGAACGCCTATCTGCCGAACCATATCGTGATCGTGCGAAGGCTGATCGGCGAGACCATCCAGATCACCACCACGCTTGCGGCGGATCTATGGTCCACCCGCGCCGATCCTTCCCAGGTCGGCGATGCCCTGCTCAATCTGGCGATCAACGCGCGCGACGCGATGCCGCATGGCGGCAGTCTGTTGATCCGAGACCGGCAACGCGCACTTGGAGCCGGATCAACAGGACGCCGATGTTACGCGTGGCGACTACGTGGTGCTTTCCGTCACCGACACCGGCAACGGCATGCCGCCGGAGTTGCTGGACCGGGTCATGGAGCCGTTCTTCACCACCAAGCCGCCCGGTGCCGGCAGCGGCCTCGGCCTCAGCATGATCTACGGTTTCGCCAAGCAGTCGGGTGGCCATCTCACGATCGAGAGCGAACCGGGCCGTGGTACGACGGTGCGCCTGTACCTGCCGCGGGCGCAGATCGCGGGGTCGGATCCGGTCGACGGTGTGGCCAATCCGTCGCTACCGAAGGGAGACGAGGCCATCCTGCTGGTCGATGACAACGTCGAAATGCGCACCGTCGTGCGGCGCCATCTTGCGTCTCTCGGCTATCAGGTCAGCGAGGCTGCCAGCGGACCGGCGGCGTTGGCGATTCTGCGGAATGACGACAACTTCGATCTGCTGTTCACCGATGTCGTCATGCCGGGCGGCATGACCGGCTACCAGTTGGCGGCGGTGGCGCAAAAGCTTCACCCCAGGCTGCGCGTGCTGTTCACCACGGGCTACGCCAGGGCGCTGCCCGGCAGCGATCCGGTTGCGGCGCATCCCGGCGCCATGCTGCGCAAGCCGTACCGCAAGCAGGAGTTGGCCGTCACAGTGCGGGCCGCGCTTGAGGCGTGAGAACGCGGCTGGTGCGGCAGTGCTGGTCGTCTCCGCGCGTTGCGGACGTGTTTGGCGTGTGTACGGCCCCATCCGCCACGGAGTTGGGAAGGAGTGCAAAATCAATTCCGTCTCACCCCGCCTCGGGTGGCGTAATCCCGGCGACCTCCACCAGCAGCTTGCGCAGGACCGCCTCACCGAAGCTGCCGGAATCCTTTGCCACCACTACAAAGGCATCGGGGCCACCGATGACATTGTCGCGGTAGTAAGCCTCGAGACCGGGCTCAACCTCGACGATCGGCAGGCCATTGATGGTGATGCCGGCAGCCACGGCGGCGTCCCGCGCCTCGGTGACCGGCCTGCCGTCGTTGTTCGAGCCGTCGCCTGAGATGTCGATCACCCGCCGCTGGGTCATGAAGCCACTGCTGAGCAGCAGATTGACTGAAAAGTCGATGGCGCCGCTGATCGAGGTCCAGCCTGGCAGCGGCCGCAGCGCGTCATGGATCGTCTGAGCGAAAGCGTGAGCGCTGGCGGCGTCCTCGATCACCGTCCATCGGACGATCTGGTCCTGGCGGCGTACGTCGGTCCACTCGATGAAGGTCAGGGCGATCCGGCCCTGACGCCCGCCATGGACCGCCTCGATAAAGCCGGGGTGCCGCAAGGCGTCCATATAACCCTGGAGCTGCAGTGCCAGGCGCTCCTCGCTGATGCTGCCGGAGCCGTCCACTGCCAGCACGAGGGCGATATCGACCTCGGCGCGCGGCATGGGGCTGACCGCGTCGGCAAGGGTCGCCCGCCCGTGGCCGCCGGCCGCAAGCCTGCCGCTCCATGGTCGTCGTCCGAAGGCGATCGCCATGGCTCTCCTTCCGCCCCGCGAGAAACCTCCCATTTCGGCAGGTTTGCCCTGCCGGCACGGGCCAGCAGCCTAGCGTGCCGCGCGCCGGCAGCCGAGACAAATTCCACCGCGGCGCGCATCGCCATTTACACCATGGCTTCGCATGGACTAGAGCGAGGGCCGCCTGAGGCCTCTGGCGGCAGGTCTATGAAACCCATTTGTTTCCCGAGGCATGCGTTAACCACGACTAATGCCGACCCCGAAAGTGACTTGCCGATTGCCGCCACGCCGTCATGCCGACAAAGCATGCCCCTGCGAAGGCGGGGGTCGGCATCCACGGAATTTACTTGCTGTGATCAGCAAAGCCGTGGATGGCGGGCCTCCGCCCGCCATGACGGGAAGGCGTGACCGAAGCATAACCGCACGAGACAAGACTGAAATGGCAATGACACAGCATCCGCCGCACCTGAAGGCGCTCGAGGCCGAAAGCATCCATATTCTGCGCGAAGTGGCGGCGCAGGCGGCCAGGCCGGTCATGCTGTATTCGATCGGCAAGGATTCCTCGGTCCTGCTGCACCTGACGCGCAAGGCGTTCTTTCCCGGGAAGGTGCCGTTCCCGCTGCTGCATATCGACACCACCTGGAAGTTCCGGGACATGATCACGTTCCGCGACGCCACAGCCAAACGCTACGGCCTCGATCTGCGTCGGCACACCAATCCCGAGGGGCTGCGGCAGAACATCAATCCGTTCGATCACGGCAGCAGCATCTACACCCAGGTGATGAAGACCGATGCGCTGAAGCAGGCGCTGACCGAGGGCCGCTACGACATGGCGATCGGCGGTGCCCGCCGCGACGAGGAGCGTTCGCGCGCCAAGGAGCGGGTGTTTTCCGTGCGCGGTCCCGGCCATAGCTGGGACCCGAAGCGTCAGCGACCGGAGCTGTGGCATTTGTATAACGGCAACCTGGCGCCCGGCGAGACGCTGCGGGTGTTTCCGCTGTCGAACTGGACCGAACTCGACGTGTGGACCTACATCATGGCCGAGGGCATCGATGTGGTGCCGCTGTATTTCGCGGCGCAGCGTCCGACTGTGATACGCGATGGCATGATCATCGTGGTGGATGACGATCGGATGCAGTTCCAGCCCGGTGAGAGGCCGGAGCAGCGCCTGGTGCGGTTCCGTTCACTCGGCTGCTACCCGCTGTCCGCGGCAGTGGATTCAGCCGCCGCCAATTTGCAGGAAATCGTCGAAGAGATGCACACCACGCGCGTGTCGGAGCGTGCCGGTCGGCTGATCGATCAGGACCAGGATGCCTCGATGGAGAAGAAGAAGCGCGAGGGGTATTTCTGATGCCCGATTCACTTCTGCGCGTACTGGCCTGCGGTTCGGTCGATGACGGCAAGTCTACGCTGATCGGCCGCCTGCTGTTCGAGTGCGGCACCATCCCCGACGATGTGATGGCGGCGCTGGAGCGTGACAGCAAGCGCTTCGGCACGGTCGCAGGCGGCACCGATTACGCTCTGCTGGTCGACGGCCTGTCCGCTGAACGCGACCAGGGCATCACGATCGACGTCGCCTATCGCTACTTCGAAACGCCGCGCCGGCGTTTCATTCTTGCCGATGCGCCGGGGCACGAGCAGTACACGCGCAACATGGTGACCGGTGCGTCCGCGTCGGATGTGGCGATCCTGCTGGTGGATGCGCGCAAGGGGCTGCTGGTGCAGACGCGCCGGCATGCGGCGATCGCGTCGCTATTGGGCATTCGACAGGTTGTGCTGGCAGTCAACAAGATGGACCTCGTTGGCTTCGATCAGGCGGTGTTCGGCAAGATCGTCACCGACTTCTACGCGTTGCTCGGCAAACTCGGTCCGCTGGTGGTAACGGCGATTCCTGTCGTCGCACGCGACGGCGACAACGTGATCGCGCCGAGTACGCGGATGCCGTGGTATTCCGGCACGACGCTGCTGACCGCGCTGGAAGGCGCCGAACCCACCTCGCATGTTGCCGAACGCGCGTTCCGCATGCCGGTGCAATTGGTGGCGCGGCCGGACCATACGTTCCGCGGTTATGCCGGCACGGTGGCGACCGGAACAATCCGTCCGGGTGCGACGGTGGTGAATGCGATGTCCGGCACCGAGGCCGCGGTGTCGCGCATCGTCACCATGGACGGTGACCAGGACGAGGCGGAGCCGGGCCAGGCGGTGACGCTGGTGCTGGATCGCGAGATCGACGTGTCGCGCGGCGACGTGCTGGCCGCACCGCCGGCGCCTGCGCTGGCCGATCAGGTGACCGCCTGGGTGGTCTGGATGGACGAAACGCCGCTGTTCCGCGGCCGTGCCTACCTGTTCATGCTCGGCACGCGCACCGTGGTCGCGACGATAACCGAGATCACCAGCCGGCTCGATGTCGATACGCTGGCCGAGGTGCCGGTGCGCGAGCTGGCACTGAACGAAATCGGCTGCGTGACGATTTCCCTGGCCGAACGCGTGCCCTGCGAACGCTATGCGGTCAGCCGCGAGCTGGGCGGCTTCATCCTGATCGATCGGCTGGCGCGCAATACGGTCGGCGCCGGCATGGTGACCGATCTGCGCGCCGGTGCCAGCAACATTCACTGGCATCACCTGGATGTGGACAAGGACGCCCGTTCCGGGATGAAGCATCAGAAGCCTGCGGTGCTGTGGTTCACCGGGCTGTCAGGTGCCGGCAAATCGACCATCGCCAATCTGGTGGAGAAATACCTGCACGCGCAGGGCCGCCACACCATGAGCCTGGATGGCGACAACGTGCGTCACGGCTTGAACCGCGATCTTGGATTCTCCGAGGCCGATCGGGTGGAGAACATCCGTCGCGTCGCCGAGGTGTCGAAGCTGTTCGTCGAGGCCGGGCTGATCGTGCTGGTGTCGTTCATCTCGCCGTACCGCGCCGAACGGATGCTGGCGCGCGACTGCGTGACCGAGGGCGAGTTCCTGGAGATTTTCGTCGATACTCCGGTCGATGAATGCCGCCGGCGTGATCCGAAGGGACTGTACCGCCGCGCGGACGCCGGGCAGATTCTCAACTTCACCGGCGTGGATGCCCCGTACGAGGCGCCGTTGGATCCGGAGATCAGGTTGCCGACGCTGGATGCACCGCCAGAGGCACTGGCGGAGCAGGTGGTGGTCGAACTGCGCCGGCGCGGCATCGTTGGGTGACGGGCTGAGGTCGCCTACGCCCACCCCCTCCCAGAAGGGTCGGGGAAGTAGCTTGCGCAACAACACTTCCCCTCCCTCTGCGGGAGGCGGTGGGGGAAGGGAACCACAATCTCTCACGCAGCTCGCCGCGGAAATCCGCGCCTGTCGCGTCTGCGCCGACCATCTGCCTCTCGGCCCACGCCCGGTATTCCGCGCGTCGACCACCGCGCGCCTGCTGATCGTCAGTCAGGCGCCAGGCACCAAGGTGCATGAGACCGGCTTGTCGTTCAACGACCCGTCCGGCGATCGTCTGCGCGACTGGCTCCGGATGGATCGCGATGCATTCTACGACGAGAGCCGCGTAGCCATCGTGCCCATGGGCATGTGTTATCCCGGTCGCCTGCCGAACGGCGGCGACGCGCCGCCACGCCCGGAGTGCGCGCCGCTATGGCAGGATGCGCTGCTGGCGTTGATGCCGGAAATCCGTCTCACGCTGGTGGTGGGGACCTACGCATTGACGCACGTGCTGGGGCGCGGCGCGATGACGGATCACGTGCGCAACTTCCGCACTCATTTGCCGCGCTGGTTCCCGCTGCCGCATCCGTCCTGGCGCACAACCGCGTGGGAGCGACGCAATCCCTGGTTCGGCGAGGAAGTGTTGCCGGCGCTACGCGATGCAGTGGCCCGCATAGTGTCGGACGAGTGCTGTATTCCTCGTGAGGCGCCATAACACGAGCGCGAGTGAGGACGCAGCAGCTTTGCTCGCGCTGGCACAGGCGAAGCCTTGGTGCCAGTGCCAACTACCTGAAAATTGTCCAGCCTATGGATTGCACGGCTGATCATTACAGCTGGCTGCAGAATACCAATGCCATTCGCTCAAGTAATATTTTGGAGATGCTGCAACTCCGGCGAACGCGTCGCGCTTCCTGCGTGCACAGGTCCACGAAAGGGCATCGCACCAACGCTTGGGCATAGCACAGCACAATCGCCCAGGTGGCGACATAAGTTTCTTTCACACACAGGGGTAACAGCATGTTCTTTCACCGTAAGGAGTTGATCCAGCCGGTCAAGGTCGGCAAGCCCGATGCCCGCTTCGGCACATTCCTGCTGGAGCAGTTCGGCGGCGCGACCGGCGAGCTGACGGCGGCATTGCAATACTGGGTGCAGTCCTTTCACGTCGAGAACGCCGGCATTCGTGACATGTTGCAGGACATCGCGATCGAAGAATTTGGCCATCTCGAGATGGTCGGCAAGCTCATCGCGCAGCACACCAGCAAGATCGATCAGACGCCGGTTTATGATGCGCCGCTGTTCAAGCTGAAGGGAGGTGGCCCGCATTTCCTGGACAGCCAAGGCAGTTGCTGGACCGCCGCATATATCAACGAAGGGGGCAATGTGGTGCGCGACCTGCGCGCCGATATCGCCGCGGAAGCCGGTGCGCGCCAGACCTACGAGGCGCTGATCAAGGCGTCGGACGACGTCGGGACCAAGAAGGTGCTGACACATCTTCTTACCCGCGAGATCACCCATGCGAACATGTTCATGAAAGCCCTGGAGTCGCTGGGCAAACTGGACGACCCGATGTTCGGCAACGTGGCGCCTGACGACACCGTGAAGCTGGTATTCAACCTGTCGCAGGGCGAGGACGTACGCGGTCCCTGGAACCAGGAGCCGGACTTCGAGTACGTCGCCGAGCCGAAACCGCAGGGCGGCATGCCGGCGCCGCCAGTCAATCCGGATGACGAACGTCCGGCGGGGACCAAGACCAAGGCAAGCTCCCCGAAGGGTCGTTGATGCGGTGCGTCGGTTGACGATGTGCGGCGTGCTTGCTCGCGCAAGCGAGTGGTGCGCCGCGCGGCTTTTCGCATTTGTGAACAGTCACGCGATCGCCATCGTATTAGCACGCGACCGTGAATAACAGCGTAGGCAGGAACACAATCCTGTCGTTATCGCACCCACTGATACGCGCTCGGGGCAAGAACCCGTAACATGGAATGGAGGTAAATATGGGTCGCGGTATTCTTCTTTGGCTTCTGGGCGTGCCAATTCCCATCATCATCCTGCTTGCGTTGATCTGGCACTGACCGGACAGGGAGCGAGATCATGCCAGGCACTCCCATACCCGGCCAAGTCGGGGTTTATGCAGAAGACAGGACGCCGCTCGAGGCTGCCGGCTCGGGTGTTGCCTGGGCGGCCGTCCTGGGAGGGGCGGTTGCGGCTATCTCACTAACGCTGATCCTGGTGGCACTGGGATCGGGATTGGGCCTTTCGTCCGTGTCGCCGTGGCCCAACTCGGGCGCGTCGGTCACGACGTTCACGATCATGACAGCCATTTGGTTGATCATCACGCAATGGCTCGCCTCGGGAGTAGGCGGCTACCTGACGGGACGACTGCGGACCAAGTGGGCCGGATTGCACACGCACGAGGTGTTCTTTCGTGACACTGCAAACGGCTTGCTGGCATGGGCCGCTGCCACGGTGATTGGTGCCGCTGTGCTTGCATCGGCAGCATCCTCCGTGCTGAGCGGAACCGCCCACATGGCGGCCGGGGTTGCGGCCGGTGCCGCCGCGGGCGCAGGCCAGGCGACGACGCAGGCAGCAGGCCAGCCGGGTGGCCAGATGGGAGATCCAACGGCGTATTTCGTCGATGGTCTGTTCCGAACCGACCATCCGGCTGCGAATGCGTCCGACGCCGACGTGCGGGGACAGAGCACACGCATCCTGCTCAACGGCATGCAAAATGGCGATGTTTCCGCACCTGACAAAGCCTATCTTGCGCAACTTGTTGCCGCCCGTACCGGATTGTCGCAAGCCGATGCGGAGAAGCGGGTCGACGATGTGATCGCCCAGGAAAAAGCGGCCGAAGCGAAAGCGCTTCATGCTGCGGACACCGCGCGCAAGGCGGCGGCGAATCTGTCGATCTTCACCGCCTTGTCCATGGTGATCGGCGCATTCATCGCCTGTGCGGCGGCAGCCTTGGGTGGCCGATTGAGGGACGAACACTGATCGACGAGGCTCGGTCTCCCGACGGCGGAATGCGCTGAGCTGCTACGCCCTACGATCGAATAGTCGGACGCAGGGCGGGGCAGCGCAGCGCATACCGCCTTCGCCGCACGATGGGTCGCCGCACGATGGGTCGGCGGTGGATTCTTGTTGCGCGGATCAGAACGGAATTTCCATTTCCAGCCGCCAGCGCAGCGTGCCTCTAGAGGTGGCCGGCGTAGCACCGAACAGCCAGCCGACCTCATATTTGATCTGGCCCGCCTGCCCCAGGCCAAGGTCATTGAGTTTGAGCGAACCCACCCCAACAGGTCCAGTTCGAAATTCCTGGTGCGAGAAACCCGGCAAACTGCCGAGAGTGCCGGTGTCGCCGTAGATTTCCACTGCCGGCGATAATGGCGCCCACAGGTTCCAGCGACTTTGCCAGGCGTAGCTGAAATCCAGGCCCTGGCTGGTCTGATCAGGCCCCAGTTGGCGCGTGAAGAACAGGTTGATCGTGTGCGTGGTGCGGCCGATGTCCTTGCCAAACACCGGCCCAAACGTAAGCTCGTTGGATGCGGCGAATGAGCCGTGTGTCAGCGATTGGCCATATTCGATATAGAAGCCGGTATCGATGAGATATTCGCCCGGCTCGGTGAGTTGGAACATGTTTTCCGTCACCACCTGGGTCAACAGCGTTGGCTGCGGCACGCCGGGATCGTTGTCGAAGCCGAGTTCGATCTCGCTGTGCCACCATGGGGTCAGGCCGGTACCCAATTCGAGCGTGTAGCTTTGTTGCCCGCCGAGACCGGCCCGGGGATCGACAGAGTCGGAGCCGTTATGCTCGATCTCGAGCTCGCCGAAGTCGATTTCGTACGGTGACACCACGTGGAAGTCGGCGTGCGCCGCTCGTGCGGGTGCCAGCAGCATCAGTGCTGCGGTCACGCCGAAAAGTGAACGGCTCATTTCGCCACCAGCACGCCCTGGGCTGTGGCCTGGTGGAAGTCACCGAAGAACTTGTATTCGCCGGGCGCCAAAGGCCCCAGGAAGACTGTGATCGTCTGGCCCGGCGTCACCAGCTTTTCGCGATTAAGGTCGGTACTCTCAAATTCATCGGCCGTGTCGTCGGTGTTCTTCACGTGCAGTTGGAATTTCACATTGGCTGGCACCTGGATGCGGTCAGGCTCGAAGCGGTGGTTGTGGAACACCAGCGTCGGTAGTTCGTCGGCGTGGACCGGCGCGCCGCCCGCCATCAGCGCCGCCACCACCATGGCAGCGGCCATCGGGCGTGCAGGGGGCTTGCTAAGTGCGCGCGAGGCGATAGCCAGCGTCAGCAGGGTGGCTAGCCAGGCGGCGAGCTGAATGCCTGAGGGCCTAGCGGAATAGCCGACGAGCGCGTGCAGGCTGCGGCCCAGGAAGCTGTCATCGGCCAGAATGAAGCTGGTGTTCCACAACTGCTCGCCCCAACCCGGCAGCAGATCGGCGGAATGCAGAATGGCGGCTGCCTGCCCGGCCATACCTGCTGCGAGCAGGGCGATCAGGCCGTTGGTCACGCTGAACAGCCGGTGCACCGGGATGATGACCAGGCCGCGAAACAGCAGCCAGGAGGCAACGCAGGCCAGTGCCAGTCCAGCCAGCCCGCCGGTGGCGAGCGCCAGCGGGGCACTGTGTGTCGCCGCGACGATACCATAGAGGAACAGCACGACCTCTGCGCCTTCGCGCATCACCGCGACGGCGACCACGGCGCCCAGTGCGGCGAGCGAGCGCTGGCCGAGACGCACGGCCTGGCCCACTTCCCGCACCTCGGCGGCCATGGCACTGGCGTGGCGCGACATCCAGAGGATGTGCCAACTCAACATCACCACCGCAAAGCCCAGGATGGCGGCGGTGAAGACCTCCTGGCCGGCACCCTCGAACGCATTGGACAGGGCGGCGGCGAAGGCGGCCACGAGGCTGGCACCCACGACGCCCAGCGCGATGCCGCCGGCGATCCATCGGCCTCGCCTGGCGACGCCCTGGGTTGCCGCGAGGACGATGCCGACGATAAGGCCGGCCTCCATCGCCTCGCGGAAAACTATGATCATGCTGACGAACATTTGCGCGCCCCCATTTTATGCAAATGCGAATTACTTGCAACTGAAGGGCGCATACCACGGGAATCCGGCGATGAAAAGGTACCCGAGGCAGTGAATCGACCGCTTACGACAGGGCTGACATGCCGATCGCGGAGGCAGCCAGCAACGCCAGCGTCGCGACCGGCACGAACCCTACGCGCCCGCCGGAATATGCTGTCGCGTAAGCCGCCTGGAACAGATTATTCGAAGATGTTGCCACCAGCACCGCAATGGCTCCGACGGTGCCCGACACGTCACCCGCTCCGTGTTGTGCGAGGCTGAGCACGAACGGATTGATATCCGATACGCCGACCAGTGCTGCGAGTGCGTATACGCCGACTGTGCCGAAGTGGCGCATGGCCCAAGACGAAGCGATCGAGACCGCGACGAAGAGCACGGCAAAGGTCGCCGCCGTACCGAGCCCCAGTGGGTTGACGGGCGAACTCCACGATGCGGTTTCTTGCGGTCGGCCCCTGCCGAACCAGTGCCACGCTCCAGCCAGCAGGAAGCCCATCGCGGACAGTCCAAGCAGCTTCGGCGCCAGTGCGAGCGCCAGGTGCTGATTGAACAGCAGTATGATGATGAGCAGTCGCGGATACATCACCGAGTTGGCGAGGATGATGCCGGTCTGTGCCTGCCGTTGCCCGATCGAGTCGGTCCGCGCTCGACGCGCGAGCACAACCGTTGTGACGGTGGAAGAATAGATGCCGCCAAGCACCGCGATCAGCAGTTCGGCCCTGGACGCCGCGACATAGCGCTGCAACAGGTAGCTCGCATACGACACAGTGGAAACCGCAACCATGGCGAGCCACGCCTGATGCGGTGTAATGCTGGTGAGGTCGGTCACTGGTGCGTCGGGTAGCAGTGGCAGGACGAAGCCGGTCAGCAGCAGGAATCGGCCGGCGTTGACGACCTCGCTCAATTCGAGTCGACGGGCGAAGCCGTGCAGGCTCTCGCGCGCGGTCAACAGCAGCACGCCAGCGACAGTGGCCCCAATCGCGACCCAGGGTGGCTCGGCCAGCGTAACGGGTCCCAGCAGATAGGCCAGCACATTACAGATCGGCACCATCAGGCCGACATTGGGAAACCCGTCGGGGTCGGTTTCGTCCAAGTGGCACCAGTAGTAGCAGGTGAGCCAGGCGCTCAATGCCAGCAGGCCGGCGCTGAGCGGCACCAGATGCGTCGGGTCGAGGCGATACAGCAGCGCACCAATAAGCGCCAACAGTGGGAAGCTGCGGATGCCGCCTGGCCGCTTCTGGTTCGAGCGCGCGTGAAATTCCTCGAACGCGAGGCCGAAGAAGAACCCCAGCCCGAGGAGCAGCAGCAGGCTTACGATTGGCGGGGCAGCGGTCATCGTCGCAGCTATCTCGTACCAGCAACGGGACAATACGTCGAGCTGGATCAAAGTCGAGCAATGGCCTTCCCCGCTGGCTGGGCTATGCTGCGATCAGTGGGGAGAGGAGACCGATGATGCCCGACGGGAATGACCTGTTCGAAATCATGCAGACGACGCGGTCGATGCGGCGACTGAAGCCTGATGCCGTACCGGATGAACTGATCAACAAGATCCTGGAGGCGGGTTCATGTGCCGCGAATGGCGGCAATACGCAGCGCTGGCGGTTCATGGTGGTGAAGGATCCGAAGATCAAGCAGGCGGTGCAGGTCTGGTACAAGCGTGCGTTCGATGAGGTGGTGGGGCCGCGCTATGCCACCAGCGCGCCGCCGCCCGGTGTCACGCCGGACCGCTACAAGCGGCAGCATTCCGCGGTGGAGTATCTTACCGAACACTTCCACGAAGCGCCTGTGTGGATTGTCGCCTGCATCGACGAGGGAAAGGCTGCACCGACGCGCTGGTCCGGCGCATCGATCTACCCGGCCGTACAGAACATGCTGCTGGCGGCGCGCGCTTTGGGTCTGGGTTCGACGCTGACCACGCGGCATCTGTTGTACGCGAAGGAAGCGGAGGCGGCGTTGGGTCTGCCGGAGGGTGTGCATTCCTACGCCATCCTGCCGATCGGCTATCCGATGGGGCGGTTCGGGCCGGTAGGCCGTGGCGCGCTCACCGACATCGTGTACCAGGACAAATGGGGCCAGCCCTACACCGCGTTGCGCTGAAGGAGGCGAGTATGCCGAGGGTTCCGCCCGTTACGGGCAAGGACGATGTCGCGCCTGAGTACGGCTATGTCGTGGACCAGGTGATGGGGGTTTTTGGCCGGATCCGCGGGCCGTTCAGCATGCTGCTGCACAGTCCGAAGCTGGCCGAACGCCTGTTGCCGATGGTGCCGTTCGCCCGCGAGGTTACCGTGGTCGAACCGCAACTGCGGCAGATCGCGGTGCTGGCCGCGGTGCGCGAGCGCGACGCGAATTATGTCTGGGCCGCGCAGGTCGATGCGTCGCGTCGCGCTGGCCTACGGGAGGCGGTGATCGACCTGTTGCGCGCCAAGGGCGACCCTGGGGGACTGGAACCCGGCGAGCGCGATATCGTGGTCTACACGCGGCAATTGATGCGGACCAACCGGATTGAGCAGGCGGTGTTCGATGCGCTGCTGAAGCGACATGGCGTGCAGTGGCTGGTGGAGCTGACGGCGATCGCGAATTTCTATGTCGCGCTGTGCGGCGTGGTAAACGCGTTCGACGTGGCGGTACCGGATGGCGGGGATCGGTTCGCGGGATAGGCTCAGAAGTGCGGAAACGCACCGCTGGGAGCGAACTGCCGGATCAGATCGCATTCGTCGCGCCTGGCGCTGAGTGCCGGCAAGCCCGGCCTGGTGGCTGAAGGGCGTAGCAGCGCGCGATTGAGACAGTCCATCCGTTGGTTCGGTTGGAAACCTTGAGTGCGGGCAATCGTGCCGGCGACCGATCAGGCAAATCGGTCGTGTGCGCGGGAAAAAATGTCTGCTGTCACACGAGGCATGTGCGGGCGTCGTGGCGCTATCGAATGGTGCGGGAAATGCGCTAACATGGCTGCAACAGCCAACGTCCTGCCAACAGGAGCCGTCCAGCATGAACGCACCGGTCCATTTCGATGCCGCCGCGGATGCGCTTTCGATTCCGCTCGACAAGCTCGACGTCAGCAATCCCAAGCTCTACCAGGACGACATCTGGTATCCGTATTTCGAGCGCCTGCGTCGCGAAGACCCGGTGCACTGGTGCGAGGGTGGCATGTACGGCTCGTACTGGTCGGTGACCAAGTACAAGGACATCATGCATGTCGAGACGCATCACCAGCTCTATTCGTCCGAAGCGCGTCTCGGCGGCATAACGATCACCGATCGTCCGGCTGAGTTCCGTCGCCGGAGTTTCATTTCGTCCGATCCGCCCTATCACGACGAGCAGCGCAAGGTGGTCAGCCCCGTCGTTGCGCCGATGAATTTGCAGCTTCTATCGGGGACGATCCGCGAGCGCGCGGGGCGCGTTCTGGATGCGCTACCGCGCAACGAGACGTTCGATTGGGTCCAGCATGTGTCGATCGAGCTGACCACGATGATGCTGGCGACGCTGTTCGACTTTCCGTTCGAGGAACGCCGCAAGCTGACCTTCTGGTCCGATGTTTCGACCATGGATGTGAACGCCGGCGGCGTGGTGGATTCCGAGGAGAAGCGGCTGGAGCTGCTGACCGAATGCCTGGAGACGATGCGAACGCTGTTCTATGAGCGGCAGAAGCGCGAGCCACAGCCGGACCTGCTGTCAATGCTGGCGCATGGCGAGGCAACCCGGAACCTGCCAGAGAATCCGAGCGATTTCCTTGGCAACCTCGTGTTGCTGATCGTCGGCGGCAACGATACGACGCGGAACTCCATGTCGGGCGGTGTGTGGGCGCTGAATCGGCACCCGGATGAGTACCGGAAACTGCGGGAGACGCCGGCGCTGATCCCCAGCGCGGTGTCGGAGATCATCCGCTGGCAGTCGCCTATCGTGCATATGCGGCGCACCGCGACGGCAGACGGGACTATCGGCGGCAAGCAGATCCGCGAGGGCGACAAGGTCTGCATGTGGTACGTCTCGGGCAATCGCGACGAGGATGCAATCGAGCGAGCAGACGAGTTCCTGGTGGATCGCGCGCGGGCGCGGCAGCATCTGTCGTTCGGGTTTGGTATCCATCGGTGCGTCGGGAACCGGCTGGCGGAGCTGCAGATTTCCATCCTGTGGGAGGAGATTTCACGGCGCGGCATTGTGGTGGAGCTGATGGACGAACCGACGCGAATCTACTCCAACTTCATCCACGGGATCAGCGCACTGCCGGTGCGGATTGCGGGGTGATGGCGCACGCTGACTGAACTGGAGACGGCGCCGGGGAGACGGCGCTGGCAATAGTGAGGTCAGGCCAGGCTCATTCCGTATGGGCAATAGGTCCCGCCGGTAGAATCCGCGCTCTCTGGCATTGAAGTAGCCCTTTGCCGGGATGCGCGCTGCAGTGCACAATCGACCAGCCGCCCGTCCGAAGGAGTGAGCCATGCAGTTTGGCGCCGCGATGTTCTTCACCGACGCCTCGATGTCCCCGGGGGATCTTGGCCCACTGCTCGAACAGCGCGGCTTTGAATCGCTCTGGGTGCCGGAGCATTCGCACATTCCCATCGTCCGCTCGATGCCGTTCCCCGGCGGCCCCGTACTGCCACGACCATATTACGACATCATGGATCCGTTCCTCGTGCTGACTGCCGCGGCGGTTGCGACGAAGACATTGAAGGTCGGCACGGGCGTATGCCTGATCAACCAGCGCGATCCCATCCAAACAGCGAAAATGGTAGCCTCCATCGACCAACTTTCCAACGGCCGCTTCTTATTCGGGGTCGGCAACGGCTGGGACAAGGAGGAAATGGAACACCATGGCACCGTGTACGCCACGCGTCACAAGCTGTCGCGTGAGCGCATCGAGGCGATGAAGCTGATCTGGACCCAGGAGACACCGGAATACCGCGGCGAGTTCGTCAACTTCGCGCCAATGCAGACCTGGCCGAAGCCGGTGCAGAAGCCGCACGTGCCGATCATCGTCGGTGGCGCGTTCCCGTACGGCGCACGCCGCGCCGTGCGCTATGGCGATGGCTGGATACCAAGCGCCGGCGGACCGGGCCGTGGCGACATTGCCGACACGTTGCCGCAGTTCCGACAGATGGCGAAGGCGGCCGGCCGCGAACCGGCGTCGCTGCCGGTCACCCTGTTTCGCGTGCCCGAGGATGCGGATCGGCTACGCCAGTTCCGCGACCTGGGCGTGGCACGCGTGGTGATCAGCCTGCCGGCGGCGAAGGCGGATGCGATCATGCCAATCCTGGATCGCTGGGCGCCATTGATGCGGGAGTTCGTATGATGCTGAAAGGCAAGGTGGCCATCGTCACAGGATCGACCAGCGGCATCGGCCTCGGCATCGCGACTGCGCTTGCCGCGCAGGGCGCCGATGTGATGCTGAACGGCTTCGGCGACAAGGCTGTGATCGAACGTACCGTTCGCGATCTGGCCAAGCAGCATGGCATCAGGACGGGCTACTCGCCGGCAGACATGTCGAAGCCCATGGAGATCGCCGAACTCGTGGCGAAGACGCGCGGTGAACTGGGATCCGCGGATATCCTGATCAATAATGCCGGCATCCAGCATGTCGCATTGGTCGAGGCATTTCCCGAAGACCGATGGGACGCGATCATCGCGATCAATCTATCGGCGGCGTTCCATGCAGCGAAAGCCGCACTGCCGGCGATGAAGCAGCGCAAGTGGGGCCGCATCATCAATATCGCATCGGCACATGGCCTGGTGGCCAGTGGCGGCAAGTCCGCCTATGTCGCGGCGAAGCACGGCCTAGTGGGGCTGACCAAGGTCGTTGCGATTGAAACCGCCAATGACGGGATTACCTGCAACGCGATCTGTCCCGGCTGGGTCATGACGCAGCTGGTGCAGCAGCAGATCGAGGCCAGGGCAAAAGCCGCCAACGTGTCAGTCGAAGCGGCCACGGAAGAAATGCTGCGCGAGAAGCAGCCGATGCTGCAATTCTCCACGCCCGAGAAGATCGGTGCGCTGGCCGTATTCCTGTGCAGTGACGGTGCATCGACAATAACCGGCGCGGCACTGCCTATCGATGGCGGCTGGACCGCGCAGTAGTGCCAACACGGTTCGGCGTCGCATCTGCTTGCCGGCGCGACGTGGCCGTTTCCTAGACCCGCCGCGCGCCCCAGAACAGCGGAAACCCATCCGGGATTCCGCTGATGGTATTCTGCCAGGCCATTGGCTGATACCAGATGCCGACCGGCAGATGCGGCACGTCGATCCAGCATTGGAGCTGAATGTCGGCGGCAATCTGCTTTTGTGCCGCGAGGTCCGGCGCATCGAGCCACGCGGCGCGGAGTTCCTCGATCCGCGGACTGTTGGTCCAGCCGAACCACGCCGTTTCGCCCGTCGTGCGCAGGAAGTGCAGCAGCGGCGTCTGCATGTCGAGGCCGTTGGCCGTGGTGAACAACGCACTCCAGCCGCCGTTGTCCACTGGCTGCTTGTTTTCCCGCCGCTCGATCGCCGTGCCCCAATCCATCGACTGAACGTCGAGGTTGAATCCGGCGTCCGTCAGCATCGCTGCGCCGACATCAGCCATCGCTTTGCGATAATGCGGATCGGTCGGCGCAAGCAAGACGGTTTTTTCGTTGTTGTAGCCTGCGGCCTTGATCGCCGATCGGACCTTGGCCATGTCGCGCGGGCCGTTCAGCACTTCCATGCCGGCATTGGTTGCCATGTCGGTACCCGGCGTGAAAATCCCGACGCCGGCCCGCCACATTGTAGGATCCTCGCCAGCGATCGCGATCATGTAGTCCGACTGCACCACGGCGCCCAGCAATGCACGGCGGATCGCGGCATTGTTGAACGGGGGCTGCAGGTTATTCATCTTCATGAAGCCGAGGGTGCCGTTGCGGTCCTTGATCTCGGCGCGAATTTTGCCGGTGTGCCTGAGCATCGGCAGCAGGTCCGAGGTCGGCAGTTCCCACCAGTCCATCTCGCCGGTCTGCATCGCGCTGGCCGAGGTGCCGTCATCGGGGCTGACGTGCCATTCCACGCGGTCGAAATGCACGAACTTGCCGCCTGCGGTCCAGCCGGTGCTGATCTCCTGCCGCGGCTGATAGCGATCGAATTTCGTGTACACGGCGAGGGAGCCGGACACCCACTCATCGGCCTTGAAGCGGAACGGCCCACTGCCGACCATTTCGCTGACCGCCTTGAATGCATCCGTGTTGGCCAGACGCTCCGGCATCATCGCGCACATCGGCGTGGAGATCTTGCCAAGCGCGTAGGGCAGGATGTGGAACGGCTTCTTCAGGCGAAACTGGATCGTCCGGTCATCAGTGGCGGACAGTTCATCCGTGCGCGCCATGAGTAGCGCACCGATGCCGTCGCGCGGGGCCCATCGGCGGATCGAGGCGACACAATCGCGGGCCGTGACTTTTTCGCCGTCGTGCCAGAGCAGACCGTCGCGCAGCCGTCAGCTTCCAGCGCTTTCCGTCATCCTCAACGACAAAGCCATCCAGCATCTGCGGTTGAATCTGATAAGCGCTGTCCATGCCGAACAGCGTATCGAACACCATGTAGCCGTGATTGCGCGCGGTGTAGACGGTGGTGACAATCGGGTCGAGGATTGTCAGGTCTGACTGCGGAATGAACTTCAGCGGCGCGCTGGCCGCGCCTCGGGCGATTGACGGTGCCGCGAGCACAGCGGCAATCCCTGCGGTGAATGTGCGGCGCCGGATCATGGATCGGGTCCTCCGTCTTATTGGTTCGGGCTTATTGGTTCGGGCTTGCGGCCGTTTGAACAAACATTCTGGCCTTCTGGCCGCGCCTGTAAAGTTGGTGTTGCCCCACCGGATCACACACCCGGCACGCCCTTTGTCGTCGAATATTCGAAATGCAGCGCCTCGTCCGGATGCACGATGCCAAAGATCGCGTGTGCCGCGATTGCAGCCTCGCTGAAGCCCTGCAGGATCAACTTCAGCTTGCCGGGATAAGTCGCGACATCACCGATCGCGAACACACCTGGCATGGAGGTCTGGCAGGTGGCGGGATCGATCTTTACGTGATGCAGGTCGCGATCCAGCCCCCAGGCGGCGATCGGACCAAGATCCATCGACAGGCCGAAGAACGGCAGCAACACATCGGCCGGCAGACGGCGCGTCTCGCCCTGCAGCGTCGCGACCTCCACCTCCGTCAGCATCGCATCAGTGCCGTGCAGCGCGTGAAGCTGATACGGGATGACCAACTCGATCTCGCCGTTCCGCGCGGCGGCATCGAGCTGCGCCGCACTCTCCGGCGCGGCGCGGAATTTGGACCGCCGATGCACCACCGCCACGCGCGCGATGTCCTTCAAGCGCCAGCGCCCAGTCCACCGCCGAATCGCCGCCGCCGGCGATCACCACGCGCTTGCCGCGCAGGTCCTCGCGGCGGCGCACGTAGTACTGCACCGCGCCCGATGCTTCGTATCGCGCCAGTCCATCGAGCGGTGGACGGTTGGGACCAAACGCGCCACGCGCCGGCCGCCACCACCACCGCCTTCGCGCGCACCGTGTCGTCGCTGGTCGGTGGTCAGCAGTGAATGCGCCACGTTCGCCCGACAGCCCCACCACGCGCCGCCCCAGCAGGCGTGGCGCATGAAACGGCGCGATCTGGCGTTCGAGCTGTGTCACGAGTTCGCCCGCATCGATCGCGGGATGCGCCGGAATGTCGTAGATCGGCTTCTCCGGATACAGCGCCGCGCATTGGCCGCCCACCTCGGCCAGCGCGTCGATCAGCACGCTGGACAGCTTCAGCATGCCCAGCTCGAACACCGCGAACAGGCCGACCGGGCCGGCGCCGATGATCGCAACGTCTGTCTCGATGTCGCCCGCCATGGGCGGCGTCTTAGCCGAGTGCGGAGTTGTCCGCGACTTCACCGATGCGGCAGATTGGGAGTCATGTCCGTTGCCGCCGCGTCCCGTTTGATCGAGCTGACCGAACCTGGCGGCGACCGAAGCGCTTGCCGCCGCTGATCGCCGCGCATGCCCGAGCAGGGGACGCGATCCTGCTGGAAGGCGAACTCGGCGCCGGCAAGACAGCGTTCGCGCGGGCTTTCCTGCGTGCGGCGACCGGCGATCCCGCGCTGGAAGTGCCCAGCCCGACGTTCACCCTGGTGCAGAGCTACGACACGCGGATCGGCGTGGTGCAGCATTTCGATCTGTGGCGTCTGGCGGGGCCTGGCGGGTTGACGGAACTGGGATGGGACGAGGCTCGCGACGGTATCGTGCTGGTCGAATGGCCGGACCGGCTGGGATCGTTGCGCCCCGCCGAGGCGTTGACCGTCGCGCTGCGTTCGACCGGCGCGGACAGCCGCCGGGCGGTGCTGTCGGGCTGGCCCGACCGGCTCGGGCGCATCGCATGAGCCGCGATGCGCTGATCGCGGGGTTTCTGGCCAGTCATGGCTACGGTGCGGCGCGGGCCGAGCCATTGGCGCAGGACGCCAGCTTTCGTCGCTATCTGCGGCTGAGCGGCGGCCCGCGGCCGGCGGTGCTGATGGATGCGCCGCCGCCCGAGGATATCCGGCCGTTCGTGCGGATTGCAGAGCATCTGGCCGCGATTGGCCTGTCCGTGCCGGAGATCATCGCGGCCGATGAGGCTCAGGGTCTGCTGCTGGAGGAGGATCTCGGCGACGATCTGTTTTCGACGTCAATGATGATGTTCATGAATAAGGTGGGGGAGGACAAGAACACGACTCCTTCTCCCCTTGTGTGTTGCGGGGAGGGGATGGAGGAAGCCGGTTGGGGGGCGACGGTGCCCAACCTGGCACCGACCGGTCCCCCCAACTCCCTTCCACAAGAGGAGGGGGAGATTCGGGCCAGCTTGCTGTTCGACGCTGCCGTCGATGCGCTGGTCGCGATGCAGAGACCGCTGGCACCGCCGGGTCTGCCGGTGTGGGACGCCGCGACCATGGCAAGCACCGCACTGGCCACGCTGTTCGATTGGTGGTGGCCCGCGATGTTCGGCAGTGACGCACCGGATGCGGCACGGCAGGATTTCGCCTTCGCCCTCGACACGATGCTGGCGCCCATCGCCGCGGGTCCGACCTGCTTCGTGCATCGCGACTTCTTTGCCGGCAACCTGATCTGGCTGCCACGGCGCGCGGGCATCCGTCGGGTCGGGGTGCTGGACTTCCAAGGTGCCGCGACTCGGCCACCCCGCCTATGACCTGGCGTCGCTGCTGCAGGACGCCCGCCGCGACATACCCCCGCCTGTCGCCGACCGCGCCATCGCGCGCTACCTCGCGGCCCGTCCCGAGCTGGACCCTGAAGAGTTCCGCGCCGCCTATGCCGCCTGCGCCGCGCAGCGGCATCTGCGAGTGGCGGCTCAGTGGGTCCGCCTGGCACTCCGCGATAACCGCCCCGGCTACCTGGTCCACGGCCCGCGGACCTGGCGGCTGCTGGAAGCCGCGCTCGGAGAACCCAACGCCGCGCCGCTGGCGGCCGCGCTGGATCGCTGGATCCCGCCGGCCAGGCGCGCCAATCCCGCCGGCCTCGGCCCATGACCATCCGCCCAACCACCGCGATGCTGCTGGCGGCTGGCCTGGGCACCCGCATGCGCCCGCTTACCGATCGAACCGCCAAGCCACTGCTGCCACTCGGTGGCAAGCCGCTGATCGACCACGCACTCGACCGACTGGCGGCGGCCGGCGTGCGTACCGTGGTGGTGAATGCCCACTGGCAGGCCGACCAGGTGGCGGCACATCTGGCGGCGCGCCAGGATCGGCCGCCGCGCACCATCCTGCGGCGCGAAGCGGCACTGCTGGAAACCGGAGGCGGGGTGAAGGCGGCGCTCGACTCACTCGGTTCGGCGCCATTCTTCGTCGTCAACGGCGATGCGTTCTGGGTGGATGGGCCGCGTGCGGCGCTCGACCGGCTGGCCGCGGCGTTCGACCCGGCCCAGCTCGATGGCGTGCTGCTCGTCCATCGCACCTTCCAGGTGCGCGCCGAGGTCGGCATGGGTGACTTCTCGGTCGATCCATGGGGCGTGCCGCGCCGGCGCGGCGAACGCGAGGTGGTGCCTTATATCTATGCCGGCCTCCAGCTCATCTCACCCGCGTTGCTCGCCGGCACGCCGGAGGGCGCGTTCAGCATGAATCGCGCGTGGGACATCGCGATGGCTGCCGGCAGGCTGCGGACTGTGGTACACGACGGCCTGTGGTTCCATCTCTCCACACCGGCCGATCTGACTGAGGCAGAAACGATTCTGCGTGCCCAATTGACAGGCGATACGCGCTGAACCTCTTCACCATCCCACCCGGTGTGGCGTTTCTGGATACGTTGGCCGCGGAATGGCTGGCGAGCACGGGTGATCCGCTGCATGTCGCTCGCGGCATGATCCTGCTGCCGACGCGACGCGCGGCTCGCTCGCTGGCCGAGGCTTTCCTGCGCGCATCCGGCGGCCGGCCGCTGCTGCTGCCGCGCATCATCGCGCTCGGGGCGCTGGACGAGGCGCCGCTGACCCTGGCCGGCGGGCTCGATCTGCCGCCCGCGGTGGTGCCGGCACAGCGTCTGGCTGCGCTGACCCGGCTGATCCTGGCCATGCGGGGCGCGGATGGCGCGCCGCGGACCGCCGATCGTGCCTGGATGCTCGCGGCCGAACTAGCCGCATTGATGGATGAGGCAGAGCGGGCGGAAATCGACCTCGCCGACCGGCTGCCGGAGGCCGCCGATCCGGCCTATGCGGCCCATTGGGCGAGGACCTTGGAATTCCTCCACATCGTCACCCGCGCCTGGCCGGACTGGCTGGCCGATCAAGGCCTGATGAACCCGGCCGCGCGGCAGGTGGCACTGCTGAATGCGCAATCTGCTGCCTGGGAACAGGCGCCGCCAGGCGATCGGGTGTTGGTTGCCGGCACCACCGGCGGCATCCCGGCGGTGGCACGTTTGCTGCGGGTGGTCGCCGGCATCCCCTCCGGAGCGGTAGTGCTGCCCGGCCTGGACCTGGATATGCCCGAGGCAGTCTGGGCCGAATTGGATGCCGGCCATCCGCAGGCCGGGCTGGCGCATCTGCTGCACGGTCTGGGTGCGGTGCGCGGCGATGTCCGGCCATGGCCGGTCGGCACCGGCGGTCCTGCCAATAACTTTTTTTTCCCCTCCCCTTGCGGGAGGCGGCAGGGGGAGGGGGGAGAAGTAGCACCCCCGCCGCGTCAACCCACGAGTTGCTGGCGGCTCGCAACACGACGCTGTGCCGCGCCATGTTGCCGGCCGGAGCGCTGACCGAATGGCGCCACGCCGTGCCGATACCGATCGACGGCCTGTCACTGCTCTCCACCGCGGACCAACAGGAGGAAGCCGCCGCCATCGCGCTGGTGCTGCGTGCGGCGCTGGAAATGCCGGGTGCGCAGGCTGCGTCTGGTTACGCCGGACCGAGACCTGGCGGGACGGGTGGCGACTGAATTGCTGCGCTATGGCGTGGTAGCCGACGACAGCGCCGGGGAGAAATTATCCGACACGCCACCGGCAGTATTCCTGCGCCTGCTGGTCGGCGCGGTGGCCGAGGAATTGGCGCCGGTGCCCCTGTTGGCGTTGCTGAAGCATCCGCTTGCGGCGGCTGGCCTGTCGCCCGCCGCCTGCCGCGCCGCCGCGCGCGCGATGGAATTGGCGTGCCTGCGCGGCCCGCGGCCAAGCCACGGATTATCCGGGCTGCGGCGGGCGCTGGACCGGGGACGCAACGATCTCGCCGCGACTGCATTGCTGGAACGGCTCGAAGCGTGCCTGGAACCGACGCTGCGCATTGCCACCGCCGTAGAGGTGGCGCCCGCGGCGGCCCTGGCGGCAGTGATCGAAGCTGCCGAGAGCCTGGCGGGAACCGACGAAGTACCCGGACCGTCACGTCTGTGGGCAGGCGAGGAAGGTGAAGCCCTGGCGACCAGGCTGGCCGAGGTGCAGGCGGCGCTGCCGCTGCTGCCGGACCAGCCGCGCGCCGTGCTCCCGGGGTTGCTGGACGCGGTGCTGGAAGGCGCCGTTGTGCGTAGCCGACGTGCCTTGCGCGGTCGGGACGGTACCGAGCATCCGCGCGTGTTCATCTGGGGCCTGCTCGAGGCTCGCCTGCAAACGGCGGACGTCATGGTGCTGGGAGGCTTGGCCGAAGGGGTGTGGCCGCCGGCGACCGATCCGGGTCCGTGGCTGTCGCGGCCGATGCGGGCTGTGGTCGGCCTGCCGTCGCCAGAGGAAATCATCGGTCAGTCGGCGCACGACTTCATTGCATGTGCCTGCGCGGCGCCGATTGTCGTGCTGTCCTGTCCGCGGCGTGTGGACGGTGCGCCGGTGGTGCCGGCGCGCTGGCTGACCAGGCTGGAAACCTTGCTTGCCGGCCAGGGGACCGCCCTGCCGCGGCATCCGGCCTCGGCCTGGATGCGCGCGATGGATCAGCCGGCCGACGGGCCTCGGCCGGTGCGGCCACCGCGGCCGTGCCCCCCCGTGGCATTGCGGCCGCGCAGGCTTTCGGTGACCGAGATCGAGACCTGGCTGCGCGATCCATATGCGATCCACGCCAGGCACGTGCTGAAGCTGGCCGCGCTCAAGCCGTTGGACGAGGCGACTGACGCCGCGGACTACGGCAGCCTGGTGCATGCCGGGCTGAACCACTTCCTTGAGCAGCACGGCATCCGCTGGCCGGCCGACGCCGGGGAGCAATTGCGCCGCGCGATGCTGCGGGCGCTGGCGGAAGCCGAATTGCGCGAGGCTCTGGCTGCATGGTGGGCGCCGCGGCTTGGACGCATCGCCGACTGGGTTGCGCAGATCGAAGTGGATCGCCGGAGCGAGCGTGCTCCGGTTGCGCTCTCGCCCGAGGTCCGCGGCATGTTCGAGCTGACGCGACCAGGCGGTCTGTTCCGACTGAGCGGGCGGGCCGACCGGATCGAGCGGCGGCGCGATGGGGGACTGGCGATCCTCGACTACAAGACCGGCACGCCGCCGAGCCAGAAGGAGGTGGACGCCGGCCTGGCGCCGCAGTTGCTGCTGGAGGCGGCGATGGCCGAGGCCGGGGCGTTCGGCGTCGGGCTGACCGGCGTCGGCGGAAGAACTGACCTACTGGCACCTGACCGGCGGTTTCCATGCCGGCGAGTTGCGCACGCTGTTCAAGGGCAAGCCGGATGCGATGGCCGCCGCGATTGCCGAGGCGCGCGAGGCGCTGTGCCGGCTGATCGATGCCTACGACGCGCCGGATCGCTGCTACCTGTCGCAGCCGCAGCCCGGCTCCGCGCCGCGGTTTTCCGATTATGCGCAGCTCGCCCGGGTGGCGGAGTGGGCGGCGGCGGGGGATGAGGCATGAGTGGCGGCGGTTGGGCGGCGGCGGCAGCCTCGCCGCACGATGACGGCGCGCTATCGCCGCGCGACCGCGCCAACGCAGAGCAGCTTGCTGCATCGGACCCTGCGGTCTCCGCGTTCGTCGGCGCATCGGCGGGATCGGGCAAGACCAAGCTGCTGACCGACAGGCTGCTGCGCCTGATGCTGGCCGGCGCAAAGCCCGAGCGCATCCAGTGCCTGACCTTCACCAAGGCCGCCGCCGCCGAGATGGCGGTGCGTCTGCAAAAGACCCTCGGCAAATGGGTCACACTGGATGACGCGGCACTGGCGCGGGAACTGCGCGCGCTCGATGTCGATCCGATCGGAGCAGACCCTGCGCGAAGCACGCGCCCTGTTCGCGAAGGTGCTGGACCTGCCGGGTGGCATGCGCATCGGCACCATCCACGCGTTCTGCCAGTCGCTGCTGCGGCGCTTCCCGCTGGAGGCGGCGCTGTCGCCGCATTTCCGTCTGGTCGATGACCGCGACGCCGAGGACGTGCTGACCGAGGCGCGTGAAACCATGCTGGCGAATGCCAATACGCCCGCCATGCGGGCGGCGCTTGAAACGCTGGCCGGCCTCGCGTCAGCCGATCAGTTCGGCCGGCATGTCGAGGCGTTGCAGGCCGACTTTCCTCGGCTGCGCGGCGCACTCGATCTGGGCGACGGCCTGGCAGCGGCGCAACGGCGCGCTCTGGGCGTGACCGCCGCCACCGAGGCAGAGATCATCGCTGACGGCATCAACTGGCAATCCGAACGCGAACTGCGCGAGGCGGCACTGATCGTGCAGCGGTTGGGCGCGAAGCAATGCGCCGAACGCGCGACGCGGATGCTCGACTGGCTTGGCCTGGAAGCGACGGATCGACACGAACATTGGCAGCACTGGTGCGACGAATTCCTGACCAAGGAGCGCAAGCCGCGCGCTGCCAGCGGCGTTCGCCAGCAAGGCGGTGACCGACGCGCATCCCGATCTGACGTCGTACTTTCAAACCGAATGCGACCGCATCCTGGCGTTGCTGGACGCTTGCCTCGCACTGCGCGTCGCGGCAGTGTCGAACGCCTTGCTGACTCTCGCAGCGCCGGTGCTGAACGCGTATGCGGAGCACAAGGAGGCGTCGGGACTGCTGGACTACGACGACCTGATCGGACGGACATCGAACCTGCTGGTCGATCCGGGCGCCGCATGGGTGCTGTACAAGCTGGACGGCGGCCTGGATCACCTGCTGCTGGATGAGGTGCAGGACACCGCGCCGGCGCAATGGCAGATCGCGCATGCGCTGACGGCGGAGTTCTTCGCCGGGAAGGGCGCGCGCGATGCCGATCGCACCGTGTTCGCCGTTGGTGATCGCAAGCAGTCGATCTATTCGTTCCAGGGCGCCGATACCGAGGAATTCGATAACTCGCACAAGCAGCTCCGCGAACGGGTGAAGGCGGCGGAAAAGCCGTGGCGCGAGGCGCAGCTGGATGTGTCGTTCCGCTCGACGCGGCCGGTGCTGGAACTGGTGGATCAGGTGTTCGCCAATCCAACCGCCGCTGCCGGCGTCGTGGAATACGGCCAGCCGCTGGCGCATTACGCCGATCGTGCCGACCATGCCGGCGCGGTCGAACTGTGGCCGCTCGCGCCGCTGCCCGAAGCAGCCGAGCCGCTGCCGTGGACAGTGCCGGAGCAGAACCAGGGGCTGACATCGGCGCCGCAGCATCTGGCGGAGACGCTGGCGCAATGGATCGCGCGGCAGACCGGCGGCGGGGTGATGCTGGAAAGCCGGGGGCGACCGCTCGCCCCGGGCGACGTGATGGTCCTGGTTCGGCGCAGGAATGACTTCGGCCGAGCCCTGGTGCGGGCGTTGAAGTCGCTCGGCGTGCCGGTCGCGGGGCTGGATCGCCTGATGCTGACCGATCAACCGGCGGTGCAGGACCTGATGGCGCTGGCCGATGCGCTGCTGTTGCCGCAGGACGACCTGACCTTTGCCTGCCTGCTGACCAGCCCACTCGGTGGTCTGTCGGACGACAGCCTGATGGCATTGGCGATCGGTCGGAGCGGCCATTTGTGGGAAACGTTACGTGCGCGCGCCGGCGAACGGGCGGATTGGCAGGCCGCCTGGGATTTCTTCACCGCGCTGCTGTCGCGCGTCGACTACGTATCGCCGCACGCCCTGTTCGCCGAGGCGCTGGGTCCGCTGGGCGGCCGGGCCAGGCTGTATCGGTCGGTTGGGGCCCGAGGCGGCCGAACCGGTGGACGAATTGCTGAACGCGGCGCTGGCATACGCCCGCATGCATCCACCGTCGCTCCAGGGCTTCCTGCACTGGCTGCGCCGATCGGGCGCGGAGGTGAAACGCGAAGCGGAAGGCGCGGGCGGCCTGGTCCGCGTGATGACCGTGCACGGCGCCAAGGGGTTGCAGGCGCCGCTGGTGATCCTGCCGGATACCACATCGCTGCCGCCGGAACAGGGGTCGGTTCTCTGGGCCTCGGATCCGGCCAGCGGTCGCAGCGTGCCGATCTGGTCGCCGCGGCGGGAACTGCGCTGCGCCGCAGTTCAGCGTCTGCGCGATCAGGTGGCGACCCGGCGAATGGAGGAGCACAATCGGCTGCTATACGTCGCGCTGACCCGCGCCGAGGACCGGGTAGTGGTCTGCGGCTGGCAGACCCGCCACGGACTGGACGATGCGTGCTGGTACCGGCTGGTCGAGCGCGGCTTCGATGCGTTGCCGGCGGAGCGCGAGGGGTTTGGCATCTGGGACGGCGACCTGCGGCGCCACGCCACGCCGCAACTTGCGAAACCCGATCGTGGAACAGCCGGCGCCGGCGCGCTACCTGAGTCCGATCTGCCGCGTTGGGCCGGTCGAGCGCCAGACTGGCGTGCCGAGGCCCCACCTGTGGAGCCCGCACGGCCAGAGCGTCTCGCGCCCAGTCGGCCCGAGGGCGCCGAACTAGGGCCGGTGCCCGCGGCTGCTTCACCGTTGGCGGCGCGCGAGGCAGCGAACAACCGCTTCCTGCGCGGCACGCTGATCCACGCCCTGCTGCAACACCTGCCCGATATGCCGAGAGAGCGCCGTGCCGCCGCTGCCCACGCGTGGTTCGACCGGCCCGGGCATGGGCTCGCGGCCGGAGAAGCCGAGTTACTGACCGCCGAGACGCTGGCGATCCTCGACCATCCGGAGCTTGCGCCGCTGTTCGGACCGGGCAGCCGGGCGGAAGTGCCGCTGACCGGCCTGATCGGGGGGGCAGTGGTCGGCGGTCTGGTGGATCGGCTGGTTGTGCTGCCGGATCGAGTGCTGGTGGTGGATTTCAAGACCAATCGGCGCCCGCCCGGTCGGCTCGAGGACACACCGGTGCTGTATCTGCGGCAGATGGCGGCCTATCGCGCCGTGCTGCGCGACATCTTCCCCGGCCGAGCCATTGTCTGCGCTCTGGTCTGGACCCAGGCGTCACAAGTCGTCATCCTGCCGGATGCACTGCTGGAGTCCCACGCCATGGGCACAGCCATGCAAACGACGCTGCTTGATCCGCGGGCTGTGGTTCCCACGTTCCACGCAACTGTAATGTTGAGGCTGAGATGAGCACGAACACCAAACCCGTCACCGACCTGAGCTTCGATGCCGATGTGCTGAAGGCTGAGGGCACTGTGCTGGTGGATTTCTGGGCCGAATGGTGCGGCCCCTGCAAGATGATCGGACCGGCGCTGGAAGAACTGGCGAGCGAATTCGCCGGCAAGCTGACGGTCGCCAAGGTGAATATCGACGACAATCCGGTGACGCCGAACAACTATGCGGTGCGTGGTATTCCGACGCTGATCCTGTTCAAGAACGGCAAGCCCGCGGCGACCCAGGTTGGCGCGCTGCCGAAGAGCCGGCTGAAGGACTGGATTTCAGCGAACATCTGACGGGTAGCGCGACGCTGTCGTTCCGAGAAGCGCAGCGACACGCTGTCGCTGCTCGAGACAAGTAAAGAACCGTAGCTTTTGGCTGGCGCAAGGTTCTCCCCTTCTGCTTGTGGAGGGGGAGGACAGACGGCACCGCCGCTTCTCCGTACGCATGTCGGTTGCATCCAGGGCCGGTACGGCACTGGCCACGACAATGTTTTACGGCGTGACCACAAGCACCGCTGGATACACGGCGTCGAGTGTCAGCGAGACACGATCAGTGCGTCCCAGGTCCTTTTTCTTCCGTAGATCATAAACTTCGGCCGGCCGCGGCAGCGTCAGCACCACGGTCCCGTCCGTTGCCGTGGGCGAGTAGTCGCGTTGCAGGGCGATGATCGTCTTGTCGCCATGTCGCCAGATGTGTGTCACCACATCCGCATCGGGTGCGCCGATCCGCACCAACGGCTTGGGCGTCAGCGTCGCCAGATCGCTCGGCGCGACGATCCGCGTCACGCTGGTATCCAGCATCGGTTGCGGCAGGCGACGGCTGTGCTGGTCGAACACGCCAGGCGGCACGTCGGCGACCGCCACACCGCCACCGGCGACGAAATCACGGATCGCCTGTGCCTCATGCGACGAAAGCGCGATCGCATGGGGCAGCACCAGTAGCTTGATACCGCGGGTTTTCAGATCGCCGTGTGCCAGCATCGCGGCAGACATGTAGGCCGGCTGCAAACCAAGGTGCTCGATCGACCGGGCGTATGCCCACATCGCATCGCGAGCCGCGTTGTCCTCGATTTCGTCTTCCGCGGTTCGCGTCATCCACGCATCGCCTTTGGGCTTCTGCTCCAGCATCCATTGCGTGCGAAAGCTTGCCGGCGAGTAAAGGATCGCCACAGGGTCGGTGTGTGGTTTGCCGGCGATCAGCAACGCACCGATCCCGCCGCGGATTTCGGCGAATGTTTCAGCGTAGGCACGGCCGCGGTCGCCGAGTGTCGCATCGGCAGTGACGATGGTATTTTTGCTGTCCCACAGAATAAGGCCGCGGCTGCCGGCCAGCAGGTCACGCCAGATGTCGTGGATGTCCGTTGGGTCCGCCCGGAATGATGTGGTCAGCGTAATCAGCTTCGGATTGAGCGAATGCGCCAGCGGCAGGTCGTCGAGTTCCATCACATCGACCGCACCGACCAGATGTCGCATAATCGTAGCCGCCCCAGCCAGGCACCTGCACGCCCTCGATCGCGGCGAGCGCCGACGGATCGGCGGCGTGAACGGCATCGGTGCCCATGCGCAGCGCACGCGCGAATGCCACATCCATCCACGTCTTGAAATCCGCCCACGCCGCGAAGTTGTCGTCGGTGCGGTGCATTGCCTGGCGCGTCGTTTCCGGGCGCACGTCATCCCAGCTAACGAAGTTGGTGCCCCATTCGGCGTTGAGCGCGGCGAGCGTGCTGTAATTCTGCCGCAGCCACGAGCGCATGCCGGCGAGCGAGGCAGGGGAGAAATCGAAATCCCAGAACGCCGATAGATCGGCGATGCCGGTTTCATCGCCCAGGCTGTAATACAGCGGATGATGGCGCGATTCCTCGCGGACGGTTGCCATCAGGCGGTCGCGGATCTTCCGTTGCCATATCGGGTCGGCAAAGCTGGGGTCGCGCCACAGCGCCTTTTCGTCAGATGGGTTCTGCTGGTAGCGACGCTGCACCTCGATGAAGCGCCAGTTCACCGGCCGGTTGGGGAACCAGCGATGATAAGCCGAGTAGAAGTCGGTCGCGATGTTTTCGATGTACCAGCGTAAGTTGGTGGCGAGCATGGGTGCGAACTGTTGCCGCACCGGTGGGCCGGTACCGTCTCGGTTGGCGATCACTGTGGCGGCGGTGACGCCCAGTTGCTTCAGCGTCGCGAGCTGTGCGGCGTCGCGATGTTGCCACTCGATGATCTGGTAGTCGTCCCAGGCCCGCGCGGGATGCGATGCGCCGCCGAGCAGTGCGGCGAGCAGAATCAGCAAGCAAGCAAGTCGGACACAGAGTTTCACAGAGGAATAATGGCTCGCGCTACGCACAAGGGCCTGGGCGGAACGCAGCCTTCGGCGCGACGCACGATGAGGAATTCTACTCGGTGAAACTCTGTGTGCACTTTGTGAAACTCTGTGTCCGACTTGCTTGCTGCGATATACTCGTGCAGCGAAACCCGTCGATGGATCCGCGCCCTACAGATAGTGCTCCGCCAGCGGCGCGAAGCCGTTGAAGCGCTGGCTGGCGTAGGTCGTCACGTAGGCGCCGGCGGACAGCAGTTCGACCCTGTCGCCGGACGCCAGCGCCAGCGGCAGGCGATAGTTGGACCGCTCGTACAGGATATCGGCGCCGTCGCAGGTCGGGCCGGCGATCGCCACCGGACCCATCGCGCCGCCGTCATGCGCCGTGGTGATGCGATACTTGATCGCCTCGCCTTCGGTTTCCGCCAGCCCGCCGAACCGGCCGATGTCGAGATACACCCAGCGCACCGGATCGTTCCGGTCGCGCCGGCTGACCAGCACCACTTCGGCGCTCACCACGCCGGCATCGCCTACGACGAAGCGGCCAGGTTCGATCACCATCTCAGGCAGGGCGTTGCCGAAATGCTCGATCATCGCCGTGATGATGGCATCGCCGAACTGGTCGATCTCCGGCACGGGATCGCGATAGCGGGTTGGGAAGCCGCCGCCCAGGTTCATCATGCGCAGGTTCACCCCGGCCTCGGTCAGGTCGGTGAACAACATCGCGACCTTGCTGATCGCCACCTCGTAGGCACGTGTGGTGGTCTGCTGGCTGCCGACGTGGAACGACAGGCCGTACGGATCCAGCCCCATCTCGCCCGCGCGCAACATGAGTTCGCGCGCATGTCTCTACCGTGGTGCCGAATTTGCGCGACAGTGGCCAGTCGGCACCCTCGTTCGCCACCAGGATGCGGCAGTACACCCGCGCGCCGGGCGCGTTGACCGCCAGCTTCTCCAACTCCTCGGCGGAATCGAAGGCAAACAGCGACACGCCGCGCTGGAACGCGGCCCGGATCGCCGAAGCCTTCTTGATGGTGTTGCCGTAGCTGATCGCCTCGGCGTGCGCGCCGGCGTCCAGGCAGGATGCCGACCTCCTCGAAGCTGGCCGCATCGAAGCTGGAGCCGAGGCGGACCAGGCGCTCCAGCACCTGACGGGCCGGATTGGCCTTCACCGCGTAATAAATCCGCGCGAGCGGCAAGGCGCGCTGAAGGGCGCGGAAATTCTGCTTCCACTCGGTCCACATCGAGCACCAGACACGGCGTGGCCGGCTGCTGTTCGGACAGGAATCGGGCGATTTTCGGGGTCATCGCGCCGGGCCTCCCTTGGCTGGACGCCCGCCTGATCCAGGCTGCGGGCGTTAGTTGACGAAACGGTCGAACGAACCAGCGACCAGTACGATTGCCAGAACGCTTGACGTCGTTGCGTAACCACGAGGGCCAGAGGCACGTGCGTTGCTGCGTGGGGGCCAAATAGGACCCCTGGACCCCTGGCGCAAGTCGAAATCTCGATAAGTTGGAAAGAAATCCGGCAGGATGCCGGCCCCCTTCATGCATCCGCGCGCCTCGCGCGGTGTTTTCCTGCTGGCCGGCAGCCAAATCATGCTGGGATGGTCAGCCCTGAGCCGAACAGGAGATACCTTGGACACCGCTCCCCCAGCGCCGCGATACCAGCCGGCAGTGCCCCCCGCCTTGCAGGCGAGGAGATTCTCCTGGCGCGCCTGCCGGACCGTCGTCGTGGGTGCGCTCAAGGAGAGCAGCTCGGATCGGGTCTCGCTGGCCGCCGCAGGCTGCGCCTATTACGCCACCCTGGCGCTGTTCCCGGCCATCAGCATGCTGATCTCGGTTTATGGGCTGGCGTTCAATGTGCGCTCAGTCGAAGGCCAGCTTCAGGTGCTGCGCGACCTGATGCCGGGACCCGCCTACACGCTGATCGACGAAAGAGTGCGTCTTCTCGTCTCGCAGCCTTCGAGCGCGCTGAGCATCGGCCTGTTGGTGAGCTTCGTGATCACCTTCTGGAGCGCGGCCACCGGCACCAAGTCCGTGCTCTCGGCGCTCAACATCGCCTACAACACAACCGAGCAGCGTGGCATTCTGCTGTTCCAGTTCATCGCACTGGCCATGACGCTGTGCGCCGCGGCCGCGGTATCGATGGCAATCGCCGTGCTGGTGTTCCTGCCGGCCGTGGTCTCTTTCGTCGGCCTTTCCACCTACGGGGCCGGGGTGATCAACACGGTCAGCACGGTTATCATGATAGCCCTGGTTGGCGCATCGATCGCCCTGCTCTACCGCTACGGTCCGTCGCGACGGCCGCCGGCCAATCAGCGGATTTTTCCCGGGGCGATGGTAGCGACCGCGCTCTGGCTGATCGCCTCGGTCGCGCTATCCTTCTATGTCTCCCACATTGCCAGCTTCGGCGTCACCTATGGTCCACTCGGCGCCGTCGCCGCAATCATGCTGTGGTTCTATATGTCCGCTTACGCTGTGCTGTTGGGCGCCGAGTTGAACGCCCAGATCGAGCAGTACGGCTGCCTGCCAGGCTGACAATGCGTCGTCATCTCGGGTGGCCAATGCGGGTGCGCCCTGTTACCTGAAGGCCGTACACGTGACCCCGCGGCGAGGAACTGCCAGTCATGGCCCAGTGGGACAACGGCTACGTCACCGACGTGGTCTATACCACCAATTTCTACCGCGAGATCACGCCGGTCTGGCTGAGCCTGACCGGTCTGCTGCTGGGTCATCGCGCAGCTGATCTCACCGGCCCGTTCACCTATGCCGATCTTGGCTGCGGCAACGGCTTCACCACCCTCACCGTCGCCGCGACCTGTCCACAGGCCGAGGTCTGGGGGTTCGACTTCAACCCGGCGCACATCGAATTTGCCACGGGCCTCGCCGCGCGCGCCGGCCTCACCAACGTGCATTTCGCCGAGACATCCTTTGCCGACCTCGCCGTGCTGCCGGATGCTGCACTGCCGGACTTCGACTTCATGGTGTCGCACGGCGTGCTGAGTTGGATCTCGCCGGCCAACCGTCGCCATCTGATGTCTGTTATTGACCGCCGCCTGAAGCCTGGCGGGCTGGTCTACCTGAGCTACAACGTCACCACGGGCTGGGCCTCGATGGTACCGGTGCGGGCACTGATGCGGATGTTGACTGCCGCCAGTCCTGAGCGGACCGATCTGGCGGTTCCCGCAATGCTTGACTTCATGGACCGGCTGAAGAGACTCGGGCGCGGGATTCTTCCAGGCCAACCCCTCCATTGAAGCGAGATTACAGGACATCAGGAAACAGGATGCCCGCTACATCGCACACGAATACCTGAACCAGGACTGGTATCCGTTGATGTTCACCGACATCGCCGGTGAGATGGCGGAAGCCAAGTGCCGCTACATAGGCAGCGCGACCTTGGCGGAGAACATCGACACCGTCGGCGTGCCGCCGGGGCTGGTGCCCATTCTGGCGGAAATCCGCGATCCCCTGGTGCGCGAGACGCTGCGCGATATTGGTTGTGCCCAGGCTTTCCGCCGGGACGTCTATCGCAAGGGCATAGCGCCGATGCCGGTCCCGGAGCAGCAGGCGATGCTCGAGTCACTGACCCTCGTCGGGCTTGGGCAGCAGGTGCCGGAAGATGGACCGACGTTTCCGACGCCGATCGGCAACGTCACTGGCCGTCCGGAGATTTATCAGCCGCTGCTTGATATGCTCGAGACGGCGCCAATCAGCGTTCGCGAGGTGCGGGGCCTGCCCGCCTTCGCCGAACGGCCGCTGGTAGAGCTGATGCAGGCTTTCACGCTGCTGGTGTCTGGCGGCTACGCCCATCCGATGATGCCCGATGGCGGCAGCGCAGCCGGCCGCGAGGCGTCGGCCCGCTTCAACCAGGCGATATCACGCGCAAACGCCGATGCTTCCGATTTGCCGCGACTTGTCGCGCCGGCGATCGGCTCCGCGATTGGGGTGGACGTACTGGAGACGCTGCTGGTGGGCGCTTTACTGAATGGCCGACCGGCGGAGGTTGATACACTGGCAGATGAGCTGGCGGTCGGACTCGGCCGCAGTGGCCGCAGCGTGCAGCGCCAGGGCAAGCCGGTCACCGACCCGGTCGAGGCGCGTCAGATGCTCACGGAGGCAATCCGCGGCTTACTGGAGCGGCGAGTGCCGATCCTTCGGAGACTGGGCATTTTGGCGCGGTGACACTTCGTACTGTGGGTCCCATTCGGCATAAGAGCTGAGCTTGATTCTCTGGCGGCCAGGCGCGACGGGCGGCCGATGTTCGTTGGCTATGAATGCCACGCACCCCGAAGCGAGCAGGGCTGCCAACTACAGACGAAGCTGCCCGCTCGGTCTCGTCGTGGCCGCTACGTCGGGACCGCGCCGGAGTTCCTTGCCGAGGCAGCGAGGGCCGAGAACCGAAAGCTGCTTCGGTTCGTCGCCGCGGCGGCACGATTTGAGCGGCTTCCCGCGCGACCGAGCGGCGACCGCGTCGGACACGCGCTCGCGACCGCCGCCAAAGTTTGGGGGTCAAATTTATCATGGTCAAAGGGTCAATGCGTCCGCCAGAACACTTGCCTTCTGCAGGACCGCCTGAAAGCACTTGCGCCGTTTGCAGCTGTTGCTTCCTGGACTGATGGCCGCGGCAAGCTGATGCAGACTGGACTTCGCGGAACTCCAACTCCGGACACTGCCCGTACACGCATCGGGCCAGAACCGCAGGGCGCGGTTCTGGCCCGATGTGTAAAGAATGCCGACTCAGCTGGCGCGGCGGCGACCAAGCACGCCAAGCCCGACAAGCGCCAGACCCAGGATGCTGAAGCTGGCTGGCTCCGGGACCGACGGCACGGCGCATGAGCCATCGCCCCCGGAAGTCGTGCTTACGCACATGATGTAGGGCTGCGCAGGATCTGCGTTGTTGGCGTGAATTTCCCCGTTAAAGCTGTTGAATTCGGTGGCAACACCGATGCCAGCGTCGGAATTCGCTGCGAAAGGACCACTCAATCGATGTGGAACCGTCACCGGAAGGGGTGGTGTCAGTCAAGCCGATCCAATAACGTGTATCCGGATCCAAAGACGCGTTCACATTGGTGAATCCGAAAATTGTCGGATACCCGACAACTGATCATCGGATATAGTACCAACTTCCTGGATGAAGTCATTGGGAGTAGTGCCGCTATCGTCAAATATATCCACCTCGACCATGCCGTCTGGATTGGCATCGCCACTATTATCCAGCATCAGCGCGACGGTGTTGACGGCGCCGGTACCATCCGTGGTGAAGGAATCAAACTGCGGTCCATCACTGGCGGTGGGATCGGGGGTGGTCGCACCTGCAATGCCGCCGGTGTTGTCGAACAAAACCGTGGCCTGGGCACTGCCAGCCAAGCCAACCACAAGCGCGCTGGCGGCAAAAACACGAAGGACGAACATGAGCACTGTTCCTATCTGGGCCGGTAAAATGATGGACAATCGCACTCGATGCAGGGACTAAAGCAAAGTCCATGCCAATGAGATTTTTCCAGTTGAATCAATGACTTAAGAATGTTAACCGGTCGGGGTTTCGCGATAGTGTAAAATTCGCCGACACAACCTATAATTGTATTGTGCCGCGGTCCAGTGACCGATGCGTAACGCTCCCCTCGGTTCAAGCGCGAATGCCTTCAGAAAATGCACGCAACAGCTGGAGGTCCCGCACAACGACAACTCCCCGTTGTGTCTCGACGCCAATTCGACGGAGCGTCGCAAAGGCGCGGGACAGGTTTTCCTGGGAGCAGCCGACCCGCGCAGCGAGCAGGCGCTTTTCGAATGGCAGAATGAAGCGCGCCGGGCTGAGCGCCGGCTCCTGCGCGAGACCGAAAAGATACGACGCCAGACGTTGCGCCGATGATTGTAGCTTCAGGGCACAGATCTCCTGGGTGAGCATGTGCATTTCGTTAAGTGCGTAGTCGAGGAATGGCGGCCCCAGGTCGGGCGAATCGCGGATCATTGCGCGCAATTCCGCCACAGGAAGCACGATGAGCCGGGCCGACGTCAGTGTCCGCACGCCGATCGGCGCAGGCAGCCTCTGGAGAGCTGCGGGAAGACAGAGCGGCCGGACGGGCAGCATGACGTCCAGCAAGGCCACGATGCCGTTCGGTTGCGTATGGGTAGCGCCAGCCTGGCCGGCCAGGAGGAAATTCAACTCTTCGAGCACGTCGCCTTCGCGTAGCAGATCCTCGTCGGGCCCCACGCGCGCGAGGTCTGCCACCTCATTCAATCTGGCGAGAAGGACCACATCCGCTCCTCCGATGAGGGGTAGCGCCCGCAACGCTTCGACACCCGGTTTCATGGCGACTTCGTGTGTCTCCCTGCTGGCGCTTGATATTCACCAGAAGGATGATTGATACCAGTCAAGGTAAAGATTGTCTATTGCTGGGGCCAAAGCCTTCGCTTATTCACCACGTCGCTGCGTTCATCCAAGAACGCGAACGACGCATCGACCAGCATTTCGTCGAGGGCTGGCACGGAGGAGCATACGATGGTAGCGCTGGCGACATATACCTGGACGCACGCGGGCTCTGGCACATGGAGCACTGCGGCTGACTGGAAACCCACGTCTGGCCCGCCTGGCAGTGGCACGCCTGACGTCGACGTGGCGGTTCTCGGCAACCTGGCCGTCAACTATACGGTTACCGTTGGATCCGGGACCGTCGACCTCAATGCACTCGACATCGGCACGTCGGGTAGCACCGGCCCGGCGCTTGCGATCACCGATGCGAGGCTGAATACCGATACCCTCGATTACACGACGGCCTCGGGCAGGGGCGCCACCAACATCACGATCAATGGCACCGGTGTGTTCGATGTCCGGTCCACCATTCTCGATGCCAACAATATCGCCGAGACCATTACGATATCCGGCACAGGAGGCGGTGGCCAGCTCATCCTCGGCAACATGTCCACGGCCATCAACAGCCACGTGACGGACAAATTCAGTGACAAGCTCGGTTCACAAGCCGCCGGCGATATCGAATTTGCGACCGGCTTCACGAATGGCGGCACCGTCACCCAGGCCATCTCCGGCGTGGCATGGGGCAACGAACTTATCGTCGATGGCGCCAACTTCGTGGCCGGCGACACTGCGACGCTGAATGCAGGCGTGCTGACCGTCAAGACCAGCGGCGGCAGCACCGGTGTTCACCGTTCAGCAACGTGACTGCGCTTGCAAAAGCCGCGATCCGACCTTCATCGTATCGGGCAACGACATCATCGCCGTCTGCTACGCCCGCGGCACCATGATCCGCACACCCCGACGGCGAATTGCCGGTGGAACGCCTGCGCGCCGGCAAGCAGGTCACCACGCTCGTCGATGGCGAAGAAGTCGCGCGACCTGTGAAGTGGCTCGGCCATCGCCGCATCAACCTCGCCAATCACACGCGGCCGGAAACCGTCGCGCCGATCCGCATCCAGCATGGCGCCTTCGCGGACAACATGCCGCACCGCGACCTGGTGGTCTCGCCGGATCATGCCATCTTCGTTGACGGCAAGCTGGTCTGCGCCCGGCAACTGGTCAACGGCACGACCATCCGGCAGGAAACCAACTGGACCGCGGTCGATTACTACCACGTGGAACTCGACCGGCACGCCATCCTGCTCGCCGAGGGCCTGCCGGCGGAAAGCTATATCGATACCGGCAACAGCGGCTTCTTCGGCAATTCCGGCACGCCGCTGGTGCTGCATCCCGACCTGACCGACGAATCGGACTATCCGACGCGGGAAACCGGCTCTTGCGCGCCCTTCGTGTGGGACGCGGCGAACGTGCAGCCAATCTGGCAACGCCTGGCGGATCGTGCGGCGGCTCTTGGCCAGCCGGTGCCGGTGCGGGAGACCTCCACCGACGGCGGTCTGCATCTCGTTGCCAAGGGCCGGACCATCAAGCCGATCTACGACAACGCCGACCTTGCGATCTTCGCACTGCCGCGTGGCGCCAGCGAAGTGCGCCTGGTCGTCGCGTGCCGCGTCGCCGACCGATGCGTTCCCCTGGCTGGAGGATCGCCGCAGACTTGGCGTTCGGGTCGCACGCATCGTGCTGCGCAGCGTCGACGATGTGCGTGAAATTCCGGTGGATCACCCGGAACTCGCCGGGGGATGGTGGGCGGTCGAGCGCGACGGGCAGATCATGTGCCGCTGGACCAACGGCGAGGCGATACTGCCGCTGCCGGCGATGCATGGCGACGCCATGCTGGAAATCCACCTGGCAGGCGCGATGACCTACGTGGTCGAAGCGACGCCAGGCGAGCAGCCTCAGCGTCGGGTCGCCTGAGTAGCGCGAACGCCTACGGTGAATGAAGGGGCCGGCGTGTTGCCGGCCCCTTTTCATTTGACCGCCACCCAGCCGGTCGGGCAGGAGACACGCCATGCTGTGGTGTCTTGGCATGTATGCGAGCGGCTCCACCTGGGTGTTCAATGCTGCGATGAAGGTGGCCGCCGTCGTCGTCCCGCGAACGCCCGCCGTCGGACGCTTCGTCACGCGCCATGACGAACTGGCGTTCCTGGACGATGCCACGCGGCTGCCTGTCGTCAAGTCGCACGACACCGACGAGGTCGCCGCGGTCGCGTTGGCGTCTCGGGCCAATTCTTTGCTGGTATCGATCCGCGATCCGCGCGACTGCATTACGTCGCTGATGCTTTATCAGCACTACGGCTTCGACCTTGCGCTGGCGACGATCGAGCGCACCACGCGCTTCTGTGCGCGCTTCGTGTCACATCCGAACGCCAAGCTGCTGCGCTACGAAACAGCGTTCATCGATGATCCGGCGACATTGGACCGAATTGCAACGAGCCTCGGTGGCAGCCTGGCCGCGGTCGATCGTGACCGCATTTTCACGGAGACGCGCCGCCCTGCGATCGAAGCGCATATCGCACGGCTTGACGCACTGCCATCCGCGGTACGCCACGAAAGGTCCGGTGACGTGGTGGACATGGCGACGCTATGGCACAGTCACCACGCGCACCGCTCCGGCGAGATCGGCCGCTGGCGCCATATGCTGACCCAGCGACAGATTGCCGTCATTGAGCAAGACATGCGGGACTGGATGGCGACCTTCGGCTACGCGGCGTCGGCGGCAACCTACACGCTCACCGTTGGATCGCTGACCATTCAGGGGCGCTGACAATTGCCGCCGCGCGCCGCCCATCAGTCCGTTTGCGATCGCTCCTGTCGCGAACGCAGCCCCTGCAATTCGGCTTTCACTGCTTGCAATTCCGCCGCCATCGCCTTCTTCTCCGGGTCGGCGATGACGAACATATCGAAGCAGTTTGGCGGCAACCGGAAATGCGGCGCCAATGCCGCGTGCTTCTCCTGCGCGAGATAGAAGCGATTGAGACCGTCGAACCAGACGAAGCGATAGTCGGCGGCGATCAGGATAGGTTCCCACGCCGCGTGGTTTGCCACCTGGCTGAGCGGCACGGTGGCTTCCGCCAGCACGATCCATGGCCGGAAGGCGTTGAAATCCGCACCCTGAATGACCGCGCCCTCGGCACCCTCCACGTCGATTTTCAGAAAGTGAATCTCGGACGGCGCATACTGGCGGCAGACATCTGCCAGCGTACTGACCGCAACCTTCGTTCGCCGCACGTCCAGCCCACGCGCGCGATGCCGGAAGGCGATCGCCGAGTCGAGCGTTGACAGTCCCGGCACCGATATCAGGTGGAAGCGGCGTTCCCCTGGCGTGTCGGCCAACGCGATCGGCAGGTTCAGGTCCCGGTCGCGTCGATCGGTGAGCACGGCAAAGCGTGCCGGATCGGGCTCGATGTTGATGCCGTGCTAACCGCGTTCGTAGAAGGCACGCGTGACCGTGTGCAGATCGGGATTGCCGGCGCCCACATCGATATAGAACCCGTCACGCACATTCGACAGCGCGCGCCACAACATCAGGTCCTCGAAATTCTGTGCGTACGACACGAATGCCATCGGCGTCGGCAGCCGCGGGACCTTTCTTCAGCGAATCAGCCCGGTCAGCGGGCTGGACGGATCGGCACCCAGCTGGCGCGGCATGCGGCCGGCCAGAAACGCCTGCCGACCCGCTTCGATCGCCAGCTTCATTGCACGCGCCATCCTGATCGGGTCTTTGGCATGCGCGATCGCCGAATTCAGCAGCACCGCGTCGCAGCCAAGCTCCATCGCGATCGCCGCATCTGAAGCGGTGCCAACACCGGCATCCACCAGGAACGGCACCTTGGTCTGTTCGCGGATCATCCAGATCATCGCGGCATTCTGGATGCCGAGGCCGGAGCCGATCGGTGCACCGAGCGGCATAATGGCGACGCAGCCCATCTCCTCCAGCCGCTTGCACGCCACCGGATCGTCGGCCGAGTACACCATCACCTCGAAGCCGTCCTTGATCAGCGCCTCGGCTGCCTCCATCGTGCCCGGCATATCGGGATACAGCGTCGGCGGCGGGCCGAGTACTTCCAGCTTCACCAAATTCCAGCCGCCCGCCTCGCGTGCCAGACGCAGAGTGCGCACCGCTTCGCTGGCGGTGTGGCAGCCGGCCGTGTTGGGCAGGTAGGTGTATTTCTTCGGATCGACGTAGTCCTGCAGCATCGGCGCCTTGGGGTCCGACAGGTTCACCCGCCGCACCGCCACGGTGACGATCTCCGCGCCGCTGGCTTCGATCGCGGCGCCGGTTTCCTCCAGGTCCTTGTAGCGGCCCGTGCCGACGATCAGGCGGGAGTTGAAGCGGCGCCCGGCCACCACCCAGGTGTCGTCTTGTGGCAGTGTTCCATCCATCTCAACCTCCCCCGATGAAATGCACGATCTCCAGGGCGTCGCCGCTCTCGAGCCGGGTATCGGCGTAGCGTGAGCGTGGCACGATTTCCGCGTTTCGCTCCACCGCCACCTTCCGCATCTCCAGCCCGAGCGTGGCGAGCAGGCCGGCCACGGTCATCGGCCCGTCGAAGGCTCGGCTTTCACCATTCAGTGTCAGAGTCACGGCGGTCTGCATTCGGGGAGTATGGTCACGCGGGGCCAGCGCAGCAAGGAAGCCCATTTCGGTAATCGGTTGCCAGTTGGTCGATGGTGGGTGGTCCGTGATCACAGTAACTGAGACGACAGAGCTTGCTGGCCACAGCCCGCGCATTGGACCGGCGCGGCCAGCCATGCTACGCGCGCAGCCATGTCACAATCCGCGACACCACCACTGATTGCCGTGCTGAACGGTCCGAACATGAACATGCTCGGCCTGCGCCAGCCGCATCTGTATGGCAGCGCAACGCTCGACGATGTGGAGCAGCTCTGCGCCGAGACGGCGGACCAACTTGGGCTGGCGATCGACTTTCGGCAGACCAACGGCGAGGGCGAGTTGGTGTCGTGGGTGCAGGAATGCCGCGGCCGCGCGCAGGGCATCGTGATCAATCCGGCCGGTTACACCACCACGTCGATCGCGCTGATGGACGCGCTGCTGGCGTGCGACCTGCCGGTGATCGAGGTGCACATCACGAACATCCACCGCCGCGAGGAATTCCGGCAGCACTCCTACGTTTCCAAGGCCGCGGTGGGCGTGATCGCCGGTCTCGGCGTGCGCGGCTACGCTCTGGCGCTGACCGCCATGGCTGATCTTCTGCTCGAGGCAGGTGCATGACACGCATTCCGTTCGATCCCGACGCTATCCGCGCGCTGGCCGCCGTGCTGAACGAGACCGGGCTGACCGAAATAGAAATCGCGGAAAAGGACAGCCGCATCCGCGTCGTCCGCGCCGCGCCACAGGCAGCAATGGCCTTCGCGCCGGTGACGATTGGCCCAACCGCGCCCGCAATGCCCACAGCTGTGGCGGCCGAGCAGGACGAAGCAAGCCATCCCGGTGCTGTGGTCAGCCCGATGGTCGGCGTTGCCTATCTGTCGCCCGAGCCAGGCTCGCCGCCCTTCGTCACACTCGGCCAGAGCGTGGCTGCAGGTCAGACATTGCTGATCATCGAGGCGATGAAGACGTTCAACCAGATCAGGGCTCCGAAGGCCGGCACCGTCGCGCGCATTCTGATCGCCAACAGTACGCCGGTGGAGTACGGTGAAGTTCTGCTGATTCTGGAATGACGTGTTGTTGTTCCAGAAGATCCTCATCGCCAATCGCGGCGAAATCGCGCTTCGTATTCAGCGAGCCTGCCGCGAATTAGGGATTCCCACCGTCGCCGTGCATTCCACGGCTGACGCCGACGCGATGCATGTGCGCCTGGCTGACGAAAGTGTCTGCATCGGACCGCCGCCGGCGAAAGACAGCTATCTCAACATTCCCGCCATCCTGTCGGCCGCGGCGATCACCGGCGCAGAGGCGATCCATCCCGGCTACGGATTTCTGTCCGAAAATGCCGGGTTCGCCGAAATGGTGGAGGCGCACGGCCTGACCTTCATTGGTCCGTCGCCGGCGCACATTCGGATGATGGGCGACAAAGTCGCCGCCAAGGCCGCAATGGCACGGCTTGGCATACCTCTTGTGCCCGGCTCGGACGGCGTGGTGGGGGATGTCGCGAAGGCTCGCATCGTCGCCGACCGCATTGGCTACCCGGTACTGATCAAGGCCGCTGCCGGTGGTGGAGGGCGCGGTATGAAGGTCGCGTTGAATGCTGCGATGCTGGAGGAAGCATTCCAGATCGCACGCACGGAGGCGCGCGCCGCGTTCGGCAGTGATATAGTGTACGTCGAGAAGTATCTCGATCATCCGCGCCACATTGAACTGCAGATCATGGCCGATGCGCACGGCAACGTTGTGCATTTTGGCGAGCGCGACTGCAGCCTGCAACGGCGCCATCAGAAACTGTTGGAGGAAGCCGGTTCACCGGCGCTGAGCGCGGCCGCCCGCGACGCTCTGGGTGCCACGGCCACGGCGGCGCTGACCGAGCTTGGCTACCGCAACGCCGGCACGCTGGAGTTCCTGTATCAGGACGGGCACTTCGCATTCATCGAGATGAACACGCGCTTGCAGGTGGAGCATCCTGTCACCGAGATGGTTTGCGGCATCGATCTGGTACGCGAACAAATTCGCATTTCCGCCGGTGCACCGCTTGGTTATACGCAGCGCGACATTCGCTTTACCGGCCATGCGATCGAGTGTCGTATCACGGCTGAGGACCCGGTCAGTTTCATACCCACACCAGGCCGGGTGACGGCATTTCATGCGCCCGGCGGTTTGGGTGTTCGTATCGATTCGGCGTTATATGCCGGGTATTTCGTGCCGCCGTATTACGACAGCATGATCGCCAAGTTGATTGTCCACGCGCCGACGCGCGAGGATGCGATAAACCGCCTGCGCCGCGCGCTTGATGAATTCGCCATCGTGGGAATCCAGACGACAATCCCATTGCATCGACGTATCGTCGACGACCCGGCATTCCAGGCTGGCGACTACACAATTCATTGGTTGGAAAAATTCGTCTCGTCGTGATGACGACCGGATGCGGTATTTGCTGGCGCTCTAAGGCAACACCACCGTCCTGCCACGGCTGATGACAAACGCGTCGGTGCGTTCCAGGAAATCCACCACGACCTCGGCGAACGCTTCGGGCCGTTCGGCAGCAATCGCGTGCCCGGCGTCGTAGACGAAAACGAGATGCGCGTTGGGCATAAGCTCCTTGTAGATGCGCCCCATATCCGGTGGAATGACGCCATCGAGTGTGCCGAACACCACCAAAGTCTGCGTCGCCAGATCGCGCAGCCTCGCCTCCAGCTCCGGATCGCGATTCGGCCCACGCAATCGCCGCACCAGCAACAATGTCCTGGCAGCTTCGAGCGGATCGCGCATGGGGACCGGTGGCATGCGCTCAGGATGGGCATAGATCCGTCGCGCAATCTCTTCAGGTGTGCCCGTTGGGGTTACGTTACCCTGCGGACGAATTGCCGCGGGCGCTTCCAACACCAACGCAAGCACTCGCTCCGGCTGCTGCAGTGCGAGCCACAGCGCAGTCTTGCCGCCGAACGACGTTCCCATCAGGTTGAATTGGTCGACGCCAAGTTTCTCCACTGCCGCTGCCATCGTTGCAGCGAGTTCAGGCATGGTTTGCGTGCGCTGGTTGTCGGCCGCCCCGAATCCGGGCATCTCGAATGCAAGGACGCGGAACTTGCGGCAGAGCAGTTCATGCGCCGGCGTCAGCCGCAATCCGCCCGCGCCGTGCAGATGAACCAGCGGTGGTCCTTCTCCGGCCGCCTTGTAGCGGATGCGAAATCCATCCGCCTCGACCCAGCCTTCACAGAATTTGCTATTCGCCTCCGCCATGCTGCCGTCTCCCCTCAAATATCGCGGATATGCGGCAGCACTTTTTTGCCGAATAGATCAAGCGCTTCCATCAGCAGATCAGGATCGGAAGAACCCGGCGTCTGGAAACCCAGGTCGATGATGCCGGCACCGGTCTCGTTCGCGGCAGCGCCTGATCTGCTCGACGACCGTGTCCGGACCGCCGGCGAAGTTGATCGGCAATGCACGGTTCACACTTGCGGCCCGCACCTCGCCTGCGATGTTGCGGGCATCGAGTTCCAGTAGCGCGCTGGCGACACCGGACCGCAGTGTAAACGCCGGCCGTGCCGGATGCGCCTCCATCGCCCGCTGCGCGGCTTCATCCGTCTGCGCCAACACAATGTTTGCGCGGAAAATGATCTGATCCGCGGTGGGTTCCCAGCCATGGCGCGCACACTCGTCGCGGTAATATCCAGTCGCCTTCCCCATCACTTCGAACGGCCCGTACGAAACGCCGAGGCCGATATGGGTGCGTGCTGCGAACTCGCCGGCTTCGCGGCTGGTGCCGAGTGCGTAGGTCGGTGGATGCGGACGTTGCGTCGGACGCGGCCAGACGGACACTGTGCGATACTGGAAATGCCGGCCCTGCCAGCCGAACGGTTGCGGCTCGGTCCACGCCTTGAGGATCAGCTCCATCCCCTCGTCGGTGCGGTCCCGCGACTCCTGTGGATTGAGGTCATAAGTCAGCGCTTCATTGCTCGTGCCGCGCAGCAGACCGACGACCAGGCGCCCGTCCGCCATCGTGTCGAGCATCGCCAGCTCTTCAGCAAGGCGCACGGGGTTGCTATGCGATACGATCGGACCAAGCAGCGCGATTTTTATCGTGTGCACTCGCGCCGCGATGTAGGCGGCGGCGAGCGGCGGCGACGGCGTCAGGATGCGCGGCGAATAGTGATGCTCGGACAGGCTGACCCAATCGAAGCCGAGACGCTCGACGAGTTCGATCCGCTCGACCATGCCTTGATAAACCTGTGCGCCGGCATCCGAGTCATAGGCGCCCGATGGCATTGGCCATTGGCCAGGGAGTGTTTCCGGTGCGCGATAACGTCCGGTTTCGAAATACGAGATCTTCATGGCGGCGACCGGCCCGCGCTAGCTGGTCCGGCTGTACTGGTAGTCCTCGCGCTCCGAGCCCGCCCGCAGGCCCGGTGCCATCGGTGGGCGCGTGGTGTTCACTTTCGCATGCACGTCGAGCGCGGCCTGATCCTTCCACAGCTCGAGCAACGTCAGCCTGTCGGGGTTCAATGCACTCTGGAAGACCTCGAATTGCTCACAGCCTGGCTCCTTCATGACCTCCGCGCAGCGCGCCCGATACGCCTGCGCGAGTTCCGAGCCTTTTCCTGGAGCCGCGCGTGATCGTGACCACCAGCCGGACCGCCATGTCATTTCCTCCCATCCGCAAATGCCGACCGTGAGTAACAGCCCCGCACCGCCGCGCGTCAAGCGGCCGTCGCCACACAGTTGGCTGGCATCGGCGGTCCGCGATACGCTGTCCGGACGACGGCGGATACTGACGTCTGGGAGGCAACCATGATCATCGACTGCCATGGGCATTACACCACGTCGCCGCGCCAACACGAGGCCTGGCGCACCGAGCAGATCAAGGCCCACGGCGAGGGCAAGGCGGCGCCACCGCGTCCCGTCGTGACCGACGATGAGATCCGCGCCAGCATCGTCAACGGGCAGTTGAAGTTGCAGCAGGAGCGCGGCACCGACCTGACCATCTTCTCGCCGCGCGCCGCCGGCATGGGCCATCATCTCGGCGACGCCAGCACCAGCGAGGCATGGGCCTCGGCCTGCAACGAACTGATCCACCGGGTGTGCACGCTGTTCCCGCGCAACTTCATCGGCGCCTGCATGTTGCCGCAATCGGCCGGCGTATCGCCGCGCAACTGCATCGCGGAGCTGGAACGCTGCGTGCTGCAATACGGCTTCGTCGGCTGCAACCTGAACCCCGATCCGTCGGGCGGTTACTGGAAGGATCCGCCGCTGGGCGATCGCTACTGGTATCCGCTGTACGAAAAGATGGTCGAGCTCGACGTGCCGGCGATGGTCCACGTCAGCGCCGCCTGCAATCCGGCTTTCCACACCACCGGCTCGCATTACCTGAACGGCGATACCGCCGGCTTCATGCAGTGCATGACGTCCGATCTGTTCAAACAGTTCCCGACGCTGAAATTCATCATCCCGCACGGTGGCGGCGCTGTGCCGTATCACTGGGGACGATTCCGCGGCATCGCGCAGGACATGAAACTGCCGCCGCTCACCGAGCACGTGCTGCGCAACATATTCTTCGACACCTGCGTCTATCACCTGCCGGGTCAGGAGCTGCTGGCCAAGGTCATCCCGACCCAGAACATACTGTTCGCTTCCGAAATGCTCGGCGCGGTGCGCGGCATCGATCCGGAAACCGGGCATCATTTCGACGATACCAAACGCTACATTGAACAACTGACGCTATCGGCCGAGGCTAAGGAGAAGATCTACGAAGGCAACGCGCGACAGGTCTACGGTCGGCTATCGGCTCAGCTTGCCAGGCAGTTCACCGCGGCTGGCTAGCCGGTGGGATGTCTGTGCGACCATCGCCGATATCCAATTCCAACCGCCCCCGACGCGTAGCGACGGAGAACCACAGACGCGTAGCGAGGAAGAAATCGAAACTGCAGGTGCACACTGATCCGATTTGACGACACATTCGCTTGGACCGGGCTGGTTTGTTGCTGATCTATCCCTGCAGATCGGTGTGCATCTGCGGTTTCAAATCCTGCCCGGCTGATTCTCCAGGCAGCGGCCTGTCGTCGTCGACCGCGAAACCATCGTGCAATGCATCGGCATCTTCGACGATCCAGGTGGCGGTGCCACCATAAGCCGCGGTTCCCGACACGCGAACGCGGAACGCTGCTATCGTTCCAAGCCGCTCCTCCCCCAGCAACTCGCCATGGAACGGCACGCCCGACGCGCCGGCGAAACTGCGGCGCTGGCCCGGCACGATCAGCCCGCGTGCCGCATCGACGGCGATGCGTGCCGTGACGCCGCTGCCGGTGGCGCTGCGATCGATCTGGCCCTCACCGAACACACAAAGATTGCGCGTGATCAGCGGCGACCCAGGCGGCGTGTCGTCGATCAGGATGGTGCCGTAGAGGAACGACAGATCGGGCTCGGTTGGGTGGCGGATGTCGCCGCGTGCGCGGATCGCATCGGTGGTCGCGCGGGCCGCCGCACGTAGCCGCCCGACCGGCGTCGCCTGCAGATCAAGGCCCAATCGCGACGCCGGCAGGATCGCATAGAACGCACCGCCATAGCCGATATCGCAGATGACACGCCCAAAGCCGGGAACCTCGACCACGCTGTCCAGCGCTGCGGCGAAGGCCGGTACGCTGTCGAACGCCACAGACGATCCGCCATCCGACACATGCATCGAGACTGGCCCGCACGGGCACTCCAGCACGAAGTCCGCGCGTCCATCTCGCATTGGCACCCGTCCGGTATCGACCGCCCAGCGTCCGAGCGCGATCGTCGCGTGTCCGCACATCGTGCTGAATCCGGAGTGGTGCATGAACAGCACGCCGAACGCGGCACCCGGCGCGGACGCCTGCACCGGCAGCGCGCCGTACATCTCGGCATGACCGCGCGGCTCCAGCATCAGCCGGCGACGGTGCACATCCAGCCTTGTGGCGGCGTCGTTGCGTTTTTCCAGCACGGTGGCGCCGCGCGGCTCCGGGAAGCCCTCCAGCACCAACCGCACCGGTTCGCCGGCCGCGTGCATCTCGACGGTGCGGTAGGTTGCGGTCGCGTGGGATAGCAGGTCGGTCATGGGCACCATCGCTTCGTTGACAATAGCAGTGATTTGGCCATAGAGCGCCTGCTCGCTGCGCGGAGGGGTGCCCGAGAGGCTAAAGGGGACGGACTGTAAATCCGTTGGCGCACGCCTACGTTGGTTCGAATCCAACCCCCTCCACCAGCAGACCCCCGCCACCAGCAGAAAAGCACTGATATCGCATTTGAGCATGACCAGGCACCACGCCGAGGTGGCGCCTGCGCGCGAGGGGAAGGATCCCAAACGGGCATCACGCCCCACATTGTAAGCCACCTCAACAAAAAGCCGCATCGCCCGGACGCTACGGCATTGCTCGGGGACCGCCGCCGGAATGGCGGCAAACCGTTCCTCTACCCGGCGCATCCAACATAATCATTGCGTCACGTTGCGATGCCCGATCAGCGGGCCCTTTCGCCATACTGGACAAGAGCGCTCCGCTCGCCTTCAATTTCCGTCCCGAGGCAAAACCGGTCGTGCCATGGCGGAAAATTACTCCAAGACCACCCGCGGCGTTCGCATCTCCGTCCGATCCTTTTATCTTGAGGATCAGTCGCAGCCGGACGACAGCCACTTCGTATGGGCCTACCGGGTGAAGATCGAGAACCACGGACGCGAGCCTGTGCAACTCATGCGCCGCACCTGGCAGATCACCGACGCCCGCGGCCGCACCCAGCATGTCCATGGCGCCGGCGTGGTCGGCGAGCAGCCGCTGCTCGAGCCGGGCGAGAGCTTCGAGTATACCTCGGGCACGCCGCTCGATACGCCATCCGGCTTCATGGTAGGCGCCTACCACATGGTGGTGCCTTCGTCCGGCGAGAACTTCGACGCGGCGATCCCGGCGTTCAGTCTGGACAGCCCGCACCAGAGCGGTAGGGTGCATTAGTCGCTCTCAGGGTTGTGTCCCTTGGCGCGGGCCTTATATCCCGGGCAGCGGCGTCGACCTTGGTCGCCGCAGCCCCTCCATCCCCGTCTGGGAGGAACCCCCGCGGTGAATATTATCACGTCCGTTCCCGGCTTTGTCGCGGGGAACGCAGCTGCGACTGACCGGCCAACCCGGCAGGAGGCCGAACAGGCGATCCGTACCCTGTTGCGCTGGGCTGGCGACGACCCTGCGCGCGAGGGCCTGATCGACACGCCCGCCCGGGTCGCGCGCGCCTATGAGGAATTCTTCGCCGGCTACGCCGTCGATCCCGTCGCGCTGCTGGAGCGCACGTTCGAAGAGACCGACGGCTACGACGAAATCGTGCTGCTGCGCGACATCCGCCTGGAAAGCCATTGCGAACACCACATGGTGCCGATCATCGGCCGGGCGCACGTCGCGTATCTGCCGCATCGCCGGGTGGTTGGCATCAGCAAGCTGGCACGGGTCGTTGAAGCCTATGCGCGACGATTGCAGATCCAGGAGAAATTGACCGCGCAGATCGCCAACACGATCCAGCAGGTGCTGGAGCCACGTGGCGTCGCGGTGGTGATCGAGGCGGCGCATCAGTGCATGACCACGCGCGGCGTTCACAAGCCGGGCGTCACCATGGTGACCAGCCGCATGCTGGGTGCCTTCCGCGACGATCCCACGACGCGCCGCGAGGTGCTGGCAATGATCGGCAACGACAGGACACAGGCATTGTAAGGCCGACAAGCGCCGCGCATTCCCCATTCTCCGTACGCATCCGGCGGAATGCGCAGCACCTGTACTGCCCTACGGCCGCGCAAGCGGTGCCTGTTGGATCAACGGCTGCTGCTGCACCGGTATTGGCAGCGGCACTCTCGGGCTGCAACCAGTCTCGTAACGAACGCCGCAGCTGAAATTCGAACTCGACGTTCATCGTGTCCATCATGTCCTTCGTCATTTCGTACAGCGTCGCAGGCAGATCATCGACATCCCCCGTATGCGTCCGCGATACCCGGGCCTCGGCGAAACCGGCGCGCGTATTGGCAGACGTATAGATGTCAAGTTCCACCGCCATGTTGCCGACGATGGTGTCCTTCTGTCGAACCAGCGACGCGTCCTGGATGATGAACACCGCCTGACCCGAGCTGCCGAACGCCTGTATGCGGTCCGCCGCCATGTTGCGCAGTGCCTGCACCGGCGGCATCGGATCCAGCTGGCTGACGTCCGGTTCAACCCCTGACGGAACGAAGCGCTGCTCGATCCGCACCGCGGCGACGTTCAGCCGCAACGGCGTCAGATAGCTGTAGTGCAGCGGCGGAAACGATCGGTCCGAATCGCCCCCGCCGCAGGCCGCCAGCAGCCATGGCAGCAGAAGGGACGAACGGCGGGTCAGCGCGCGGGTGGCCATGCGGAACTCCGGAGCGACGGTCAGAAGATCAGGACGCGGCACTGCGGCCATGCACGTCCTGGCGGGGAAATCGGAAGTCGTAATTGCAGAATTCGCACGTCATGACGATATCGCCGTCCACCGCCATGTGGTCCAGGTCATCGGCCGGAAAACCTTCCAGGATGCCCACCAGCCGAGCGCGCGAGCAGCGGCAGCCGTACGACAGCGCGCGCGCGCGATCAGTCGCCACGCCTTCAGTGTGGAACAGCCGATAAAGCAGACGTTCGGCTGACAGAGTATCATCCAGCAATTCCGCATCGGTCAGCGTCGCGGCCAGTATGGTAGCGGTGCGCCAGCTTTCCTCCTGTGCGTCGCTGTCCAGGTCGGGATCGATGCCCCCCGCGCCGGCGATCTTCTCCAGCACCAGCGCGCCGGCACGCCAGCCATCCGCGGTTTCCTCGCAGGCGAGATGCACGAAACAGCGGAGCTGTTCGCTGGTGCGGAAGTAATGCAGCGCCATCTCTGCCAGGTTGCCGCCCTCGATGGTGACGATGCCCTGGTGGCGATTCTGATCCGGACCCTGGTCAACCGTGAAGGCCAGATAGCCGCCACCGAGCAAGCTGGGCGGCCGATGGTGACGGATCGATCTGCAACAGCGCGTCGAGCCTGTCGGCGTCGCAACGGGCATAGCCGCGCAGCGCGCCGGTGTCGGTGCAGTCGGCCAGCAGCATCGTTACCGGCCCGTCGCCCTTGGCCTGCACGCTGAACGAGCCGCGGAACTTCAGCGCGGTGGACAGCGCCGCGGCAAGCGCCAGCGACTGGCCGGCAAGTTTCGTGACGACAGGGTGGTTGGGACGCCGCGTGAGCAGGGCATCGGCCAGCGGACCCAGCCGAACCAGCCGGCCGCGAACCGGGCGACGTGGCAGGTAGAACGGCATGACGCCGCGCGGCACGACAATGTCGGGCACCGGCGGACGATCGCCGTCGAGAAAGGCAGGCGTTTCGGACATCGCCCCAAGATAGTCACGCTCCGCCGCGCGGGCTACCTTCCGCCACATGACGCTGCGGCAATCCGGTTTTTCGCTCCGCCCGATGGAGGCGCGGGATGCCCCGGCCGTCGCTGCCCTCATCCGCGCCGCCTTCGCCGCCCAGTCGGTCGCCACTGACCCGCCGCCCTCGGCGGTGCGGATGACGGAAAACGATGTTGCGGCGCATCTGCGGACAGGTGGCGGTGCCGTGGTTGAGGCGGACAGCGCACTGGCCGGCTCGGCACTCTGGATGGAGCAGGGGATGGAGCAGGACTGCGGCCTCTATCTGGGCCGGTTGGCGGTGGCGCCGGCCTGGCGTGGTCGCGGCATCGCCAAGGCGCTGGTCGCGGCGGCGGAAGCGACGGCGCGGGAAATCGGCCTGCCTCGCATTCATCTGAGCACGCGCCTGGTACTGCTGGACAACCGCCGCCTGTTCGCCGGGTGCGGCTTCGTCGAGACGACGCGCCATGCGCATCCCGGCTATGCCGAACCGACGTTCGTCAATATGGAGAAGCGGCTGGCCCCATAGCGGGTCTTCGCCGGGAGGAAACATGGGTGTGCGGCGCTGGCTGATTCTTGCCGTGGTGGCGCTCGCCCGCATCGGCTTCGGCTATCAGTTCCAGACCGTCGCGACGCTGGGCCCGGACCTGGTGCGGCGATTCCATCTCGACTACGCGACGCTCGGCACCCTGATCGGCGCCTACATGCTGTTCGGCGCATTCCTGGCGTTGCCTCTCGGCTTGCTGGGCCGTCGGTTCGGCGATCGGTTGGTGGTGGGTTGCGGGCTCGCGCTGATGGTGTTGGGCCCGCTGGTCAGCGCGGCGGCCGCCGGACCGGCCGGCATCGGTATCGGCCGCAGCGTGCCAGGCGTCGGCGCGGTGGCGATGATCGTGCTGCAGAACAAGATCATTGCGGACTGGTTCAGCGGCCGGCACTTCATGCTGGCGATCAGCATCTCCGTCGCGGCGTATCCGATCGGGGTTGGCATTGCGCAGCTTGTCCTGCCACCGCTGACGCTGGCGTATGGCTGGCAGGCCGGCTTCCTGTCCGACGCGGTGCCGATGGCGGTTGCCCTGGCGTTGTTCCTCGCCAGCTTCCGGCCCGCGCCACATGCGGCGCCGGTGCCCCGCGCGTTCTCGCTGCCGGGCGGCCGCGAGTGCCTGCTGCTGATGATCGCGGGGCTGATCTGGACGGCGTATACCGCCGGCTATTCGGGCTACACGTCCTATGTTCCGTCGGTCATGGCAGTTCGCGGCGAGGGGTTGGTGCTGACCGGACTGGTACTGACCATCGCGACCTGGGGGAACGTGCCGGCCACCATGATCGGCGGCGGGCTCGCCGGTCGCTTCGGCGCGCTGCGCATATTCATGCTCGGCACGCTGGCGTTGGTGGTCGGCATCGGCGGCACGGCGCTGGTGGACTGGCCAGTTTCGTTGGCGGTGCTGATCGGCATCGTGGGGTCGTTCCATCCGGGGGTGATCATGGCGGTCGGCACGCTGTCGGCGCGGCCGGAGAACCGAGCCGTCGGAATGGGGCTGTTCTATTCGATGTACTACGCCGGGGGGACTGTGGTGCCGGCGCTGTGCGGTTGGGCAGCCGATCTGTACGGCGGACCGGAGGGCGCGTTGCTGGCTGCGGCGGGCGTGTCGGCGCTGGCGATCCCGATGTATCTGCTGCACCGGCGATTGGCCGCGCATGAGGTGATGCTGGTTCGGGCATAGGCGGCAAAGCCCAGCGCATTCCACCGGCGCCGCGGAGGCATGCGCCAGCTTGGCCGCCTACGTCTCGGACACGATTTCCCGGTCCTTCTTCGGGATCAGGTCGTAGGGCAACGCATATCCCGGCATCGCCGCAAGCCGGCGCGACCACGCCGCCACATTGGACCAGCGATCGATCTCCAGGCCGCCCTCGGCCATGAACACCATGCGGCCCCAGCAGCCAATATCGGCAATCGTCGGCGCGTCACCAACCAGCCACTCACGCCCCGCGAGCGCGGCATCGACGAATCCGATCGCCGCCTCCGCCAGCGGGCGGAAATACGCCATCACCGCCGGATCGACCTGACGAAATCGGCTATAGTGTCGCACCTTCGCGACGTTGGTGACGTTGTCGGCCTCCCACGAAAGCCACTCGCGCGCGGTCCACTGATCCTGCTCGGTCGCGCCGGCGAAGTGGCCAGTGGTGCGCGCCAGGTAGTCCAGGATGACGTTGGACTGCACGATGGTCAGCCCGCGATGGCGCAGCGCCGGCACCTGGCCATAGCGGTTTACCGCCAGATACTCCGGCTGCTTCTGCAAGCCATATTTCAGGTTCACGGTGCGAAAGCTGAACGGCACACGGGCCAGCGCCAGATACAGCATCGGCTTGTAGGTCGAGCTCGAGGTGAAGCTGCCGAACAGGGTCAGGTCGTCAGTCATGGCGGTGTTGGTCACGCGGATGCTCCGGCGTTGCAGGTGGCGGCCAACCTATCGCACAGGGGCCGTCAGCGCGATAAGCGTCGACGATGCGGCCCGGCAAGGTGCAATACCTGGAAGGCCTTCGCGGCATCGCGGCGATGCAGGTGGTGCTGCTGCACTTTGTCAGCGGCTTCATGCCCGACACCGCGCAGCACGCCTGGCCGCCGCTGCGCGTGCTGTTCGACGGCCACACCGCGGTCTACGTCTTCTTCCTGATCAGCGGCGCGGTGCTGACCCCATCGTTCGCCCGCCCTGGCGCTTTCCTTGGCAAGCTGGCCAAGCGCGTTGTGCGGCTGGGCATTCCGGTTGCCGCCGCTGCCGCCATCGCCACGGCGTTGCTGGCGCTGCTGCCGGATGCGCATCTGCGGGCGGCGGCCCTGACCGGGTCGGCGTGGCTGGCGATGGATTCCAGCGGCGCGCCGACGCTGGCCCATCTTGCCCGCGAGATCGGCCTCGACAGCCTGCTGCTCGGCTATCGTGAGGCGACGCTGTTCGCACCGCTGGCCGACCATCTGCCATTGATGGAGCACTCGCTCGACGCGCCGTTCTGGTCGTTGCATCTGGAACTGTATGGCTCGTTGCTGGTGCTGTGCCTGGTGTCGCTGCGCGCCTACTCCGCCTGGCTGCATCGCGCCGCGGTCGTCGCAGCCGCGCTGTTGTTCGGCACGCATCCGATGTTCCTGTTCGTGCTCGGCCACCTCTGCCCGCGCCCGCGAAGCCGGGGAGCGGTCTGGGAGGACGTGCATCGGCGCATCAGTGCTTCTTCTCGGCCTGGCGATGTGCGCCACCAAGGATTGGCGCGCGGTCGAGAGCGCTGCGTCTGTGGCTGAGCCACAGTGAGCTGGCCTTCGCACCGAACCTGTTCCAGTTCCAGAGCCAGCTTGCCGCGGTCGCGCTGTATTTCGGCGTGCTGATGTGCCCCGGCGCATGGCGCCTGCTCGAAAGCGATCCATGTCGTCACCTTGGACGTCTGTCCTTCAGCATCTACCTGCTGCATTTCCCGATCCTGTTCACCCTTGTCTGCGCGGCCTTCGTTGACCTGCATCGGGTGTTCCCGCCCGCTGTATCGACAGCGGTGGCATTCGCCTTGTTCATCGCTCTCATTCTGCTGGCGGCGCATCTGTTCGAGCGCTGGATCGATCGCCCTGCCATCGCCCTCAGCCGACGGGCCGGTGCGACACGCTGGCAGCCCGCGTGATCACCGCCGCAATTGGATGACCAGCGCCTCGGCTGCTGCATGATCCATGGAAAGCGCACGCCTGGCCACGTCCTGCGGAAATCCCGCACGCGCCAGGATGGCCAGTTCGCGTAGCCGTTGCGCCGGTTCCTTCGCATCGGCCAGGCGAAATGGACCGATCCGCCGGCGTCGCGCCAGAACCAGTGCCGCGGCCAATTCGGTCTCGGCGTCCTCCGGCAGGACAGCACGCGCCGCTGCGCTGTCGACGCCCTTGGCTGCCAGATGCGCCACAACCGCGCGGTGCGAACGGCCGGCGCGCGTCAGGCTGCGCGAACGACTCTGGGCAAATGTGACATCGTTCACCGCTGCTGCCGCGACCAGTCGCGTCACCACTTCGCGCACCAGGTTCCGCGCGGCCGCGGCCTGATCAGCCACAGTCTCCCGATCGGCGCCCCCACTCGATGCGATCCGAGCCCAGCGTTCCACCCGTCGTTCCAGGACACGTCGAAGTCCCGCCTCGGTCGTGGCGTAGCGCGCGAGATGTGCCAGCGCCGCGTCGTGCAGGGTCGCTGCATCCGGCGGTGGCCCGCTGCCACGACGTGTAGGAGTGGTCGTCATCGGCGAACGATGGCATGCCCGTGGCCTGATACAAGCTCGCCGCCCTCCGCGCCGGCCGGTCGGCCTCGGTGATTTTCATTTTGGTGTGATGACAATGTCCCAATATTCCGCGCAACATGTGCCGCTGCTCTGTAACGCTCATCGTGCCCGCAACACCCGCTGCACGATCTTGCGTGCCCGTTCGATCACCAGCAGATGCCCGCGTGCTGCGCCCCCGGCTGACGCTTGCCGTCCTCCCATGGCCGCAGCGTATTCACGGCTGCCGGGGGTGCCAATCCCCGTCCGGATGAAGGGCCGCATTGCCTGCTCCAGGCGCTGCATCAGCCCGCGGCATCACATCCGCGTTTGACACCGCCCGCAACCCCCGCCAATGATCCGCGCTTCCCTTTGGACCCGCCCCGAAAGGTCGCGGGCGGGAGATCCATTCGGGAAACCACACAAGAGGGTTGCATACCCATGATTTCCGCTCTGCTGCCGAACTACGCCCGTGCCGACCTCGCTTTCGAGCGGGGCGAAGGCGCCTGGTTGTGGACGGTGGACGGGCGACGATTCCTCGATTTCGGGTCGGGCATCGCCACCGCCTCGCTGGGCCATGGCCACCCGCACCTCGCCAAGGCGATCGCCGAGCAGGCGGCCAAGGTGATGCACGTGTCCAACCTGTACCGCATTCCCGGGCGCCGAACGCCTGGCGCAGCGGCTGGTCGACAACACGTTCGCCGACAGCGTGTTCTTCTGCAATTCGGGCGCGGAAGCCAATGAGGGCATGATCAAGATGATGCGCCGCGCGATGTTCGACGCGGGCAAGCCTGAACGCTTCCGCTTCATCGTGTTCGAGGGCGCGTTCCATGGCCGTACGCTGGCCACGCTCGCCGCTACCGGCAACGCCAAGTACCTGGAAGGCTTTGGCCCGGTGGTGGAAGGCTTCGACCAGGTGCCGTTCAACAACATGAACGCGGTGCGCGACAAGATCGGACCCGCCACCGCCGGCATTATCGTCGAGCCGATCCAGGGTGAAGGCGGCGTGCGTCCCGCCGAGATGCAGTTCCTGCGCGACCTGCGTGCGGTGTGCGACGAGTACGGCATCATCCTCGGGTTCGATGAAGTGCAGTCCGGCATGGGCCGTACCGGCAAGCTGTTCGCGTATGAATGGTCCGGCATCACGCCCGACGTCATGTCGGCGGCGAAGGGTATCGGCGGCGGTTTTCCGCTCGGTGCCGTTCTCGCCAAGGAAGAGTATGCCAAGGCGCTGAAGCCCGGCACGCACGGCACGACGTTCGGCGGCAATCCGTTGGCGTGCGCCGCCGGCAATGCTGTGATGGACGTGATGCTTGCACCTGGCTTCCTGGAGGGTGTCGAGCGCAAAGGTCGCAAACTGCGCACGGAACTCGACAAGATCGCCCGCGAGTTCCCGCAGGTGTTCGAGGACGCGCGCGGCATGGGTCTGCTGCAAGGCCTGAAGTGCGTGCTGCCACAGGGCGAGGTGCAGGCCGCCTGCGTGGCCGAGGGTCTGATGGCGATCACCGCCGGCGACAACGTGCTGCGTCTTGCGCCGCCGCTGGTGGTCACCGATGCCGACCTGGACGAGGCGGTGACGATGCTGCGTCGCGCGGCGCGGCGCGTGCTGCCGTCCACCGCCAAGGCAGCCGCGAAGTGAGTGCCTCGCTGAAGCGCAAGAGTGAGGTCGAGGGCCGGTCCACCGACACGGTGGCCGGCCCTCGACACTTCCTCGACCTGCGCGACTTCGATTCCGCGACATTGCGGCAGATGCTGGATGTGGCGGCGAACTACAAGCGCGGCGGCGTGTCGTCGCGCCCGCTGGCCGGCAAGATGCTGGCGATGATCTTCGAGAAGCCGAGTACCGCGCACCCGCGTCTCGTTCGAAGTCGGCATGCGCCAACTGGGCGGTGACGTGGTGGTGCTGAATTCGCGTGACATGCAGAGTGGCCGTGGCGAATCGCCGGCTGACACCGCGCGCGTTCTATCGCGCTATGTCGATGCGATCATGATGCGCACCGACGATGTGGCGAAGCTGCATGAGCTTGCCGCAGTACGCGACGGTGCCGGTGATCAACGGGCTGACCGACACGTCGCATCCCTGCCAGCTCATGGCGGATGTCATGACGTTCGAGGAACACCGCGGTCCGATCGCCGGCCAGGTGATTGCCTGGTGCGGCGACGGCAACAACGTCGCGCGAAGCTGGATCGAGGCGGCGGTGCGTTTCGGCTTCACGCTGCGCCTCGCCACACCGGACGCACTGCGGCCGCCCAAGGCGCTGATCGATTGGGCGCGCGCGCAAGGCGGCAAGATCGAGCTGACCGATGATCCGGAGAAGGCGGTGACCGGCGCGCGTTGCGTGGTCACCGACACGTGGGTGTCGATGTCGGACGATCCGAACACCAGTCGGCACAACCTGCTGGCGCCATATCGCGTCACGTCGGCGCTGATGGGCAAGGCGGCGACGGATGCGATCTTCATGCACTGCCTGCCGGCGCATCGCGGCGAGGAGGTCACCGCTGAAGTGATCGACGGTCCGCAGTCGGTGGTGTTCGACGGCGCCGAGAACCGCCTGCACGCGCAGAAAGGCGTGCTGGCATGGGCGCTGGGTGCCGCGCGGTAGACGCGGGTTCAGGATTGACGTGGACCGGAACGAATGGCCCGACCGGCGCCGGCTTGTAATGACTGGCCTGTCACTGACGCACCGGTCGCCATGATCGGTCATGCTGGGCGGTTGCGTGCAGACCTGTTGAGGTTTGCACAGTCATGAGCGAGATGCCGATCCTGACGCAACGGCGCATCGAGGCCGCGTTCGCCAAGGGTGTTTATGACGAGATGAAGGCGGAGCTTGGCGAGGAAACCGCCCAACGCATCCTGTCCAACGCCGTGATCAAGCTGGCAAAGCAGGCAGCAGCCGAGATGGCGAAGCAGGCGCCGGACGGTGAGGTAAATCTCGACTCATTCCGTGCCATCCAACCGCGTTGGACCGCCGAGGATGCGCTGCGTATCGACGTGGTGAAGTCGACCGCGAGCGAATTCCATTTCAATGTCACGCGCTGCCGCTATGCCGAGATGTATCGTGCCATGGGGCTTACCGATCTCGGTGCTTTGCTGTCGTGCAATCGCGATGGCGCCTTCTGCGAAGGCTATGACCCTCAGTTGAAACTGCAGCGCACGCAGACGCTGATGGGTGGCGCGACACATTGCGACTTCCGCTACCAATGGTCGACCGACCCTGAATGAAACCGTCGTTCGTCACCGCTTCCCCCATGATGGTGGCGCGGGTCGGCATGTGGTGTAGACATCGTCCGTTCACGGATCGTTGCGCTTGAAGTGCAAGAATGCATTCTGGCCGATGTGATAGCCTGGCGGTTGGTCACCGAACGGCGGAAACGCCACGCTGCCCAGGCAGCCGGTGAACACGCTGTCGTGGATCAGGCAGTTTCGCCGTATCGTCGGCCAGACTGTTTCGGACAGCACGTCCTGATCCACGTGGTTGTTCTCCACGCGCCATGCCGTATACGCCTGCATCAGCGTTTCGGTGGGCGGCAGGATATTGCCAACGCCGCCCCACATGCCTGCAAGCAAAAGATCGGTGTGCGAGAACCAATCGCGCATGGCGTGGAAATGATACCGTGACTGTAGCCACGCATCCACCGCCACGCGCTCTTTCACCGACAGCAGAGAATCTGCATCGCGGATCAGGAAGCGCCGCACGCAGGGATCGGCAATCACCTCGAACCGCCACAGCAGCTTGCGATGTTCCGGCACATCGGGCTGGAGAGTCTTGTTGACGGACTGCACGCCAAGTTTGGCAAGCTGCGACAAGAAGTCCTGCGCCACAGTTGCGTCGTGATACAGGCGCATCGTCCAGCCCGGAAATATGTGCGGCTGAATACGCGCGTTCTCCAGCAGCGGCACGAGATAGCGGTGGTCATTGCCCCACAGGCAATAGGCAATGACGTTCTCGGCGGGGTTCAGCGGATTGAACGCCTGCGGCAGGCCATGCGGAATGGTCGCCAGCGGCTGCCGCGCCGCCGAAGATCCGGTCTTTCGCCTCCAACGCCGCGCGACCCGCGGTACCGGCCTCGTCGACGCGGCCGATCTGCGCATAGGCATCGCACAGGCAGTCATACACGTTCGGGCTGTCCGAACCGAGTTCTACCGCGCGTTTCGACTCGGCGATCGCACCAGCGGGATCACCCGCGCCCAGCAGAAAGACGCCAAGATTTTCGTGCACCGCCGCATTGGCCGGAAAGCGCTGCACGCCCTCGCGCAGTGCCGCGATACCGTCGCCCAGCCGTGTGCGCCCGTACAACATCAGGCCGAAGAACAGGAAATCGTCCGGCAAAAGCGCATCCGTCTCGCGCGCCGTGGTGATGACATTTTGCTGCAGCGCGATCGATTCATCGAGCGCGCCACGCCCGTACACCCGGTGGACCGTTAGCCGAAGCTCGCTCAGTTGCTCGGGCGTTACGCTTGTCATCGTCGCGTCGCGTTCGACGAAGTCACCCTTCCACGATCAGTCGCGACAAGTCATCGGTCGCGGTCAGCATCGGGTAATGGCCGGTATCCAGCTCGTGCCACGTTGCACCCAGCCGATCGGCTGCGCGGCGCTGATGCGCTTGCCCCGGGTTCACCGCCTGGCTGCACCAGATAACGCTCGCCGACCATTTCTGCTGCCAGAAACTGGGGAGTTTTACCTTGTCACGCATCGCCGCGACCGGATGCGGCGTGTAACGCTCCAGCGCCCAGGACTTGGTCGGTTCGTCCAGACTGGCGAACATGCGGCCCGCGGCATCCTCACGCGATGGACCGGTGGTGAGGTCCGTGGTCACCGCGGTTGGCCGTTTGACGATGTCGGGAATGCTCTCGCCATCGAACAGCGCCAGCGCATCGGCGAACACCAAACGGCCGATCCGATCGCGCGCGAGTTCGGCGGCCTTGCACACCACCATGCCGCCACTGCTGGTTCCCACCAGCACCGCGTCGCGTAAATCCTCAAAGAACAAAAGCTCGGCGATCTCCGCCCCGTGCGTCTCGGTGCTGATCCCGGGTCGCAGCGCATGCCGGCGCTCGGCACAGCCATCGAGCGTCGGAGCAAACACCGTATGCCCCGCCGCCGTCAGTCGAGCCGCAACACGCTGCCAGATCCAACCGCCCTGATACGCGCCATGGATCAATACAAATGCTGTCATCGTCTCGCTCCTGTCACGCCAGCGCCGGTTCGGTATGACGCTCATGCACAAACACGACGGCGATGCCGCTGACCAATGCCGCCGCCATCACATAGAAGCTCGGTGCCAGCGGATTGCCGGTTGCCTGCACCAGAAAGGTCGAAATGTACGGTGCGAATCCACCGAACAGCGCGACTGCGAAGCCATAGCTCACCGACAGCGCCGTATAGCGCACATTGGTCGGGAACATCTCCGACAGGATCGTCGAAATCACCCCGGTGTACAGCGTCAACACGGCCTGCGCAGTCGCCTGCACCACCAGCAGCCCAAGGAACGTAGGATGCGTCTCCAGGAACAGGAACAGCGGATACGCCATGACGAACGCCAGCACGGTGCAGGCCAGCATCATCGGCTTGCGCCCGATCCGGTCAGAGTAGTGGCCGACGATCGGTGTCAGCACCAGGTAGATGATGCCGGCCAACGTGGTTGACCACAGTGCATAGCTCAGATCGATCTTCAGTGTCTGCGACGCAAAACTCGGTAGGAACACCAGGAATACGTAATTGATGACGCAGCCGATGATCGACAGTCCGAACGCCGCCAAAAACATCCAGCCATGCGTGGTGAACGCTTCAACCAACGGCATGCGTGTGATGGTTTGCGTCGCCACCGCGCGCCGGAACGCCGGCGTCTCTGCCACGCGCGTGCGCAGATAGTAGCCGACCGGGCCAAGTACGAAACCGATCAAAAAAGGAATGCGCCAGCCCCAGGCGAAGAAGTGTTCCGGTGTCAGAAGCGTGGTCAGGACAGCCGCCGAGAACGTTGCGCACATCGCGCCGATCGCCGTCGCCGCCTGTTGCAGGCTACCGATCAGGCCACGCCGCCCGGCGGGCGCATGCTCCACCAGAAAGGCCGCCGCGCCGCCCCATTCGCCACCGGTGGAAAAGCCCTGGACCATGCGGCAGACCACCAGCAGGACCGCCCCGTACAATCCAATCGAGGCATAGCCTGGAACCAGTCCTGTGGCGCCCGTGGCGACGGCCATCAATCCGATAGTCACTACCAGTGCTCTTCGGCGCCCGAAACGATCACCGTACCAGCCGATCACCATCGCTCCCACCGGGCGCATCAGGAAGCCGACGGCGAAGGTTGCGAAACTCGCAAGCAGGGACGCTATCGGATCAGCGGACGGGAAGAATGCGCGACCGATCGCCACAGCGAAAAAGCCATAGATGACGAAGTCGAAAATCTCGAACACCTGGCCAATAGCACAAGCGATCACCGCGCGGCGAATCACCTTGGCGTCTTCCGTCAAATCGGGTGCCGACACGGACTGTGCGACCTGCATGGCTTTCCTCGCGCATTAACTCAGCGAAACTATAGGGTGGGACAACCATGGTGGAAACCCTGACGGTCAGTGCGGCTCGACCGCGGCCAGGGTGTAAGCTACGCTTGCGTCCATGATCGACAAGTTCGTGCATTCACTGACTGAAGCCATGGCCGGGATCGACGACGGATCCACAGTGCTACTTGGCGGTTTTGGCGACGTTGGGATTCCCACACCATTGCTCAACGGACTGATCGAGCAAGGTGCGCGCGATCTGACGATCGTTGTGGTCGCCGGTGGGCGCGACGGTAGCGCGATCGAACAATTGCTGTTGCTTGGCCGCGTACGCAAGATGATCTGCAGCTTCGTGCGCCCGGCCAGCCTGGCCGGCCGGCTGCTGCAACGCGGCGAACTGGAGGTGGAAATCGTGCCGCAAGGTACCATGGCCGAACGCATGCGCGCCGCGGGCGCCGGCATCACCGGTTTCTACACACCGACCGGTGCCGACACGCTGCTGGCGGAAGGACGCGAGACACGCGAGATCGGCGGCAGACTGTGTCTGCTGGAATATCCGCTGCCGGGCGATGTTGCACTGATCGAGGCGTGGTGCGCCGACCGTTGGGGCAATCTGACGTTCCGCGAAAGCGCGCGGAACTTCAACCCGGTGATGGCGATGGCGGCGACGCTGACCATCGCGATGACTCGCAACATCGCCGCGTTGGGCGAAATCACGCCGGATGCCGTGGTCACGCCTGGCATCTTCGTCGATCGCGTGCTGCACGTGCCGGGCTGAAGGAAAACTGCAATGGCCGACAGCGAATTTCTCCCGCTCGATCGCAACGGAATAGCCGACAGGTGCGCGCGTGACATTCCCGAAGGCTGGGTGGTCAATCTCGGCATCGGCATCCCGACGCAGATTGCCGACTTCGTACCCACCGATCGAGAGGTGATCTTCCACGCCGAGAACGGCGTGATCGGTGTCGGGCCGGCCCCTGCGCCCGACAAGGTCAATCCGTTCCTGATCAATGCCAGCACGACGCACGTAACACTGCGCACAGGCGGTTGCTTCGTGCATCACGCGGACAGCTTCGCGATCGCGCGCGGCGGTCATCTGGATCTGTGCGTGCTGGGCGCATTCGAGGTGGCACAGAATGGCGACATCGCCAACTGGGCACGGTCGGCGGACGAACCGGTGAAGCAGGTCGGCGGTGCGATGGACCTCGCGATAGGCGCGAAACGGCTTTGGGTGGTGATGGAACACACCACGAAGGAAGGCCACTCGCGGTTGCGACAACGCTGCACCTATCCGTTGACCGCGAAGTCGGTCGTCAAGCGCGTCTACACCAACCTGGCGGTGCTCGATGTCACGCCGCGCGGGTTCATGGTGCTCGACATGATTCCGGGGCTTACGTTGGAAGCGCTGCAAGCGCGCACCGAGGCGCCGTTGTACATGGAGGAACTGCGATGATCACCGCGATCGAGATCACAGCGCGTGCCCCGTTCGTCGGGGGCGCCGCATTCGGTGCGACCGGCGCCTATGAACGGCTCGATGGCGTTGCTATCGGTGAAATCGATCCGGCGTCTCCCGGCAATTCCGGCATCGTCAACATCGACAAGGCACCCCGCAATGCGGCTGGCCGCGTCGAGTACCGCAGCGACATCTGTATCCTGCGCCCGGTAGATCCGGAGAAAGGCAATGGCCGCATACTCTACGAAGTGAACAATCGTGGCCGCATCATGCTGTTCGCCAACCTCTGCGCCGGCAAGCCCGGCAATCAGCCGCAGACCGCCGCAGACCTCGGCAACGCGCTACCGCTGAGACTCGGTTTCACGCTGGTATGGTCAGGCTGGGATCCGGGCGCGCCGCGCGCCAATGGCGGCCTGGGACTGGATGCGCCGATCGCGACCAACAATGGCGCCCCGATCGTGCGCCGTATCCGCGAGGAGTTCATCTCCGGCACGCGTGCTGGTCCGCTGGAGCGCTTCCGCCTGTCATACGAAACGGCTAGCCGCGAACCACGCGACGCGCGCTTGACAGTACGACGGAGCCAGTCCGCGCCGCGCCGCGAGGTCGCCGCGTGGCAATTTGTCGACGCGCGCACTGTGCAACTGTTACCGGCAGGAACACTGCCGGAGCCCGGCTCGATCTACGAACTGTATTATCCAGCGACGAAACCCCGCGTCCTGGGCATCGGATTTGCCGCGACGCGTGATCTTGTCAGCCATCTGCGTCAGAGCGCGGCGGCCCGCGACCTGCTCGGCCGGCCGGTGACCCACGCTCTGGCTTTCGGCATCTCGCAGGCTGGCCGCTATCTACGCGATCACATCGCCCAGGGTTTCAATCGCGACGAGGCCGGTGCGCGCGTGTTCGATGGCGTGTTCACCCACGTCGCCGGCATCGGTCGCGTATTCTTCAACACCGAGTTCGCCCAGCCGGCGCGTACGCGCACCTGGCATGAGGACCACGATTTTCCCGAGGTGCAGTTCCCGTTCTCCAGCGCCGCTCTCACCGATCCGATCAGTGGCAGCCGCGGCGCGGTGCTGCGCGGCGACGACAGTGACCCGAAGCTGATAGAGACCAATACGTCGACGGAATATTGGCAGAAGGGCGCATCGCTGCTGCACACCGATCCGAACGGCGCGCGTGATGTCGCGTTGCCGGCGAATGTGCGCGGCTATTATCTTCCTGGCACGCAGCACGGTGGTAAGGCAGGCATGCCGAAAGATGCAGGCCCATGCACCAATCCACGCAACTGGCACGATCCGATGCCGGCAATCCGCGCGCTGCTGGTTGCACTGGATGAATGGGTGGTGAATGGGCGTGAGCCGCCTGCGTCGCGCCTGCCGCGGATTGCCGATGGAACGCTGGTTGGCGCTGAAGCGGTGGCGTGGCCGAAGTTGTCCACGCTGGTGCCGCCACGCGCCATGAACGGTGCGTCGCCACTCAACGACTGGACCGATCCGCGACCACCCGCCGGTTTGTGGCGCGCGCTGGTGCCGCAGGTGGATGCCGATGGCAACGAAAGCGCAGGTGTGCGCCTGCCCGACATCGCTGTCCCGCATGGCACATTCACCGGCTGGAATCTGTACAAGCCCCCGCTGCCGCAAGGTGAATTGGCGGATCGCGACGGCACGTTCCTGGCCTTTGCCGCAACGCCCGCCGAGCGCGAAAAAACCGGTGATCAGCGCCCGTCTCTCGCCGAGCGGTATCCAACGCACGATGCCTATGTCGCGGGCGTGCAGGCGGTGGTAATTGCGTTGCAACAAGAAAGGCTGTTGCTGGAGGAGGATGCCGCCACCTACCTGGTGCGTGCGCACGGGTAGTGCCAGTCATTGAAGTTGGGCTTTTACGGTGCAGCGAAACGCATCGTTCAGACCGCGACATCCCCGCCGCTCAATAACCAGTGCGCGTTGCACCGACGATGTAGTTCTTCCGAGGAAACTCCTCCGTGTGACTGCGCAAACTCTTGCCGGTTCGCGTGCCCATATCGCGATACGGCCGCTTGCGCAAACGCTCGACGTCAATATCGATGCCGTGGCCCGGTGTGGTGGGCAGTTCTACGAAACTATCCTTCACCACCAGCGGCGCCACAGCGATCTCGTCGCAGGCCGGCTTCAGGTTGATGAAGCATTCGGCGATCCAGAAATTCGGGATCATAGCGGAAAGCTGCACCGTCGCCGCCAGCCCGACCAACGTGCTGTTGTAATTATGCGGCGCCACCGCCACCGCGTGCGGCGCCGCCATCGCGGCGATGTCCAGCATCGCCGATATACCGCCGCAGTTACAGATATCAGGGTTGATGATGTCGGCGGCATGCGCAGCAAAAGCCTGGGCAAACGCCTCCTTCGAATAGATCGCCTCGCCGGTGACAATCGGCACGCCTGGCAATGCGCGCCGCACCTCGGCGACCAATTCTATATTATCGCACAGGCATGGTTCCTCGTACCAACCGATATCGAATTCAGCAAGTCGCTTGCCGATCCGAATTGCGTGAATTGGCGCCAGCCTCCTGTGCGCCTCGACAAGCAGCGTGAAATCAGGTCCCAACGTTTCGCGCATCGCCTTCACGTAGCGTACGACATGGTCTTCATCCTCGCGGTGGATGAAGCTGCGCCACGGTCCCGGGAACGGGTCCCATTTCAGCGCGGTGAAGCCCATCGCCTTCACCTTCAGCGCACGTTCCAGATTTTGTTCGATCGTTTCGCTGCCGCTCGACCATCCGTTGGCGTAAACCTTCACCCGCTCCCGCGAGGCGCCGCCCAGCATGTTGTAGAGCGGCAGATTGGCATGCTTCGAAACGATGTCCCACAGCGCGATCTCGATCGCGCTCCATGCCGACATCAGGTCAAGCGAGGCGCGACGCATCGCGAAGTCGTCGAACAGCACCTGCGCGGTATGGCGGATATTGAATGCGCTGCGACCGATCAGGTATTTTGCCATGCCCTGTAGCAGATGCTCGATCACCGGCTCTTTCCCGGGCGTTACATAGGCCTCCCCCCAGCCATGGATGCCACTTTCTGTCTCGACGCGGCAAAACAGTAGGTTCTTTGCCAGACCAGGGTCGAACAGAAATGTCTCGATGCGTGCGATCTTCATGGCGGCTCCGCCTTTGTCTGCTTTGTCGGTGCAAGGTTACATCAGAGTTTACGCGCGGCCCGAAGCACCGGCAATGCAAGGGACATTTGCTTCCGATGGCGCGCGTTCGCGCTGCGGGTATGTGACGAATGGCCGGCCGCGTCCTATCAGCCTGCTCGCGATTAGGTGAGCCGCTTTTGCAGTGAACTTGCAACCTTGCGCCACGTACGTTTTGCTACGTGCAATTCGTGCAGAGCGCCCTGATGCCGTCGAACGCCGATAATGTCATTCTCACGTTCCCACCACGCCCTGTCTCGCAATGGGAACGCGCGATGTTGGCAGAGTGGTTTGCCGCCACCCAGCAGCAAGGGCTTGGTATCACCCAAGCCTATGTCAGCGAGCGACGCGGCGATGATCCAATGATCGTGGGCCGTATCGTCATCGTCGCATGGCCGAGCAAAGCGCCCACACATGTGGTCTACTCACCGGCGGGATCAACGTTCTGGGTCGTCGCCTCGCCTGGATTATCAGGCGATTTGCAACGCGTTCGCACCCTGCGTGCGGCGCTCAATTCGATCCGCCCCGTTCTCGAGGAACCGGACGAAGCGCCAGCCGCGGCGGCCAGCAGCCTCATCTGGTAGCTTGTTCGTCAGCCAAGCTGCGGCAGCACGGCTGCAGCGAACCAGGAAGTCGCGGTCCACAGCAACAACAGTGTGGCATAGGCGCCTGGTGTCAGCGGTGGCGCCGGCTCGTCTTCGGACAGCGCGACTCCACCATTCAGCGCCAGCGCGGTCATCGGAACGTAGACCAGAAAGCTAGCCACGCTCGCAAGCATCAGGGCGGCGATGCAGGCGCGCCAATGAAACAAAAGACCCGGCGCGCAGGCAACCAGAACGAATGGCAGCCCGAGCAGTCGTCCCTCGGTATGGCGCAAGGACGGCCATGACAGGGCGCGGCTCGCGTGCAGCAATTGGCGCATGGTCAACTCCGAAGCTCAGGGGCAAGGTCGTCGTGAAAGGTGTTGCCAGCAGTTGTTGGGCGGACATGTCCGGCGCGAATCGCATAATCGCCGAACCTCTCACCGTCGCGTCGCTGCGCGGCGTATTCGCGCAGCAGTGGTGACAGCGCGGCAATGATCGCATCGCCATCGACATCCTTGCGGTACAGCTTGTTCAACCGCGTGCCATTGAACGCGCCGCCAAGATACAAGTGGTAAAGTCCAGGCGCGCGCCCGACGAGTGCGATCTCCGCCAAATACGGTCGCGCGCAGCCATTCGGACAACCTGTCATGCGGATGGTAATGTCATCCTGAGCCAGACCAAGCTGCTCCAGTTGATCCTCCAGGCGGGCCACCAGCGACGGCAGGTAGCGTTCGCTTTCCGCCAATGCGAGCCCGCATGTCGGCAACGCCACGCAGGCCATTGAATTGCGCCGCAGGCCGCTGACAGGTGCATCAATCCCATGCGCCCGCAACAACTCGGCGACCGCCTGCTTCTGTTGCGGCGTGATATCGGCGATGACAAGATTCTGGTTCGCCGTGATGATAAAGCGGCCGACACCTGATTCTGCGATCGCGTGCAGCCCGCTCAGCAACTGACGATCCGGCAGATCGCGCACGCGTCCATTCTCGACGAACAGCGTATAGTGCAACGCACCATCGTCACCGTGCGCCCAGCCGAGCCGATCGCCGTTGTCGGTGAAGGCAAAGTCCTGTGATGGCGACAGCGAATAGCCCAACCGCCGCTCAAGTTCCACGCAAAACGCCGGCAAGCCGATCCGCTCGATGGTATATTTCAGCCGCGCATGTTTGCGATCCGAACGATTGCCGGAATCGCGCTGTATCGTTACGACTTTCTCGGCAATGTCCACCACCTGATCGGGCCGGCAGAAGCCGATCACGTCGCCGGTGCGCGGGAAGGTGTCCGGCTCGCCGTGCGTCATGCCCATACCGCCGCCAACCACAACGTTGTAGCCCGCTACTCGATCGTCCTCCCGGATGGCGATGAACCCCAGATCATGTGCGAATACATCAACGTCGTTGTGCGGCGGCAGTGCGACGGCGATCTTGAATTTTCGCGGCATATACGTGCGGCCGTAAATCGGCTCGTCTTCCTCTTCGCCGCCGGTATGCTGTTCGCCGTCGATCCAGATCTCGTGCCAGGCGCGACTTTTCGGCAGCAAGTGCGTGCCGATCGCCTGCGCCAGCGCCGCCACCTCGGCGTGCCCGCGACTTTCCCATGGATTGGCAGTGGCAATCACGTTGCGGTTCACGTCGCCGCAGGCAGCTATGGTATCCAGCATCGCGTCGTTCAGCCCGCTGATGGCGAGACGCAGGTTGCTCTTGATGATGCCGTGGAACTGGATGGTCTGTCGCGTGGTCAAGCGCAGCGTACCGTTGCCGCGCTCGCGCGCAATGGTTTCCGCCGCGAGCCATTGCGCCGGCGTCAGCACGCCGCCCGGAACGCGCAGCCGAGCCATGAAGCTGAAGGCTTTCTCCATCTTCTTGCGCCCGCGTTCGGCGCGAAGATCGCGATCATCCTGCAGGTAGATGCCGTGGAATTTCGTCAGTTGCTGATCGTCGTCCGACAAGCGCACCGGTTTCCACGCGCGTCAGCCCATCGGCGATCGTGCCGCGCAAATAGCGGCTGTTGGCCTTGATCGCTTCATTGGGCGATGGCGGAAGACTCCTATCCATCACGTGGCTCCCGTTGTCATGCGAAGACAAGCAGGGCGGAGCTGACGATCAGTAGACATCGCGCAGATACCGTCCCTCACGCCGCAGCGCGTCCAACGCCTGATCACCCACAATCCGTTGCAGCGTCGCATGCACGTCCTTCGCCATTGCATTCGCGTCGCCGCAAACATAGATCACCGCGCCATCCTGCACCCACGCATGCAGATCCCGCCGCGCATCCCACAACGCATGCTGCACATAACGCTTCTCCGGCTGGTCGCGCGAAAACGCGACATCCAACCTCGACAGCACCCCGCGCTTCAACAGGTCCTGCCATTCCAACTGATACAGAAAGTCGTGTGTGTAATTGCCGGTGGCCGAACACCAGCCAATTCTTCCCGCGTGCCCCCACTGCGTCGCGCTCCTGCATGAACGCTCGGAACGGTGCGACGCCGGTGCCTGGCCCGATCATGATAATCGGCCGCTGCGGATCGGCCGGCAGCCGAAAATGCAGGTTTGGCTTGACGAACACCTTTAACCGCTCGCCGGCGTTGCGCCGATCCGCCAAATCCACCGAAGCGACGCCGGACCGCGCGCGCGACCATGCGTTTCGTACCGCACAGCAGCGACCAGCAGATGCGCTTCGTCCGGCACCGCCTTCAGGCTCGATGCCACCGAGTAGTATCGCGGCGGCAGCGGCCGCAGCAGCGACGTAAGCTGCTCGGCCGACAGCCCATGCGGCGCCGCGTTCAGCAGATCGATCACCTGCCGCCCATCCGCGAACGCCACATCTTCTGCCAGCGACGCGTCGCCGATCAACCGCTGCGTAATCCGCCACCTGCTTGCGCGTCAGCGTCGTGATATCGAAGCGCTCCGACAGCGCCGCACGCAACGCTGCGTCACCAGAAAGCCCAGTCGCCATCAGCACCGCATCCACCAGCGCCGGATCATTACTCGGCAAAAACCCCAGCGAATCACCCGGCTCATACGCAATGCCAGAACCCGCGAGCGACATTTCCAGATGCCAGGTTTCCGACGTGGAGCGACTGCCGCTGAGCTTGATGCGTTCAGTGATCTCCGCCTCGAACGGGCGCGTCCGGCTGTAGGCGCTGGCCTCCAACGGTGCGCGCGCGAAATCGACGTGAATGACCGCGGCGCCTGCATCCGGCTCGCCCAATCCGGCCTGAAGCTGCGTCAGCGTACCGCCGATCCACGCATTGGCCAGCGACATCGTAATCAAGGTCGCATTCGATGCGATCCGCGACACGCGTTCCACCAAGCGCGGCAAATCGTTCGTCGAACAGCCGCCCGGTCTCGCAAAACTTCGCATACGCCCGGTCGCCCAGCGCCAGCACCGCATAGCGCACGCCGTCAAACCGCGGCGCATCTTCCGCCATCAGCGCGGCATGGAAATCGATCGCGCGTTGCGGCGGATCGCCCTCGCCCCAGGTGCTGGCGATCACCAGCAGATTCTGCGCGGCGGCCACCTGCGCCGGCGTAGCATCCGCCATGTCGAGCACGCGCGCGGCGAACCCCAACTTGCTGGCCGCCTTGCGCGCGACATCCGCCAGCGACTCTGCGTTGCCGGACTCGGTGGCGAACAGGATAGTCAGCGGTGCACGTCGCGCCGGCGCAGCCGCGGCGGCAGGCTGGGGCGCGTTCGCCGCCTGATACCCCGACAGAAAGCCACTCAGCCATGTCCGCTGCTCGGCATTGGTTGCCGACATGATGCGGTTAAGCGCGGTGATCTGCTCCGCGGGGAATGGCGCCGTCTCCGGCAGCATCGGCAGGCCTGGCATTGTCGTTTCTCTCCTCAGGCGGTCGCACGTTGCGACACAGGCACGCAGGACATCGGCGCGGCGTCCTGCCACGCGGCGATCAATGGGCGTAGTGCAACGACCGGACCGACTATGATCAGTGTCGGTGCATCGCGTGGAATGTCGGCTGCGATCGCCGCCGCCTGTGCCAACGTGGTGACCTGCACACTCTGCCGCGAAGTGGTTGCTTCGGTAACGAATGCCACCGGTTCCGTGGCATCGCGCCCTGCCGAGAGCAGCCGATCCGCGATCTCGCCGATCCGTCGCAACGCCATGTAAAGCACGAGCACATCCGCACCGCGAGCCAGCGCGCTCCAGTCGACGTCATCGGGCAACGCGCCGCTGCTGTCGTGCCCAGTGACAAAAGCGACGCTGTGCGCCAGACCGCGATGCGTGGCCGGAATGCCGGCTGCCGCCGTCCCGCCGATGCCGGCGCTGATCCCCGGGATGATGCGGAACCGCACGCCGGCGGCCGCCAACGCCAGCGCCTCCTCCGCACCGCGGCCGAACACCAGCGGGTCGCCGCCTTTCAACCGCACCACGCGCAGGCCATCGCGCGCCAGGCGGATCAGTCGCTCATTGATCCGCAGTTGTGGTGTCCGCTCCCCGCCGGCGCGTTTGCCGACCGACTCCAGGCGCGCACGCGGCGCCAGCGCCAGAACATCGCGGTGACACCAGCGCGTCATGCAGCACGACGTCAGCCACCGCCAAAGCGTGCGCGGCGTGCAGCGTCAACAATCCCGGATCGCCGGGGCCGGCACCCACCAGCCAGACCGTTCCGGCTGCGAACTCCGGCGCCGTCAGTCTCGATGCAGCGGTTTCCAGGGCGATAGTCACACCAGCCACCCATTCGCATGCAGCACTGCGTCGGTCAGCGCGGTAACCTCAGGCGGCGGCCGTCCTGCCTGGCGCCAAACCGATCGGCAGTCGCGCAGCAACGCAAGCCGGTCGCCCCATTCGGACCCGTACTCGGCGGCGAGCTTTGCGCGGATACGAGCGGCGAGGCCAGGGCTGGCGCCGCCTGTCGACACCGTCAGCAGCAGATCGCCGCGCCGCACCTCCGCGACGCTGTGGAAGTCGCATAATGCAGGCTGGTCCTCGACGTTCACCAACACGTGTGCCGCGCGGGACAGCGCTGCGAGTTTGGCGGCACGATCAGCAGGCAGGCCGGTGACCCACAAGGCGCGCAGCCCGGCCACCTCCTTGCTCGTCGGCAGATGCCCGCGCAGCGCATCGCCGGCGGCGCGTGCAAGAGTTCGGATCAGGTTGGTCGCAAAACACCAGCAGGTCGCGCGCGCCGCCGGCACGCAACCCCTCCAATCGGCGCAATACTGCCGGCCCACGGCCAGCAACTGCGAGCGCCAGCGCCGATGGATCTAGCGCAATTGCGATCATCGCGCCGCCTCGGGCGGGCCGCTCTGGAGAAAGTCGATCTCTGAGGCCATCGAAAACCCCGGCAATGCTATGGCTTCAGACCACCCCACTAGGGCAGTCTGAAGCCATATCAGAGAAGGATTTTCCTCAGAAGATCAAGATGCGCAGAGAAAAAAGAACTTTTTTCTCTCCACTGGCCGGCCGCCAGATGCCAACGCGCGTGGCGGCCAGCCTCGGCAGTGTGACTGTGCCGCCTGCCGGCCGGCTACTTTACCAGCGCCGGCTCGGCTACCCTCGTCTTCTTGAATGCCGGCATCACTTCGGTGGCGAAGCGCTCCAACTGCTCCAGTGCCTCCGACTTCGGCACGCCGACCGACAGGCTCACCGATATCCGTTCCAGCGCCGGATATTTTTGTTCCAGCGCCTTCAGGTGGTCGATGATTTCGCTGGCCGAGCCGGTCAGGAAGCCGCCGGCGTTCACCGCGTCATCGATGCGCGGCAGCTTCGCGGTCGGCGCACGTTTCGGATCACGCATGATCTCGATCTGCTCATCGGTCATCGCGCGCACCAGCCGCAATTCGCCGAACATCTTCATGTTCTCTTCGTAATATTTCGCCGCGCGTCGGATGCCGTCGGCGCGGCTGTCGGCCATGTAGAAATGAAAGCCGAAGCACAGCCGCTCGCCTAGTTCGATCTGCTTGCCCATCTTGGCGTGCGCTTCCTGCCAGCCCAGCACGACCTTGTGCATCGCGCCTCCTTCGGCGGAACCCCCGCCGACCATACCCTGAATGCCGTGCTTGGCCATGAATTCCAGCGCTCGCGCGCTGCCGCCCTGGATCGGCTGCCAGGTTTCCACCGGCAATCGCAACGGCCGAGGCACCAGTGTCAGTTCTTTCAGTGTGTAGCCGCGGTACGGCACCTCCGGCGGCAGCGTGTAGTGCTTGCCCTTGTGCGAAAACGACTCATTATTGAACGCCTTGAATATGATGTCGGTTTGCTCTTCGTACAGCTCGCGATTGGCATCCTGATCCATCAGCGGCGATCCGAACGTCTCGACCTCGCGCGTGTGATAGCCGCGGCCAAGCCCGAAGATCACCCGCCCGTTGCTCAGGATGTCCGCCATCGCGTAGTCCTCTGCCAGACGCAGCGGATGCCACATCGGTGCGATGTTGAAGCCGCAACCGATCTTCAGATTCTTCGTTACGTGCGTCAGGTGCAGCGCCATCAGCAGCACGTTGGGAATGCACTCGGTGCCTTCACGCTGAAAATGATGTTCCGCCATCCAGAATGCGTTGTAGCCAAGACCGTCCATCAACACCGCCATCGACTGCGCCTTGTCAAGCGCGGTAACAAGATGCGCATTGTCGTAGCGGCGATCGTTGATCGGCGTGCCGGCGTAGCCGACGTTGTCCAGATCGACGTGACCCGCATACAGGCTGTCAAATTTCGTGATCATGGCGTTGTCCTCCTCATGCTTGCCCTCATGGTAGTCCAAGGCCCACGCTTGGCAAACATGGACTAGGGAAGCCGATCATGCCCGAGTTGCCGGATGCCGAGATCTTCAAGAGGTTGGCGGAGAAGCATGGGCTTCGCCGCGTCGTAGCGCGCGCGGTGGTCGCCGATCCGGGCAGCCTGGAGGGTATCACGGCCACTACATTACAGCGGCGGATGAAGGGCGCGCGGGTAACGTCGTGCCAGCGGCACGGAAAGGTGCTGTTTATCGTTTTCCAGAATGCCGGTACACTTGCGATGCACTTCGGCACCAATGGCTCACTGCAATATCTGCCGCCCGATGCGCCGAAACCGTCGTCTGTCCGGATGTTTTTCGAGTTTGCCGAGGGCGATCGGCTAGCCTATCTCAATCCACGGCGCATCGGCCATGTACACGCGACCGATAGTGTTGCCGCGTTCATTGCCGATGAAGAACTGGGGCCTGACGCTCTCGATCCGGCGTTCGATGAGAAGGCGTTCACGACCGTGCTCGCCAACCACAAGCAGGCCATCAAGGCAGTGCTGATGGATCAGGCTCGGATTGCGGGAATCGGCAACACATATGCCGACGAAATCCTGTTTCAGGCGCGACTGCATCCTGGCATTCCGGCGAACCGGCTGGATGCCGACGCACAACGCCGCTTGTTTGGCGCGATGAAGTACGTCTTGCAAACCGCGATCGACTGTGGCGCGGGAGCCGAGGATTTCACCGACCGACTGCCGAAGGGATTTCTGTTGCCCGAACGCCATGCCGGCGGCCACTGCCCGCGTTGCGGGACGCTACTGGTGATCGACAAGCGCGGCGGCCGGACCAGCTATCATTGTCCGAAGTGCCAGCCTGAACCTGGTGACTGTTAGGTCGAATACCATACGGGAGGAAATACGTCATGAGCCAGACCAATGTGCCGCTGCCAACCGCCCTGAACCTGCAGGGCAGGCGAGCCCTGGTGACCGGTGCAGCCAGCGGCATCGGCCGAGCGACAGCAACAGTGCTTGCACAGCTCGGCGCGGAGCTGCTGCTGACCGATCGCGCGCGGCTTGCTGCGACGCGCGCAGAGGTGGAAGGGAACGGTGCAGCGTGTGCCACGGTGGAGGGCGACCTGACATCGGACGCATTCATCGCCGAGTTGTTCGGCCGGGGTCGCATCCATGCGGTTGCGCATTGCGCAGCGATCCTGGAGGGCCGTCCGTGGCGCGAGGATCGCAACTGGCACGAGCGGTTCCATCGCGTGATGGACATCAATGTGCGCGTGCCGCTGACGCTGGCGTCCGCCGCGATCGATCACATGGCGGAGCATGGCGGTGGATCGATTGTGCTGGTCGGTTCGGTTGCCGGTCGGACAGGCGGTACATCGGTCAACACGCCGCCCGATTATGCGGCGTCGAAGGGCGCCGTGCACGCGCTGGTGAAGTGGTTGTCGCGCCAGGCGATTGGGCAAGGCGTACTGGTGAATGGTGTGGCGCCGGGGCCGGTGCAGACGCCGATGACGACGGGCTTCACGTCGGGTGCCCAATTGCCGCTGGGCCGCATGGGACGCCCCGAGGAACTGGCGTGGCCGATCGCTTTCCTGTGCACACCGGCTGCGAGCTATTTTTCCGGTGCGATCCTGGACGTGAACGGCGGCGCGTTTGTGGGGTAAGCTTGCAGTCGGGCTCGCAGCATTTCGCCTTGCGCTCGCTCGCGACTTTTGCGCAAGCTGCTGCCCGGTGACAAGGCAACCTATCGAACGGAGGCGGCCATGGCTATCGTACTCGATCATGCGATTGTCCCAGCGCATGACAACGAGGCATCCGCCAGGTTTTTCGCGCGCATCTTTGGCCTGCACTATGAAGGCGCGATGTCGCACTTCGCGCCTGTGCGGGTGAACGAAACCCTGGTGATGGACTTCGACACGCGCACGCTGTTCGAATCCCATCACTACGCATTCAAGGTGAGCGATCCGGAATTCGACGCGATCTTCGGACGGGTCAAGGACGAAGGCCTTGCGTATGGCAGCGGTCCACGCTCGCCGGACGACATGGGAATCAACCACCGTGGCGGCGGGCGCGGCTTCTACTTCAAGGATCCGAACGGTCACATGCTGGAAGTCCTGACCGTCTGAGAGTAACGTTTCGCCGAGGTCCTAGAAGACGCCGGCCATCAGGCCAAGGCCGTCGCGGAACAATGCGCCGAGACCGTGTTCGTGCGGTCCCAGCAGATCCGTAAGGCGCGCGACGAAGGTGCCATCGTCGAATACGCTGCTGGCACGTGCGATCGATGCGGTGCGCTCACCTGCCATGGGGTTCACTCCTTCCATACCGGGCCAGACTTGCCGTATCGTCAATCGACGACCGCTGCAACGGCCCGGGAATGTACCATGAAATTCGGCTATTTCACTCTCAGCGACAACAACTACCAAGACAATCCGCGCGCGCCGAATGACTTCGTTGCAGACGTCATCGATGAGGCGCTGTACGCCGAACAGGTCGGAATGCACTCGGCGTGGATCGGCGAGCATCACTTCAGCACGCTGGGCGTGCTGTCCTGCCCTGATCTCGCGCTGGCGTATATCGCCGCGCGCACCCAGCGCATTCGGCTGGCGCCCGCGGTGACGGTACTGCCACTGCATCATCCGATCCGTGTCGCCGAACAATGGGCAAGCCTGGATCTGCTAAGCAACGGCCGCGTGGATTTCGCCGCCGGCCGCGGCTATGACCGGCGCGAATACGCCCCTCTCGGCGTGTCGTTCGACGACAACCAGTCGATCTTCGAAGAGGGAATGGAGGTCGTCCGCCGCCTATGGTCGGAAGACAAGCCGATCTCGCATCGCGGCCAACATTATGCGTTCGAGCATGTCGCGATCACGCCGCGGCCGGTACAGCGACCCATCCCAGCTTATGTCGCATCGTTCTCCCGCCCGTCGATAGAATTGGCGGCACGCTTGGGTTGCGGCCTGATCGTGGCGCCATTCGCCGCAGCGATGACGTTCGGCGGCCTCGCACAGGTGCGCGAGCTTTACCACGGCAACTGCGCGAAGCATGGCACACAGCCGGGTCGACTGATGTGCAGCTACTTCACACATTTCGCCGACGACGATGCGCAGGAACGGTCGGCGCGCGCGCGGCAGATCCGCTATTACAAGGAGTGCGTCATCCCTGCGTTTCCCGGCGATCCGCTGACAGCACCACCGAGCTATCGTTACTTCATCGCTATGGTCGATCGGCTGCGCAACGTGCGCCCGCAGGACCTGACGGAGAATTCCGTACTCATCGGGTCCCCAGCACACATGACCGATGTGCTGATGAACGTCGCAGACGCCGGCTTCGATGAAGTGATCCTGTACTTCAATGTCGGCCTGAAGCCACACGGCCAGGTGAAGCACGAGATGGCGCGCTTCATGGAACAGGTGGCCCCGTCGTTCCGATGACCATGCATGATCGCCTCGCACTGTACAGCGCCAATCGGCTGAAGCTGGGCCTGTTCGGCGCCAACTGCTCGTCCGGGCGCGCCGTCACCATGGTGCCCGAGCGCTGGAGCGGAAGCTGGCCCGATTGCCTGCGCCTCGCACGCATGGCGGACGAAGCAGGCGTCGAGTTCATGTTGCCGGTCGGCCGTTGGAAAGGCTACGGCGGCGACACCGACTACCAGGGCGAAACACTGGAAACAGTTACGTGGGCCGCCGGTCTGCTCGGCGCGACGCAACGGCTGACGGTGTTCGGCACGGTGCACGCGCCGCTGATCCATCCGGTCATTGCGGCAAAGCAGTTCGTCACCGCGGATCACATCGGCCAGGGCCGATTCGGACTGAACGTAATATGCGGCTGGAACGAAGATGAATTCGAGATGTTCGGCGTTACCATGCGCGAACATTCAGCGCGCTACGAGTACGCACAGGAATGGCTGGATGCGATCAAGCTGGCATGGTCGGACGCGGAGGATTTCGACTTCAACGGCGCCTATATCAAACTGACGCAGGCGCGCGCCAAGCCAAAGCCATTCGGCGGTAGCCGCCCGATCGTGATGAACGCCGGCGCCTCGCCGACCGGACAGGCGTTCGCGATCCGCAACTGCGACGCGCTGTTTTCCATGACGCCGAAGGGCAAACTGGATGAATTCGCCGCGCATGTGCGCAACGTGAAGGCGCTGGCACGCGACAATGGGCGCGAGATCGATGTGTATACCGTAGCCGTCGTCACCTGCCGTCCGACGCAGCGCGAGGCGGAGCAGTATTACCGACATTGGGCCATCGACAATGCCGACTGGGCCGCGGTCGATCGCATCATGGCGATGCGCGGCGTTACCCGACAGACACATCCGGATGATTTCGAAGAGCGGCGCTATCATCAGGCGAACGGCATGGGCGGAATTCCTGTCGTCGGTGATCCGGATTTGGTCGCCGGTGAACTGGCACAACTCGCCGCGGCCGGAGCGAAGGGCATCGCAATCTCGGTGGTGAATTACCTCGATGAACTGCCGTACCTGTGTTCCGAAGTGCTGCCGAGGCTGGCGCAGATTGGACTGCGCATGTCGAACGAGACAGCGCGATAACGGGCGTGGTCATGCCCTGGAAAGCCATCGGCGCGGCGGTCGCGGTCATCGTGGCGTTCCTCGTTGTGTTGGGATTCGTCAGCGGCATAGTGGTCGATTGGGCATGGTTCTCCAGCATTGGCTATGCCGGTATCTTCTGGACGATTTTCGACACCAGGACCGTGCTCTTCATTGCCGTTTTCTCAGTCTCCACCTTGCTACTCTGGCTGAACGGCACACTGGCATGGCGGCTCGCGTGGCGCGGCCGACTACGGCTTCCGGCGGCGTTCGGTCCAGGCTTCGCGACGGCACTGACATCGCCCGCGATGCCAGGCGGACCGTTCGGGTCCACGTCGCCACGCGTGTCATGGCGTCTGCTCATTCTGGCTGGCGCCTTTGTCGTCGGACTGTTGATCGCGCTGGGCGAGATCAGCGACTGGGACCTGCTCCTCCGCTTCATCTACCAGGTACCGTACGGCCACAGCGACCCGCTGTTCGACAGGGACATCGGCTTTTACCTGTTCTCATTGCCGCTCTACGTCGCGCTCAAGAACTGGATGTTGCTGATCCTCCTTCTGAGTGCTCTCATGGCCGCTGCGGTCTACTTTTTGCACGGCGAAATCGATCTGGACCGCCGGCCATGGCGAATATCGCGCGCCGTCATCGTCCATGGTTCCGCACTGCTGGGGCTATATTTCGCGGTGAAGGCTTGGTCCTATATGTTGGACCGCTTCCTGCTGCTGTACAATGACAATGGCGTCGTTGTCGGCGCGGGCTACACCGATGTCCATGTCGAGCTGCCGATCCTCTGGCTGCTCGTCGTTCTATCAACCGCCGCCGCCATCGTCGCATCGGCCAACATGCGGCTGCGCACGTACCGGCTACTCATCGTCTCGGCGGTGCTCGTGTGGGGCGGTTCATTCATTTTCGCAGACCTTTTCCCCGCCCTATTCGAACGCTTCTACGTCAAGCCGAGTGAGTTGCAGTTAGAGGCACCGTACATTCAGCGCAACATTGCCCTCACGCGAGACGCGTACAACCTTCGGCAGATCGTGGTGAAACCATTTCCAGCGGAACAGGGGCTGACGTTCCAGTCACTACAGGACAACCGCGGGACCATCGACAACATAAGGCTGTGGGACTGGCAGCCGCTGATGGACACCTACGCGCAACTCCAGGAGATACGCACCTATTACCGGTTCCTCGATGTCGACGTCGATCGCTACCAGATCGGCGGTTCGTATCAGCAGGTGACGCTCGCGGCCCGCGAACTCGCGTCGTCTCTGCTGTCCGCCAACGCGCAGACCTGGGTCAATCTGCACCTGCTGTTTACCCACGGCAGTGGGGTCGTCATGTCCCCGGTCACTCAAAAGTCTACGGAGGGCCTGCCGAATTTCTATCTGAAGGACATACCGCCGGTCGCCTCCCACGGTGCTCCCGCCATCACCGAACCGCGCATCTATTTCGGTCAGAGCACCAGTGGCTACGTGATCGTCAAAGGCAGCACACCAGAGTTCGACTACCCAAAGGGCAAGGACAATGTCTACGCCTACTACGATGGCGCGGACGGTATCCCGATTGGCGACGCCGCCTGGAGGACACTGTTCGCGTGGTATTTCGACGACGTCAACATCCTGCTCAGCAGCTACCTGACCAGCGAGAGCCGGATCATGCTCCATCGCAACATCCAGGATCGCGTGCTGGCGATCGCGCCATTTCTGCGCCTGGATCGCGATCCCTATATAGTGATCAGCGGCGGCCGATTATATTGGATGCAAGACGCCTACACCACCAGTGATTGGTTTCCTTACGCCCAGCCGCAACCCAACGGCAACGCCAACTACATCCGCAATTCGGTCAAGGTGGTCATCGACGCCTATAACGGGACAGTTGCTTTCTACGTGATCGATCCTGCCGACCCGATCGTCGCGACCTACCAGCGTATCTTCCCAACGCTGTTCAAGCCGTTTGATGCCATGCCCTCGGATCTGCAAAAGCACATCCGCTACCCCGAAGACCTGTTCACCATTCAGGCGTCGCAGTATCGCGCGTACCACATGGATGCGCCCGAAGTTTTCTACAATCGTGAGGACCTCTGGCAGTTCCCGCGCGAGCCAACCAGCCCCGACGGCAACAACGCCGGCAGCGGTACTCGGATGACACCGTACTACATGATGATGCGCCTGCCCGGCGAAACGCATACGGAGTTCTTTCTGATGCTGCCGATGGCGCCGAGCCAGCGGGAAAACATGATCGCCTGGCTGGCCGCGCGCTGCGATCTGCCAGACTACGGCAAGCTCATCGTTTACGAATTCCCCAAGGACAAACTCGTCTACGGTCCATTCCAGATCGAGGCGCGCATCAATCAGAACACCGAGATATCGCAGCAGATCTCGCTGTGGAACCAGATGGGATCGCGGGTGATTCGCGGCAATCTACTTGTCGTACCGATCGACAATTCGTTGCTATATGTCTCGCCGCTCTATCTTCGTGCGGAGTTGGGCCAGTTACCCGAACTCAAGCGCGTGATCGCTGCTTACGGCGACCGTGTGGTGATGGAGAACACGCTTCCCGAGGCACTGGCAGCGCTGTTCAAGCAAGCCGCGCCGGTTGCCGCATCGCCGGCGAGCGCGAGCGCTTCGCCCGTCGGCCCAACGGACACGCCAGCTCACGAGGCACTCGACCACTACAACAAGGCAATCGATCGCCTGAAGGTCGGAGACTGGAGCGGCTTCGGCACCGAACTCAACGCACTTGGACCGCTGCTCGAAGAGCTAAGTGGACAACCGGCTGCTCATTAGCAATTTTTGAGGCGAGGGGACGCAACAACACGGGACGCAACAACACGGGACGCAACAACACGCTGACGCACCACACGCCATCATGGCCGGAACACTCCATAGCGCGCCCCTGGGATTGCCGGCCACTCTGCCGTTGAGCGACGTGAACGCCTTGGCCTTCGTCGACCAGTTCGACGTCGTGCTGTGCGAACTGCCGGGCCATGGCGGCTCGGGGCAGGTGGCCGACGCTTTGCCTAAATTGGTCGCAGGCGAATATATGGCGCAGATCGACAAAGCCCCGTAGCAGGCGGTCGCCTGCTCCTAATCGGCAAATCACCCGGTGAACTGGTCGCCCTGGCGCTGGCGCATCCGTCACGCCAGTCCGACGCACTGGAGCTCCTGCTCGGCCGGGAGGGGACAAGAGAGGGGCGCGCTGCACTATTGTGACATGGCTCACACGTTTTGCGTTCGCTGCAGGGGTAGTTTAGGGTGCAATGGATTCCAAGGGGACCCGCGGAGCGGCCATGCTGGCAGAGCGCGAAGTCGTTCGGTTTCTGTCCGCCTATCAGACGATCTGGCACGCGCATTTTCCCAGCCTGTACCGGCGGGCGCAGTGGCATATCGTCACCCATCTATGCACCAAGGGGCGCGAAGGCGCCGCGGTCGGCGAACTCTATGGCTTGGTCAAACAGGTGTTCCTGCTCGATGATTCCACCGTCAAGGAACGCATCCTGGAAATCCAGGAACTGAAGCTATGTTCGGTGGACCCTCCCACCGGCGCGCTTTCGGCCCGTTCCATTATCGTTCCCAGCGCGACGCTGTTCGAATTGTTCGACCGTCATCTGCTGGCGCTGGCGAAGGAACTCGCTGCCACTGCATCGGCGCTCGATCCGTCGGTGCGGCTTACGCCGCCGCGCAAACTGGATGCACAGCAACGCATCATCATCCTGCAATCGCTCAGCCGATGCCGCGAACCTTGGCGCCAGGCGCTGGATCGCATTTTCGACTCGTTCGATCTGTCGCGAGCACGCCGGGTGGAAGCGATCCGACATCTGAACTCGATGTCGCACTGGTCATTGCTGCACATGGCGGTCGAACTGCACTATGGCGTTTCGCCCTTTGGCGGCAGCGAGCAAGGCATTCTTGCCGACCAGATGGCTGCGAGTCTGCTCAACCTGACCGGTCAGAACTTTCAGACCACGCGGGACCATATCGCCTATCTGATCGCGCTGGGTCTGCTTGAACGCCAGGCGGGCAAGTCACTGCGTGTTGCGCTATCCGACGCCGCGGCCGAGCAGTTCCGCCAGGCGCTGGGCGTCGCGGCGGCGGCGCTGCCAGAGGTTGCACGCAGTCTTGCCGCAACGCAGTCGGACAGTGTGCCGGATCTGGCTGACGATGCGTTGATAGAAGCGACCTTGAACCTGCGGCCGGGTCAGGGGCTGATGCGGCAGGCCGCGCCGGAACCGCAGCATCACCTGGTAATTCTGCAACCGGAATCGGCGGTGCGCCGAGTGGCTCTGCCGCCTGGTCCGCTGACGATCGGCCGGGCACCACCTTGCGCGCTGCTGCTGGAAGGTGCCGATGTCTCACGCGTCCATTGCCGGATCGATGTCGAGGGCGACGAGGTCAGTGTGACCGACCTGAATTCAACCAACGGCACATTCGTCGACAAGAAGCGATTGGCCGGCACGGCACCGCTGCCGCATGGCACACTGCTGCGCATCGGCACCTATGTGATGACCTGCGAGTACCAAAGTGTACTGCAAACCGAGGCGGCCGACAGTCACGCAACGCAGAACCGGTTCGTTCGGCGTGACCGAGCTACGGCCGCGCCGCGGCAGAGTCTTCGTAGAGAACAAAACCGAAAACTCGGGGTAAAGCACCCGCCAAATTCCCGGGGGAAACTATGACAGCGGCCTGGGGTTTCCATGCGGGCTTTTGTCCGAAACTGTCGGCCTATCCTTCCTATTTCGTAACCCGTTGGCTGCGGCATACATGGTCATCGCGACGGGAACAGTTCTGTCGCACTCGCCACAATGGCTGGTGGCATTACTGCTGGCGTCACCAGTGCCTGCCAGATTCCGATATACGGCCTCCCCGAACATCGTATTTCGGTCCCCACTGGTCGGCACGGCGCTTGCGGGAGCAGGCATGCGGGGTTCCCCGACCAGCGCATGCCTGCTCTTTTTTACCGCGCGACGCTGGATTGTGTTCGTGCAATCCCCCTGTCGAGCAACGGTACCAGCACAAAAATGAAAGCGGTGAACGCCGCTGACACCACGATCAGTGGTGCCAATCGGCTGGCAAAGACGTGTTCGTAGAGGAATGCACCAATCGTGTCCGAAAGCGGCGTCGCCAGGTTGATCACCGACATCAGCGCGGCGAAGGCAAATCCCTCTGACCGTTTCGGACAGTGATCGGCAGCAAGAGTTAACGTTGCGATGTTGGCGATCATGCTGGCCACGCCATTGAGAAAATACACCACGATCGCACTTGTCTCACCGACCATGCCGAGGAACGCCAACGTCGCCAGCGTGCCGCACAGAATGCTGAGGTTGAGCAATGCGCGCGTCGACATGCCGCGCAGCAGATAGCGGTAGATCAGGCCGCCGGCGATCCAGCCGCCGGCGCTGATCGAAGACAACATGCCGATCAACGCCCTGGGAAAAGCGCAGGTGGTCTGTCATGTGGAAGTAAAGCGGCGTGCCGAACCCCGGGCTGAAATAGTAGCAGAACAGGAAGGCCGCGATCAGCCACAGTGTGCGCGAACGGAATGTATCCAGCAAGCCGCGCAGCGCACGCTTGAACTCGGCTGCGTTGATGCCAGCCGCTTCCTCATCCACCAGCGACAGGCAACTGACGACGATGGCGATCGGGGCTACCGCTGCGATAGCGGCGGCCGCGTGAAGCGCGCCTTGTCGGCGACAGGTATTCGATCAGTTGGCCGCCGACCAATGACGCGACCATCACCGCGACGTTGAACCACAGCCACTGCTGGTTGATGAACGCAGCGCTGGCGTTGTGCTTCTGCCCGTTCTCCACCAGCAGTGCGCCGCACACCGTGCTTGACGCCGCCATGGCAATCGCGGTCAGCAGTAAAGCAAATACGATCGACGGCGGCGCCACAACCTGGGTGGTCCATAGGAATGCAGCAATCGCGCAGACATTTGCCAGCAGCAGATAGCTGCGGCGCCGATAGCCGAACAGCGGCAGAAAATCCGAGACCATGCCATACAGCGGCTTGATGACCCACGGGACGTCCAGCACCGCCAACGACGTGGCGATCTGCAATGCGCTCCAACCCTGGCTTTCCTTCAGGTAGTGCGTCAGCGGTTGCCAGATCACGCCGACCTTCGCCTGGCCGATGCCTTCCACGGTGTAAACGACGGCGAAGAACAGCATCAGGCGGCTGATCCCGTCTGCCTCTTCGCTGCGGTCGTGGGATGTCGCCATGCGTGGCGATTTTGCCTCCCTCGCAGGGCGTTGTCATCCTCGCCATTATTGTCATCCCCACGAAGGCGTGGCCCCAGAAGCCGCGGCATGGTCTGTCCCGTGGCCCCCTTCGCGGCGATGACAATGACAGGTGAGCTTTCAGCACGCGCCGCCACCACCTATGCTCGGCTCCGACCGGCAGGGGCGAATTTAATGGCGTGGCGGATCGGCATCGACATTGGCGGCACCTTCACCGACGTGGCGCTGGTGGAGGAAGACACCGGTCGGATCGCCATCGCCAAGCTGCTGACCACGCCGCACGATTTCGGCCAGGCGGTGATCGCCGGCATTCGGCAAGGGTTCGATGCCAACCGAATCGATCCGGCCGACGTCTCGTTTCTGTCGCATGCGACCACCGTTGTCACCAATGCACTGCTGGAAAACAAGGGCGCGCGTGCCGGTTTCGTCGCGACGCGCGGATTTCGCGACATCCTGGAACTGCGTCGTTCATCGCGCGCCGACCTGTACGACCTACTGCAAGATGCCCCAGCCGTCCTGGTGCCTCGGCGCTGGCGGTTCGAGATCACGGAGCGGATAGATGCGCAGGGCGAAGTCGTGACGCCTCTGGCTGAGGACGAACTAGCCTGCGCTGATCGAGGCGATCAGGGATGCGAAGTTGCAGACCATCGCGGTGTCTTTCCTGTTCTCCTTCCTGAATGATGCACATGAACGCCGCGTCGGTGAGGTGTTGCGAGCGGCGCTGCCTGGTGTCGGCGTGTACCTGTCATCCGAAGTGCTGCCGGAAATTCGTGAGTTCGAGCGTGCCAGCACGACAGCGGTGTGTGCGGTGGTGGGGCCGGTGTTGGCGTCGTATCTCGATCGCCTGCAATCCGCCGCATCGCAGCTCGGGCTACCGAAGCTGCATGTCATGGGCTCGTCTGGCGGCGTGTTCGACATAGCTGAAGGGCTGCGTATGCCGGCGATGGCAGTGGAATCGGGCCCAGCCGCGGGCGTGATCGCTGCGTCGCTTGCCGGTCGGCAGCTCGGTCGTCCGAACCTGATTTCCTTCGACATGGGCGGCACCACGGCCAAGGCGAGCGTCATCGCCAACGGGGAAGTCGCGCGTCACCGCGGAATACGAAGTCGGAGGTTCCGGTCACGCAAATCGCTGGATGCACGGCACGGGGCATCCAATTCGCGTTCCGGTGATTGATCTGGCGGAGGTAAGTGCGGGTGGAGGATCGATCGCCTGGGTCGATCCCGGCGGTGCGCTAAAGGTCGGTCCGCACAGCGCGGGTGCGGATCCCGGTCCCGCGGCGTACGGTGCCGGCGGCACCGCGCCGACTGTGACCGATGCGGATGTGGTACTGGGCTATCTCGATCGCGAGGCTTTGCTGGGCGGCGACCTGCCGATCGACGTTGCCGCAGCGGAACGCGCGATCGACATTGCGATTGCCAAGCCGCTGGGCCTGTCGGTGACAGAGGCCGCCGCGCGCATCATCGAAGTCGTCAACAGCAATATGGCGCAGGCGCTGCGCATCGTTTCGATCGAACGCGGGCATGATCCGCGGGAATTCTCCCTCATTGCGTTCGGCGGCGCCGGCCCGGTGCACGCTGTCTCACTCGCTGCAGAACTGCAGATTCCCGAGGTGATTGTGCCGCCCGCGCCTGGTGCGTTCTCCGCATTGGGACTGGTTGCGAGTGATCTCAAACGCGACTATTCGCGCACGTTGTACGCCGATCTGGCCAGCGTCGATCCGACGCGTGTCGGCGCGGCGTTTGCTGAGCATGGAGCAGGCGGGAACGGATATGCTGCGCGCCGCCCACGTGCCGCCGGAACGGCGCGCGCTGCTGCGTCAGGCGGATGTGCGCTATCGCCGCCAGGCATACGAACTTACCGTGCCGATCGCCGATGGCGAGGTCACGCGCACAACACTCGATGATTTGGCCTCGGCTTTCCATGCGAGACACGAACAGACCTATGGGCACGCCAATCGTTCGGAGCATGTGCAATTGGTCAACCTACGTCTGACCGCATTGGGCCGATTGCCGGACCTGGTGCTAACACAACGCGCCGATCCGTCACGCATCCGCCAGCGCGAGCGCGACGTCTGGTTCAACGAGACTGGCGTCATGGCGGCCCCGGTGCATTGGCGCGACGGGCTGATGTCCGGTAAGCACATCGCAGGTCCGGCGATTATCGAGGCGATGGATTCGACAACGGTCGTACCGCCCGGCTGGCAGGCACGTATCGACGACCTTGGCTATATTCGACTTACACGGACAGGTGGCAGATAAAATGCAACGTCTGAAAACCGATCCAGCCCGCTTCGAGGTAGTGAAGAACGCACTCACCTGCGCGGCCGAGGAGATGAAGATCGTCCTGGCCAAGACTGCATATTCGCCATTGCTGAAGGTCGCCGGCGACTACTCCTGCGGCATCTTCGACATCAATGGCAACATGGTGGCGCAGGGCCCGGATCTGCCGATTCATCTCGGCTCGATGCCGGACGCAGTGCGCGCGGTCGTGCAGGCATTTCCCGACGTCACGCAGGGCGACGTGTTCATCCACAATGATCCGTACCAGGGCGGTTCGCATCTGCCAGACGTGAACGTCGTCGCACCGGCGTTCTACCAAGATCGCCTGCTCGGCTTCGGTTGCGTGCGTGCGCATTGGCCCGACATCGGCAGTGCGACACCAGGCAGCTACGGCGCGGTAACCGAAATCTACGGCGAGGGCCTGCGCCTTCCGCCGGTCCGCCTGTATCGCGACGGCAAGCCGGATCCCGCCATAGAGGCGATCATCTTCGCCAATGTTCGCACGCCGACCGAACGGCTCGGCGATCTGCGTGCGCAGGTGTCGGCCAATTGGCGAGCCGCCGCGCGGCTTCAGGAACTCGCGGCGAAATACGGCACCGACACCCTGCTGGGGATCATGCAGGAAGTCCTCGACTACTCCGAAACCATGATGCGCGCCGCTCTGCGCGCACTACCGGACGGCGAAGCCGAATTCACCGACATCTTCGACGGCGACGGTGTCATCGCGCCGGGCGAAACCGAGGACGAGACCTTCACCGTCAAGCTTCGCATCAGCAAGCGAGGCGACACGATCACGGCGGACTTCACCGGTTCCGACCTGCAGGTTCCCGGGCCGATGAATGCGCCGCTGACCGTCACCGCATCCGGCGTGTTCTGTGCACTGAAGATGATCGCCGATCCAAAGAGCCTGATCCCGCCGAATTCCGGCTGCTGGCGTCCGGTGACTGTGACCGCACCACCTGGCTCGGTGGTGAACGCGCAGCTTCCCGCGCCGGTGGTCTACGCCAACCATGAAATGTCGCATCGCATCGCGGACATGGTGATGGCGGCGATGTTCGCCTTCACGCCGCGGACGGTGATGGCGGGTTCGCAGGGTACATCAGCAGTAATGACATTCGGCGGCACCGACTATCGGACCGGCGAACGCTATGTCAGTTACGAATCGGTGAAAGGTGGCTTCGGCGCGCGTCCGGTGAAGGATGGCATCAACGCCGTCGCCAGCACCGTCTCCAACATGATGAACACACCGATCGAGATCATCGAAATGAGTTTTCCATTGCGCGTTCAGGAATATTCGCTGGTGCCGGACAGCGGCGGCGCCGGCACCTGGCGCGGCGGGCTAGGCGTGCGCCGCGTATGGCAGGTGCTGCAGCGGCAGGCCCATGCCGCGGTCTGCTGCGAACGCACCGTTACGCCACCGTTCGGTCTCGCTGGCGGGAGGCCCGGTGCGCGCGCCCGATTGGAACTGATCCCGCCGAATGGCAACGCGCGGAGACTTACCAGCAAAGGCGGCTTCATCGCGCCCGCGGGTTCGCTGGTGGTGATAGAGGCGCCAGGTTCCGGCGGCTACGGGCCACCGTCTGGACGTGATCGCGCACGGCTTTCCGAAGACGTGCTGGACGGATACGTTACCCCCATGGCTGCGCGCCGCGACTACGGCGTGGAACGGCTCTGAGGCCACCGACAGCTTTCGAACGAAACGCGAAGGGAGACAGAGAATGTCAGACATGCAGCCGGTCGTCGCGCAGAAGAGCGCCGTACCGAACGGAGGTCGAGGCGGGCAAATCCTATTGGTGGTGTGCCTGCGGCAAGAGCGGCAAGCAGCCGTTCTGCGACGGCTCGCACAAGGGCAGCGGTTTCAGCCCGATCGAGTTCAAGGCCGAGGAAGCCGGGACGGTTTCGTTCTGTGGCTGCAAGAATACCGGCAACCAGCCGCGCTGCGACGGGACGCATCGGGGGCTTTGAGCAGCCGAACCCTGGTCAGAACGGGGAGGCGGCTTCCCCAGTCTACGCTCAGCATAGTTGCTGGATAACACAATACGTGCAACGCAACCGAGTGTGAGGACCCCATGAAGATCGACGACGTTTCGCTGACGCTCTTCACCTGGGATGGCATTCCGGCGACGCGCTACCACCTGGGCGCACTCGCTTCGTCCTCATCCAGCCTGGGTCTGCTGCGCATTCACACCGATGAAGGTCTGGAAGGTCACGCGTTTCTCGGCGCGGCGACCAACCCGGCGGCGATGGACGCGCCGCAATTGATCCGTTCGCTGAAGCCGATGCTGATCGGCCAAGACCCGCTGGAGCGCGAGCGCATCCATGCCGGAATGCGTCTCGTCTCACGCATCGTCAGCTATCGCACGATCGGTGCGGTAGACACTGCGCTATGGGACCTAGCCGGCAAGATCGCAAAACTGCCGGTGCATGCGCTGATCGGAACCTTCCGCAACTCGATCCTGGGCTATGCAAGTTCGCAGGTGCTGCCTGACATCGCTGCCTATGTCGATCAGGCGCAGACCTTCAAGGCGAACGGTTGGAAAGCGTACAAGATCCATCCGCCGCGCGATCCCGATCAGGACATCAAGGTGTGCGAGGCAGTGCGCAAGGCGGTCGGCGCCGATTTCCGACTGATGCTGGATTCCACATGGAGCTACAACTATACCGACGCGCTGCGCGTGGGTCGCGCGATCGAAGAGATGGGCTACTATTGGTATGAAGATCCGATGTCGGACGAGGACATCTACAACTACGTGAAGCTGCGCGACAAACTGGATATTCCCGTTATGGCGACCGAGTTTCCGGCAGGTGGATTGGAGACCTATCCGATCTGGCTGACCGAACGCGCGACTGATTATCTGCGTGGCGATATCCCGAACAAGGGCGGTCTCACCACCATGCTGAAGACCGCACATCTCGCGGAGGCGTTCGGTCTGAAATACGAGATCCATCATTCCGGCAATTCGCTGAACAACCTCGCCAACCTGCATCTCTGCATGGCGATCAGGAACACCACGATGTTCGAGGTCCTGCTGCCGGATGGCGCGCACAAATATGGCATGGCGAAAGAGATCGAGATCGACAAGGACGGTCTGCTGCACGCACCAACCGGTCCCGGACTGGGTGCAGAGATCGATTTCGATCTGATCAAGCGCAAGACCGAGGCAGTGCTGAGCTAGTGTCCTGCCCTGCAAATATTGACTAATATCTGCGTCGTGGTCGATGAGTTGGGAGGATCACTCGGATGGCACGGCCGATCAAGCGACTTGAGGCGGAAGCGGATATCGTGAAGGAGCTTCGCCGTCGGTCACGTTCGACAACCATCGGGGTGCGTGATCGCGAACGTGCCGCGATTATTCTGCTCCGACTGGACGGTGTGGGTGTTGAAGCGGTCGCCGAGGGATTGAACACGACACCTAAACGGGTGTCGACGTGGTCGAGACGGTTCGAGAGGTTGGGCCTCGCGGGCCTTGACGAGAGGCAGGGACGTGGCCGCAAGTCTTCGATCCCGGCTGACAAGGTAACGCGCGTTGTCACCGAAGCAACCCGCCCGCCGAAGGGCAAGGTCCGCTGGAGTATCCGATCGATGAGCCGTCATGCCGGCATCTCGGCGCGTTCGGTTCAGCGCATCTGGTCGAAGAATGACCTGAAGCCACATCGTTTGAAGACCTTCAAACTGTCGAACGATCCGAAGTTCGAGGAGAAGTTCTGGGATGTGATAGGGCTCTATCTCGATCCACCCGCGAAGGCTCTGGTGCTGTGCTGCGACGAGAAAAGCCAGTGCCAGGCGCTCGAACGCACACAGTTGGGCCTGCCTCTCGCGCCGAAGCGTCCACGTACGATGACACATGATTACACACGGCATGGCACGATCACATTGTTTGCCGCCCTCATCCAGTTGACCGGCAAGCTGATCGCCCGCACCGAAGCGAGCCACACCCATGTTGAATGGCTCCGCTTTCTCAAGCAGATCGATCGTGAGACGCCGCGTGAGCTTGACCTGCATCTGATCGCCGACAACTACGCCACCCACAAGCATCCGAAGGTGCAGGCGTGGCTGGCGAAGCATCCGCGCTTCCACATGCACTTCACGCCGACCTCGTCGTCCTGGCTCAATTTGGTCGAGCGCTTCTTCGCCGATCTGACAGGCGATGTGATCCGCGCCGGCAGTTTTGCTTCGGTCAATGAACTGGTGCGCGACATCAAGCGCTATCTCGCCGAGCGCAACGCCGATCCAAAGCCTTACGTGTGGCGAGCACAGGGCGCGATCCTCGCCAAAATCCAGCGCGCTCGCGCAGCCCTCGAACATGCCGAAGCCGCATGAGTTACTTGTCGGCAATTGAGAGTCAGGCCACTAGAGTGGCTGCCGGCCGTATAAGCTGCGGGGGCAGATTTTTTCTAGAACGCCAAATAGGTTCCTCGGGTGGGAGGGATACGGTCGATGCCAAGCAGCATGGTCGCGACGCTCAGTGACTTGGATCAGTTAAAGAACTTGCTGCGTGGGGTCGATCTCAAGGCCCTTGTCAGCAAGAACGGGAGCTTTCACTCCGAACTCACCAGGATTGATCTTCATCGTCTTTGGATGCAGCACGGCCGGCAATCGTTGCCCCAGGTCCTCCACTTTGCAACACTGAAGGAACGCCGCTCCGTGACCTTCCTTGCTGGACCCGGTCCTTCAATGACTGTCAGTGGAATTGAAGTTGGCCAAAGCGACCTGATTCATTATTTGCCGGGCGCCGAGCATCACCTGAGGATGCCGGCTGACTGCTACTGGTTTTCGATGTCCATGCCCCAGACGGCCTTGGCAGAAGACGCGCGGGCCCTCCTGGGAGACGATATCGCAACGGCTAAGGCGAGTATTGTAAATCGGCCGCCTGAGCACCTGCTCATGCGGCTGCGTGAACTGCACCAAGCCGCTAGTCAGCTTGCTCGGACCGTGCCGGACGTTCTCTCGCATCCCGAGGTGGCGCGGGCGATGGAGCAGGAGCTGGTACGGGCGATGATCGCGTGCCTGACCAGCGAAGACGACAATCGGTTGGTGCGGAATGCGACCAAGCCAGCCGCTCTCATGAGCCGGTTTGAGGCCCTTCTTCGTTCTAAGCTGGACGGGCCCGTTTATCTGACAGAGATCTGTTCGGAGCTAGGTATAGGGGAAAGGACGCTCCGCTATCACTGTCAGGAGCATCTCGGCATGAGCCCGCATCGCTATCTTTGGCTGCGTCGGATGCAGTTGGCCCAGCAGGCACTCAGACGAGCTGACGGCAGCAGATCGACCGTTACATCGATCGCGAACGATTATGGGTTTGGCGAACTTGGGCGCTTTTCGGTTTCCTACCGGAGACTGTTTGGAGAGTCTCCCTCCGCAACGCTTAAGCGCATATAAGCTTAGCGGCTGACGGCGTCACAGTCGTTTCTGCACAGACCATTCTGATATCGGGTGCATAACCACACAGCGCGTAGTGCTTGGGGCAACCGCTGAGAGACTGTGTCGGAAGTTCTGAGTGGTGGTGTTGAATGGTAGCATGAGGTCCGCGCGCGGCCACGCGGATATAGTCATGCGAAGCTGGTGCTTCCCCTCGAAGCTGACTGATGCACAGTGGGCGTTGATGAGACCGCATATTGCATCAGCGAAGTTCGGTGGTCGTCCATGCACAACGGACGTCCGCACCGTCCTCGACGCGATCATCTATCTGTTCCCACCGGTTGCGAGTGCCGCCAGCTTTCCAGCGACTTCCCGCCCTGGCCGACCGTACACGGCTGCGTCCGAGGCTGGCGTATGTCTGGTGTTTGGCGCGCTGCTGCACCGTGCACTCCATCCACTGGCTTGCTTGGCAGCGGGTCGAAAGCCAGATCCCACGGTCGTCATCATGGATGGCCAGTCGGTGAAAACGGCTGAGCAAGGCGGCCCCGCCGTAGCGACCGCCCACCGATCGACCGCCATTGCCGTCTGGGATTATGCAGAGCGTCAGGTCGCCAAAAGCCAGTTCAGACCGAGGGGAGGACGACAGCACTCCGCATAACCGCCAACTCCACATCATCAGCCTTATGCGGTGCACCGCATAAGGCTGAAATCCGAGCGCAGTCTGATCCGCACCCAAGCGGGCCTTGCCGTCGCGCGGCGTGTTGGCTGCACCGGAATCCGCCCACCGAAACTCACGGACGACGACATCGAAGCCGCCGAGGCGATGCTCGCCAATCCCAACATTGGGCGTGACGCAAATCGCGCACCGCCTCCGCCGCGCGACCGGCGAATACGGCGGGCGGCTGCCAATGTCTACAATGGGGGAAGGCTGTGCGAACATCTGCCGAGGTTTCGCAAGCCTCTCCCCTGGTTGAGCCGCCGCACTACGCTGGGGGGCGTGCGATAAAGAGCGTCTCCTTAGGCAGCGCTTCCGCGACCGTTAGTGGCAGGCCTAGATTGCTAGCCAACACATCGGGCGGATTCGAGGTTAGCCATGCGTTGAGGTCGTGGGAATGATAGTGCCCGTTGAAACCGATCAGCAACCGCAAGATCCCGCTACCCGTGTTGCGGATGTAGTGTCCCGCACCCATCGGCACGTAGCCGATGTCACCCGTCACAAATTGTTCGGTTACCGTGTGACCCATCCCCAAATAAACAGCCATCTCAGCCGAACCCTCAAGATAGTATTGCCACTCGTCGGCGTCGGGGTGCCAGTGAAGCTCGCGCATGGCTCCCGGCTCGATCTCCAACACGGAGGCGGACATTGTGGTCGTGATCGGAAACTCATTCGCGGTAACCGTCCACGGTGCGCCGCCGCCCGGCACGCGCCGCGGTTGCTGAGCCCCCAATGGATAGCGATGCGTCGTTGCAAGTGTCGGCTTCGGCTGCGGCGTAGCACGCACAATGGGGTCATCAGGCCCCCCTGCAAAGTAAGCCTCTCCGTTCGGAAGCTTGGCCACCCACTCCATACCAAGGCCGAGGCTCTGTGAGATGACTGCCGGCGACGTATGGGCCAACCAATCGGTAATACTCAGTGTATGATCCTCGGCGAACGCACCGTCGTCGAATATCAGAATGAAATGGCACTCGCTTGACCCGGTTCCACGGATGGAATGACCCCAGCCGCGAGGGAAATACCACACATCGCCCGACCCGAATGTATCGGTCTCCGCTCCGTCGGGGAGCAATACGGTCGTGCGGCAACTGCCCGACACGACGTAACCCAACTCGGCCGCAGTCGAGTGCCAATGGAGTTCGCGCAGGCAACCGGGTTGCAATCGTATAGAAGCGCCGGCGATGCCCTTGCTAACAGGGAACTGCCGGACAGATGTGCCCCGCCCGACACCGCCACAACCAGTGCGCGGTGGTTGCTGTTCCAAGCTGTAGCGGAACGACGGCAGAGTTAGGTCGCTCATATCTGTTCTCCTAGCCGCAATATCGACAGTCGCCGGTCTTCGCGCACTTGCGCCGCGTGGTCAATTCGCGTCTCGGCTGAGAAACGTCCGAAGAGCGGCTTTCAGAATTTCGTTCCAAAAACTACGCCGCTGAACAGATGGGGACTTTTCCGTTGCATAATTTCGGTGCGTAACCACCCATTATCTACGGCTGCGCCAGGGTATCGACGGACGGCCAGAGCGTCGAGGCGCAGGTGCGCACGCTCCAGGTGGCCGGGTTGCGCCGAAGGTGTTCCAGGAGGTTGCGAGCGAGGCGAAGGGTGTCCACTCGTAGCCGAGGATTGCTGGAGTCGGCGATGCCAGCCATTTAGCCGGGTGGCACGGGCTTTCGCAGTGGTTTCCTGCCCCCGCTACCGCTGAGACCGGATAGAAAACCGTGTTCGACATAAGTGGTTGCGCGCCCCCGATTTGAACCTACGAATGGCCGCTCGGTAAAGCTCTGGCGGGCGTAGTAGAAAGTTGTGCTCGGTGTCGTGGCGTTTTGATAAATTGTCTGGGTCAGCGCCGATCACTCATCTCTGGAAACCACACGCCGATCCGACCGTAGCTCATTGCCACCACCCATGCGCCGAACAGGTCCGCTTCGACATCGATCTCGTACGCCCGAAAGCAATGGTGCTCAGCGGACCGCGCCTCCAGCCTGATGTGCAATGACGTCACGCCTGCTGTCCTCGTTGTGCCGCGGGCCGCTCGCCGCTACTCAGGACGCGCCGGCTGGGCGACATCCAGCGGAATGACGTTCGCAGACACCACGCCGGGATGCCCTGCCCGCTCCCACTGCTCGTTGCAGTCGTGCATCTCGCGCGCTCCCGTCTCGCCTTGTCCGTGGGGCAACTCCGAGCGCGGCCGATCGAACGCGTAGCCGCGCCTGACGCGCCAGGCGTTGAGCAGTGTTCGCATTTGGGTGAGCCCGGTTATACGCGGCACAGAATCCTCATCCTCTGGACCCGCAGGCACGTCGAACGCAGCCTCGCCGTGGGTCTCCCAGACCAGACGACGATGGAGGTAACCCGCCCGAAGCCGGCCGCCGACCCCTTCCCGCCCGAGCGCTACCAGCACGCGGGCTTTTGCCGCAGCCGCTTCCCATGGCGCCCCGTGTCGCCGCTGGCAGGCAACTTCCTCAATGATCAAGTCTTCGATGCCGACGACCTTCAGCGAGACAAGTTGCCTGTCCGCTGGCCCTGCGACATCGAGATCGAGAAGCACGGTCAACACATTGCACTGTTCAGCCAATCCCCATGGCGCGTGGTCGTTGACGTCGATCCCGATTTGCAGCCCGGGATGCCACAATCGTCTGCCGACGTATTCCGGACGCCTGGTCCAGCAAAACCCAGCGGCAAACAGCTCGACGATCAGCGCACGCGCATCGGCGGCGAGCACCTCGAGGCAACCGGCAGACCACAGACCGCCGGTATGAAGTGCGACTGCGGAGGTCCCGCGCAGGATCCGATCTGAAATACCAAATGGCTGGCGCGCTGCGACCTCCCCGAGCAATTGCAACGCGCCGACAAAATTCGGTCGCCAGAGATAGCTGTCGTTTGGATGCTGCATTCGCCGAGTCTACACGTGCAGCGAATCGCAGGAGAATCGCTAATCTTCAAAGGTCAACAAATATTTTTGTGCTGCACGCCCGGCCCTGGCAATGCATCGTCATGTGCGCACCCGGGAAACCACGCAAGAATGAAAATCAGAATGCGGCACCTCGCAACTCATTCATGCGTGACGCGCCTTCATGATAAATCAATATTGCCTGCGGGGTCGCGAACGATGCCGCCGCCGACCCCTTTCCACCCGCAGGGGCGCACTCCACCAAGGGGTCCTTTTTTCCACGCCGAATCACACAAACGCATCCCTGATGCGGGTTGACTCTTCAAGCTCTCAGCACGGCGTTCCAAACAGCAGACGCGGTTCGGCCTTGAACATCGAGATGGCCCAGTCCGAATTGGCCCTTACGAATGCGGTGCATCAGCTCGATGCCGGCGATCCTGATCACCGCGTGACGAAAGCCCTTGAAGCCCAACATCACAGCGATGCGTTGCTTCACACCGCGATGGTCCTGCTCGATCAGGTTGTTCAGGTATTTCGACGAGCGCAGCTTCGCATCCGACGGCAGCGAGCCATCGGCTTTCAGCTCGCGCACTGCTCGGTGAGATGCCGCACAGCCATCCAGTGTGATGGTCTGTGGCGCATGTTGCTGGCCTTTAACCGCTTTGCGAAAGAACGCGCCTCCTCTCTCCTC